>NZ_JARHXL010000010.1:0-779 GCF_029222565.1 Pantoea sp. Cr_R13
GTAAGGCGGGACACGTGGTATCCTGTCTGAATATGGGGGGACCATCCTCCAAGGCTAAATACTCCTGACTGACCGATAGTGAACCAGTACCGTGAGGGAAAGGCGAAAAGAACCCCGGCGAGGGGAGTGAAACAGAACCTGAAACCGTGTACGTACAAGCAGTGGGAGCCTTCTTTATGGGGGTGACTGCGTACCTTTTGTATAATGGGTCAGCGACTTATATTCTGTAGCAAGGTTAACCGTATAGGGGAGCCGCAGGGAAACCGAGTCTTAACTGGGCGTTAAGTTGCAGGGTATAGACCCGAAACCCGGTGATCTAGCCATGGGCAGGTTGAAGGTTGGGTAACACTAACTGGAGGACCGAACCGACTAATGTTGAAAAATTAGCGGATGACCTGTGGCTGGGGGTGAAAGGCCAATCAAACCGGGAGATAGCTGGTTCTCCCCGAAAGCTATTTAGGTAGCGCCTCGTGAACTCATCTCCGGGGGTAGAGCACTGTTTCGGCTAGGGGGCCATCCCGGCTTACCAACCCGATGCAAACTGCGAATACCGGAGAATGTTATCACGGGAGACACACGGCGGGTGCTAACGTCCGTCGTGAAGAGGGAAACAACCCAGACCGCCAGCTAAGGTCCCAAAGTCATGGTTAAGTGGGAAACGATGTGGGAAGGCACAGACAGCCAGGATGTTGGCTTAGAAGCAGCCATCATTTAAAGAAAGCGTAATAGCTCACTGGTCGAGTCGGCCTGCGCGGAAGATGTAACGGGGCTAAACCATG
>NZ_JARHXL010000011.1:0-208087 GCF_029222565.1 Pantoea sp. Cr_R13
TCATCGATAAATTGCTCAGCATTGCAAAACTTGCACACCTCAATTTGTGATCCCATACAACTCTAGCTATTTTAGGATCTGAAAATCACGTTTAGTGAGACCACGTTTTTACAGAGGCACTGTTATGGACAACTACTGGGACACAAAAAGACTCTCAAACTACTTTCTGACGATGGCAAATCTTGAAGCTAATCATTTAGTTAACATAGCCACTTCACTTTCTCAATTTCACCTCAAGGATGCTCTTGTAAAACTGAAATTCCAGGATGAGGTGCGCGAGTTCGCTCGTTTACAGATCCATACCATTCGTACTTCAAATTCTGACGATCAGTGTCAGGAGTGCATTCAGAATCTTAAGCAGGAAAGTCAGCATCTCAAGATTCAGGACAGAATGCTTAGGACCGGTGAAGCTGTCGTATCGTCTTCGGTGCAGTTTTATCATGACCATGAAAAGGTCATTGGATATGTCATCAATGGGATCGGAGTGGTGTTAAGTGGCTTGCAAATCGTGGCTGGTGTCGGTCTGATTGTATGTTCTGTCACTACAGGTAATATTTTAGGTGTTGTAGCGGGTTCGACCCTGGTAATGAATGGAGTGGGATCAGGGATTGAGAGCATAGGAAAACTCAGCGGTGTGCCTCACCCATCGAACCCAATAAGAGATAAATATGAAGATGTTGCAGATTTTTTTGGTTTTGATAAGCGACTCGGTTTGTTAGCCTATCAGGTAGTTGATTTGACAACCTCATACTATGGCATTTTCAAACTGACTTTGAAGCCAGAAGCATGGCGGCTATACAAATATCTGCCAACAGACTATTACCGCAAGGTTCAGGTTATGAGTAAACCAGCACTTGCCTTAAAAGGCGCTGGAGCAGCCTATAAGGGGGCTGGAGTAGGTTTGAACCTATACCAAATGCAAAATAGCCCTGCACAAAACTAACCTCTGGTTTTTCTGATAAACCTGTTAGCTTTCCAGGAGAGGTTCAGAGGAGTCACAAAATAGACCACAAGAAATGCAAACGTCAGAACAATAATATATGGAATGGCATTTGAAGCATCCGCATTGAAAATGCCATCCAGTCCAATAAGTAGCAAAATAACAAGAGCAATGACACCGCCCCAGAAGCGTTTACTCAAATCAATAACGAGGCTTTGTAGTGTATCTTTTTTTGATTCGTCTTTTTTAATGATGCTCTTGAGCTTACCGATATCTTTAGCAGAGAAGCCGTTATTATAGAGTTCTTGCTCAAATTCGTTCATCTGATTCATCCTGAATAACGTTGCGATACGTGCGAAATATAGCACAGTGAAGGAGACACATGCTAACCAACCTGCTTACCTGGCCAGCACTGGTATCAACGTTTCCTCACCTCAGAAGGCTCTGCCTGAACATCATACCCATGCAATTGCGCATGATATTAAAATGCTATATGCAAAAAACAGCATGCACAATAAGCAGATCGTAAGCACAGAAAAATACTAACCTATCCAAACAGCCATGCGAGTAATGCGGGCAATTCGTTTTTTGAACATAAATAAGAGTAAAATGTTGAGATATCATACTGACAATAGAGAAAAAAGAGTCTCAGTATGCAAAAAAGAGGAGAGAATTTGGTACGCCCTACAGGATTCGAACCTGTGACCTACGGCTTAGAAGGCCGGTGCTCTATCCAACTGAGCTAAGGGCGCATGGAGATGGCACGGATTATACGTCGGGAAGCGGGTACGTCAACGTTTTTGCCGTTTCCCCGCAGCGAAGTGCTGCGGGAATAACCAATTGGCGTCAGTGACGACTGCGCCATTCGCTGAGCGACACGAGTTTACTGCTGCCGGTCAATTCTCCTTCCAGCTCAATCCCTTGTGATGTGAAGCGCGCGTTGTATTGCTCACGAAGTGCGTGCAGTTCCTGACTGTCCGGTTCCAGCTGGCGCAGAAAGCCCAGCGCGAGTAGCAGCTGCTGGCGGCTGATAAGCGGTGAAAAACCGGCGCGACTGATAATCGTATGCCAGCGCTGGCTGTTCTCCTCGCTGCCATCAACAATCAACACCTGCCAGATCAGCAGTACCACTGCGCCATTATGCAGATGCGTTTCATTATCGTGGCTGAGATAGTCGGTAAACTCTTTCGCGGCCTCTTTTCCCATCATAGAGATCATTGATTCCACCTGTACCGTTGGCAGCTGCAGTCGTTTGCTGAGCCGCTGGGCGGCGTGGCGTGAGCCCGCGGTGAGCAGCTGAAATCCAGCAACAAATACCACCGCCAGAGTCGCAAGCATTATCCAAATCATTACATCGTCCCCGGATTGTCCTGCAGATATCATACGCATGCAGGCTGGCATCGTCGCGACGAAAACATCGGAAAGCGCATACACGGCTGAAACTGTAACTGACAGCAGCCCACGCTTCTGACAAAATAGCGCCCTTCCCCGATTCAACACAACACAGTGGATTTCCTCTCTGATGGCAGCAAAAATTATTGACGGTAAAACGATTGCGCAGCAGGTGCGCGTTGAGGTTGCGGAAAAAGTGAAGCAGCGTCTGGCGGCCGGAAAACGTGCCCCAGGTCTGGCAGTGGTTCTGGTGGGTGAAAATCCGGCTTCGCAGATCTATGTGGCCAGCAAACGCCGCGCCTGTGAAGAGGTTGGTTTCCACTCCCGCTCTTACGATCTGCCTGCCACCACCCGCGAGGCTGAGCTGCTGGAGCTGATCGATAAGCTCAATCAGGATGATGAAATCGATGGCATTCTGGTACAGCTGCCGCTGCCAGCGGGCATCGATAACGTGAAAGTGCTGGAGCGGATTACGCCTGACAAAGATGTCGATGGGTTCCACCCTTATAACGTCGGCCGCCTGTGTCAGCGTGCACCAACCCTGCGTCCCTGCACGCCACGCGGTATCGTCACGCTGCTGGAGCGTTACAACATTGACACTTACGGCCTGAACGCTGTGGTGGTCGGGGCATCCAACATCGTTGGTCGTCCGATGAGCATGGAGCTCTTGCTCGCAGGCTGTACTACAACGGTTACCCATCGCTTTACCAAAGATCTGCGTCATCACATTGAGCACGCCGATCTGCTGGTCGTTGCTGTGGGCAAGCCAGGCTTTATTCCGGGCGACTGGATCAAACCCGGTGCGATCGTTATCGACGTGGGCATTAACCGTCTGGAGAGCGGCAAAGTCGTAGGCGACGTTGACTATGACAGCGCATCAGCGCGCGCATCTTACATTACCCCGGTGCCGGGCGGTGTGGGTCCAATGACAGTAGCAACATTGATTCAAAACACGCTGCAGGCGTGCGAAGAGTTTCATGATAAAGAGGTTTTTTAAATGACAAGTTTTTCACTGGGTAAATTCCCGCATGTCGATCTGTGTGACCTGTTAAAGCTGGAAGGCTGGGTTCAGAGCGGTGCACAGGCGAAAGTCGTGATTGCCGAGGGTGAAGTGAAGGTGAATGGCGCGGTTGAAACCCGTAAGCGCTGCAAGATCGTAGCCGGTCAGACCGTGGAATTTGCGGGTTTCCGCATCACTGTGGTCGAGTAATTCCGGAGCGTCCCTGCGGGGACGCTATTACAGCGGTTCATCCTCTTTCACACGCGTCTCCCCTTCCTGTTGCTCCAGTGCAATATGATTCACCGCCGTATGCTGCGCAATCAGCGTTGCGAGTCGGGGTGAATGGCTGGTGATCCAGAGCTGACTGTAATCGCTGGCTTCGGCGATTAAACGCGCCAGCGCAGGCAACAAATCCTCATGCAGACTGTTTTCCGGTTCATTCAGTGCCATAAAGGCGGGTGGACGCGGGCTGAGCAGCGCCACAACCAGACAAAGAAACCGCAGCGTGCCATCAGAAAACTCCGCGCTCTCCAGCGGACGCAGAATGCCATGACGGGACATCAGCATCTGAAAACGGCCGTTCTGCACCTCGACGTCAAACTGGCAGTCGGGAAACGCCTGCGCCATTACCTCAAACAACAGCTCTGAATGACCACGCTCCACGATGGTCGCCCAGGCCGCCGCCAGATTGCGGCCATCGTGAGCGAGCACCGGCGCACGCACACCAATCTGCGGCGCACGAATGGGTGAGCCGGGCCAGACCGCGAACTCATGGTAGAAGCGCCACTGCTGCAGACGTTCACGCAGTTGCGAAAGCTCCGGATAAAGATGGGGTTCGCCAAGCTGACCAAACAGTGACTCCTCCGGATGCAATACTGCCGGATAGGCGACGCGCTCACCTTCAACGTTGTGCAGAAAGGCGGTCTGGTTTTCGCGCTGCATGATGCAGGCAGAAGGACGATGTCGCTGGCCGCTGAGCCAGAGCCGTTCCTGCTTCACCAGCGGATCCAGATTGAACAGGCTTGTCGACAGTGGCTCGGGAAAACCAATCTCCAGCTGGTAATCCATATCATCCATTACCACCGCCAGCTCCAGTCGCTTTGGATCGTGTCGGCGATCGCCCCGGCGCAAACCACCTGCCCACATCGCTTTCTGGATGCCGCCTTCTTCAGCCAGCGCCAGCGCCAGCGCCAGACTACCGCTGGCAGCCTCATGCAGCAACCGCACCGCTTTATAGAGGTTGGATTTACCGCAGCCGTTGGGACCGCTCACCACATTCAGCTGCTGAAGCGATAGCGTCAGGTTCCGTATTGAGCGGAAGCCGCGGATCTGAATCTGTTCAATCGCCATAATAAAAAAGGGCGATTGCTCGCCCTCTCCGGTTTATTTTCGACGCCAGCTGGACCCTTGTGGCCCATCTTCGACGATGACACCCAGCGCGTTTAGTTTGTCACGCGCGATATCCGCTTCTGCCCAAGCTTTGGCAGCGCGTGCATCGGCACGAGCCTTCACCCAATGCTCAATCTCGGCAACTTCTTCATCATTCACCTGCGCGCCGCTTTGCAGGAACAGCTCAGGATCCTGCTGCAGGATACCCAGCACGTTAGCCATTTCGCGCAGTTTAGACGCCAGCGCATGTGCTGAAGCACCATCTTCGCTTTTCAGACGGTTGACTTCACGCGCCATGTCGAACAGCACAGAGTAGGCTTCCGGGGTGTTGAAATCATCATCCATCGCGCTGCGGAAACGCGCTTCAAACGCGTCGCCGCCGCTTGCAGGCACGCTGCTGTCGGTGTGACGCAGCGCCGTGTAGAGACGCTCCAGCGCCGCACGCGCCTGATTCAGGTTATCTTCGCCGTAATTAAGCTGGCTGCGATAGTGACCGGACATCAGGAAGTAACGCACTGTTTCCGCATCATAATGTTGCAGCACGTCACGCACGGTAAAGAAGTTGCCGAGTGATTTGGACATCTTCTCGCGGTCAACCATCACCATGCCGGAGTGCATCCAGTAATTGACGTAAGGGCCGTCATGGGCGCAGCTCGACTGAGCGATTTCGTTTTCATGGTGCGGGAACATCAGGTCTGAACCGCCGCCATGGATATCGAAATGCGTACCCAGCTGTTTGCAGTTCATCGCAGAACACTCAATGTGCCAGCCAGGACGCCCGTTGCCCCACGGCGATGACCAGGCTGGCTCATCCGCTTTGGACATTTTCCACAACACAAAATCCATCGGATTGCGCTTCACATCGGCCACTTCAACGCGTGCGCCCGCCTGCAGCTGCTCCAGATCCTGACGCGACAGCGCGCCGTAATCGGTGTCGCTGAGCACATCGAACATCACGTCGCCATTGTCCGCTACATAGGCGTGACCGCGAGCAATCAGCTTTTCCACCAGCTCGATAATCTCAGCGATGTGACGGGTCGCGCGCGGCTCCTCATCGGGCGGCAGGATCCCCAGCGCAGCGAAGTCATTGTGCATCTCGCCGATCATGCGGTTAGTCAGGGTTTCGATACTCTCGCCGTTTTCATTGGCGCGTTTGATGATTTTGTCATCAATGTCAGTGATGTTACGGACATAATTAAGCTGATAACCGAGGTAACGCAGGTAGCGCGCCACGACGTCAAATGCCACGAACGTCCGCCCATGACCAATGTGACAGAGGTCATACACCGTGATGCCGCAAACATACATCCCGATTTTACCGGCATGAATGGGTTTGAATTCCTCTTTCTGTCGACTCAGGGTGTTATAAATCTTAAGCATTGAACGGTTCCGTTTTCGCGTGTGGTTGGCACTTTTAAGTATCCAGACATTGTGCCGTATTTTTATCGCTCGCGCGACGCAAAGCAAGCCAACTGCGCCGTGCTGCTGACGCGTCATTGGAAATTATGATATAAGAACGGTCGACAAAAAGGGGTACGCCAATCGACACCGCGACCTCAGCAACTGATGACAACCTTTACAGGACGACAAAAATGGTAACTTTCCAGACGAACCATGGCGATATCGTAATCAAAACTTTCGATGATAAAGCGCCGGCAACCGTACAGAACTTCCTGGATTACTGCCGTGAAGGTTTTTACGACAACACCATTTTCCACCGCGTAATCAACGGCTTTATGATTCAGGGCGGCGGCTTCGAGCCGGGCATGAAGCAGAAAGAAACCAAAGCCGAAATTCAGAACGAAGCGAACAACGGTCTGAAAAACACCAAAGGTACGCTGGCAATGGCACGTACTTCTGCACCGCACTCTGCCACCGCACAGTTCTTCATCAACGTAGCTGACAACGACTTCCTGAACTTCCGTGACGAAAGCGTTCAGGGCTGGGGCTACTGCGTGTTCGCTGAAGTGGTTGAAGGCATGGATGTGGTCGAGAAAATCAAAGCAGTCTCTACTGGCCGCAGCGGCATGCATCAGGATGTGCCAAAAGATGATGTTGTTATCCAGAAAGTGACCGTCAGCGAGTAATGTCGCGCACGCTGTTTATCGCAGATCTCCATCTGTGTCAGGAAGAACCGGCGATTACCGCCGGTTTTCTGCATTTTTTACAGCGCGAAGCGCCCCACTGCGACGCGCTCTATATTCTCGGCGATCTGTTCGAAGCCTGGATTGGTGACGACGATCCCAATCCTCTGCATCAGCAGATTGCCCGCGCCCTGCGCGCCCTCCCGGTTCCGGTCTTCTTCATCCATGGCAATCGGGACTTCCTGATTGGCCGACGCTTTGCGCGCGCAAGCGGCATGACGCTGCTGCCGGAAGAGCAGGTGCTGACGCTCTACGGCCATCGGCTGCTCATCATGCACGGCGATACGCTCTGCACCGACGATGCGGGTTATCTGCGCTTTCGTGCCAAAGTGCACAATCCCTGGATCCAGCGACTGTTCCTGGCGCTGCCGTTGAGGATCCGCAAACGCATTGCGGCCCGGATGCGAGCCGACAGTAAACAGGCAAACCAGCACAAATCCCAGACCATCATGGATGTAAACCAGGAGGCGGTCACTGCCGCTATGCTGCGTCAGCAGGTGCCGCTGTTGATCCACGGTCATACTCATCGCCCGGCCATTCATACGCTGAACCTGCAGGGTGAAACGGCGGAACGCGCGGTGCTGGGTGCCTGGCACAGCCGGGGTTCCATGATTCAGCTCGACGCCAGCGGCATTCAGCTCATCGATTTCGACTTTTAATCTGCGGTTAATTCCCGGACGTTAGCGGGACGCAACCGTTTTCCTTGCGTGCTTCTCATGCTATTCTCGGTGCCCTTCAAAACCTGTCCGCCCGGCCAGGTCTGTTTGTCTATTCACAGGAGTTGACCGCATGTCATCCAACGCCCCGGCCCGCATCGCCATTGTTATGGGTTCCAGAAGTGACTGGGCCACCATGCAGTTCGCCGCTGAGATCCTTACCAGCCTGGACGTCTCTTTTCATGTTGAAGTAGTCTCTGCGCACCGTACCCCGGATAAACTGTTCAGCTTTGCCGAAACGGCAGCCGATAACGGTTTTCAGGTGATTATTGCTGGCGCAGGTGGCGCAGCGCATCTGCCAGGTATGCTGGCGGCAAAAACTCTGGTGCCAGTGCTGGGTGTACCGGTGCAGAGCGCTGCGCTAAGCGGCGTGGATAGCCTCTATTCAATTGTGCAGATGCCGCGCGGCATTCCGGTCGGAACGCTGGCGATTGGCAAAGCAGGCGCAGCCAATGCCGCGCTGCTGGCCGCCCAGATTCTGGCGCTGCATGACAGTGGGCTGGCGTCACGCCTGACTACCTGGCGTCAGAGCCAGACCGATGAGGTGCTGAACCATCCTGATCCGCGGGTGGATGCATGAAGCCGGTCTGCGTACTGGGCAACGGCCAGCTGGGTCGTATGCTGCGTCAGGCAGGTGAACCGTTGGGCATCGCGGTCTATCCGGTGGGTCTGGAGGCCGATCCTGCTTCCCTGCCAATCGCCGACAGTGTCATCACCGCCGAAATCGAACGCTGGCCCGAGACCGCGCTGACGCGCGAACTGGCCAGCCATCCGGCCTTTGTTAACCGTGATATTTTTCCGCGTCTGGCCGATCGTCTGACGCAGAAACAGTTGCTGGACCAGCTGGGGCTTGCCACCGCGCCATGGCAGTTGCTGGCCGATAAAAGCGAATGGCCGGCAGTGTTTGACTCGCTGGGCGAACTGGCCATCGTGAAAAGCCGCACCGGCGGTTACGACGGGCGGGGTCAGTGGCGTCTGCGTGCTGATGAGACGCATCAGCTACCGGAAGCGTGCTACGGCGAATGTATCGTTGAGCAGGGCATCAACTTTTCCGGTGAAGTCTCACTGGTGGGCGCACGCGGTCACGATGGCACCGTTGTATTCTATCCGCTGACGCATAACCTGCATCAGGATGGCATTCTGCGCACCAGTGTAGCGTTTCCGCAGGCAGACCAGGCTCAGCAGCAGCAGGCTGAATCGATGCTCAGCGCCATTATGCAGGCACTGAATTACGTTGGCGTAATGGCAATGGAGTGTTTCGTTACGCCTGACGGACTGCTGATTAATGAGCTGGCGCCCCGCGTGCACAACAGTGGTCACTGGACGCAGAACGGTGCGTCGATCAGCCAGTTTGAGCTGCATCTGCGCGCCATTCTTGGTCTGGCATTGCCACAGCCGATGGTATTTGCGCCGTCGGTAATGGTTAATCTGATCGGCACCGATGTGAATCTCAGCTGGCTGCAGCAGCCGCTGGTGCATCTGCACTGGTACGACAAAGAGGTGCGTCCGGGCCGTAAAGTGGGTCACCTGAATCTGACCGACAGCGATGCCGGTCGGCTTAAAGCAGCACTGAATGCGCTGGTGCACCTGCTCCCGGAAGAGTACGCCAGCGGCATCGCCTGGGCCGTTGAAAAGCTGTAGTTTCCCGTTACCCGCTTGCGGGTTCTGGGGGCGTTCCGGATAAAGGTCAAAGGCGGCCTCATGCCGCCTTAGTCAGCCCTGCCTTATGCCGCATCAAACTTCCTGAACAACGCCTTCCCTTTCAGTAACCGAATCCCAAGCCAGCCACCGCACAGCGATAACAGCAACGCGCCGCACAACGGCAATGCCAGCCATAATGTCCAGTCAGGCTGCCACGGGAAATCGAAAATCTTTGTCTGTAATCCCCATAGCGCCGCTTCTGCTCCCATCGCGGCCGCCACGCCAGAGACGACGCCGAGCAGAGCAAACTCACACCACAGCGTGGTGCGTAGCAGTCTTTTGCCCGCACCCAGCGTGCGATAGACCACCAGCTCCTGCCTGCGTTGCCGCATCCCGACCTGAATCTGCGCCAGCAGCAGTAACACACCGCAGGCCGTGACCAGTACCACCATGATCTCCAGCGCCCGGCTGACCTGCGTCAGTACCTGACCGATCTGCTGCATGATGCTGCCGATATCCAGCAGACTCAGCGCCGGAAAAGCACGATTCAGCTGCGCCAGCAGAACCGGGTTCGCCTCCATGCGGAAGCTGGTGAGCCAGGTCTGCGGCTGGCTGTCGAGCGCACCCGGCGGGAAGATAAAGAAGAAGTTCGGCTTCAGGCTTTCCCAGTCCACTTTACGCAGGCTGGTAATACGAGCGCTGAACGTCTGCGTATCGCCGTCGAACGTCAGGGTATCGCCGAGCTTCAGCCCCAGCCGATCCGCCAGTTCCACTTCCATTGACACTTCACCCGCTTTTGGTGGCCAGTTGCCTGCCACCAGCGGATTGTGATCCGGGCGATCGGCCAGTTCCGTCAGGTTGAGCTCACGGTTCAGGGCGTTATCCAGCTTCGGATCGGCCGGTTTGCCATTGAGTTCACTAAGCCGTACCCGCGCAATCGGGTAAAAGGTCCCGGGCGTGATCTGATGCGACTGCAGGAAGTCACGCACCTGCGGCACCTGATCGGCCGTCATGTTCAACAGGAAGAAGTTCGGGCTATCCGCCGGTAACTGCTGCTGCCAGCGATCCAGCAGATCGCCACGCATTACCAGCAGCAGCGCCAGCAGCATAAACGACAGTGAAAACGCGGCGAGCTGGCTCAGCGTCATGCCAGGCTGCCGTAGCAGACGGTTGATTGCCAGTCGCAACGCCAGATTACGCACCACCAGCCGACGCAATAGAAGCAGCGTTCCCCAGCCGAGTAACGCCAGTAATCCCGCCAGCACCACCACGCCCGCCAGCAGCGCCCAGAGCATTTTACTGCCGCCGACCAGTAGCGCTAACAGCGTCACGACCACCACGATCATTACCGGAATATAGAACTTCAGTGGCCAGAGATTTGCCACCGCATCGCGCCGCAGTACCCGCAACGGCTGGGTTGCCAGCAGCAGACGATAGGGACGCAGTCCCACCAGCAGCGAAATTACAAACAATGAACCCACTGCCCAGATCCACGGCCAGACGCTGGCTGCCGGTAAGCTGGCAGGCAATACCGGTTTCAGCATCGCCATCAGGATCGCTTCCACGCCCTGCCCCACCAGGCCACCGGCAATCGCCGCCAGCAGCAGCACCGCCAGCCACTGACCGATGATTAAGCGCTGCAACGCGCCGTGCGTCGCACCCAGGGTTTTCAGCACCGCCACCAGATCGTAGCGGCTGCGGCAGTAGTGACTCATGGCGACCGCCACGGCTGCAATCGCCAGCATCAGCGTCAGCAAGGCCGAGAGCAGCAGGAACTGTTGCGCGCGCTGCATCGAACGGCCCAGCGCATCTTCCGTGTTCTCCACGCTGATCCAGCGCTGATCCGCCTTCAGCTGCGGCTCAATCCAGCGGTCATAGCTGGCCAGCGGGTCAGGATTACCGGAGAATTTATAACGCCAGGTGATGCGGCTACCCGGCTGAATCGCACCGGTTTTTGCCGCATCTGCCAGGTTAATCAGCAGACGTGGCGCCATCTCAAATGGGTCAAAGCCGCCATCCGGCTCCTGAATTACCTCGCCGCTGATGCGCAGCTGGGTATCTCCCACTTCCAGCGTGTCGCCCACTTTCAGATTGAGCAGCGCCATCAGGCGCGGTGCTGCCAGCGCGGTGCCTGCCTGCGGTCTCAGCCCCGGAGGTTGCGTCTGTAAGGTGCCAAACATCGGATAGCGATCATCGACCGCTTTGACTGAGGCGAGTTGTGGCGACTGACCGGCAAAAGTCATGGTCATGAAAGTCAGTTGAGAACTGACTGTCAGGCCGTTTTCCTTCGCTTTTTCCAGCCAGGCTTCCGGGGCAGCATCAGTGCTACGCAGCGTGCGGTCACCCGCCATAAAATCACGACTCTGCTGATTCAGCCCTTTTTCCATACGATCGCTGATCGAGCCCAGCGCCAGTACACAGGCTACAGCCAGCGTCAGAGCCAGCCAGACGATCAGCAGTGAGGGGGAGCGCCACTCGCGCCAGAACCAGCGCCAGATCATTGCTCCTCCCACAATTTTCCGTCACGCAGCCGCAATCGACGATCGCAACGCGCCGCCAGCTGTTCATCATGCGTCACCAGAATCAGCGTGGTGGCGAAGTCGCGATTAAGGGAAAACAGCAGGTCGGCAATTCGGTCACCCGTTTTACGATCGAGATTGCCGGTGGGCTCATCGGCAAACAGCAGGCCCGGACGACCACTGAAGGCGCGGGCCAGCGCGACCCGCTGCTGTTCGCCGCCGGAAAGCTGGGCGGGCAGATGATGCAGACGCTCACCCAGCCCGAGCAGCGTCAACAGTTCACGCGCCTGTTCGCGGCTCTGGCGATCGCTGTCGCCGCGCAACAGTGATGGCAGTTGAACGTTTTCCTGCGCATTCAGAGTCGGTACCAGCATAAATGACTGAAACACAAAACCAACCTGTCGTGCGCGCAGTGCCGCACGCTGCTCTTCATTCATCTGGTGCAGCGGCTGACCCAGCAGATGCACTTCACCGCTGCTGCCATCGTCCAGCCCGGCCAGAATGCCCAGCAGGGTAGACTTACCGGAACCCGACTCGCCAATCAGCGCAATGGTCTCGGCTGGTTTGACAACCAACTCAACTCCGGTGAGGATGGTTAACTGATGCTCTCCCTGACCGACGGACTTAGTAAGATGATGAACTTCAACAATGTTTTCCGCTGGCATTATCCCTTCCTGTTATTGATTCTTCTGCTGGTATCCCGTCTTGCTGCTGCAGATACCCTGATGGTGCTGGGCGACAGCCTGAGTGCGGGCTATCGCATGTCTGCCACTGCGGCCTGGCCCAGCCTGCTTGATAAGCAGTGGCAGCAGAAACCGAAAGTGGTCAACGCCAGCATCAGCGGTGATACTGCTGCCCAGGGACTGGCGCGCCTGCCTGCGCTATTAAAACAGCATAAGCCGCAATGGGTGTTAATCGAACTGGGCGGTAACGATGGTCTGCGCGGTTTTCCGCCCGACGCTATCGCACAGAATCTGAGTAAAGTGATCGACGATGTAAAAGCCGCTAATGCGAAACCCTTGCTGATGCAGATCCGTCTGCCCGCCAACTATGGCCGCCGCTACACCGAGGCGTTCAGCGGCATCTATCAGGAGCTCGCACAGCAGCATGCCATTCCTCTGGTGCCCTTTTTTATGGAGCAGGTCTATCTGAAACCCGAATGGATGCAGCAGGATGGTATTCATCCGAATCCTGATGCTCAGCCGTTTATCTCTGCGTTAATGGCAAAAGAACTGGCCCCCTTAGTTAAGCAGCCGTAACGCGCCAGGATGCGCAAATAGGGTAAATAAATGCAAAAAACTATTCTGATTACAGGTTGTTCAAGCGGTATTGGCCTGGTCGCCGCCCACGATTTGCTGGCGCGAGGTTACCGGGTGATCGCCGCCTGTCGCAAAGCCGGCGATGTCGCGCGTATGAACACGCTGGGTTTTATCGGGCTACAGCTCGATTTGGACGATCCTCAAAGCTTGGATCAGGCAGCAGATGCGATACTCGCGTTATGCGATAACCGTCTGGATGCGCTGTTTAACAACGCCGGATTTGGCCTCTATGGACCGCTTCGTACCCTTTCCCGTCAGCAACTTGAACAGCAGTTTTCCAGCAACTTTTTCGGTGTACATCAATTAACGCTGCGGCTGTTACCCGCGCTGCAGGCCAGCGGCGATGGCCGCATTGTGAATACCAGTTCGGTGCTGGGACTGATCTCCACGCCAGGCCGGGGCGCGTACGCTGCCAGTAAATATGCACTGGAAGCCTGGAGCGATGCACTGCGGCTGGAAGTCCGCAGCAGTGGCATTCGGGTCAGTCTGATAGAACCTGGTCCGATTGAGACGCGCTTTACCGATAATGTGACGCAGGGCGAACAGCATAATCCGGTGCGTAACCCCGGCATCGCGGCACGCTTCACCCTGCCACCGGAAGCCATTCTGCCTAAACTTCGTCACGCACTCGATAGTAAACATCCACGTTTACGCTACCCGGTGACACTGGTCGCACACGTAATGAGCCTGTTGAAACGGTTACTGCCTGGCTGGATGCTGGATCGCATTTTGCGCAGCCATTAATCAGCCCTGCGTAATAGCGCTTGAAGCCGGGCCAGTTGGCCCCATATTCTTAGAACACTTTTTGCAAAGAGACTTATCCATGTCACCACAAGCTTCTATCATCGACATCAACGAATCTAACCTGCAGCAGACCCTTGAGCAGTCGATGCAGCTGCCGGTGCTGTTCTACTTCTGGTCTGAGCGCAGCCAGCACTGTCTGGAGCTGACGCCGGTGCTGGAGCGTCTTGCCCAGGAGTACGCGGGTCAGTTTATCCTCGCAAAGCTGGATTGTGACAAAGAGCAACGGGTGGCGTCGCAGTTTGGTCTGCGTTCAATTCCGACCGTCTACCTGTTCCAGGATGGCCAGCCGGTCGACGGCTTCCAGGGACCACAGCCAGAAGAAGCGATCCGCGCCCTGCTGGAAAAAGTGCTGCCGCGCGAAGAAGAGCTGAAAGCGCAGCAGGCGATGGCGCTGATGCAGGAAGAGAAACCGCTGGAGGCGCTGCCACTGTTAAAAGATGCGTGGCAGCTGAGCAACCAGTCCAGCGAAATTGGTTTCCTGCTGGCGGAGGTGCTGATTACCCTGAACCGCAGCGATGAAGCGGAGGCAGTGCTGAAAGTGGTGCCGCTGCAGGACCAGGATACCCGCTATCAGAGCCTGATGGCACAGATCGATCTGCTTAAACAGGCTGCGGATACGCCGGAGATTCAGCAGCTGCAATCCGAGCTGGAAGCGGACCCGACTAACGCCGGACTGGCTGCTAAACTCTCGTTACAGCTGCATCAGGTGGGTCGTAATGACGAAGCACTGGAACTGCTGTTCAGCTTCCTGAAATCCGATCTTAATGCCGCTGATGGCCAGGCGCGTAAAATGCTACAGGAAATTCTGGCAGCGCTGGGTACCGGCGATTCACTGGCTGCGCGCTATCGTCGCCAGCTCTACTCCCTGCTGTACTAAACAGCAGCACCACGGGCCGAAGCGACTCGGCCCGTTAATCTGACAATGCGGAGGTTGTATGATTACTGTTATTCCTGCCCTGATTATTCTGGCACTGGTAGCGGTCTGGGCGACCGTTAAAATCGTGCCACAAGGTTTTCAGTGGACGGTCGAGCGTTTTGGCCGTTATACCCGCACCCTGCAGCCAGGATTAAGCCTGGTAGTGCCGTTCATGGATCGTGTCGGTCGTAAGATCAACATGATGGAACAGGTACTGGATATTCCCTCGCAGGAGATCATTTCTAAAGACAACGCCAACGTCACCATCGACGCCGTCTGCTTTATTCAGGTCGTTGACCCTGCGCGTGCCGCCTATGAAGTCAGCAATCTTGAGCAGGCTATCCTGAACCTCACCATGACCAACATGCGTACGGTTCTTGGCAGTATGGAGCTGGACGAAATGCTGTCACAGCGCGACAGCATCAACACCCGCCTTCTGCACATCGTGGATGAAGCGACGAATCCGTGGGGCGTTAAGATCACCCGTATCGAGATTCGTGACGTGCGTCCGCCGCAGGAACTGATTGGCGCGATGAATGCGCAGATGAAAGCGGAGCGAACCAAACGCGCCGACATTCTCACAGCCGAAGGGGTACGGCAGGCGGCAATCCTGCGCGCTGAAGGCGAAAAGCAGTCGCAAATCCTTAAAGCCGAAGGTGAACGTACGTCGGCATTCCTTCAGGCAGAGGCGCGTGAGCGTCAGGCTGAGGCAGAAGCCAACGCCACGAAAATGGTCTCAGAAGCGATCGCGGCAGGCGATATTCAGGCCATCAACTACTTCGTGGCACAAAAATACACCGATGCGCTGCAAAAAATCGGTGAGGGGAATAACAGCAAAGTCGTCATGATGCCGCTGGAGGCAAGCAGTCTGCTGGGTTCAATTGCAGGCATCGGTGAACTGCTGAAGGACTCACGCACTGAGTCGAAACGCTGATGCTGGCCGACATTATCGCGCACCCGCACTGGTTCTGGCTGACGCTGGGTGGATTACTGCTGGCGGCTGAGATGCTGGGCACCAGCGGTTATCTGCTGTGGAGCGGTCTGGCGGCGGTTATTGTCGGCCTCATTGAATGGTTTGTGCCGGTGAGCTGGACGACGCAGGGTTCCCTGTTTGCCGCGATGACGCTGGTGTGTGTGTTTTTGTGGTATCGCTGGATGCGCCACCGCGAGGCGCATCAAAAACCCAACGCTCTGAACCAGCGCGGCAGCCAGATGATCGGGTTGCAGCTTACTCTGGATACCGCCCTGCACAACCGCACCGGCCATGTGCGCATCGGTGACAGCAGCTGGCGTGTTGAGGCAGATCGGGATCTGCCTGCGGGCACACCGGTGGTCGTGGTGGGTATTGAGGGCATCACACTGCGTATTCAGCCACGCTGACCGCAGCATCCGGCCAGATTATTGATGATGGGACACTCGGCACTGTCATCGCCGGGACAGGCGTCCGCCAGCGCCAGCAGGCGTGCGCGCATGGTATGCAATTCTTCAATGTGGGCCGCGATTTCATCAGCTTTCTGCAGCGTGCGGGCTTTGACATCAGCACTGTGGCGCGAGGGATTATTGAAAAACGCCACCAGCTCACGACACTCATCCAGCGTGAACCCCACCTGACGCGCCTGACGTAACAGGTTTAGCTCGTCAATATGATGACCGCTATACGTGCGGTAACCATTTTCACTGCGCAACGGCGGTGTCACCACGCCTTTCTCTTCGTAAAAGCGAATCGCCTTGCTGGTCAGCCCGGTCTTTTTCGCCACATCGCTGATGTTCATTTGCATCCCCTTGACCTTCCCCTTGATGGAAGGTTTATGCTTAAGCATGAATCGGAACTGACCAATTCGTCAAATGGGATTACAGAAGGAGTTGATTATGTCACACACTATTTCCCTGGCACTCGACGGCTTATCCTGCGGTCACTGTGTCAAACGCGTCAAAGAGGCGCTGGAACAACGCGACGATGTTGATTTGGCTGAGGTCACTCAACAGGAAGCGCAGGTTTCTGGTCAGGCGGATGCGGCCGCGCTGATTGCTACTGTGGAACAGGCGGGTTATCACGCCACGCTGAAAACAGCAGACGCCTCCCCAAAGTCTGAACCGTTGACAGCATCGGAGCCGCCGCCGGAGGCGCTGACAACGGAGACCGCTTCACATCCGGCAGAAAAAGCGTTGCCTGCCCATATGCTGCTGATTGAAGGCATGACCTGTGCCAGTTGCGTCAGTCGTGTTGAAAAAGCGCTGCAGCAGGTTACCGGTGTCAGCCAGGCACGGGTCAATCTCGGTGAACGCAGCGCGCTGGTGCTGGGCAATGCTGACCCGCACCAGCTTGTGGCTGCCGTCGATGCCGCAGGTTATGGCGCGCAGGTCGTGGATGACGAGCAGGAGCGACGTGAAAAACAGCAGCACAGCGCTCGCCGTGCCATGCGGCGTTTCAGCTGGCAGGCTGCTGTCGCCCTGGCGTTTGGCGTGCCACTGATGATCTGGGGCATGGTGGGCAACAACATGATGCTCACCGACAGCAACCACACCACCTGGCTGACGCTGGGCGTCGTAACCCTGCTGATCATGGTCGTGACCGGCAACCACTTTTATCGCAGTGCCTGGCGCAGTTTGCGCAATGGCAGCGCCACCATGGATACGCTGGTGGCACTCGGCACAGGCGCCGCCTGGATCTACTCCTTTAGCGTGGTGCTGTGGCCCGACTTTTTCCCGCCGCCGGCACGCCATCTCTATTTTGAAGCCAGCGTCATGATTCTGGGACTGATCAATCTGGGGCATGCGCTGGAGCAGCGGGCGCGTCAGCGATCGTCTAAGGCGCTGGAACGCCTGCTTGATCTGACGCCGGCCCAGGCGCGGCTGGTCGATCAACAGGGTGACCGGCTGATCCCGGTCAGCGACGTCCAGCCTGGCATGACGCTGCGCCTGGTCACCGGCGATCGGGTTCCGGTCGATGGTGAAATCGTCAGGGGTGAGGCCTGGTTTGATGAAGCGATGCTCACCGGCGAAGCGGTGCCGCAAAGCAAAAATCCGGGTGCGGCGATCTTCGCCGGCACGCTGGTGCAGGACGGCTCGGTTGAATTTATCGCCCGGGCGACCGGGAATCACACTACCCTGTCGCGCATTATCCGGCTGGTGCGTCAGGCACAGAGCAGCAAACCGGATGTGGGGCGTCTGGCCGATCGTATCTCTGCTGTTTTTGTTCCGGTCGTGGTGCTGATTGCACTGCTCAGCGGCGCAGTGTGGTATCTGTTCGGGCCACAGCCACACATCGCTTACATGCTGGTAGTCGCGACTACCGTCCTGATTATTGCCTGCCCCTGTGCGCTGGGACTGGCGACACCGATGTCAATAATTGCCGGTGTTGGACGTGCCGCTGAATTGGGCGTGCTGGTCCGCGACGCCGATGCCCTGCAGCGCGCCAGCCAAATCGACACGCTGGTGTTTGATAAAACCGGTACTCTCACCGCCGGTAAGCCGCAGGTCAGCGAGGTGCTGGTCTGGGGTGATGCCAGCCGTGAATCCGTGTTAGCGACTGCGGCCGCGCTGGAGTTTTCCTCGGGTCATCCGCTGGCGAAAGCGATTGTCGCTGAAGCGAAACTGACGCAACCGCCTCAGTTAGCGCAATTTCGTACAATACGCGGTAAAGGGGTCAGCGGTAGTCTGGATGGCAGAACGCTGCTGCTGGGTAATGCTGCGCTGTTACACGACAGCGGCATTGATTATCAGGTGGCAGAAGCAGAGATTGCGCGCCTGACACAACAGGGGGCAACGCCGGTGTTACTGGCGGAACAGGGCCAGCTAACCGGTCTGATTGCGCTCCGCGATCAGCTTCAGCCAGAAAGTGGCGCCGCCCTGAAGCGGCTGCATCAGCAGGGTTATCGCCTGATTATGCTGACCGGTGACCATGAAAATACCGCGCGCGCCATTGCAGCCGAAGCCGGTATTGATGAAGTCATTGCTGGCGTGTTGCCGGACGGTAAGGCAGCTGCCATTGAAGCGTTACAGCAGCAGGGCCGCCGCGTTGCGATGGTCGGTGATGGCATCAATGACGCGCCTGCGCTGGCGCAGGCCGAGGTGGGCATTGCCATGGGCGGCGGCAGCGATGTCGCCGTGGAAACGGCAGGCATTACGTTAATGCGTGCCGACCTGAACAGCGTGGCAGATGCGTTAGCGCTCGCTTCTGCGACACTGCGCAATATCCGGCAGAACCTGTTTGGCGCATTTATCTATAACAGCATCGGTATTCCGGTGGCTGCGGGTGTGCTCTATCCGCTGACCGGTACACTGCTTAGCCCGATTGTGGCGGGTGCAGCGATGGCGCTCTCCTCTATAACGGTGGTCAGTAATGCAAACCGCCTGCTGCGTTACCAGCCGCCGCGCCAGTAATCGCCTTTTCAGCGCTGTTTTTCGTTCTCTGAAGTCGCTAGCATGGCGTTTTGAACCGCAAGGATTGGGAATGACAGGCAACATCTGGCGCTCACTGCGCGGCTTTATCAGCCAACTTTTTCCCGCCAGTTATCGCTGGCCTGCGATGGATGTCCGGCTTGGCGATCGTCAGTTGCATCTGGTGGGCAGCATCCATATGGGAACGCGCGACATGCAACCATTGCCGCCGCGCCTGCTGTATCGGTTGCAGCAGGCGGATGCGCTCATAGTGGAAGCGGATATTACGCAGGGTGGATCACCCTTTGATCACCGGGGCGATCGTCCAGCACTCGCGACACGGCTGGAGAGCAGTACGATGCAAACGCTCACCGCACTGTGCCAGGAGATGAGTCTCAACCTGAGCCTGCTGGATAACCTGCCCGCCTGGCAGGTGGCGCTGATGTTACAGGCACAGCAGGCGCAAAGACTGGGATTGCGACCTGACTACGGCATCGATTATCAGTTGCTGCAGGCAGCAAAAGGTCTGAACAAGCCGGTGATTGAACTGGAAGGCGCAGATGCACAGATCGCCCTGCTGACCGCACTGCCGGATGACGGTATGGCGCTGTTACAGGATACGCTGCTGCACTGGCATACCAATGCGCGACTGCTGCAGATGATGGTGAGCTGGTGGCTCGATACGCCGCCACGCCAGCCGGAAATTACCCTGCCCGCCACGTTTAGTCAGGCGCTGAATGATACATTGATCGGTCAGCGCAATGCGCAATGGTGTAACAGCCTGCGGGGGCTCGCGGCAGGAAACTATGTGGTCGCGGTGGGTGCGCTGCATCTATACGGCGAAGCTAATCTGCCTGAGATGCTGAAGAAGCCCTGAAAAAAAGAGAGCCGATAATGTTATCGGCCCGTCAAAGAGGAATTTGTTTATGATTTTGGTTATCGCCAGCAATCAGATTACGGGCGCGAGGCCAATTTTACGCAAAGAACAAAATTTCGCCACCTTTTTCCATGGATCTGCGCAATAAGATTTTTCTTAGTAAGGAGCCCGTATGACGCCCGCCGTAAAATTGCTGGAAAAACAAAAAGTCAGCTTCATCCTGCACCCCTATGAGCATGACAGTCACGAAACACATTTTGGTGATGAAGCCGTGCGCAAACTCAATCTGGATGCGCAGCAGGTGTATAAAACACTGCTGGTAGCGCTGAATGGCGAGGCGAAACAGCTGGCGGTGGCGATTACGCCAGTTTCGACACAGCTGGATCTCAAGAAGGTGGCAAAAGCGCTGGGCGCGAAGAAAGCAGATATGGCCGATCCCCAGCTGGCGCAGCGGGTTACCGGTTATCTGGTGGGCGGTATCAGTCCACTGGGGCAGAAAAAACGGCTGCCTACGGTGATTGACCATTCTGCCCGCGCATTTGACGCCATGTTTATTTCAGGCGGTAAGCGTGGACTGGATATCGAACTGGCACCACAGGATCTTTCGCGGCTGCTGGACGCCCCGTTTGCGGATATCGCCCGCCACGATTAAACGCGTGGCTGGGCGCAAAGCTGATCGATCATCCAGCGACCCGCCGGGCCGGGTGGTGTGCGTCGCGACCACACCACCTCAACGGCGATATGCTGCGGCCAGCCCGGCATCGACAGCTCTTTCAGGACGTCATGTCCAAACTGCTTCACCAGCCAGCGCGGCAAAACAGTCCAGCCAAATCCCTGCTCCGCCATCTCTAACAGCAGTAAATACGTGGGTGCCGACCAGATGCGTCCCATCGGCGCGGGTTCAGCGGCCTCAACCCAGGTGTTTAGCCGCAGGTGACGAACGCTTTCCAGCTCGCTTTCGCTTACCGTACTAAGCTGCGCCAGCGGATGATCGCGATGTAAAAAGACGGCCATCTGCGCTTCAACCTGCAGTCGTGCGACCGCAATATCCACCGGCAGATTAGGCTGTGCCCGCACCACACCCAGATGGACCCGCCCGGCCTGCAGCAGATCCAGCACATCGCCATCCTCGGCAATCATGACCTCCAGTTCAATCTCCGGATAACGGGCATCAAATTGCCTGAGCAGATGCTCGTGGTGATCGGTTTGCCAGAAATCGGACATAGCAAAACTCAGCCGGGGTTCAACGCCCTGCGACAGACGTATCGCCAGCGCATCCAGCCGCTCACTGGCGGCGAGGATTTGCTGAACCTGAGGAATAACGCGGCGTCCCTGCTCGGTCAGGATGGGTTGACGACCGGCGCGATCAAATAGCACGAAACCGAGATCGTCTTCTAAATTTGCCACTGCCGCGCTGATGGTGGACTGACTTTTACCCAGCGCGCGCGCCGCCGCAGAGAAAGAACCGCTCGCCACGGTCTGCATAAAAGCCTCAAGGGATTCCGGGGAGTAACGCATCTGAACCATCGCTTTTTTCGATAGGTGTTCATTTTATCTTAGCATTCTGACGTGTGAAAATGCGCCGCATTATTCAAGGAGAATTAACAATGCGTACCCGCTCAATTAAAGAACGTATTCTTCATGCTGTCTGCTTTGAAACGCTGGCGATTCTGACCGTTTCGCCGCTGGCGGCATGGGTGATGAATAAGCCGCTGTTTCAGATGGGATCGCTGGCGATTATGCTCTCTACGGCCGCGATGTTGTGGAACATGATTTATAACAGCGGGTTTGACCGGCTTTATGCGCCAGGCCAGAAACGCGGAACCGGCGTGCGAGTGTTACATGCAGTGGGATTTGAAGGCGGCTTTATCCTGATCGGTTTGCCGATTGCCGCCTGGATGCTGGATATCTCCCTGGGTCAGGCTTTCCTGGTCGAAGTGGCCTTTTTCCTCTTCTTCCTGCCCTACACCATGGCCTATAACTGGGGATGGGACAAATTGCGCGAGCGCTGGATTAAGCGTCACCCCTGCCGGGTGTAAGGAAGACGGGAGGCGCAAGCGCCTCCCGGTGAGTTCAATGCGTGGCGGCTGTTTGATTCCCCCACGGCCAGATCCACGCCAGAATCATTTTGGGATAATTACGCTTCCGCGCTTTTTCCGCCGCTTCATCCCGCGCCTTAATCTGCTCATCCGTCAAATGCACGATCTGCCCTTTCGGCTCATAGTCGCTGGCTTTCACTGGCGAATGCGCCTTAATGAAGTCGCGCAGCACCTGCGCATCAACGGCTCCGCTGTTGGCATACCCGGGGTGATTATCCAGACGCGGATAACCGTCGCCACCTGCTGCATTGAAGCTGTTGGTCGCCATGCGATAAATTTGTGTGTCCTGCAGCGGTTTACCGTTAATGCTGACGTTGCTGACCTGCTTACCGTCAGTGGTCAGGCTGATGCCGGCAAACTGCGCGTAGCCTCCTGAATCAGGCTGAATATTAGCAACGACATCCAGATATTTTTTGATCTCCGCACCGGTCAGGGTGACCGAAACCACCTGATTGCCAAACGGCTGAACCTGCAACAGGTCACGCCAGGTCAGCTTGCCTGCTTTTAGCGAGGTGCGAATACCGCCACCGCTCATCACCGCAAAATCGGCTTTGGTGAAAGCCATCTGGGCGCGCAGAATCAGCTGGCCCAGATTCGTCTGCTCAAAGCGAACCTGCTCTTTTTCACCACTGAAATTGCCGTCAGCGCTGCCAACATTCACGATTAACTTCGCCTCTGCACGTTTCTGGAACGGCATCAGCAACTTCATCATGGCGGTGTTTTTCGGGATCTCTTCCTGCCAGGTCAGCCAGGTTTCGCTGCCATCTGCATTCTTTATCTGGTGTTTGAGGTTGACCGGCACCAGCTGATAAGCCTCCAGCGTCACCTGACCATTACGGAAGGTGAAGTCGCCGCGGCCGACATATTTGCCCCACTTGTCGGCCTGCATAATCCAGATGCCATTTTGCTTATCCGGCTCACACGGCTGGCCTGGCTGATAATTTTTTACGCTGACGTTCTCTTTTTCCATGCAGACCGCATCATGCGAATGACCGCCGACAATCAGGTCGATCGTTCCGGCAGGCAGGCTGCGCGCCAGCGTGACATCACCTATGCCGTTGCTGCCGTGTTTACCGTCGTCATAGTGGCCCAGGTGGGTCAGCGCGACAATCACGTCCGGCTTCTCGGTGGCGCGCAATTCAGCCACCGCTTTCACCGTTTCTGCGACCGGATCGCGGAACTCGGTATCTGTCAGTCCGGCCGGATTAGCCAGTTTCGCCGTGTCCGGCGTGATCAGCCCGACCACCGCAATCTTTAATCCGAGACGGTTGAATACCGCCCAGGGTTTGAACAGGCGCTGACCGGTGCTTTTTTGATACACGTTGGCGGCCAGTAACGGGAATCTCGCCCACTTCTCCTGCTTACGCAGGACCGCGATCGGCTTGTCGAATTCATGGTTGCCCAGCGCCATCGCATCATAGCCAATGAGATTCATCGCGCGGAAATCGGGTTCAGCGTCCAGCTCATCGGACTCCGGCACGCCCGTGTTCACATCACCGGCAGAGAGGATCAATGCGCCGCCGCCGCGGGATTGAACATCGTAGCGCATGGTATCCATCAGGGTTTTCTGCGCGGCCAGACCATACTCACCCTGTTCATTAAACCAGAAGTGACCGTGCTCATCGTTGGTGTGCAGCAGACTGAAACGATAGGTGCGATCGGCCTGGGCGGCCTGTGAAAACAGCGGCATCACGGCCACCAGCAGTGCCATGCCCACCCCTGTCCATTTAGATAACAACACTGTGACTCTCCTTAATTTATCGTCTGGCCCGATTTTCTGCCGCTTTGCCCCACTGTGTCGCACATTCCCCCGGCGAACTCAAGGCCAATGCACATTCATCTGCTTAACACGCCCTGTTCTTTTATTTCTGATCCGCCTTTGATGAGCAGGACAGCCCTGCAAAGCGGCGTTAGTGCGATAACGCGCTTTACCAGTGACCCAGTCCGGTTATTTGTGGAGGGTGCAGATACTGGCAGTAAACGCTATTGCTGACCTCCCTGCTGACTGCTGTAAAAGTGCCGCTGACAGAATTTAACTGCTCTGCACACACATTTATCTCTTTTTTACGCCAGAACGGCATCATTTACTGCATCTGATATTTATTTATCTTCCCCCGGTCTGAAGCGTCAAATCAGTGAATATTGCGGATAATGAATAAAAACATCCACTCAATTGTACATTTGACTTTTTTTCGTGATTTTTTAAGGTATTCCCGCAAATTGCTCAGCGAAAGAATAGATTTTGTTTTAAACTCATTTGTTACAAGCGGATACATTTGTATACAAGGAGACAGGCATGCATCACACCACACCGCTGATCACTACCATTGTCGGAGCACTGGTTCTGGCATTTCTCCTTGGGATGCTGGCAAACCGCCTGCGAATTTCTCCCCTGGTCGGCTACCTGATGGCTGGCGTGCTGGCCGGTCCCTTTACTCCCGGCTTTGTTGCAGATACAAATCTGGCCCCTGAACTGGCAGAACTCGGCGTTATCCTGCTGATGTTTGGTGTCGGCCTGCACTTCTCGATGAAAGATCTGATGTCGGTAAAGTCGATCGCCATTCCCGGTGCCATCGCACAGATCGCGGTCGCGACGTTACTGGGAATGGGATTATCGTGGACGATGGGATGGTCATGGATGACGGGCCTGGTGTTTGGTCTGTGCCTCTCTACCGCCAGTACCGTGGTGTTACTGCGCGCATTAGAGGAGCGACAGCTGATCGACAGCCAGCGTGGACAGATAGCGATTGGCTGGTTGATCGTTGAAGATCTGGTGATGGTACTAACGCTGGTGCTGCTGCCTGCGATTGCCGGCATGATGGAACAGGGTAACGCCAGCGCCGGACTGCTGGTCTGGGACCTGCTGTGGACGATTGGCAAAGTCGCCGCCTTTATGGTGCTGATGATGGTGGTGGGACGCCGTGCTGTGCCCTGGATTCTCGCCCGCAGCGCCGCTACTGGCTCACGCGAGCTGTTTACACTGGCGGTGTTAGCACTGGCACTGGGCATCGCCTTTGGTGCGGTTGAATTCTTTGATGTGTCGTTTGCGCTGGGCGCTTTCTTCGCCGGTATGGTGCTGAACGAGTCGGAACTGAGCCACCGCGCTGCGCGCGATACCCTGCCGTTGCGCGATGCGTTTGCCGTACTGTTCTTTGTGTCGGTCGGCATGCTGTTTGACCCGTCGATTCTGGTCACGCAGCCGCTGGCGGTGCTAGGCGCGCTGGTCATTATTGTGGTGGGTAAGTCAGTCGCTGCCTGGCTGCTGGTGTCGCTGCTTGGCCATTCGCGTCGTACGGCTCTGACCATTTCGGTCAGCCTGGCGCAGATTGGTGAGTTCGCCTTTATTCTGGCCGGCCTGGGTATCTCACTTGGGCTGCTGAATGATGAGGGCCGCAACCTGGTGCTGGCCGCCGCCATCCTGTCGATTATGCTTAACCCGATTCTGTTTACCCTCCTTGAGCGTTTCCTGGCGAAAACGGAGACGATGGAAGAGCAGACGCTGGAAGAAGCAATCGAAGAAGAGAAACAGATCCCGGTCGATTTCTGCAATCACGCCGTGATTGTGGGTTACGGCCGGGTGGGCAGCCTGATTGGCCAGAAGCTGCTTGAAGCCAATGTTCCGCTGGTGGTGGTTGAGAATTCCCGCACGCGTGTCGAAGCACTGCGCGAGCAAGGTATTAAGGCCGTGCTGGGAAATGCGGCTCGCGCGGACACCATGGAACTGGCCCGACTCGACTGCGCCCGCTGGCTGTTGCTGACCATCCCGAATGGTTATGAGGCGGGAGAAGTGGTCACCGCCGCGCGTGAAAAGCATCAGAATATCGAGATTATCGCCCGCGCCCACTATGACGATGAAGTGGAGTACATTATGGAACGTGGCGCCACTCGCGTGGTGATGGGTGAGCGTGAGATTGCCAGCAGTATGCTGCAAATCCTGCAGGATGAAATGACGCAGGGCGAGGATTTACAGCCCTGCGACGTAGTGCGCTGATTAAGTCTGGCCCGTATAGCTGTGATACCGAGACGGCACAGGGAACAGGTTCAGATCGGAAAGACGCAAAAGCCGTCATCCATGACATGCTCGTCCCGCGCCGTCCTGGCGCGGGACGCTTTCCTCTTCTGCCCCTGTTCCCTGCGCATTGAATTAATCTATTGCTGTCAGATTCACCCTCATTTAAGTTTGCAAACTGTCTGCTGCCCTGTGGCGACCCGCTTTACCGATCCCAGTAAGACTCTTCCAGACTGTCTTCCCGCTCCGGCAGGCCGCGGGTTAAACGCGGCGAATGCTGATTCAGCACCTGATAGCTGACACGGTTGGCATACTTACACACCTGCGCCAGCGATGAATAGGTCAGATACGGACGCGCATGTTTGCTGGAGTTCGGCACATTCAGGCTGTGATAGTTATTGGCGGTGATGTCATGCAGTAACGCCGCCAGCGCCCCATCACCGGCGCCGTTGGTGTTCATGATCTTTTCCGGTCCACCCATATAAGGCGCGATGTGCGAGAAAACACGCAGCGGCTGCTGGCAATCCTGCTGGCGCATTACGCGGCTGAACTCGTACTGATTGAACTCAGCAATCGCACCCGGCAACAGCGGATGATTGGTTTTACGTTTGAACTCGTCTTCGGTGTAGCCCGCCATGTAAAGCCCAATCGGGCCGGCGGTGCAGAGCACCAGATCCACCCAATCCAGCGCCATGTTGGAGGCGCGCAGCGGATCGGCTTCGCCGGTCAGCGCCAGCGCTTCCTCTTCATTCATCGCCACGATGCTGACATGATCACGCAGGAAGTCCCGCCAGAACTCAGGATTGTCGCCAATCACATGTTTGGTGCCCAGCGTCAGCACCACCGGCACGTTGTGACGTTTGGCATACTCAATCGCCCGTAACGTCGCCTGCGGCATCGGCTCACCTTCGGCACAGCGCACCAGGTAAGAGGTCAGTACCAGTGCAGAGGCACCGGCAATCACCTCTTCCGGCACATTATCCGGATGCAACTGGTTCATCTGGCCTGGGCTGATAGCGAACGTTCGCTCGCCATGTTCACCAATCAGCGTAAAACAGCGGCCAATAGCGCCATCGACGCCCTGCAGATAGTTGAGATCGACCCGGCTTGACGTGTTACAGAGATAACGATAGGCGTAACCGCCAATCTGGATGTTATTGCACATAACACCCAGCAGCACCGAGCGGTCATCAGCCAGTACCGAGAAGTTATGCAGCGTGTTACCGATGGTGCCGCCGGCAAACTGATGGGTGATCAGCGCTTCGCGCATCAGCTCGTTATAGAGCGCTTCCGCGACGGCATTATCGATGACCAGCGAGTGCCCGGCACTCAGGCCGTAACGCTCAAGAAAAGCGTCATCGACTTTGGCTTCGATATCCACCAGCGTCTGGTCGATACCCACCACCCAGCTGCCGGCATCAACGTCGTGTTGTGCGGGCTGTAACAGGGGATCGCGTGCGCTGACGGGAAAGTAGTGTTTGGATTTGCGTTTGCCGGGAAATTTCATCGGGAGGTGCCGTCTGGAAAAACAGGCGGAGAATGATATCACACTCTCCGCCTGCGCTTTAACGGCGTGCGTTGACCAGTTGCGCCATCATGTCGATATGCGCCTCATCGGCGTTCAGCGCAGGGATATACTCAAACTTCTCACCACCGGCATGCATGAAGATCTCGCCGTTTTCGCCACTGATCTCCTCGAGCGTCTCCAGACAGTCAGAGGAGAAGCCCGGGCTCATCACCTGAACATGCTTGATCCCTTTGGCGGGCAGGCTTTCCATGGTTTTGTCGGTGTAAGGCATCAGCCAGGGTTCACGACCAAAACGTGACTGGAAGGTCATCATGTACTGATCGTCACGCAGACCCAGCGCTTTAACCAGGGCCGCCGTGGTATCCGCACAACGCTGCGGGTAGTCATCGCCTTCGTTGGCAAAACGCTGCGGAATGCCGTGGAACGATAACACCAGCAGATCGGGCTGACCGTGCCACTCAAATGAGCGCTCCACCGTCGCTTTCAGCGCGGCGATATAGGCTGGATGCTCGGCATAGTCGCGAATAAACTGCACGTCAGGCAGCGAACGGTAATCTTTGAATACGGCGGTCAGACCATCCCACACTGAGGCCACAGTGGAGCAGGAGAATTGCGGGTAGAGTGGCAGCACAATCAGGCGGGTCACGCCCTGCGCCATCAGCTTATCGACTGCACTTTTCAGGCTCGGGTTGCCATAGCTCATGCCCAGCTCGACGGGCATATCAACACGGGCCGCCAGAGCATCGCGCTGACGCATGCTGTAAACCAGCAGCGGTGATCCCCCTTCCATCCAGATCGATGCGTAGAGCTTAGAGACGCGTGGCGAGCGAAACGGCAGAATGACAGCATTGAGAACCGGCCACCAGAGCCAGCGCGGCGCATCAACCACGCGCGGATCGCCTAAAAATTGTTTCAGATAGCGTTTAACTGCAGGTGTGGTTGGGGCGTCTGGCGTACCTAAATTTACCAATAACACGCCTGGCTTATCTTGCCTCATTGGAGTTCCTTGATGACAGCGGGGATGCGTGAAAACGGGGAAATTGTAGCGGAATTAGTGGGAGGTAAAATCGATTACTGCAAAAGGGGCCAGTAATACCGGCCCCATTGAGCTTAGCCGAGGATCTTAGCCAGCTCAGCACTCACTTCGGTCACCTTACGGGTCCCGTCGATTTTGTGATAGGCGGTGTTGCCCGCTTCCGCTTCTTTGCTGTAGTAAGCAATCAGTGGCGCGGTCATCTGATGGTATTCCACCAGGCGCTTACGCACGGTCTCTTCCTGATCGTCTTTACGCGTGGTCAGCTCTTCGCCGGTCAGATCATCTTTGCCTTCCACTTTCGGTGGATTAAAGGTGACGTGATAAACGCGGCCAGATGGGGTATGAACGCGACGGCCCACGATACGTTCAACGATCAGTTCGTCCGGTACGGCAAACTCCAGCACGTGATCAACCTTGATCCCGGCCTCTTTCATTGCATCTGCCTGAGGAATGGTGCGCGGGAAACCGTCCAGCAGGAAACCGTTTTTGCAGTCTTCCTGAGTGATACGCTCTTTGACCAGCGCAATCACCAGCTCATCGGTCACCAGTTTGCCAGCATCCATAATGGCTTTCGCCTGGTTGCCCAGCTCGCTGCCTGCTTTTACTGCTGCACGCAACATGTCGCCGGTGGAGATTTGCGGAATACCGTACTTCTCCATGATGAATTGGGCCTGAGTCCCCTTACCTGCGCCCGGAGCTCCGAGCAGAATAATACGCATTGCGTAAATCCCCTTGCGAATCGCATTGATCTATCTTAGAAGCGGAAGAACATACCATTATGACCCGCTCATCACAAGGAAGGGCGCGGATCGCGCAGGGTGACTTTAGCGGCTTTCTGGCCCTGACCCCGACCCGCCCGGCCTGACTGACGCTTTTTCAGATTTACCACCTGCGCTGAGCAGAAATTGCAGTCGCCGACTCAGATGATGCGTCATATTCACGCTTTTCTTGCCGCTGCCCCGCACATTAGCATTCAGCTGCAGCCTCGCCAGCTGCGGCCATTTCACCACATCGTCCGCATCTGACAGCGCAGAGATCAGCGAGGCCGGAACATTAAAGCTGGCGAACGGCAAACCAGGCTGATGACAGGAGTTCAGCGGCAGCGGGGATGACAGGGAAAGCGCATCGACGGTGGCGGCATTGTAGGGGCGCCACAGCGGATCGTCGAAGCGGCGCAGCGCCTCGTACGTGGCGTTAAGAGTCAGTCCCTGTTCAAATAGCCGCAGTTCGCTGCGCACCAGCGTACTGAAGTCATGGGTCCGCAACGCTACCAGCACCAGATCGCTGCAGATCTCAGCGTGGCGATCCAGCCGGGTAACAAACAAATGGGATTCGTCGATCAGTCTCTGATGCAGCACGCTGGCGAAGCTCTCGCTCGCCTCAGTCACACCCTGATTCTGGCAATCCTGTAAGGGACGCACGCGGCCATTCGGCAGTTCGATATGTGGGACCAGCATAATGCTGCCGGCTATCAGCGGAACCGCTGGCAGGTTACTAAGTTCGGTGATTGGATAACGCAAGGCATAGCGCTGCTGATTGCGTGCCTGCTCCTGACGCAGAAAAAGCTGAGAAAGAAGGACCTGCGCTACATGCAGTGAGGGCGCGAAGAAGAGATCGAATTGCTCCAGCCGGTAAAAGCGTGAGAGCGCCAGGCGTAACCGATGGCGCGCCTCTGCTGACGTTTCAGAGGATAAAGGGCTGTGAGCCATGGTTGTCTCGCTTCAGGGAGTGTGCGGCGTGAGCGCAGGTTAAGCGAGGCGGAATATCGGTGAAAAAAAACACAGATATAAGGCTGAGTCAACCCGCCAGAATTTGCTTTACAGAGTAGGTTAATGCGGCTGGACTTTAAAATGATATAAATTAACAATCCCTGTTAGGTTTCTGCACAGGAGATAGGGATGAACGGACTGCCACCACTCAGAGCGCTGCACTATTTTCACCAGGCAGCCTTACACAGCAGCTTTAGTGTGGCGGCTGAACATCTGCATGTGACCCACAGCGCCATCAGCCATCAGATTCGCCAGCTGGAGAGCTGGATGGGTAAGCCGCTGTTTGTCCGTAGTCATGGCCGCGTGAAACTGACCGCACACGGCGACCGGCTGCTTCTGAGCTGTCAGCAGGCATTCAGTGAGTTACGCAGCAGCTGCGAGAATATTCGCACCGGCCTGCTTCAGCAAATCCGCGTCTCGTGTGCTCCCAGCTTTTTGTCACAATGGCTGATCCCCCGAATCGCCAGCTTTTACCAACGCTATCCGGAGATTGAAGTTCACTTTCTGCCGCTCGCTGAGATCGCGCAACTGCGCAGCGAACATGTGGATGTACTGATCCTCAGCCATGGCGATCCACCTGAACCCGATTTAGACGCCACGCTGGTCAGCGAGGATGAGATTGGACCGCTTTGCGCACCGCATTTTGCCACGCAGCTGCGGGTCGGAGAGGATCTGGTAACACTGCCTCTGCTCCATGCAGATACCCGACGGCACGCGTGGTCAGAGTGGGCGGTCCAGACCGGAGTCAGGGGTCGCTTTAATAGCGGTAAACATTTTGAGACGCTGTCGCTGGGCATTCAGGCCGCACGAAGTGGTCTGGGTGTTCTGATGGCACCGCGTTTGCTGGTTCGCAAAGAACTGGAGGATGGCACGCTGATCGCCCCGCTGGGCTTTGTTCCCGTGGAGCGTGCGACCTGGATGATGACGAAGCAGAGCCGTCGTCAGGATACGGAGATCCGTGTGTTTCGTGACTGGCTGCGGGAGGCCGCACAGCCATAAAAAAAGCCGGTGATAATCACCGGCTTGTAGCCGTTATGCCGTCAGCAGCTGGTTCATGCGACGGATAAACTGGTTTGGATCGTCCAGCGTACCGCGCTCTGCCAGCAACGCCTGATCCAGCAGCAGCTCAATCCACTCACCGAAGCGTGCTTCATCCTGCGTATCCGCAACACGTTTCACCAGCGGATGATCCGGGTTGATTTCAAACAGGTACTTCACTTCCGGCACTTCCTGTCCGGCCGCCGCAAACAGCTTCGCCATCTGCGTGGTCATCTCGTTGGCATCGGTAGTCACAATCGCTGGCGTGTCGGTCAGACGATGGGTCAGACGCACCTCTTTCACGCGTTCGCCCAGCAGATTTTTCACACGCTCAACAAATGGCTCCAGCGCTTTTTCCGCTTCTTTCTGCTCTTCGGTCTCTTCATCCGCCAGTTTGCTCAGCGACTCATCTGCTTTGCTGACCGACTGGAAGGTTTTACCGTCAAACTCAGTGAGGTAGCTCATCATCCATTCGTCGATGCGATCGGAGAGCAGCAGCACCTCAATGCCTTTTTTGCGGAACAGCTCCAGGTGCGGGCTGCTCTTCGCAGCGGCATAGCTGTCAGCAGTGATGTAGTAAATCTTCTCCTGACCTTCCACCATGCGGCTGACGTAGTCTTCCAGTGAAATGGTCTGTGCTGAACCTTCGCTCTGGGTGGTGGCGAAGCGCAGCAGTTTCGCAATCGTTTCCTGGTTGGCGTTATCTTCCGCCGGACCTTCTTTCAGCACCAGGCCGAATTCATTCCAGAAGGTCTGGTATTTCTCGTTGTCATCTTTCGCCAGTCTTTCCAGCATCTGCAAAGTACGCTTCGTCAGCGCAGCACGCAGGCTCTGGGTCACGCGGCTATCCTGCAGGATCTCGCGGGAGACGTTCAGCGGCAGATCACTGGAGTCAATCAGACCACGCACAAAGCGCAGGTAATTCGGCATGAACTGCTCAGCATCATCCATGATAAAGACGCGCTGCACGTAGAGTTTCAGGCCATGCTTCTGATCGCGGTTCCACATATCGAATGGCGCACGCGCCGGAATGTAGAGCAGGCTGGTGTACTCCTGCTTACCTTCCACCCGATTGTGGCTCCAGGCGACCGGGTCGCTGTAGTCATGGGCGATATGTTTGTAGAACTCGTTGTACTCGTCGTCGCTGATCTCAGCTTTGTTGCGGGTCCACAGCGCCTGGGCTTTGTTGATCTTCTCCCAGTGAGTTCCCTCGCCCTCTTCATCTTTGCTCTCGATCTCAACCGGCAGCGCGATGTGATCGGAATATTTGCTGATGATGCTGCGAACGCGCCATGCGTCCAGGAACTCATCTTCGCCTTCGCGCAGATGCAGCGTGATCTCAGTACCACGATCGGCTTTCTCGATCTCAGCCAGGGTATATTCGCCCTCGCCCGCAGATTCCCAGAACACACCTTCATCGGCAGATGCGCCCGCAGCGCGGGTACGTACGGTGACTTTATCTGCCACGATAAAGGCAGAGTAGAAGCCCACACCGAACTGACCGATCAGCTGGCTGTCTTTAGCCTGATCGGAGCCGAGGGATTCCAGGAAGGATTTGGTGCCCGATTTGGCGATAGTGCCGAGGTTCTCAATGACCTCATCGCGACGCATACCGATACCATTGTCGCTGAGCGTGAGGGTACGGTTGTCCTTATCAACAGAGAGACGAACGCGTAGCTCGCCGTCACCTTCATACAGGCTGGAATCTGACAGCGCGCGGAAACGCAGTTTGTCTGCCGCATCCGAGGCGTTGGAAATCAGCTCACGCAGGAAAATCTCTTTGTTTGAATAGAGAGAATGGATCATCAGGTGCAGAAGTTGTTTTACTTCCGACTGAAAGCCACGGGTCTCTTGTCCTTTCATGGTCATTGCTACCTCAACAAAACAGGTTGAACAAACGTTGTTGAGGTTGATGTGGGGATGACGCGGGGGTTTTCAAGCCGGTGTCTTTCACAACACCGGCAAGTGATTAAAATTTAAACTTCTGACGACCTGCCAGCGAGTGGGACAGCGTGGTGCCATCGACCATCTCCAGCTCTCCGCCCACCGGCACACCGTGCGCGATACGGCTGGCGTCAACGCCATACTGACCACAGAGTTCCGCAATGTAGTTTGCGGTCGCCTCGCCTTCCACCGTCGGATTGGTCGCGAGGATCACTTCCTGCAGCGTTTCACTCTCCAGCCGCTGCTCCAGACGATCCAGGCCGATATCTGCCGGACCAATGCCGTCGAGCGGCGACAGATGTCCCATCAGCACAAAGTAGCGGCCGCCAAACTGGCCGGTCTGCTCAATGGCGTGAATATCTGCCGGGCTTTCCACTACGCAGATTTGACCATTCTGCTGACGCCGTGGATTGGCGCAGATGGTGCAAATTTCCTGCTCGGTGAATGTCCGGCAATCAGCACAGTGACCAATCTCCGACATCGCCCGGGTCAGCGCCTGCGCCAGGCGCATACCACCGCTGCGATCGCGCTGCAGCAGCTGAAAAGCCATGCGCTGTGCCGATTTCGGCCCAACGCCGGGCAGACAGCGCAGCGACTCCATCAATGATTCAAGCAGTGGACTGGTTTGCATCAGAACGGCATCTTAAAGCCTGGTGGCAGCTGCATACCCGAAGAGACAGACGCCATCTTCTCTTTCTGGGTTTCATCAATGCGACGTGCCGCATCGTTGAACGCCGCAGCGATCAGATCTTCCAGCATATCTTTGTCATCTTCCAGCAGGCTGGGATCGACTTCCACGCGACGGCAGTTGTGCGCGCCGTTAATGGTCACTTTTACCAGGCCAGCACCCGATTCGCCGGTCACTTCAATCGCGGCGATCTCTTCCTGAACCTTGGCCATTTTGTCCTGCATCTGCTGGGCCTGTTTCATCAGGTTGCCCAATCCGCCTTTACCACCAAACATAGTTTTCTCTCTCAGCTAAGGCTACAACGCTATCGTTACGATAGCAGCAGCGTGTTCAAACAGGTCGGATACTCTCCTCATCCAGATCAGCATCGAAAAATCGCTGCAGCGTCTGGATGTGGGTATCACAGGTGATCGACTGACGCGCCTGCGCCAGTTTCTCTTCGTAAATGGCCTGACGCCACTCCAGTGGCGTCAACACCGATGAATTATCGTCTTCAACGACCGAGAGTTCAACTTTCTGCCCGGCACGCTCACTCAGCGCATCGCATAACACCTGCTGCGCCGACGGTGAATTCAGGTGACGCTGACTGCTGCGTAAATGCAGACAGACCCCGTTTTCGGTGGTCTCTTTCCAGGCATTTAATGCCAGCTGCTGCACCAGTTTTGGCAGCGGCAGGGTCGCAATCTCTGCGGCCCAGGGATCGCGCTGCTGCGCTTCTTCCGCCAGGCGCGCCGCCAGCTCAGGGGTTTTCTCATGCTCCAGCGCAGAACGCAAGGCCTTCGGCGTCGCGACCGGCTCTGCCACTTCAACCTGCTGATTAACGGCTTTCCAGCGGTACGCTTCCTCTTTTACCGGCGCGGCAGGCTCACGATCGCGGATACGCTGCTGACTGCGCTCGGTAACCGAAGCCAGCCGCTCCAGCGCCGAGTTGGCCGGCCGCGCACCTGGCGCCGCCGGCTCACTCTTTTTTGGCTTGTTCGCTCCCTGACGCAACAACTGCGTGCGCGCCTGGAGGAGCTGGCTGGTGGAGCTTGAAAGTGGCGCTTCAGGTGCACCATCCGGCGGCGGCGCGGGTTGCGGAGCCGCATCAGGCGCGGCCATCTGCGGCTGAGCGGCAACGTGCTGTTGCGGCGCAGGCATCGGCTGATGAGGCTGCTGCGCCACAGGCGACGCTGTCTGAGCAGGTGACGATGTGGCGGGCTGTGCTGCCGAGTGTCGTGCGACAGGCGAAGGCCCGGAAGGTGCCGGTGCCGTCTGCGCCGGCGCGACAGGTGCCATCTGCTGGGTTAGCGCGGGACGGGCAATCGGTTCTGCCACCGCCGCTTTGGGGTGGAACGCCAGTGCGCGCAGTAGCGTCATCTCCACGCCCATGCGGCGATCGGGCGCAATCGGCAGATCCTTGCGGCCCATCAACAGCGTCTGATAATAGAGTTGCAGATCGGCGGGCGGCACCACGCGAGCCAGTTCACGCAGTCGCAGAGCGTTGCTCTCGTCATCATCGCTGAGCGAAGCCGGCAGCAGTTGCACCATTGCAATCTGGTGCAGCAGGCGCAGCATCTCTACCAGCAACGCCTCCCATTCCACACCGCGTGAAGCCGCCTGGCTCAGCAGTGTCATGACCTGCTGACCGTCACCGTCCACCAGCGCTTCCAGTAGCCCAAGCGGCTGTTCATCATCCAGCGTGCCGAGCATGACGCTGACCGTGCTGCTGGTCACCGCGCCCTGCCCCATGGCAATCGCCTGATCGGTTAGGCTCAGCGCATCGCGCATACTGCCATCGGCGGCGCGCGCCAGCAGCTGAAGCGCCCGGGTTTCGCTCTCAATCTGTTCCTGCTTCAGAACATGCTCAAGCTGCTGGCGGATTTGATCAACATCCAGCGCTTTGAGATGGAACTGCAGGCAACGCGAAAGAATCGTCACCGGCAGTTTCTGTGGATCGGTGGTCGCCAGCAGAAACTTAACGTGTGAAGGTGGCTCTTCCAGCGTCTTTAACAGCGCATTGAAGCTGTGACGCGACAGCATATGCACTTCATCAATCAGATAGACTTTGAAGCGTCCACGGGCCGGGGCGTACTGCACGTTGTCGAGCAGATCACGGGTGTCTTCAACCTTGGTACGCGATGCGGCGTCAATCTCGATCAGATCGACAAAGCGGCCCTGCTCAATTTCACGGCAGTTATCACACTGACCACAGGGCGTGGCGGTGATACCGGTTTCGCAGTTAAGGCCTTTGGCCAGCAGACGCGCAATGGTGGTTTTCCCCACGCCGCGGGTGCCGGAGAAGAGATAAGCATGATGGATGCGTCCCAGAGACAATCCATTCGCCAGCGCCGTCAGAACATGTTCCTGACCGACAACATCAGCAAAAGCCTGGGGACGCCATTTTCGCGCAAGTACCTGATAGCTCATGTGGATTCGACGAAGTTGGATGGAAAGATGAGCGCAGACGCTCTGCAACCCCTGTATAAGATTGCAGTAGTCTATCAGCTACGCTTTTGGCTGGCACTCGTTATCTTGACGCCAGAGGCGTGACGGCCTCGCCGGGTGGCAAGGCCGAAAGAGTGGCTTAGTGGCCGGAGAATTTGACCAGGCTGTAACTCTCAACGCCCAGGGCATTGAGACGCGATTCACCGGTCAGATCGAACAGGTTAATAATGAAAGCCGCGTCTTTCACTTCACCGCCTGCACGACGGATCAGTTTAACGGTCGCTTCAATGGTCCCACCGGTCGCCAGCAGGTCATCAACCACCAGCACCAGATCGCCCGGCTGGATGGCATCTTTGTGCAATTCCAGCTGATCGGTGCCATATTCCAGCTCATAAGCTTCGCTGTAAACCTCACGCGGCAGTTTGCCGGGCTTACGCACCGGAACAAAACCGACGCCGAGGCCTAATGCCACCGGGGCACCAAACAGGAAACCGCGCGCTTCCGTACCCACCACTTTAGTGATGCCTTTATTACGGTAACGCTCAACCAGCAGCGCAATCGACGCGGCATAGGCTTTGGGATCTTCCAGCAGGCTGGTGACATCGCGGAACAGGATGCCTGGCTTAGGATAATCAGGGATACTTTTAATGCTGTTTTCAATGAATTCAAGCTGCTGCGCAGTGTCGGTCATAATGATACGCCTGGTAAAAAATTCTGTTTCGCGCAGCTTCAAAAGCGCTAATACCTGGTAAAAGGCTCAGCGGAAGTCAATTCACAAAGGGAAGCCACGCACGAAGACGCCCAAATCTAAGCAAATGACCGGCTAAATGCAACTTTATCGCGGCGACTTTGGTGCGTCCGCTGCTTCTGCCACCACCGGAATACGCCACATAAACAGCAGCAGCGCCGCCAGCATGATCAGCAGCATGACGCGTACCCAGAGCTGATGCACCAGGAAAAGCGAAAGACTAAATGTTGCGACTATCAGGCAGATAGCGCGGACTTTGGCGCCCGGCGGCATTGCGCGATGCTGTTGCCAGTGGCGCAAATAGCGGCCAAATGGCGATTTCCACAGCAGCCAGTGATGAAAGCGCGGCGATGACCGCGCAAAACACCAGGCCGCAAGCAGCATGAATGGCGTGGTAGGTAATAAAGGTAATACAATGCCCAGCGTCCCCAGCACAATCGCCAGCCAGCCGAGGGTTAATAACAGAATGCGTTGCATGAATCCCGCCCAGCTCTTTCCTCATCCGACTACGTTAGCACAGCCGGGCGTCACGCGATGAGTGCGATCGCTTTGCAACAGCGCCTGCAACAGCTTCTGATCGACCTGCGTCAGGAGATTGCCCGTCATCCGGATGGTGAGTGCCGTCTGCCACGCTTTGACTCGCAGCTTTTTCGCACCAAAGGCACGCGACTGGCAGATTACCTGCTGGAAGTGGAACAGAATTTCGCCCGACTGTGCGACAGCGGTAACGATCTGGCGCGCAGTGCCTGGCTGGCTGAACACCTGGTGGATCAGATTGCTGCCCTGCAACGCGAGGCGAGTACCCAAAAGCTGCGTACCCAACGTGAACAGCCGGTTAAGAACCCACGCGCCTCGAAATATCAGGAGTACCGTGAATTTGAACGGCGCTTACTGGCGATGATCGATCAGCGTGAACAGCGGCTGGCACTGGCCGAAACGCTGGCGGTCCAGCGTCAGCTGAAGCAGGATCTGGAAACGTTAGAGGGAAGACTGGCGCGCTGTCGTCAGGCGATTCGCTCTGTCGAATGGGGCGCTTCCCTGCACGGCGGCGAGCACAGCGAATAAAGCGCAGCGTGAGAAAAGCGCTTCTATACTGAGTGCAATTCTGCGTGGAGACGAACCATGGGTTTACTGAGCTGGCTGATTTGCGGGCTACTGCTGGGCCTGTTAAAGCGTCTGCTGATACCGGGTCGGCCCGGTGGCCTGATGGCGACCCTGACGCTGTCGATGATCGGCGCACTGATCGGCGGCTATATCGCCGCCTATTTTGAACTGGGCTCGCTGGCAACGCTGCATGCTGGCGCCCTGGGCATTGCGATTGTCGGCGCGGTTCTGATGCTGCTGGTCGCGGCCCGATTACGTATTTAGGAGACAAGATGTCACTGGAAAATGCCCCTGACGACGTCAAACTGGCTGTTGATCTGATTCAGCTACTGGAAGAGCATCAATTGCCGGTTGAGACCGTGCTCTCCGCGCTGGCTATGGTGCAGCGCGATTTCGAGAACAAGCGCGATAGCCAGCCGGCCTAACAGGACGCCGTCAGCGTCGGGCTGAGGCGCAGCATATCGATAAAGGCATTGGTCAGAACGGGTGCGTCTGCGGCTAAATCAAAACTGTCCGGCGAAAACAGCCAGCTTTCCATCATACCGTTGACGTAACCGCGCATAATCAGGGCAGCCTGACGCGTGCTGAGAGTGCCCGGAAGTTGTCCGGCGTCAATGCACTGGCGCAGGACATCTTCAATTTTATCGTAGCATTCCAGCAGTAAGCTCTGTTGCATATTCTTCAGTGCCGACATTTCGCCCACAAATTCGCATTTATGGAAAATGATCTCCATCAACGCGCGTCGCTGTGGATCCTTTGCAGTCGCTTCAAAGATATAGACCAGCATTGCGCGCAACACAGAGAGTGGATCGCCAGGGTATTTTGTCTGATACTCAAGTTCCACATCGTCCAGACCCGCATCACAACGAAGCCATATTTCGTGTAATACATCGGCTTTGTTTTTGAAGTGCCAGTAGATTGCCCCGCGCGTAACGCTGGCTGCGGTGGCGATATCTGCCAGTGAGGTGGCTGAGACGCCCTGCTGCGAAAAGAGAACAATAGCGGCATCAAGAATTTGATGCCGTGTTTCAAGTGCTTGCGCTTTGGTTTTTCGTGCCATAGTGGGCTTTTTTTACAAACAGGTAAGTTTACATACATTTGTGAATGTATGTACCATAGCATGACCTGCGCCTTGCCACAGCAATGGGTTTTTCAGTTTGTGATCCATTGACCAATTGATACCGGACACTAGAGGTTTATTTATGAATAAAATCAGAGGATTATCGCCTCTGGCGGCCGCCCTGATGCTATCAGGCAGCTTTTTGTTAACAGGATGTGACAACAATAAATCCGAACAAGCCGCCCATCAGCAACCGCCAGCCGTAGGTGTTGTTACACTGAAAACGGAACCCCTTAAGATTTCAACTGAATTACCTGGCCGCACCTCGGCATACCGTGTGGCTGAAGTCCGTCCGCAGGTGTCCGGTATTATTCTGAAGCGTAACTTTATTGAAGGAAGCGACGTTAAAGCAGGTCAGTCTCTTTATCAGATCGATCCGGCTACCTATCAGGCAGCCTATGACAGCGCCAAAGGTGATTTAACGCAGGCGCAGGCTAACGCACATATCGCTCAGCTGACCGTCAAACGTTATAAACCTCTGCTCGGCACCAAATATATCAGTCAGCAGGATTATGACACCGCTGTTGCTACAGCCGCGCAAAACGAGGCTGCGGTTCAGGTAGCAAAAGCCAATGTCGAAACGGCCCGCATTAATCTGGCTTACACCAAAGTCACCTCGCCTATCAGTGGCCGCATCGGTAAATCGTCGGTAACGGAAGGTGCGCTGGTACAAAGCGCACAAACCACCGCACTGGCCACCGTGCAGCAGCTTGATCCCATGTATGTCGACGTCACCCAGTCGAGCGAAGATTTTATGCGCTTACGTTCAGAACTGGAGTCGGGTCAGCTGAAGCAGAGCGAGGGCAAAGCCAACGTGACACTGCTGATGCAGAACGGCAGCAGCTATCCACAGCCTGGTACGCTGGAGTTTTCTGACGTCACCGTTGATGAAACCACCGGTTCTATCACACTGCGCGCCATTGTCCCGAACCCGAACCATACCCTGTTACCGGGCATGTTTGTTCGTGCGCGTCTGGACGAAGGCACCAATCCTGATGCGTTACTGGTTCCGCAACAGGCGGTAACTCGTACCCCAACGGGTCAGGCAACGGTCATGGTCGTGGGTGCAGATAACAAAGTAGAAGCGCGTCAGGTCACCACCTCTCAGGCGATTGGCGACAAATGGTTAGTCACTGACGGTGTTAAAGCGGGTGAGCGTGTGATCAGCACCGGTCTGCAGCGTGCCAAACCGGGCGCACAGGTGACCCCACAAGAAGTCTCAGACGATGCGAAAGCGGCACCTGATTCCAAGCCGCAGTCTGACAAGTCACCGTCATAACAGGAGCCGTTGATTCATGGCTAAGTTCTTTATCGATCGACCCATCTTTGCGTGGGTGCTTGCCATCATCATCATGCTGGTCGGTGCGCTGTCGATTCTCAAACTTCCGATCGAGCAATATCCTAATGTTGCCCCGCCGGCGATTGAGATTCAGGCCACCTACCCTGGTGCGGATGCTAAAACGCTGCAGGACTCGGTGACCCAGGTTATCGAACAAAACATGAACGGTATCGATGGACTGATGTATATGTCCTCGAGCAGCGACTCGTCCGGTACGCTGACCCTGACCATCTCCTTTGAGTCGGGTACAGATGCAGATATCGCGCAGGTTCAGGTGCAGAACAAACTGCAATTGGCGACGCCGCTGCTGCCGCAGGAAGTGCAGCAACAGGGGATTCAGGTTAAGAAATCGTCCAGTAGCTTCCTGATGGTAGCGGGCTTCATCAGCGACGATGACAACATGACGCAGAATGACATTTCTGACTTTATTTCGTCATCAATCAAAGATCCGATCAGCCGTACCAAAGGCGTGGGTGATACCCAGGTATTTGGTGCGCAGTACGCGATGCGTATCTGGATGGATCCACACAAGCTGAACAACTACAACCTGACGCCGGTTGATGTGATCAGTGCGCTGAACACTCAGAACACCCAGGTCGCTGCCGGTCAGTTAGGTGGTACGCCGCCGGTGCCAGGACAGCAGCTCAACGCCTCAATCATTGCGCAAACCCGTCTGACCTCAACGGATGAGTTCGGCAAAATCCTGCTCAAAGTGAACGAAGATGGTTCTCAGGTTCGTCTGCGTGATGTGGCAAGGATTGAACTCGGTGCAGAAAACTACGAAATCGTTGCCCGTTATAATGGCAAGCCTGCGTCCGGTATCGGTATCAAGCTGGCCACCGGTGCGAATGCGCTGGATACCGCCAATGCGGTGAAAGAAGAACTGGCCAAATTGCAGCCGACCTTCCCGGCCGGTCTGAAAGTGGTCTATCCGTATGACACCACACCTTTCGTTAAGATCTCGATTTTCGAAGTGGTGAAAACGCTGATCGAAGCGATTGTGCTGGTGTTCCTGGTGATGTATCTGTTTCTGCAGAACTTCCGCGCCACGCTCATTCCGACTATCGCTGTGCCCGTGGTACTGCTGGGTACGTTTGCCGTTATCAACGCGTTTGGTTATTCGATAAACACCCTGACGATGTTCGGGATGGTGCTGGCCATCGGCTTGCTGGTGGATGACGCCATCGTGGTGGTTGAGAACGTTGAGCGCGTGATGGCGGAAGAAGGATTACCGCCAAAAGAAGCAACGAAGCGTTCAATGGAGCAGATTCAGGGCGCACTTGTCGGTATCGCGCTGGTACTGGCCGCTGTATTTATTCCGATGGCGTTCTTTGGTGGCTCGACCGGCGTTATCTACCGTCAGTTCTCCATCACTATCGTTTCGGCGATGGCGCTATCGGTGCTGGTCGCCTTTATTCTGACGCCGGCACTCTGTGCCACCATGCTGAAACCGATCAAAAAAGGCGAGCACGGTAAAACCACCGGTTTCTTCGGCTGGTTCAACCGTATATTCGACAAAAGCACCAGCCACTATGTGGATGGCGTCGGCCACATGGTTCGCAGTACGGGTCGCTACATGCTGATCTATCTGGTCATCGTGGTCGGAATGGCGTTTCTGTTTATGCGGCTGCCCTCTTCATTCTTACCGGAAGAGGATCAGGGTCTGCTGCTGGCTCAGGCGCAGCTGCCTGCGGGCGCAACGCAGGAGCGTACTCAGAAAGTGCTGGATCAGGTGACGGACTACTTCCTGACGCAGGAGAAAGACACGGTTAAATCAGTGTTCACCGTTAACGGCTTCGGCTTTGCCGGTCGTGGACAGAATACCGGTATCGCCTTCGTCAGTCTCAAGCCGTGGGATGAGCGTACCGGCGCAGACATGAAAGTTCCGGCGATTGCTGGCCGCGCCATGCAGGCGCTGGGCGCAATCAAAGATGCGATGGTTATTCCGTTCAACCTGCCCGCTATCATTGAACTGGGTAACGCGACTGGCTTCGATTTTGAGCTCATCGATCAGAATAACCTGGGTCACGATAAGCTGACGGAAGCGCGTAATCAGCTGTTTGGTATGATTGCACAGCATCCTGATACGCTGGTTGGCGTGCGCCCGAACGGTATGGAAGATACACCGCAGTACAAGCTGACGATCGATCAGGAAAAAGCGCAGGCACTGGGCGTATCACTCAGTGATATCAATACCACGCTGGCGGCTTCCTGGGGTGGCTCTTACGTGAACGATTTCATTGATCGCGGTCGTGTGAAAAAAGTTTACGTGATGGGTAAAGCGGACTCCCGCATGTTGCCGGACGACATTGGTAAGTGGTTCGTGCGCAACAGCAGTGGAACCATGGTGCCCTTCTCAGCCTTCTCGTCAGCGAAATGGCAGTATGGTTCACCGCGCCTTGAGCGTTACAACGGCCTGCCTGCGATGGAAATCCTGGGACAGGCAGCTCCCGGTAAAAGTTCGGGTGCGGCCATGGATCTGATGGAAGAGCTGGCGGCGAAACTGCCTGCCGGTATCGGCTATGACTGGACTGGCATGTCCTATCAGGAACGCTTATCCGGTAATCAGGCTCCTGCGCTCTATGCTATCTCGCTGATTGTGGTCTTCCTGTGTCTCGCCGCACTGTACGAGAGCTGGTCGATTCCCTTCTCGGTTATGCTGGTTGTCCCGCTCGGGGTTATTGGTGCACTGCTCTTTACCACCCTGCGTGGCTTAAGTAATGACGTCTACTTTGTTGTCGGGTTACTGACCACCATCGGCCTCTCGACCAAGAACGCCATCCTTATTGTCGAATTTGCTAAGGATTTGATGGATAAAGAGGGCAAAGGGCTGATTGAAGCTGCGCTGGAAGCGTGTCGTATGCGTCTGCGTCCTATCCTGATGACGTCACTGGCGTTTATTCTCGGGGTACTGCCGCTGGCAATCAGTACCGGTGCTGGCTCCGGTTCTCAGAACGCGGTAGGTACAGGCGTAATCGGTGGTATGGTTACCGCGACTATCCTGGCGATCTTCTTTGTGCCGGTGTTCTTTGTGGTGGTACGCCGCCGCTTTGGCAAGAAAAAAGAAGAATCAGCAAACAGTCATCCGGTTGAACATAACCAGACTCACTAAGCTGTAAATCATCTAAGGCCGCGCAAGCGGCCTTTTTTATGCCTGCGATTCTGTCCCTGCTCTTTGCAGATCCTCTGCTTTTAATAATGCGCTGGCAGTTGCAATGCTGAAAAGTGCGGCGCATAATAATGTTATATTATAACATTACATAGGCGTGCATTATGAAAGCGAATATTCATCCTCACTATCGTCACGTGGTCTTCCATGACACATCCGCTGATGTGTGGTTCAAAATCGGATCCACCATAAAAACCGATCGCACAGTTGAGTTCGAAGGCGAAACACTGCCCTACGTCACCCTGGACGTGTCATCCGCCTCGCATGTTTTCTACACCGGCAAACAGAAAGATTTTGCTAAAGAAGGCAGCACCGCACGCTTTAACCAGCGTTTCGGTTCTTTCCTGACCGCAAAGAAGAGGTAACTCATGAAGGTATTAAGCTCACTGCGCTCCGCCAAAAATCGCCATCGGGATTGTAAGGTAGTCCGCCGCAAAGGCCGTGTTTACGTTATCTGTAAAACAAATCCACGCTTTAAAGCTGTACAGGGAAGGAAGAAGAAACGCTAGTTTGTGTCGTGATGACTGGCCGGGCTCGCCCGGCCTTTTTTATGCCTATTGCATACTCTTCAGCATCGCATTCACGTTATGTTTAAAGGCCGCCTGATAAGTCGCCGCCGGGCCAGAAGCCGTGGATAAGGCTTCCGGATAGAGCTCACCACCTGGCTCAGCACCGGTCGCGCTGGCTATCTGTTTCACTAACCGCGGGTCCGTCTGATTCTCGATGAAATAGCGGTTAATGTGCTGCTGTTTGAGCTGGTTGATTAAGCTCCCCACGTTGCTGGCACTCGCTTCTGCTTCAGTTGAGAATCCGACGGGTGCCAGAAACGTTACGCCATATCGCTGTCCAAAGTAACCAAACGCATCGTGACTGGTCAGCACTTTACGCTTGTCGGCAGGCACAGCATCAAAGGCCGTTTTTGCCCAGCTATCCAGCGCCTGCAGTTGCTGTATGTAATTCTGCCCACGCTTGCGGATTGCTGGCGCGTCTTCAGGGTCGGCTTTGACCAGCGCATTCATCACGTTGGTCGCGTAGATAACGCCGTTCTGCATGCTGTTCCAGGCGTGTGGATCGGTCACCGTTTTGCCCTCCTCCTCCATGCTGCGCGTAGTCACACCCGTTGAAGCGACCACGGGCTGCCCGCGATATCCCGACGCGCTGACCAGGCGATCCATCCACCCTTCCAGTCCCAGTCCGCTGACAAACACCAGATCGGCCTTCGCCAGCGCCTGGCTGTCCTGTGGCGTCGGCTCAAACGTATGGGGATCGCCATTCGGTCCCACCAGACTTTTTACGTTGACATGATCGCCGCCGACCTGTTTGACGATATCTGCCAGCACAGTAAAACTGGCCACGACATCCACCGTTTTTGCCATTGCAAATGGCGTGGCAAACAGCGCAGCGAGCGCCAGGCTAACCGGTAATTTTTTCATAGATACCCCTTAAGATTAATGGCGGCGCAAAATCCCGCCGCATGGCCCTGCAAGAATGGAGAAAAAAAACAGCATGGCGGCGCTCAGCACCACAGCGGGACCGGCCGGTAATGAAAAGTGCCAGGAGAGCATCAGGCCAGCCAGGGCTGAAATCATTGCCATGAAAATGGCGATAGCCAGCATCGCGGCAAGATGGCGGCTCCAGAAACGGGCGCTGGCAGCAGGCAGCATCATTAATCCCACCGACATCAGCGTGCCCAGCACCTGAAAGCCTGCCACCAGATTCAGCACCACCAGCATTAAAAACAGACCATGCACCAGCGGTGCACTCCATTTTCCCTGCGCCCGCAGGAAGTCACTGTCAAAGGCATCGATGACCAGCGGACGATAAATGATCGCCAGCATAATCAGCGTAAAGGCGGCGATGCCACCGACCAGCAACAGTGCAGCATTGTCCACCGCCAGCAGCGAGCCAAACAGTACGTGCAGCAGATCCACGCTTGAGCCGCGCAGCGAGACCAGCGTGACGCCCAGCGCCAGCGAACCGAGGTAAAACCCGGCAAAACTGGCATCCTCTTTTAAGGGCGTGTATCGACTAACCGCGCCCGAGAGCAGCGCCACGGCTAAACCTGCGATCAGGCCGCCGATACCCATCGCGACCAGTGACAGTCCGGAGATCAGATAGCCAATAGCCGCCCCCGGCAACACAGCATGTGATAACGCATCGCCAATCAGACTCATACGGCGCAGCGAAAGAAAAACGCCGAGTGGCGTGGCACTGATAGCCAGCGCGACGCAGGCAACCAGTGCGCGCCGCATAAACCCAAACTCAATAAAAGGCTGTATCAACGTCACGGCGCATAACTCCGCAGAGGGGGATCAGGGAGCCAGGTGCAACTGACCTCCGTATCATCCATCGACATCACATTACTGAAGTAGCGAGCGACCAGTGGACGGTCGTGCAGCACCACCAGCAGCGTTGTTCCAGCCTGCTGTTGCTGTTCCAGTATCGACATCAGTAATGTTACCGTCTGACTATCAATGCCGTTAAAAGGCTCATCCAGTAGCCAGAGCTGGCTGCGCTGCATCATCAGCCGCGCAAACAAGACGCGCTGAAGCTGTCCGCCCGATAAGGTCGCGGGCTGCGCATCTGCATAATCACGCATCTGAACCGCCTCCAGCGCCTGCCAGATTTCCCGACGCAGTTCACGGTTGATGCCGCCGAACCAGCCGCAGCGAGGCCAGCAGCCAATTGAAACCAGTTCAAATACCGTCAGGGGAAAGCGCGTCTCCAGTTCAGTACGCTGTGGCATCCAGCCAATAGCCCGCCGCGAAACCTGCAGCTCGCAGCGCCCCGCTATCGGTGGCAGCAAGCCCGCGATGGTTTTTAACAGTGTTGATTTGCCGCTACCATTCGCGCCGACCAGGGCTGTCATCGAGCCAGCGCTGAGCTGACCGTTGATGGCGGGGGTAACAGCCTGTCCCTGATAGCCCGCGCGAAGTGCGTTGAACCGAATCATGCGCTGATCCCCCATTTTATCGCCACAGCAAGCAGCGCAATGAACAGCAGTGCGATAGCCAGTCGCCCACCTAATGACATAAGTAATCCACTCTGACGCATCACTTCACCAATATGTTATAACATAACAATAATATATCGGATATTGTTGCTGCATCTATGCGCGAATGTGTATCAAAAGATAAATAACGCCAGGTGTCACTGGCAGTCGCAGACATGCGATGCAGGCTGCTCACACCACTGGCGCAGGTTAATAATTAACGGTTTTGTGCTCTGCTGGCTTGCAAACTGGTTGCAGAAATCCAATGATAGGTTTATTGACGGTTATAAGCGGACCAGATATGTTGTCACGAATTGAATGTGATATTGCTGTGGGCGAATCAGACTGCGCAAAATTAGCGGAGATTGTTCAGCGGAATATTCTCAAAATAACAGATTTGCTGGTAGGGGATTTACGCTGGTATTCGCAGAATGCGCAGTTAGTTCCTGGCAGTTTAAAAATTATTTGTGTTGAATATCAGGATCTGGATAGTTTTAAATTACTTTACGATTTTGACTGGAATTTATTTAGTCCTTGTCAGGATTTAAATGAAACAGTAACGCAATCGGAGCAGGTGAAGTTTCGCATTGTGCCCGGTGCACTTGAGTTTGATGCGATTGACAATGCCCAACCCTCCCCCAGCGATGAATTGTAATATTTAGTAATGGAGGTGAGCAGAACTAATGGTTTTACACTATCTTTAAGATATCCCGTTTAATAACTGCCCGAATAATCGCTTCCCGGCGGCGTTATCGTGACTCGCTGCCCTGCGGCAACTGTGCTAGCTATGGAGGGGAAAAAGATGGACGAATACTCACCGAAACGGCATGATATTGCCCAGCTTAAATACCTATGTGAAAGCCTGTTTGACGACAGCATGGCAACATTAACCGACAGCCATCATGGCTGGGTAAATGATCCCACTTCTGAAAGCAATCTGCAGCTTAACGATTTGATTGAGCACATCGCCTCTTTCACCATGAATTACAAAATTAAGCACGTTGAAGATGAAGCGCTGATTTCGCAAATCGATGAATATCTTGATGATACCTTTATGTTATTCAGCAACTATGGTGTCAATAGTCCGGATCTTCAACGGTGGCAACGTTCAGCTAAACGCTTATTTAATCTGTTCACTGAAGAGTGCGCTTTTCTCCAGCAACCGAGCCATTCATTATAGTACAGACATGAGAACGGTTTATTTATGAACAAAACCCTGACTAAAACTGATTATTTGATGCGACTACGGCGTTGCCGTTCACTGGATACCCTGGAAAGGGTCATTGAAAAAAATAAGTATGAATTACCTGAAGATGAGTTAGCGGTATTTTACTCGGCAGCTGACCATCGTCTGGCAGAACTGACGATGAACAAGCTTTACGATAAAGTCCCGGGTTCAGTCTGGAAATTTGTCCGCTAGTTTTATTGATTAGTACTTAGCTTTACATTTTTTAGTACCGGATATTCCTGCCTGCCGTCAAACCAATCGGCCAGGCGGGTTTTGCCTGTCTGCAGTTTCTGTGAAGGGATATTGCGAGGGAGAAAGTGGTGGGGGCCCTGCCAGCTACATCCCGGCACACGCGTCACCTGCTACGGCTGCTTCCTTCCGGATCTGACCGAGTTCACAAGCTAGCATTGCGGGAGAACCAACAGGGCCCCCATTGACAAGCCCTCTTTACGAGAGCGGGGGCATTATCTGGGAAGGAGGGTGCAATTGCAAGCGTAGTCGGGACAACCGTTGTTTTCTTGAACAACCGCCGTTATAACGCTTTCACTGCTTTCTCCCCATGCTAAAGTTAAGACCTTATTCCTGATGAAATAAGCGGATGAAATAAACACATGGAACAGCCTGACACCTTCCAGCAACGCATCTGGCAAATTGTTGCCGCTATTCCGTATGGCCATGTCACTACCTATGGCGATGTGGCGCTGCTGGCCGGTTCTCCGCGGGCGGCACGCCAGGTCGGCGGCGTGCTCAGTCGGTTACCTGAAGGCACTACCCTTCCCTGGCATCGCGTCGTCAATCGTCACGGTAAAATTTCACTGCAGGGCGACCGTCTGTTCAGACAGCGCGATGCACTGGAAGCCGAAGGCATAGAGGTAAGTGATGAGGGACAGCTTGATATCGGAACGTATCGCTGGGATTTCAGGCAGTAAAAGGGGCGACAAGGTCGCCCCGAAAAGTGATTAAATATGGGTTGGTGCAGGAACAGCTGCAGACGGCGTCACCTGAGTCGGTGAGGTCGAAGGAACGGTGGTCGCTGCGCCCGGCTGGGTTGGCATCGCCATTGACGGCACGGGTACCAGCAGCAGTTCAGCTTTAGTGCCACCCTGGTTGATCACCGGCTTCACGCCTTCAGTGACAAAAGCCAGTTTGCCGTCGATTGAGATCGCTGCGCTTAACAGAATGCGCGCATTAGGCTGGATGTCGGCCGGGTTAAACGGCAGCACGAACTGGAAAGGTGCCTGTTTACCTTCAGTACGCACCACGCGCTGCGACAGCACTTTTGATGGTGCGTCGGATACAGAGGCATCAGACAGGGTTACCGTTAACACCGCATCCGGCGGCAGCGCAATGCGCTGGCGGATAAATACAGAGCCACTTACGTTAGGCTGCGCAATTGCCGCGGTCTGGCCTGCAACCGCAGAACCCAGAGTGGGGGTCGGAACGGGTTTACTCTTATCGGCGCATCCCGCAACAGCAAGCGCCATAATTACACCACTACACACATGCCTGAGTTTCATTGATGTCGTCTCCATTTGATCAAAATGATTGTCGGCAGCGAATCCTGCTTACAGCGTTTCACTCGCCGTATGTCCTTAATGTTGGCACAAAAATGAAATTTTGCCTGGCTCAGCTAAAGCGGAAAGTCTGATTGACGTCAACTGGTCCGATCTTTCACACTGAGCAGGTCACTTTATTGAGGAATGCGCCATGAGTCAGGCACTGCAAAATCTGCTGAATCTGTTAAATCTGGAAAAACTCGAAGAGGGTTTATATCGCGGCCAGAGCGAAGATCTGGGTCTGCGCCAGGTTTTTGGCGGTCAGGTGGTCGGTCAGGCCCTTTATGCCGCTAAGCAAACCGTCCCGCCAGATCGCGTTATCCACTCTTTCCACAGCTACTTTTTGCGACCCGGCGATAGCCAGAAAGCGATTATCTATGATGTTGAAACGCTGCGTGATGGCAAAAGTTTCAGTGCCCGGCGGGTAAGTGCCATTCAGAATGGACAGCCGATTTTTTACATGACCGCATCGTTTCAGTCGCCGGAAAGCGGATTTGAACATCAAAATCCGATGCCTGAAGTCGTCGGGCCTGAAAACCTGTTAACTGAGCAGGCGATGGCGCAGAAAATGGCACATCTTCTGCCAGAAAAGCTACGCGAGAAATTCATTGCTGAACGTCCGCTGGAGATCCGTCCGGTGCAGATTCACAACCCGTTGCGGGGACATGTGGCTAAGCCTGAGCGCCAGGTCTGGATCCGTGCCACTGGCCCACTGCCTGACGACTTACGTATTCACCAGTACCTGCTCGGCTATGCTTCCGATCTCAATTTCCTGCCGGTCGCGCTTCAGCCGCACGGTAAAGGCTTTTTAGAACCGGACATGCAGGTCGCCACGATCGACCATTCCATGTGGTTCCACCGCCCGTTCGACTTCACTGAATGGCTGCTCTACAGTGTGGTCAGTACCTCGGCTTCTGGCGCACGCGGTTTTGTCCGGGGTGAGTTTTACAATCAGCAAGGTGTGCTGGTGGCGTCGACGGTTCAGGAAGGCGTGATGCGTCAGCGCAGCGAATAAAAAAAGGGGCGATTTCTCGCCCCCGATTCATCTTTTCCGTACTGACAGATTACTGGTTGTAAGCGTTCTCGCCGTGGCTGTTTACGTCCAGACCTTCACGCTCATGCTCTTCCGGTACACGCAGACCAACAATCAGGTCAGCCAGCTTAAAGCCGATAAAGGCGACAACACCCGACCAGACGATAGTCAGGCCCACGCTGAACAGCTGCACCCAGACCTGATGGCCCATGGTAACGCCCTGTGCATAGCCCACGCCGCCCAGTGAAGAGGAAGCAAACACGCCAGTCAGAATACAGCCTACAATTCCACAGACGCCGTGTACGCCGAACACATCGCAGGGATCATCCACACGCAGCCATTTCTTCAGGGTGGTCACACCCCACAATCCTGCCAGGCCGCCAACCAGACCGATGATCAAGGATCCGCCCACGCCAACGTAACCACAGGCTGGGGTAATCGCTACCAGACCGGCAATAAAGCCTGAACAGGCACCCAACAGAGAAGGCTTACCACGTACCGCCCACTCGCCAAAGGTCCATGCCAGGACTGCGCCCGCGGTTGCGACGACGGTATTCAGGAAGGCCAATGCCGCGATTTCATTTGCTGCAGACGCAGAACCGGCGTTGAAGCCGAACCAGCCAACATAAAGAATCGCGGTGCCGGTGAAGACCATTGGCAGGTTGTGTGGCTTAAAGGCCTCTTTACCAAAACCAGCACGTTTGCCTACCAGATAAGCGCCCACCAGACCCGCTACTGCGGCGTTAATATGCACTACTGTACCGCCAGCAAAGTCCAGCGCACCATCCTGAGCCAGGAAACCGCCCGCCCACACCATGTGCGCGATAGGTAAATAGGAGAGCGTCAGCCAGACACCGACAAAAATCAGTACTGCAGAGAAGCGGATACGTTCAGCTATCGCACCGACAATCAGGCCCACGGTGATACAGGCAAATGAGGCCTGGAAAGCGACGTGGATATACTGATAGAAACTGCCCATTACGGCGGTAAGTTGAATGTTTTTCAGCATGGCCCAGCCAAAGCCACCAAAGAAAGCATTGCCTTCACTGAACGCCAGGGAGTAGCCGTAGACCACCCACAATACGCAAACCAGCGAGAAGGTCACCGCGACCTGGGTCAGCATCGACAGAACGTTTTTGCCGCGAATCAGACCACCGTAAAACAGCGCGATACCTGGAATTGACATAAACAGCACCAGCGCGGTGCAAATCATCATAAATGCGTTATCAGCCTTGTCCGCAACGGCAGGCGCAGCCATCGCGAGTGAGGGTAACAGTGCCAGGCTGGTGAGGCCCAACTTAGCTAACATTTTATTCATTTTTATTCCATCCCATCACAGTACTGAGTCTTGATTACAGAGCGGCTTCGTCGGTCTCGCCGGTACGAATACGGATGACGCGCTGCAGTTCAGCCACGAAAATCTTACCGTCGCCAATTTTGCCGGTGTAAGCCGCTTTACTGATGACATCCACCACTTCGTCCAGCTGATCATCGGCAATCGCGATATCAATTTTGACTTTTGGCAGGAAATTTACGCTGTATTCTGCGCCACGATAAAGCTCTGCATGGCCTTTCTGACGGCCAAACCCCTTCACTTCGGAGACGGTCAGTCCCTGAATGCCGATAGAGGATAAAGCTTCACGTACATCCTCCAGCTTGAATGGCTTAATTACGACGGTGACCAGCTTCATTGGATCCCCTCCAGCGAGTAAATTGGTAACGTTTATGGACACGAAGGGATATAAGCAAAGCCTGTGCCAGAGTGTAAAACTGACGTTAATCAGTGAGTCAGGCGAGACGCGGCAAGGCATGGTTTTAACCGTAGCGGAAACCTGAAGCCTGGATGAAGGGGAATACTGCCAGGGACTGCACTCCTTTGGTGCTTAAGGCGTCAAAGGAGTGCATTTGTACAGATTATTCTGATAAACATGCTCAAAAAAGGTGCAGCTCAACCTTCAGATGTTACAGGCACGCCCGACGCCAGATTTTCACCTGCCTGTTGTAGCTGATACATCTGCCAGTAGCGTCCCTGCATCGCCAGCAGTTGCTGATGGGTACCCTGCTCCACCACACGACCGCGATGAAGCACCAGAATCTTGTCCGCTTCCACAATCGTTGATAGTCGGTGCGCAATCACCACCAGCGTACTGTGCTGACGAAGCGTCGCAAGTGTCTGCTGAATCGCCTGTTCGGTACCGGAGTCGATATTGGCTGTTGCCTCGTCGAGGATAAGTATCTGCGGCAGATCAACCAGTACCCGGGCCAGCGCCAGCAGCTGCTTCTGTCCGACCGACAAATTATTGCCCTGCTCGCCCAGCCGGGTATGAATTCCCTCTGGTAAAGCCTGCGCCAGTGGCGCCAGCTGTACCTGCTGGAGCACCTGCCAGACAGCCTCTTCACTGATGTCGCGGCCCAGCCGGACATTGGCCAGCAGCGTATCGGCCAGTACGACCGGATCCTGCTGCACCATCGCGATACCGTGTCGCAGCACGGCATGACTCAGGTCACCAATAGGCCGGTCATCAATCCGGATTTCGCCGCGCGTCACCGGGTAGTAGCCCATCAGCAAATTAGCCAGAGTACTCTTGCCGCTGCCGGTATGGCCCACCAGTGCCACGAATTCACGCGGTGCGACGTCAAGATTGATATCACTGAGTACATCGCGGTTTTCACGGTAGGCAAAACTGAGATTGTTCAGGGTGATACGACCTGAAGCCAGTGGCTGCGGGTCGATGCCATATTGCTGCTGCGTAGCATCCATCAGCTCGAAAATACGCTCACCAGAAACCACCGCCTGTTGCAGCATCGATTGCTGCGTGGTCAGCTCAATCAGCGGCTCATTCAGGCGGCCCAGGTAAGTAATAAAGGCATACAACACCCCGACTTCAAACACGCCAGGCACCGAGAAGCTGAACAGGATCAGCAACCCACACAGTACCATCGCTGAAAACAGGCTCAACAGAGGGCGCAGCAGAAAGCCATCAAGACGCAGCGTCTCCATTCGCGCCAGATAGTGGGAGCGACTCGCTTCGCCCATACGCTCACCAAATCGCGCCTGCTGGCGAAACTGCTGAATCACGCTCATGCCGCTGATCACTTCGTTAAAGCCGTTGTTAATGTCTGCCAGATAACTACGAACCCGTCGGGCAATCGGCGTGCTGTAGCGCTGATAGATAAACATGACTATCAGTACCAGCGGGAAGATCATCATCGCCACCAGTGCCATACGCCAGTCAAGGCTGAACATCGCTACCATCATGGCACCAACGAGTGCAGCACTGCGCAGCACAGTGGAGACCACCGTGACGTAGAGATCGCGGATGACTTCGGTGTCGTTCGTCACACGCGAAATGATTTGACCGACCGGCTGGGTATCAAAGGCGCTCAGCGGCTGACAGAGTGCTGCATTCATCACGTCACAGCGCAACTGCTGGACCACGCCAATCGCGGCACGGTTGAATAACAGCGCCTGCCAGTAGTGCAGCCCGGCGGCCAGTAACTGAAGCAGGATAAAACTCACCACCAGTCCGGCAACGATACCCCAGGGCATCTGATGCTTCGCCACCAGATTATCAATAAAATAGCTGACCAGCACCGGGCCGGTCACTTCCGCTGCGGCAGCAATCCAGAGCATGCCAACCGCCAGCGACAGAGATTTGCGCCATGGCTTGCCGTAGCTCAGCAGACGCTTCAGGGTTGGCCACAAGCGTGCAGACTTAGCCATGCGGCACTCCTTTCTCATTTTCATCATCATCCAGTGCCGCTTCGAGTTGCTGATACCGGTACATATCACGATACCAGCCAGCACTGCTGGCCAGCGCATCGTGATCGCCTCGCTGCATCACACTGCCCTGTTGCAGCACCAGAATTTCACTGGCTTCTGTCAGCGCCGACAGGCGGTGTGCGCTGATAATCAGTGTTTTCCCCTGCCCCCAGATGCGCAGATTATGCAGGATTTCGTGTTCGGTACGTCCATCCACTGCAGAAAGTGCGTCGTCCAGAATCAGGATTTCGGCATTCAGCAGGAGTGCCCTGGCAATTGAAAGACGCTGCTTCTGTCCACCGGACAGCATGACGCCGCGCTCCCCGACTTCCGTTTCATAACCCTGCGGCAGACGCAGGATATCGTCATGAACACAGGCCAGCATAGCTGCACGTTCTATCTCCAGCTGGGTTGCGCCCGGTTTCCCCAATGCAATATTGTTCGCCACACTGTCTGAGAACAGGAACGGTGTCTGGCTGACTACGGCCAGACGGCTGCGCCAGCTGTCCAGCCGTAACTGCGGCAGCGGGATCTGATGGTAGCGGATGTCACCCTGCTGAATATCAAAGTGACGCTGAATCAGGCTGAGCAGTGTGCTTTTGCCACTGCCGGTTGGCCCGCACAGTCCCAGCATCTCACCGGGTTTCAACTGGAAGATGATATCGCTTAGCACCGGACCCGTGCTGGCCGGATAGTGAAAGGCGCGAATAGCGACCTGCAGCATGCCGGGTTGAGGGGGTAACGATTTATCGCCATCTTCCACCGCTGGCGCTTCTGCCAGCAGCGCACCGATGCGGCTCCAGGCGGCGCTGCCGCGTTCGACAATATTAAACATCCACGCCAGCGCCAGCATTGGCCAAATCATCAGGCCGAGATACATCACAAAGCTGGTGAGCTGTCCCAGCGTCATCTGATCATGCCACACCATCCAGCTGCCGCCGCCAATCGCCAGCAGGTTTGAGAAACCGATCGCGATGTAGATTGTGGGATCGAAACGGGCATCGACTCGTGCTACACGCAGGTTTTTTTCCCCGGTATCGCGGGCGATGTCGGAAAATTGCTGCGACTGATGCTGTTCCAGACCAAAAGCTTTGATCATCCGGATGCTGGTCAGGCTCTCCTGCGTCTGATCGTTGAGGCTGGAGAAGGCCGCCTGTGCCAGCTTAAAGCGGTGGTGCAACTGATTACCGTAACGATGGATCACGATAGCCATAATCGGCATCGGTACCAGCGCCAGCAGCGTCAGTTGCCAGCTGATCTGAGTACTCATCACCAGCAACACCACACATCCCATCACCAGCGAATCGACCAGCGTCAGTACCCCTTCTCCGGCCGCAAACACCACGCGGTCCACGTCGTTGGTGGCGCGCGCGATCAGGTCGCCGGTGCGGTGACGCAGGTAAAATGCCGGTTGCTGACGACTTAACTGGCGATAAAAATCTTCGCGCAGTTCAACCGCCAGCTGGTAGGAGGCACCAAACAACAGGACGCGCCAGACATAGCGCAGCAGATAGACCACTATTGCCGTTGCCAGCATGATCCCAATCCACATCATGATGCGGCTTGAACTCATGTTGTCACGTGTTACACCATCGACAATCACGCCGACAACATGCGGCGGCAGCAACTGCAGAATAGCAATAACAATAAGCAGGATGACCGCGCCCAGATAGCGCCGCCACTCCCGCAGGAAATACCAACTTAACTGACTGAATAATCGCACAACGCTGCTCTCAATCTCAGGCCCTCAGAGGGCGACAGGTAAAGCCGTGGTGTATTTAATCTCTTCCATGGCGAAGCTGGACGTCACATCAATCAGGCCGGGCACCCCATTGACGACTCGCTTGTAAAAAGCATCATAGCTTTTCATATCGGCCACCTGAATGCGCAGCAGGTAATCATACTCGCCTGCCATGCGATAAAAGGCCATGACCTCCGGCATGCTACTCACTACGGAGACAAAAGTCTGATACCAGTCGCGGCTGTGCTGCTGGGTTTTCACAAACATAAATGCCGTCAGTGACAGTCCGATTTTATCACCATCCAGCAACGCTACCCGAGCGCGAATAATGCCATCATCTTCCAGTTTTTTAAGGCGCTTCCAGCAGGGTGTGGTGGTAAGGTTGACGGCATCCGCCAATGCCTGCAGTGACAGGGTACAGTCCTGCTGCAGTAGCGCGAGCAATTTGAGGTCAGTTTTATCTAACATTCGGGGCTCCGAGAGAATCATTTTCTCCATTACCGCGATTTTAGCGGTAATATTGCAATCTCTTTTTCCTGCACGTGCCATAAAATAGTCTCATTATTTTTTATCGGACGCCTGAGATGCACACTTGCTGGATTCGTCACGCTATCAACGAAATTAATGCTGACTTTCAACGATCGGCAGAGACCCACTTGATCCGGTTCGATCTGGCGGATTTTCCCGGCATCTGGTTCTATCTGAAAGATGAGAGCACCCATCCCAGTGGCAGTCTTAAACATCGGCTGGCACGATCTCTGTTTCTTTACGGCCTTTCTAATGGCTGGATTAAACAGGATACGCCGATTATAGAAGCCTCGTCAGGCAGCACTGCCGTTTCTGAGGCGTACTTCGCAAGGCTGCTGGGCCTGCCGTTTATTGCAGTGATGCCCGCCAGTACAGCGAAGCGTAAAATTGAGCAGATCGCGTTTTATGGCGGACAGTGCCATTTTGTCGAAGATCCCTGCCAGCTTTACGCAGAGTCTGAACGGCTGGCGCGGCAGCTGAATGGCCATTTTATGGATCAGTTTACTTACGCTGAACGCGCGACAGACTGGCGTGGCAATAACAACATTGCAGAGAGCATCTTTCGTCAGATGCAGCATGAACCCTATCCCATTCCCCATACTGTCATCATGAGTGCAGGCACCGGCGGCACTTCAGCGACCCTGGGCCGCTATATTCGTTACCAGGGACTGGAAACGAAAATGCTGGTGGTGGATCCGCAGCATTCTGTCTTTTTCGACTACTGGAGGCAGCGTGATGCCACTCTGACCAGCACACGCGGCAGCATGATCGAGGGGATTGGCCGTCCACGGGTAGAACCCTCGTTTATGCCTGACGTGATCGATGAAATGATAAAAGTGCCGGATGGTGCGACGCTGGCCGCCATGCTGAAACTGGAAAAAATTCTGGGACGCAAACCTGGCGCCTCTACCGGCACTAATTTCTGGGGCATGATGCAGGTGGCGAAACGCTTACGGGCGGCAAATCAGCAAGGGGCGCTGGTGACACTGCTGTGCGACAGTGGCGAACGTTATCCCGATAGCTACTATCAGCCAGAGTGGGTAGCAAAACATATTGGCGATATCACGCCGTGGCAGCGCGAGCTGGAATAAAAAACCGGACATCCTGTCCGGTGCACGGCAATCCTCAGCATTCGGGGGAATACGCGAGGTCAGGTGTAGCCAGCCAGTGATTTAAATAGTGAGACACTGCCTGTGTCTCGCAATGCCCTAATACGGTTAAATGCGGAAGTGCGGCTTTCAGCTGCGCCATCGCATTGCCCATGATGAAGCCCTGCCCGACCTGCGCCAGCATCTCGCGATCGTTCATCGCATCACCAAACGCCATACATTCCGCCATTGTCAGCGACAGGTGATCACATAACAGCGCCAGCGCGCTGCCTTTGTTGCAGTGAGCGGGCAAGACCTCCAGCGTGTCCACCCCAGAGAAGCAGACCGTAGCCTGCTCGCCCAATGCGGCATCCAGCGAGATCTTTAGCCGACACAGATTCTGATGCTGATCAATAAAGCAGATTTTTGTCACCTGATGCGCAGGCAGCTTTTTAAGATCGCACAGTTGATAACCGAATCCGCTCATCTGATGGGCCACCAGCAGCTCCGGAGCAGGTCGATCGGTAAACCACCCCTGATTGTTGAAAATATGGATTGTCGCGGTGGTATCCCAGTGGCGGTGGATGACCTCTTCAGCGACGGCAGGAGGCAGATCACGTGCGAAGATAAGATTGCCAGACCGATCGTGTACGCGGGTGCCATTACCGGTGATCAGCCATGCGGGAAGTGTCATTTTTTCCCGCAGGATCTGCATTTCCAGTAGATGGCGGCCCGTTGCAAGCGCGAGATTAACACCACGCAGATGCAATGCCTGCAAACTCTCCAGAGTCTGCTGACCCAACTGATGATTCGGCAGCAACAATGTGCCATCCATATCGAACGCGGCTAAACGCACCATGATTCCCCTCCTGCTGAAAGATAGCTTTACTATTGCCTGTTAATTGCGGAACTAATAGTGAATACTTTAAAAAAACTGTTCCGGGTTTAGCATGCGCCAACTTAATCGTCTTAATCAGTTTCAACGTCTGTGGCAGCAGAGTCTGGGCGCCTCTCAGCAGACCTGCGTGGCAGAGATGGCGCGCCACTGTATCTGCAGCGAACGCCATCTGCGAACGTTGCTGTCACAGTGGCAGCACGCAGGCTGGCTTCGCTGGCATGGCGAGCCAGGCCGTGGCAAGCAGGGGCAATTAACGTTTCTGCAAACGCCCGAACAATTACGACAGCAGTTGCTGCAACGGCAGCTTGATGCCGGAGAGGCGGCGGATGCTTTGCAGTTGCTGGATCTGGCACCGGAAAGGCTGATCAATATGCTGCGGCCACTCATGGGTGGTCAGTGGCAGAACGATACGCCGGTTCTGCGCATTCCCTACTATCGCCCGATGGAAAGCACTGAGCCGCGCCAGATTGCCGGACGGGCTGAACAGCATCTGGTGCGCCAGATCTGCTCAGGACTGACCCGGTTTGAGCAGGATGAGCCGGTGGGCGATTTGGCACACCACTGGCAACATGATGAGGCATCTTGTAGCTGGTTATTCTGGTTACGGCCTCAGCTAATGTGGCACAACGACGAGCCAGTGCAGGCCGCACAACTGGTGACGCAATTCCGTCAGCTGTTGCACGATACGCGCGTGCGTGTATTGCTGGCTGATGTCATTAGCGTGGATGCCCCCCATCCGCTTGCGCTGCGGTTTATCCTGCGACGCCCTGACTTCTGGCTGCCTCATCGCCTTGCCCATCTGTTATGCCTGTTGCCTCATCCTGATGATGCTGTCATTGGCAGCGGCCCATGGAAACTGGCGCACTTTAGTCCTGAGCTGGTCAGGATTGAAAGTCATTCCCGCTGGCATCTGCAGCGGCCGCTGTTGCAAGCCGTTGAGTACTGGATTACGCCTCAGTTGTTTGATCCTGCTCTCGGCAGTAGCTGTCGTCATCCGGTGCAAATTGCCATAGGGGATGCCAATGAGCTCAGGACGTTACAACCGGTGAGCAGCAGCATCAGTCTGGGCTTCTGTTATCTGGTCTGCCGACCACGAGCCGGATTTACGCGCGATCAGGCACGTACGCTTTTTCAGCTAATCCAGCAAAGCGGCATCGTCAGCCGGTTGCCACTGGATGAAGGATTAATCACGCCCAGCAGCGAACTGTTACCTGGCTGGGATGTGCCGCGGATTAATAGTGTCCCGGTCCCCTTGCCGGCGACACTGACGCTGCATTATCAGTTACCGGTTGAATTACACCAGATGTCACAGGCGCTGGTTGCCCTGTTAAAACGGCACGGTTGCAGCCTGAACGTGGTGTTTCACCCGGTAAAAAACTGGCACCGCATCGAGCAACTTGATGAAGCAGATATCGTGATGGGTGACAGACTGATTGGCGATGCGCCGGTCTTTACATTGGCCAACTGGTTGCAGAGCGATCCGCTATGGCGGCCGCTGTGGGTCACATCACAGGGCGAAGACGTCCAGGCGCAACTGCTGGCTATTCAGCAGATCGCGGACAGCAACAGTCGTACTCACACGCTTCACCAGCTTTATCATCAGCTGATGGTGGAGGGCGTTCTGCTGCCGCTGTTTAATTATCGCTACCAAATCCACGCACCGCCTGGCGTTGAAGGCATTGAGCTCAACACCCTGGGCTGGTTCGATTTCAGTCGCGCATGGATTCCACCGCCCATTGATCCGCCTTGCAGCTGTTCAGCAGCGGACTGAGGCATTACCATAAGCGCAAAATTAATGACCAGGAAAACACCATGAAACGCGCTGTTGTAGTTTTCAGCGGTGGACAAGACTCCACTACCTGTCTGATTCAGGCCTTAGAGCAATATGATGAGGTTCACTGCGTCACGTTCGATTATGGACAACGCCACCGGGAAGAGATTGAGGTTGCCCGGGATCTGGCCATTAAACTGGGCGCGCGCGCACATAAAGTGCTGGATGTGACCATGCTGAACGAACTCGCCGTCAGCAGCCTGACACGGGATAACATTCCGGTGCCGGCTTACAATCCTGAGGCCAGTGGTTTACCCAGTACGTTCGTACCGGGCCGCAATATTCTCTTTCTGACGCTGGCCTCGGTTTACGCCTATCAGGTTGAAGCGGAAGCGGTGATCACTGGCGTCTGTGAGACCGATTTCTCTGGCTATCCCGATTGCCGTGATGAGTTTGTTAAAGCGCTGAACCATGCGGTGTCGCTTGGCATGGCGCGCGAGGTTCGTTTTGAGACGCCGCTGATGTGGCTCAACAAAGCGGAAACCTGGGCGCTGGCGGACTACTGGCAGCAGCTTTCGCTGGTACGCGAGCAGACGCTGACCTGCTATAACGGCGTGAAAGGTGACGGATGTGGTGAGTGTGCTGCCTGCCATTTACGGGCTAATGGCTTGCAGGGGTATCTCAACGATCGTGATAGCGTAATGGCCGCGATGAAAGCCAAGAGCGGCCTTAGTTAAGGCACTCTGGCGTGGCGGCAGAGAATTTCGTTTGCCGCCTTTACCCAGTTTATGCCATCAGACGCATCAGTCGCTCGCGTAATTCTCCTTCCAGCGCAACCGCCTTCTGGGTCCGCAAATCAATACAGACAAACGTGAGTGCGGCATCCGCCACGACGGTTTCCTGACCTGCCAGCAAAACCCGCTGCGCAATAATGCCGCTTTTACCATTCAACTGCGTGATTGCACTGTCGATAGTGAGTACGTCGCCCAGCACGGCCGGGCGACGATAATTGATGTTGATGTTGACCACCACAAAAGCCAGTTTCTGTTCCTGCAACCAGTGGAATGCTTCAACCTCTTCCAGCCATTCCCAGCGAGCTTCCTCAAGAAACTCAAGATAGCGTGCATTGTTGACGTGCTGATAGACATCCAGATGATAGCCGCGCACTTTTATGGTGGTCTGCATGGTCATGCTCTCCTGCTACTGTAAGTTAACTGGTTGGACCTGTTCACTTTAGCAGAGTCGCCTGCTCAGCGCGGCTTAAGCATCACAGATGTGTACTGCCTCACAATTTCAGCCTGCCCGCATTCCGCTCTATCAACGCGTTGCCAATGCCTGGCACTTCGCTAAGTTGCTGAATTGCGCTAAAGGGCCCGTACTGTTCGCGATAGCTCACAATCGCCTGGGCTTTTTTCAACCCTACCCCATTCATGACGGCAGTGAGCTGTTCCGCTGTCGCATCATTGATACTGACCTGCTCCTGCTGTGGCTGTAATGGTGATGCCGGCTTTGACGTGGATAGTGCGCTCTGCGTGACAGCGTCGCTGGCAGATTCAGAGGCCGCAGAGACGCTGGTGTGACAGAGTGCACCACTCAGCGCGAGGGAAAGATAAAGGGCAACGAGTTTAGGTTTAGCCATGCTGTGTTTCTCCTTGTGTGTAAACAGCAGCGACAGCGTGTCACCGCTGCGCACAAGGCACAAAAGTGGAATTGCAGAAATGGAAAAGGCCGCGAATGCGGCCTTTGATTGTTACTGTTGTTGCACTGTTTCTGCGAGGCTTACTGCATTTGTGCAGCAGCGCCGTACTTAATTTTGGCTTCTTTACGCAGGTTTTGCAGCAACGCTTCAAACGTCAGCTGTGCATTATTCTGCGTGACGCCTTTGACCATTTCGTCAATCTGCGCCTGCGGCATGCTGCCAGTTTTAACTTTATCAACCGCCACCAGTACCACGTTGCCCTGCATATCTTCGCTCACACCCCATGAACGTTTATTTTCGGCGGGCTGAGGGAGATTAAAGGCCGCCTGTGCAACAGGATCCTGCGCATTACGGTCAACAGTTTTGCTGGCGCTGAGGGTAAGACCCGCGGCAGTCAGCGCATCCTGCTTACCGGCTTTGAGATCGGTCAGAAGTTTATCCGCCTGGGCTTTCGCCTGCTGCGTCGCTTTATCATGCTTAAGCGTGTCCGTGATCTGCGCATTAACCTGATCCAGCGGTTTTACCGCTTCTGGCTTGTGCTCACTGATACGCAGCACAAAGGCACGATCGCCATCAACAGTGATGATATCTGAGTTGTTGCCCGGCGCGCCGTTTTGCCCCACAAGGCCACCATTAAAGATCGCCTGCTTCACCGCATCGAAGTTCAGTGCGTCTGGCAGCGTATCCTGGCTGAACCAGCCGGTCTCTTTCGCTTTCAGACCCGAAGCCTGCTCCGCACCCGCCAGTGACTCATTGTCATTGCTGGCTGCTTCGCTGACTTTCTGTTGCAGTTTGTAGAAGGCATCAACGCCCTTTTCCTGCTTCACTTTCGCGGCAATGGCGCTGCGAACGTCATCCAGCGGCTTAACCTGTTCTGGCTGAATATCGTCGAGACGAACGACCAGGAAACCCACAGAGGATTTGATCACGCCTGACATCTGGCCTTTCTGGGTCAGACCCGCATTTTTCAGCTCATCCGGCGTCGTTGACGGTTCCAGCCAGCCCATATCACCGCCCTTACGCGCAGAAATCGGGTCGATTGATTTGGCTTTCGCCACATCCGCGAAGCTGGCGCCACCTTTCAGCTGGGCCAGTACCGCATTGGCATCCGCTTCAGTTTTAGTCTGAATCACGCTGTAACGCGTACGCAGCGGCTGTGTATAGTCTGCTTTATGCTGGTCGTACCAGGCCTGAATATCCGCCTCGCTGGCATCCTGCTGCATGCTGGCCGCATCCATCAGGATATAGCTGACACGGAACTGTTCCGGCGCCATAAAACTGGTTTTATGCTGCTGATAATACTGAGTGATTTCATCGTCGGTGACGGTTTGCTTTGCCGCCAGCGCATTGACGTCCAGCGTCGCCTGACGAATGTCACGCTGTTGTGAAACCAGGTCCACCAGTTTGCTGGCTTCGCCTTTGAGCGTGAAATCGGTGTTAGCAACGGCATTAATCAGCTGCTGATTAGAAAGTTGCTTACGCAATGCTTCAGCGTACTGGTCAGCACTGAAACCCATGTTGCCGATCAGAGCCAGATATTTCGCATTGTCGAATTTGCCGTTAGTCTGGAAAGCCTGCTGATTGAAGATAGCCTGCTTAACCTGCTCGTCACTAATGCTGAGGTGGAGATCTTTGATATAGCTGTCAAGCAGCGCCTGATCGATTAACTGCGACAGCGCCTGCTGGCGGATCTGCTGCATGTAGCCATCGTTGCTGGCCAACTGCGAGAACTGGTCGCCCAGCATCTGCTGCTGACGGCTGCGTTCGCTGTTGAACGCCTGCTCCAGCTGTCCACGGCTGATCTCCTGACCATTGACTTTGGCCGCATAATCGTTATTGCCGCCAATCAGATAGTTGCCAACGCCCGTCAGCACAAAGGAGACCATAATCAGTCCCAGAATAATCTTGAGCACGACATTGTTCGACGCCGCGCGTAAATTGTCCATCATGGTATGGCAACACTCCGCTGTAGTGTGAATGTAAAGCTCGGTCGCAATTCGCCACTCACTGGCGACTCACGCAACTGCAGGCTTAGCTGGCAGTCTCAATCCGGTCCAGGTCCATCTTACGGCCCGATTCTCACCGGTTAAAACAAAAAAGGCACATCAGATTGATGTGCCCGTATGTTACATGAGAACGGGTTAATCGTCCTCTAATCCACTGAAGAAAATGCGTCAATGAATCTATTCGTTGTTATTAATTGACAGCGTCTTTCAATGCTTTACCAGCACGGAAACCGGGAACTTTACCGGCCGGAATGGTGATCTCTTTACCGGTTTGCGGATTACGACCGGTACGTGCAGCGCGGTCACGCACAGAGAATGTGCCGAAACCCACCAGAGCCACTTCATCACCCTCTTTCAGCGCATCTGAAACTGAGCCCATAAATGCATCTAAAACACGTCCTGCAGCAGCTTTAGAAATATCAGCATCGGCAGCAATTTTGTCGATCAATTGTGACTTATTCACTCTATTCATCCCCTCTTTTATTATTTCACATCGCACCCTGCATCCAGCCAGGTCCGAGCGCGCAGCAAGTTATATCAAGCCAGTGACGCCGAAACAACGTAATTTCTCTGAGAACGTCGCGTCGGCAGCCACCTAAATTAGCGGCACAAAAAAAAGCTGGCAAGCGCCAATTGCCTTGCCAGCTCCGCTTTTTAACGGTTTATGCCGTTAATCACTATTTTGCTGTCGCGACCTGCATGCCGTATGGCGCATTTTCAAGTGCCAGATTCAGCACCTCTTCAATGCGTTTCACCGGATGAATCTCCAGATCGGCAATCACGTTCTGTGGAATTTCTTCCAAATCACGCTTGTTGTCGTCCGGGATCAGCACAGTTTTAATACCGCCACGGTGTGCTGCCAGCAGTTTTTCTTTCAGCCCACCAATCGGCAGTACCTGACCACGAAGGGTAATCTCACCGGTCATGGCGACATCTGCACGAACCGGGTTACCGGTCAGACAGGAAACCAGCGCAGTACACATGGCGATACCGGCACTTGGACCATCTTTCGGTGTGGCGCCTTCTGGCACGTGAACGTGAATATCACGTTTTTCGTAGAAGTCACCATTGATGCCAAGCTTCTCGGCACGGGCACGCACTACGGTCAGTGCAGCCTGAATCGACTCCTGCATCACTTCACCCAGAGAACCGGTGTAAGTCAGTTTGCCTTTACCCGGCACGCAGGCGGTTTCAATGGTCAGCAGATCGCCACCCACTTCCGTCCAGGCCAGGCCAGTAACCTGACCGACACGGTTTTCACTGTCAGCACGGCCATAGTCAAAGCGCTGTACGCCCAGGAAGTCCTTGAGGTTTTCGCCATTGATGGTGATGTGCTTCTTAGTCTTGTCCATCAGCAGTGATTTCACCGCTTTACGACACAACTTCGACAGCTCACGCTCAAGGCTACGCACACCGGCTTCACGGGTGTAGTAACGGATAATGCCGACAATCGCGCTGTCTTCAACCGTAATTTCGCTGGCTTTCAGGGCATTACGTTCAATCTGCTTAGTCAGCAGATGCTGCTTAGCGATATTCAGCTTTTCATCTTCGGTGTAACCCGACAGACGAATCACTTCCATACGATCCAGCAGCGGTGCCGGAATGTTCATTGAGTTCGACGTTGCCACAAACATCACATCAGAGAGGTCATAGTCGACTTCCAGATAGTGGTCGTTGAACGCAATGTTCTGCTCAGGATCAAGCACTTCCAGCAGGGCAGACGCAGGATCGCCACGCATGTCAGAAGACATTTTGTCGATCTCATCCAGCAGGAACAGCGGGTTTTTAACCCCCACTTTCGCCATTTTCTGGATTAATTTACCCGGCATAGAGCCGATGTAAGTACGGCGGTGACCACGGATTTCTGCTTCATCACGCACGCCACCCAGCGCCATACGCACATATTTACGTCCGGTCGCTTTCGCGATCGACTGACCCAGAGAAGTTTTACCTACCCCTGGCGGTCCGACGAGGCAGAGAATCGGCCCTTTGATTTTGCTGACGCGACTTTGAACCGCAAGATACTCAAGAATACGATCCTTCACGCGCTCCAGGCCGTAATGGTCGGTATCCAGCGTCTCCTGCGCTTTACGCAGATCTTTCTTCACTTTGCTGCGCGCGTTCCACGGAACCTGAACCATCCAGTCGATGTACCCGCGAACCACGGTGGCTTCAGCGGACATCGGGGACATCATTTTCAGTTTCTGCAGTTCAGCTTCTGCTTTCTCACGCGCTTCTTCCGGCATTTTTGCCGCGTCGATTTTGCGTTTTAACGCTTCGTACTCATCAGGCGCGTCGTCCATCTCGCCCAGCTCTTTCTGAATCGCCTTCATCTGCTCATTCAGATAGTACTCGCGCTGGCTTTTCTCCATCTGCTTCTTAACACGGTTGCGAATACGCTTCTCAACCTGCAGCAGATCGATTTCAGATTCCATCATCGCCATCAGATATTCCAGACGCTCGTTGACGTCGGACATCTCCAGCACAGACTGTTTGTCTGCCAGTTTCAGTGGCATATGTGCTGCGACGGTGTCGGCAAGGCGGGCCGCATCGTCAATGTTGTTCAGCGAGGTTAAAACCTCTGGTGGGATCTTTTTATTGAGTTTGATGTAGCCTTCAAACTGATTGATCGCCGTGCGCACCAGCACTTCCTGCTCGCGCTCTTCGATCTCTGGCGAAACCAGATATTCAGCTTGTGCCACAAAATGGTCACCGTTATCGGCCAGCGTCGTAATGTGGGCGCGCTGTAAACCTTCGACCAGAACTTTGACGGTGCCGTCCGGCAGTTTCAGCATTTGCAATACTGAGGCAACGGTCCCTACTGAAAAGAGATCGTTAATGCCAGGTTCATCCGTTGAAGCCTCTTTCTGTGCGACCAGCATGATTTTTTTATCATGATCCATTGCGGCTTCAAGGCACCGAATTGATTTTTCCCGGCCAACAAACAACGGAATTACCATGTGCGGATAAACCACCACGTCGCGCAGCGGCAACACGGGGATTTCAATGCGTTCAGAACGCTCAGGATTCATAGAGCTCTCTCTTTGTTTAATGTCCGCCAGGTGATGGGAACCGCATCAGGCAGGTATGCAGTTAAACCCACAGGTATCTGAGTATATGGGGATGCTTATCCGACATTCAACGTCACAGAGGCGAGAAAAGCAAAAGGGGAAACATTTTCCCCTTTTTTATTATGACAACATGGACGATCTGTTTAATTATTCGCCAGACGCCTGCGCTTCATGCTTACCATAGATCAACATGGGCTCAGACTGACCTTCAATAACTGATTCATCGATCACTACTTTTTCCACGTCGTCCATGGAAGGCAGATCATACATCGTTTCCAGCAATGCGCCTTCCACGATGGAACGCAGACCACGTGCACCGGTTTTACGTGACATCGCTTTCTTCGCAATGGCAGTTAACGCCTCGTCACGGAACTCCAGCTCAACGCCTTCCAGGTTAAACAGCGCCTGGTACTGTTTCGTCAGGGCGTTTTTAGGTTCACGCAGAATCTGAATCAGTGCTTCTTCGCTCAGTTCGCTCAGGGTGGCAACCACTGGCAGACGACCGATGAACTCAGGAATCAGACCAAATTTGATCAAATCCTCAGGTTCACACTGTGAAAGCAATTCGCCTTCGCTGGCTTTCTGCGACTTCCCTTTCACGGTGGCGCCGAAACCGATACCGGATCCGGTTTCAACACGCTGGGAAATCACTTTGTCCAGGCCGGCAAATGCGCCGCCGCAGATAAACAGAATTTTCGAGGTATCAACCTGCAAAAACTCCTGCTGCGGATGCTTACGTCCACCCTGAGGTGGAACGGCAGCGACGGTGCCTTCAATCAGCTTAAGCAGAGCCTGCTGTACGCCTTCACCTGACACATCACGGGTAATCGACGGGTTATCTGACTTGCGTGAGATTTTGTCGATTTCATCGATATAAACGATGCCGCGCTGTGCTTTCTGAACGTCGTAATCACACTTCTGCAGCAGTTTCTGGATGATGTTTTCAACGTCTTCACCCACATAACCGGCTTCAGTCAGCGTAGTGGCGTCAGCCATGGTGAACGGCACATCCAGCAGGCGTGCAAGGGTCTCTGCCAGCAGCGTTTTACCACTACCGGTCGGGCCAATCAGCAGAATGTTACTTTTGCCCAGTTCGATGCCATTGCTGGTATCGCCGTTGCGCAAACGCTTATAGTGGTTGTAAACCGCAACCGCCAGCACCTTCTTCGCTCTTTCCTGGCCGATGACATAATCATCAAGGTGATGGCGAATTTCATGTGGGGTTGGCAACGCACTGCGTTCACGATGCGGCGCAACTTCTTTAATCTCTTCGCGAATGATGTCGTTGCACAGGTCAACACATTCATCGCAGATATACACTGACGGCCCGGCAATCAGCTTTCGCACTTCATGCTGGCTTTTGCCGCAAAAAGAGCAGTACAGCAACTTTCCTGAACCGTCTTTGCGCTTATCTGTCATCAGTTAACCTCTTCTAGTTCTCAGGCCATACACGCGTACGGCTCAGGCCGTGCATAGACGGCCGAAATTCATTCAACCCATAATAGTACCGTTGTCTTGTTAACTATAGACCAGGGACAACGGTAAGTCGGGTCTTATTGGCGATGCGTCAGAATTGAATCGACTAATCCATACTCTACCGCTTCACTTGCAGAGAGGAAACGATCACGCTCGGTATCGCGCTCAATTTCTTCCAGCGTTTTACCAGTATGCTCAGCCATCAGCTCATTCATACGCTGCTTAACTTTCAGGATCTCGCGCGCATGGATCTCAATATCTGACGCCTGACCCTGATAGCCGCCCAGCGGCTGGTGGATCATTACACGTGAGTTTGGCAGACAGAAACGTTTGCCTTTGGTACCCGCCGTCAGCAGGAACGCACCCATTGAACAGGCCTGTCCCATACAGATGGTGCTGACATCCGGTTTAATAAATTTCATGGTGTCGTAGATCGACATACCGGCCGTGATCACACCGCCAGGTGAGTTGATGTACAGATAGATATCTTTTTCCGGATTTTCAGCTTCCAGAAACAGCATCTGCGCCACAATCAGATTTGCCATGTGGTCTTCAACCTGGCCGGTCAGAAAAATGACACGCTCTTTCAGCAGACGGGAGTAGATGTCGTATGAACGCTCACCACGCGAAGTTTGTTCAACCACCATTGGCACCAACGCATTGTGCGGTGCAGTATATTCACGATCGCCACTGTATGACATTACCGTCTCCTGGATAAATTTCATTGGCAACATTCTGTACCGATTCTACGTAAGACGCGCGGGAAACTCCACGTCGCACCTTTTCCGACACCTTCAGGACGGTTAATCAGCCAGCCTCACTCTCATTTCTGCATACTCCCATTATCTGGGGATGCTGCACGCATGTTTCAAGCATAACAATCTTTTCCCTGTTCGCTAACCCGGAAAAAGCGATGCGTGAATAATTTGCCGATTAATTAAACAAATAGCAGCGAAGAGTGCCGTTCTGTACGCAAAACACAAAAAAGCCCGTGACTTTTCAGTCACGGGCTTAGCACAGACGGTTAAATGTGAGATCAGGCCTGAGCGGTCTGATTCATCAGATCCTGGAAGTTGGTCTCTTTCTCAGTCACTTTAGCTTTCGCCAGGACTGCTTCAACCGCTTGCTCTTCCAGCGCGACGTTGCGCATATTGTTCATCAGCTCGTTATTCTTGCTGTAGAACTCGATCACTTCCTGCGGATCTTCATACGCAGAAGCCATCTCTTCGATCATGGTGCTTACGCGTGCTTCGTCAGCTTTCAGCTCATGGGTACGAATCACTTCGCCCAGCAGCAGACCGACAACAACACGGCGTTTAGCCTGCTCTTCGAACAGTTCGCGTGGCAGTTCCAGCGCCTGCTGTTCGTTGCCACCGAAACGCTGTGCAGCCTGACGACGCAGAACGTCGATTTCGCTGTCAACCAGCGCAGCTGGCACGTCGATTTCGTTAGCTTCAACCAGACCGTCGATCGCCTGCGTTTTGATGCGGTTACGGATAGCGCCTTTCAGCTCGCGATCCATGTTCTTACGCACTTCGGTACGCAGACCGGCAACTGAACCATCTTCAACGCCGAAACGTTTGATGAACTCTTCAGTCAGCTCTGGCAGTTCGCGCGTTTCAACTTTCTTCAGCACGATCTCGAACTTCGCATCTTTCCCTTTCAGGGTTTCTGCGTGGTAGTCGTCCGGGAATTTCACGTCGATAGTGAAAGTCTCGCCCGCTTTGTGACCCACAACGCCTTCTTCAAAGCCTGGGATCATGCGGCCCTGGCCCATGGCCAGAACGAAATCAGTGGCTTTGCCGCCTTCGAACTCTTCACCGTCAACAGAACCGTTGAAATCGATAGTGGCACGATCTTCCGGGCCTGCAGCAGCGTCGCTTTCGATCCAGTTGGCCTGCTGCTTACGCAGCGTGTCCAGCATGGTATCAACGTCAGCGTCAGTGACTTCAACGACCGGTTTTTCGACTTCGATGTTTTCCAGGCCTTTCAGCTCAACTTCCGGATAAACTTCGAATTCAACCGAGTAAGTGAAATCCTGACCTTCTTTGTACTCACCTGGCACGTAGTTTGGTGCGCCAGCCGGGTTAATTTTTTCTTTGATGATGGCGTCAACGAAGTTGCGCGTCATCAGCTCGCCCAGCACGTCCTGACGGACAGAAGCGCCATAACGCTGCGCAACGATGTTCATCGGCACTTTGCCTTTACGGAAACCATCGATACGGACTTTCCTGGCAACGTCAACCAGTTCTTTTTTTACTGCACTTTCGATGCTGTCAGCTGCAACAGTAATCGTAATGCGACGGCCCAGGCCCTGAGTGGTTTCTACAGAAACTTGCATCTTGTTACCTCAAAAAATCACGTGCTCGGTCAACTTCAGACACCACACATAGTGAAATGCGCCGTATCCAACAACCGGGACGGCTTCCGTGAAGAGAACCTGATCCCTGTTACCAGAAGCGTCCCGAAGACATTCCGGAAAAATAGACGCAGCATTATAGCGGCATCGCTGGAATGAGTCGAGGACGCTAACTCACCACTTTTCAGCAGGTTTGCTGCTTTTTTGAGCCAGGGATCGCGTTTTTCGCTAAATAAAAGAAAAAACGGCCCGCAGGCCGTTTTGGAGAAGGGAGGTCAGGCGAGTGTGCCAGCACCGCGGCAGTTAGGCGAAGCCAGTACGGTATCCTGCAATCCTTCCCACTCTTTCAGTGTATAAGTATGCAGGGCTAAAGCATGAACGCTGCCCGCTAATTCAGCCGCCAGCTCGCCATAAATCAAGCGATGACGCGCCAGAAAGCGCTGGCCTGCAAAACAGTCGCTGACAATGACCACTTTGAAGTGACTTTCAGAGCCGGCAGGAACGTTGTGCCGGTAGCTTTCGTCATGCACTTCCAGATGAGCTGGCTGAAATGCCACACGCAGCTTTTCTTCTATTTGTTCGCGGATCATGGCTATAACTCCTCAATGGCGAGCGCGGTGCCCCATCTCATTCAATCTTAGTCGCTTTTAGTGCGCTTACCCGTCAGCAGAGGCTAAATATTGCATTTTATGTCAGCCCGCTTCCGACGCGCATAATAACGTAGCTGAAACGAACAGCAAACTAACCTGTCAGAGAAGGGGCTTAAAACGGTTTCAGACACAATTTCACCGGCAACAGGGCTTTTTTCACTGCCGGGCAATGCTATGATGCCTCCAGTTTTTGCAAACCCCCCCCCTGACACCAACGAGAAAAAGTATGTTGAAAAAACTGTTATTCCCACTGTTGGCTGCGTTCATTTTAGCCGGCTGTGCAACCAGCAATAATACTCTGACAATCCAGCCTAAAATTCAGTTGCCACAGCAGGATCCGGGCCTGATGGGCGTGACTGTCAGCATCAACGGTGCCGACCAGCGTAAAGATCAGGCGCTGGCAAAAGTAAACCGTGATGGTCAGCTAGTGACCTTGACACCTTCGCGCGATCTGCGTTTCCTGCTGCAGGAAGTGCTGGAGAAACAGATGACCGCTCGCGGTTATATGGTTGGTCCTAATGGCGCGGTAGACCTTCAGATTGTGGTTAACAACCTCTATGCTGACGTGACGCAGGGCAATGTGCGCTATAGCATCACCACCAAAGCGGACATCTCGATCATTGCGACCGCAAAAAACGGCAACAAACAGGTTAAAAACTACCGCCAGACTTACAGCGTAGAAGGCGCGTTCAACGCCAATAACCAGAAGATCACCAACGCGGTTAACTCCACCATGAGCGATGTGATCGCGGATATGGCGCAGGACACCAGCGTCAACGACTTCATCAAGCAAAACGCCCGTTAACACCCTCTCTCTTCTGCCCTGCCTTGTGCAGGGCATTTTGTTATCTGCAGGATCCGCATGAACCACTACCTTCGCCTCTTCAGCCAGAAAAACGCCGCCGTATTGTTGCTCCTTGGGTTCGCTTCGGGATTGCCGCTGGCACTGACATCGGGCACGTTGCAGGCGTGGATGACGGTGGAAAATGTCGATTTGAAAACCATTGGCTTCTTTTCGCTGGTCGGCCAGGCCTACGTCTTTAAATTTCTCTGGTCACCCATGATGGACCGCTATACGCCGCCGTTTCTGGGCCGGCGCCGCGGCTGGTTGCTGCTCAGTCAGCTGGCGCTGGTGGGGGGAATTTTCGCGATGGGATTTCTGCAACCAGGACGCGATCTGACCCTGATGGCCGCGCTGGCGGTGCTAATCGCTTTCTGCTCCGCCTCTCAGGATATTGTCTTTGATGCCTGGAAAACGGATATCCTGCCACCTGAAGAACGTGGCAGTGGTGCCGCGATTACCGTGCTGGGTTATCGTCTGGCGATGCTGATTTCAGGCGGACTGGCGTTGTGGCTGGCTGACCGCTATCTGGGCTGGCAGGCAACCTACTGGCTGATGGCGCTGATGATGGTGCCGGGTATTATCGCGACGCTTGCGGCCAGCGAGCCCGACACGCGCATCTCTACCCCACATTCGCTGCGTCAGGCGGTAGTTGATCCCCTTAAGGATTTTTTCCAGCGCAACAACGCCTGGCTGCTGATTACCCTGATTATTCTTTACAAGCTGGGCGATGCATTCGCCGCCTCGCTGACCACCACCTTTTTGATTCGTGGCGTTGGCTTCAATGCCGGTGACGTCGGCCTGGTCAACAAGACGCTGGGCCTGCTGGCGACGATTATCGGAGCGCTCTATGGCGGTGTTCTGATGCAGCGCCTAAGTCTGTTCCGGGCACTGATGATTTTTGGCGTGCTGCAGGCAGTCTCAAACTTTGGTTACTGGCTGCTGGCGGTGACCGACAAACAATTGTGGAGTATGGCCAGCGCGGTTTTTGTTGAAAACCTGTGCGGCGGCATGGGCACGGCGGCCTTCGTGGCCCTGTTGATGACCCTTTGCAACAAATCCTTCTCTGCAACACAGTTTGCCCTGCTGTCGGCGCTCTCAGCTGTTGGTCGGGTCTATGTTGGCCCGGCTGCGGGCTGGCTGGTTGAACTCTGGGGCTGGCCAACATTTTATGCTTTTACGGTATTTGCAGGACTGCCTGGCCTGCTACTGCTGACTTTTTGCCGACACACACTGAATCAGGTCGAGCAAAGTGGCAATTTCCTCACACGAAGCTACTATCCTCATGGTTATCGCTGGACTAATCGTCTGTTTGCAGCCGGATGTGGCGTACTGGCTCTCTGGCTGGTAGCGCTGGCACTGAATGCACTGGGACTGACGGCGCTGGCACCGCTGCTGACCCGCCTGTTCGAGCTGGGCATGACCCTCTCCTTACTGGCGGTGCTGGCCGGGGTGTTGCTGGATTACCGGGCGCTGAAGAAAACGCCGGTGTTACCTGCATCAGATGCTTAAGTAAAATCGATAGGTTAACGGGCGGCGACTTATTTTATGCCATGCCGATAAGTCGCCATCATTTATCATCGCGTGTTATTTTTAAAAAATAAGAATATGACCTGAGGAGGCGTAGCGGAAATACTAAAAACCGGTGAGCAATTACTTTAGTTAAATTTCATCGCGCAAATGATGCAGACTTGTTAAATATTTGGGAGTTAAAAGTAAGGGTTATTCCTTTCCCTGATTTTTTTACGGTTACTTCCATTGGTTTTTGTTATATTGATGCCAACTGCTTGTCTGCGTTAATTATTTGTCACCTGGCGCAACATCTGTGACACCCTTAGCAAAAGGTGTCAACACGTATCTGACACATCCTTAAGCTGGTTTACACTGCATAAACCTTCCCGTAAAATGCGCGCACACTTAAACGACAATAGAGCCCTTTGTCATTGAGGTCGTTAAATGAGACTCAGTAAATACAATAAAAGTTTGGGGATTTTGTCATTAATTGCAGGCACTTTATTAATGAGTGGCTGCGATAGTGCATTGTTAAATCCCAAAGGACAGATTGCACTGGAGCAACGTTCGCTGATACTGACTGCCTTTGGCCTGATGTTGATCGTCGTGATTCCCGCAGTCCTGATGGCCGTGGTGTTTGCCTGGAAATATCGGGCATCCAACACGAATGCGAAGTACAGCCCTAACTGGTCACACTCTAACAAAGTGGAAGCCGTGGTCTGGACCATTCCGATCCTGATCATTATCTTCCTCAGTGTGCTGACCTGGAAATCGACCCACGCACTGGAGCCCAGCAAACCGCTGCAATCTGATGTGAAACCGGTTGAGATCGATGTGGTTGCACTGGACTGGAAATGGTTGTTCATTTACCCGGAGCAGGGTATTGCGACCGTGAACCAGATTGCCTTCCCGGCAAACACTCCGGTGAACTTCAAAATTACGTCTAACTCCGTCATGAACTCTTTCTTCATCCCAACGCTCGGCAGCCAGATTTATGCGATGGCTGGTATGCAGACCAAACTGCATCTGATTGCGAATGAGCCGGGAATTTTCGACGGTATCTCTGCGAACTTCAGTGGTCGTGGTTTCTCTGGTATGAAGTTTAAAGCCATTGCAACCAAAGACGATGCGGAATTCCAGCAGTGGGTGGCTAAAGTTAAAGCAGCCCCTAACACGCTGACTACTATGGATGATTTCGAGAAAGTGGCTGTGCCAAGCGAAAATCACCCGGTGGAATATTTCTCTTCAGCTGATCCTAAACTGTTCATGCAAGTCATCGACAAGTTCAAGATGAGCCACGGGAAAATGGACATGCCACAGCATGAAGGTATGGACATGAGTCACGCCGCTTCCGCGGGAGCCGAGGAATAATACGATGTTCGGAAAATTAACACTTGATGCAGTGCCGTACCATGAGCCGATTATCATGGTTACGGTTGCCGCTATCCTGATAGGTGGTGCGGCGCTGGTCGCTGCGATTACCTATTTTGGTAAGTGGAAATATCTGTGGTCTGAATGGCTGACGTCAATCGACCACAAACGCCTGGGTATCATGTACATCATCATGGCATTCGTCATGCTGATTCGTGGTTTCGCTGATGCCATTATGATGCGTACCCAGCAGGTTATGGCTTCGGCCGGTGAAGCGGGCATACTGCCACCGCACCACTACGACCAGATCTTTACCGCGCACGGCGTGATTATGATCTTCTTCGTGGCGATGCCTTTCGTGGTTGGCCTGATGAACATCGCCGTTCCGTTGCAGATTGGTGCACGTGACGTCGCGTTCCCGTTCCTGAACAACCTGAGCTTCTGGTTTACTGCGGTCGGTGTGATCCTGGTTAACCTGTCGCTGGGCGTGGGCGAGTTCGCACAGACCGGCTGGCTGGCTTATCCGCCGCTTTCCGGCGCGGAGTACAGTCCCGGCGTCGGGGTCGATTACTGGATCTGGAGCCTTCAGCTTTCAGGTATTGGTACGACCTTAACCGGTATTAACTTCTTCGTGACTATCCTGAAGATGCGCGCACCGGGCATGAGCCTGTTCAAAATGCCGGTCTTTACCTGGACCGCGCTGTGCACCAACGTCCTGATCATCGCTGCGTTCCCGGTTCTGACCGTGACCCTGGCGCTGTTGACCCTTGATCGTTATCTCGGCTTCCATTTCTTCACCAATGAAATGGGCGGGAACATGATGATGTACGTCAACCTGATCTGGGTCTGGGGCCATCCGGAAGTGTATATCCTGGTATTGCCGGTGTTTGGTGTGTTCGCAGAAATTACTGCAACCTTCTCCAAAAAACGTCTGTTTGGTTATACCTCTCTGGTATGGGCGACCATCGCCATTACCGTGCTGTCGTTTATCGTCTGGTTGCACCACTTCTTCACCATGGGTGCAGGTGCCAACGTTAACGCCTTCTTCGGTATCATGACGATGATCATCGCGATTCCGACCGGGGTTAAAATCTTTAACTGGCTGTTCACCATGTATCAGGGCCGCATTCAGATGCACTCTGCCATGTTGTGGACCGTTGGCTTCCTGGTAACCTTCTCTGTAGGGGGTATGACCGGCGTACTGCTGGCCGTTCCGGGCGCTGACTTTATTCTGCACAACAGCCTGTTCCTGATTGCTCACTTCCACAACGTTATCATCGGTGGTGTGGTCTTCGGTTGTATGGCAGGCGTGACCTACTGGTTCCCGAAAGCATTCGGCTTCACCCTGAACGAAACCTGGGGTAAGCGCGCATTCTGGTTCTGGATCATTGGCTTCTTCGTTGCCTTTATGCCGCTGTACGCACTGGGCTTCATGGGCATGACCCGTCGTCTGAGCCAGGATATCGATCCACAGTTCCACCCTCTTCTGGTGGTTGCGGCGGTCGGTGCTGGTCTGATTGCAATGGGTATCCTGTGTCAGCTGACCATGTTCTACGTTTCAGTACGTGACCGTGATCAGAACCGTGATGTGACAGGTGACCCGTGGGGCGGTCGTACGCTGGAGTGGGCAACCTCTTCACCACCACCGTTCTATAACTTTGCTGTCATCCCACATGTGCATGAGCGTGATGCTTTCTGGGAAATGAAAGAGAAAGGCGAAGCGTACAAACAGCCGGCATCTTATGAAGAGATTCATATGCCGAAAAACAGTGGTGCTGCAATCGTCATCTGCGCATTCGCTACTGTAATGGGCTTCGCGCTGATCTGGCATATCTGGTGGATGGCTGGTCTTTCCTTCCTCGGCATGATCGTTACCTGGATCGTGAAGAGCTTCGACGAAGACGTGGATTACTACGTTCCGGTTGCTGAAGTTCAGAAGATTGAAAACCAGCACTTTGACGAAATCAGCAAAGCAGGTCTGAAATAATGTCAACTGAAACTCTTAAACATCACCACGACGCCCATGCGGAGCATGGGCATCACGATGCAGGAGCCAATAAAGTCTTTGGCTTCTGGATCTACCTGATGAGTGACTGCATTATCTTCGCAACCCTGTTTGCGACCTATGCTGTCATGGTCAACAACACTGCCGGTGGCCCGGCAGGTAAAGATATCTTTGAGCTGCCATTTGTTCTGGTAGAAACCGCCCTGCTGCTGTTGAGTTCGATCACTTACGGCATGGCTGTTATCTCCATGAACAAGGAGCAAAAAGGTGCCGTTATCGGCTGGCTGGCGCTGACCTTCCTGTTCGGTCTGGGCTTCATCGGGATGGAAATCTATGAATTCCATCACCTGATTGCTGAAGGCTTTGGTCCGGATCGCAGTGGCTTCCTGTCTGGCTTCTTTACGCTGGTCGGTACCCACGGTCTGCACGTGACCTCAGGTCTGATCTGGATGCTGGTTCTGATGTTCCAGGTTTCTAAACGTGGCCTGAACGCGACTAACCGCACCCGTATCATGTGTCTGAGCCTGTTCTGGCACTTCCTGGACGTGGTCTGGATTTGCGTCTTCACCGTTGTTTACCTGATGGGAGCCATGTAATGAGTCATTCTGTTAACGAACATGGCGCTTCACACGGTAGCGTGAAGTCCTACATGATCGGCTTCATCCTCTCTATCATCCTGACGGCAATCCCGTTCTGGATGGTAATGGATGGCAGTGCATCTCACGGTACTATCCTCGGTGTTGTTCTGGTTTGTGCGGTAATCCAGGTGCTGGTTCACCTGGTGTACTTCCTGCACTTAGACAGCAAATCTGAGGGTGGCTGGAACATGGTAGCCATTGTTTTCTCGGCCATCATCATCCTGATTGTCGTAGTGGGCTCACTGTGGATCATGTGGAACCTCAACTACAACATGATGCCTCACTAAAGAGTCACGCGTAATGTTTAAGCAATACCTGCAAGTTACAAAACCAGGAATTATTTTCGGGAATTTAATTTCTGTGATCGGCGGATTTCTGTTGGCTTCCAAAGGCAACACAGATTACGCCCTGTTTCTCATCACCCTGGTGGGCGTGTCACTGGTGGTTGCGTCGGGTTGTGTTTTCAACAACGTGATTGACCGCGACATTGACATCAAGATGGAGAGAACCAGGAATCGGGTGCTGGTAAAAGGCCTCATCTCCGCGAAAGTAAGCCTGGTTTATGCCACTGTGCTGGGTATTGCCGGCTTTGCGTTGCTCTACTTCGGTGCTAATCCGCTGGCCATGTGGCTGGCGGTGATGGGCTTCGTGGTGTACGTGGGTATCTACAGTCTCTACATGAAGCGTAATTCCGTTTACGGAACGCTGATTGGCAGTCTGTCAGGTGCTGCGCCGCCGGTTATCGGCTACTGTGCAGTCTCTAACCAGTTTGATGCTGGTGCGTTAATCCTGCTGGCGATCTTTAGCCTGTGGCAGATGCCGCATTCGTACGCGATTGCTATCTTCCGCTTTAAAGATTATCAGGCAGCGAACATCCCGGTTCTGCCGGTGGTGAAAGGCATTTCCGTGGCTAAGAATCATATTACGCTCTATATTCTGGCGTTTATGATTGCCACGCTGATGCTGACGCTGGGTGGCTACGCGGGTTACAAATATCTGGTTGTGGCTGCTGCGGTCAGCGTCTGGTGGCTGGGCATGGCGTTATCGGGTTACAAAACCGCAGATGACCGTGTCTGGGCACGCAAGCTGTTTGTCTTTTCTATCGTGACCATCACCGCGCTGAGCGTGATGATGTCGGTAGATTCGCTGGCTCCGGCTTCGAAGGACCTGCTGACTTACGTCTGGTAACTGGCACCGATACAGCATGAAAAGGGCGCGATTTTCGCGCCCTTTCTTTTTGTTACCACTGCTTAAAAACTATTGTTTTACCCGCCCTGCCCCGCCACCTAGAATAAAAGCAGCACATTAACAGAGGTTGGAATGAACGATAATAAAATGACTCCGGTGGAGCTGCGCGCCACATGGGGCCTCGGTACGGTCTTTTCCCTACGCATGCTGGGAATGTTTATGGTCCTGCCGGTACTGACCACTTATGGCATGGCATTACAGGGCGCAAGTGAAACCTTAATCGGTCTGGCAATTGGCATCTATGGCCTTGCCCAGGCAATCTTTCAGATTCCTTTTGGTCTGCTCTCCGATCGCATCGGCCGTAAGCCGTTAATTGTCGGCGGACTGTTGTTGTTTGTTCTGGGCAGCGTTATCGCCGCCTGCACCGACTCCATCTGGGGCATTATTCTGGGTCGTGCGCTGCAGGGTTCAGGCGCGATTGCGGCTGCCGTAATGGCCCTGTTATCCGATTTAACCCGTGAGCAGAACCGCACCAAAGCAATGGCGTTTATCGGCATCAGTTTTGGCGTGACCTTCGCGATTGCCATGGTCGTCGGTCCGATTGTTACGCACGCGCTGGGTCTGCATGCGCTGTTCTGGATGATTGCGATTCTGGCGTCGCTGGGTATCGTGATTACCCTGCTTGTGGTGCCGTCCGCTTCCCATCATGTCCTGAACCGTGAATCGGGTATGGTGAAAGGCAGCTTCCGCAAAGTATTGGCTAACCCGCGTCTGGTAAAGCTCAATATCGGTATTTTCTGCCTGCATGTTCTGCTGATGTCGAGCTTTGTGGCGTTACCCGGACAGTTTGAGCAGGCTGGTTTCCCGGCCCCCGAGCACTGGAAAGTTTATCTTTCCACTATGCTTATCGCCTTTGCCGGCGTGGTGCCGTTTATTATTTATGCCGAAGTGAAGCGTCGCATGAAGCGCGTGTTTGTCGGCTGCGTCGGGATGATTGTCATTGCTGAGATCGTACTGTGGGGCGCGGAAGGTCATTTCTGGACGCTGGTCGTGGGTGTTCAGCTCTTCTTCTTCGCCTTCAATCTGATGGAAGCCATCCTGCCTTCACTGATCAGTAAAGAGTCACCTGCAGGTTATAAAGGTACGGCGATGGGGATCTACTCCACCAGCCAGTTCCTGGGTGTGGCCGTTGGCGGCAGTATGGGTGGCTGGGTATTTGGTCATTTCGATGCACAGACCGTGTTCCTGGTTGGCGCGATGGTGGCTGCGGCCTGGCTGTTTGTCAGCATGACGATGCAGGAGCCGCCTTATGTCAGTAGCCTGCGCATCGTGCTGAGTGATGCGGCTCTGGCTGTGCCAAATCTGGAGCAGCGCCTGAAAGCACAGCCTGGCGTTAACTCCGTGTTTATCGTGCCGGAAGAGAAAAGCGCGTATATCAAAATTGATAGTAAGGTCACCAGCCGCCCTGAACTGGAAGCGCTGCTGGGGAGTTGCTAGTTCAAGAAGATTTTAGCGGCAACTTCTGCTCGTTTCGCTTCAGGATCGAGCTGGCTCAGGGAATACGGTCAGATCGGAAAGGCACAGGCTCCCTGAGCAAGCGCACGAGGCCACTGACGTCACAAACCACGCCTTCATTCAGACGGCTCACAAATTTGGTTCGATGCAGCGCTGCTCCTGCCAGATAACAAAAAACCCGGCATTAGCCGGGTTTATATCACTGCATTCATGCTGAAAACTCAGCCAACCCCGCTTAATCGCGGAAGTTTTTAAACTGGAACGGCTGGCCCAGATTGCTGCCGCGCACGATCGCCATCGCGCCCTGCAAATCATCACGTGCTTTGCCGGTCACACGCAATGCTTCACCCTGAATCTGGGTCTGCACTTTCAGCTTGCTGTCTTTAATCAGCTTCACCAGCTTCTTCGCGACGTCGCTTTCAATGCCTTTCTTCAGTTTGGCATCGACCGCCCAGCTTTTGCCGCTATGCTCAATCTCTTCGGGCACCTCTAAGGCGCCGCCTTCAATCCCGCGCTTCAGTAACTTCTCACGCAAAATATCGACCAGCTGCTTAACCTGAAAATCAGACTCGCTGGTGATCTTGATGGTTTCATTCTTTTCGTTGAGCTCAAACTCGGCGCTAACGTTGCGGAAATCGAAGCGGGTAGACACTTCACGGTTGGCATTCTCCACCGCATTGCGAATTTCCTGCAGATCGACCTCTGAAACGATATCGAAAGATGGCATCTCTTCTTCTCCTGACGCTAAAGTGACATGCATAATACGCGTCTTAAGGTGCTAAATAAAATCAGGCTGCACACAACGCTATAATGAAAGTGTGACAATGAATAATAGATGGATCGCCCACCAGCGGGAGGCAGCATGAAAATTACCGTGTTAGGTTGCGGTGCGCTGGGACAGGTCTGGCTGACAGCACTGGCCCGCCAGGGACATGAGGTACAGGGATGGTTGCGGGTGCCACAGCCCTACTGTTCAGCCAATGTGGTTGACCCACAAGGCAACATATCGAACCGCACGTTTATTGCCAATGATCCGCTCTTTCTGGCGGAAAGCCAGCTGCTGCTCGTCACGCTCAAAGCCCCGCAGGTCTCGCCTGCGGTGAAAAACCTGGAGAGCGTGCTGCAGAAGAACTGCCCGGTGCTGCTGCTGCACAACGGCATGGGGACGCTTGAAGAGCTGAAAGGGCTGACTCAGCCACTGCTGCGCGGCGTCACTACCCATGCGGCGATGCGCGATGGCACCGTCATCAAACACATTGCCAGTGGTATCACCCATATCGGCCCCGGCAACCGCAAAAGCGCCGCTTATAGCGATCTCGCCGATATCCTGCACCCTGCCCTGCCCGACGTTGCCTGGCATGACAATATCCGGGCCGCCTGCTGGCGCAAACTGGCCGTTAATTGCGTCATCAACCCGCTCAGCGTGGAGTATGCGTGTCAGAACGGTGCACTGCGTGCTTATCCGGAACAGATCGCGCAACTGTGTGAAGAGATCAGCTGGGTCATGGAGCGCGAAGGCCAGAGCATAGCCAGTGAAAGCCTTCAGGACATCATCTTCGACGTGATTGAAAGCACTGCGGCCAACACCTCTTCAATGCTGCAGGATGTTCGCGCGCAACGGCTCACCGAAATCGACTATATCAGCGGCTTTCTGCTGCGCCGCGCCCGGACGCACGGACTGGTGCTGACGGAGAACACCCGTCTGTATGACATTGTAAAACGCAAGGAGTCCCATTATGACCGTGAACGCATCGGTGCTGGTTTGCCTGGCACATGGCAGTGAAGAAACCGAAGCTGTCACCACTATCGACCTGCTGGTTCGGGCCGGGCTAAACGTTGTTACCGCCAGCGTCGAAAGCGATGGCAGCCGGGAGATCGTCTGCTCTCGCGGTGTGCGTCTGCTGGCTGACGTCACACTGGTTGAAGTCGCCGACAATGACTTCGCCGCGATCGTCCTGCCAGGTGGCCTTAAAGGGGCTGAGACTTTCCGTGACAGTCCGCTGTTAGTCGAAACGGTGCGTCAGTTTCATCTTAATGAGAAAATTGTTGCCGCGATATGTGCAGCGGCAGGCACCGTGTTGATCCCTCACGATCTCTTCCCGGTCGGTAACATGACCGGATTTCCCGGCTTAAAAGAGACCATTCCGGCAGATAAATGGATGGAGCGCCGTGTCGTCTGGGATCCGCGCGTTAATCTGCTGACCAGTCAGGGACCCGGCACGGCAATGGATTTTGCGCTGAAGCTGATTGACCTGCTGGTGGGAAAAGAGATGGCGCGCGAGGTTGCCGCACAACTGGTGCTGGCTCCCGGCATTTATGACTATCAGGCTTAAACAGCCTGTTTATTTTAAATCAATCTGTTTAAAGATAAGCCAGCCAGACCTGAACAGGATCTGACCGGCTATCAGGCGTCACTACGGGCGGTAAACTTTAACGTTTTTAAAGCCCTGTTCGTGCAGATAGAGCGCCTGCAGACGGCTCATCACACCGCGATCGCAGTAGAGCAGCCAGGTGCGATTCTGATCGAGATCGCCAAACTGCGTACTGAGTTTATAGAACGGCAGCGATTTCACTTCCGTCGCGTTTAGCCTCAGAGGCTTCTCTTCCTGCTCATCGATAGATCGGATATCCAGCACCACATCGTTCTCACTCAGCAAGGCGACGGTCTCAACTTCCACCACCTCTTCTTCTGTCTGCTCAGCGATGGTGCGGATATCGACGTTGGTCGCTTCTTCGATAACCCGATCGAGAATCGTGAAGTCGAAATTCTGCTCTTCCGCCTCAATCTTCGCTTTCACCGCCTTCACGGTCGGGCTTTTTGAGATCACGCCGCAATATTCCGGCATGGTGCTGGCGAAATCTTCGGTGCCGATTTCACGGGCAATTCGGATAATGTGCTCTTTGTCATGAGAGATCAGCGGACGCAAAATCAGCGTATCCGACGCGTTATCGATCAGACGCAGGTTGGTCAGCGTCTGGCTCGACACCTGGCCTACCGCTTCACCGGTGACCAGTGCCTGTACGCCGTAGCGCTCAGCAATCGTCGAGGCAGCCCGCACCATCATGCGTTTCAGCACTACGCCCATCTGGCCGTCATCCACTTTCTCGAGGATCTCACCGACGACCGGCTCAAAATTGATCGCTACAAAGCGTACGCGGTGTGAGCGACCAAAACGATTCCACAGATAGTGCGCAACCTGACGGACGCCAATCTCATGAGCGGCTCCACCAAGGTTAAAGAAGCAGTAATGCACACGGCTGCCGCGACGCAGCAGCATATAGCTGGAGACGCCGGAGTCGAAACCGCCGGAAATCAGCGACAGCACATCTTCCTGTGTGCCAATCGGGAAGCCACCCAGGCCTTCATAGCGCGCAGTCACCAGCGTCAGACGATTCTCTTCAACTTCCAGATTCACCGTCACGTCCGGATTTTTAAGCTGCACGCGGGCGCTTTCGATATGCTGGTTCAGACCGCCGCCTACATAGCGCTCCACATCCTGCGAACTGAAGCTATGCTTGCCACGACGCTTAACACGCACGCAGAAACTCTTTCCTTCCAGACTGTCGCGATACTGCGCTAACGTCTGTTCAAAGATGTGATGAATATCCGTGTACTCGCGATCTTCGACCGCTAAAACGTGATGAATACCGGGAATGCGGGCGAGCTCATCGGGAATAATGTCCGCCAGCGCTGCATTTTTTGACCGCACTTCAATGTGATCCCAGTAGCGCACAACGGCGATGTCGTCGCTGACGGTTTTCAGGACGTTGCGAATATTGCTGGCAAGAATCTTGATAAAGCGCAAACGTACCGACGGACTCTTGATGGTGATTTCAGGAAATAACTTGATGATAAACTTCATGGCGACACAGCTTCGTTGGGCAAATAAGTGCTAAAACAGGCGGCACTTAGCTGGTAAAATCACAAAATTGCGGGCTGCAAGGCGCAACCGCATCCGAGGCGCGGGAGTATATCACCTTTGTCAGGTGACTGCTTCTTCATCAGCCGCCGCATTGATTATTTTGCTAATCATTGGGTCTCAGCTACCATGACCGATTGCGAGATAATGTCCCAACCGTGAGTCGACACGAAATATGCCGAAAAAAGCCGAACAGCCAGCCAGCTTTGAAACGTCATTGCAGCAGCTGGAGCAGATTGTCAGCCGTCTGGAAAGTGGTGAACTGCCGCTTGAAGAAGCCCTGAACGAATTTGAGCGCGGCGTGCAGCTGGCGCGAAATGGCCAGCAGACGCTGCAGCAGGCTGAACAGCGGGTTCGTATTCTGCTGAACGATGATAAAGAGGCCGACCTCACCGCTTTCACGCCGGAAAACGACTAATGGATTTCGCCCGATTACTCGACGTTTATCAGCAGCAGGTGAACGCTGCCCTGACGCGTTTTATAGAGCCACTTCCTTTTCAGAGTTCTCCTCTGGTGAATGCCATGCATTATGGGGCATTATTAGGCGGTAAACGTCTGCGTCCTTTTCTGGTCTACGCTACCGGTGAAATGCTCCACGCCGACCCGGCGAGTCTGGATGCGCCCGCCGCCGCGGTTGAATGCATCCATGCGTACTCTCTGATACATGACGATCTCCCTGCGATGGACGATGACGCACTGCGTCGCGGGCAGCCAACCTGTCACATTAAATATGGCGAAGATACGGCGATTCTGGCGGGCGACGCCCTGCAGACGCTGGCCTTCTCTATCCTGGCAGATGAAGCGATGCCGGGTGTCAGTGCCGAATACCGTCTGATGATGCTCTCCGAACTGGCTAAGGCCAGCGGCGTAGCCGGGATGTGTGGCGGACAGGCGCTGGATTTAGCGGCGGAAGGCAAATCTGTCGATCTGGACCAGCTTGAACAGATCCACCGCCACAAAACTGGCGCGCTGATCCGCTCAGCAGTCCGGTTAGGCGCGTTAACGGCAGGCGATGCGGGCCGTGAAGCGCTGCCGCTGCTTGACCGCTATGCTGAGGCTATTGGTCTCGCGTTTCAGGTGCAGGACGACATTCTCGATGTGGTCGGTGATACGGCAGTGATCGGAAAACGCCAGGGTGCCGATCAGGATCTGGGAAAAAGCACCTATCCTTCATTGTTAGGCCTTGAAAATGCCCGTGCAAAAGCGCGGGATTTGTATCAGGAAGCTCTTGATGCTTTAGAATTGCTCGCTGCGCACTCTTATAACACTACAGCACTGCAGGCGCTGGCGAGCTTCATAATTGAACGCGACAAATAACTTCCATAATGAGTCTCTGATGAGTTTTGATATTGCTAAATACCCGACACTGGCGCTGGCAAACACGGTTCAGGAGCTGCGCGCCCTGCCCAAAGAGAAGTTGCCTGCGCTGTGTGATGAACTGCGTCAGTATCTGTTAGACAGTGTAAGCCGCTCCAGCGGCCATTTTGCGTCGGGTCTGGGCGTAGTCGAACTGACGGTCGCGCTGCATTATGTCTATAACACCCCCTTTGACCATCTGGTATGGGACGTGGGTCATCAGGCTTATCCGCATAAAATTCTGACCGGTCGCCGCGATCGCATCGGCACCATTCGTCAGAAAAATGGCGTGCACCCGTTTCCGTGGCGCGGTGAAAGTGAATATGACGTCTTAAGCGTCGGACACTCATCGACCTCGATCAGTGCCGGTCTCGGCATGGCCGCGGCGGCTGAACGTGAAGGCCAGGGCCGTCGCACCGCCTGTATTATTGGCGATGGCGCGATCACCGCTGGCATGGCGTTTGAAGCGATGAACCATGCCGGTGATATCAAGCCAGACATGCTGGTCATCCTTAACGACAACGAGATGTCGATCTCTGAAAACGTCGGTGCGCTGAATAACCGCCTGGCGCAGATCCTGTCAGGTAAAACCTACGCGCGACTGCGCGAAGGCAGCAAGCGTGTGCTGACCAGCCTGCCGCCGATTAAAGAGCTGGTAAGACGCACCGAAGAACACCTCAAAGGCATGGTCGTGCCGGGTACGCTGTTTGAAGAGCTGGGCTTTAACTACATCGGCCCGGTTGACGGCCACGATGTGCTGACGCTGGTAAATACGCTGAGCAACATGCGCAGCCTGAAAGGGCCGCAGTTCCTGCATATCATGACGAAGAAAGGCAAAGGCTACGCGCCGGCAGAGGAAGATCCGATTGCCTGGCACGCCGTGCCTAAATTTGACCCGGCAATTGGCGAACTGCCAAAAAGTGCGGAAGGTCTGCCGAGCTACTCCAAAATCTTTGGTAACTGGCTGTGCGAAATGGCTGCCGACGATCCGAAGCTGATGGCGATTACCCCGGCGATGCGTGAAGGCTCCGGCATGGTGGCTTTCTCACGTGAGTTCCCTAAACAGTATTTTGATGTGGCAATCGCCGAGCAGCATGCGGTGACCTTCGCAGCGGGTATGGCGATTGGCGGCTACAAACCGATTGTTGCCATCTACTCGACGTTCCTGCAGCGTGCCTATGATCAGCTGATTCACGACGTCGCCATCCAGAAACTGCCGGTCCTGTTTGCCATTGATCGCGGTGGTATTGTGGGTGCGGACGGTCAGACTCACCAGGGCGCGTTTGATCTCGCCTATCTGCGCTGTGTGCCGGATATGGTGATCATGACCCCAAGCGATGAGAATGAGTGTCGGCAGATGCTCTACACCGGCTATCACTATCAGGCTGGCCCAAGTGCAGTGCGCTATCCGCGCGGCACCGGTGTCGGTACACCCCTGGCACCATTGCAGAGCCTGCCGCTGGGTAAAGCGGTCGTGAAACGCCAGGGTGAAAAGCTGGCAATTCTGAACTTTGGTACTCTGTTGCCAGAAGCCGCCGCCACAGCGGAAGCATTGAATGCGACCCTGGTCGATATGCGCTTTGTAAAGCCGCTGGATGAAGCGCTGATTGCTGAGCTCGCTGCCACGCACGACTCACTGATTACGCTGGAAGAAGGCGCAATCAAAGGCGGTGCAGGCAGTGGCGTGAATGAATTTATCATGGCGAAACGTCTGGCTGTTCCGGTGCTGAACATCGGTCTGCCGGATGAATTTATCCCGCAGGGTACGCAGGATGAAGTGCGTCATGACTATCTGCTTGACGCGGAAGGCATTCAGCAACAGATCGCCCGCTGGCTGGCGCAGTAACCTCCCTTCTCTGCGCTCCCCCTCAGGGAGCGCAACATCCTGCTATGCTGTAACCTTTGCACTTTCGCAGGAGCCTTCACCATGAATACGATTCAACTCGGTAGCACCGATCTGCAGGTGTCTCGTCTCTGTCTCGGTTGTATGACCTATGGCGAGCCAACGCGCGGCAACCACGCCTGGACGCTGCCAGAAGCGAGCAGCCGTCCGCTAATCCAGCAGGCACTGGATGCAGGCATCAACTTCTTCGATACGGCTAACAGCTACTCTGATGGCAGCAGTGAAGAGATTCTGGGCCGGGCGCTGAAGGATTTTGCCCGCCGCGAAGAGGTTGTTGTCGCCACCAAAGTCTATTTCCCCCTGACCAATCTGTCACAGGGCCTGTCGCGCAAGAATATCCTGCAATCCATTGATGACAGCCTGCAGCGTCTCGGCATGGAGTATGTCGATCTGCTGCAGATTCACCGCTGGGACTACAACACCCCGCTGGAGGAGACGCTGGAAGCGCTGCATGACGTCGTGCAGTCTGGCAAAGCTCGCTACATCGGTGCCTCGTCAATGCACGCCAGCCAGTTTGCTCAGGCGTTGCAGATGCAGTCTGAACAGGGCTGGCACCGCTTTGTCAGCATGCAGGATCAGTACAACCTGATTCAGCGCGAAGAGGAATGGGAAATGCATCCTCTCTGCCTGAAGGAGCAAATCGCCGTGCTGCCCTGGAGTCCGCTGGCACGCGGCAAGCTGACCCGCCCGTGGGGTGAAAACACCGCGCGCTCTGCCTCTGACCAGGTAATGGCAAAGCTTTATGACAACACCGAAGAGAACGATGCTGCGATTGCAGAACGACTGGCGCTGGTGGCGGAAGGCAAAGGCGTAACGCGGGCGCAGGTGGCCCTGGCCTGGCTGCTGAGCAAACCTGCCGTCACGGCACCGATTATTGGCGCATCGCGTGCTGAGCAGTTTGACGATCTGGTGAAGGCGGTGGATGTCACGCTGAGTGACGAGGAAATTACCCTGCTGGAAGAGGTCTATCAGCCACATCAGGCGGTAGGTTTCGAGTAAATCTGACGTGACGCCCTTTCCGGGCGTCACCTCTTATCAGGCCTTTAGCATGGCGGTTAAGCCGCCAGCCAGACCCCGATTCCATAGAGCATGGCAGCGGAAATCACGCCAGCAATAATGTCATCAACCATAATGCCCATGCCGCCATGCACATTGCGGTCAAACCAGCGAATCGGCCATGGCTTCCACATATCAAGAATACGGAACAGCACAAAGCCTCCCAGCACCCATTGCCAGCTGTTGACCGGAATCGCCATCAGCGTAATCCACATGCCGATAAACTCATCCCAGACAATACTGCCGTGATCGTGTACGCCCATATCTTTGGCAGTGCGATGGCAGAGATAAACGCCGACGCAGATACCCACCAGCACCACCAGCGAATAGAGATCCTGCGGCAGGAAAGTCATCAGCCACCAGAATGGGATGGCCGCCAGCGATCCCATGGTGCCTGGCACAACCGGGCTTAATCCGCTGCCGAAACCGGTCGCCAGCAAATGCCAGGGATTGCTCATCCGCAGGCGACTTTTGGCTACGTCGTTATTTAGCATCAAAGTGATCAAACCCTTTGTGACGGAAGGTGGCGGGCTTGCCATTATCCAGCAGCGTCAAGCCTTCCGACTCCGGTGCTATTTGTCCGATGCAGGTATAAGGCACGCCCAGATGCCCCAGCGCCACATCCAGCGCGCCGCGATTAACCTCTGGCACGGTGAAGCAGAGTTCGTAGTCTTCGCCGCCACTCAGCGCCCAGCGCAGTACCTGCTCAGGCTCGAAGTGGTCGCGCAGGGCCGCCGACAGCGGCAACGCATCCAGGTTAAGCCGCGCGCCGCAGCCGCTGGCTTTCAGCACATGGCCGAGATCGGAAATCAGACCGTCGGAAATATCCACCGCAGAGGAAGCCAGCGAACGCAGTGCCTGACCCTGCAGAATGCGCGGCATCGGACGCAGATGACGTTTAATCAGCGCTTCATGCACTGCCGGATCGCTGATGCGGCAGTGATGCTGTAGCAACGCCAGACCCGCCGCGCTGTCACCCAGCGTACCGGTCACGAAGATCCAGTCGCCCGGCTTCGCGCCGGATCGTTTCAGGGCGCGGCCCTGCGGCAACAGACCGTGAATCGCCAGCGTCAGACTCAGCGGGCCACGCGTAGTGTCGCCACCCACCAGCTGCATATCGTAATATTCCAGCAGTTCAAACAGGCTTTCACTAAAGGCCGAGAGCCAGCTTTCATCGACCTGCGGCAACGTTAAGGCCAGCGTCAGCCAGGCGGGATCGGCGCCCATAGCAGCAAGGTCGCTGAGATTCACAGCCAGGGCTTTGTAACCCAGATCGGCAGGATGAATATCCCGTAAGAAGTGCACACCCGCGACCAGGGTATCGGTGCTGATCGCCAGCGTCTGTTTTTCCGGCACGCTAAGTAACGCACAATCGTCACCGATGCCGAGTTCGACATCACGGCGGCTGCGTGTTCTGCGGTTGAAGTAGCGTGCGATGAGTTCAAATTCACCACAAGACATAATTGCGTTCCGCTTAACCCTTAATGAAAAAAGGCCGGCAAGCCGGCCTTTTTGTTTATTTGCGAGTGGGTCGAATTTGTGGACCGGCTTTATCCAGCACGCCGTTAACAAATTTATGACTGTCTTCGGCACCGAAGACTTTCGCCAGCTCAATCCCTTCGTTGATGGCCACTTTATAAGGCACATCGTTACGTTTGCTCAGCTCATACAGCGAGATGCGCAGGATAGCTTTTTCTACCTGGCCCAGCTCTTCGAGCTGACGCGACAGATAGGGCTTCATCAGTCCATCCAGATACGCACTGTTGGTCGCCACACCGGACAGCAGTTCGCGGAAGTAGGTAATGTCGACGTCTTTGACGTCCTGTTCCGCCAGAAACTGGTATTCCACATCGGCAATGTCGTTATTCGACAACTGCCAGGAGTAAAGCGCCTGAACAGCGCACTCACGGGCGCGACGACGAGCAGCAGGTTTCACAAAATTCCCCTTACAAAAATCAGGCTTTAATGGCTTTCAATACGTTGATCATTTCGAGCGCAGTCAGAGCCGCTTCAGCACCTTTGTTACCCGCTTTGGTGCCGGCACGCTCAATGGCCTGCTCGATGCTTTCAGTGGTCAGCACGCCAAACGCGACAGGAATCTCGCTGTTCATGGCAACGCTGGCGATACCGGAGCTGGCTTCACCCGCCACATATTCGAAGTGGGCAGTGCCTCCACGAATGACGGTGCCGAGAGCGATAATCGCATCATATTTGCCGGAGTTAGCCAGCGCACGTGCTGCCAGAGGCAGTTCGTAGGCACCTGGTACCCAGACTACGGTGATATTGTCATCTTTGACCTGGCCGATACGTTTCAGGGCATCAACTGCGCCATCCAGCAGGCTGTCATTGATGAAGTTGTTAAAACGCGCAATAACGATGGCAACATTGGCCTCAGGCGTTGCAACAGCAGCTTCGATAACTTTCATACTTATCCTTTCAGGGGTTTGGTTAGCCCCGCGCAGGGGGGCGGATTCTATCATACTCTTGGGCGGCGTGCTCTCGCTTTTCCGACCGTGTTATTGGGGTGTCAGGGTCAGGCGTAAATCGTCACCGACCTGCCGGACATCGCTGAAACGGAAGGCAGGCGCGTCAGCGAGCTGGCTGAGCCCCGGCAGCTGACACAGGCCACGTCCTTCATGACCCAACAGCTTAGGTGCCAGATAAACAATCAGTTCATCGACCAGTCCGGCCTGCAACAGCGCCCCGGCCAGTGAGGCACCCGCTTCAACCCAGACGCTGTTAATCTGTTTCTGTCCCAGCAGCATCATCATCGCCACCAGATCCAGCTGCTGTTCACGCAGCGGCACGGCAATCTGCGTCACCTCAGCGGGCCAGTGCTGTTGATCCGGCTGATGACGCATCAGCCAGGTTTCGCCCGGCTGAGAAATGAGCCGATGTTGCGGCGTGACGCGATTCTGACTGTCAACAATCACCCGCACCGGCTGACGCAGTTGCTGTTCATCAAGCAGTGACTGGCTCTCCGGATCAAGTTCAGACCAGCGCACCGTCAGCGAGGGATCGTCCGCCAGCACCGTAGCGCTGCTGCTGAGGATTGCGGCGCTTTGCGCACGCAGACGCTGGACATCCCGGCGGGCCGCAGCCGACGTTATCCACTGGCTTTCACCGCTGGCCATTGCCGTGCGGCCATCCAGTGACGCACCCAGCTTGAGCTGGATCCAGGGAAAGCCGGTGCGCATCCGCTTGAGGAAGCCACGATTCAGCGCTTCCGCTTCCGGCATCATCAGGCCGTGGCTGACCTCAATGCCTGACTGATGCAGACGGTGCAGCCCGCGTCCTGCGACCTGCGGATTGGGGTCCTGCATCGCGGCCACAACACGGCTAACGCCAGCAGCAATCAGCGCATCACAACAGGGCGGTGTGCGACCATGATGGCTGCAGGGCTCCAGCGTGACATAGGCGGTTGCACCACGGGCTTTTTCGCCCGCCATGCGCAGGGCGTGAACTTCGGCATGCGGTTCACCGGCGCGCTGATGCCAGCCCTCGCCTGCTACTTCGCCATCGCGCACAATCACGCAGCCGACATTGGGGTTCGGCATGGTCGTAAAACGACCGCGTCGCGCCAGTTCCAGCGCGCGCGCCATGTAAAGTTCATCCATGGTTTAATCCTGTAACCGGGCGATCTCTTCGCCAAAATCACGAATATCTTCAAAGCTGCGGTAAACTGAGGCGAAGCGAATATAGGCCACTTTATCGAGCTTCTTCAGCTCATCCATCACCAGATTGCCAATCAGTTTACTGGGGATCTCACGTTCGCCAGTCGCACGCAGCTGCGTTTTAATATGGTTCACAGCGCTTTCAACCGCATCGGCACTCACCGGCCGTTTCTCAAGCGCTTTCATCATCCCGCTGGCCATTTTGTCTTCATTAAAAGGCTCGCGCACATCATTGCTCTTCACCACGCGTGGCATCACCAGTTCCGCCACCTCAAAGGTGGTAAAGCGTTCATGACACATCAGGCACTGGCGGCGACGACGCACCGAAGAGCCTTCACTAACCAGACGAGAATCAATCACTTTGGTGTCCACAGCGGAGCAGAATGGGCAATGCATGACGTTTCCTGACGCGAGAGTGATGGGTCTGACAGTGTAGCGCGAACTGCGAATCAACAAAATCTCTTCCGTGCCTTTACCGGGCTTCTCATCGCAGGATAAACGCGGCTAAATTTCGTCTGCGGCAAAAGGGACTACGCTTTAAGAGCTGCAAGTAAAATTTTCCACTAACACTCTGGAGGTTGTATGGGTCTGTTTAACTTTGTGAAAGAAGCCGGTGAAAAACTCTGGGACGCGGTAAACGGCGGTGATGACCAGAATAAAAAGCTGCAGGATCACATTAACAAGCTCGGCTTGCCTGACAGCGACAAGGTCGACGTCAAGGTCAATGGCGACACCGTGACCGTGACCGGTGATGGCCTTTCCCAGGAGCTGAAAGAAAAGATTCTGATTGCTGCAGGTAACGTTGCAGGTATCACGAAAGTTGAAGACAAGGTGACCGTGACAGATACTGCGGTCGAGTCAGAGCTGTACACCGTGAAAAAAGGCGATACGCTGAGCGCGATTTCCAAACAGGTTTACGGCAACGCTAACGAATATAACAAGATTTTCGAAGCGAATAAGCCAATGCTCTCGCATCCTGATAGGATCTATCCTGGCCAGGTTTTACGTATTCCAAAATAACGGACAAGGATAACTTATGAGCAGGATGGTTTGGATTCCGGTGGCGCTCTCTCTGGTAACGCTAAGCGGCTGCAGCACCACGGCAGGCAATCCGCAGGTCAGAGAGCTGCATCAGGAAGTGAGTCAGCTAAATCAGCAGATGCAGCACCTGACCACGCAGGCCAGTGCACTGGAAATCCAGGGACAGCTTAACAGTCAGTTGCAACAAGGCGCATGGCTGGTGCCGCAGGCGAAAACGCCAGTGGCGCTGCAAACCCAGCTCGGCACACTGCGACTGACGCTGTCGCCTGTGACCGCTGAAGCCAGCGGTTCGCGGGCAACCCTGACTGTGCGTTCAATGGACGACCGGCCTCTGCCCGCCCTGCATGCGACGGTGATCTGGGGTGAGCTCGACCCGGCGACCGGTAAACCGCTGAACAGCGACAGTCTGAGTCAGACCGTCACGGTACCTGCCTCGTTGCTGCCCCAGCATTCAACCAGCATCCCGCTGCGGCTCAGTGGCCTGACACCGGAGCAGTTGGGTTATGTCCGCGTGCATAACGTAACCGGGGATGCGCCGACTCAGACTTCCCCTGCTGCACCCGCTAACCCTTAGCCGCGGTGCAAAAAAAACGGGCAGCCTGTTGGCTGCCCGTTTTTATTTCTGACGCGTGATTAAGGCAGGATAGAAGGCTGATCGGCGCCCTCTTTCTCGACTTTCTGCACCATCATATGTTCACGCTTCATGCCCAGCTTCAGCGCCAGCGCCGAAGAGACATAAATGGATGAAATCGTACCAATCGTCACACCAATCAGCATGGTCAGTGAGAAGCCTTTCAGCAACGCACCACCAAACACGAACAGGATGAGGATCATCGCCAGCGTCGTCAGCGAGGTAATCAGGGTACGGCTTAACGTCTGTGTCAGTGACACGTTCGTAATATCGTAAGAGCTGCCGCGACGAATCTTACGGAAGTTTTCACGAATACGGTCAGAGACCACAATTTTATCGTTAAGCGAGTAGCCAATCACCGACATCAGCGAGGCAACAATTGTCAGGTCGATTTCAATGCGGAACAGCGCCAGCAGGCCGCAGGTGATGATCACGTCATGCGCCAGCGCCAGCACGGTACCCAGCGCCAGACGCCACTCAAAGCGGAAACCGATATAGATCAGAATCGCAATCAGTGCAGACAGCAGCGCCATCGCACCCGCCTGCGCCAGGTCGCTACCCACACTCGGGCCAACGAACTCAATGCGCTTAACGGTCGCGTTTTGCTGGGTAGTCTGGTTAATCACCGACACCACTTTATTGCCTAACTCAGTACCCGCCGGGCCGGTCACCGGTGCCATACGCACCATGACGTCACGGCTGCTGCCAAAGTTCTGCACCAGCGGCTCGTCAAAGCCCGCTTTCACCAGATCACCACGCAGGACTTCAAGGTCGGCCGGTTTTTCCAGCGCGATCTCAATCACCGTACCACCGGTGAAATCGAGGCCCCAGTTAAAACCACGCACACCCACGATCGCAATCGCGGCAAGAATCAGCAGTCCTGAAATGATGAAGGCCAGCTTATCCCAGCGCATAAAGTCGACGACTTTACGCCCGTGGTTTAACTGCTCAATGTTATATTCCTGTGCCACAACGCACTCCTCAGATAGACAGCTTGTTGATGCGTTTGCCACCGTAAACCAGGTTAACAATGGCACGGGTACCGATAATCGCGGTGAACATTGAGGTCGCGATACCAATTGCGGTGGTAATAGCAAAGCCTTTGATCGAACCGGTGCCGACCGCGTAAAGAATGATAACTTTGATCAGGGTGGTCACGTTCGCATCGACAATACTGGAGAAGGCGCCTTTGTAGCCCTCATGAATTGCCTGCTGAACCGAGCGCCCGTTACGCAGCTCTTCTTTAATACGTTCGTTAATCAGTACGTTAGCATCGACTGCTACCGCCAGTGTTAACACGATACCGGCAATACCCGGCATGGTCAGGGTCGCACCAGGCAGCAGGGACATGACGCCGACAATCAGCACCAGGTTAACCAGCAGCGCACTCGTCGCAATCAGACCAAACTTCTTGTAGAACACCACCATAAACAGGATCGAGGCGAGCAGACCCCACAGGCAGGCTTCCAGACCCTGAGTAATGTTTTGCTGACCCATGGTCGGCCCGATCGTACGCTCTTCCACAATCTGGATGGGCGCAATCAACGCACCGGCACGCAGCAGCAGCGACAGCTGACGCGCTTCGTTCGGGTTGTTGATACCGGTGATGCGGAAGCTGTTCCCCAGGCGAGACTGGATATTAGCGACGTTAATCACCTCTTCCTGTTTCACCAGAATTGAACGGCCGTTGGCATCTTTTTTACCGCTGTCCTTATACTCCACAAACAGGGTCGCCATCGGCTTGCCGATGTTGTCCTTGGTGAAGTTGGACATGATGTTACCGCCTGCGCTATCAAGTGAAATGTTCACCTGTGGCTGGTTGTACTCATCCATGCTGGACGTCGAGTCGGTGATGTGGTCACCGGTCAGGATCACCCGCTTGTAGAGCACGACCGGCTGGCCATCACGCATGTCTTTAACTTCTGAGTCACCCGGAACACGGCCACTGGCCGCCGCAGTAGGATCTACGCTGGTGTTCACCAGACGGAATTCCAGCGTCGCGGTTGCGCCCAGAATCTCTTTGGCACGCGCCGTATCCTGTATACCCGGCAGCTCAACTACGATGCGATCTGAGCCCTGACGCTGAACCAGCGGTTCCGCCACGCCAAGCTGGTTTACACGGTTACGCAGAATCGTAATGTTCTGCTGAACCGCATATTCACGCGCTTCGCTGAGACGGGCATCGCTCATGGTGGCACGCAGCGCATCGCTGCCGCTGCTGTTGATCACCAGATCCTGATGACGCGAGGAGAGCCAGGAGATCGCCGCATCACGACTGGCAGCGTCACGGAAACGAATTTCCACGCCGTAGTTCGCGATTTTGTTGACGGTGGTATAAGGGATATTTTTGGTGCGCAGATCGCTACGCAGCGTGTCAGCATTCTGCTCCTGCAGCTTGCTGAGCGCGGTGTCCATGTCCACTTCCATCAGGAAGTGCACACCACCACGCAGGTCGAGACCGAGTTTCATCGGCTCTGCTGACAGCATGCTCAGCCAGCGCGGCGTGGCTGGCGCAAGGTTCAGCGCGACAACGTAGTTTTCACCCAGCGCTTTCATGATGGCTTCACGGGCGCGTAACTGCACATCCGTATTGTTGAAGCGCGCGGTAATCGCACCATTTTCCAGCGCAACAGATTTGCTCTGGATATTGTCTTGTTTTAATGCGGACTGAATTTGATCCAACGTCTGCTCACTGGCGGCGCTTCCGCGCGCACCAGTGATTTGAACGGCCGGATCCTCACCATACAGGTTGGGAAGCGCATAGAGCAGGCCGACGAGAATCACGACGACCAGCATCACATACTTCCACAAAGGATAACGATTTAACACGGCAGTTCCCTTAGGGAAGAAAGAATTACAGCGCCTTGATAGTGCCTTTAGGCAGCACGGCAGCGACGAAATCACGTTTAACGACGACTTCATTGGTGTCATTCAGCGCGATAGCGACGTATCCCGTGTCAGAGACTTTCGTTACGCGGCCTACCAGGCCACCGCTGGTCAGCACTTCATCACCCTTAGAGATGGAATCCATCAGCTTCTTGTGCTCTTTCGCACGTTTCTGCTGCGGACGCAGGATCATGAAGTAGAAAATCAGACCAAACACCACCAGCATGATCACCAGAGAATACGGACTTCCCTGAGACGGTGCGCCAGCTGCAGCCACGGCGTCAGAAATGAATAAGCTCATTAAATTTCCCTCATTGATGAATTATCAGACGTTAATGGCGGAACTTCTTTGCCCGTCCGTTGGTAAAACTCAGTTACAAAGTGTTCTAATTTACCCTCTTCAATGGCCTGGCGTAAACCTGCCATCAGACGCTGGTAATAGCGCAAATTGTGGATAGTGTTCAGACGCGCGCCCAGTATTTCGTTACAACGGTCGAGATGATACAAGTAGGCGCGGCTATAATTGCGACAGGTGTAACAATCACACTCCGCATCCAGCGGCGCAGTGTCATCTTTGTATCGGGCGTTGCGGATTTTCACCACACCCTCAGTCACAAACAGGTGACCATTTCGGGCATTACGGGTAGGCATCACGCAGTCAAACATATCGACGCCGCGACGGACGCCTTCAACCAGATCTTCTGGCTTGCCGACACCCATCAGATAACGTGGTTTATCCTGCGGAAGCTGCGGACAGACGTGCTCAAGAATACGGTGCATGTCCTGCTTGGGTTCACCCACCGCCAGGCCGCCCACAGCGTACCCATCAAAGCCAATCTCTACCAGACCTTTCACCGAGACATCTCGTAAATCTTCGTAAACCGAGCCCTGGATAATGCCAAACAATGCATTTTTATTCCCCAGGCTGTCGAAACGATCACGGCTGCGTCGCGCCCAGCGCAGCGACATCTCCATGGAGCGTTTGGCATAGTCCCAGTCTGCCGGATAGGGCGTACATTCATCGAAGATCATGACGATGTCGGAACCGAGGTCATACTGAATCTCCATCGATTTTTCAGGATCGAGGAAGATCGGGTCGCCATTGATCGGGTTACGGAAGTGAACGCCCGCTTCGGTGATTTTGCGGATGTCACCCAGGCTGAAGACCTGGAAGCCGCCTGAGTCGGTCAGAATCGGCCCTTTCCACTGCATAAAATCATGCAGATCGCCATGCAGTTTCATGATCTCCTGGCCCGGACGCAGCCAGAGGTGGAAGGTATTGCCCAGAATGATCTGTGCGCCAGTCTCCTGCACTTCTTCCGGCGTCATGCCTTTCACGGTGCCATAGGTGCCGACAGGCATAAACGCAGGGGTTTCCACCACACCGCGATCAAAAATCAGACGGCCACGGCGTGCGCGCCCGTCTGTGGTATCAAGTTCAAATTTCACAAAGCCCCCATTGGAGAAACAGTCCAATGTATACAACCTTCACGCTATTAAAGCGGTTCCGGCTATCGGTTAATAAATCAGTCGCCCACTTTTTCCAGCGGCGCCTGCGGATTTTTGCTGATAAACATCGCGTCACCATAACTGAAGAAACGATATTGCTCAGCCACGGCTGCGTGATACGCCGCCATGGTGTGCTGATAACCGGCGAATGCCGAGACCAGCATAATCAGCGTCGATTCGGGCAAATGGAAGTTGGTGATCAGCGCATCAATCACCTGATACTCATAGCCCGGATAGATGAAAATCTGGGTATCGTCGAAGAACGGCGCAATCAGAGCATCCTGACTCGCTTTGGCGGCGCTCTCCAGCGAACGGACGGAGGTGGTGCCGACGGCGACCACCTTATTGCCGCGCGCTTTACAGGCCAGCACCGCGTCAACAACCTCCTGCGGCACTTCGGCATATTCTGCGTGCATGTGATGCTCTTCGATGGTCTCGACACGCACCGGCTGGAAAGTACCCGCCCCAACATGCAGCGTCACAAACGCCATTTCAACGCCCTTCTCTTTCAGCGCCTGCAGCAGCGGTTCATCGAAATGCAGACCGGCGGTCGGGGCCGCGACGGCACCCGGACGGGCGCTGTAAACCGTCTGATAAAGCTCGCGATCCTGCTCTTCATCCGGACGGTCAATATAGGGCGGCAGCGGCATATGGCCGACGCTGTTGAGAATGTCGAGCACCGCACGCTCATCATCAAAGACAATCTCAAATAGCGCATCGTGGCGTGCCACCATCGTCGCTTTCACGCTCTCATCTTCACCCAGAAGCAGTTCTGCGCCCGGCTTTGGTGCTTTCGAGGCGCGCACGTGTGCCAGTACGCGCTTATCGTCGAGCATCCGCTCTACCAGCATTTCGATTTTGCCACCGCTGGCTTTACGGCCAAAGACGCGCGCCGGAATCACGCGGGTGTTGTTGAACACCAGCAGATCGCCTGGATTCAGCTTATCCAGCACGTCGGTGAAAACACCGTGCGACAGGTCCCCGCTGGGGCCATCAAGCGACAGCAGGCGACAGCCACTGCGCTGCGCCTGGGGATAGTGAGCAATCAGGGATTCGGGCAGTTCAAAAGCAAAATCAGCGACACGCATTGAAATGTTCTTTCTCAGGCAAAAACAGGCGGCACAGTTTAGCGGAAAAACGACCAATTCTGAACAACTGGCTGCGCTAAGGCAGTTCGGCCTATAATGCGGCATGAACTTTCTTGCGCATCTCCATCTGGCTAAGCTGGCCAACAGCTCCTTACTCGGCAATTTAATGGCCGACTTTGTGCGTGGCAACCCGCACCAGCACTGGTCTGCACCTGTTGCAGACGGCATTCTGATGCATCGTCGTCTGGATGTGATGACCGATGCGCTGCCGGAAGTGCGCAGCGCCCGTCAGCTGTTCCGTGCGGAAACATATCGCGTGGCACCCATCACGCTGGATGTCATCTGGGACCATTTTTTGGCTCGTCACTGGCAGCGTTTCACACCCGAACAGACGCTGGTGCAGTTTTCTGCCGCCGCCGAGCGCGAAATCCTGCCGCAACTGCCAGATACCCCCACTGAATTTCAGGAACTCAATGCTGTGATGTGGCGCGAGCGCTGGTTTGAGCATTATGCCCAGCCTGCACGGCTTGAGCGGGTGCTACACGGCATGGCCAGCCGCCGTCCACGCCTGGCGGCACTGCGCGACTCCTACCACGATTTCACCGAACATTATGATCAGCTGGAAGCGCTGTTTTTTATTTTTTATCCGCGTTTAATGGCGCTGGCGACCAGCAGAACCCTGTAAAACCCGATCCTCTGCTGCCGGGCTGGCGGATGCCAGCTTTCGTCTGAATAAAAAGCCGCTTTCCTGACTTCTCGCCATCTTGCCATTGCTGCTTATCTGCGGCTTAATGAAGCCTTTCTTAACAATAGCTAAGAAAACATTACAGCCAGACCGCCTGCTCAGGCGCACCTTCCGTTCGTTATGGCAAAAAATCATAAGAGGAAAAGATGTCATCCGCTTCGCATTCTGAAATAGACGCGCGTTATCGTTACGCCTGCGACATTGCCCGTGCTGCGGGCAGCCGGGCTTTGTCATGGTATCAACAGCGTCAGACATTGGTAGTGGAACACAAAAGGGATTTGCAGGATGTGGTCAGCGAGGCTGATCGTAACGTTGAGGCATTAATTAAGTCGTTAATTGCCGAGCGTTTTCCTGAGGATGCCGTCTATGGCGAAGAGAGCGGTGGCGAGGTCCAGGGCGCGCCTTTTATCTGGGTCGTTGATCCGATCGATGGTACCGCCTGCTTCGTCAATGGCCTGCCTAACTGGTGCGTCTCGCTGGCCGTCGTCTGTGAGGGCGAACCGGTGATCGGCGTGGTCTGCGATCCTAACCATCAGGAGCTGTTTCATGCACGAGCGGGCCAGGGCGCGTGGGTTAATGAGAGCCGTCTGCAGGCCCATGACGCGCAGCATCTCAACGAGGGGTTACTCGGCATCAGCAACTCCAGCCGCACACCGGGTGAAAGTACCTCGCGGTTGATTCGCGGCTTAACAGAACAGGGTGGCATGTTTATTCGTATCGGTTCTGGCGCATTGACCAGCGCCTGGGCGGCCGCCGGGCGGCTGATTGGCTACTATGAAGCGCATATGCATCCCTGGGACAGTCTGCCGGGCATCGTCCTGATGCGTGAAGCAGGCGGTGTCACCAATGATTACCTGCGTAATGACGGAATGAAAAACGGCAACCCGGTGTTGCTGTCCAATGCAGCCCTTTACCCGAAAATAAAAGCGCTGACCGGCAATCTGGCGCTGGAGGAATAAATGACGATGCCTGTCCTGTACCGCTGCGCGCTGATTCTCAGTTCTCTCTGGTTGCTAAGCCCGGCGTCACAGGCGGCGGATTACCAGCTGGAGAAAGTGGTCGAACTGAGCCGTCACGGTGTTCGTCCGCCCACGCCCGGCAATCGCAAAGAGATCGAAGCCGCCAGCCAGCAACCCTGGACGCAGTGGACCACTGCCGATGGTGAGCTGACCGGCCATGGCTACAGCGCTGTGGTGAATAAAGGACGCTGGGAAGGCGATCACTATCGTCAGCTCGGACTACTGAGCACGGGCTGTCCTGACGCGGCTGAGGTCTACGTTCGCGCCAGTCCGCTTCAGCGCACCCGCGCCACCGCTGCGGCTCTGACGGACGGTGCATTTCCCGGCTGTGGCGTGCCCGTGCATCACGTAGCAGGCGATGCCGATCCCCTGTTTCAGAGCGAAAAGCTGACCATCACCCGGACCGATCCCGCTCAGGAGCTCGCCGCGAAACAGCAGAAAGCCGGCGATCTGGCCCGGCTGCAACAGCAGCTGCAGCCGGCGATTCAGCAACTGAAAGCTGCCGTCTGCCCGCCCGCCACAGATTGCCCGTTGTTTGATGCGCCCTGGACGTTTCGGCAGACCCGCAACGGCAATACTTACGTTTACGGGCTGAGTGTGATGGCGAGCATGGTGGAGACGCTGCGACTGGGTTACAACGAAAACCTGCCGTTTGATCAGCTCGCCTGGGGACACATCACCTCGGCCGCGCAGATTACCTCGCTGCTTCCATTGCTGACGGTCAACTACGATCTGAGCAACGATATCCTTTATCAGGCTCAGCGCCGTGGCTCAATACTGCTTAACGCCCTGCTGTCAGAAATTGCGTCTGACCGCTCGCCAACCCGCTGGCTGATTCTGGTGGCGCATGACACCAACATCGCAATGGTGCGCACTCTGATGGATTTTAGCTGGCAGTTACCCGGCTATTCACGCGGCAACATTCCGCCCGGCAGCAGTCTGGTGATGGAGCGCTGGCGCGACACCCACAGTGGCAAACGTTTTTTGCGACTCTATTTTCAGGCGCAGAGTCTGGATGGGATCCGTCAGCTGCAACCGATTGATGATAAACATCCGTTATTACATCAGGAATGGCATCAGTCCGACTGCAGAGTGACCCATGTCGGCGTGCTCTGCCCTTATCAATCCACGCTGACTCAGCTGCGGAAAAACATGGATAACAGCGCTGTGTTGCCGGTTTCGGTTATATTGCCCTGAGTCTGTGGCTAATGAAATTAAGGCCGCAGTCTCAATGCGGCCTTAATAATGTTAACCACGGTTAATTAACGCCATTCCGACTTATTCTTATTTAAATCGACTGACTATCAGCGCTACCCGTTTTGTTTTACGATAGTTACGTCAATCATCCCTTTATTAACTATTTTCCTGTAATCCTTGAGTATTTCGGCGACTGGTTTCGCCGTTTTTTATTTCTGCCTTTATTACCCTTCGTGCCCGATTAGCTGTACCCTCTCCCGCTCAGGCTCTCTTGTGTCCCTGTCCCCGGTTTGCATCCTCCGTGATATTCACTGCTCTTTGAAATAATCATTCCCGGAACTATTTGCTGAAATAATGTGATGCATGACCTTATTTTGCAGATACAAAATAAGTGCCGAATAAAAGGACTTCGTGTTGTGGCGGGGATCACATAAATAATCAGATGCGGGGAAAATTTGAGAGGGGAAATAGCGTGATCTGCTCCCCCATTAATCGGGAGAGCAGAACAGAGTATTAGCGGGTTTTACGCACCAGCTTATAGCCCAGCAGCAATACCACGATCCACACCATACCCACATAGAGTGAAATACGGGTATCGGGGAAATATCCAATCAGCCCGATGATAAAGCAGAGGAAGGCAACGCCGACGCCGGCAGTCCAGCTGCCACCTGGCAGTGCAAACTTCAGCTTACTTGCCGCCTCTTTGCCAATTTTGCGACGGAACGCGATCTGCGACAGCAGAATCATGATCCAGACCCATACTGTTGCAAAGGTCGCCAGCGACGCGATCACCAGGAACACTTTTTCGGGCATCAGGTAGTTAAGATAGACCGCAATCAGCATGGCAAACATCATCACGACAACCGTCACCCACGGAATCCCGCGTGAAGAGACCTTCATGAAGACTTTAGGCGCATGGCCTTGCTGCGCCATTCCGTGCAGCATGCGACCCACACCAAACACATCGCTGTTAATCGCCGAGAGTGACGCGGTCAGCACCACAAAATTGAGGATAGAGGCAGCGGCGGCGATGCCAAGATGCTGGAATGTCAGCACAAACGGGCTGCCTGACGTGCCTACCTGATTCCATGGGTAGATGGACATAATCACAAACAGCGTGCCGACATAGAACACCAGAATGCGCCACGGCACTGAGTTAATCGCACGCGGAATCGACTTCTCCGGATCTTTCGCTTCACCCGCCGTAATACCGATGATCTCAATGCCGCCGTAGGCGAACATCACCATCTGCAGCGACAGCAGCATGCCGACCACGCCGTGCGCGAAGAAGCCGCCATTGGTCCATAAATTATGGATGCCGGTCGGCTGGCCGCCGTTGCCAATCCCCCAGATGATCATGCCGAAACCGGCCAGAATCATCACGATGATGGTGGCGACTTTGAAGAAGGAGAACCAGAACTCCACTTCACCGAACACCTTCACGCTCATCAGATTGACAGCACCGATGATCAGCACCACGCTCAGCACCCAAATCCAGTGCGGCACCTCGGGGAACCAGACGCCCATATAGATGCCGAACGCGGTGACATCTGCAATCGCGACAATCAGGATCTCAAAACAGTAGGTCCAGCCGGTAATGTAACCCGCCATCGGCCCAAGATAGTCCTGCGCATAGCGTGAAAAGGAACTGGCCTGAGGATTATTAACGGACATCTCACCCAGCGCGCGCATGATGATGTAAGCCACGGCCCCACCGATGATATAGGCGAGCAGCACGCTCGGGCCGGCCATTTTTATCGCGTCGGCGGAACCGTAAAACAGCCCGGTGCCAATCGCCGATCCCAGCGCCATAAAACGGATGTGGCGCGTGCTCAGTCCGCGTTTGAGCTTGTTGGTTTCTTGCATAACAACCTGTACCTGTGAAATGAAAAAACCACGGGCAGGCCCGTGGTTAAAGAAAAATCAGTGCGTTCTGTTACGAGTGAACGGCAACCTGTTCCGGCCCCTTCACCCGATCAACAACAGCGGCAATCAGCAGCATCACCAGCGACGGCGGCAACCAGGCGAGACCCTGATCGGCCAGCGGCAGATGCTGACTGAAAGCAGGCAGCAAATCTTTAAACCCGGTGGTTTTAATCGCATCAACAATGCCAAACAGCAGGCTTACCAGCATAGCTGGCGCGATAATCCGGCTGCTCTTGTTCCACCAGTTAAGGGTGAAACTCAGTACAACCAGCACGATACAAGGCGGGTAAATCGCCGTGAGTACCGGGATGGAGATCTGAATCAGGTGGCTCAGGCCGAGGTTCGACACCACCATCGAGAACAGACCCAGAATAAACACCAGCGTTTTATACGATAACGGCAGGTATTGCGCAAAAAATTCCGCACAGGCACAGGTCAGGCCAACGGCGGTCACCATGCAGGCAACAAAAATCAGTGCGGCCAGGAAGAGACTGCCCATATTGCCAAAGGTGTGCTGAACATACGCATGCAGAATCGCTGCGCCGTTGGCGTTTTGATCAACCAGCGCACCGCTGCCCGCGCCCAGCTTAAACAGGCAAAGGTAGACCAGCGTCAGGCCCAGACCCGCGATCAGGCCTGCCAGCACGGTATAGCGGGTCAGCAGCGCGGCATTGTCGACGCCACGCGAACGGGCGGCGTTGACAATCACGATGCCAAAAACCAGCGCGCCCAGCGTATCCATCGTCAGATAGCCGTTAACGAAACCGCTTGAGAACGCCGCATGCTGATAATCAACGGTCGCGGGAATGGTGCCGCCCGCCGGCCACACCAGTGCAGCTACGCCCAGCACGGTCAGCGCGATAATTTTCAAGGGCGCAAGGAAGTGACCTACGGTGTCGAGCAGTTTGCCCGGATAAAGCGATACACCAATCACCAGCGCGAAGTAGATCAGGCTGTAGATAAACAGGGGCAGCGCGCCATCGCCGGTCAGCGGCGCAATACCCATCTCAAATGAGACCGTTGCCGTACGCGGGGTGGCAAACAGCGGCCCAACAGCCAGATAGCACACGGTAGCCAGCACGATGCCCGCGACCTTGCCAATCGGAGTGCTGAGTGCATCCACGCCGCCGCCGACGCGAGCCAGCGCGATCACGGTCATCACCGGTAACCCGACTGCGGTAATCAGAAAACCAATTGCGGCGGTCCAGACGTGTTCACCAGACTGAATACCGACCATTGGCGGGAAAATGATGTTGCCCGCGCCAACAAACAGGGCGAATGTCATAAAGCCCAGCGCGAGAATGTCCTTCGAAGTTAAACGATGTGTCATACGGCCTGTCACTGATGTTGCGGTGGAAGTTGGGTTAGTGTTGTCCCCTCGCTGCGTGTAAACCGCGATCTGGCTGACAATGTCAGCGCATTATGCTCGTCGCAGGGTAAAGCGCAGGTGATTTAAGCTGCTTTTATTCTGTTCACAGAGGGATGGATCGACAACGGCGCTAAGTAAAACGTTTATAGCGGTGAAAGGCAATACGGGATCGGAAAACCAGAAGGTTATACCACCATTTTTCCCAAAGGCAGTGGATAGCGTTAATTTTTGCTGCAGGGACACAAGATGATGTGCCTAAATAATAGACAGAGCGTGAGAAATCCCCGCATAAACGGGGTTTCAGATACACAAAAGGCGCGTTTTACGCGCCTGTCTGCACAACGTTACAGCACTACCAGACCTGATTCGCGATATCCACCACCAAACGAATTTTCTGCCACTGCTGCGCTTCACTCAGGCTGTTGCCCTCTTCAGTTGAGGCGAAACCGCATTGCGGGCTGAGGCAAATCTGATCCAGGCTGACGTACTGCGCCGCCTCTTCCAGCCGGATTTTCACCTGCGCCGGGTCTTCCAGTTCACCCACCTTAGTGGTGATTAAACCCAGCACCACTTGCTGATGACCCGGTTTAATGTAACGCAGTGGCTCAAAGCCGCCGGACCGGGCATTGTCATACTCCAGGAAGAACGCATCCACGTTGACGCTGCCGAACAGGATTTCTGCCACCGGCCCGTAGCCCCCCTCTGAGATCCAGGTAGAGCGGAAGTTCCCGCGGCAGACATGCAGACCCACCGTCAGATCGGCAGGTTTATCCTCCAGCGCTTTATTCAGTACCTGAGCGTAAATCTGTGCCAGCTGATCCGGATCGTCGCCGCGTTCGCGGATATCGCGCTTCTGATCTTCAGAGCAGAGATAAGCCCAGACGGTGTCATCCAGCTGCAGATAGCGGCAGCCCGCATCATAAAAGGCCTGAATCGCCGCTTTGTAGGTCTGCGCCAGATCCTCGAAGTAGTCCGCCAGATCGGGATAGACCTCTGCATCAATCACTTTGCGGCCACCGCGGAAGTGTAAAACGCTGGGGCTGGGAATGGTCATTTTTGGCACCGCATCCCCGGCAATACTCTGCAGGAAACGAAAATGCGCCAGCATCGGATGATCCGCCGGGAAACCGAGTTTGCTCACCACTTTCACGCCATGCGCTTTGGTCTGCACGCCATTAAACTGGATGCCCTGTTCCGCTTCATAGCGCTCAACGCCATTCAGGCCAGAGAAGAAGTCGAAGTGCCACCAGCCGCGACGAAACTCGCCATCGGTGACCACCTTCAGGCCATTTTCACGTTGCTTCGCTACCACATCGCGAATCGCCTCATCTTCGACCTGCTGCAGGGCCGCCGCATCAATCTCTCCGGCAGCAAACGCTTCACGCGCCTGCTTAATCGCAGCGGGACGCAGAAAACTGCCAACGGTGTCGGCACGGAACGGGGCGGTTTCTCTCTGCATGATCACTCCTGTCTCTCCTGCCGGTAATAACGACAGGAAATCATTGCTCTCTGAAATAAATAGCCATCTGGATGGCTACATGTCTGAAAGCAGAGTGTCATGAGTGGCATTCATCTGCAACTGAAGAAAATTCAGCGATCATGAAAAAAATTCAACCGGGATTAACGCAGGGCGGCGCGCGCCTCTGCCATCTGGCTGTCTGAGAGCGGCAGATAGCCCGCTTCGCTGACTCGCCGCTGTCCTTGTGGTGAAAGAACCTGCTGCAGAAATGCCGCCACCAGCGGCGGCAGTGGTTTACCGGGTGCTTTATTAACATAGAGATAGAGTGGACGCGCCCAGGGATAACGGCCGCTACGAATAGCATCGGCATCCGGCGCAATCGCCTGGCCCTGATCATTCGTCACCGCCAGCATTTTTACGCCGCTGAGATGAAAGCCAAAACTGGCGTAGCCGATGCTGCGCGAATTACTGGCCACCGCCTGAACCACCGCGGCCGAGCCAGGAAACTCCGCTACGTCGCTGCGGAAATCGCCTTTGCAGAGCACCTGCTGTTTGAAGAAACCCCAGGTGCCGGAGGCGGAATTACGTCCATAACGCTGAATGGGGCGTTTGTTCCATTGCGCGCCGGTTAAACCGAGATCGCCCCAGCGCAGCGGCACACTGTGTGCGCCACACAGACGGGTAACGGAGAAGATGGCGTCGAGCTGACGCGGTTCAATCTGCTGCAGCGGGTTACGCTGATTCACTACCACCACCAGCGCATCCATCGCCACCGGCACCGCCAGCGGCGGATAGCCGTAGCGCGCCTCAAAGGCCTGCCGCTCATCGGCCTGCATCGGGCGGCTCATCGGACCGAGCTGTGCGGCACCTGCTGCCAGCGCGGTCGGCGCGGTTGAAGAACCGGAGGCCTGAACCTGCACATTGACGCCCGGCGCCTGCCGACTAAAATCCTCGCCCCACAGGGTCATAAGATAGCCAAGCGTATCTGAGCCGACACTGCTGAGATTGCCGGAGAGCGTGCCGTGCTGGGCCAGCGCCAGGCCCGGCAGCAGCGTAACAATCAATAAAAGAAGAATGCGCATCAGGAAGATCCGGCAGCCATTAATGAACGGCATTCTCCTGCATCACGCTGCTGACAATCAACCTCGCGGGCAGCGTAAACGTAAAACAGGTCTCTTTGTGCGGCACGCTGGTGATGTCGAGCCGCGCATTGTGGTGACTCAGCGCATGTTTCACAATCGCCAGACCCAGCCCGCTGCCACCAGTGGCGCGTGAACGCGCTTTATCGACGCGGTAGAAACGCTCGGTCAGACGGGGAATATGTTCTGAAGCAATACCCGGCCCGTTGTCACACACCCGGAAGGTGGCGCCCTGTTTGCCGCGCAGCCAGCTGATATCAATCCGCGTGCCATCCGGGGTGTGATTTACCGCGTTATAAACCAGATTGGAGATCGCACTGCGAAGCTGTTCATCGTTGCCGAACACTTTCAGATGGGGATCGGTATGGAAATGAATATCGTGACGACCGCCACTTAGCGTCGCCGCCTCATGCTGCAGCAGTTTCAGCATGACCGGCACATCAACCTTCTCTTTCAGATCGATGGCAGGCGCGGCTTCAATGCGCGACAGCGTCAGCAGCTGTTTGACCAGGCTGTCCATACGGCGCGTCTGCTCCGACATCGTGTGCAGCGCTTTACTGCGCGAAGGCTCGCTCATCACCGAGTCGTTCATCATCTCCAGATAGCCCTGCAGCACCGTGAGCGGCGTACGTAACTCATGACTGACGTTGGCAAAGAAGTTGCGGCGCGCCCCTTCCAGCTGATGCATCTGCGTCACATCACGCGCCACCAGCAGCCACTGCCCCTCGCTGTAGGGCATAACGCGGAATTCCATGTGAAGTTTGTTGTTCAGCACCAGCGTCAGGGGCTTGTCAAAATCGCGCTGGCGCAGATAGCGTGAGAACTCCGGATAACGCAGCAGATTGAGGATGTTCTGGCCATTATCTTCCGGCCAGCGCAGACCCAGGTGCTGCTGCGCCAGACCGTTACACCAGAAAATAGTGCCCTCTTCCGTGGTCAGGATCACCGCATCCGGCAGCGACTCGGCACCGCTGCGGAAACGTTTGATCAGATTACCGAGTTCACGTCGCCGCCGCCGGTTGCGCAGTTGCATCTGGTAAAGACCATAAAACAGCGGTTCCCAGCTGGCACGCCCGGCGGGTGGCGTCATGGTGCGGTCGAGCCACAGCCAGTGCGACAGCCGCATCAGATTGTGGAAATGCCATAACAGCACCATGACCACGCTCAGCAGCAACCACCAGGGCAAACCGCCAAACAGCAGGCCCAGCAGCACCGCAGGCAGACAGGCCAGCAGCAGTTCTGTCAGTAATCTCTTCCAGGAGAGGCGTTCCAGCACGGTAAAGGCTCCGTTTAATAGCGGGCAGAGAAACGATACCCTGTTCCACGGACGGTTTGTACCATGCGGTCGTGGCCGGAGACTTCCAGCGCTTTACGTAAACGGCGGATGTGAACATCAACAGTGCGATCTTCCACATACACATTGGTGCCCCAGACGTGGTTCAGAAGCTGTTCGCGGCTGTACACGCGTTCCGGGTGAGTCATAAAGAAGTGCAGCAGCTTATATTCGGTCGGGCCCATCTCCAGCGGCGTGGTTTCGGACATCACGCGATGTGAAGAAGGATCCAGACTCAGTCCCTGCATCTCAATCACCTCTTCCACCGCCATCGGTGAAATACGGCGCATCACCGCTTTAATTCGCGCCATCAGCTCTTTGGGTGAAAAGGGCTTGGTAATGTAATCATCGGCGCCCACTTCCAGGCCACGCACCCGATCTTCCTCTTCGCCGCGCGCGGTGAGCATCATCACCGGAATATCGCGGGTCATCGCCTCGCGTTTCAGATGCTTGATAAACTGAATACCGCTGCCACCGGGTAACATCCAGTCCAGTAAAATCAGATCGGGCCAGGGTTCAATCAGCTTGCCCACGGCACTGTCATAATCTTCCGCCTCAATTGGCTGATAGTCGTTCTGCTCCAGAACAAAACACAACATTTCACGGATGGGGGCTTCATCCTCCACAACCAAAATGCGCTTAGCCATTATTACTCCTGCTGATTATGACGGCTGTCACTGAGATTCGCGGCGCCATTATGCGTCAGATTTGTGACACTTTTATGAAAAACATAACCTGCCTGTAACGCCGTTGGTAATCATTTATGACAGCGCAGCGACAATTTTTCGCTTTGGCCGCAGAGCCAGTATAATCGCCGGGCGAATCACAACGGCAGGGACTCATCATGCGCATCATTCATACTGCGGACTGGCATCTGGGGCAGTTCTTTTACAACAAAAGTCGGGCAGCCGAACATCAGGCGTTTCTCGACTGGCTGTTGATCCAGATTGAACAGCATCAGGTGGATGCGTTGATTATTGCAGGCGATCTGTTTGATACCGGCACGCCGCCCAGCTACGCCCGCGAGATGTTTAACCGCTTTGTGGTGGCGCTGCAGCCCACCGGTTGTCAGCTGATTGTGCTGGCGGGCAACCATGATTCCGTGGCGACGCTGAATGAGTCGCGCGAACTGCTCGCCTGTCTCAACACCCGGGTAATCGCTACCCCCCAGGAGCAGAATGATGTGTTGCTGCTGAACACCCGCCAGGGCGAACCAGGTGCACTGCTCTGTGCCATTCCCTTTTTACGACCGCGCGATATTCTGCGCAGCCGGGCGGGTCAGTCAGGGCGCGATAAACAGACCTCGCTGCTGGAGGCGATTGCCCATCACTATCAGCAACGCTTCGCCGCCGCTCAGGCGCTGGGTCATGCATTGCCGATTATCGCTACCGGACATCTCACCACCGTCGGGGTCAGCCAGAGCGATTCGGTGCGTGACATCTACATCGGTACGCTTGATGCCTTCCCCGCCAGTGCCTTTCCGGCCGCTGACTACATTGCACTGGGCCATATTCATCGCGCCCAGCGCGTGGCGGGCAGCGAGCATATCCGCTACAGCGGCTCGCCCATTCCGCTGAGTTTTGATGAGCTGGGCAGCGAAAAAAGCGTCTTTCTGCTGGAGCTTGCGGCAAGCGGCCTGCAATCCGTTACGCCACTGGTGGTGCCGCAGGCGCAGCCGATGCAGGTGCTGAAAGGATCGCTGGCACAGATTGCGGAACAGTTACACGCTTTCAGCACGGCTGAGCAGGAGAAGCCGACCTGGCTCGACATCGAAGTCACCACGCAGGAGTACCTGAGCGATCTGCAGCATCAGGTCGAAACCCTGACCGCCACGCTGCCGGTTGAAGTCCTGCTGCTGCGCCGCAGCCGCGAGCAGCGGCAGCAGAGCCTGGCGCGGCTCGACAACGAAACCCTGAGTGAGCTGAAAGTGGAAGAGGTCTTTGCCCGCCGGCTCGCGCTGGATGAGGAGCTGCAACCTGCGCAAATCGACGAGATGACCACCCTGTTCCGCCAGACGCTGGCCGCCATGGAAGAGACCCAATGAAGATCCTCACGCTACGGTTTAAAAACCTCAATGCTCTGCGCGGTGAATGGTTTATCGACTTCCGCGCCGAGCCTTTTGCCAGTAATGGCCTGTTCGCCATAACCGGCGCGACCGGCGCGGGTAAAACCACCCTGCTGGACGCCATTTGTCTGGCGCTCTATCACCAGACGCCACGCCTGGGCGCGATTTCCCAGAGCCAGAATGCGCTGATGACGCGCGACTGTGCCGAATGTCTGGCTGAAGTAGAGTTTGAGATCAAAGGCGAAGCCTGGCGCGCCTTCTGGAGCCAGAACCGTGCGCGCGGTACCGCCGACGGTAAGCTGCAGGCCCCGCGCGTTGAGCTGGCGCGCTGCGCCGACAACACCATTGTTGCCGATAAAGTCGGTGACAAGCTGAAGATGATCGAAACCCTCTCCGGGCTTGATTTCGAACGTTTTACCCGCTCAATGATGCTGTCGCAGGGCCAGTTTGCCGCCTTCCTCAACGCTAAAGCCAGTGAGCGTGCCGAACTGCTGGAGGAGCTGACCGGCACAGAAATTTACGGCCTGATCTCCGCCGCTATCTACGAACGTCACAAAGAGGCGAAAACGCAGCTGGATATGCTGCGCAGTCAGGCGGGTGCGATGGCACTGCTGGATAGTGACGCACGTGACGCCCTGCAACAGCAGCTTACCGATCTGACCGACGCGGAACAGCGGCTCAGCGCGCACTATCAACGGGCGCAGCAGCAGCAGCAGTGGCAACAGCAGGCGCAGCAGTTACAGCAGGAGAGTGAGCAGGCTGATGCCGCGTTGCAGCAGGCCCAGTCCGCATCCCAGGCGGCAGAGACGGACCGCCAGCGGCTGGCTCGCAGCGAACCGGCTGAAAAGCTGCGGATAAAACTGCAGCAGCGCGATGCATTACGCACCGAACAGCAGCAGATCGAGAGCCACTGCCAGCAACTGACCGCATCGGCGCAGCAGGCGCAGAATCAACAGCAGCAGCATCAGCAAAATTACACTGCTGCTCAGACGGCCCGCCAGCAGGCGCTTCAGGAACAGCAGCAGCAGGAGAACCTGCTGACGGAACAGGTATTGCCGCTGGATCAGCGAATCACGACGCTGCAGCAGCACTTTGCAGAGCAACAACAGGAAAATGCCCGCCAGCAACAGCAGGCTGACCAGACGCAGAACAGACTGGCGGAGCAGAAGCGTCAGGTCACGTCAGTGCAGCAGGCGATGACTGAACAGCATCAGTTACGTGAGCAGCTTGCCGATCTGGCGCATTGGGGCGCTTCACTGCCGGTATGGCAGGAGAACTTTGCCCTGCTGGCACAGCGTGAGGCGACGCTGGCCGAACTGCAGCAGCAGTGCGAACAGCAACAAAAACAGATCGACGCCCAGCAGGCGAAACAGCAACATCAGGCACAGCAGGCCCTGCCGCGCCAGCAGGCGGAGCAACAGGCGCAACAGGCGTTGTTGCAGGCGGAGCAGGCACTCACTTCGCTTCATGAACAGCATCCGCCCGCTGCACTGCGGCAGGCATTAAGCCAGTTGCAGACCAGCCGTCCGGCCCGTCAGCAACTGTTGCTGCTCTCCATGCAGTGGCAGCCACTGTATCAGCAACTGGGTCAGCGCCAGCAGCGTCTCACCGCGCTTGAAAAAGGGCATCAGCAGAGTGAAGCGGAACTTCAGACCCTGCGTGAAACGTGGAAACGCGAAAAACAGCAGCTGGATGACGTTGAAAAAATTTGTGCGCTGGAGCAGCAGATTATCGATCTCAGCGATTACCGCGCCCGGCTCACCCCCGATCAGCCGTGCCCGCTGTGCGGCTCCTGCACCCATCCGGCCATTGAAACCTACAGCACGTTGGAAGTGAGTGCTAACCAGCAACGCCGGGCTGCGCTGCAGCAGCAAACTGAGGCGTTGCGTGAAGCAGGAACGGCAAAAAGCGAACAGCTAAAACAATCTGCCGTTCAGCAGCAGACTCTGCGTGACGAAATCGCGGAAATGCAGCGTCAGCTTGACCAGCTTGAGCAGCAATGGCAGGCACTAAGCGGTGAGCTGGCACTTACCTTCACCCTTGCCGACCGCGAAGCGTTAGCCGCGTGGCAGCAGCAGCAAAGCGAACACGAAAGCCAGCTTGAGCAACAGCGACAGGCACAGGAAGCCGCCGAACAGGCACGTCAGGCCGCGAAAGATCACCATCTTCAGCAGTTGCAGGCCTGGCAGCAACATCTGCAGGCAGAGCAACTGGCGCAGCAGTCGCTGATCAGCCTGCAGCAGGCGCTGGATGCGCTGCAACAGCGGAAGCAGCAGGAACAGCAGGCCATGGCGCAATTGCAATCCCGTTTAGCCCAACAGTTCAGCGCCCACAACCTTGCCCTTCCCGATGCTGCGGATCGCGACACGTGGCTGGCGGAACAGCAGAGGCGCTGGCAGCGCTGGCAGGAGAGTGAGCAGTTGCTCGCTAACCTGCAGCCGCAACTGTTAAAAGGCGAAACCCAGCTCACCGCCCTGCAACAGCAGGCAGAGCAGGAACAGCAGCAACTGGCCATCCGTCAACAGCAGCAACAGCAGAACCAGACACTGTTAGGTGAAATGCGTCAGCAGCGTCAGGCGCTGTTTGGCGATCGCGAAGTCACCCTCGCCCGTCAGCAGATGCAGGCCCGTATTCAGCAGTCTGATGAACAGGTGGCGCAGCAGCTCGCTGCCCTGCAGCAGGCGCAGGCTGAGGTCAGTCGCCTGCAGGGTGAGCTGTCGGGACTGGAAAATCAGCGTCAGACGCTCAGCGGCAAACTGACAGAGGCAGAAAGTGCACTGCAGCAGTCACTGGAGAGTGCCGGATTCGCGGATGAAGCCAGCCTGCGCGCGGCGCTATTGGATGAGCAGACCGCGCTGAAACTGCGTCAGCAACTGCAGCAGCTCGATCAGCAATGCCAGCAGCAGCAGGCGCGACTGGCGGATCTGCGCCAGCGGCTCAGCGTTCATCAGCAAGCGAAGCCTGACGCGATGCCGGAATCCGCCGAAGCGCTGGCACAGCAGCTTGAGCAGTTACGGCTGGCACTGCGCGACAACGCCAGCCTGCAGGGCCAGGTTCAGCAGCAGCTGCACAGCGATGCCAGCCTTCGCGCCCGTCAGCAGAGCCTGATGACGCAGATTGAACAGGATGGTGTGGTGCTGGCGCAGTGGAGCCGGCTCAACGATCTGATCGGTTCCGCGACCGGCGATAAATTCCGGCGCTTCGCCCAGGGCTTAACGCTGGATCATCTGGTATCGCTCGCTAACAGGCAGCTCGATCGGTTGCATGGCCGCTATCTGCTGCAACGCCGGGCGCAGGATTTGCTGGAGCTGGATGTGGTCGATACCTGGCAGGCTGATGCGGCACGCGACACCCGCACGCTGTCGGGAGGCGAGAGCTTTCTGGTGAGTCTGGCACTGGCGCTGGCGTTATCGGATCTGGTCAGTCATAAAACGCGTATCGAATCGCTGTTTCTGGATGAGGGATTCGGCACGCTGGATGCTCAGACGCTGGATACCGCGCTGGATGCGCTGGACGCGCTTAACGCCAGCGGTAAAACTATTGGGGTGATCAGCCACGTGGAAGCGATGAAAGAGCGTATTCCGGTGCAGATTAAAGTGCGTAAGATGAATGGGTTAGGCTACAGCCAGCTGGAACTGCCGCAGGGATAACGGGCGCCAGCGCGCCCGTCTGAGTCTGATCAGCGGGCGCTAACCAGCGTGTAGCGTGGGCCGGTAAGTAACCCGCCCTGCTCGTTCTGGGACAGCAGTCGATTGCTGGTCAGTCCGGCCACGGTGTGCGCTTTATCAGTGACGTTGCTGGCAATCTGTTTGATCGCCGCGTTCACCAGCATCCCCACCAGTCCGCCATTGTTATTGTTGTTATCTTCACTGTCGCTGGCAGTGGCCTTACCCTGCCAGATCTCTTTGCCGCTGCGCAGATCCACCAGCCGTGCCTGGGCCGTTACGGTCGTCACGCTGTCAATGACCCGATAGCTGCTGCCATATTCGCTGATCGAGATATAGAGCGCGCTGTCGGCATGGAAAATCTCATTCAGACGCTTCGCGCTGACCGCCTGGGCGTCAGTGGCGCTGGTCACGCCATTCTGCTGAAAGGTCTCTTCAACAACCGCCACCGGGAAGACGTAGTAACCGGCTTCGGCCAGCGGACGCGTCACCAGCGAGTTCAGGCTGTGAGCAGCGTTGATATCCGGTGATTTATTATCCGCAGGCAACACCAGAATTGAGGCGGGCTTGCTGGCACGAAACGCGCTGTAATCATAAGGTTTTTTCGGGTGCGCACAGCCGGTCAGCAACAACACCATCAGCGCGCCGCTCAGGGCAATCAGTTTTTTCACTGAACCACTCCTTGTTTTTTACTCATCAGAAAATCCATGTAAGGTGCCGATTCGGGAAACAGTTGCTTCTCGATGGCAAACTGCTCAAAGGCTTTATTGGTGTTGCCGGTTTTGGCAAAGAGCAGACCCAGCTGGGCATGCAGGCCAGGCGCAACCGGCTGGTTAACAGCACGGGCTTTTTCGATATCCAGATTCAGCGCATCAATCTGCTTCAGCGGATCGCTGCCCGGCTGATAGTAGCTGTAGACCTGCTGCTGATAATCGCCCCAGTAGTAGATCGTCTTCGGCGCTTTTGGCGCACAGCCGGCCAGCAGCGCTGCGGCAATCAGCAGGCTGCTCAGTGTCATCATCTTCATTTACTGCTTCCTTATTTAGCCGGACGCCATGCGCCGTTGTTGATTCCATCCACTAAACGATCGACCGCTTCACGAATCGCCAGATCCATAACTTTGCCGTTCAGCGTTGAGTCATAGCTGCTGGTGCCGCCAAAGCCGATGACTTCACGCGCCGAAAGCTGGTACTCGCCTGCGCCCTGGGAGCTGTAGACCACTTCTGAAGTGGTGACATCCACCACATTCAGATTCACTTTAGCATAGGCGACCTGCGTTTTGCCGCGGCCCAGAATGCCCCACAGCTGCTGATCGCCCACCTCTTTGCGGCCAAATTCGGTGATATCGCCGGTGATGATGTAGTTCGCGCCTTTGATATTCTGCTGGCTGCGTTTGAAACCCGACTCCTGCTGCAGCTCTTTCAGGTTGCTGCGATCCAGCACGCTGAAACGGTTGGTCTGCTGCAGATGGGTAATCAGAATGGTTTTCGACTGATTGCCCAGCCTGTCGACGCCATCAGAGAAGATGCCGTTCATGTAGGAGGAGCGATTATCAAACTGGCCTACCGCAATCGGGCTGCGCACGCCCTGGTAAACCGGCTGACTGGCTGCGCGAACCTGCGGGGCCTGAATAGCGCGGGAAGATTCGGTGGCACAGCCGCTGATCAGCGACGCCATTAACAGGGAGAGTGCCGCAAAGGCATAATTTTTCTGCATTTCTAATCCATGAAGTAAAAGAGATGTAATCCGCGCCAGGGCGGTAAATTCTGGTTCTGTCGACAGTCGGAGTAATGCCATAGCATTCATGATGCCGGTCTGTAGACTGTCGGCAGCAGACAGGAAGATCTTTAAGGAAAATTGGCCAGTTAAATGAATTTAATTAATATGAAGATGAGAATATTGCTGGGGATGATTATTGCAGTGTCGCTCAGCGCCTGTCAGCAACCTGTGACAAAGCAACAGGATAGTGTGGCAAATCTTTGTCAGCCTGCGAAAGGTCCGGACAGCAAATCCTGTCACTGGACTAATCAAATGCAGCCGGTGCTCAACAGGCAGTTCACGGATGCGGCACGTTATGCCGGCCAGCAATGTCTGGTACGGATGGAGTGGCAGGAGCACAGCAGACATTATGCGGTGACCCAGACTCAGGGTGATGAAGCGCTCTGCCTGCGTGCCTGGCAGCTGGTGGCGCAGACCCGCGATCTGCCGCCGCCACCGGAGCCCGGGCAGCCGGCGTGGTTCGGCTTTGCGCCGCGCGGTTAGCTGGCCAGACCTTCCTGACGCCACTGGCGCGGACTGATGCCAAACCAGCGGCGAAACGCGCGTGAGAACGCACTGACTTCCGAATAGCCCAGCAGCAGCGCCATCTCTGAGATCGGCAGCTGCTTTTGCTGCAGATAATACGTCGCCATTTCGCAGCGCACCTGATCCACCAGCGCGGTAAAGCTACTGCCCTCTTCGCGCAGCCGCCGCTGCAGTGACCAGCTCGACAGCCCGAGTTTATCCGCCACCTCTTCCAGCACCGGCTCACCCTGCATCAGCGATAAATTAACCTGCGATCGCGCCTGTTGAATCATGCTTTGCTGTGACGTACCACGATTAAGCCGCCGGATCGCATCCTGCATCACCATTAACAGGATCGGCTCGCTTTCAGGCATTGCGCGTAGCAGATCGCGCTTCGGGATCACCAGCGAATTAAACGGCTGATCGAACCAGACCGGCGCATCAAACACTTTACAGTGATCGTGCCACTGGCCAGGACGCGGATGTTCAAAGTGAACTTCACGAGGTGCCCAGTGCCTGCCTGCCACGTGACGGATCAGATTCATAAACATGCCAAGCGTCAGCTCGGCGTCCTGACGGCGCGACAGGATTGCGCCATGTCGCACCTGATAGTCGAGCCGCCAGCACTCACCCTTATCCACCAGCCGGGTTAAGGTGTCGTGCTGATGCCAGGGAAACGCATTGACCACATTGTGCAGCGCCTGCTCCAGCGTGTCGGAGCACAAGCCGATGTAGCCAATCAGGCCTAATGACTGCGGTTTAAACTGCCTGCCGTAGTGCAAACCGAAGTTATCAAAACCAGAGTGGCGCGCCGCCTCTTCCAGTACCCGACAGTAGTTAACCAGTCCCAGACTCAGCGTCGGGCTGGCCAGGCGCTCGGGATCGATGCCGCTGATGCCGAAGATGCGATCAACATCGCCGCCCTGGGTATGAATAAAGTCGCTTAAGCCGGTCGCCGCCGCTGCCAGCACGCCGTGATTGCCTGCTCCCGCCGCTGCAGAACAGGCCGCAAAGGCATCAGGCTTTATCAGTATGGGATTCATGGTCGCCTCTGTCAGAATTCAGGTGGATCACCCGTCACATGATCAGAGCAAATTCCATACCAGGTCCCCGATGCCTGCCATGCCGCCTGTGGGGGCGTCAGGCTCCGCACGGGCATCGCATCGGGCACTGCGGCGGCGCAGTCACGCCCGCCGCTGGTGCATCAGACGCCAACCGGCAGCTGCTGACCGTCCAGATAGCGGCGGCAAAGACGAACCGAATGGCTGGCCCACTCCGGACCCAGACTGTGCGCCATTTCAGTCTCGGCATGGGATCCCACCCATGCAGTGAGCTGGATGCGACGCTGGATCAGCAGCGCGGGTAACATGGCCATCTCCGCGTCGCTGATATGCGCCACCTGCTCGTAACCGCGAATCCAGTGATCGATCCACTCTGGCGCGCGCGGATGATGCTCAACAAAACTGATCGCCGCCGCCAGATCGTGCAGATACCAGCCAAGTCCGCAGTCATCGAAGTCGATCACCCGCGTTTCACCCTTGTGCAGCAACAGATTGGTGAGTCGCAGATCGGCGTGGATCAGGCCATAACGATCCGATCCTTTGCCAAACTGCGCCATCGACGCACCCACCTGACTTATCGCCTGCTCGACCACGCCGTGATCGGCGGGATTCAGATTGGGCGCATCCTGCCAGCGTCCCCAGTGACTCTCGCTACTCGTCATGGTGTGGTGATCCCAGATAATCCGCTGGAAACCTGCAGGCGGCTGCCACTGTTTACTGTGCTGATGCAGCCGCGCGGTAATCCTGCCCAGCTGCTGAAAAGCGCGGGGATCGACGTCGGTGGTTGGCATCTCGCCATCAATCCAGTGAAACAGCACCACGTAGCGCTCACCGCCATCCGGCAGTCGCAGCGTCAGTACGGTTTCACCCTCTTTGTCCGGCACCGCTTCCGGCACCATAATGCCGGTTTCACGCAGCGCATCGAGCCACAGCAGCTCACTCACAATGTCCGCTTTTTGATGGTAATCGCCGCGATGCAGCCGCAGCGCATAACGCCGGCCTGCTGCCTGCAACAGGAATGTGGCATTCTCTGAGCGGCACAGCAGGCTGAGATCTCCCTGCAACGCGGCGGGATAGCAGGCCAGCGCCTGCTGCGCCATCAGGGTGAGTTGGGAATCAGTCAGGTTGTCATATTGTTTAGCGCTCATCAGTCCGGCTCCTTTTCACTTGCGTTATCTCAGCATGCGTTGCCAGAAGGTGAGCTGCTTGACCTCAGAAGAGACAAAGTTGACCGCAGCGTGCATCCGGCCCGGTTGTTGCCTGTGAGTTGACCGTGGAGGACAGAAGTCACTGCGCCCGCGTCAAGTCGTGGTGAGTAATGCAACGGCATTATCACCTTACTTTAGTCGTAATGGCGGTGTAACGCCGCGTGCGACCAACAACGACGGGGATAACAGTATGACAAACAGACTCAAGCCCACGCTGGGCACCCTGCATCTGTGGGGGATTGCGGTTGGCCTGGTGATCTCAGGCGAATATTTCGGCTGGAGTTACGGCTGGGCTGTGGCGGGCACGCTGGGATTTCTGGTCACTACCGCGCTGATCGCCACGCTCTATACCTGCTTTATCTTTAGCTTCACCGAACTGACCACTGCGATCCCTCATGCGGGCGGGCCGTTTGCCTACAGTCGTCGCGCCTTTGGCGAAACCGGCGGACTGATTGCCGGTCTGGCGACGCTGATTGAGTTTGTCTTTGCGCCACCGGCGATCGCCATGGCGATTGGGGCTTATCTCAATGTGCAGTATCCCCAGCTCAACCCAAAAACTGCGGCGGTCGGGGCTTACCTGGTGTTTATGACGCTGAATATTCTGGGTGTAAAACTGGCGGCGATGTTCGAACTGGTTGTCACCGTGCTGGCTGTCATTGAGCTGCTGGTGTTTATGGGCGTGGTCTCACCCGGCTTTAGCCTGGCGAATTTTGCCGCGCACGGCTGGGCAGGCAGCGATACCTTCGGCATGCCCGCCTTCTCCGGTATTTTCGCCGCCATTCCCTTCGCCATCTGGTTCTTCCTTGCCATTGAAGGTGCAGCGATGGCCGCCGAAGAGGCAAAAGATCCCACACGAACCATTCCCCGCGCCTACATCAGCGGGATTCTGACGCTGGTGGTGCTGGCGATTGGCGTGATGCTGATGGCAGGCGGCGCGGGCGACTGGCGCAAACTCTCAGACATAAACGATCCGCTGCCGCAGGCGATGAAAATGATTGTCGGCGAACACTCTAACTGGATGCATATGCTGGTGTGGATTGGCCTGTTTGGTCTGATTGCCAGCTTCCACGGCATTATTCTCGGCTATTCACGGCAGTTTTTTGCTCTGGCACGCGCGGGCTATCTGCCGCCTTCTCTGGCAAAACTGTCACGTTTCCAGACCCCGCATCGGGCGATTATTCTCGGTGGTGTACTGGGTATCGCGGCGATTTACAGCGATGGCGTGATTAATCTGCAGGGAATGACGCTGACGGCGGCGATGATCACCATGGCGGTGTTTGGCGCGATTGTGATGTACATCATGAGCATGCTGAGCCTGTTTAAACTCCGCCGCAGCGCGCCGGAAATGCCCCGCAGTTTCCACGCGCCGGGCTATCCGATTGTTCCGGGCATCGCCCTGCTGCTGTCGGTGGTCTGTCTGCTGGCGATGCTGTGGTTTAATCCGGTAATTGGCGCACTGTTCTTTGCCATCATGCTTGTCGGCTATATTTACTTCCTCGCCACCAAAGCGCAGCGCGACCGGGCGCCACAGGACACGATGCTGGTGGGCGAATAAACGCGGCGCGGCAGGATGCCGCGCCGTGGGTTACGTTCAGCGCCTGAAATCCAGGCGCTGAACGTCAGCGGATGTGCGGGACACTCAGCCGTTAAGCGGCCAGAGCCACGCGGCACCGCGTACGCCACTGGAGTCGCCATGCTGCGCCTTCAGCACCGGCGTTTCACACTCCCCGCCGAATACCCACTGCTTCATCAGCACCGGCACGGTCTGATAGAGCCGATCCACATTGCTCATCCCGCCGCCCAGCACGATCACATCGGGATCGATCAGGTTCACCACCTGCGCCAGCGATTTTGCCAGACGCAGTTCATAGCGGCTCATTGCCAGTTCGGCGATCGGATCCTGCTGCGCCAGCAGCGAGACGATCTCCGCGCCCTTGCGATGTACGCCGCTCAGCCGCTGATAGTCGATACCAAAACCGGTGCCTGAAACAAAGGTTTCGATACAGCCCTGCTGCCCGCAATAACAGGGCACTTCCTGACGATAACGCAGCTCATCCTCATCCATCCACGGCAGCGGATTGTGGCCCCACTCACCGGCATTACCGTTGCCACCGATGCGCGATTCACCGTTAATCGCGACACCTGCACCCGATCCGGTACCGATAATCACGGCAAACACCAGCGACTGTCCGGCACCGGCACCGTCGACCGCTTCCGATACAGCCAGGCAGTTAGCGTCGTTGGCGATGCGCACTTCCCGGTTCAGCGCCTGAGCCAGATCTTTATCCAGAGGCTGGCCGTTAAGCCAGGTGGAGTTCGCATTCTTCACCCGCTTACTGAAAGGCGAAAGCGAGCCGGGAATGCCCAGGCCGACCGTACCGGTCTCGCCAGTTTTCTGCTCCGCCAGCGTGACCAGATCAACAATTGCCTGCACCGTTGCCTGATAGTCGTCACGCGGGGTATTCACGCGGTGACGGAACAGCTCCTGTCCCTTATCTGACAATGCAATCACTTCTGTCTTGGTGCCACCCAGATCTATGCCTATGCGCAAGGTTACTTCCTCGTTATTCGTTCAGGTGAGAGATACAGTAAAAGGCGGCTGCCTTAAAGGCAATGAAACCACTCCGATGTTTCGCTATCATGCGCGCTGACTCTCGCAGACTTGTGCGCCCGATCGCGCCACGGTAAGGAATCCCGATGTTGTGGTTTAAAAATATGATGGTTTATCGTCTGAATCGTGACATTCCGCTGTCCGCAGATGAGATGGAAAAACAGCTCGACGCCTTCACTTTTTCACCGTGTGGCAGTCAGGATATGAGCAAGACCGGCTGGGTCTCGCCGATGGGTAACCGCAGCGACGCGCTGACCCACGAGAATAAAGGCCAGATTGTGATTTGCGCCCGCAAAGAAGAGAAAATCCTGCCTTCGCCGGTCGTCAAACAGGCGCTGGAAGCAAAAATCGACAAGCTGGAATCTGAGCAGAGCCGCAAGCTCAAAAAGACCGAAAAAGATTCGCTGAAAGATGAAGTGCTGCATAGCCTGCTGCCGCGTGCTTTCAGCCGTTTCAGCCAGACCTATTTGTGGATCGACACGGTCAACAACCTGATTATGGTGGACTGTGCCAGCGCGAAAAAAGCGGAAGATACCCTGGCGCTGCTGCGCAAAAGCCTGGGTTCACTGCCGGTGGTGCCCCTAACGCTGGAAAATCCGATTGAACTGACGCTGACCCAATGGGTGCGTTCAGGCGACCTGCCAGCCGGGTTTGCGCTGATGGATGAAGCGGAGCTGAAAGCCCTGCTGGAAGATGGCGGCGTCATCCGCTGCAAGAAACAGGATCTGGTGTGTGATGAGATCGCCAACCATATCGAAGCCGGCAAGGTCGTGACCAAACTGGCACTCGACTGGCAGGAGCGTATTCAGTTCGTGCTGGCCGATGACGGTTCAGTGAAGCGTCTGAAGTTCAGCGACACCCTGCGTGATCAGAACGATGATATCGACCGCGAAGATTTCGCGCAGCGCTTTGACGCGGACTTTATTCTGATGACCAGCGAACTGGCGGCACTGACCAGCAATCTGGTGGAAGCGTTAGGCGGCGAAGCCCAGCGTTAATCTCTGCCCGGTAAAATCATCCGGACAGAGGATGTTGCCCAAAAAAAGGGCCGCTTAGCGGCCCTTTTTTTAATCTTTATCTTTCAGGTAACGGCAGAGATAAGAACTTGGCTCGCCAACCTGCAGATGAAACTCGCTGTGACCCGGCACATTAAACACCGAACCCGCTTCAAACCATTTCCACTCGGTCTCACCTGGCAGCAACACCTTAAGCGAGCCGCTAACGACAGTCATCTCTTCCGGCTGGCCGGTACCAAATGTGTATTCACCTTCAGACATCACGCCGACGCTGGCACGACCGGTGCTCGCACTGTCAAAACCGATAGATTTAACTTTTCCGTCAAAATACTCACTAACGTTGAGCATAATAGTTCTCCAGAGCACATGTTGTGTGTCTGGCAGTGTAGAAGGGAACCCGCTGATCTGTCACGCGAAATGATGGTCGTTTGTGATCTGTTCCGGCGGGAGAGATCAGACGCGCAGAGAGAAAAAGCGTTAAGCCAGTGTTCCCGGCAGCTATGTTGTGCGTCGGCAAGGGGATGTCGGGAATAAAGTGGTGATGGGCATAACTCAGACAACGTACTGACAAACGGCGAAATGACGCTGAATATCAGGCTGGCCTCCCTGCCAGCCGCAATGCTTTACTCTTTTTCGACGTCTTCGTAGCGCGCTTTAGCATCGTGCGCTTCTTCTTCCGTCTCATGCTCACTGATTAATGAATTCGGTTTGGGATGATCAGCACGCAATTCATAAAAGGTTACCTTATTACCTTCAGGCCCCTTTTCAACAGTCACAATTTTCGCTTCACGCGGGTACGGCGGTCTGGTAGGCATACTGTGTCCCTCTTGTCTGAACAACATTCCACAGGACAGGCTGCTGCCTGTCATAGGATAAGTATAGACAATGCCATCTGAAGCGGGATCAAAGCGGGAAAAATCTGAGGGTTAGCTGGCGCGCGCCAGAGAAAGTGACAGCAGAATCTCTTCCACCACACACTCCGGTGCCTGCATGGCATTCACCTGATGATGGGCCGCCGCCTGGTAAAGGTGCGCGCGTTCACGCAGCACATCACTCATCTCGTCAGCGATCGGACGTCCGGTTAAGGTCGGACGCTGGGCCGCTTCAGGTTCGCTTTCCAGTCGCTCTGCCAGCACCTCAGGTGATGCACTCAGCCAGATCACCTGCCCCTGCTCCTGCATAAAGCGGCAGTTCTCTTCAGCCAGGATCATGCCACCGCCCGTGGCAATGACCGTCCTGGGGGCCGTCACTGCTTTCAGCGACTCCGTTTCACGGGCGCGGAAACCTTCCCAGCCTTCCGCCTCGACAATCTCCGTTACGCTGCGTTGCGTGCTGAGTTGCAGATGGTGATCGGTATCCGTAAAGGCGTAGCCCAGCGCCTGCGATAACGCTTCGCCGACCGTGGTTTTGCCGCAACCGCGAGCGCCAATCAAAAAGATGGGTAGTGACATCAGGGCCGTTCCTCCGCCTGACCGCGCGATGCGGCTGCATGGTTAGCTGATTAATGCGACGCATAATAACTGGAAATTATTATGGCCTCCACCTGTCAGGCATGATTTACGCTTTTTCCTCACCTCAACAGCGATAATCTCTCTATTTTCAAGGGGAAATGCATGCACGTTTTGTGCATCAGGTGAGAAACCGGGCGCTAAAAAACGCATAAAACGGCGGCTAAAATGGGCTGGCAATATTTGCTTACCGCCCGGATTTTACTTTTCGTGTTGACGCCCCCATATACTGATAACAATCGCCACAGGAGAGTCATCATGCAACGCGAAGAACAACAACTGATTGATGGGCTGTTCAGCCGTCTGAAACAGGCCGAAAGCCAGGCCGTGGCACGCGATGCCGCTGCCGAACAATTGATTAACCAGCATCTTCAGGCGCAGCCAGGCGCACCTTACTACATGACGCAGGCAATCCTGATTCAGGAAGCGGCGCTGAAAAAACTCAATGAGAAAGTGTCAGCGCTGGAAAGCCAGGTGGCACAGTTGCAACAGCAGCAGCAGCCTGCACAGAGCAGCGGCGGCTTCCTGTCGGGACTGTTTGGCAGCGGTTCGCGTCAGCAGCCTCCCGTTCAGCAGCCGCAACAACAGCAACAGTCGCCGTGGAACAGTGCGCCGCAGCAACCGGCACAGCAACAGTATGCCCCTGCCCAGGCACCCGCGCCACGCGGCACCGGTTTCCTTGGCGGCGCTCTGCAAACTGCCGTGGGCGTCGCGGGTGGTGTCGTGATGGCCGACATGCTGACCAGCATGTTCCACCATTCACAGCCAGAAGAGATTGTGAATATCATCAATGAGCCGCCGCTGCCGGAGGTGAATGATAATCTCAACACTTTCAACGGTGGCGATGACAATGCCGATAACTTTAACGGCGGTAACGACAGCGCCTTCCTCGACCAGAATACGGGCTGGGACAGCAATTATGCCGACAACAGCGATCTCAACGATTTTGGCGGCAACGATTTCGACGACGACGACAGCTTCGTTTAAGTTGAGCGTTTCTGCTGGGTGAGCCAGCTATCCAGTTCATTCGCAAACTGCTGGCGGTCACGCGGACTCATCGTCGCGGGGCCGCCGGTCTGCACGCCGCTTGACCGCAGTGTATCCATAAAATCACGCATCGTCAGACGTTCGCGTATCGTCGCTGGTGAGTAACGCTCGCCGCGCGGATTCAGCGCCGCTGCCCCCTTCTCAATCACCTCAGCCGCCAGTGGAATATCGGCAGTGATCACCAGATCGCCGGGCTGACAACGTCTGACAATCTCATTGTCCGCCACATCAAAGCCAGCAGGCACCTGCAGCGTGCGCAGATAAGGCGATGGCGGCACACGCAAAAACTGGTTCGCCACAAAAGTGACCGTGGTCGCGGTACGATCCGCCGCACGGTAGAGCACCTCTTTGATCACATTCGGACAGGCATCGGCATCGACCCAGATAAACATCATGATTCCTTACAGTCAGAGAAGCCTGAGATCTTGCCGGGTTCCTCTTAAATGGCAAATTTAATTTGCGCCACGCTTTCCAGCGCGCTTGCAGCTGACTTGTTATTCGGGCTGGCTGAAGTAAGCTAGCTCACTGAGAAAAACGAATAATGTCCTAAGGAGATGGCGATGCTGGCAAAGAAAATCGGATTTATCGGCGGGGGAAATATGGCGAAAGCCATTATCGGCGGACTGGTCAACAGCGGCAAAATTGCCCCATCTGATATCTTCGTTTACGATCGCAAAGCTGAGACCAACCAGGCGATGGCAGAGCAGTATGGCATCAACGCAGCAGAGAGCGCGGATGCGCTGGCGCGTGAAGTGGACATCCTGTTCGGCGCAGTAAAACCGAATGTCATTCTGAAAGTATTAAAAGAGCTGGCAGGCTGCCTGAAAAAAGAGGCGCTGGTGGTGTCGATTGCCGCTGGCGTGACGCTGGACTCGCTCTCATCCGTGCTGGGTTACGATCGCAAAATTGTCCGCGCAATGCCGAATACGCCCTCACTGGTGAGCGAAGGCATGACCTCGGTAACGCCTAACGTGCTGGTTGAGCAGGCGGAGATCGACGAAGTCGTGGCGATTTTTGAGAGCTTCGGCAAAGCGGCCGTGGTGGATGAATATCTGATTCACTCCGTGGTCGGCGTAAGCGGTTCTGCACCGGCCTACGTGTTTATGTTTATCGAGGCGATGGCGGATGCAGCCGTACTGGGTGGCATGCCGCGTGCTCAGGCCTATCAGTTTGCTGCGCAGGCGGTGAAAGGCGCGGCGCAGATGGTGCTGACCACCGGTAAACATCCGGCTGAACTCAAAGATATGGTCTGCTCTCCAGGCGGCACCACCATTGAAGCGGTGAAAGTGCTGGAAGAAAAAGGGATGCGCTCGGCAGTGATGGAAGCGATGCAGCAGTGCATGGCGAAGTCAGAGAAACTGAGTCGCAGCTAACCGGTGAGAAAGTACGCAGGGCGGCCCGTCAGCCTGGTCCGCCCTGCGTGCAGCTTAACTGATTTTCGCCTGACAGCGCGCTACCGCGTCAGAAAGCGTCATGGGGTGCTGCATCTGCTCCACCAGCTCAGCGGTCAGCGTATACATACCGCATGAGCAGATCGCCGCCAGTTGCCCCTGCTGACCATAAAACGCCATAAACTTTTTATCATCCAGCGAACCGATTAGCTGGAATTCATCCCATTCTGCCGCGTGGCCAACATACTCATAACGAGTGCCATACTGGGTCGTCCAGAAGAACGGCACCCGATCAAAAGCGACGTTTTGATCCAGCATATTCCATGCGGCAGTCTGTCCCTGCTGATGTGCAACGCGATAGTGCTCAATACGCAGCGGCCCCTGTGCCGCCGGATATGTGGCGATATCCCCCGCCACCCATATATTATCAGCGACCCGCAACTGATCATCCGCCTGCAGGCTGCCATCCTCTGCCAGCGGCAGATCGTGAATAAAGTCGGTGGCCGGTTTAACCCCGGTCGCGAACAGCACAACGGTAGCATCCAGCTTGCGTCCGCCCTTCAGCTGCACGCCATTTACCTTCTGGTCACCCTGCAGTGCTTCGATCTCGCCCTGCACCCACTTCACGCCGTTTTGCTCATGAAGCTGGTAGAAATAGCGACCAATCTGCTCGCCAAACCGTTTAGCAAAAGGCAGTGCCTGGCGGGCAATGACTGTGACGTCGATATCGCGGTTACGCAGTGCCGACGCCAGTTCGGTACCGATAAAACTGTTGCCGATAATCACGATTTTATGGCTGGCATCCACCGCCTGAAGCAGCTCATCGGTCTGCGCTTTGCTGCGCAGCAGATGAACCCCGTCAAGATCGCTGCCCGGCAAATCGGGAAGAACAGGCGTCGCGCCGCTGGCGATCAACAGTTTGTCGAACGCAAGCGTCCCGCCATCCCCGAAGATTAACCGCTGCTGCTGTGCATCCAGCCGGCTCACTGTAGCCTGGAGTCGTTCAACGTGGTCCATCACATCCGCTTTCAGCAGCTGCGGCACTTCGTTAATATCCATTTTTCCCGACGGCACAAATTTGGTCAGCGCGGTGCGGTCATAAGGTGCATCTGCTTCACGCTCGACCAGTATCAGGCGGCCTTTAAAACCTTCATGACGCAGACGCCATAGCGCTGCGCTACCCGCCGCGCCGCCACCCACGACCACATAGACCGGTGCATCTGCCCCGCTGCCAATGGATGCTGCGGGTGACATCGCTTTGGGGTTTATCAGTACCCGGCCCTCTTCAATGCGAAGCGGGTACTGTTTGAGATCGGCTAACGCCAGCGGTTCACACATTTTGCCATCGGCGATATCAAACGCGGCTTTATGCCACGGGCAGACCAACCGATCGCCGCAGATTGCGCCCTGTTCAAGCGGTGCGCCAGCGTGTGGACATTTCGCCTGAAAAGCACGGACGTTGTCACCGTCGCGAATCAATAATAGATCAACATCGCCGAGCGTCTTTTTAACCGGCTGTCGCTGCGGCAGATCGTTCAGGTCGACGGTAAATTGATAGTTCACGGCATGGCTCCTTTTATTGTTTCTGGTCTTATGCTGCACGGCAAAAAAGCCCGTTGCGCAATCCCCTACAAACAGTAAGTGTGGCAAAGGAACCGGGAAGCCTGATGAGGAATCTGTTTCAGAAAGATAACCTGCTGTTGTGGCAGGTAATTTAATCGGCGTTGAGGGGGAAGTGAATCCGCATCGGGCGGCAGAGAGAAGCGGCCACCTGCGTGGCCGTGGGCATCATCAGCTCTTTTTCAGGCACTGACTCATAAAGGTTTTACGGGCATCGCCTGCCAGTTTTTTATCACCGGCTTCACCGTTACAGCTTTTCATTTTCATCTGCTGCGGTGACATCTGCGACATCTTGCTGTCCTTTTTCAGGCATTCACTCATAAAGGTTTTGCGCGCATCCCCTTTGAGATCCTGTGATTTCGCATGCTGGTTACACATCGTCATTTTCTCCTGCTGCGGGGTCTTCTCCGCCGCACCTGCCAGCCCGCTGACCAGCAGGCCCGCCATCATCATCGCCATTAAACCGACTTTCATCTTGATAACTCCACAGTGGATTGTCCTCTATTATTCTGGCAGCGAATAAGCAAAGCAGAAAATGTTTGAGGTCAAAGTGATGGGAAGATCCCATTCCCGTCCTGTTCCGGGATCAATACTGGCGGGGATGATGGAGCAGTTTTTCAATGTAATTGCGCAGCAGGCGTGCATCGCTATCATCAGCATCAGCCACGTTGTCCATAGCGCTTTCAATGCTGGTGGTGATTGCCAGATGTTGTTGCGGCTCCAGCTTGCGAACCAGCGCAGTGACAACGATCTCCAGTGCTTCAATCTGCGCCATCTGCTCTTTCGCTGTCGCCTCTTTTTCAGCCAGCTTTACCAGTAACTCAGCAATCAGGTTTTTCATGCTGTTGTCTCAGCGGTGGAGAAAAGCTGAAATTATCACCACGCTGGCTAAAAAAACAGAGGGCGACAGCCATTTTTTCAGTGGCTTAGCCCACATTTATCCTATCTGTTCAGCCATTTATGGTTATTTTGCTGGCGAAACGTTTTGGGGTTGCACTGCCGCGGTTAAATATCGCCTGCCTGAAAGGAAACAGAGAAGCTTAACGAGGATTTACGAATCCGTGGCCCGGCCCGCCACCGTGTCCGCCCCAACCGCCGCCGGGAGGCGGGAAAATACATCCACTTAATGCAGTCACTAATCCCACAACAGCCACCAGCTTAATGATTCGTACCATATCTACCTCAGAGTGAAAAAATCGGGCTGAGTGTATGAAGCCACTGGCATGGCAACAAGTGAGATTCCTCTGCTTCAGGCGGCTATTCATCTTTGCTGACCAGACTTAACGTTTTACCGCCAGTATGCCGCCGTATTCTCAACATCCCGGTGAGTTTGTTAACAGGACTATTTGTGTAAATCGGGAGGGTGAACACTTTACAGACTGACGAATTTTGCGCATTGTGAGCGCATTACATTTACAGGATAAAATCATGACTCTCTCTCTGGCTACTTTCAGTGACATCCTCTCCCGGCGCGACTGGGAGAACCCGGTCGTGACCTCGCTGCATCGTCTGGATGCCCATCCGCCATTCGCCAGCTGGCGCGATGAAGCGGCGGCGCGCGATGATCATCCTTCGGCGTCACGGCAGAGTCTCAACGGAGAGTGGGGATTTAGTTACTTTGATCAGCCTGAAGCGGTGCCTGCCAGCTGGTTATTACAGGATCTGCCGGATGCCAGCACGATTCCGGTCCCGGCTAACTGGCAGATGCACGGCTTCGATGCGCCCATTTACACCAACGTACAATATCCGATTCCCGTTAATCCTCCGCTGGTTCCTGCCGGGAACCCCACCGGATGTTACTCGCTCACATTCACGACTGACACAGCCTGGCTCGATTCGGGACAGACACGCATCATTTTTGACGGCGTAAACTCGGCTTTTCACCTGTGGTGCAATGGACGCTGGATTGGCTACTCTCAGGACAGCCGCCTGCCCGCCGAATTTGACCTGAGTCCTCACCTTCGACCGGGCAAAAACCGGCTGGCGGTGATGGTGCTGCGCTGGAGCGACGGCAGCTATCTGGAAGATCAGGATATGTGGCGGATGAGCGGCATTTTCCGCGATGTCACATTACTGCATAAACCGCAGGTACATCTGGCCGACGTTCAGCTGGAAACCCGGCTCAGCCCGGAGTTTACCCGTGCCGAGCTACGCGCCCAGGTCCGCGTCGCCTTACCGCCGGACGCCACCTCGCGCTATCAGCTGCGCCTGACGCTGTGGCAGGGTAAACAGCAGGTTGCGCAGTGTCAGCAGCCGCTGGGCAGCGCGATCATTGACGAACGAGGTCACTATCCTGAACGCGCCCTGCTCAGCCTGCCGGTTGAACAGCCCGCGCTGTGGAGCGCCGAAACGCCCCACCTCTATCGTGCTACGCTGGCGCTGCTGGATGGCGATCAGCAGCTGGTCGAAGTGGAAGCTTATGATGTTGGCTTCCGTCAGGTCACCATCGACAACGGCCTGCTCTGCCTGAACGGCAAACCGCTGCTGATCCGCGGCACCAATCGTCACGAGCACCATCCGGAGCACGGTCAGGTAGTGGATGAGGCGACGATGCGCCGCGACATCGAGCTGATGAAGCAGCACAATTTCAATGCGGTCCGCTGTTCGCACTACCCTAATCATCCGCTCTGGTACCGGTTGTGTGACCAGTACGGGCTTTATGTCGTGGATGAGGCCAATATCGAAACCCACGGCATGCAGCCGATGAACCGGCTCTCCGATGATCCCCGCTGGTTCGCGGCTTACAGCGAACGTGTCACGCGCATGGTGCAGCGCGATCGTAATCACTGCAGCATTATTATCTGGTCGCTGGGCAACGAGTCAGGACATGGCGCCACCCATGACGCGCTCTACCGCTGGGTGAAAAGCAGCGATCCAACCCGTCCGGTGCAGTATGAAGGCGGCGGTGCAGATACCGCCGCAACCGATATTATCTGCCCGATGTATGCCAGGGTTGATGAAGATCAGCCGTTCCCGGCAGTACCGAAATGGTCGCTGAAGAAGTGGATCGGTCTGCCGGGCGAAACGCGCCCGTTGATCCTCTGTGAATACGCGCATGCCATGGGCAACAGTTTCGGCGGTTTTGCGAAGTACTGGGAGGCCTTCCGTCAGTTCCCACGACTGCAGGGCGGCTTCGTCTGGGACTGGGTGGATCAGAGCCTGACCCGCTATGACGATCAGGGCAGCCCCTGGCAGGCTTACGGCGGCGATTTTGGCGATAAGCCTAACGATCGTCAGTTCTGTATGAACGGGCTGGTGTTTGCCGATCGCACGCCACATCCAGCGCTTTATGAAGCGCAGCGCGCCCAGCAGTTTTATCAGTTTACCGTTGATCCCCGCGATCCGCTGAGCGTTACGATCAGCAGCGACTATCTGTTCCGCCACAGTGACAATGAAGTGCTGCGCTGGTCCATTGAGCAGGAAGGAGAGGTGGTAACGGAAGGCGAAATATTGCTGGATATCGCCGCACGGGGTCAGCAGCGGATCACGCTGCCCACACCGCCCGCGTTATACGGCGAATGCTGGCTGAACGTCGCGATTCATCAGATCAACGCCACACCATGGAGCGTTGCTGGCTGGCGCGTCGCCTGGCACCAGTGGGCGCTGCCCTCGGCGCTGGCGATGCCATCACAGCCAGAGGCTGCCGAAGCACCTGTGCTGCATGATGATGCCAGTGACATTGTTGTCACTCATCAGCAGCAACGCTGGCATTTTTCACGCCACAGTGGCGAACTGACGCAGTGGTTTGTCAATGAGGAGCCGACGCTGCTCTCCCCTCTTCAGGACTGCTTTATCCGCGCGCCGCTGGACAATGACATCGGCACCAGCGAAGCGGAACGGGTTGATCCTAATGCCTGGGTTGAACGCTGGAAAACGGCGGGTTATGACCAGATGAGCAGCAGTCTGGTCTCGATCACGGCGAATACGTTGTCGCAGGCAGTGCAGATTGAGACGCTGCATGGCTGGCTCGCCAACGGTGAGCTCGCGTTCATCAGCCGTAAACGTTATGTGATCAACGCGCAGGGTGGGTTACAGCTGCAGCTGTCGGTTGAGCAGTCGCGCGGATTGCCGCCACCCGCACGCATCGGATTACGCTGTGAGCTGGCACACATCCCGCAGCAGGTTAGCTGGCTGGGCCTGGGGCCGCATGAAAACTATCCCGACCGCCAGCTGGCCGCGCAGTTTTCCCGCTGGCAGCTGCCGCTGGATCAGCTTTCAACGCCCTACGTTTTCCCCAGCGAGAATGGTCAGCGTGGCGGTACGCGTCAGCTCGACAGCGGCAGCTGGCAGGTCAGCGGCGACTTCGCTTTCTCGCTGAGCCGCTTCAGTCTGGAGCAGCTGCGGGAGACTTCACACCGCCACCTTCTGCGTCCTGAAACGGGCTGCTGGCTGCATCTGGATGCGTTTCACATGGGCGTTGGCGGCGATGACTCCTGGAGCCCCAGCGTCAGTCCTGAGTTTTTACTGACTCAGCAGCGCTGGCAGGCTGAGCTGACGATTTCTCAGCCAGCGGCAGCTCGGTCTTCGGGCGCCGGTAAAAGCGCTTCAGAAACAGCACATTAATCAGCACCACCACGGCGGTGGCAAAAAAGACCCAGCGGAAACCTGCCACCGCCGACACCGCAGCCCCCAGTAGCGGGCCTGCGACATTGCCGAGATACATAAACGACTGGTTATAGCCAAAGATTCGTCCGGTGATGTTGTCGCGCGAATGACGTACCAGAAGCGTCTGCACCGCAGGCATCATTGCGCCATCGGCGAAGCCCAGCAGAAACCGCAATATCCCCAGCTGTGTCGTGCTGGTCACAAACGACATCGCAACAAACAGCAGCAGCGAGATAACCATTGTCGCCAGCAGGATACGCTGCGTGCCGATGCAATCGCCGAGTCGCCCCAGCCGGGGTGCCGCCAGCAGCGCTGAGACGCCTGGCAGCGCGGCAATCACGCCACTCAGAAAAGCGATATTCTCCGCAGTCGGTGCCAGTTCACGCACAAACAACGTCAGAATCGGGTTCACCGACCCGTTGCACATCTGAATCACCATGGTGGTAAAAAAGAGGCAGAGCATCAGCTTTGGGTTATCCAGCGAGCGGAAAACCTCGCGTCCGCTGAGCTTATCTTTTTTACTGACCGGGATATAACCGGTCTCTTTAATCAGGAACAGCGTCACCAGAAAGCTGACCATCAACAGCACCGCAGTGACAATAAACACCGTACGCAAACCGACCCAGTCGGCCAGCAGCCCGCCCAGCATGGGCCCCAGAATCACCCCGCCAATCTGACCGGTTGAGACACAGCTCAGCGCCCAGCCGCTTCGTTCACGCGGAACCTGAGCCGCCACCAGCGCCATGGCGTTGGGGATATATCCGGAGGTTAGCCCCATCAGGGCACGCAGCAGCAGCAACTGCCAGGCCTCTGTGACAAAAGCCTGCAGCAGGATCACCACGCCCATGCCAAAAGCCGCACGCAGCAGCATCAGTTTACGACCTTTGCGATCGGCCAGGCTGCCCCATAGCGGCGCCACCGCCGCCGAGACCACAAAGGTGATACTGAAGGTAAGACCCGACCAGAGGCTCAGTGATTCGCCACCGGTTACGCCTAGCTGTTCAAGGTAGAGCGGCAGAAACGGGATAATCTGACTAATTGCCAGTCCGGTAAAAAAGCAGCCAAACCAGACCGAGATCAGGTTTATCTTCCAGGGTTCAATAGTGCGTGGCATGAGCAGACGATATAAAGAGAGAGAAGGCTCAGTCTAACGCGCGCATTCTCAGCGTGACCGACAAAACATGGCACAGAGAGTGAAAGAACGGATTCTGCTTTGATTCGGCTCAATTACCGGCACAAATTTCACCGACGCAGGAATTCAGAGTGCGAAGCGCGCGGGACAGACGGCACTGAAACGCGCTTCTTAAACGCGCCCTCATCAATATGGAAAAATATGTCATTCTGTTACTGACAACCCCGCGCCCCGCTTCTATGTTTAAAAAACCGCCAGCCGTGGCGGTGTAGCGATCCTTCTGATCGGTGCGACGTCCTCCGCAAAAAACGGTGCAGACCATCCGGCTACGCTGAGGCAAACCAGCTTATTTCATACAGATACGCCCTTACTCAGCAGTAAGGGGCAGTGGCATGTTTCAGCGGAGGTGGGGAAATGAGAGTACAACCAAATAGCGCCAGCCGTGCAATCAGCGACTATTTTAAAAGCCCGGCCTGGCGGACACCGCCAGAGTCCGATCTGCTGGCGGTGATCCTGCGTGAAATAATGGAAGCGGGCGAGCCCGCCACCAGTAAAGTGCTGATTGCGCGGGTGATCGATAAACTGGAAGTAGAGGGCGATGAAATGCAGTTGCAGCGTTATCGCACCTTACTGGCTCAGTTGATCGACACGCAGCCGGAGCCGTAAATCAACCCGGCGTCTACTTCACCCAGCGTAACTTATCCGCTTCGCTGACGCTGGCACGTCCGCTGCTGCGCTGAAACAGGCAGAGCTCCCGTCCCCGCTTATTTTTCATATGCTGCTGCGGGTAGCGTCCCTCCAGCAACAGTGCACTGTAACCTGTGTTGTCGTCATATTCGATCGGTTCGCCCAGCACCCTGACTTTGCTCAGGTGGCTGGCGTTGACGCACGCCTGAACCATCACCTCGCGGCTCTTTTTCCAGGCGTCTTCACTGGACGCATGCGCCAGTGTGCTGCTGAGTAACAACGTGGGCAGAAATGCCACTATGCGTTTCATCTTCTTCTTCGCTCCTGTTGCGGTCCGCGGACGCTAAAAAAATTCCCGCCGGGGCGGGAATAAACAAGACGAGCACTATCTATTGTGTGACGAGGAAGTTTCTCAAATGCGCAGCTATTCTCGCCTGCCGTTATGACAAGCCTATGACATTCTGGCCGTTAGCCACAATAAACTGAGCTGATATTGCCATTTTTATCGGCCAGGAAATTAAGCCGGTTAAGATTAAAGTCCATGGTGACGGCTGAATTATAGGGGATCGGACGCACCTGCTGTTCGAAGTGCTGACCCTGCAGTGCGGTCAACGGTTTGCCGATATAGTGTTGAAATTGTGAGGCGCCGCAGCGGTCAGCGTCGGGATCCTGCGCCACACGGGCAGTGTCGGGTTGAGAGGCAGATTGACAGGCGGTTAATGCGAACAGACCGACTACCAGCAGCCCTTTTCCATAAAATCTCACGTTTATTCTCCTGTTGGACGTGTAACACCTTGCCCAAGAGTAGCAAAACGCGCCGGCAGACCTGAACCCTCAAAAGGTAAAGTTGTTACAGCAGGATTAAGCCAACTGCTGGGCAGGCGTCCTTTTGAGATTAATCGCACTCTCAGCCAAAAAAAGTCACCGTGAACCCCTACAATTTCTTAAGAATTTTCTTACCCAGCCCCGTGGAGGTCATAATGGAACTGATTATTTTTGTTGTCTGCGCAATGCTAATGACCGCCCTTGCGGTCAAAGTGCGTTAAGCCATCTCAGGCTGATTTTGCGCCGTTCTTTCCAGCAGCGTTCTGAATGCAGCCAGTGGCATCGGCCGGCCAAGGAAGTAACCTTGTCCTTCTTCGCATGAGAGCTGTTTTAGCTGGTTTAACTGCGCTTCTGTCTCAATGCCTTCTGCTGTGATCGTCAGGGCAAAGGCGCGAGCCAGCGCAATGATCCCCGCGACCACCGACTGTGCCTGCTGCGACTCCGGGAAATCTTTCATCCAGGAGCGATCAATCTTCAGGCCATTAAACGGGAAGGTTTTCAGGTAGCCCAGCGCAGCATAGCCGGTGCCGAAATCATCAACAGTCAACCGGACACCCAGCGAACGTAATCCCTGCATGATTTCCAGCGCATGCTGTGGGTGTTCAAAGGTAACGTTCTCAGTAATTTCGAGCTCCAGCCGGGTTGCCGGCAGGCCACTTTTCTCGAGCGCGTTCGCGACTCGTTGCACCAGGTCGCTGGTGCGAAACTCCATTGGCGATATATTGACTGAAACATAGCGTTCGCCGCCCCACCCCAGAGCATCCTCACAGGCGCGCATCAGCACCCAGTCGCTGATGGTGGCGATCAGACCGCTCTCTTCCGCCAGTGGAATGAAGTGGTCGGGCGTTATCCATTGATCCGGGGCAATCTGCCAGCGAATCAGGGCCTCAGCGCCCGCCAGCTGCCCCGTCAGCAGTTGATAGCGTGGCTGATAGTGCAGGCGAAACTCATTGTTCTTCAGCGCTTTCTCAATCCGCCGCGCCATTTCACGTTTATCTTCCCGCTGACTGGTCATCTCATTGGCATACCAGACCCACTGATTGCGTCCCGCGTCACGCGCTTCATTCAGCGCAATATCTGCCATTTCCAGCAGCGCTTCCGGGTGGCTGGCATCCTGCGGTGCGCAGGCAATCCCCATGCTGATGGTAAGATAGTGGACATGCTGGCCGGTGCTGATCGGTTGCTGAACCTCATGCACCAGCTGAGCACAACGCTGATCGACCCGCTCACGGTTCGCTTCACGTAATACCAGCACAAACTCATCGCCACTCAGCCGTGCCACCAGCTCCTGCGGACCAATACAGCGCTTCAGTCGCTGTGCTATCTGGCTCAGCACCTCGTCACCTGCTGCATGACCCCAGGTTTCGTTAATTGGCCGGAACTGATCAAGATCGAGGGTGACCAGCGTCAGCGGCGCGGAGCCATCCGTTATTGCAAGGTGTAGCGTCAGAAACTCCAGCAGCTGCATGCGGTTCGACAGGCCGGTTAAGACGTCGTGACGCGAAAGGAACTGAATGCGCGCCTCAGCTTCCATACCCTGAGTGATATCCGATACCGTACCGCGAAATCCAATGCGTTTCGCGTCGTGCCAGATGGTTTTTGCCACCAGCTGGCCGATGCGACGATTGCCGTGCGCAGACATGAACTGACAGCGCAGCGGCATCTGCTGTCCGTCCTCCTCCTGACGTCGCAGCCAGGCAACCAGCGAATGGCTGGGATGCGTCAGCAGATGATCGATGTGACGCCCCAGCCAGTGCGTAATGTCATGGCCGGTAACGGTATGAAAGCGCGCTGACAGATAGATTAGCCGGCCCTCTGCATCCGTCTCCCAGATCCAGTCTGACGCCGCCTCAGCGAGATCGCGAAACCGCGCTTCGCTGTTGGCAAGCTCCTGCTGACTGATCGCAAGCATAGCGAAACGCCGATCAGAGATAATTGCATTTGAGAGCGCATGGCGACTGACGCGACGGGTAATTATGGCGATGATGATCGCCATCAACATCAGCAGTGGCAGCAAAAACCAGATCAGGCCCATGCCAGGCATCTTTGAGGTCCAGCGCAGCACAATCGGGTCGCCCATCGGCAACGTTAACATCATCCGGGGTTCACGCAGGGCATCCTCCTCACTGGCCGGTGCGCGCAGTTCGCGTACATCCAGCGATGTTCCCAGCGCCTTTAATTTTTCAGGCGTGAACAGACTCACAAATATCATGATGGACGGAGGCCCCGCCACTGGCGTCACCGCCTTCACTTTGCCACTGGTGATTGGGGCAGCGACCACGATGGCGGGCAGATGATTGATCAGCACATCACGATGCATCGCTTTGCTGTTAAGCTGACGTGCCGCCGCAATAAATGCAGAGGTCTCTTTGCCCAGCCAGGCCTCCAGCGGCGTATCCACCAGTTTGCCGTTAATGACTGAATAACGGGTGTGGCCTTTACCATCGACCACGAAAACCCCCTCGTAGTGATACTCCTCATAAAGGCCTGGACCAAAGTTCTCTTCGTCAAACGCCCAGACTTTGTCCACACTGACATGGAGATTTTGCCAGGCTTCGCCCCAGAACGCATAATCCCGGATATCCGTTACCATCGCCTCCTGACGACTTTTCCACGCCTGCTGCATCAGCAGCCGGTCATGCTCAACCGATACGCTGTTTTGCCGCTGCGCAATCGTCAGCACCATCAGCATCGAGAGCACCAGCACGCCAAACAGCAGCAGCGAAAGGACACGCAGGCTGCGCCGCGTAAAGCGGACAGTGCGATCTTCAGCAACATGTCTGAATGGCGACGCGGGTGGCGCCGGAGGATTAAAAGTCATTAAGAGTGCCCACTACACTACCAGGGTTTGAGATGAAAGGCCGGCAATACCACACAGGGTGCCGACCCGATTAGTTTCCTCAGTTATCGGCTCACGCGCTCGGGTGTTTAGTCTGCGGTAAACATTTTGCGCTTAAATATTGTGTTACAGGCTGACTCGACAGCGATCGGGGGCATTGCTACTATGCGCTTACCTTCGCTGGCTGAGTCGCCTATGAACATCAATTCCGACAGAGTGACCCTGACGCTGTTCTACGTCGGCAGCTTTGTGGTCTATTACCTGGTTACCATGCTGATCACCCTGTTCCCTAATTACGGCGTGCTGCGTAATGACGGCCTGCTGGTGCCCGTGCTCTGTCTGTTTGAATTTGCTGTGATCTACCCGCTTTACCGCTTCTACTGCCAGCGCCGTACCGATTTACCGCTGGGTGAACTTTATACCCTGCAAACCCTGCTCTTTACCGGCGCGCTGTTTGTCCTGATGGCAGCACAGATGCAATTTATGCAGCCGGAAGGCTGGCTGGTGATGCAGGCGCAGCAGGGACGTAATTCGCTGCTTATCCTGCTGTTGACCGCCGTGTTGCTGGCGCCGGTTTTTGAAGAGGTACTGTTCCGCGGTTTTCTGTTACAGGGGTTTCTGCTGTGGGCGCCGCGCAGCCGCTTCGCCTGTATGCTGCTCACCTCGCTGCTGTTTGCGGTAATGCATACGCAGTATGTGCACTGGCAGACGCTTATCGCCCTGACGCTGTTTTCACTGCTGCTCTGCTATGCCCGGCTGCGGAGCAACAGTCTGGCGCTGCCCATCTTCCTCCACACCCTGAATAACCTGATTGCGCTGCTGCCCGCCTGGTATTTCGCGGGTTAATGCAGGCATCACTTCTCTTCTTACACGCTGACAGACGCCGGCATGACCCCGCGGACGGACCATAGCTCACACTGACAATGCCGCACCGTCACGTTTGTCTATACTGGATGTTAAAAAGGGATAAAAAGCACCGCAGTCCGTACCACCAGACCGTGCAAAGGAGAGGAACTATGTTGATAGGATTTGTGTTGTTAGTAAGCGCGTGCGGCTACGATGCCTGCGAAGCGCTGCCGGTCTCGGAGCGCATCTATCCGACAAAGGTCGACTGCGAAACGATGGCGAATCGCATTCATAAAGTCAGGCCGAATGTGGTCCTGCTTTGCGGAGAGGTCCATCGCTAATTCAGGACCAGGTTCAATAAAGCGGCGCTGTAACATTGCAAGCTGGCGCTTTAGCGTACAAAATATAAGCTGTTGTTAACCATTACCGTAGTGAATCCCATGAAAACATCACGCCCCCGTCGTCCTGGTGGACGCTGGGTATACTATCTTTTGTATGATGGCATTCTGTGGCCCTGCCCCGTCCGATGGGAGTGGGAGAGCAGCTATGGCGGCTGGTTGCCATTTTACTACACGCCAACCTTTGAATTTGTGGTGGGCGATCCCCGCAAAGCGTATCGCATTGCGCGCAGTGACGTGCGGGCTAAACAACGGCGTGAAGATGCCTTTGTCTGAATAACACGATTACCACGACAGACATGAGGCTGTGAGCAGAGAGAGAGCCCCTTCCAGCGCAATCATCACAATCAAAACGTTGCCCGGCGTGTGACGCCCGGTCCCCTTCATCGACTCATGCCCAGATCATGGCGGCCCAGCGAATCAACAGCAGACCGCCGCAAATGCATAAAAGAACCAGCACCATCTTCCAGTACTTTTTGGCCGCCCGGTATCTTGTCACCTCGGTTTCCTCTCATCAGAAAGCGAAGATGCGCCAGAAGGCGCATCAGTTTCGGTCAGTAACAGGACCGAGGGGATAGCATAACGTCCGGGCCACCAAAAGGTGACCCGTCGCCGGCATCAGTTGTTCAGGGTGTAATCCAGCGTAATTTCCGCATTCAGAACCTGAGAAACCGGGCAGCCTGCTTTGGCTTTATTGATAATCTCGTCGAAAGTTGACGCATCAATACCTGGCAGAGAGATGGTGCTGGTCAGCGCCACTTTGGTGATGGCAAAGCCGTCGCCTTTTTTGTCCAGCGACACGTCGGCCGTGGTATCAATGCTTTCCGGCGGATGACCCGCGTTACCCAGCATCAGCGACAGCGCCATAGAGAAACAGGCTGCATGCGCTGCACCAATCAGTTCTTCCGGGTTGGTGCCTTTACCGCCTTCAAAACGGGTATTAAAGCCATAAGGTTGCTGGCTCAGCACGCCGCTCTCGGTGCTGACGGTGCCTTTACCTTTGATATCGCCTTCCCAGTGCGCCGAACCTTTCTTGTGAATGGTCATGTCATTCCTCCTGTTGGTAAAGAAGCTAAGTATAGACAATACATTCATTTTCGCAGGCTAACTCACCGCACGCGGACGTGGCGTTGTGCTTGCTGGTGCCAGCAACGCCTCCGCCTGGACGAGTGAATCGCGGGTGATTTCACTAATGGATTTTGCGCCGGTCAGTGTCATGGCAACGCGCATCTCTTTCTCAATCAGGTTCAGCAGGTTTTCAACACCGCGCTGGCCGTGGGTCGCCAGCGCATAAATAAAGGCCCTTCCCAGCAGCACGCTGTCTGCGCCCAGCGCGATCATTCTCACCACATCCAGCCCGTTACGAATGCCACTGTCCGCCAGAATCGTGATGTCACCTTTGACGGCATCGGCAATCGCGGGCAGCGCCCGCGCCGAAGAGAGCACGCCATCCAGCTGACGTCCGCCATGATTCGAGACCACGATGCCGTCTGCGCCAAAACGCACCGCATCCCGCGCATCTTCCGGATCAAGAATGCCTTTGATCACCATCGGTCCGTCCCAGAACTCGCGGATCCACTCCAGATCTTTCCAGCTGATCGAAGGATCAAAGTTGTTCGCCAGCCAGCCGATATAATCTTCCAGCCCGGTCGGCTTACCCAGATAGGCGGAGATATTCCCCAGATCGTGTGGACGCCCCTGCAGGCCCACATCCAGTGCCCATTGTGGATGAGTAACTGCCTGCCAGTATCGACGCAGCGCCGCATGATTACCGCTCATCCCGGAGTGCGCATCGCGATAGCGTGCACCCGGCGTCGGCATATCCACGGTAAACACCAGCGTTGAGCAACCGGCGGCTTTGGCGCGTTCCAGCGCATTGCGCATAAACCCGCGATCACGCAGCACATAGAGCTGGAACCACATTGGGCGGTTGATCTGCGGGGCCACCTCTTCAATCGGGCAAACCGAGACCGTCGACAGCGTAAACGGAATGCCTTTCAGGGCAGCTGCGCGCGCGGCCTGTACTTCGCCCCGGCGGGCATACATGCCGCACAGACCGACCGGTGCGAGCGCAACCGGCATCGACAACGTTTCATTAAATAATTTTGTCTCAAGGCTCAGTTCCGACATGTTCTTCAGGATGCGCTGACGCAACGCCACGTCAGACAGGTCCTCCACGTTACGTCGCAGGGTGTGCTCGGCGTAGGCACCGCCATCAAGATAGTGAAACAGGAACGGCGGCAGGATACGTTGCGCGGCGGCGCGATAGTCACTGGCAGCTGAGATAATCATCAGTCAGATTCCTTAGGGTTGCGTATGTCGTTATCCGGTAAACGGGTGATGCGCGCCTGGCGCGCTTCATCTTCATGCAGGCTTTTCATGGTGGTGTGCACAAAACCCAGATGGTGCATCGCCGCCTGACGGGCCGCTTCGGCGTCGCCCGCAAGGATCGCATCAAGCAGCGCCTGATGCTGTTCCGTCAGGCGGCCGAAAATCGCAGGCTGGGTGTACATGCGCTGACGGGTCTGCATCACCGATGACTGCAGCAGCTCAAAAAAACCGCGCATGGTCTGCAGCAGCACCACATTGTGCGACGCCTCGGCAATCGCCAGGTGGAAGCGCACATCCGCCTGCGCGGCGAGATCGGGATCGTCACTCTCCTTGAGTTTCAGGGTGGCGTCGAAAGCGAACTGCAGCTTCTCTTTGTCGCTGTCGGTGGCGCGCAGTGCGGCATGCCAGGCGGTGCTGGCCTCGATGGCATGCCGCGCTTCCAGAATGTCGTAGCGGTAGTCGGGATCGTCGCGCAGTAACTGACGAATCGGCTCGACGATGCGTTGCTCCGACCAGGGTGCCAGCTGCTGACGGAGCCAGGTGCCGCCACCACGTCGGCTGATCAGCATTCCGCTGCTGATCAGCTGCTGTATCGCTTCCCGCAGCGAGGAGCGGGAGACGCCAAGCTCCGCAGAGAGCTGACGTTCGGCGGGCAGTCGCATACCCGGTTCAAGCTGATGTTCGGTGATATACGCCCGGAGGCGCATCACCAGCGGATCGACATGACTGTTCATGGGATCATCCACGGGAAAACATAGGCCTGAAGTGTGGTAATCACACCGACCATACAGGTGAAAATCAGGCTGTGTTTAACGGTAAACCGGAACAGGTCGGACTCTTTCCCCACCAGCCCGACCGCTGCACAGGCGATGGCGATCGACTGCGGCGAGATCATCTTACCGGTCACGCCGCCGGTGGTATTCGCTGCCACCAGCAAAATATCGGAGACGCCAATCTGCTGGGCAGTGGTGGCCTGTAACGCGGCAAAGAGTGCATTCGATGAGGTATCTGATCCGGTCAGGAAGACACCCAGCCAGCCGAGGAACGGTGAGAAGAAGGTAAATGCATGGCCGGTGTGTGCCAGCGCCAGTGCCAGCGTCGCAGAGAGGCCGGAATAGTTGGAGATAAACGCAAACGCCAGCACCATTCCGATGGAGTAGATTGGCAGCGCCAGCTCTTTCAGTGTTTCACCAAAGGTCTGCAACGCCGCCTTTGGTTTCATACGCAGGAACAGCATAGCGATGATGGCTGCGATTAAAATGGCGGTACCCGTGGCGGAAACCAGATCCAGTTTATAGATTGCCGGATAAGGCGTCGCACTGCTGACGACCGGTGGCATCCGCGCCACCAGCTCATTCAGCATCGGAACCGGCACAGCCAGCACCCAGTCATAGAGCGCACCGCCTTTGGCAAACAGCGCTTTAAACGGCGGAATGCTCCAGAGCGTGACGGTGGCAGTAAGAAACAGGAACGGCATCCAGGCACGGATCACCTGGCCCAGCCGATACTTCTGCGGAGGCAGCAGCGGATCGCCCTGCTTCGCCTCTGCATCGGCAAACCGAAAGATACGCACCGGTTTCCAGACCCGCAGGAATAGCGTCAGCGAAACCAGCGAGGCGAGTGAAGAGATAATATCGGGCAGTTCAGGTCCCAGGAAGTTGGAGCTGAGGAACTGGGCAATGGCAAATGATCCGCCCGCGACAACCACCGCTGGCCAGGTCTCTTTCACGCCTCGCCAGCCATCCATGATCGCCATGATCCAGAACAGCACAATCAGGGTCAGCAGCGGCAGCTGGCGTCCAGCCATCTGACCGATGGCAAAACTGTCCAGTCCGGTCACCTGGCCCGCCACGATAATCGGAATGCCCATCGCACCAAAGGCGACCGGCGCGGTGTTGACAATCAGGCAGAGGCCGGCGGCGTAGAGTGGATTAAAGCCGAGTCCCACCAGCAGCGCGGCAGTAATCGCCACTGGCGCACCAAAGCCTGCAGCGCCCTCCAGGAAAGCCCCGAATGAGAAGCCGACAATCAGCATCTGCAGACGCTGATCGGGCGTAATCGAGAGGATAGAGGCGCGAATAATATCGAACTGGCCGGTTTTGACCGAGATCTTGTAGACGAATACCGCCGCGACAATAATCCAGGCAATCGGCCACAATCCATAAAGAAAACCATACCCCACGGCGGCCAGCGCCTGTGCAACCGGCATCTGATAGAGAAACAGCGCCACCAGCAGCGCCAGCACCACTGTAGTGGTAGCCGCCAGATAGCCTTTCATCTTCAGCTTAATCAGCGCAAAGAAGAAAAAGAGAATCGGGATCAGAGCAACAAGGCTTGAGAGCCAGATATTACCCAGCGGATCGTAGTTTTGTTGCCAGATCTGCATGCCAGTATCTCCAGAGGAAGAGGTGACGAAGCATGTAGCCGCAGCGCTGCATGCCCTGTGCCCCGAATTGGTCAGACCAAAATGCTTTATCGGAGCTTATGGCAAGAGATAGTTAATGTATTGTTAATCCGTGGCAATAGAAGTTGCGCGAATATTCCTGGAGTGTGAACCAGAGAAAATTATTGCTGTGATTGGTCCGACCAAAATCAGCTACTCATGCCAGGAAAGGCCCGCTGATAGCTGCGTGGATGGAAACGCAGAGTCAGGACGACCAGCAGCAGCGTAACCGCCGCCTGCAGAATCCAGATGCTGCCGAACTGGCCGGTGAACGCATGCAGCTGGCCGGCGATGAACGGCATGCTGCCCGCAATAATAAAGCCGACGCCCTGCATAAAGGCCACCAGCCGTGCGCCAGTCTGGGGTTTATCAAGATGATCCAGCGCCAGCACCAGTGCCAGCGGAAACGCCCCGCCCAGTCCGACGCCCGCAATCCCCGCCCAGAGCCACGGCGCCCCTTGTGGCGCAAGCAGAAAGCCGAGCATGCCGCTGAGCTGCATCGCCAGCGTAAACAGCAACAGCGGACGACGATCGCGGCCCCGAGCCAGCAACGGCAAGAGCAGCGCACCCGCGACCTGACAGGCGATCATCATACCAAGCAGTGAGCCGCCCGCCTGTGTGCTCCAGCCGAGCTGATGATAAAAGTCAGGCAGCCAGGCAACACAGATAGCATATCCTCCGTTCACCAGTCCAAAGCTCAGCGCCAGCGTCCAGGCTCGGGTTTTTCGCCACAGCGAAGGCATCTCTGCTGCCTCTGTCCGGGCTGTGGGCGGCGCGGTGGTGATAAACAGCCAGACCAGAATAGCCAGCACCACCGGCAGCGCCCAGCTACTCAGCGCGCCCTGCCAGCCAAAGTGTGCGTTCAGCCACGGCGAGATCGCCGCGCCAATTCCGCCGCCACCCATCAGCGCGGCGGCCCAGAGTCCGGTCACGCCGGCGCTCCGGCTGCCAAAACGCTGACGGATCAATCCCGGCATCGCCATCTGTACAATGCCAATGCCTGCCCCACCCGGCACGGCAGTCAGCACCAGCCAGCGGCCATCAGTAACCAACAGCCGACTCACCAGCGCCAGCAACAGCAGCACCAGACCGCCGAGCAGCAGTCTGCGCACCGCAAAACGCTGCATCAGTGGGGCGCTGATTAACGCAATAGCGCCCATCATCATCATCGGCACCGCAGGTAGCAGCGATGCCGCCAGTGACGACAGACCCATGCTCTGCCGCAACTGGCCGAGTAACGGACTGACCGAGGTCATCAGTGGTCGCATATTGAGTCCTGCCAGCACCAGCGCCGCCAGCAGCAGATTGTTCTCTCTCTTCATCTGAGATCCACGCAGTTAAAGGTTGCCAGCCTGGCAGCAGTCGCTACTATCTGGAAATGAAATATTACTCTGCCAGGTAGTGGAAAAATGAATCGTCAGCCCATGTTTACCCCGCAGCAGTTGCTTAGCTTTGTGGCGGTGTGTGAAACCTTTAGCTTTACCCGCGCCGCCGACAGAGTGCACCTGTCGCAATCCACTGTCAGCCAGCAGGTGCGGCGTCTTGAAGAGATGTTAGGAAAGGAACTGCTGGTTCGCACCTCGCATCAGGTGCAGATCACCGAAGAGGGCGAAAAACTTTTAGGCTACGCCCGCCGGATTATTGCTCTGAATGGCGAAGCGCACGATGTGCTGAGTGACCAGTGGCGCGACGGCGTGTTGCGCCTTGGCGTGCCGGAGGATTTCGCTGCGCCCACTGCCGGCCTGCTGGCGCACTTCAGCCGCGACCATCCACAGTTGCGTCTGGATGTGATGAGTGGCATGCAGGTGGAATTGCGTCGCGCCTGGCAGCGTGAAGAGCTCGACATCATGCTGATCAAGCAGCCTTACGGCGAGCGTCCAATGGCGTCGCGTCCCGAACCCCTTTTGTGGCTCGACAGCGCGGAGTGGCCCTGCTTTGAACAGACGCCGGTGCCGCTGGTGCTGTTTCCCCAGCAGGGGCTCTATCGTGACGAGGTGTGCCAGACGCTGGATGCGCTGGGTCGAAGCTGGCGCATTAGCTACAGCAGCGCCAGTCTGGTCGCGCTGGCCGCCGCCAGTGCTCAGGGACTGGGACTCACGTTACTGCCCGCCAGCTGCCGCCTGCCGCAGCACCGTGTGCTGGGTCCTGAGCAGGGACTGCCGTTGATTGATACCTTTGAACTGGCACTGTTCTGCCGCCAGCCGCAGGATCCGTTGCAGCGCGAACTGGCAGAGTCACTGGCGGCCTTTGGGCAGCTGCGCTGGCAGTGAGATATCGAATAGTCGTCAGTGGAAAATAACGCAGCAGGGTGAAGCGTCGTTTGTCAGATTAATGTCTTGTTCACTTTGCAGGAGCCTCTGATGCCTATTTCCTCTTCACCGAGCCGCCGCGATTTCCCTGGACAAGGTGTTCGCTGGACCGCCGCAGGCGGCTTACTGGCCGCCGGTTTCGGTCAGGCCAGTGCCGCCACGTCCTCATCTTCACCCGCTCTCAATCCCGACCAGCCCACCGCCCTGCCACAGCAGGATCATTACCTGCTGCGCAATGTGAGGCTGGAAGAGGGCTTTATCCGTGAGGATGACGAAATCGTCGCGACCCGGACCGGACGTTACGACATCAGCGTACGCGACGGTAAAATTGACCAGCTGGTCCCCGCAGGCCAGGGCGACAGCACGCTGCCGTCGTGGGACGCACAGGATGCCCTGCTGCTGCCCGCCACGCAGGATATGCACATTCACCTGGATAAAACCTTCTACGGCGGCCCGTGGCAGGCACCGCGTCCCCGTCAGGGCAAAACCATCATGGATATGATTGCGCGTGAAGAGGTGTTGATTCCGCAACTGCTGCCGCACTCCGAGGCGCGCGCTGAAGCGTTGATCGCTCTGCTCCATGCCAAAGGCACCACCCGCGCCCGCAGCCATTGCAACATCGATCCGGTCAGCGGCCTGAAGAGCCTGGAACATCTGCAGGCGGCATTAGCCCGGCACCCCGATTTTTCCTGCGAGATCGTTGCTTTCCCGCAGCACGGCCTGCTGCACTCGCAGGTTGACGGACTGATGCGCGAAGCAATGCAGCACGGCGTAGAGTATGTCGGCGGGCTGGACCCCACCAATGTCGATGGTGCGATGGAGAGGTCACTGGATGCGATGTTCCAGATTGCGCTCGATTACCAGCGCAGCGTGGATATTCATCTGCATGAAACCTCCCCTGCAGGCGTGGCGGCGATAAAGTACATGATTGACACCGTGGCGAAGAATCCGGTGCTAAAAGGCAAAGTGACGCTGAGCCACGGTTTCGTGCTGGCGACCCTGACCGGCAGTGCGCTGGACAGGATGATCGAAGGGCTGGCGGAGCAGCAGTTCAGCGTCGCCTCCACGCTGCCGATCGGCAAGCTCACCATGCCAGTTCCGCAGCTACAGAAAGCGGGTGTGAAAGTGATGACCGGCACAGACAGCGTCATCGATCACTGGTCACCCTTTGGCACGGGCAGCATGCTGGAAAAAGCGAATCTTTACGCACAACTCTATCGCGGTTCGGATGAATTCTCGCTGTCGCGGGCGCTGGCGATTGCCACAGGCGACCGGCTGCCACTCTCTGCTCAGGGTAAACGCCAGTGGCCCGTGACGGGCGATGACGCGAGTATGATGCTGGTGGCAGCAAGCTGTTCCGCCGAAGCCGTAGCCCGAATTTCGCCCGTAGTCGCGACCTTCTCGCGCGGTAAACCGGTGTTTGCGCTGGCCTCCACCTGACACAGCAAAACCGCATTGGGTTCACAGACGACCACCTGACGTGAAGCGATGAGAGCCTGCGCCTGAAGCAAAGCATCGCGGGCCTCCACCCGTTGAGCCAGACTCAATTGGCCGCGAGCCAGCCCTCCCCCAAAACAACAGAGCCTCCACAAGGGAGGCTCTGCATTTACCTGAGCGAAGTGCGGGTTACGCGCTTTTGGCCCATTGATTATTCGACATTAGTTCCATTGCCAGCGCGTATAAGCGACGATCTTCCTGATCACAGGGCTCATCTTCCGCATAACACGCAATCATCGAAGCGATCTTATCAGCCGATAAGCCCTCTCCATGAATATGCAGTGTCAGTACGGCGCGGCCTACTATTTTAAGCACATTTTCATGTGGTCCCTGGATGCGATTACTCAATGCAAATACCCTCTACCGGTCGTTGTACCAGGAATATGGCGCGCTAAATATAAAGCAATTAGCTCAGGATTTTTATCGGCACGGAGAGTGATATTTTTTAATGATTAATTCTATTACTGGAGTGATTATTAAGGAATCATCTGATTAACAATGAAATAAATATTTAAAAACGGAGGCTTATATAGCAATGCATGGTCCTGGTAAATTATCACCTTGAAATGAAAAGCTTTACATTCAGCGAATCGATTAAAAAAAACCGTCTTTTCCAGGCAAACTTCAGTCTATTCCTAAGCGTACCGGCAGAGATAGTTTCATACCGTTAACCATCGAGGTTCCCGTTGCTGTCAGGCGTGCTTTCTGCCAGACTTGCCCCGCAATAATGCCCTACACTTTTAGCCTCAGAGGCCGCGCCCGTGACCGCTTTTTCTACCCTCAATTCGCTTCCCGACAGCCAGCTCGATAACCTGCGCGAGATGGGCTACACCAGCATGACGCCCGTGCAGGCTGCTACGCTGCCCGCCATTCTGCAGGGACGCGACGTGCGTGCGCAGGCGAAAACCGGCAGCGGTAAAACGGCTGCATTTGGTATTGGTTTACTGCACCATATTGACAGCACCCGCTTTCAGACTCAGGCACTCATCCTGTGTCCAACCCGGGAACTGGCCGATCAGGTGGGCAACGTGCTGCGCCAGCTGGCCCGCTTCACCCGAAACATCAAAGTCCTCACCTTGTGTGGCGGACAACCGATGAGTGCACAGCGTGACTCGCTGGTGCATCCACCGCATATCGTGGTCGGCACGCCGGGTCGTATCCTCGACCACATCAACCGCGAAAACCTCAAACTGGACCAGCTCAACACGCTGGTACTGGATGAGGCAGATCGGATGCTGGAGATGGGTTTCCTCAATGATATGGAAACTATCATTGAGGCGACGCCCGCCTCGCGGCAGACGCTGCTCTTTTCCGCTACGTGGCCCGACGGCATCACAGCCATCAGTACCCGCTTCCAGCGTGATGCGCTGAGCGTGGTAACCGAGGAAGTCAGCGAACTGCCTTCAATTGACCAGCAGTTCTTTGAAGCCAGCCACAATGAAAAACTGGGTCTGCTCATCGCACTGCTGAGTGACCGTCAGCCCTCATCCTGTGTGGTCTTCTGCAACACCAAACGTGAATGTGACGATGTCGCTGCGGCGCTAAACGCGCGTGATATCAGCGCCCTGCCATTGCATGGTGACCTGGAACAGCGCGATCGCGAACGCGTGCTGATCCGTTTTGCTAACGGCAGTGGACGCGTACTGGTTGCCACCGATGTCGCCGCGCGCGGACTGGATATCAAATCACTGGCGATGGTGGTCAACTACCAGCTCGCCTGGGATCCTGAAATCCACCTGCACCGCATCGGCCGTACCGCACGTGCAGGCGAACATGGCGTTGCCGTCAGCCTGGTTGCTGCCGATGAGATGGCGCGCGCACATGCACTGGAGGATTTCCTGCAGCAAAAACTGCCGTGGGTTTCTGCCAGCACGCTGAAAAAAGGCAGCAGTAAGCCGCTGCCTGCCGCCATGATGACATTGTGTATTGATGGTGGTCGTAAAGCCAAGATGCGTCCCGGAGACATTCTGGGTGCGCTGACCGGTGAAGCGGGTTATCGCGCCGATCAGATCGGTAAAATCGTTCTGACCCCAACCCATGCCTACGTGGCGATTGAAGCGAACCACGCTAAAGCGGCACTGGTGAAACTCAAGCAGGGCAAAATCAAAGGCAAAACCTGCCGGGCGATTCTGCTGAAGGACTAAATAAAAGCGGGCGAGGTTATTACCTCGCCCGATTTCTTATGGTTCTTCGATTTGTGTCACATGCAGAATGGTTTTATCCCCTTTGCCCTGTACCTTGCCACTGACACGTACTTTGTCTTCCGCAGTGTAGGTTTTACCATCAAAGGTCTTCTTCGGTGCGATAATCGGTAACGTACCGGTGTTGTCGCGGAACTGATAGCGCTCGCCCTGCTCTTTCTTTACGATGTAACCTTCCAGCGTCACATACCCGCCCTGACGGAAATCGCGGATCTGATCAATATGCGTCTGACCGGTATCTTCTGAGCCTTTATAACCGGCATCCTGCTTGTGCTGTGGCGGTGGCGCATCGCCCGCTTTGTATCCGCCCTCTTCAGCTGACACACCCGCGCTCATCATCACCAGCAACGACGCTAAAATCACTTTTTTCATTTCACACTCCTTTATTGGAAAGGTGTCCATGTTGAACCTTCAGGGTTAAGCCTGGCACAATAATTGGCGTCCGTTTTATTTCGCGCTTCTCATCTCACCTTTTTCCATTCGCTGCCGATAACCTTTTCACACCCTATTTCACCAGCTGCGTTAATGCAGAGGCAACCATGGATAATTTTCAGAAAGAGATCGATGAGAGAGCGAACCTCGCATTATCGAACAAGTTTGAGCTGTTGCTGTTTCGCTTAGGTTCCGATCAGCTTAAAGGCAAGTCTGAGCTGTTTGGCATTAACGTCTTCAAGCTGCGTGAAATTGTACCGATGCAGACCATCACCAAAGCCGCGGGTATGAGTTCGCCGCTGCTGGGTATGGCCAGTATTCGCGGTCAGTTCATTCCGGTCATCGACCTGCCTGCTGTGGCGGGTTGTGTGCCGGAAACGGGCCTTAACCTGCTGCTGGTCACCGAGTATGCCCGTAACACCCAGGCGTTTGCGGTGGAATCCGTTGATAACATCGTGCGCCTTGACTGGAGCCAGGTCCATACCGCTGAAGCCGGTATCGGCGGTCGCAACATTACCAGCATCGCCTGCCTGGACACAGACCAGCAGGGCAGCGAGCTGGCAATGGTTTTGGACGTTGAGCAAATCCTGTATGACATCATCCCGTCGTCGCGTGGTGTCGAGCCTGAAGAGGCCAAACCGCGCGCCTTCAACTATCGCCCGGGTGCGGTAGCGATTGTGGCAGAAGATTCCAAAGTCGCGCGTCAGCTGCTGGAACAGGGACTGAAGAGCATGGGCATCCCGACGCTCATGTTTAACACCGGCCTTGATGCCTGGGAAAAAATTAAACTGATAAGCCAGGAAGTGCAGGCTTCAGGCGGGTCAATTCACGACAAAATTGCCCTGGTACTCACCGATCTGGAGATGCCGGAGATGGATGGCTTTACGCTGACCCGCAACATCAAGCGTGATCCGATTCTGAAAACGCTGCCGGTTGTGATCCACTCCTCACTCTCTGGCAGCGCCAACGAAGACCACGTTCGCAAAGTGGGTGCCGACGGTTATGTGGCGAAGTTCGAGCTAAATGAACTTTCAGACGTGATTTTCAACGTTCTCGAGACTGCCCGCTAAGCGAATGCGGGCCGCGAAGAATGCCCGCGCGTTTTTACTTTTTAAACAGCGGAATCGCTGACCTGACCCGGAACCGACTATGCACATTGAAACTTTACCTGTTACGCCAGCACCTGCTACCCCTTCTCCTCAAAAGGTATTGCGTGGCCGTTTACGTCAGCTGGCCTGGATTAGCGCCATCAGTTTAAGCGTCGCGTTCTGGGTAGGCCTCTACTTCTTAGTTTTCTGAATCCATTCATGTTTGTCTGGATCGGGCTGTCAGCATCACTGCTGACAGCCCTTTTTTTTGCCTGAATTTCCCCTCCGCTCATTTGTTAACCCTTTCTGATGGTTTTCAGTGATTATTTATTCACGCAGCGTTATTACTTAAAAATTATTAAAGGTACAACTGCGTGCTCCGATAACTGTATGCGCGAGATCACCTTTTTGCCTGCGGCTGTGACCACAGACATCAGCAAGGCACTGCGCACAACAGCAGGGAACCTGAACGTTGCTAACAAATTGATTAATATTATAGCGGGGAAGAGAACATGTTCAGCATCAGGAATATGAAGGTCGGAATGCGGCTCGCAGCAGCCTTCGGTATTATTGTGACGTTACTGATAGTGATTGGTGTGACATCCATTACCAGAATTAACAATATTAATACGGCGATCTCCTCGATCGTCGATGATCGCTATGTAAAAGTACGACTGGCATTTGATGTGCGCGATGGCGTTAACGATCAGATTAAATACCTGCGCGGCATAGTGATCGACACGACACATCCGGAAAATAATGTGAAGCGTTATGGTCAGCTGGATGAAGCCACACAACGCACCAACCGCGCCATGAAAAAGATTGAAGATATTCAGGTCACGCCAATCGGTAAGAAAAAGATCGCCGGTCTGCTGGCCTCTTCTCAGGCATTTGAAAAGGTCAAAGCCGAATTAATTACCCTGGTAAAAACGGGCAACTTTGATGCAGCAAGCATCTATGTGTTGAAATCAATGACGGCTACCCAGAATAAATTCCTTCAGGATGCTGAAAATTTTGCCAACTCTCAGGATGCACAGCTGCGGACTGAAGGTCAGGGTATTGTGGAAAATGGCCAGTCTGCTATTTCTATCACACTGATTTTCTCCGCACTGGCCATTCTTGCTTCTATTATGCTGGGCTACTTCCTGACCCGTTCAATCGTGCGTCCGCTGGTTACAGCTGTTGATGTCGCTGAACGTGTGGCGGCCGGCGATCTGAGTACCCAGATGCAGGTGACCTCACGCGATGAAACAGGTGTTCTGATGCAGGCATTGCAGCGAATGAACGATAACCTGCTGTCAATTGTAACGGAAGTGCGTACCGGCTCTGACACTATCGCGGTCGCGTCTACGCAGATTTCCAGCGGCAACCTTGATCTCTCAACCCGAACTGAGCAGCAGGCCAGTTCGCTGGAAGAGACCGCCTCCGCTATGGAGCAGATGACGTCGACGGTGAAACACAATGCCGACAACGCGCGTGAAGCCAATCACCTGGTTTCCACCACCTCCAGCGTGGCACGTGAAGGTGGCGTGGTAATGGAGCAGGTCATCGAGAAGATGGAAGCCATCGCTCTCTCTTCACGCAAAATTGTCGATATTATCAGCGTCATCGACTCGATCGCCTTTCAGACCAATATCCTGTCACTGAACGCCGCCGTAGAGGCAGCGCGCGCGGGTGAACAGGGTCGTGGCTTTGCCGTCGTGGCGAGTGAAGTGCGTAATCTCGCACAGCGCTCAGCTTCCGCGGCCAAAGAGATTAAGGTTCTGATTGAAGATTCTGTCGCTAAAGTCGATGAAGGCAGCAAACTGGTGACGCATGCAGGTTCAACCATCGGTGAAGTGGTGAACAGCGTACAGAGCGTGGCAAACATTATGAGCGAAATCACGATCGCCAGCAGCGAACAGAGCAGCGGCATCCATGAAATCAATCAGGCGATTACTCAGATGGAAGCGGTAACGCAGCAGAACGCCGCGCTGGTGCAGGAAGCGTCAGCCGCCTCTCAGGCCTTACAGGATCAGGCTGAGCGCATGGCGCAGGCAATGAGCGTATTCAATACCGGCAAGCTTTCTCTGCAACCTGTACTGCGTTAATCCTTCTTAACGGCCCGCCCCGGCGGGTCTTTTTTTTGGCGCGATGATGGATAGCGGACAGATTTCAGGCTGTTAACCCTGTTTCCGATATAAAGAAAGCTGACGTCACCCGACACGTGCAGGAAGGGTTTGAGGTTTGAGGTTTGAGGTTTGAGGTTTGAGGTTTGAGGTTTGAGGTTTGAGGTTTGAGGTTTGAGGATAGGAATAGCGGACACAAAAAAGGCCGCCAGAGGCGACCTTTCATTACTATAAATGCAACAACGCTATAAAGCTCACTAGCCTTTATCAGAGCGCGCGAAGCTGGCTCTGAGTTGCAATCCTTGCCATGTTCACCTGAACGACGACAGATTTGCAGAAAATGCATTTCGCTCCATGCGGATTGGCTCTTGTAACATCAAAATGTGATGTACGAAACTGTGAGCCATTACAGTGAGGACACTTAAAAGTAATTTTCAGTCCTTAGAGACCAACAACGTTCGCAGCAGCTGGGCCTTTGGCGCCATTTTCTACTGTGAATTCAACTTGCTGACCTTCATCTAATGAACGGAAATCGGTGCCCTGGATTGCAGAGAAATGTACGAATACATCTTTGCTGCCGTCTGCAGGAGAAATGAAACCGAAGCCTTTCTCTGCGTTAAACCATTTAACGGTACCGCGAATTTTGTTAGACATGCTTAAATCCTTAATATATCGAGCCTTCCGGCATAATGGCCTGAGAACAGATTTTAATCAGAACGTAAGAGAAGACTCAAAAAGAAGGGATGTCTCGCGACAAACTTAGAGATGAGAACTGCTTTGGTTACTTACTTTGATAGTGTCTGTTAATCAAACCGACGATTCATTAGGCCACACTTCTCACAGTGACGCAACTCCTAATTCAAATTAATCGCAATCCGCCGACTGAAGAACATGAAAGTGCGAGACTCTCTCAGGGAAGCAGCCTGGCTGGGCGATGCGTTTCTGATGGCATAAAGAGAAGTGGAGATACCCACAGATCAAAAAAGGGCGAGGCTCACGCCTCGCCCAAAACATGCCGATCATCAGTCGTAGTAAGGAACCTTGCGATCCACGCCGTTGATATTGATCAGCACAAAACCGGTCGGCGCGGTCTTGTTAGCTGGTGTACCCGCCGCAGTCGCCAGCGTCACCACCCCTTTCTCGTTGGCACCGATACCCGCCAGTCCATTGTGCATGCCGAAACGTGCAGCGGGTTTCAGGTTGTTGATGACATTGGTCGTGTCCGTCACTACCGACATATCCGCCTGGAACAGCGAGCAGGAACCGGTATCAAACCGGGTTGGACCCGTGGTCTTCAGGTTGAACATGGTCTCGCCGCTTCTGGCTTTCAGCTTGACCCAGATTACGGCATAGGTGGTCCCTACCCGACCATAACGAATGTCCAGCACAGAAGGCTGCCCCATATGATAAGCATCGGCCCAGACCGTCTCCAGTCGCTGCAGGTTGATCAGGGTTTTGCCCGAGGCAGGCATATTTACCGGTGAACCGGCGGTGCCGGACGGCGTGGTGGCATCCGCTTTACCGATCAGTTCCATCACCCATTGCTGATTAGGTGCAGGGAAAAAGAGCTGGCCCAACCGATACCAGTTATCGGTATCGGTGTTGTTCACGACTTTATATCCGCTGTAATAGCCCGCACGCAGTGAACCGGTCATGAACGTGCCGTAGTTCTCATCCCGACGGTAGCCATATTCAAAAGTGGATAACCATTTGTTTCCGGCAATATCATTCGTGATTTTCGCTCCCGCCTGCAGGTTAATCTGACGCATCACCACGCGGGCATTGTTCAGATTGAGCGGCGCGACACAATCTTCAATGTTGAGCGTATCAATAGTCCAGCCACCGTCCGACAGGTCCCCAGGGTTAACAGAATGCTCAATCCAGACGTTCCGTATGATCCCCTGCGTCATGCGCGGCATATAGAGAATTGCATCACCGAAGCCAGACTGGAAGTTGGCATTACACAATTCAATCGCGGTGGAGTGATCCCAGTTTCCCTTCGCGGCATTTGACCAGCCCACATCGAACACCCGAGCAAATGAGTTCGAGGTGTAGATCTGATCAAACTTACTGTCGAGGGTATCCTGCAGCTTAAAGACTGTGCCACCCGAGCTTTGCGATTTGAAGCAGTAGATGTTGACGACCTGACCGCCGGTAATCGTATTTTCAAAGAATGGCTGAATATTGCTGCACTGCTCAGGCAAAATGGTGGTTTTGGCAGAGACATCGGCATTGGCCTGCCCGTGCCACGCGATCCCCTGTATTGCAATTCGGCGCGCCATCACCTTAAACACCGGATTAGGACTTTTGTCAGAGACAATGGTGGTACGCGGTGATGATCCCTGTTCCATATCATCCCCTGACAGCCCAAAAAATGACAATTCCGTATCGGTGAGATCGATAGGTGAAATCAGGAAGCGTCCACCCGGAAAACGAACCGGAATTGCCTTTGCATAGGTGTTGTAGGTCTGGGTCCATGCCAGCATCCGCTTGAAAGCATCAGTATCATCAGTGACGCCATCCCCTTTCGCGCCAAAGTGCAGGACATTCACTTCCGCAGGATCGTTGATGGTGCGCTTCCAGTAGAAACCGTTACCCACCGCTACCGTACCGCCATCATCTTTCAGCGGTGTCGTGCTGAGGAAACCGACAAAGTCTGCGCCACCCCGGAAGCTGGAGTCCTTATCGTAATAGCGTTTAAGGCTGGCGACTTCACCTGATTTTGGTGGAACAGTGGTACGCAGTTCAGCAAAAGAGTTAACTTCGATCATAGAATCCTCCTCAGGATCACAGAGATATCGCGCTGAAATCAGCGCACTACTTAGCCGCAGCCGGATGGCCGCAAAGGGAGTCCCACATGTCGTTGTGGGTGTTGATGGCGCGCACCGTACGAACGTCCATTTTTTGCGCGTCATCGCCGTAGGTATAAAGAGGGGAAAAAAGTACGCAGGCAGAGTCGGTAATCGCTACCGGCTCAGGGTTTGTGGTATTTCGACTGCTGCAGCTTGTCGCGAGCAGCAGCGTCATCAAGGCTATGGTTGTCGGTCGCCACACGGTTAGCCTCCTCGCGGTTGTGTTGTTGCTGTTGCGCCACCGCGCTAACGCGGGACGCCTCCTGTTGCGCGTTATCGACGTCAGAACGTGCTTTTTGCTGCACTTTGCCGATTTTCTTGCCGCCGAAATAACTGGCGCCCAGCGCCGCAATCACGCCAGCGAGTGCGGCCAGCCAGTGCCAGCTGCCGCCCAGTAAGGTGGTAATGAGAGTCATGGTTTCGCTCCTCCCGCCTGCTCCTTCGCGGTGAGCAGGTTTTTCTGACGAACAAACTGGGCAATTACTCCCATCGCCACCATGAATGCGCCGACCAGTCCCAGGTAGTTGTGGGGCAGAATCGATTTCACGTCCTCCGGCAGCACGTTCCAGGCATCAACGGCGGCAGAGGGGAATGACTGCGCCCAGGCGCTGAGCATGGAACCCAACGACGCAAGCCAGACAGACCAGGTTTTGAAGAGCAGGCGGGCATGAGAGACAAACTGCAGGGTGGTAAAGCGCTGCAGCAGCAGCAGAATGATGATTGCCGTCAGCACGGCAATGAGAAACATGAGCCATCTCATAGCAGCCCCCTGTAAATCGCATAAGTGCCGGTGCGCATCATCTCCGCATGACGCCGGGCCCGGCCCGGCGTCTGACGCGCCCAGAGGCTGTTCATCATCGCGTCAGCCGCATCACTAAACTGTTCAGCGATGATGGCGGTGAGCATGTTTTTGAACTGCAGGACGCCCTCCACGCCCAGTTGATACGTCATGCTCAGCAACACATCGGTGCGAGCGTCATTGCACTTCGTCAGCGCATTGCGCAGCAGCTCCCTGCCCTGCATCTCCTGAACTTTGTTTTCCAGAATGCACTGCTTCCAGACATCACCGACGCGCCGTGGCACGCGGAAGGTGTAATTACTGAGCGACGCCCCTTTTGGCCCAATGCGTATGCCGCCCGCCACTGTGGGGAAACCCAGCGTGTCGAGATAAGGTGTGTCGACATATCCCTCTTCAAAATTCAGTACTGCGATGATCTGGCTCATACGGACTCCTCAATGACGAATTAAGGCCTTCAGCCTTGTGAAAATAAATACATAACGCACGCTGATCATTAACAAGCCCGGCACAGCAAAGGGCCTTGCTGAAGCTGCAGCAAAACTAAACAGTAATTCAGCAGATTGCGCCCAATGAGAGCTGGAGATAACAAAGCGTTAGCCGGAACGAAAAACGGCGCGCGCTTCGCGCTTCAGCTCACGGCGTAGAGATGAACATGCGGAAGACAGCAATTGTCGAAACTGGGTGTTTCCTGACTGGTCACGCGGGGTGTTGTGATTGCGCGATCAACGCGCGGGGCGACCTGACGCTGGCAGATTTGCTCTGCACGCCTCAGGGTTGGTGGTTCAGCTGGAAAGTTCAGTGCCTGGTCGATGCTCTGTTGCAGGCTGCTGAGAGGCTGGCGCCGCCGATGGCGACGCGTACGTGCGTTGCCAGTGAAAACGCTTTTGCCATAGTGAATAATCGCCATAACTCCTCCTGTGAATGAGTATTTGGCGATGGGGTGGCAGGCGCGAGCTTTCGGGAAACCGAACGGACCCGAATGTCGTATATCGCGGTCGCACGCTCACCGCCCGGCTGCGTAAGCAGCCAGGTGGAAAGTAAGCGAGGGGAAATAAACGGCATCTGACGACGCTGCATTTGCGCATCCACCCCATCCCAAAGTTCACTGACTTTTGGGTGGTATGATTCGCGCTTGTGCAGCGCCTGAATTGTTTAAGAGCGGGTCATCCCTGAAAAGAACGTCTTCGTTCATCCATGTCCAAATTATTAACAGGTTCTTATGCTTTATCAAACACTGTTGGTTAATTTTTTATTTACCACTGGTTAAATTTATGAATTTATGCCGATTATTTTTTTGCAGCTCTCCGGAGAAAAGCGGCAGAAACGGCTTTAGCCGAGAATTTGATAGTGTCGCGCCTGGCTCATAATCACTTTTGCGAGCACCTTCAGGCTGGTGACCTCATCACGATTGAGATACCACGTTTCATAGCGTTTATTATCTGATATCACTGCAATTTTTTTATGCTGCAGCTGCAGGCGTTTGAGGTAGAGCTGCTCGTCGAGGGTAAAAATATAGATACCATCGCCGTCAAACATCTGCACGCTGATATCCACAAACAACTGATCGCGCGGTGCAAAGGTGTCAGCCATAGAATCACTGTTGATAGCGATCAACCGAATGTTTTCCGCCGGACGGCCGTTGAACAGAACCCGTGCCTCATCCAGACCATATTCAATCGCCTGGATAGTCTCGACAAACTCATCGCGCGCGGGCAGGCCCGCAGCACTGCGCTGACCAATGTCGAGGCTATCAATACGAAACACACTCTTTTGGCCAGTGAGTGTACTCATCGCTACAGGTTCAGTGGATTGCTCCATGCCGTACTGGAGCCACTCTACCCTGACACCCAGCAATTGACTGAGTGCCAGTAAATTGCCGCCATCAGGCACTGACTGCGCGTTAAACCACTTCCACACGCCTGGCGTTGAAATTTTACAGCCTTGCTGCTGCAGAGCTCTGGCAACCTGTTTGTTTCGTCCATGTCCGACAATGCCGGCACTCTCACAGGCCGCTATCAGCCTGGCGGTGAAAGCTTGTCTTGTACTTTCTTTTTTAACCATTAGTTAATAATCAGCCATAGAAGAGATACTGGATGTTATTTTCGTTATTGCTACCAGTTCATTTTATATTACCGCTCGTTTACTACCTAACCGCTTTATCAAGCATTGCTAACTATCATTATCCGCTTCAGCCTGCGGCTGAACAAAAAATATTGCCTCAGGCCGCTTGCAGCCCCGGCTTTCAGGAATGTTCCGTATGAAATTGCGTGAATATCAAGCAGCATAATTGCCAGGGATGACGAGAACAGAACAGAAAATGATCTGATGCGCAGAAAATTCTATCTTTCACTGGTCCGAAAAATCGGGATAAAAAAAACGGGAGCCTTTGAAAGACTCCCGCTTTGTTAAAAATTATCGTAGTTATGGGCGGAGCGTATCGTCTCCCCACGCTATCCATTTATAGGTGGTCAGCGCCTCTAACCCCATGGGGCCACGAGCATGCAATTTCTGTGTACTGACCGCCACTTCCGCGCCCAGACCAAATTGACCACCGTCGGTGAAGCGGGTGCTGGCGTTAACATAAACCGCTGACGAGTCGACCTGACGAACAAAACGCGCGGCATTACGCGTATTACGGGTGAGGATAGCATCTGAGTGCTGTGTGCCGTGCGTACGAATGTGATCGATCGCCTCATCCATATCCGCCACCAATTTAACGTTAAGATCCAGCGACAGCCACTCGTCATTGTATTGCTGAGGACTCACGAGTTTAACCGGGGCGGGGCCAGGCTGAAGTTGTGCCAGCACGTTGCTGTCAGCATGCAGCGCGATTCCTTCCTGCGCCATTCGCGCACTGAATGCAGGCAGGAAACGCTCGGCCATCGCCTGGTCCACCAGCAGCGTTTCCAGTGAGTTACAGGCGCTGGGACGCTGTTTCTTGGCGTTGACGATCACATCAAGTGCCGGTTCAATCTCCATCGTCTCATCAATGTAGATATGGCAGACGCCAATGCCGCCGGTAATCACCGGAATGGTGGAGTTTTCCCGGCACAACTTGTGCAGCCCGGCTCCGCCACGCGGGATCAGCATGTCGACGTAGCGATCCAGCTTCAGCAGCTGATTCACCAGCTCGCGGTCAGGATTTTCAATCGCCTGCACAATGGCTACCGGTAAACCGTGCTGCTTCAGCGCGTTCTGAATGACCCGAACGGTGGCCGCATTGGTGCGCCAGGTCTCTTTACCGCCACGCAGAATAGCGGCGTTGCCGGTTTTCAGGCACAGACTGGCGACGTCAACCGTCACATTAGGGCGCGCCTCATAAATTACTGCAACGACGCCCAGCGGCACGCGACGGCGTTCAATGCGCAGGCCGCTGTCGAGCTGACCACCGTCGATTAACTGCCCTACCGGATCGGCCAGCTGACAAACCTGGCGCACATCGCTAGCGATGCTGCTGAGGCGTTGCGGATTAAGTGTCAGTCGATCTAATAACGCGGCGCTCATGCCGTTCTGACGCGCATCGGCTAAATCCAGCTCGTTAGCCGCCAGAATGTCAGCGCTCTCGGCTTCCAGCCGGTCAGCAATGGTCATCAGAACATCGTTCTTTTCTGCCGTTGACAGATCGGCCACGGTATACGCTGCGGCACGCGCCGCTTTTCCCATCTCTTCAAGCATTGTCCGCTCCTTAACTGACGATCATGTCGTCGCGGTGAACCGCCACCGGGCCATATTCATATCCCAGGATCTCGCTGATCTGCTGACTGTGATGACCGGCGATCATTCGCATCGCGTCGCTGTTGTAGCGTGAAACGCCGTGAGCGATATCCCGGCCCTGCAGGCTGCGAATGCGGATCACTTCACCGCGCGAAAAATTTCCCTGGATCGCCCGGATCCCTTTCGGCAGCAGCGAACTGCCACGTTCGATAATGGCCGCCAGCGCACCGTCATCGACGGTGATTTCACCCGCCGGTGGCGCACCGAAAATCCAGCGTTTACGGTTTTCCAGCGGCGATTGCTGCGCATGGAAGCGCGTACCGACCGGCTTGCCATCAATCACATCGCTGATCACACCGCTGCGGCTGCCCGAGGCGATGATCACATCGATACCGGCACGACAGGCAACATCCGCCGCCTGAAGCTTGGTGGACATGCCGCCGGTGCCGAGCCCGGAAACACTGTCACCTGCCAGGGCGCGCAACGCATCATCGATGATATGCACATCACTGATCAGCTCAGCCTCAGGATTGTTACGGGGATCGGCGGTAAAAAGCCCCTGCTGATCGGTCAGGAGCAGCAGCTTGTCGGCGCCGCCGAGCATCGCCGCCAGCGCCGAGAGATTGTCGTTGTCGCCCACTTTGATTTCAGCGGTGGCGACAGCATCGTTCTCATTAATCACCGGCACAATATGGTTATCCAGCAGCGCACGAAGCGTGTCACGGGCATTCAGAAAGCGTTCGCGATCTTCCATGTCGGCACGGGTCAGCAGCATCTGACCAATATGAATACCGTAGATAGAAAATAACTGTTCCCACAGCTGAATCAGACGACTCTGCCCCACCGCAGCCAGCAGCTGCTTTGAGGCGATGGTCGGTGGCAGTTCGGGGTAGCCCAGATGTTCGCGTCCGGCGGCCATTGCGCCAGAAGTCACGATCACAATGCGGTGGCCTGCGGCGTGCTGCTGCGCACACTGACGAACCAGTTCCACCATGTGCGCCCTGTTCAACCGGCGAGATCCGCCGGTGAGAACGCTGGTACCCAACTTGACCACTAAGGTCTGACTGCCACTCATATTTCCTGCCGTAGAGAAAAATTTTTACGAAAGGACGTTTTAACAGGAGTCGATAAGGAAGCCAACAGCCAGCGGGGGAAAAGCACGAAATTACGCGGACAAGGAGGTAGACCAAAAGTTCATGGTTAACAAGAAATCATGAAAAGTGTCATAAAAAGTTCATCACTGACGGGTAAAAAGTCCGTGTTTTACAAAAACTTTCATTTTTTTACGTTGTTCACATTGGGATTGATAGCAAATGAAGAAAAGCACACTGGCCATGCTCCTCTCCACGCTGACGCTGGCTTCTGCCGCGCAGGCTGCCGAAATCTATAACAAAGATGGCAACAAACTGGATTTGTACGGCAAAGTTAAAGCTGAGCACTACATCAGCGATAATGCCAGCCAGGATGGAGACAAGTCCTATACCCGTATCGGCTTTAAGGGTCAGACACAGATTAACGACCTGATGACCGGTTATGGTCAGTGGGAATATCAGTACAACGTTAACAACTCCGAAGGCAGTGATGCCAACAACGGCAACAAAACCCGCCTCGGGTTTGCTGGTCTGAAATTCTCTCAGTATGGTTCGGTAGATTATGGCCGTAACTACGGTGTGCTGTATGACGTTGAAGCCTGGACTGACGTATTCCCGGAATTCGGCGGTGACGGTACAGCCCGCTCTGATAACTTTATGACCCAGCGCGCCACCGGTGTTGCGACTTATCGTAACAATAACTTCTTTGGTCTGGTCGATGGCCTGAAATTTGCGTTGCAGTACCAGGGCAAAAATGACGCGTCCAGCACCAACACCCGTACTGATATTAACCGTCAGAATGGCGACGGCTACGGTGCTTCTCTCGGCTATGCTCTGGGTGATTCTGGTGTGAGCCTGATGAGTGCCATCACCTCATCTGACCGCACCAACCAGCAGCAGGCGCGCGCTTATGGCCGCGGTGACCGTGCGGATTCCTGGGGCGCAGGCGTGAAGTATGATGCTAACAGCGTCTACCTGGCCGCAATCTACACTGATACCCGCAACATGACGCCAATTAGCGGCACCAACCGTACCACCGGCGCAGCCGTCGCGGGTGCAGCCAATAAAGCGCAGAACATCGAACTGGTGGCGCAGTATCAGTTTGATTTCGGCCTGCGTCCGTCAATCGGTTACGTACAGACCAAAGGCAAAGATATCGAAAACGGTATCGGCGATGCGGATCTGGTGAAATATATCGATGTGGGCGCGACCTACTACTTCAACAAAAATATGTCCGCCTTCGTTGATTACAAAATCAACCAACTGCCTGACGACAATGCGCTGTCGCTTAACAACGACGATATTGTGGCGATGGGTGTGACTTACCAGTTCTGATTTCAGGCTCGCAAACCGGGCAGATTTGGAGCTGGCAGCAACGCATAAATTCAACACGCAGGGAACACGGTCAGAAGAGGAAAGCGTCCCGCGCTAGGACGGCGCGGGCCGAGCGTGCCATGGATGGCGGCTTTTGCGTCTTTCCGATCTGACCGTGTTCTCTGAGAAGGCTCGATCCAACAGCGGGTCAGACTTCAACAAAAATGGCGAGTTTTTAAACTCGCCATTTTTTTCGTCTTTATTTCACTACACTACCCTATCAGGCGCTCAGCTTCACCGGTTTCTCATCGAAATCGCTGGCTGGGATCAGATCCAGCTCGAACTCTTTCAGCATCGCTTTCAGACGGGTATGGAAATTCCGTAAGGTCTCTTCCACACGCGCCGTGTTCTCTTTCCCTTTGATGGTTGCCACCGACCAGTCACCCTCTTTATCGAACAGACCGATATGGTAGACATAGGTAAAGTGGTCAGCCTGTGCTTCCAGCTCCATCCACCAGCCCCAGAACTCTCGCAGTTCCGGTGCCGGTTTCACATTGACGCAGGCAGCCAGGCAGTCGAAGAAGAAACGGGTTTCGCCACATTTCCCATCGCGAATATAAGGCCCAAGCTCCGTAAAGCGCTTAAGCAGGCGACTGCGGGGATGACCACTTGGTAACGTCATGCTGATTCTCCATAGGTTTTGACCGCTATATAGCCTTGATTTCCGGACGGCCAGCGCGACGCCACACCACATGGGTCCGATGACGTCATATTTTACTTAGCGGCAGCCCGGAAGAATTCCGCTACTAGTTGTAGCAAATACTGTAAATTTTGCCAGTCACCTTTTTAAACGCTTCTCCAGCCAGTCACAAATTTCATTCAGCGCCTTATCAAAACTGGCCATCACCGGCTTCACCGGAATCCGCAACGCTTTGCCGTCTGAGGAAGAGTTTGCGATAAGCCTGCTCTCCTCTTCCGGGCTGAAGAGATCGTTTTGCCAGTAGCCCGACAGCATCGGCGTGGGCGTCCGGCGGCCCAGTAATCCCTGGGTTTTAAGCGAATAGCGGTTGAGTTCAGTGCGCAGCGCACTGTCGGAGGCGGTTGCCATACCCAGCCGGCTCGCCAGCATATCCATATACATATCCGGGATCGCATCCTGCAATGCCGTCTGGGTCAGCAGTGCATGCACAATCGGGCCCAGGCAGGCGACCCCACGCAACCGCTGCGATTCCAGATAGGCCAGCCGCACGGCCACGTTAGCGCCAAAGCGATAACCGAATGCCGCCACGCGGGTATGGTCGACCCAGGGCACATTGATTAGATCGCGCAGCACCTGCTGATGCAGAAAACTGGTGTCCTGATTCAGCGTCCATTTCACCGAGTTGCCCACTGATGGCACGTCAATCGTCAGCATAGCAATGCCACGCGGGGCGAGGTAATCATGGAACAGGCGATAGTGATCGCTCTGTAACGAGTCGAGTGCGCCGCAAAACAGTACGGTGGGATAAGGCGCTTCAACATCCGGCGGCATATGCAGAAAGCCGCTGACAGGACTGCCGCCCGGAATAGCAAACGTCAGGATTTTCAGTTCGCCAGGCAACCGCTGAGTCGCCTCTTCATAGGCACGATTGGCCAGCGTCTGTGCCTGGTCAGCCAGTTCATCGCCTTTTATATAGGGATAAGCCGCAACGCTATAAAGATGGGCCGCATGTAGCCAGTCGTCGCCCGCATCGCTGTCGTCGGATGCCTCCAGCGCTTTCTGCTGCCAGATGCCCGCCTGCTTACACCATTCGAAATGCCAGTTGCCGCCGCGAAAACCAATCACGGTGTCGAGCAGCGTCTCATCAGTATGTTCAGCGTTGCTGATGGCAATACGTGCCAGCACTTCACTGATCTCCTGCGGCGTCAGGCCTCGCCATGTCCACATCAGCTTATTCAGCATGCGATACCAGCCGCGCTGGCTGTCACCCTCCAGGGCAGAGTGGACATTCGGGGTAGCGTGATGTTGGCGGCGAACCAGGGAAGAGGTTTCAGGATGTTTGAAGCGCGGCTTGAATAGCTCCTCGCTGAGATTTTTGCTCGACATACTCACTTCTCCTGCAACAGAACGGCGATGGCTAAGTGTACTGTACGGCAATTCGGGGTGCGAGGCTCAGAATGCACAACGCCCGGAAAACCGGGCGTTGTCTGATGTATATCAATCAGTTTTTTACAATCGGCGGGATATAAACGACACCCATATCCCACGGCTGCTCGATCCAGGTATCCTGCGGAATATCGACGATGTAATCATCAACCAGTGAACGACCGGCGGGTTTAGCGAAAATGGTGCAGAAACGCGCTTTCGGATACATTTCGCGAATCGCCTGCGCGGTGCCGCCCGTATCGACCAGGTCGTCGATTACGATAAAGCCTTCACCGTCGCCTTCTGCGCGCTTCAGGACTTTCATTTCACGCTGATGATCGTGGTCATAGCTGGAGATGCAGACGGTATCAACGTAGCGGATACCCAGTTCACGTGCCAGCAGCGAAGCCGGTACCAGACCGCCGCGGCTCACCGCGATAATGCCTGTCCACTGTTCAACAGGGAGCAGACGCTGGGCCAGTTTGCGGGCATGAATCTGAAGCATGTCCCAGGTAACGACGTATTTTTCGCTCATAAATAGAAATCCCAGCCAACCGAGGTGGCGTAAAAATGTGCAACGGGGAAAAGGTTGCGCGAGATTATAAGGAGTTGACGCACTAAAAACCAGCACCCGTGCGCCGGTTGCGGCTTTTTAGCGCGTCTGAGAGCGCACCCGGTAAAAAACAGTGATATTCTCAGGACTGGCTCGTCAGATTCTCTGACGGCGATTTTTCACTGGAAACTCGCGATGTCCGGCCTCGCCGGTACACTGACACAGGAGACCTGTCGTGTCTGAATTGTCTCAACTCTCTCCACAGCCGCTGTGGGATATTTTCGCTAAGATCTGCTCTATTCCCCATCCCTCTTTTCACGAAGAAGCGCTGGCGAACTACATCACTGGCTGGGCTAAAGAGCAGGGCTTCTGGTGTGAGCGCGATCAGGTCGGCAACATCCTGATTCGTAAGCCCGCCACTGCAGGCATGGAAAACCGTACTCCGGTCGCGCTGCAGGCGCATCTGGATATGGTGCCGCAGAAAAATAACGACACCGTTCATGACTTCACCAAAGATCCTATTCAGCCGTGGATTGACGGCGAGTGGGTGAAAGCGCGCGGCACCACGCTGGGCGCCGACAACGGCATCGGCATGGCTTCTGCGCTGGCGGTACTGGCTGATAGCAGCCTGACGCATGGCCCGCTGGAAGTGCTGCTGACCATGACCGAAGAGACCGGCATGGATGGCGCTTTCGGACTGCAACCCAACTGGCTGCAGGCTGAAATCCTGATCAACACCGACTCTGAAGAGGAAGGTGAGATCTATATGGGTTGCGCAGGCGGTATCGATTTCGTCTCCACCCTGCCGCTGACCCGTGAAGCCGTGCCTGCTGAGTTCCAGACTCTGAAGCTGACGCTGAAAGGGCTGCGTGGCGGTCACTCCGGTGCCGATATTCATATGGGCCTGGGCAACGCCAACAAACTGCTGGCGCGTTTCCTGGCGGCCCACGCGGCTGAACTGGATCTGCGTCTGCTGGCGTTCAGCGGCGGTACGCTGCGTAATGCAATTCCGCGTGAAGCCTTCGCTACCGTCGCGGTAGAAAGCCACAAAGCGGATGCGCTGAAATCAGCGGCAGCGCAGTTCCTGAGCGCCATCAAAAACGAGCACGGCATCAAAGAGCCGAACATTGCACTGGTCACCGAGCCGCTGGCGCATCAGGGCGATGCCCTGAGCACTGACAGCCGCGATCGCTTCCTGAACCTGCTGAACAGCACGCCAAACGGCGTGATCCGCAATTCAGACGTGGCGAAAGGCGTCGTCGAAACCTCACTGAACATCGGTGTAGTGACGATGGAAGCCGATCACGCAGAGATCAACTGCCTGATTCGTTCGCTGATCGACACCGGCCGTGATTATGTGGTGCAGATGCTGACCTCGCTGGGCCAGCTGGCCGGCGCGCAGACTAAAGCGAAAGGCGGCTACCCAGGCTGGCAGCCGGATGCAGACTCCGCCATCATGGCGCTGACTCGTCAGACGTATATTGCGCTGTTTGATAAAACCCCTAACATTCAGGTGATTCACGCCGGTCTGGAGTGTGGTCTGTTCAAAAAGCCGTATCCGGACATGGATATGGTCTCGATTGGGCCAACCATCACCGGGCCGCACTCGCCGGATGAGCAGGTTCACATCGAAAGCGTGGGTCTTTACTGGAAACTGCTGACCACCCTGTTGAATGTGGTGCCAGAAAAGTAATTCTGTCACAAAAAAGTCAACCAGGCTCCGGCCTGGTTTTTTATGCCTGTGACTTTTCACCAGCATAATTCGCTACCTTTTTCGCGCTTTCCCCTACTATTCCGCCACGTTCTCACGCTTCGCTAGTCACAGCCGCCATTATGTCCAGATGTCTGGATGGCTAATAAGATTTCGTGCTAGCTTATGCGCTTTCGGCTGTTGCCGCGCCTGAAGGTTCAGGAAAAAATGCGGCCAGTGTTTCTTCAGGAGAGTCATCACATGCCAGGGGTAAACTGCCTTGAGATGCGTAATATCTCCATCGCTTTTGGCGGTTTTTCCGCGCTATCGTCGGTGGATTTCCGCAGTGAGGGCCATTCGGTTCATGCGCTGACCGGCGCTAACGGCGCGGGCAAGTCTACGCTGATGGCGATCCTTTCCGGCGCGCACAATCACTACAGTGGCGAGATCCTGCTGGATGGGGAGCCGGTTTCTATCCGCACCCCGCGTGACGCGAAACAGCTGGGTATCCATCTGGTTCAGCAGGAAGTGGATGTCGCCCTGGTGCCGCAGCTCAGCGTGGCGGAAAACATTCTGCTGGATCGGCTGGCAGAGCCCGGCCACCGCTATCGCTGGGGCGAGATTCGCCGTCAGGCCCGGGCCTTACTGGCTCAGCTCGACGTGGCGCTGGACGTTAACCGGCTGGTGGAGCGCTGCACTCTGGCGGAAAAACAGCAAATTCTGCTGGCGCGGGCGCTGTCACACCACTGCCGCTTCCTGATTCTCGACGAACCCACTGCCCCGCTGGATCAGCACGAAAGCGAGCGGCTATTTGCCGTGGTGCGTCGTCTTAAGGCCAGCGGTATTGGCGTGGTGTTTATCTCTCACCGTATCCATGAACTCAAAGCGATCTGCGACCAGTTGACGGTGCTGCGTGATGGCCGGTTAATCGAAACCGGCCCGATGGCGGCGCTGAGCGGTGAACAGATCGTGGAGAAGATGCTGGGCCATCAGCTGACCGATATCTTCCCGGTCCGCCGTGAACAACAGGCACAGCCGCTGCTGCTGACGGTGGAAGGATTGCACGATGAGCAGCTGCTGCAGGATATCTCGCTGCGGCTGCATAAAGGTGAAATTCTTGGGATTGCCGGACTGGCCGGTGCCGGCAAAACCGAGCTCTGCAAAGCGCTGTTTGGTGCCAGCAAAAGCCGCGTCAGTGGCGGTGAACTGCACGGTCAGCCGTGGCAACCCCGTTCGCCGCACGACTCGGTCAGTCGCCGTATGGCGCTGGTGCCGGAAGAGCGTCGCAAAGAGGGGATCTTTATTGATGAATCCGTCGCAATGAACCTCAGCGTCAGCGCCGACGACAGCTTTTCGCGCTGGAGCCTGTTTGGTCATCGCCAGGCATGGCGCTGGGCAGAGCAGGTTATACGGCAGTTGCAGGTGCGCACCACCGGTCCGGCACAGACACTGCGACGTCTCTCCGGCGGCAACCAGCAAAAGGTGGCCATTGGCAAATGGCTACGCAACAACGCGGATGTGCTGATCTTCGATGAGCCGACCAAAGGCGTGGACATTAAAGCCAAAACCGAGCTGTTCACCCTGATCGATAACCTGGCGCGCGAAGGGAAAGGCATTATTTACGCGTCGGGTGAATTTTCTGAACTGGTCGGCTTATGCGACCGGATTTGCGTGCTCTGGGATGGACGCATCGTGGCCGAGCTGGCTGCACGCGACGTCACTGAAGAGACGCTTTTGCTCTATTCCACCGGAGGAACCCCTGCGTGAGCAGCAAAGAAACCAGCCTGAACCTGACACCCTCGCCATGGCGTCACCAGTTGTTCGACTTTCTCTACAAATGGGGCATGTTGCTCACGGTAGTGATCCTGATTGCCGCCTTTGGACTGGCCTCCGACAGCTTCCTTGAACCCAATAACATCATCAATATTCTGCGATCGATTGCCATTGTTACGGTGATTGCAATTGGCGTGTCGATATCACTGACCGTGGGCGGCTTTGATCTGTCGGTCGGCTCGACCGCCTCACTGGCGAATGCGTTAGTGATTTCACTGTTTGTCTGGTACGGCTTCGGCACCACCACCGCGATCCTGATTACCCTGGCGCTTTGCACGCTGGTCGGTCTGTTTAACGCCTTCCTGATTGTGATCCTGCGTATCCCTGACATGCTGGCGACGCTGGCAACGCTGTTTGTGATTCAGGGTGTGGCGATGACCTACAGCTTTGGCGGATCGATCACTGAAAACATGGTGCTGCCGAGCGGTGATATGGCGGAAGGCACTATTCCGGCGACGTTTGGCCTGCTCGGCCAGGTGCCAACCATTGTCATCATCATGCTGGTGGTGACCGTCGCCGCGCAGCTGGCGCTGTCTCTGACCAAACATGGTCGCCGGATGTACGCGCTGGGCGGGAATCCAGAGGCAGCGCGCCTCTCCGGCATCCGTACCACCCGTTATCGGGTGCTGGCCTATGTGATCGCCTCACTGCTGGCCGGTCTGGGTGGCATCCTGCTCGCCTCGCGTATCGGTTCATCGCAGGTTAACGCCGGAAGCGGCTACCTGATGGACGCCGTCGCGGCGGCATGGATCGGCTTCTCGCTGGCCGGCTCCGGCAAGCCCAATGCGCTTGGCACGCTGGTCGGCGCGGTGATTCTCGGCGTGCTGCAGAACGGTCTGGTGATGCTCTCTGTTCCCTACTACGCCATGGACATTATTAAAGGACTGGTGCTGGCTTTAGCACTGGCGATTACCTATATCCAGCGCCGCTGAGGCGCGTTTACCGGAGTTGATAACAATGCAAAAAATAACACTCTCGCTGCTGGCCCTGAGCCTGCTGAACGCCAGCGCTGCCTTGGCGGAGACCGTCACCCCGGTGCCTGCGGCTATCGCCAGCCATGATGGCCCGATCCGTATTGCGGTGATCCGCAACCTTGGCTCTGATGACAACACCACCCAGTTTGTTGCTGGTGCCATTCAGCAGGGGCGCCAGCTGGGCTTTAAAGTCAGCACCTTCCTGAGCAACGGCGACGATGCGCGCTTCCAGGATTTCGTGAATCAGGCGATCAGCCAGAAATATGACGGCATCGTGCTCTCGCACGGTAAAGCGCCCTACGCCAGCGGCCTGGTGAAGCGCATTGCCGACGCGGGCATCAAGCTGTCAGTATTTGATACGCCGGTAGATAGTCCGATTCCGGGCGTCACCGTCACCGCGCAGGATGACGCTTCACTGGCGCGGCTGTCGCTGGGTCAGCTTATCCATGATTTCAACGGCAAGGCGAATATCGTCAAGCTGTGGGTTGCCGGTTTCCCGCCGATGGAACGCCGCCAGGTGGTGTATGAAAAACTACTGAAAGAGAATCCGGGCATTCATCAGCTGGAGTCGATTGGCGCAGTTTCAACGGACGTGCAGGGCGACACCGCCAACAAAATTGGTGCGATTCTGGCGAAATACCCGAAAGGCAAAATCGACGCAATCTGGGGTGCCTGGGATGCCTTCAGCCAGGGCGCTTACAAAGCGCTGCAGGAGAATGGCCGGACCGAGATCAAGCTCTACAGCATTGATGTCTCGAATCAGGATTTGCAGCTGATGCGTGAGAAGAACAGCCCATGGGTGCAGACGGTAGCGGTCGATCCTAAAACCATCGGCGCGGTCAATATGCGTCTGGTGGCGAAGAAGATTGCCGGTGAAGAGACGCCTGCGACTTACCAGTTTAAAGCGGCATCGATCTCTCAGCAGCAGCTCGGCAGCCAGCCTGGTGCGGTGAACGTCGCGTCGCTGAACAAGATCATTCCGGGCTGGGGCAGCAATGAGGATTTCGTCGCGCCGTGGTTTGCTACCCTGGCGGCGAAATATAAGAAGTAATCCGGTGTCAGCCTTGCCAAACGGTGAGGCTGACCGTTACAGACCCAGCAGAAGTTGACGCTCAAGCTGGGGATCGACCATGGTGACATGCAGTCCCACCAGCCGCACGCCGCGCCCGGCACGACGCTCATCCCAGGTTTTCCGGGCGATGGCAATCATGTCCTCTTTATTCAGTACCGGCCAGATATGCTCCTGGGTCGTCTGCTGAAAATCACTGAACTTGAGTTTAACGCCCTGACGCGCCACCTGCCTGTCGGGTCGGATCTGCGTCAGCCGGCGATCCAGCTCGGCATAGAGAAAATCGATAATCTCCAGGCAGGCATCCCAGTCGCTGATATCTTCTGCCAGCGTGCGTTCCACCCCCAGCGATTTACGCTCGCGCTCCACAATGACGCTGCGGTCATCAATGCCATTACTGCGCTCCCACAGCACCCGGCCAAACTTACCAAAGCGCTTTAACAGTAGCGCCAGATCGGCCTTCTGCACGTCACCGCAGGTCACCAGCCCCATCTCCTCCAGCTTTTTGGCCGAGACTTTGCCAACACCGGGGATCTTCGCCAGCGGCAGCGTCAGCAAAAAACCGGCCATCTCCGGCGGCGTAATCACGAACTGCCCGTCGGGCTTATTCAGGTCAGAGGCGATCTTTGCCAGAAACTTAATCGGCGCGATGCCCGCTGAAGCGGTCAGCCCGGTTTCACGGTAGATGGTGGCGCGGATCGCCTGCGCCATCAGTGTGGCAGAACCGTGACAGTGCGGGCTGTCGGTGACATCCAGATAGGCTTCATCAAGGGAGAGCGGTTCAATCAGCGGAGTGTAGCGGGTAAAGATGTCGCGAATTTGTGCGGAGGCTTCTTTGTAGGCATCGAAACGTCCTGGCAACAAACGAAGATGCGGGCATAGCTTGAGGGCCATGCCAGTTGGCATCGCGCTGCGCACGCCATATTTGCGGGCCGGATAGTTGGCGGTGCTGATGACGCCACGACGTTCACGGCTGCCACCAATCGCGATCGGGATGTCGCGCAGCTGGGGATTATCACGCATCTCCACCGCGGCATAGAAGCAGTCCATATCGACATGAATGATTTTACGCATACCCCCTCCGGCACTGGATAAGTATACAGTTGGCAGGGGTAACTGCAATATTTGTCGCGCCCACAATTAAAGTTTACAAATTTGTGGCCGAATATCCTTCAGTAAATCGCGAATCTGGCTGCCAGCGTCTTGCTAAAAAAACAGACAATGTTTAATGTTGCGCTGCGATAGCGGACAGTTCCGATAATGCAAACAGAGACGCACAATTTGCGTCATGTTCTATTCACCTCAAGGTATACACAGCATGGGCAAAATCGCACTCCTGTTTGCGATGATTTTACTGCCAGCCCTCAGCATGGCAATGACACCCGAACCCGTCCAGACAGCGGCACCGGTCAGCAAAGAATTAAAGAAACAGTTACTGGGCACCCCGGTCTATATCCAGATTTTCAAGGAAGAGCGCACTCTCGAACTCTACGGCAAAATCGGTAATGAATACCGCCTGCTGGATACCTACCGCATCTGTAACTTTTCTGGCGGCCTCGGCCCGAAACGCCGTGAAGGCGATTTCAAAAGCCCGGAAGGTTTTTACAACGTGAAGCTGAATCAGCTGAAGCCGGATAGCCGTTTTTATCGCGCGATCAACATTGGCTTCCCGAATCAGTTCGATCGTAATCAGGGCTACAGCGGCAACTACCTGATGATTCATGGCGACTGTAAGTCAATTGGCTGCTATGCCATGACGAACGCCTATATGGATGAGATTTTTACTTATGTGAACGCAGCGCTGCGTAATGGCCAGCAGGATGTCAGCATCAGCATCTATCCGTTCCGCATGACTGACAGCAACATGCAGCGTCACCGCTACTCCAGCGATGCCAGCTTCTGGCAGCAGCTCCAGCCCGGATACGCTTATTTTGCTAAATATCACCAGCCGCCGACGGTCAACGTCGCCAGCGGTAAATATGTGATGAACAGCAGCCCGGCACCGGTTTTAGCCAGTCCCGAAGCTGCCTCCCGTTCATTCCTGGCGCTCTCCAAGGCAGAATAACGCCCATTCACCTGGCGCAATCCGCTGCCAGGTTTCATTGGCCGTCAGTGGCTGCGTAGCAATCACCGTCACCACGTCATGCGGCGTGGTGTGCTGCTGAAAATCAACCTCCACATCCTGATCCAGTAACTGCGCCCGGCCAAAGGGTGCACGACGGGTGATCCAGAAGAGGTTGGTGGAGCAAAAGGCCATCAGATATCGACCGTCTGACAGCAGCATGTTAAACACGCCCTTCTGCCGCAGCGTGCCAGCCAGCTCCCCGATAAAACGAAACACCGCAGGCCAGTTGCCCGGCGTGCGTGGATAGCGCGTCGACAGCTGATGCAGGATCCAGCAAAACGCCTTCTCGCTGTCCGTTTCGCCTACCGGCCGGAATGTGCCGGTCTCCAGTTGCCGATACCCCTTGAGCTGTCCGTTGTGCGCATAGGTCCAGTGACGGCCCCACAGCTCACGGGTAAACGGATGGGTGTTTTCCAGCGACACCTGACCACGATTCGCCTGGCGGATATGCGCCACCACCGAATGTGATTTTATCGGATACTCCTGCACCAGACGCGCAATCGGCGAGTTAAAGCTCGGCAGCGGATCTTTAAACGTACGGCAACCTTTATCTTCGTAAAAGGTAATGCCCCAGCCATCTTTGTGAGGCCCGGTCCCACCGCCACGCTGAACCAGTCCGGTAAAGCTGAAACAGATATCCGTGGGAACATTGGCGCTCATCCCGAGCAATTCGCACATAGCCACCGCCTCTGATTAAGTGGCCTCCGTCTGTGGGAGGCCAGCGCTGTTACTTCACCATCTCTTTTTCGATCAGCAGCATCAGGATGTGGATCACTTTAATGTGGATCTCCTGAATGCGATCGGCATAACCAAAGTGCGGCACCCGGATTTCAATGTCGGCACTGCCTGCCATCTTACCGCCATCTTTACCGGTCAGGGTGATCACTTTCATTCCCTGCGCACGGGCAGCTTCAATCGCTTTAATGATATTGGCAGAGTTACCGGAGGTTGAGAGGCCCAGCAGAACATCGCCCGGACGCCCTACTGCTTCTATGTAGCGCGAAAAGACATAGTCATAACCAAAATCATTACTGACGCAGGAGAGGTGGCTGACGTCAGAGATGGCAATCGCCGGATAGCCAGGACGATTTTCACGGTAGCGACCGGTCAGCTCTTCGGCGAAGTGCATCGCATCGCAATGTGAACCGCCGTTACCGCACGAAAGCACCTTTCCGCCAGCCTTAAAGCTGTCAGCCAGCAGTACCGCAGCACGCTGGATCGCATGGATATTGGCATCGTCGCTGAGGAATTTATTCAGCGTATCAGCAGCTTCATTAAGCTCAGAGCGGATGATGTCCTGGTACATAGGGATGTCCTTTTTTAGGAGAGGTTAATCGCAGCAAGTTTAACGGAATGGCCGGTCAGCGCAAAGCGCCATGCCACGTCGGTCCGGACTGTAACGCGGAATATTGTTGCCGAAGGTGCGGCAAAAATGGGCTAAAACAGGTTTTTGTGAGGCAGGTTGTAATTGCGATGTAAACAAATTGATAAATGCTCTCAACTGCTCTAAACCTCTCTGTATAACAGGTCAGACCTCTTACTACTTGGAGCGGTTCATTATGATGGTTGTTTCGATACTTGCCACGGTGGCGCTGATTGGCGCCCTGTTCTACCACCGCCTGTCGTTATGGCTCAGCAGCGCCATTCTGTTGCTGTGGACTGCGGCGATGGCTGTTGCGCATCTCTGGACGCCATGGCTGCTGCTGCCACTGGCGATCATTCTGCTGCCGTTTAACCTGCCGTCGCTGCGTCGCAGCCTTTTTTCAACGCCGATCTTTCAGCGCTTCCAGAAAGTAATGCCGCCGATGTCGCGCACCGAGAAAGAGGCCATTGATGCGGGTACCACCTGGTGGGAAGGCGATCTGTTCCAGGGCAAACCGGACTGGCAGAAGCTGCACAACTATCCTCAGCCACGCCTGACTGCCGAGGAGCAGGCCTTTCTTGATGGCCCGGTCGAAGAAGCGTGCCGCATGGCCAACGATTTCCAGATCACTCATGAGCTGGCCGATATGCCGCCGGAACTCTGGGCATATCTGAAAGAGCATCGTTTCTTCGCGATGATCATTAAAAAAGAGTATGGCGGCCTCGATTTCTCCGCCTATGCACAAGCCTGTGTGCTGCAAAAGCTGTCGGGCGTCTCCGGGATTCTGGCGATTACTGTGGGTGTGCCTAACTCACTGGGTCCGGGCGAACTGCTGCAGCACTACGGCACCGAAGAGCAGAAAAATCATTACCTGCCCCGGCTGGCACGCGGCGATGAAATTCCCTGCTTTGCGCTGACCAGCCCGGAAGCAGGTTCAGATGCCGGCGCGATCCCCGATACTGGCGTCGTCTGCATGGGCGAATGGAAAGGTCAGCAGGTGCTGGGTATGCGCCTGACCTGGAACAAGCGCTACATTACACTGGCACCGATCGCCACCGTGCTGGGCCTGGCGTTTAAACTTTCCGATCCGGATCATCTGCTCAGCGACAACGAGAATCCTGGTATTACCTGTGCGCTGATTCCGACCAACACGCCTGGTGTGGAAATTGGCCATCGCCACTTCCCGCTTAACGTGCCGTTCCAGAACGGGCCGACACGCGGCAACGATATCTTTGTGCCGATTGACTATATTATCGGCGGTCCGGAAATGGCCGGCCAGGGCTGGCGGATGCTGGTGGAGTGTCTGTCAGTGGGTCGCGGCATTACGCTGCCATCGAATTCAACCGGCAGCCTGAAAAGTGTGGCGCTGGCAACAGGTGCTTATGCCCATATCCGCCGCCAGTTCCGCGTCTCAATCGGTAAGATGGAAGGGATTGAAGAGCCGCTGGCACGCATTGCGGGTAATGCTTATGTGATGGATGCGGCCGCTACGCTGATCACAGCCGGCATTATGCAGGGTGAAAAACCGGCGGTGCTGTCGGCGATTGTGAAATATCACTGCACCCATCGCGGTCAGCGCGCCATTATCGACGCTATGGATATTGCCGGCGGTAAAGGCATTATGCTCGGTAACAGTAACTTCCTGGCCCGTGCCTATCAGGGTGCGCCGATCGCTATTACCGTGGAAGGCGCGAACATTCTGACGCGCAGCATGATTATCTTTGGTCAGGGCGCGATTCGCTGCCATCCTTATGTACTGCAGGAGATGGCGGCGGCAGCCAGCAATGATGTGAATGCGTTCGATCAGGCGCTGTTCAGCCATATCGGTCATGTGGGCAGCAGCACGATGCGCAGCCTGTGGCTGGGCTTAACTGCCGGACGCACCAGCGCCAGCCCGACCCGCGATGGCACCCGCCGTTATTACCAGCACCTGAACCGCATCAGTGCCAACCTGGCGTTGCTCTCTGATGTGTCGATGGCGGTGTTGGGTGGCAGCCTGAAACGTCGCGAGCGTATCTCGGCGCGTCTGGGCGATGTGTTGAGTCAGCTCTATCTGGCCTCCGCAACCCTGAAACGCTATGACGATGAAGGTCGCAACGAATCCGATCTGCCGCTGGTTCACTGGGGCGTACAGGATGCGCTGCATCAGGCAGAAGTGGCTATTGACGATCTGCTGCGTAACTTCCCGAACCGTCTGGTGGCGGGCGCCTTGCGGATGACGATTTTCGCTGGCGGTCATCACTGCCCTGCTCCGTCTGACCGTCTGGATCATCAGCTGGCAAAAATGCTGCAGCAGCCGTCAGCCACCCGCAGCCGACTGGGCCGTGGCATGTACCTGACGCCGAGTGAGCATAACCCTGCCGGTCAGCTTGAACAGGCGCTGCAGGATGTGATGGCGGCAGAAGTGATTCATGACAGGCTGTGCAAACAGACGAAGCAGCACCTCTCCTTTACCCGTCTGGACGCGCTGGCGAAGCGTGCGCTGGAACAGGGCTGGATTAATGCCAAAGAGGCGGAAGTGTTGCAGCGTGCCGAAGTCAGCCGTCTGCGTTCGATTAACGTCGATGAGTTTGAGCCGGAGGCACTGGCAGTACCGGTGCCCGAGAAAGCCCCTCAGCCTGCATCACGGACGAGTGAGGCAGCATAGGGTTAGCGTTGGCCTGCAGCACCGGCTCAGGGAGCAGACGCCTTCCGTAAAGACGCAAAAACGCCATCCATGGCATGCTCAGCGCGGGCCATCCATGGCCCGCGCTGCTTTACTCCAGGCGTATGGTCCCATCGCTTGAAGTTCAGCGCTCTTCATCAGTAGGGCGGCACTATGCCAAATCAGGGGAAATCTGGCCGCAATAATTAAGCCCAAAGCGCAGGGAACAGGGTCAGAAGAGGAAAGCGTCCCGCGTCAGGGACAAAAACGTCGGGAGCGTTTTTGAACAACGCAGAGCGTTGGCCCGGCTACGGGCGCACCTCAGGGATGAGGTGCGTAATTGCGCGGGCCGAGCGAGCCAGGGATGGCTTTAGCGACTTTCCGATCTGTCCCTGTTACCGGCGCGGGCACACTCTTATAGCCAGCCTTTGATTTACCTGAAAGCCGACATCATGTCGGCCTTTTTTTATCCTGCCTGACGGATGCGGGCAATCAGCGCATCCACATCTTCGACGTGATCGGCTGCCAGAATCAGCGTACGTCCCAGGTTAATCGCATTGCGGATGCAGTCAGTACGCATCGCCGGATCGGCAATCAGCTTCATATCTGCCACATGTGACATTCCCACCGTGCGGCGAATCAGCTCAGTGCCGCAATAACCGATGGTATCGGCCCACACTTTACGCAGAAACGCTTCCGCATAACCTGGATAAGCCAGCGCCTCGTCGCGGGTTTTCTCTGCCGCAAGCGCCAGGAAGCCTGAAGCAAAGGTCGTCCAGAGTTTATGCACATCGCTGAGGCGCTGCTCGCGGGCATCGGCGGCCTCACGTGGTGGCAGCAGACCTGGCAGGCCGCAGTAGTTAATCAACAGGTTGCCTGCCGCGGTACCAACATCAAAACCGATGGGTCCAAAATAACCAAATTCCGCATCAATCGCTTTCAGGCTGCCGTCAGCAACGAAAATCGAGCCGCTGTGAATATCCCCATGCAGCAGCGCTTCGGCGTGGGCAAAGAAACGATGCTTGAGACCGCCCACCGCAATGCGCAGGGCATCGTCATTACGCAGGCTGGCGACCAGCGGTTCAAGCGCTTCAGGATAGCTGTTGCGCTCATGATTGGTGTAAGGATCGTTGAAGAAAAGATCTTCAGTTATTTCACACATTTCCGGATTAATGAAACGCGCCACTTCCGCTTTTTTCTGATGCGGATGCAGGATGAAATCGGACGTATGAAACAGGGTTTGCGCCAGATAGTTGCCCAACTGCTGAGCCGCTTCCGGGTAGTAAGTGCCCTTCACCAGCTCGCTACGCCAGATGCGATGGCTGGAGAGATCTTCCATCACCATCACCGCCAGCTCCGCATCGTAATGGGTGATCTTCACGGTGTGCTGCGGACAGTATTTGTAGTGCTCGACCAGCGTCTGCGCTTCCAGCCGCGCCCGATCCAGCGTCAGCGGCCAGGACTCCCCCACGCAGCGCACATAAGGCAGTGCCTGCTTGACGATAACGCGACTGATGCCCTGATCGTCATAAATCTTAAACACCAGGTTGAGGTTGCCATCACCAATCTCTTCTGCGCTGCTCAGCGCGGCAGGATTGTCCACGCCGCCAAATTGTCGGGCATATTCCACAGCATCAGCAGCAGTAAAGGTACGGTATTGCGACATTGCCTGTTCCTCATCATTCGAAGGGGGTTACTCAGGTGTAATAAGCCGTTCAGACGTCTATACATCCGTTCAGCATGTTGGCACAATACGCATCATTAACGCAACATGGATTTCACCCACAATGCAGACACTTCAAACCACCAGCTTACAGGTTCGTGACAATCAGCTCTTGATTCTGGATCAGCAGGCACTGCCGCAGCAGAAGAACTGGCTGCCCGCGCACAGCGTGCCTCAACTGATTGAACATATTCATGCACTGCGGGTGCGCGGTGCGCCGCTGATCGGCCTCTCCGCCTCGCTGCTGCTGGCGCTGCTGGCAGAACAGGGGCAGACGCGCGCTGAACTGTCACAGGCGCTGGAGACCCTGCGCGCTGCGCGCCCTACCGCCGTCAACCTGATGAACAATCTTGACCGGATGAAAGGGGCGCTGGCCCAGCCGGACTTTACCCCTGCGCTGGCTCAGGAAGCCTGGCGGCTGGTGCAGGAGGATAAGCAACTGTGTGATGCCATCGCTGATGCCGGTTGCACGCTGGTGAAACCCAACAGCCAGCTGCTGACTCACTGTAATACCGGCGGGCTTGCAACGGCAGGTGTGGGTACCGCGCTGGGCGTCATTGCCCGTGCCCATCAGCAGGGCCTGATTAAGAATGTCTGGGTTGATGAGACCCGTCCGCTGTTACAGGGCGGCCGCTTAACCGCCTGGGAACTGGGCGAGCTGGCGGTTCCCTACACCCTGATTACCGACTCCATGGCCGCCAGCCTCATGGCCCGTGGCGAGGTAGATGCGGTGTGGGTCGGCGCTGACCGCATTGCCGCCAATGGCGATGTCGCCAATAAGATCGGCACCTACAGCCTGGCGGTGCTGGCGCATTATCATCAGATCCCGTTCTACGTGGCGGCCCCGCATACCACGCTGGATCGCAGCTGTCCTGACGGCGCAGCGATTCCCATTGAGCAGCGCGCCGCCAGCGAAGTGACGGGCGTTGCCGGCAGTTTTGGCAGCGTGCAGTGGGCGCCAGAGGCAGCCTGGGTTTATAACCCGGCGTTTGATGTGACGCCAGCGGCGCTGATCAGCGGCTGGGTGCTGGACACCGGCGTGGTGACGCCTGACCAGGTGCAGGGCGGCATCTTCCAGCCGCAGTAATGGTCTGCGAGGCGTTTGCCGCTATGGCAGACGCCCCGCAAAACAGGCTGACAGATTACGCCAGACGCGGATAGGCATCCGCTATCTTATCGCCGGTAAAGTTCGCCACCCAGCCTTCCTGATTGTCGAAAATACGGATAGCCGTGAAATGGGGTGACGACCCCATATCAAACCAGTGCGGCGTTCCCGCTGGCACCGAGATCAGATCATTTTTTTCGCAAAGGATCTGCAGGATCTCGCCATCCAGATGCAGGCAGAACAGCCCGGCACCCTCGACAAAGAAACGCACTTCATCTTCGCCGTGCGTATGTTCATTGAGAAATTTCTCCCGCAGTACGGTTTTCTGCGGGTTATCAGCACGCATGCTGATCACATCCCAGCTCTGATAGCCCTTTTCCGCCACCAGCCGATCAATCGCATGCTGATAGGCGTTGATCACCGTTTCGGCATCCGGATTTTCACCCAAATCACGATCGGCTTCCCAGCGCTCGAAACGGACACCTTTTGCATTCAGGCGGTCACGAATCGCTTCCGCGTCAGTGCTGTGCCACACCGGCTGGCTGGCTTCACGGTCGGTAAAAATAGTCAGTGCGCTCATGCTAAATCGACTCCGGGTTAATCTGGGAAAAATCCGTCACCTGACGATGGCGGCTCTTATTGTCCGCATCGCCACGCAGTAATTGCAATGTCTGCCAGCCCGCCTCTGCGGCGGCATCCAGCTCCTGATGAATATCAGAGAGAAACAGCAGCTGCTCCGCTGGCTGACCCATCTCAGCGGCAATAGTGCGATAAGCCGCGACGTCGCGTTTGGCGCCGACGTGGGTGTCAAAATAGCCACTGAACAGGCCAGTAATATCACCTTCGTCGCTGTAGCCAAATAACAATTTCTGCGCCGCAACCGAGCCGGAGGAATATACATAGAGTTCAATGCCCTGCGCCTTCCAGCGGCTGAGCGCAGGCACGACGTCGGGATAGAGATGACCGGTAAAACTGCCATTCACGTAGCCATCGCGCCAGATCATGCCCTGCAGCGCCTTCAGGCCGGTCGATTTGCGATCCTGGTCCATAAAGCCCAGCAGAATATCTGTCACGCCAGCCAGATCGGCCTGCAGCTGACCGGCTTCTTCGCGCACCGACTGCAGTGCGGCCGCCACATCGGGCTGGTGCGCATTGTCACGCAGGAAATCCGGCAGATGCTTGCGGGCATAGGGAAACAGGATGTTATGTACAAAGCGGATATCGCTGGTAGTGCCTTCGATATCAGTAACAATGGCGCGAATCATGCTTTCTCCAGCAGGCGACGTTGACGTTCACATTCAAATAAAAATTCCAGACCTTCCAGATGACGGCGGGCTTCGCTGACATCCCGGCCCCAGCAGGTTAAGCCGTGGCCGCGCAACAGAAAGCCGTAACGCAGCGGAAAACGTGCGGCGTAATCTTCAATTTCTGACGCCAGCGCCGCGATATCCTGGCTGTTGTCGAACACGGGAATCGCCAGCGTATCCAGGTGAGTATGCTGACCACTTAACGATTTTTGCATCTCATAGCCGTGCAGCAATAGCGCCGCACCCTGCTCCACCCGCGACAGCACGGTCGAATTCACCGTGTGGGTGTGCAGCACCGCGCCCGCCTCAGGAAAGAGGCGATAGATCATCGTGTGCAGGCCGGTTTCTGCCGACGGCTTACGGCCAGAGAGCGAGTGGCTGGTGGCGATATCGACCTCAATAAAGTCATCCCGCGTCAGCGTGCCTTTATCTTTGCCCGATTCACTTAGCAGGCAGATATGTTCATCGCGGCGCACGGACATATTTCCGCCGGTGGCCGGTGCCCAGCCTTTTTCGCCAATCCAGTGACAGGCGGCGACCAGCTGATCTAACGGAAGACTCTGCGACATAAAGGTTCCTTGCGGTGAAATGAAATTCCCGGTAACTCAGATAATCGTAACGGCGATGAAATTTCAACAGGTTGCATCATCATCTTCGGCTCCTGCCAAATGATCCGTGTGTCAGCAAGGCAGCAAGCGCGCTTATCCCCGGGAGCTGACACTCGTCAGTGACCGGGGTAAGCAAGCGTAGCCAACGCCGCTGAGGTACGGAGCATGACGCATTTAGCCGTCTAAGCGTCTTGATTGCCAAATACTACCATCCTGTTTATAGTGGCACAAACACCGGGTGACACCGCATCAATTTTCGCGCTTAAGGCCTGACACCATGACGCAGCACAACCTGATCCCCGAGAGTAAACTTCCCTTACTCGGCACCACGATTTTCAGCCAGATGAGTGCGCTGGCGCAGCAGCACAACGCCATCAATCTCTCTCAGGGCTTTCCCGATTTCAGCGGCCCGGACTATCTGCAGCAGCGGCTGGCGTATCACGTCAGCCAGGGCGCGAACCAGTATGCGCCGATGACCGGTGCGCTGCCGTTACGCGAGGCGATAGCGGAGAAAACCGCGCGACTTTATGATTATCGTCCGGATGTTGACGCGGAGATTACGGTGACGGCGGGCGCGACCGAAGCGCTCTATGCGGCGATTACCGCACTGGTGCGGCCGGGCGATGAGGTGATCTGCTTTGATCCCAGCTACGACAGCTATGCACCTGCGGTGGAGTTATCTGGCGGCGTGATGAAACGCATTACGCTGCAGCCGCCCGCTTTTCGGGTGGACTGGCAGGCGTTTGCTGCCCTGCTGAGTGATAAAACCCGGCTGGTGATTCTGAATACGCCGCACAACCCTACCGCTACCGTCTGGCAGCAATCTGATTTCACCGCGCTGTGGCAGGCGATTTCGGCGCACCCGGTCTATGTGCTGAGCGACGAAGTTTATGAGCACATCTGCTTCGATAAAGCGGGCCACGCCAGTGTGCTGGCCCATCCTGATTTGCGTCAGCGCGCTATGGCAGTGTCGTCGTTTGGCAAGACGTTCCACATGACCGGCTGGAAAGTGGGCTATTGCATTGCGCCTGCGGCGATCAGCGCTGAACTGCGCAAAGTGCATCAGTACCTGACCTTCTCGGTGAATACCCCGGCGCAGCTGGCAATCGCCGATATGCTGCGTGAGCATCCGGAACACTATCTTGAGCTGCCAGCGTTCTATCGCGATCGCCGCGATAGGCTGGCCACGGCGCTGAGCAACAGCCGCTTTAAGGTGCTGCCCTGCGAAGGCACCTACTTTTTACTGGTCGATTACAGCGCCATCTCCGATCGGGATGATGTCAGTTTCTGCCAGTGGCTGACCCGTGAAGTCGGCGTCGCCGCGATACCCCTGTCGGTGTTCTGCGCCGATGCTTTCCCCCATAAACTGATCCGCCTCTGTTTTGCCAAACAGCCGGCGACATTAGATGCCGCCGCGGAGCGCTTATGTCAGCTTTGAAAATCACGCTATTGCAGGAGACGCTGAGCTGGATGGATGGCGAGACCAACCTGCGCCATTTTGACGCGCAGCTGGCCGGACTTACCGGACGCGATCTGATTATCCTGCCAGAGATGTTTACGACCGGCTTTGCGATGGAGGCGGCGAAAAGCTCGCTGCCAGAGGCGCAGGTGGTTGAGTGGCTGCACCAGCATGCCCGCAGCACCGATGCCCTGGTCGGCGGCAGCGCGGCAATTCAGACAGAACACGGCGCGGTAAACCGCTTCCTGCTGGTCGAACCGGACGGCACGCTGCATCAGTATGACAAGCGTCACCTGTTTCGTATGGCGGACGAGCATCACCACTATCAGCCCGGCGAACAGCGGCAGGTGTTTGAGTGGCGCGGCTGGCGCATTCTGCCGCAAATCTGTTACGACCTGCGCTTCCCGGTCTTCTCGCGCAACCGCAATGATTACGATCTGGCGCTCTATGTCGCCAACTGGCCTGCGCCACGTGCGCTGCACTGGCAGGCGCTACTGTTAGCGCGGGCGATTGAAAATCAGGCTTACGTGGCAGGCTGTAACCGTGTTGGCAGTGACGGCAATCAGCATCACTACAGTGGCGACAGCCAGATTATTTCCCCGCAGGGGGAGATCCTTAGCGCGGCCGAGCCGCATCAGCGCGCCCGGCTGGATGCCGAGCTGTCACTGGACGCGCTTCAGGCTTACCGCGAGCGTTTCCCGGCCTGGCAGGATGCGGACCGGTTTTCGCTGTAAACCACCGCCGGTTAACTGCCGCGATAGGTTGACCACGACCAGGGCGAAATCAGAAATGGCAGATGAAAATGGCTGCCCGCCTCGGCAATCATAAAATCGATCTGCGCACTGACGTAGAGCGCATCCCGACCGGCGACGGCAAAATAGTCGCCGATTTCCGCCGTCAAACGGTAGTGGCCCGGCGTCAGAGGCTCAGGCGTAAGATCTTTCAGACGCCCGTCGCTGTCCGTTTCACCCTGTGAAATCGGAAACCAGCCTTCCGGGCTGTTCTGCTCAAGTGATATCGCCACGCCGCTGGCGGGTTTGCCCAGCGCCGTGTCGAGAATATGGGTGGTCAAAGTACTCATTGAATCGTCTCCTTAAGCCGTAACAGGGTAATTTCACGCAGTTGATCCAGCGCCTCCTGCTGCTCGGTAACCTCGCTATTCTGCAACCGACGCTGCAACTCTGCGAGCATCTGCTCGCCGCTGCGCCCTTTGGCACGAATCAGAAACACCCGGCCAAAACGCGCTTCATACGCCTTATTCCCCTGCTGCATCGCCTGTTGCAGAGCATAATCGGCCTGCTGCATCGCGGACTGCTCCCCGCGCGACAGTACAGACTCTTTGTCCGCGCCGTCCGCGCGTTCGCCAATGCGGGGATGGGCTGACAAGGCCGCTTCCAGCTCGGGCTGCTGCCAATGGCGAGCCAGCGCATCGGCAGTGGCCAGTAGCGCCTCAATGGAGGCAAAAGGCCGGCCCGCCACCATCGACTGCTGCCAGTGCGGGATCGCCACACAGTGCCGGATGGCCGACTGCGCCTCGTCAGCTGACAGCTGATTAAATGTGGCTAACTCCATATTTTAACTCCGTCCGGCAATCAGCGAGACCGCTTCCAGATAAGCCTGCAGCGCAGGAGCCACATCGTCAACCGCCACCGACTCTGCCGGATGATGACTGATGCCGCGATGGTTACGCACAAATAACATACCGACCGGCCAGCGTTCAGCGATAGCGATAGCGTCGTGCCCGGCCCCGCTCGGCAGTGACAGACTACGACCCTGCACCGTTTCCACCGCATGGCTCAGCGCCTGTTGCAGCGCGGAGTCACAGGCAGTAGCACCGATGCGATAATATTCGTTCGACTCGAAGCGAAGTCCACGGCGCAGCGCAATCGCCTCAGCCTGCGTTAGCAGGCTGGAGAGCAGCGTCTCCAGCGGATTATCCAGCGGACCGCGCACGTCCAGCGACAGCGATACCTCGCCGGGGATCACATTCACTGCACCCGGCGCGCAGTTAATCGTGCCCACAGTCGCGACCAGCTGCGGATCCTGCTCTCGGGTGGCCTGCTCGATAAACACCATCCACTCGGCGGCGGCGGCCAGCGCATCTTTGCGATGCGTCATCGGCACCGTTCCCGCATGGCCCGCTTCGCCGGTGAAACGACAGTTGAGGCGGCGCGCACCGTTGATCGCTGTCACTACGCCCAGCGCCAGATCTTCCTGCTCCAGACAGGGGCCTTGTTCGATGTGAAGCTCAAGATATCCGACGATATCCTCAACCCGCCGCGCCGCAGATGCGATCCTGTCGCTGTCGAGACCAACATCGGCCATCGCCTGCGCGACAGTAATGCCGTTGCCGTCGGGATGTGTCACCCAGCTTTGCGGCCAGCTGCCGGTAATCCCGCGACTGCCCAGCAGCGTAATGCCAAAACGGGTGCCCTCTTCGTCGCCAAAGCCAATCACCTCAATGGCCAGCGGCAGGCGGCGCTGATGTTCATTTAGCCACTGTACGGTTTCAATGGCGCTGAGCACGCCCAGCATCCCGTCGTAGCGGCCGGCGTTGCGCACCGTGTCGAGATGGGAGCCGAGCATTAGCGCAGGCGCACCCGCTTCTGCCGCCTCATAGCGCCCACAGATATTGCCGACTTCATCCTGCCACACCTGCATCCCCGCTGCCTGCATCCACTCACCGACGCAGGCGTTGGCGCGCAGATGTTCCGCCGACAGGTAGACGCGGGTCAGGCCCTCAGCCGTTTCGCTGATCGCTGCCAGCGCATCACAGCGCGCCATCACGCGCTGTGCAGCGGCCTGAGCTTCGCTGGCACTCATCATCATGCCTGGCTCCCGTAGTGATCCCAGGCGGCCTGCGCACCCGCGCCCTGCGGCGTGCGATAACCGACATGAGTCAGCACTGTTTCCAGCGCCGATAGCGTCTGCATCACGCAATCTTTGCGCGCGTTGTAACCCATGGTGCCGATGCGCCACACCTTGCCATGCAGCGGACCAAATGAGGTGCCAATCTCAATGCCGAAATCTTCCAGCATCAGTTTGCGTACCTGATCGCCGTTGACACCTGACGGGATCATCACGCCCAGCACGTTGTTCATCTTGTTTTTCAGATCGCCGAAGGTCTCCAGCCCCATTCCCTGAATGCCTTTCAGCATCGCTTCACCATGCAGTTTGTGACGGGCGATGCCGTTATCCAGCCCTTCCTGCAGGATCAGACGGGCACACTCGCGTGCGCCAAACAGCGCACTGGTCGCTTCGGTGTGATGGTTAAGTCGCTCCGGCCCCCAGTAATCCATGATCATGCCGAGATCAAAATAGTTGGAGTAGATCATTTCATCATCTCCATCCTGATGCGCCTCGGTGCGGATCCCCTGCTCCACGCATTTGCGTTTGCGGATCACCGCTTCCATCTCTGCGCTCAGGGTGATCGGTGACGTGCCCGATGGGCCGCCCAGGCATTTCTGCATCCCCGCCGATACGGCATCCAGTCCCCAGGCATCCGTCTCCAGCGGGTTGCCCGCCAGCGACGCAGTGGCATCGGTGTAGAACAGCACGCCGTACTGTTTACAGATCGCCCCCAGCTGCTCAAGTGGCTGCAGCATGGTGGTCGAGGTATCGCCCTGCACGGTCAGCAACAGGCGTGGCCGCACTTTTTTGATCGCATCTTCAATCTGGTCCGGGGTAAAGACTTCGCCCCACGGTACTTCGATGGTGTGAACGTCCGCACGACAGCGGCGGGCAATTTCGCACAGCAGGTGACCGAAGCGGCCAAACACCGGGACCAGCACTTTGTCGCCAGGGCGGATAGCGGAGAGCAGTATCGATTCGATGCCGGCACGAGAGGTGCCATCAATCAGCAGCGTCCAGCGGTTCTCTGTGCGGAACACGCCGCGGTAGAGCGCCATCACTTCGTTCATATAGTGGGTCATCGCGGGATCGTACTGACCCAGCAGCTGGCTCGACATGGCGCGCAGCACGCGGGGATCGGCGTTGATCGGTCCCGGTCCCATCAGCAGACGCTGTGGCGGATTGAGTTGCGGGTATTGTGTTATATCCATCATCATTTCCTTTTCTGATGCCCGACAGGCTATTTTATTTGCCATTCTGGCCCCGGGCAGTGCTCACACAGGCTGCTTTAGCAACCTGAACGCCCGTAAGGGCGGCCCTGAAGGGGCGAGCACAGCGAGTCATCCTCACGTACTTCGTGTACGCTCCGGTTGTTCCGCGCTGTCCGTGGTCAGACTGTCTGCAACAATAAACGCCTGTCAAACTAAACATTTAGAGACGAACCGAAGAGATAAACTGCTTCAGCTCCGGCGTCTGCGGCTGGGCGAACAGCGTTTTACTGTCGCCCTGCTCCCAGACGCGCCCCTGATGCATAAAGACCACACGATCGCCCACGTCGCGGGCGAAGCTCATTTCATGGGTGACGAGGATCAGCGTCATTCCCTCTGCCGCCAGCTGCTCCAGAACTTTAAGCACTTCGCCCACCAGTTCAGGATCGAGCGCGGAGGTGATCTCATCACAGAGTAAAACTTTCGGCGTCATCGCCAGCGCACGGGCGATCGCCACGCGCTGCTGCTGACCGCCAGAGAGGCTGGCAGGATAGTAGTCAAGACGTTCACCCAGCCCGACTTTCTCCAGCATCTGCGCCGCAAGCGCACGGCACTCGGCCTCGCTTTTTTTCAGCACCCGGCGCGGCGCCAGCATCACATTCTCCAGCGCCGTCATGTGCGGGAACAGGTTGAAGCTCTGAAATACCATTCCGACCGAGCGGCTGATTTCACGCGCCTGCGAATCACGGTCGGTAATCGTCATCCCGCCGAGCTTGATGCTGCCCTCCTGATAGCCTTCCAGCCCGTTCATACAGCGCAGCAACGTGCTTTTGCCGGATCCACTGCGACCAATGATCGAGATCACCTCGCCCATGTCGATATCCAGATCCACGCCTTTCAACACATGGTTGTCGCCGTAATATTTTTGCACCTGATTAATGGTGATGAGCGGCATTGAATTTTTTCTCCAGATACTGGCTGTAGCGAGACAGCGGATAACACATCAGGAAGTAGCCCAGCGCCACCAGCCCAAAGACTTTAAACGGCTGATAGGTCACGTTGTTCAGAATGGTGCCCGCCTTAGTCAGCTCAATGAAGCCGATAATTGAGGCCAGCGCGGTGCCCTTGATCACCTGCACGGCAAAGCCCACGGTCGGCGCGATACCGATACGGATCGCCTGGGGTGCCACCACCCGCCATAGCGTCTGACCAAAGGTCAGGCCGAGGCAGCGTGACGCTTCCCACTGCCCTTTCGGCAGGGCGCGAATGCTGCCGTACCAGATGTCCACCAGAAAGGCGCTGGTGTAGAAGGTCAATGCCAGCGAAGCTGCGGTCCAGGGCGCGACATCAATGCCGAATAGCCCGACGCCGAAAAATGCCAGGAACAGCTGCATCAGCAGCGGCGTGCCCTGAAACAGCGCGGTGTAACCGCGTATCACGCGCGTCAGCCACTTGCGTTGCAGCAGACGCAGAAACAGCAACGGCAGCGTCACCAGCGTTCCGCCGGCAAAGGCCACCAGCGACAGTAACAGGGTCCAGCGCGCCGCCAGCAGCAGGTTGCGCAGGATGTCCCAGTCAGTAAAGGTCGTCATCATGATGGCTGCACTCCAAACCATTTACGGCCAATTGCCAGCAGCAGATGGCGCATCGCAATCGACAACGCCAGGTAGATCAGCGTGGTCACCAGATAGACCTCAAAACTTAAGAAGGTGCGCGACTGAATCAGGTTAGCGGCGAAGGTCAGCTCCTCATAGGAAACCTGGGACACCACCGACGACCCCAGCATCACGATGATGCACTGACTGACCAGCGCCGGGTAAATGCGCTGCAGTGCAGGTGGCAACACCACCCGCAAAAACGTCTGGCTGCGGGTTAATCCCAGCACCCGGCCTGCTTCCCACTGCCCTTTGGGCGTTACCTGAATTCCGGCGCGGATGATCTCGGTACTGTAAGCGCCAAGGTTGATCAGCATCGCCAGCAGCGCCGCCTCGCCAGCGGTAAGTTTCAGCCCCATTGCAGGCAGACCGAAAACAATAAAGAACAGTTGCACCACAAACGGCGTATTGCGGATCAGCTCGACATAGATGCCCCACAGGCGGCTCATCCAGCTGGGTTTGCCGCTGCGCAGCGCCGCGCCCGCAATGCCCAGCGCCACACCACCGGTCGTCGCCAGCACCGTCAACTGGATGGTGACCCACAGACCGGAGAGCAGCTCCGGCCAGTAGGGCCACAGGGCGGGAAAGTTAAGTTGCCCGGTCATGAATCCGTCCTCAGGCGCCGAGGTTGGCGGGCAGCGGCGCTTTGAGCCACTCTTCTGACAGTTTATTCAGGGTGCCATCTTTGATGCCCTGCTCAATCAGCGCATTGACTTTCGCTTTCAGCGCAGGCTCATCTTTCTTCAGGCCGATAAAGCAGGGTGAATCTTTCAGCATAAACTGCGCGACAGGCGCTTTAGCCGGATTCTGGCGTGCAATAGCGGCGACCACCAGGTTACCGGTGGCGACATATTGCACCTGACCGGAGAGATAGGCAGACAACGTGGTGTTGTTATCTTCATAGCGTTTTATCTGCGCATCTTTCGGCGCAACGTCGCTGAGCACCATATCTTCTACCGCACCGCGCGTGACGCCAATCGACTTGCCGCTCAGAGCCGACGCCGCTTTGATCTCATCGCCTTTCGGACCAAATACGCCCAGGAAGAACGGCGCATAGGCACGGGTAAAGTCGATCACTTTCTCACGCTCGGCATTTTTACCCATGCTGGAGATAACCAGATCGACCTTATCAGTTTGCAGATAAGGCACGCGGTTGGCACTGCTGACCGGCACCAGCTGCAACTTAAGTTTCATCTGCTTTGCCAGATATTTCGCCGTGTCGATGTCATACCCCTGCGGCTGCAGGTCAGTGCCGACCGAACCAAAGGGTGGGAAATCCTGCGGCACAGCGACGCGGATGACACCGCGTTTCTGGATGTCCTGCAGTTGATCGGCCAGCGCACTTCCCGCCTGAGCCATCAGTAAAGCTGCAGCTGCTACCGCCATTAAAACTTTTTTCATTATGCACCCCGGTGAGATTAACGTGAAACAAAAGATTCTTTGGGATGCATTCTGCAACTAATGTGCCAATGCGGGTGGCAATTAAAAAAGGGTTAGACGGCAGAGAGTTCCGTTGAAACTGGACGTAATCAGGACGATTACGCCGGGAAAGATGTGTTCTGAAATGGGGCAAAGCACCAAAACGGTGCCTGTTAACGGTGCTCCAGTTCGTCAAACTGCTGATACAGGTCAGCGATCTGATGTATCCGCTGACGTCCCTGAGCCAGCATTTCATGCAGCAGGGCATTAGCAATCAGGTTAACCAGACTCATGGCCGCGCTGTAACTGTCAAAAGCGGAGACGCTATCCAGCGGCGTACAAAGCTGCCACCGCGCCAGGGTAATCACCGTCTGCGCCTGCGGCTCACACAGTACCAGCAGCGGGATACCGGCTGCCTGCAGCTGCTGCATCAGCGGGCGAATGATGCGTGGACGACGACGAAAGGCCATCACGATGACCATGTCGTCCGGTGTGATATCCACCAGCTCCTCAGCCAGCGTCTGGCCCGGTTGCGGCAGAATATGCACCTGCGAACGCGCCTGTACCAGTTGCTGGCGCAGGTGCAGCGCCACCGGGTAGGCATTGCGCATACCGATGATAAAGATGCGTTTTGCCTGCGACAGCTTCTGAAGAACCTCGTTAAAGTGCTGTGCATCCAGGCTGTTAACCCACTGCGTAAGATTCGCCATCTCCTGCTTATAGTGGCGTGCCAGCAAGGTATTGCCCTGCACGGCATCACGATTATCCGTCAGCGGCATGCCGCTCTGACGCAGGATACGTAATTCATCACGCATATCTTTGTATTTCTCGTAGCCCAGACGCTTAAACAGCCTGCTGACCGTGGCTTTCGACACGCCACTGAGCCGCGCCAGCTCGGCACTGTTGTAGCTGATCAGGTCATCGAAATGGTCAAACACGAAGTCAGCAATGCGCTGTTCCTGTGGCGAGAGCTGGGGATAGTGACTTCTGAGTCGTTCATCAAGCTGCTTCATAAGGCGTCCTGTAACTTTTGTTTCAGCACTTTTGTTTAGCAAAACCTAGCACAATTTACGCCAGGTTAACCGGCGCATTGTCATCGCAGGGTGAAAACTGGAACAGCTCTTGCTTTGTTATGCGTTCTGTCACCCGAAGAATGAGAAAACGATGATTCAAAGCAATATGGCCCCGCAGGGGATGGCGGTGACGCCGCACCATCTGGCGAGTGAAAGCGCACTCGCGGTACTGCGTGATGGCGGTAATGCCATTGAAGCGATGGTGGCCGCCGCCGCAACTATCGCGGTGGTCTATCCACACATGAATGGACTGGGCGGCGACGGTTTCTGGCTGATTCTGCCGCCCGGTGGTGATCCCGTCGCTATCGACGCCAGCGGCGCAGCAGGTTCACTGGCTCACCGCGATTTTTACGCCGATCACCCGAAAATCCCACATCGCGGACCGAAAGCGGCGCTGACCGTGGCCGGTACAGTCAGTGGCTGGCAGGAGGCACTGATGCTCTCTAAGGAGATGGGCACCCCGCCGCTGCCGCTGGCTCGTCTGCTGCGGGATGCGATTCGCTACGCCGCCGACGGCATTCCGGTGACCGCTTCACAGAGCGCCGCCACCGCAACGTTCCGCAGTGAGTTGCAGCATCAGCCCGGCTTCAGCGCCACGTTTATGCCTGACGGCGAGGTGCCGCAGCCCGGCAGCCGTTTCACCCAGCCCGCACTGGCGAACACTCTCAGTCAGCTCACCGAAGAGGGACTCGACAGTTTTTATCGCGGCCCGCTGGCTCATCATCTGGCCGACGAGATGGCGACGCTGGGCATGCCGGTGACGCTGACCGATCTGCAGCAGCATCGTGCCCGCCGCACAACGCCACTGCACCTCGCACACAGCGAAGGCGACATCTGGAATATCGCCCCACCGACGCAGGGCATGGTGTCGCTGGCAATCCTTGGCATCACCGACCGGCTGGAAATGGCGGAGGCTGATGACGCGCAGACGGTGCACCGCATCGTTGAAGTCACTAAGAAAGCCTTTGCGCTGCGCGACAAACACATCACCGATCCCCGTCACGTTACCGAAGATTTGCAGGCGCTGCTGGATAGCGATCACCTTGCCACACTCGCCAGCCAGATCACCGATGGTGAGGCGGCAGCCTGGGGGAATGGACGCGGACCGGGCGATACCGTCTGGATGGGCGTGATGGACAGCAGCGGTCTGGCGGTCTCCTTTATTCAGAGCATCTATCACGAGTTTGGCAGTGGTGTGGTGCTGCCCGGCACCGGTATTACCTGGCAGAACCGTGGCGCGGCGTTTAGCCTGGATCCTGACGATTTACTCGCCCTTGCGCCCGGCAAGCAGCCGTTTCATACCCTGAATCCCGCCGCTGCACGCCTGAAAGATGGCCGGACAATGGTGTATGGCGCCATGGGAGGAGATGGTCAGCCGCAGACCCAGGCGGCGATTTTTACCCGCCATGTCATTCAGGGCCTGCCGTTACAGCAGGCGGTCAGTGCGCCGCGCTGGCTGCTGGGCCGGACCTGGGGGCAATCGTCCGACTCACTGAAACTGGAAGGCCGTTTTGACGACGAAACGGTATTGATGCTGCGTCTGTGGGGACATGAGGTGGAAATGCTGCCGGACTTCAGCGAATCCGTGGGCCATGCGGGCGCCATCGTGCGTCACAGCAACGGCATGTTTGAGGGCGCAAGCGATCCGCGCAGTAACGGCAGCGCTGCCGGTTTTTAACAGGAGCGAATCATGAATCAACACGACTGGGCCAGCTACATCGGCCATATGGAGCAGATACTGCAACTGGAACTGGATGACGCCCGCCGTGCTGAACTGCTGATCCAGCTGTCGCGTATCGCGGAGATGGCGGCGCCCCTGATGGCGTTTCCGCTGGACGATCGGCTGGAAGTGGCAGGAGTATACCAGGCATGAAATTAGGTGATATTTCGATTCAGAGCCTGCAACGGGCGATCCAGCAGGGTGAGATCAGCGCGGTGGAGGTAGCGAAGAGCACGCTGCAGGCAGTTGAGCAGCATAATCCGGCGCTGAATGCCTGGACGGAAGTGACCGGGCCGCGCATGTTAAAAGAGGCCAGCGCGATTGATGCGCAGCGGCAGCGCGGCGAAACCCTGCCACCGCTGGCGGGCATCCCGTATGCGGTGAAAAATCTGTTTGATGTGGCGGGCCACAGCACACTGGCCGGTGCCAGCCTGTTTCGCGATCGCCCCGTGGCACAGGCAGATGCGTTTGCCGTGGAGAAACTGTGTCACGCGGGCGCGCTGCTGTCGGGCATGCTGAACATGGATGCCTATGCCTATGGTTTTACCACCGAAAACAGCCACTATGGTGCGACGCACAATCCGCGCGATCTGAGCCGCGTGGCGGGCGGCTCTTCAGGCGGTTCAGCCGCCGCCGTGGCCGCCGGGCTGGTCCACTTTTCATTGGGCACCGACACCAACGGCTCGATTCGGGTGCCCGCATCGCTGTGCGGTATTTTTGGTCTTAAACCGACTTTTGGCCGTCTGTCACGCAGCGGCAGCCATCCGTTTGTCGCCAGCCTTGATCACATCGGCCCACTGGCGCGCCGGGTTGAGGACCTGGCACTGGTGTATGACCTGTTGCAGGGCGCAGACCACGCTGATGCGTTTCAGGCTGATCGTCCACTGGACGCGACGCTGCCAGGGCTGGCACTGGGCAGCGAAGGATTACGTTGTGGCGTGCTGGATGGTTTTTTTGCCCGCTGGTGCGATGAGGATGCCCGCGCGGCCGTCGCGGTAGTCGCAGCCGCGCTTGAGGCTCAGGAAGAGGTGCTGATGCCGGAGGCGGAGCTGGCCCGCTCGGCGGCGTTTATCATGACCGCCGCCGAAGGCGGCAATCACTATCTGCCTGCCCTGCGTCAGATGCCGGAGCAGTTTGAACCGAACTCACGTGAACGTCTGCTGGCCGGTGCCATGATGCCTGGTGCCTGGTATGTGCAGGCACAGCGTTTCCGTCGCCATTTTCAGCAGCAGGTGTTACCGCTGTTTGATCGGTTCGATGTGCTGATCGCCCCAGCGACGCCCTGCAGCGCGATTACTATCGGTCAGCAAACCCTGACGATTCAGGGTGAGTCGCTGCCCGCCAAGGCGAGCATGGGAATGCTGACGCAGCCGATCTCCTTCCTGGGATTGCCGGTCTGTACCGTGCCGCTGGCGACCCGAAATGGCCTGCCGATTGGATTACAGCTTATCGCCCGTCCGTTTAATGAAGAGGCAGTACTACGCGCCGCCTGGGCACTGGAACAACAGGGCATTACGATGCCGCAAATGAATATGGCAGGAGCCTGATGAACAGAGAGATTAATTTACCGCAGGTGCTCACCGAGGTAACAGCGCAGTTTTATCGCTACGAGCAGGCGCTGGTCAGCAATGACGTGGAAGAACTGGATGCGCTGTTCTGGCATGACCCGCGAACCGTGCGTCTCGGGGCGGGTGAGAATCTGTATGGCATTGATGAAATTCGGGCCTTCCGGGCCGCGCGTCCTTCAACCGGTCTGAACAGGACGCTACGGAACACCGTGATTACGACTTTTGGCGAGGATTATGCGGTCTGCAGCACCGAATTTACCCGCCCTGGCAGCGATAAGATTGGCCGTCAGCAGCAGACCTGGGTGCGAATGCCCCGCGGCTGGTGCATCGTGGCGGCGCAGGTCAGTCTGATGAGCTGACGGCATCCGGCGCTGCTCCCGTTCAGAACGGGGCAAGCGCCGGAACTGGCCTAAGGCGCCGGGTGAGTTGCGATCCAGTGGTCAGCAATCTGCTGGCGGGTACAGATCCAGACGTCGTCGTGCTGCTGGATGTGATCGAGGAAGTTCTGCAACGCGCGGAATTTGCCAGGGCGACCCAGCAGGCGGCAATGCATGCCGACCGACATCATCTTCGGCGCCGTTTCTCCCTCTTCATACAGCACATCGAAGGTGTCGCGCAGATAGGTGAAGAACTGTTCGGCGGTGTTAAACCCCTGCGGCGAGGCAAAGCGCATATCGTTGCACTCAAGGGTGTAAGGAATAACCAGGTGCGGTTTTACCGTGCCATCCTGGCAGGTAACCTGCGTCCAGAACGGCAGATCATCGCCGTAGTAGTCACTGTCGTAGCTGAACCCACCCTGCTCCACCACCAGCCGACGGGTGTTCGGGCTGTCGCGCCCGGTGTACCAGCCTGTTGGCGCTTTCCCAAACAGATCCACCAGCACATCCACCGCCTGCTGCATATGCTGACGTTCAGTTTTTGCATCCATGCCCTGATAGTGGATCCAGCGCCAGCCGTGGCTGACCACATCGTAGTCCGCCTGTTTAATCGCCTCGACAATTTCAGGATGACGCGCCAGCGCCATCGCCACACCAAACACGGTTAGCGGCAGACCACGTTTCTGAAATTCATTGTGGATGCGCCAGAAGCCGGCGCGGGAGCCGTACTCATACAGCGACTCCATCGACATGTGACGATCGGTATAGCTGGCTGCACCGATGATGTCGGAGAGGAACTGCTCTGAGCCCGCATCGCCATGCAGCACACTGTTTTCTGCACCCTCTTCGTAATTCAGGACAAACTGCACTGCCACACGGGCGTTATTGGGCCAGGCGGCGTGCGGCGGATTGGCACCATAACCGATTAAATCGCGCGGATAGTTTTTGTTAAAGCTGTACTCTTTCTTCTCTGCAGCGTCAGTCATTACTCCACCTGTTTTGATTCGGGAAAGTTCCGTTAGTTTAGATGTTGAAACGCACCTGAGAGAGGTTTCTGCAAAGGCCAGGCCAGATCGCCATGTTTGCTGGTGCCAAAGCCAAGCGCCACCAGCGACTCGACCATTTTCACCGCTGCGCTGACGCCATCAATCACCGGCAGGCCCAGCTCCTGGGTCAGCGAAGCCGCCAGCGTCGCCATTCCGCCACAGCCCAGCACAATCGCCCCGCTGCCATCTTCCCGTTTCGCCTGAATACAGCGCTGCCGCACTTTTTCCTGCGCCAGACCGCTGCCATCTTCCAGCGCCAGTACCGGCAGATCGATGGCATGCAGCGCGGCACAGTGATGGGTAAAGCCATACTGCTGCAACAGATGACGCGCAATCACCAGCGTGCGCGGCAGCGTGGTGACAATGGAGAAACGTGTCGCCAGCAGCGTGGCGGTATGCATCGCCGCCTCCGCAATGCCGATTACCGGCCCGCTGGCCAGCTCGCGCGCGGCCAGTAAACCCGGATCGCCGAAGCAGGCAATGACATGCCCGCTGACACCCTGCTCCCTGCCCAGCTTGATCTGCTCCAGCACGCCGATGGCGGCGATCGCCTCATCGAAGTGCCCTTCAATGGAGGGCACGCCCTGCGACGGCGAAACCGCCAGAATTTCGGTGCCCGGTGCGGCGACCGCACGCGCGGCCTGAGCGATAGTTTCGGTCATCGCCAGACTGGTGTTGGGATTAATGACCTGAATCAGACTCATGAAGCGACTCCAGAGACTGAGGCAAACAGTCGGGAGAAATCGGGCAGGGTTTCTCCGCTGCGCTCAAAGTGCAGGCTGGATACGATGTGCTCAAAGTGATGCTGAAGCGCGAGAGTCAGCGGTTCCAGCGCACGTGCACGCAGTAACGCCAGAAGATTCGCGTGATCGTCACAGCGACAGCCGCGCTGCCAGGGTGCGCCATAGGCGGCAATCACCAGCGAGGAGCGCTGGGTCAGGCTGGTCACCATGCCGGTGAGCACCTGATTACCGGAGATCGCCTGTAGCTGAATATGAAGCGCGGCGGAAAGCCGGATGGCTGCCGGACCATCATGATCGGCGTGCGCCTGGTTTTCCTGTGCAATGAGCTGCTCCAGTGCCGCCAGATGCGGAGGCTGCAGATGCGCCAGTACCGCAGGCAGATTGGCGCACTCCATTAAACTGCGGGTTGAGAAGATGTCACGTGCCTCTTCAACGCCGGGTGTCGCCACCTGCGCACCACGTTTGGGCGTCAGGGTGACCATCTGCACCGCCGCGAGGCGCTGCAGCACTTTACGGATGCCGGTGCGACTCACCCCAAAGACCCCGGAAAGTGCCTCTTCCGGCAATTTACTGCCTGGCGGCAGCTGGTGCTCAACAATAGCGTTCATCAACGCCTGGTAAATCCCTTCATCTTTGTCCTGCAGATGAGTGGCGTCTCGCTGGCCTGTTTTACTCGTCATTACCTGCTCCGGTCGCTCGCTGTGTGCCACTATCGTATACGTGAAAAATAAATATTGTATACAAGAAAACAGATCTGGCCTGAATCCTGCAATACCGTCTTACCAGATTATTCATTCCACTTTCAGGTACAGGAGCAGGTTTCATGCCAAAACAATCAACGGTGGCCAGCGCGGCCTCTGAAGCCAGTGCCCGTTACAGCCCACGGCTTTGTAACGAAGACCTGGCACCGACTCGCAATCAGAACTGGTCGTGGTACAACATCTTCTCTTTCTGGATGTCCGATGTGCACAGCATGGGCGGCTATGTGGTAGCCGCCAGTTTCTTCACGCTGGGATTAGCCAGCTGGCAGGTGCTGCTCTGCCTGCTGGCCGGGATTTGCATCGTGCAAATCTGTGCGAACCTGGTGGCGAAACCGAGCCAGATGGCGGGTGTCCCTTATGCGGTGATCTGTCGTCAGGCGTTTGGCGTGTTTGGCGCCAATATTCCGGCGGTGATTCGCGGGCTGATTGCCTTCGCCTGGTATGGCATTCAGACCTATCTGGCGGCGAATGCCCTGATGCTGGTGCTGCTAAAGTTCGCGCCGTCGCTGACATCAATGACCGTACCACACTGGCTGGGCCTGTCGCTGCTGGGCTGGTGCTGTTTCGGCATTATGTGGTTACTGCAGGCGATGGTGTTCTGGCACGGCATGAACGCCATCAAACGGTTTATTGATGTCGCTGGACCGGCGGTCTATGTGGTGATGGTGGCACTGGCGGGCTGGATTGTATACAAGACCGGTTTCGATGGCATCTCCTTTACCCTCGCCAGCAAATCGCTGACCGCAGGCGAGCAGACCTGGCAGATGATTACGGCCACGGCGCTGGTGGTCTCTTACTTCTCCGGGCCGCTACTGAACTTCGGTGACTTTTCACGCTACGGCAAGAACATGTCCGAGATCCGTCGCGGCAACCGCTGGGGTCTGCCGTTTAACTTCCTGCTGTTCTCAGTGGTGACGGTGGTGATTGTCTCGGGCACCCAGTCGCTGTTTGGCAAAATGATCACCGATCCTATCGAAACCGTAAGCATGGTCGGCAACGATCTGGCGGTCGCGATTGGTCTGCTGACCATGATTACCGCCACCATCGGCATCAACATCGTAGCGAACTTCGTTTCACCCGCGTTTGACTTCTCGAACTGTTCCCCACAGAAAATCAGCTTCCGCACCGGTGGGATGATCGCCGCCGTTGGTTCAGTGCTGTTAACGCCGTGGAACCTGTTCCAGTCGCCTGAGCTGATTCACTACACCCTGGATGTGCTGGGATCCTTTATCGGGCCGCTGTTCGGGATTCTGTTAACCGATTTCTATCTGATTAAGCGTGGCCGTATCTCAGTCGACGATCTGTTTAATGACACGCCATCTGGTCGTTACTGGTATCGCGGTGGCTTTAACCCCAAAGCGATTGGCGCGCTGCTGCCGTCGGTAGCGATTTGCCTGGTGATTAGTTTTATTCCTTCCCTGCATCAGGTGGCGAACTTCAGCTGGTTTATTGGTGCCGGTCTGGCGGCGGGCTGCTATCGCTTTATCGCCCGTGAAGATCGTGAAGCTGAAGATGTGACCCGCGCGCATGGCGAGGTAGTGGCGCAGAAGAATCAAGCCGTCGCTGAATAGCAGACAGCAAAAAGCCGATTCATTTCTGAATCGGCTTTTTTAAAGAGATTGGCGGAACGGACGGGGCTCGAACCCGCGACCCCCTGCGTGACAGGCAGGTATTCTAACCAACTGAACTACCGCTCCGCGCTTTGTTCCCCGTCGAGAACGAGGCGCATAGTAATGGCAGGTTGTTACGGCGTCAACGCTTTTTCCAGGTGAATAAATCGTTTGCTGTTTTTTTCAGCTTGGCGTTGATTTTATCCACAAAAACAGGCCATTCAGCCACGCCACAGACAGCTGCCACCCTTTTTCATCACCAGATCCAGACGGGACTCATGGGCAACCACTTCCTCTTCGCTGGCCGTGACCACGCGCAGTGCAGAGGCGGGACGGACGATGCGCTGAATGCTCTCTCCCTGAGCCTCACGGGCACTTTCACTTTCCGATAAGAACGAGAGTGACGTCTGACCACCGGTCATGGTCAGGAAAACTTCCGCCAGAATCTCGGCATCGAGCAGTGCGCCGTGCAGAGTACGCTTGGTGTTGTCTATTTCATAACGCGAGCAGAGCGCATCAAGGCTGTTACGCTTGCCGGGAAACATACGACGCGCCAGCGCCAGGCTATCGGTAATTTTGCAGAAGGTTTCGGTTTTCTCAATGCCACGGTTCAGCTTTGAGAACTCGTGGTCCATAAAGCCGATATCAAACGGTGCGTTGTGAATGACTAATTCAGCACCGCGAATGTAGTCGAGAAACTCATCTGCGATGTCGCTGAACGCGGGCTTGTCGGCAAGAAATTCATCTGCAATCCCGTGGACACCAAAGGCTTCAGGATCGACCAGCCGATCGGGCTTGAGATACATATGAAAATTGTTGCCGGTCAGGCGACGGTTGATCACCTCTACCGCACCAATCTCAATGATGCGGTGCCCCTCATAATGTACCCCGATCATGTTCATGCCGGTGGTTTCAGTATCGAGAACGATCTGGCGGTTATTTGCAGTGCTCATAAGACCCGTTTTATGTCAGACTTAGCGTTTTTGAGAGGAAGTCTACCAGAGATGCGCAAACAGGTAGAAATATTCACCGATGGATCCTGCCTCGGAAATCCCGGCCCCGGCGGTTATGGTGCGATTTTACGCTACGGTCAACATGAAAAGACGTTCAGCGCGGGCTATCACCTTACCACCAATAACCGGATGGAGTTGATGGCGGCGATTGTTTCGCTTGAAGCGCTGACTCAACCCTGCGATGTGGTGCTCAGCACCGACAGTCAGTATGTGCGCCAGGGAATCACCAGTTGGATCCATAACTGGAAAAAGCGTGGCTGGAAAACCGCCGATAAAAAGCCAGTGAAGAATGTCGATCTCTGGCAGCGTCTCGACTTAGCACTCAGCACCCACAAAATTCAGTGGGAGTGGGTTAAAGGGCATGCCGGACATCCGGAAAATGAACGCTGCGACGTGCTGGCCCGCACTGCAGCTGAAAACCCTGCCTTTGAAGATATCGGTTATAAAGCCGAGTCCTGATCGTCTGCCTTGCGGAACTGACGCGTCGCGTTGACCGTCTGGCGGATCTTGCTGGTAGTCAGGCTCTTCTTTGCCCGTGTCGGCAGCAGCGGGAAGGTGCGTTTACGTGCCACAACAATATTCAGGCAGCCCAGCGCCGGTAAGTGGGCGCTGATCAGTTTCCCGCCCTGTCGATGCCACGGCAGCACCTGAAACCGGGTGCGATAAACCACTTCATAATTCAGCAGCCCCAGCCAGTCGAGCAACCGCATCTGGCTGAACATCCGTCCGCTCCACGGCGCCTTGCGAGTTAATCCCGGCACCATTTTGCTCACGCCAAGCAGGCTGAAGGGATTAAAACCGCTGATGATCATCCAGCCATCATCGATTAACACCCTGTCCACTTCGCGCAATACCCGATGAGGATCCTGGCTCCAGGCGAGCGTATGGGCCATCAGACAGGCATCCACCGACTTCGACTCAAACGGTAACTGCATCGGGTCGGCCAGCACCTGCAACTGCTCACCTTTACTGCCCACATTGACCTGATGTGAAATAGCACAATTTTCTGTGTTGATTTCTGCGCTGAGATTGCCAAGCTTAAGCATATGAAAGCCATATAGCTTTCCGAGGTAAGGCTGAAGTTGCTGCGTTAACGCGTCGCGGAAATACTCTCCCCACGGCATATCGCGCCATGACAGCGGAGCGTTCAGAATCTGGCGTGATTTAGCGGGCTTCATGCTTTACGCTCTTCCTTTTACTACGACCTGCGAGAGGTGATGATGAATCTTACCAGTATTCCTGCGTTGCAGGACAACTACATCTGGGCACTGACGGATGATCAAGGTAAATGCCTGATTGTCGATCCCGGCGAAGCCCAACCGGTGTTAGAAAAAATGGCGTCCAACGGCTGGGAGCCGGTCGCCATCCTGCTGACTCACCACCATAACGATCATACCAGTGGAGTGAAAACCCTGTGTGAGCATTTCCCGCAACTGGAGGTGTACGGCCCTCAGGAAACCGAGGCCAAAGGAGCCAGAACGGTCGTCAGCGAAGGGGATAAAGTCACGGTTCTGGGGCTGACTTTCGACGTGATTCATACCCCTGGTCACACTTTAGGACATATCTCATATTACAGCGCGCCTTATCTTTTCTGCGGAGACACCCTCTTTTCAGGTGGCTGTGGACGCCTATTTGAGGGCACAGCAGAGCAGATGTATGATTCGTTTCAAAAGCTTAATCAGCTACCAGGAGAAACCTTAGTCTGTTGCGCGCATGAATATACTTTATCCAATTTGAAGTTTGCTGCGGCTATTCTGCCTCATGACCCGCAAATAATGGCCGAATATCAGAAAATTAAGGACTTACGCGCTGAAAATGGCATTAGTCTGCCTGTAAAACTGGCGCACGAACGGTCAATTAATTTATTTCTCCGTTCGCAAGACGTTGATTTACAACGCGCTTTAAACGTTAATGTTTCTGATGAACCGCTATGGCATACATTTGCTGTTCTACGCGAGAAGAAAGACGCTTTTTGATTTTTCGGGTTGTGTTGTCAAAAGTCGTCACGTATAGTTGCTCGTCTTTTAAGCGAACTATTGACACACATATGAAGGCTAAAGCGATATTACTCGCCTCAGTCTTGCTGGTGGGATGTCAGGCGTCCAGGAACGATGCCAATATTCCCGAACAGCATGCACAGAGTCTGTCTTCAGCTGGTCAAGGTGAAAATGGAAAGTACGGAGACGAGTTTTTGTCGCCGCGATGGCAGGAAGATGGAACTGGCCTCGCAGCAGACGCAGATCTCTGGAGTTTCATTAGTGACGAGTTGAAGATGGGGATTCCGGAAAACCCGGCTATCCGCGAACAAAAAAGTAAATTTTTAAAAAATAAGAGCTATCTCCACGATGTAACATTACGGGCAGAGCCGTACATGTACTGGATAGTCGAGCAGATACAGAAACGTAAAATGCCGATGGAACTGGTACTGCTACCCATAGTGGAGAGCGCTTTTGACCCCCGGGCAACGTCATCCGCCAATGCCGCTGGCATCTGGCAGATTGTTGCAGCTACGGGTCGAAACTATGGTTTGAAACAAAACCAGTATTACGATGGGCGACGTGATGTGGTCGCATCCACGAAAGTTGCGCTGGATATGATGCAGCGTCTTAACACTATGTTTGACGGTGACTGGTTATTAACCATCGCCGCCTACAACAGTGGTGAAGGACGTGTGCTTAAAGCGATTAAGCAGAACAAGGCGCGCGGTAAGCCGACTGACTTCTGGCATTTATCGCTGCCACGCGAAACAACCGTGTATGTGCCTAAAATGTTAGCTCTGAGTGAACTGCTCAAAAATAACAAGCGTTACGGTATCAAACTGCCGACACCTAATGAAAGTCGTGCTCTGGCGCGAGTGGAAGTGGGTCAGCAGATACAGCTGACGCAGGCTGCCGAAATGGCAGGTATGTCGCTCACGAAACTGAAGAGCTTTAATACCGGCTACAAAGGCGGTGCAACAGCGCCAAACGGCCCGCACTATATTATGGTGCCGAAGTCGAACGTCGCTAAACTGCGTAACTCACTGGCTTCCGGTGACATCGCAGCAGTACAGCCGACGCAGCTTGCAAAAGCCAGCGCGAGTGGCGGGTATAAAGTGCGACGTGGGGATACGCTTTCTGGTATCGCCGCTAAACTTGGCGTCAGCGTCTCGACACTGAAGCAGGAAAACAACCTGCGCGGTGCTGATATCCGACCGGGTCAGACTCTGACTATCGGTTCGAATGGCACCCGACTGGCTGATAACGGCAACAGCATCACCTACCGTGTTCGTAAGGGTGATTCTCTTGACAGTATTGCCCGTCATCACGGCGTCAATATTAAAGACGTGATGCGCTGGAACAGTGTGCTGGACAATGCGAAAGATATTCAACCCGGCGATAACTTAACGCTGTTTGTGAATAATAACGCAACCCCTGATACCTGATACGTTGAAAAGGCTGACAATTGTCAGCCTTTTTCTTTTATGCATCTGCCGCTGTTTACGCACGCATTCCCTTCCCTTCTGCTGGCAGCCTGAATGTCTTTTACTAACGTCCTGAACTGAACTCCACCAGTAGCGGATTATGGTCGGACGCGCGCGTGACCAGTACGGATGCTTCGCTCACTCTGAGATCGCGATAGAAGACGAAATCCAGCGGGCGGCCAAACGCTTTACGACGATGGTCGGCAGTAAACATCACTTCTTCCAGTTTCATCCGCTGTGCAAACCGGTAGAGCGCATTGATGCGCTGACGGCTCCAGGCATTAAAATCCCCGGCCATAATTACCGGTCCCTGGTGGTGCATAATCTGCTCACCAATAGGCCCCAGCTGTTTACTGTAAACGTCCACACCGAGGCTGAAGTTAACCGCATGGATGTTGACGACCATCAGCATATCACCGGCCGGCAGAGGGTAAGCCGTGACCAGTGCCGATTTTGACAGCCTCAGCAGAGGCTCTCGCTCACGTAACGGACAACAATAGACCGGGTGCGCGGAGGCAAGTGTCATCACTCCAGAGGGGTGCTGAGGCAGCACAAAGGCGGGCACCTGATCGGCAGCCAGATAGTTACTGGTCGCAAACTCCACCAGTTCAGGTGTAGTCTGCGCCTCCTGCAGTAATACAAGATGTGCATCCTTACCAAATCCTTCCAGTACTGACATCCAATCCGCGCGTTGCTGCTTAAAGATGTTCCATACCAGGACCTTGAGGTTTGGATGCGCAGGCAACGGGGCGCCGGGAGGCAGTGCCTGACCGAGATGGAGCATCGCGCCAGGTGGAAAGATCTGTTCCACTGGTTGTCCTGCTACATATCGCATTGCATAAGTTTTTTTGCGCACTTTCCCGCCTGGCTGATGATTCAAAAATACAGTTAACACCTGTCTGTTATAGGGATTCTAGACCGGGGTTTCAATGGATGCAGGTGAATGTCGGAATTCATCACGCATTTCCAGCATAAAGCAGCCCTTTTTCGCTCGCTAAGCAAATCGAGGCAGATCGGGAGGCGATGTTGTCTTTATCGTCATTGAGCCCTGACTGTGGGCAGACAATTAATCAGCTCTGTCTTAGGGGTAAGGAGATTACCTCTCTTTCGGACTTATGATCGATTGTGAAGTGGCGGAGGGAGCACCGGTGCAGTCACTACGTCTGCCGGTCGGGATGCGCCTTAATGCGGTTGACTGCTACGACACTGGGGTGAGCCAGCCTGTGTGCGGGCTTTTATCGATTTTCTCACTGAGTGGACAGCTAAGCAGCGACAGCGTATATGAACGCTTTAGAGGCTGGCGTTGTCGGCGTTTAACCGAACACATTCGTAATGGTGGAATCGACAACGGGATTATTGCTTTATGTTCAGATTATCAGCTGTCGTTAACATGATCCTGCAGATCGATGGGAATCAGTGCGCGAACTTCCCGGGCTGATTTAGCTGCAATGGAAAAAGCCCTGACCGTTAAGTCAGGGCTTTCCAATTAAGTGGCGGAACGGACGGGGCTCGAACCCGCGACCCCCTGCGTGACAGGCAGGTATTCTAACCAACTGAACTACCGCTCCACCGATTCTTTCACGGTTCTCAGCAACCGGCTGAGAGCCGTCTGTTCCTGTTGCTTTCCTTGTCAGGGGAAAAGGAACGAATTTAATGCCTGGCAGTTCCCTACTCTCGCATGGGGAGACCCCACACTACCATCGGCGCTACGGCGTTTCACTTCTGAGTTCGGCATGGGGTCAGGTGGGACCACCGCGCTAAAGCCGCCAGGCAGATTCTGTT
>NZ_JARHXL010000012.1:0-106271 GCF_029222565.1 Pantoea sp. Cr_R13
TCCTGTGCCTCTCAACCCGCTTCCCGTTGCCGGTGTTCCGTGTCGATGGAGGCGCATTATAGGGAGTTCGCGCGGGCTGACAAGTGTTTATTGCGAAAAGATTACTGTTCGCAGTAATTTTCATCAAATCGCGCTATTTCGCTACGATTTGCCTGGTAACTGTGCAAAATCATTAGCAAAAGTGCGTACCTGCTGCCAGTCCGTGTACTCCACTTCTTTTGTGGAATCAGTCTCACCGCCAGTCATACGCATAATCAACTGAATCATGACGCGATCAAACCAGCGATAGCGCGGATAATAGAGCGCGCCCGCAAACACGGCACAGCAATCAGGTTGCCACGGCGAGCTGGCCAGGAACTTCTGCGTATAAGCATTCGTTTCAGGAGAACGCTTCTCAGGTTTGCGCGCCGTGAGGTTTACCGAAAAGAAACCACTGGTACGCTGCTGCAATGCAGCGAGATGAAGCTTTACGAACTTGTCGACGACCGGCTGGAAATGACCGTAGCGAATAGAGGCGCCAATCAGCACGCGATCATACTGCGCCCAGTCAGGCAGAGCGGCATCCTGAATATCCAGCACATCGCATGGCTGGTGCTGACGGATCACCTCAGCGATAGAAGAGGCAATCTTCTTTGTTTGTCCGTCGCGGGTAGAATAGAGAATCAGCGCTTTCATGTCAGCATCCTTATTAATTATTCACGCCAGAAAGTAGGCGTGAACAGCACCAGCAAGGTAAATACCTCGAGACGCCCGAATAACATGGTGGAGATAAGAATCCATTTCGCCACGTCATTCATTGAAGTGAAGTTATCGGCCACAACCCCCAAACCCGGCCCGAGGTTATTCAGCGTCGCGGCAACAGCAGCAAATGCAGAGAAGTCATCGACACCGGTGGCAATGATCGCCAGCATGCTGACCAGGAACACCAGCGCATAAGCTGAGAAGAATCCCCATACGGCCTCAAGGATACGCTCAGGCAACGCCCGATTCCCCAGCTTAATGGTGTAGACCGCATTCGGGTGAACCAGACGCTTAAGCTCACGGTTACCCTGCTTGCATAACAGCAGGATGCGGATAACCTTCAGGCCACCGCCGGTTGAACCGGCACAGCCGCCAATAAAAGCGGAGCACAACAGCAGCACCGGCAGGAACAAAGGCCAGCGCGAGATGCTGTCGGTCGTGAATCCTGCTGTGGTGGCCATGGAAACGACCTGGAAAAAGGCCTGGTTCAGCGTTTGCCAGCCACTGTCGTAAACATTGTGGAACCAGAGCACCAGCGTGCAGATCAACACCAGCGTCAGCTGAACGCCAATAAACATGCGGAATTCAGGATCGCGCCAGTACACACGCAGATTGCGTCCGCTTAGCATGGCAAAGTGAAGGCCGTAGTTACAGCCTGAGATCAGCAAAAACACCGCCACGATAGTATTGATAGTGCCGCTGTGAAAATAGCCGATGCTGGCATCATGGGTTGAGAAGCCGCCAATCGCGATGGTCGAGAAGCTGTGACCAATAGCATCAAAGGCCGGCATGCCTGCCAGCCACAATGCCAGCGCACAGGCTACCGTCAGCAGTACATAGATAAGCCAGAGTGTTTTCGCTGTTTCGGCAATACGCGGCCGCATTTTATTATCTTTCAGCGGCCCCGGCATTTCAGCGCGATAGAGCTGCATGCCACCGACGCCCAGAATCGGCAATATCGCCACCGCTAATACGATGATCCCCATACCGCCCAGCCACTGCAGCATCTGTCGATAGAAGAGAATGGCTTTAGGCAGCGAGTCCAGCCCCACCAGCGTAGTGGCACCGGTCGTCGTCAGGCCAGAGAAAGATTCAAAGAATGCATCCGTCACGGAAAGATGGGGCTGTTCGGCAAAGATAAAGGGCATGGCCCCTACGCTGCCCAGCACCGTCCAGAACAGCACGACAATCAGAAACCCTTCTCGCGGTTTGAGTTCGGTTTTCTTTTTGCGATTCGGCCACCACAGCAGCGAGCCGATCACCAGCGCCATCATAAAGGTCTGGCTAAACGCCCGCCCCGCGCCATCGCGATAAATTAATGCGACCAGGCCGGGCAAAATCATCGTCACTGAAAAGAGGATCACCAGCAGACCGACTATGCGGGTAATGGCGCGAAAGTGCATTCAGCCGTTCCTTTAAATAATAGAGATGAACATCAGGGTGTGAGCGGGATCAGCGATAACGCGCCCCGACTAAAGTCTGACAGATTTTTTTTGAATCCGTCGATTTGTCCGTAAGGTACAGCCAGCGTCAGCGCAATGCGATCCTGAAACTGACTGTCGGTCACCTTACCGTCAAAACGCTGTACCAGCCGTTCAACATCACTGAGCTGTGGATAGTCACATTGCAGAGTGAACAGCTTCATCGGCACTTTGCGCTGTCGTGGCAGCAGCTTAAGCCCCTGCTGAACGCCACCACCATAGGCTTTCACTAAGCCGCCGGTTCCCAGCATGATGCCGCCGTAGTAGCGCACCACCACGGCAGTAATCTCGCCAATATCCGCGCCCATCAGCTGCGCCAGCATCGGTTTCCCTGCCGTACCCGAAGGTTCACCATCATCAGAGAAGCCGAGCTGTTGAGAATCATTCGGCGCGCCCGCGACCCATGCCCAGCAGTGATGCCGGGCAGCCGGATGCTCGTTTTTGACCTGCTGGACAAAGGCGCGCGCCGCCTCTGCCCCCTCGGTGTGCGCCAGCAGCGTAATGAAGCGACTCTTTTTGATCGTCTCCTCACTGCTGCTCACGGGCACCGCGGGAATATCAAAGGCTTCCATCAGGCCAGATGCAGATCGCGGGTCATGTTCTCAACGCGATGCGCATGGATCACCACGTTATCCTCGATACGAATCCCGCCATAAGGCCGAAGTGCATCGATAGCCTGCCAGTTAAAGTGCTGACTGAAACGGCCTGCACGCAGTGGTGCCAGTAGTGAGTCAATAATATAGAAGCCAGGCTCAATGGTTAATACCATGCCCGGTTGCAGCACGCGGGTGCAGCGAAGATAAGGATATTGAGTAGGCGCGGCCAGATGCGTGCCCTGATCATCCTGCATAAAACCCGCCACGTCATGCACCTGCAGACCCAGTGGATGCCCCAGCCCATGTGGCATAAACGGCCCGGTCAGATCTTCAGCCACCAGCGCTTCTTCGCTGATGCCCTGCACCAGCTCAAACTTCAGCAACATCTTCGCAATACGATGATGCATCTGAAGATGATAATCGGTGTAGCGCACGCCCGCTTTCAGCGTGGCTATCAGCGCCAGCTCTTCCGCATTCATCGCCTCAACCATTCTGGCATAGAGCGAACTGCTCTGCGCCGCATAGCTGCGGGTCAGGTCGGCGGCGTAGCCAAGATACTCAGCGCCCGCATCAATCAAAAAGCTGTGGCGTTTCGCCGGCGGCTGATGATCCAGCCGGGTGTAGTGCAGCACCGCAGCGTGTTCATTCAGCGCAATAATATTGCCGTACGGCACATCAGTGTCGCGATGACCGGTCGCGGTCAGATACGCCTGGTTGATATCGAACTCGCTTAAGCCCGCCGAGAACGCCTCTTTCGCTGCGCGATGACCGGCCACTGCCAGCTTTTGCGCCTGACGCAGACAGGCGAGTTCATAATCTGTTTTGATACTGCGATGGAAATGCAGGAAGTCGATCACCGCTTTAGGATTGATATTGCCGGAGGCGATACCAAGCTGAGCCGCCCGTGCGTTGACCGGGCCGATATAAGCGACATTATCACGCTGTGCAGGCAGCAACTGCGCAATCTCATCCGCACTTTTCAGGCCGATAACCTCAACATCTTTAGTCCAGAAGCTATCCGGCAGGGGTTCAACGTTATGCCAGTAATCCACCGGAGAGTAGAACCACAGTTTCGGTTTGTTCACGCCATCAATCCACAGCCAGCAGTTGGGAACCTGTGTCACCGGCACCCAGGCCTTGAACTGCGGATTCACCTTAAACGGATAGGTGTGGTCATCCAGAAACACCGTCAACAACTCACCGGAATGGATCAACATCGCATCCAGTTTATTGCGTGCCAGCACCTGCTGCGCCCGTTGTTGCAACGTGGCGATGTGCGCGTGATACAAGGTCTTCAGTGAATCCATTGACGTCTCTCCAGTGTCGCGAAATGGCCGCAAGTTTAGCATACCCCTTGCGCAGTTGCTGATGTCGACACTGCTGTGATCTTGTTAGCAAATAAGCAATGAGCAGTTTGCAAATAATTAACATCCCTCCCACACTCACGATCGTCTGGTATGACCAGATCACCTTTCGCGGTTTCAGGAGACGCACATGCTCTACCAAGGCGCTAACCTTACACTTCACTGGCTGGACGATGGCATCGCCGAGCTGGTTTTTGACGCTGCAGGCTCAGTCAACAAGCTTGATACGCAAACTGTCGCCAGTCTGGGCGAGGCAATTGCAGTGCTGGAGCAGCAGCCAGATCTTCGCGGCCTGCTGTTGAGCTCCGCTAAACCTGCTTTTATTGTGGGTGCGGATATCACCGAGTTCCTTTCACTGTTTAATGCACCCACCGAAAAGCTGAGCCAGTGGCTGAGCTACGCCAACAGCATCTTCAATCGTCTGGAAGATTTACCCGTGCCGACCCTGGCCGCCATTGACGGCTATGCGCTGGGCGGCGGATGTGAGTGCGTGCTGGCAACCGATCTGCGTATTGCTACGGCGGACGCCCGCATTGGCCTGCCGGAAACCAAACTTGGCATCATGCCTGGCTTTGGTGGCAGTGTGCGGTTGCCACGCCTGCTGGGTGCCGACAGTGCACTGGAAATTATTGCGGCGGGCAAAGATGTTGATGGCAATGCCGCCCTGAAACTCGGTCTGGTCGATGCCGTGGTCGCTCGTGAAAAACTGCGCGAGGCGGGGATCACCATGCTCAAAGCCGCCGCCACTGATGGCAGCTGGCGCGCGCGCCGGGCACCGAAACTGGCTCCGCTGAAACTCAGCCCGATTGAAGCAGCCATGAGCTTTTCTATTGCGAAAGCGATGGTGCTGCAGACCGCAGGTAAACACTATCCCGCCCCGCTTATGGCAGTGAAAACCATTGAAGCGGCGGCCAGCCTTGGCCGTGACGATGCATTGAAACTTGAAACCGCGGCGTTTGTACCGCTGGCGCAGTCTGATGAAGCTCGCGCCCTGGTCGGCATCTTCCTTAACGACCAGTACGTCAAAGGCCTGGCGAAAAAGCGTGGCAGCGAAAGCGGCGCACCCGCTCAGGCGGCGGTACTGGGCGCAGGCATTATGGGTGGCGGCATCAGCTACCAGTCTGCGTGGAAAGGCGTGCCGGTCAGAATGAAAGATATCAACCCACAGGCGCTAACCCTGGGAATGAACGAAGCCAGTAAGTTACTTAATAAGCTGTTAGAGCGCGGCAAAATCGACGGCAACAAACTCGCCAGTGTGATCGCCACTATCCAGCCCACACTCGATTATGCCGGTTTTAACCAGGCCGATGTGGTGGTGGAAGCCGTGGTTGAGAACCCGCTGATCAAGGCTAAAGTGCTGGCTGAAACCGAACAGCATCTGCGTAAAGACGCGATTCTGGCCTCCAATACCTCGACCATTCCTATCAGCCAGCTGGCGCAGGCGCTGCAACGCCCGGAAAACTTCTGTGGCATGCACTTCTTCAATCCTGTGCCACGTATGCCGCTGGTTGAAGTGGTTCGTGGCGAGAAAACCTGTGAAGCCACGCTGAGTAAAGTGGTGGCCTGGGCCAGCAAAATGGGCAAAACCCCTATCGTGGTGAATGATTGTCCCGGCTTCTTTGTTAACCGGGTGCTGTTCCCCTACTTCGCCGCTTTCAGCCTGCTGCTCCGCGACGGCGCTGATTTCCGCCAGATTGATAAAGTAATGGAAAAACAGTTCGGCTGGCCGATGGGTCCCTCCTGGCTGCTGGATGTGGTAGGCATCGATACCGCACATCACGCGCAAAGCGTTATGGCGGATGGTTTCCCGGATCGTATGAAGCATGACTATCGTGATGCGATCGACCTGCTGTTTGATGCCGGTCGTTTTGGCCAGAAAAATGGCAAAGGTTTCTGGCGCTGGGAAGAGGATAAAAAAGGCAAGCTGAAGAAAGTGCCCGATGCAGAGGTGGACACACTGCTGCAACAGGTCTGTCAGCCCGCGCGGGTCTTCAGTGACGAAGAGATCCTGAACCGCATGATGCTGCCGATGCTGAATGAAGTGGTGCGCTGCCTTGAAGAGAAGATTATCGCCTCACCCGCTGAAGCAGATATGGCGCTGGTATACGGCCTTGGCTTCCCGCCGTTCCGTGGCGGCGCTTTCCGCTATCTCGATACCCTGGGCAACAGCAATGTGGTCGATCAGGCACGCCGCTATAGCGCGCTCGGTGGGCTCTATGCCTTGCCTGCGCTGCTGGTGCAGAAAGCCCATCAGCATGAAAGCTGGTATCCCGCCGCTAAACCGATTGATGAAGCCGCGCTGAAAAGCGCCTGAGGGCAAAAAGATGGAAAATGTGGTGATTGTTGATGCGGTGCGCACGCCAATGGGACGTTCAAAAGGCGGAGCCTTTCGGAACGTGCGCGCTGAAGACCTCTCTGCGCACCTGATGCGCGAAATTCTGAGCCGCAACCCGGCAGTGGATCCGACTTCGCTCGACGATATCGTCTGGGGCTGCGTACAGCAGACGCTGGAACAGGGATTTAATATCGCGCGTAACGCCGCGCTGCTGGCCGAAATCCCGCACTCTGTACCAGCCACTACCGTTAACCGGCTGTGCGGTTCGTCAATGCAGGCGCTGCACGATGCGGCCCGCGCCATTATGGTGGGCGATGCACAGTGCTGCCTGATCGGTGGCGTGGAGCACATGGGGCACGTGCCGATGAATCATGGTGTGGATTTTCATCCCGGCCTGGGACGCACCGTCGCCAAAGCCGCAGGCATGATGGGCTTAACTGCCGAGATGCTGGCACGTATGCATCATATCAGCCGTGAGCAGCAGGATGCGTTTGCCCTGCGTTCGCACCAGCGTGCATGGCAGGCCACCCAGCGCGGCGACTTCGCCACTGAGATTGTCGCCACTTATGGACACGACAGCGACGGCATTCTTAAACGCTATGACTTTGATGAAGTGATCCGCGAGGAGACCAGCGCCGAAGGACTGGCGGCGCTTAAACCCGCCTTCGATCCGGTGAATGGCACCGTCACGGCGGGCACGTCGTCGGCGTTATCAGATGGTGCAGCCGCCATGCTGGTCATGAGTGAATCACGCGCCCGTGAACTGGGGCTGACGCCACGCGCCCGCATCCGCAGTATGGCAGTGGTCGGCTGTGATCCGTCGATTATGGGCTACGGACCGGTACCGGCCAGCAAACTGGCATTGAAACGGGCGGGGCTAAGCGTCAGTGATATCGACGTGTTTGAGCTGAACGAAGCCTTTGCCGCGCAGACGCTGCCCTGCATCAAGGACTTAGGTTTACTGGAGCTGATGGATGACAAGGTGAATCTGAATGGCGGTGCGATTGCTTTAGGCCATCCGCTGGGCTGTTCCGGCGCGCGCATCAGCACCACACTGCTGAATATTATGGAACGACGCGATGCCCGTTTCGGACTCGCCACCATGTGCATCGGACTGGGTCAGGGGATTGCGACCGTATTCGAGCGTCTGTAATACGTTGAGTCTTACTTTGTCAGATTTACCCGCCGTTAACCGGCGGGTTTTTTCTGTCTGCTACAGGCTGCTACCGGGAATCAGATAAAGGCAAACGCATCGCCATACATCTGTGACTCTACGGCGCCACGCTCGGCACAGAAACGATCGCGGGCAATCTTCGCCATCTCAAAGCGTCCGGCGATGTAGATCTCATGCTCGCTCAGCGTGCTGAAGTCCTGCATCACGGCTGTCAGGACCGTGCCTGACCGACCCTGCCAGCCCGCTTCGGGCTGCTCAACGACCGGAATGACCTTCAGGTTCGGGTGCTTGACTGCCAGCGCATCCAGCTCGTCCATATCGTACAGATGCTTGAGCTCACGTCCGCCCCAGTAAATAGCGATATCGCGCTCTGGCTGTTCCGCCAGCGCGGTAAGCAGAATTGAACGGGCATAGGAGAAACCGGTGCCGCCCGCAATCAGAATCAGCGGCTTAGTGCTCTCTTCGCGCAACCAGGCGTCGCCGTGCGGCATATCAACCGTGATCTGGCGATCGTTACGGATGCGATCCATAACGGCCATGGCATAGAGGTTCAGATCGGACGCGCCGATATGCAGCTCAATGATATCTTTTTCCATCGGCGTTGAAGCCAGTGAGAACGGACGCTTGTCGCGCTCATCCATCACTACCATCAGATACTGTCCCGCGCGAAAACTGAATTCCGCTTCAGGGATCAGGCGAACGCGATAGACCGTGTCGGTAATCGCCTCAACTGAAGTTACTTTACAGCTTAACGTTGTCATGCGTTCCCTCTGTCGGGTCGTCTTTATGGTTGTGCTCGCCATCAACGCTGTGGCGGCTGATCAAAAATACCTAGCTCATCCCAGATGGCATCAATACGCGCGGTGACCGCAGGGTCTTTCACAATGGGTGTACCCCATTCGCGCTGCGTTTCACCCGGCCACTTGTTGGTCGCATCCATCCCCATCTTCGATCCCAGCCCGGACACAGGCGAGGCGAAATCGAGATAATCGATCGGGGTATTTTCCACTAATACCGTATCGCGAGCCGGATCCATACGCGTGGTGATCGCCCAGATCACATCGTTCCAGTCACGCGCATTAACGTCATCGTCACACACAATAACAAATTTGGTGTACATGAACTGCCGTAAAAACGACCAGACGCCAAACATGACACGTTTGGCATGCCCTGCGTACTGCTTTTTAATTGTCACAACCGCGAGGCGGTATGAGCAACCTTCTGGCGGCAGATAGAAGTCCACGATCTCCGGGAACTGCTTCACCAGAATCGGCACCAGCACTTCATTCAGCGCCACACCCAGTACCGCAGGTTCATCCGGTGGACGGCCAGTGTAGGTAGAGTGATAGATAGGCTTATGGCGCTGCGTAATATGCGTCACAGTAAACACCGGGAAGCTATCTACTTCATTGTAGTAGCCCGTGTGGTCACCGTAAGGGCCTTCCGGCGCCATATCGCCCGCTTCGATATACCCTTCCAGCACGATTTCAGCGCTGGCAGGCACCTCGAGATTGTTCGAGAGACACTTCACCACTTCTGTTTTATTGCCGCGCAGCAAACCGGCAAACGCATATTCTGAAAGCGTATCAGGCACCGGCGTCACGGCACCAAGAATGGTGGCAGGATCGGCACCCAACGCCACCGACACCGGAAAACGCTCACCCGGATGCGCTTTCGTCCACTCCAGATAATCAAGCGCACCGCCACGGTGCGACAGCCAGCGCATAATCAGACGATTTTTGCCGATCACCTGCTGCCGATAGATACCAAGATTCTGCCGCTCTTTATGGGGGCCGCGCGTCACAGTCAGGCCCCAGGTAATCAGCGGTGCCGCATCACCGGGCCAGCACTTCATCACCGGAATGCGCGTCAGATCAACGTCATCGCCACTGAACACCACCTCCTGACAGGGTGCATTACGCAGCCGTTTGGTCGGCATGTTCAGAACCTGCTTAAACTGCGGCATTTTATCGAACAGATCGCGGAAGCCTTTTGGCGGCTCCGGTTCTTTCAGAAAGGCCAGCAGTTTACCCACTTCACGCAGTGCGCTGACCTCCTCCTGGCCCATGCCCATTGCCACGCGCTTTGGCGTGCCGAACAGATTGCACAGTACCGGCATGTCGTACCCTTTCGGGTTTTCAAACAGCAAGGCGGGACCACCGGCGCGCAGTGTGCGGTCGGCAATTTCGGTCATTTCCAGTTCGGGATCGATCGACTGGGTAATGCGCTTTAGCTCACCGCGCTGTTCGAGCAGCGCGAGAAAGTCTCTTAAATCGTGATATTTCATGCGGCTTTAGCTTTCCGGCCAGAGTGAATCGGCCATTATAGGTCTGATTAAGCGGATATGCTGAGGTTTATAGTGCAGCCTCTTAAGCAGACGTCAATTTTCAGTTACCTTTTCACCTGCCAGCCGGCCTGTTAAGAAAAGTCTCAGTTTATTTTCTTTGCAGGACGCTTTACCCTGCCCCTGCGCTATAACTCTGGCAGCAGGTTTGCTATTCTTAGCGTCCATTCAATGGGAGCAGTTATGGAATCCTGGTACTTACTCTATTGCAAACGTGGACAGCTATTGCGCGCGAAGGAGCATCTGGAGCGGCAGGAAGTGCATTGCCTGAGTCCGATGATCGCTCTGGAAAAGATCGTGCGCGGAAAACGTACCACGGTGAGTGAGCCACTGTTTCCAAATTATCTGTTTATTGAATTCGATCCGGAAGCGATTCACACCACGACCATCAGCAGCACGCGCGGTGTCAGCCACTTTGTGCGCTTCGGCACCACACCTGCGACCGTGCCATCAGCCGTGATTGAAGCGCTGGAGACCGACGTCCCGCAAATCCTGCTTGATCCGGAAACCCCTCAAAGCGGCGATGAAGTGGTTATCACTGAAGGGACCTTTGAGGGGCTGCGCGCTATCTTTGCCGAGCCGGATGGTGAAACACGCTCGATTCTGTTGCTTAATCTGCTGAACAAGCAGGTGATGCGCAGCGTGGATAACAAGCAGTTCCGCAAGCTTTAAGCCAGTCTGAACAACGTCCGCGCATTCTGATCAATGCGGACCGCCAGTTCCTCAGCATTCTCCCCACGCCATGTCGCCACCTGATGCACAATATGCGGTAAAAAGCAGGGTTCGTTCCGGCGTGAAGTCGGGCGCGGGCGCATGTCGCGTGGCAGCAGATACGGCGCATCGGTTTCCAGCAGCAGACGATCGGCCGGAATCAGTGGCAGCAGCTCTCGCAGTTCCAGACCACGACGCTCATCGCACACCCAGCCCGTGATCCCCACGGATAATCCCATGGCCAGACAGCCTTCAAGTTCATCACGCGTGCCGGTAAAGCAGTGAATCACCGCACCCGGCAATTTTGGCAGCCAGGGTTCAAGCACCGCGGCGAAACGTGCATGGGCTTCACGGCAGTGAAGGAACACCGGCATGTTGAGTTCCGCCGCCAGTGCCAGCTGTGCATCAAACGCATACTCCTGCTGCTCATGCGCCGACAGGTTGCGATTAAAATCGAGCCCGCACTCACCGATAGCCACCACTTCCGGTTTTTCAGCCAGTCGACGCAGGGTACTGGCAATGTCCGTGGACCATTCGCTGGCATGATGAGGATGAACGCCCGCGGTAGACCAGCAGAAATCGGGTTGCGCTTCAGCCAGCCGCTGAGCCTGCTGGCTCTCCAGCGCATTAGTGCCGGTAATAAGCATGCCGGTGACGCCCGCATCACGCGCGCGTTTAACCACCTTTTGCCGGTCGGAGGCGAATTGCGTGCTGGTCAGGTTTACACCGATATCAAACATAATTTTTCCCACATTTTATAAACAAAAACCGCCCATCAGGGCGGTTTGGATTGATCGCTTCCCGCCTGTGCGGGTAACGGTAACGCTGTCGGCATCAGGAGTCGATGTTCTCGTCCTCATCCTGTGACCGGCGGCCTTTACCCACGTAGTAACGGGAAAAGAATACGCCGACTTCAAACAGGCAGTACATCGGAATAGCGAGCAAAGTTTGGGAAAAAACATCCGGCGGTGTGAGCAACATCCCGACGACGAAGGCACCCACCAGAATATAAGGACGTTTCTTCTTCAGATCGTCCGGACTGGTGATGCCGGTCCAGCACAGCAGCACAATCGCCACCGGCACTTCAAACGCCACACCAAATGCCATAAACAGCGTCATGACAAAATCGAGGTATTTGGCAATATCTGTCGCAACGGTGACGCCGATCGGCGCGGTTTTGGTGAAAAAACCAAATGCCAGCGGAAAGACCACAAAATAGGCAAACGCTACGCCGAAATAGAACAGGAAGGTGCTGGAAAAGAGCAGTGGCATAACCAGCCTGCGCTCATGCCGGTATAGCGCCGGGGCAACAAATGCCCAGACCTGATAGAGGATCACCGGCACCGCAAGAAACACCGACACAATGATGGTCAGCTTAATCGGGGTGAAAAACGGTGAGGCGACATCAGTCGCGATCATGCTCGATCCAACCGGCATCTGGCTAATCAGAGGTGCCGCGACCAGCTGGTAAATATCATTGGCGAAGAAAACCAGCACCAGAAAAATCGCTAATACTGCGATCATGCAATTCAGTAGTCGCTTACGCAGCTCAATCAGATGACTGATGAGCGGTTGAGTATCTTCAACGGCCATTATCGTTCATCACTTGCAGAAGAGGGTGGAGCGGAATGTCGCGCAGCATTGGCCGGTCTGGCGGCTTCATCCGCAGGCGCCTGTGCCGGTGCGCTGGCCACGGCGGCAGGTGCGGCAGAAGATTGCACAGCCGGCGCGGATGAAACGGCTGACGGAGCCTGTGCCGGGGCAGTGGCAACAACGGAAGGTGCCGCAGCAGGTTGCGCAGCCGTGACAGCGTCTGAAACCGGAGCGGGAGCCTGTGCTGGCGCGCTGGCCTGATGTTCTGCGGTAGCAGGTGTCGCCGAAAGTTCCGCCGTGCCAGACTCAGATGCGTGTCCTGCTTCTGAAGCAGGATGAGACACGGGCCTGTGCTGGGCCGAATGAATGGTGTTTGCCTCGTCTTCCTCTTTTTCAATGTCGATGCTCTGACTGACCGAGCGTTTCATTGAATCCGCCGTTTTACGCAGCTCTTCCATCGACTCTTTCAGCTCAGGTGAGAGCGTGCCGCGGCTCGCTTCTTCCACCTTTTTCAGGCTGTCCTGCAGCTCCTGCAGCTTGAGCTCCTGCGCCAGTTCATGTTGCACATTGGCTGCCAGCGAACGAATCGCCCTGATCCAGCCGACTACGGTTTTCACCGCAACCGGTAAACGTTGCGGGCCGAGTACAATCAGCCCGATAACGAACACCAATACCAGTTCACTAAAACCAATATCGAACACGGTTTACACCTGCTTGTCGTTCTTGGTGTCTTCTTTGGTAGCCGAAGTGTGCTGTTTATCAGCCAGCGTTTTGGCCGCGAAGTCAGCATCCTGCTCTTTCGGTTGATCCTTTTTATCGTCCTCGTCACTCATGGCTTTTTTGAAGCCACGAATCGAAGAACCTAAATCTGAACCCAGATTACGCAATTTATTGGTACCGAACAGAAGTACAACAATGACGGCAATGATTAACAATTGCCAGATACTGATACCGCCCATGAGATAGCCTCTAATATTCTGTGAAAACGATGAGGTAATGCACCACAGAGTGCCCTTTTCAACCGGGCCTGAGCCAGCGACATTACCTTTTTTTAGACGGACGTGACAATCAGTTTGTCTTACGCCAGCCGATTAACCAGGAGACGATTCCCGCCGCCATTAACACCGCCGGGAAGAAGTCCCAGTCCGGTCGGGTGAGCAGTACAGCCGTTCCGCTTAACAGCAACGTTGCACCGACGCCAAACAGGTAGCGCGCCTGATGGTGACGAACGCGCTGTGCGTGCATATCACCCACCAATTTATCGACGCTATGCCGTAGCAGCTTGTGCTGGCGCAGGCTGTCGTAAAACAGCTCGGGCAGCTCGGGTAACTTTTCAGCCCAGAATGGCGCTTTCTCTTTCACCGCACGGATAATGGCTGGCAGACCGACCTGATCCTTAATCCACTCTTCCAGGAACGGCTTGGCTGTCTTCCACAGATCGAGCTGAGGATAGAGCTGACGGCCAATCCCTTCCACATAAAGCAGCGTTTTTTGCAGCAGGACCAGCTGCGGCTGCACTTCCATGTTAAAGCGGCGTGCGGTGTTAAACAGGTTCAGCAGCACATGTCCGAAAGAGATCTCAGCCAGCGGCTTTTCAAAAATCGGTTCGCAGACTGTACGAATCGCAAACTCGAAATCTTCGACATTGGTATCTGGCGGCACCCAGCCGGAGTCTACGTGCAGTTCCGCGACCTTTCGGTAATCACGGTTAAAGAACGCGATAAAGTTTTCCGCCAGATAACGCTTATCTTCTTTGTTCAGTGAACCCACGATACCGCAGTCAATGCCGATATATTGTGGATCTTCCGGATGGTCATAGCTGACAAAGATGTTGCCCGGATGCATATCCGCATGGAAGAAGCTGTCGCGAAAGACCTGGGTGAAGAAGACCTGCACGCCACGTTCAGCCAGCAGCTTCATATTCACGCCATGACGTTCCAGCGTAGCAACGTCAGAAATCGGAATGCCGTAGATACGCTCCATCACCATCATGGTTTCGCTGCAGTAATCTGAATAGACTTCCGGTACGTAGAGCATGCGGCTGTCTTCAAAATTCCGGCGCAGCTGAATGGCGTTGGCCGCTTCACGTAGCAGGTTCAGCTCATCAAGCAGGGTTTTCTCATAATCGCGCACCACCTCGACCGGACGCAGACGGCGCCCATCCGGCAGCAGACGCGGAACCCAGCGGGCCAGGCGATAGATCAGCTTCATGTCCGCTTTGATCACCGGCAAAATATCGGGGCGGATCACTTTGATCACCACTTTCTTGCCGGTCGATTTCAGCGTGGCGGTGTGCACCTGTGCAATGGATGCCGACGCCAGTGGCTTGATATCAAAATCATCAAACCAGGTTTCAATCGGCGCGCCCATTGAGGCTTCAATCTGCGCTTTCGCTTTGACGCCATCGAAGGGCGCTACGCGGTCCTGCAGGATCGCGAGTTGATCGGCGATCAGCGGCGGGAAGAGATCCCGACGGGTCGACAGCATCTGGCCGAACTTGATCCAGACCGGACCCAGTTGCTCCATCGCCATGCGCATACGTGCGCCGATGGGCTCATGCTGATGCAGATTCGGGATCCAGAAAACAGAGCGACGCCACAGGCGAAACAGGAAAGTGAGGCGTGTCTGAGGTATCAGTTCATCAAGGCCATAGGTCAGAAACACCTTCATGATCAGATATAAACGGCGGATCTCTCCAAAACTCATTTTGCCTCCAGCTGCGCCAGACGCGCATCAAGCGCCTCAAGCGAACGTTCCATCGCGTCGACCTCCTCAGAAAACCAGGCTAATTCCAGCGAGCCAGGCGCAACACGCCACTCTTCGGTGATGGCCTGTCCGAGATAATCCTGGCGACGCTGCACTTCACCTGTGAAAAAGCGGAATGCCTGTTGCGAGCGCTGACTGATGCCCTGTGCGGCGATATCGCCTACCCAGGGAGCCAGATATTCTGCCGGGTCCAGCTCAGCCAGATCCATCAGCGCGGAGAACTGCTGCACTACCTGCAGGTCGCCTTCAACCTGCAGGTCACCGCTGCGAATCAGCGGCGTCAGCTGCTGGCGATCGCGCAGCTTCGTCAGCGTTTTCAGCGAGGTGATCACCGTGCAGTCACTGCGATCCTGCCAGTCCGCTAACACGTCCAGTTGCTGTTCACTGAAAACCAGCACCAGCGGATAAGAGAACTCAGTCAGGCGCAGCGTCAGCACTTTGCCATTCAGACGTTGCCGCGCCGGTTTCAGGCCGCGATCGCGATAGAGAATACGGTTCAGTGCCGTTTCCAGGCCCGCGGTAATCAAGGGCATCAGGTTCATTACCATCTCACTCAGAACTTAAATCCACGATGCAGCGCAACAATGCCGCCAGTCATATTGGAGTAAGTGGTATTTTCAAAACCGACATCGTTCATCATCGCTTTCAGGGTCTCCTGATCGGGATGCATGCGGATCGATTCGGCCAGATAGCGATAGCTCTCTGCATCCTGCGCCACCAGCTGTCCGATACGCGGCAGAATGTGGAATGAGTAAGCGTCATACGCCTTGCTCAGCGGATCCAGCACCGGCTTAGAAAACTCCAGCACCAGCAAACGTCCGCCCGGCTTAAGGACACGGAACATCGAGGCCAGCGCTTTCTCTTTTTCCGTGACGTTACGCAGACCAAAGGAGATGGTGATGCAGTCGAAATAGTTATCGGGGAAAGGCAGAGCTTCTGCGTTGGCCTGTACGTAACTCACATTGCCAACCACACCCTGATTGCGCAGCTTTTCGCGGCCCATCTTCAGCATGGAGCTGTTGATATCGGCCAGGACAACCTGACCGGTTTCGCCCACCAGGCGAGAGAATTTTGCGGTCAAATCGCCCGTACCGCCGGCCAGATCTAACACGCGCTGACCGCGCCGCACGCCGCTGCTGTCAATGGTAAAACGCTTCCAGATACGATGGACGCCAAACGACATCAAATCGTTCATCAGGTCATATTTTGCCGCTACGGAGTGAAACACGTCCGCGACTTTGTCAGCTTTTTCGCTTTTGGCGACCGTCTGAAAGCCAAAATGGGTGGTTTCCTGCTGTGATTCATCTGCCATCGGTTTTACCTGCTCCACAAACAATACTTCCCGAAGTGTATCAGAGTCACGGAAGTCAGGCACGCTGCGCCCATACTATTCGTGGAGGCGTCTCACACGCGGCTCACTCTCATCCGCATCCCTGTCGTCATCTGCATCCTCATCCGCCCGGTTTTCCGGCATGGCTCGTTCTGCCAGTTGCGGGTTGATGGGCCGTTTGATCTCCACGCCCAGCGCCCGAAATCCTTCTGTCTGCGCAATCAGGTTGCCGCGCCCCTCTGACAGCTTTTTCATCGCCTCGCGATAGCTGTTTTGCGCCTTATCAAGACTGTGACCAATGCCGGTCATGTCATCGACAAACAGCCGCATCTTGTCATAGAGCCGGGTTGCCCGATCGGCAATACGCTGTGCATTGCGGCTCTGATGCTCATAGCGCCAGAGATTATTAATGGTTCGCAACGCCACCAGCAGTGTGGTGGGGCTGACCAGCATGATGTTCTGCTGCAGTGCCTCGCCAATCAGCTCAGGCTGGCGATCAATGGCCAGCAAAAAGGCGGGCTCAACCGGGATAAACATCAACACATAATCCAGCGATCGTAAACCGGGCAACTGTTGATAATCTTTTCGGCCCAGCAGGCGGATGTGCGCCCGCATAGCAGCGACATGCTCCTGAATCGCCTGCTCACGTTCAATTTCATCTTCTGCATTGAAGTAGCGCTCATAAGCCACCAGCGTCATCTTGGCATCCACGACGACATCTTTGCCCTGCGGCAGACGCACTATTACATCCGGCTGCATCCTGCCCTGTTGTTCTGACTGAATGCTCACCTGGGTTTCATATTCATAACCTTCACGCAGTCCGGAGGCTTCCAGCACGCGGCCCAATACGACTTCACCCCAGTTACCCTGAATTTTGTTGTCGCCCTTCAGCGCTTTGGTCAGGTTTAATGCCTCCTGCGCCATCTGCGCATTCAGCTGCTGTAACTGCCGGATTTCATGGGTCAGGGTGTGGCGTTCACGCGCCTCTGCACCAAAGCTCTCATGAACCTGACGACGAAAGCCATCAAGCTGCTCACGCAGCGGGCCAATCAGCCCATCCAGACTCTGGCGGTTTTGTTCATCGACGCGACGGCCGCTGTTTTCGAAAATACGGTTGGCGAGGTTTTCAAACTGGGCGCTGAGGCGTTGTTCGCTGTTGGTCAGCAGGCGCTGTTTCTCTTCAGCCGCGAAGCGGGTCTCTTCCAGGCGGATGGTCACTTCGCGCAACTCCGCTTCCTGCGCGCTGTTAACCTCCAGCTGATTACGCAGTTCACGATTGAGCTGTTCGCTTTCATTGCGCCAGTAATCAAGCTGTTGCAGTCGCTCATTGGCACCGCTTAGTGCGCCGTGAAGCTGACGCAGTTCCTGCTCACGCTGCTGTGTCTGCTGCTGAAGCTGTTCGATTTGCTGCTGCTGGCGCTGTTGCGCCTCTTCCTGCAGACGACGCTCGGTCTGGAAACTGGCGACCTGATGACCGGCACGTAACTGTGCCAGCATCCAGCCAATCCCTAACCCGGCAAGCGCCAGACAGGCGCTGATGATGATGTGCTGATCCATGATTTCCCCGCGACTCAGGCTGCTGAGGGAAAAGGTAGAGTCGCACTGTATGAATGTCCAGACAATTTTAGCCAGACTCAGCGACTTACAGAGCCGCCACCGTCAGCTTTCCAGCCTGCCACGCATCAATCAGGAAAAACGGCATCGGCAGCTGCCATTCACCGTTTTTGACCTGCGCCAGATAGTGCCAGGTTGTCTCGCCGGAGGTGATCGCGACGCGCTGTCGGCTACCGTCAGCGGCGCTGGTTTTACCAGTCATACTGGCAAATCCCGTATTGCTACCAACGTGAAAATGCGGCGTATTCCAGCGCACAGGCGCATGGTCAGGCCACGGCTGGGCCTGATGGAAATGAAACCACTCATCATGGCTCAGGAGGCTTTCGCGCACAGTTGGCCACAGCGCTACCTTGAGGAAATACTGGTCGGTGAAGCGTTCACTGCCCTGATACTGCGCGATGAAATCACGCATCGCCTGTTCCACACCCCGGAAGACGCCGTGACAGCCGCCCCACATCCCTGCCAGCAGCAGTTCGGTATGAGAGAAGTAGTCACGCATATGGTGGAACCAGTAAGGCGACGCCAGCCAGGCATTAACCGCCGCCGCTTCGCGCTCCGAGAGCAACGAGTCGGCATCGCGCACGATAAAGCGCTTCACCGCTGGATCGTCGAGCACCAGAAAACGCCACAGGGTTGGATACAAAGTTTTTTCATGAGACATATCGACCAGCTGGACGTGCGCCTGGTCAAGGCGCTGCCAGACATGCTGCGGCACGCTGTCATCAAGATAGATGCGACAGACCCAGCCGGGATAAAATTCAGGCGCGACTTCAACGTTTTTGATTAAGGTTTCGCAGTAACGTGGCTGATCGCCATACAGGCAGAAAGCAATGACATTTTGCTGCGGCTGACGGAGATCAACAGGCTCAGGTTGCGGAGCGGGAAATGCTATGCGCTGCCCCTGACTGAAACGTGCATCAGAACGCATCAGCGACGCCAGACCGTAACGTGCGACTTCGTCCTTTTTATCCAGCCAGCCACATACTTCGGTCAGGCCATCCAGCCAGGTTTCAGAGGCTGTAGCCTGCACAGCGGGCGGTGACTGATAAATCTTCTGATAGATTTTGTACGCTTTATTGTGCTGACCCAGACGCAGCAGACAAAGGGCATAGTCGCTCAGCACCTGCATCTGGTTGGGCATTGAGTGCCGCACCTCTTCGCAGCACTGGGCTGCCAGCGCATAATCGCCCTGTTGCATGGCGGTACGGAAACGTTCGGCACTGCGTTCCAGTCGGGCACTGAGTGCGGCAGGATTCGCGCCGGGGAGAGGACGTCGGACAGGAATGGTGTTGCGCATAAACACTCTCAGGTTTCACTGACGTTACGCGCCGTTAACGACCGGCAGCAGGTTTTGAGTCTGGACAAAAACCTGCTGCCTGACGCGGCCTACAGCAAGCGACGAGCCGCTTCGACCACAATCTTCACTGCGTCACTTTCTGTCTGTTTCATGGTGACCGCATCCGGGATCTCTTTCTGCGTGCGGTTCACAATCACGCCCGCCACCATGCCGGCTCGCAGACCCTGGCTGGCGCACATGGTTAACAGTGTAGCGGATTCCATCTCATAGTTAAGTACACCCATCTCCTGCCACTCTTTCATCGAACCTTTAAAACGGCTGACGACGCGGCCTGAAACAGTGTCGTAACGCTCCTGGCCCGGATAGAAGGTGTCAGATGAGGCGGTGATACCGATATGGGTCTTCGCGCCACAGGCTTCTGCGGCAGCAACCAGTGCGGTGGTACAGGCAAAATCTGCCACTGCCGGGAACTCCATCGGCGCAAAATGCAGGCTGGCCCCGTCCAGACGAACCGATGCGGTGGTCACCAGTACATCGCCAACATTGATATGTGGCTGGATCGCGCCAGTGGTCCCGACACGCAGGAAGGTGCGCACGCCGAGCTGTGCCAGCTCTTCCACCGCAATCGACGTTGAAGGACCGCCAATACCGGTTGAGCAGACCACGACGGGTTTACCATCAATTTTTGCCAGCCATGAAGTAAATTCACGGTGTGAGGCGAGATGCGTGGCATCTTCCATCAGTCCGGCAATTTTCTTCACACGCTCCGGATCGCCCGGCACAATCGCCAGGGTGGCGCCCTGCAGATCGGCTTTAGTCAGGCCAAGATGGAAAACGTCAGACTGTGTCATTTTTCAGACTCCTGTTAAGGGAAGGTAGCGCGCCACTCTACGCCAGCACGCCCGATAAATATGTGACAGCATTCACTTAAGAAAATGAAAGTTACATTTCCAGCCAGATGAAATGTGATTGATATCACACAATAACATCTTCCTGGTCCCGATAGCCCTTCGCGAGGCTGTGTCCGGGTCAGCGCAATGTTAAAGAGGTGGGTGATTTTATTCGCTGCTGATTCTGTTACCCGACACCTGGCGCATATGCTTTGTCGCCAGGCTATAGTTACGTGATTGCGCAAATGCTTGCACGGAGAGAATAATGAAACCCAGTGATAATATGGCACAAAAACCGGCGACGGGCGGCTTTGCCCCTGCCGTGCAGCCCACCGCCTCTACGACCATCATTACCGAAAGCCCGGCCATTCACGCAGGTGAAACCTCGGTTCCCAGCCAGGGCGAAAACATGCCGGCATTTTTTGCAAAGCCTCACCCAGCGGAAGGCCCGTTACCTGTCGTCCTGGTGGTGCAGGAAATCTTTGGTGTGCATGAACACATCCGGGATATCTGCCGTCGTCTGGCGCTGGAAGGCTATCTGGCGATCGCGCCCGAGCTCTATTTCCGCGAGGGCGATCCTTCTGAATACAATGATATCCCGACGCTATTCAGCGAGCTGGTCAGCAAAGTCCCTGACACTCAGGTGCTGGCTGACCTCGATCATGCCGCTAACTGGGCGGCGCGTAATGGCGGCGATATCCGTCGCATGGGCATCACCGGTTTTTGCTGGGGTGGCCGCATCAGCTGGCTCTACGCCGCGCACAACCCACAGCTGCGCGCCGCGGTTGCCTGGTATGGGCGACTGACCGGTGAGCGCACGCTGAAGCAGCAGAAACATCCTATTGATATTGCGGTCGATTTGAGTGCCCCGGTGTTAGGTTTGTATGGTGGTCAGGATGACGGCATTCCACTGGAGAGCGTCGAGCAGATGCGTCAGGCGCTGCATGCCGCCAATGCAACCGCCGAGATCATCGTCTATCCCGAAGCGGGACATGCGTTTAATGCTGATTACCGTCCGAGCTACCATGCTGAATCAGCGAATGATGGCTGGCAACGCATGCTGGCCTGGTTCAGGCAGTATGGTGTGGCATCAAAATAAATGAAAAAGGGGCGCTTCTGCGCCCCTGATTTTACCCACCGGGCCCCTTTTCTACGCCGTCTGACCACGCAGTTTCTTCGCCGCCGTCACCATATTCGCCAGCGCCTGACGCGTCTCCGTCCAGCCACGCGTCTTAAGACCGCAGTCCGGGTTTACCCACAACCGCGCTTCCGGAATCCGTTTCGCCGCCTTCAGCAACAGTGCTTCTATCCACTCCACGCTGGGAACATTGGGGGAGTGAATATCATAGACGCCGGGCCCGATTTCATTCGGATACTCGAAATCTTCAAACGACTCCAGCAGGTCCATGTCAGAACGCGAAGTTTCGATCGTGATGACATCCGCATCCAGGGCTGCGATGGCGTCCATAATGTCGTTAAACTCGCAGTAACACATATGCGTGTGAATCTGGGTTTCATCCCGCGCCACCGCCGCATTCAGCCGGAACGCTTCAACGGCCCAGTTCAGATAGGTCGCCCACTCAGACTGATGCAGGGGCAGACCTTCACGCAGCGCAGGCTCATCAATCTGAATAATCCCGATGCCCGCCTTCTCCAGATCTTCCACTTCATCACGCAGCGCCAGCGCGATCTGCTTAGCGATGATTTCACGTGACACATCTTCACGCGGGAATGACCAGCAGAGAATCGTCACCGGACCGGTCAGCATCCCTTTTACCGGCTTATCCGTAAGCGACTGGGCATAGCGGGCCCATTCTACGGTGATCGGCTCCGGGCGACTGATATCGCCAATAATGACAGGCGGTTTTACACAGCGAGAACCGTAGCTCTGCACCCAGCCGTTCTGGGTAAAGACAAAGCCGTCCAGATGCTCGCCAAAGTACTCAACCATATCGTTACGTTCTGCTTCACCATGCACCAGCACATCCAGCCCCAGCCGCTCCTGCTCGGTAATCGCCTGTTTAATGTGCTCCGCGATGCCGGTGCGGTAATGGTTGCTATCGAGACGGCCCTGCTTAAAGTCGAGACGCAGGCCGCGAATTTCAGTGGTCTGTGGAAAAGAGCCAATGGTGGTGGTGGGCCAGGCGGGCAGATTGAAACGCTGACGCTGCAGGACGGCACGAACCGGGTAAGCACTCTGCCGCTCACTGTGCTGTGGCGTGATGGCCTCCAGACGCAGCCCCACCGCCGCATTATGCACCCGTCGGGAGTGAGAACGGGCCTGCACCGGCGCGCTCCAGGCGTCCAGCGACGCCGCATCATTGTTGTTCATAGCCTGACTCAGCAGCGAGAGCTCAGCACATTTCTGCAGCGCAAAGGCGAACCAGCTTTTGACTTCGTCATCCAGACGGGTCTCGACACTCAGGTCGATCGGACTGTGCAGCAGTGAGCAGGAAGATCCAATCCACAGCTGCTCACGCTCTCTGGTCAGCGGTTGCAGGCGACTGAACCAGCGGCTCAGATCGGCGCGCCAGACATTACGTCCGTTGATCACGCCCAGCGACAGCAGCCAGCTGGCGGGAAGTTGCTGATTCAGCTGCTCAATATCATCACAGCCATGAACCAGATCGACATGCAGGCCCTGCACCGGCAGCGCACGAATCACATCAATGTTCTGGCCGATGCTGTCAAAATAGGTAGTAAGCAGCAGCTTGCTGTGGCCCTGCAGGGCGTCATACGCCTGCTGAAAGGCGTCGCGCCAGGTCTGCGGCAACTCCAGCGCCAGGGCGGGTTCATCAATCTGTACCCATTCGATGCCGCGCTTTGCCAGTTCCGCCAGCACCTGCTGATAGACCGGCAAAATCGCCGGCAGCAGCGACAGACGTTCAAAGGGTTCACCTTTGACTTTACCCAGCCACAGATACGTCACCGGCCCGAGCAGCACCGGCTTAATGTTATGGCCCAGCGCCAGCGCCTCATCAACCTCGTCCAGCAGCTGAGTCCAGGTCAGTTTAAATGTCTGGCCCTGAGTAAATTCCGGCACGATGTAGTGATAGTTGGTGTTAAACCATTTGGTCATTTCTGCCGCCGCCGCGGGTTCGCCGGTCGGCGCACGCCCGCGCCCCACGCGGAACAGCGTATCCAGATCAACGGTGCCCTCTGTGTTCTGATGACGTGCAGGCACATTGCCCAGCAGCAGGCTAATGGTCAGCACATGATCATACCAGGCGAAATCGCCGACCGGCAGCAGATCGACGCCCGCCTCTTTCTGCTGTTGCCAGTGTCGCGCTCGCAGTTCACGGCCCGTCGCCAGTAGTGCCTGCTGCGTGCTGTCGCCTGCCCAGTAACTCTCCAGTGCTTTTTTCAGTTCACGGCGCAGGCCAATACGGGGAAAGCCGAGGGTATGGTTGAGGATAGTCATGTGCTGTTCTCCAGATAATCTTTCACTTTGGCTAAAATGGGCAGCCAAAGATGTTTAGCCGTCCAGATGTTTACACTGCTATAATCTGCGGGTACTGTATGTCGCTCAAGCGCAATATGTTCATTTTCGATGTGAAGGACTCTCATGATCGAACTCAAGCACCTGCGGACGCTTCAGGCTCTGCGCAATACGGGATCGCTGGCGGCGGCGGCGGCCCAGCTTCATCAGACGCAATCGGCGTTATCTCATCAGTTCAGCGATCTGGAGCAGCGGCTGGGATTCCGCCTGTTCGTGCGTAAAAGTCAGCCGCTACGCTTTACGCCGCAGGGGGATATTCTGTTGCAGCTGGCTGAGCAGGTGCTGCCGCAGATTCAGCAGGCATTGCAGGCCTGTCATGAGCCGCATCAGACCACGCTGCGGGTGGCGATTGAGTGTCACAGCTGCATTCAGTGGCTGACTCCCGCTCTGGACAAGTTCCGCCAGAGCTGGCCGCAGGTGGTGATGGATTTCAAATCAGGCGTGACCTTTGATCCGCAGCCCGCTTTGCAACAGGGTGAGCTGGATGTGGTGCTGACCTCCGACATTCTGGCGCGCTCGGGCCTGTTCTACTCGCCGATGTTTGATTATGAAGTGCGGCTGGTACTGGCGACGGACCACCCGCTGGCGCAGGTTGAGCAGATTTCGCCAGAAGATTTGGCCGATGAAGTGTTAATGATCTATCCGGTTCAGCGTCAGCGTCTGGATATCTGGCGTCACTTCCTGCAGCCAGCGGGCGTGAGTCCGGCCCTGAAAAGTGTAGATAACACCCTGCTGATGATTCAGATGGTATCGGCGCGCATGGGGATTGCCGCCCTGCCGCACTGGGTGGTGGAGAGTTTTGAGAAGCAGGGTCTGGTCGTTACCCGCACGCTGGGCGATGGCCTCTGGAGCCGTCTTTATGCCGCCGTGCGCGAAGGCGAGCAGCGTCAGCCTGTGCTGGAGGCCTTTATCCGCTTTGCCCGTCAGCACGCCTGCGAGCATCTGCCATTTGTGCGCGACGCCGCGCTGCCCGGTGCAGTATTACAGCGGTAATCCGGCGGGCACAAACCTGCGCGAACGCAGTCGAAATCCCCTATAATGCGCAGCCTGTCGACTGAACATGAGAAGATCTCACCATGACTAACAATGATATTCTGCGCAGCGTGCGCTACATGCTCAATCTGAGCGATGCCAAAATGGTGGAGATTTTTGCGCTGGCGCAATGTGACGTGCCGGTAGCGGATATTCAGGCGTGGCTGAAAAAAGATGACGATGCCGCGTTTCGTCCCTGCCCGGATGTGCTGATGGGTTATTTTCTGAATGGCCTGATCTTTTACCGTCGTGGCAAAAGCGAAGATGCACCCGCGCCGTCAATAGAACGCAAGATGACTAACAATATCTTCATGAGAAAGTTGCGCATCGCTTTTGATCTGAAGACCACCGACATTCCTGATGTCCTGAAGCGCGTGAATTTTACTGTTTCACAGGCTGAGATTGGTGCAATTTTCCGCAAACCGGATCATAAGAACTACCGCGAATGCGGTGACCAGATTCTGCGGAACTTCCTGAAAGGGCTGGCGATGATTCAGCGCCCTAAGAGTGAGAAGCCAGCTTAAGTTCTGTTGCTGAGCGCTTCGGGGTACCTGCACGGTCAGAAGTCGCGCATCTGACCGCAAATAAAGCCTGCATCCATGCAGCACGGCCTCGCCAACCCTTTCCCGGACGCTTTTCCTCAACTGCGCGACCTCTTCTCTGAAGCTTCTACATGGCTTTTAAAATGGCAGCGCCTGGCTGACACGAATGAGGGAACGCGGGTCACAGAGTAAAGCGTCCGTCGCAGGGATGCGACGGCCGAGGCTACAGGGACGTATTTACGCCGTCTTTACGGAGCTGACCCGCTTTCCCGAGTGGAACGCACGAAATCCACCGCAGGGATGTGAGATTCCTTCGCGATCGGACACGCCAGCCCGGGAGGCCGCAGTCCGGCTACAGCAACGGTTTGTCCCAGCACCCAATGATTACCGGTCACTACGCCCCACCACCCAGCGCTTATGCACCCACAGCGAGGCGAGGATCACCAGCGCGCCCGCAATAAAGCTCGGCCAGTGCGGCTTCTCCTGCCAGATAGCCAGATTCACCAGCAGCCCGGCGGGAACGTGCATGTTGTTCATAATGCCCAGCGTACCGGCATCAACCTGCGTCGCACCGTAATTCCACATAAAATAGCCGAGACCGGAAGCTGCAACCCCCAGCCAGACAAGAATGCCCCACTGCAATGAAGTCGTCGGCAACTTCTGCGGGTTACCCCAGGCACACCAGGCGATCACCGCAATCAACACTGCCCCCAGATAGAACCAGGAGAAAGCAGTATGCTGCGGCATGGGTCGGGTCTCCTGCAGACGCTTATAACCTACCATTCCCGCCGCAAAGCAGATGTTTGCCAGCTGCACCAACAGCAGACCAAACCAGAAATGATCGCTGACTTTGTCATAGCGAATAATGGCCGCGCCTGCCACCGCCAGCAACGCACTGAAGATATAGCCGATGCGCAGCGGACGACGGCTGATCAAATCATAAATCAGCGTCACGTAGAGCGGGGTCATCACCGTAAACAGCAGGAACTCCGACACGCTCAGGTAGAGATAGGCTTCGAAGCTCAGCAGATACATTACGCCCAGCTGCAACATCCCTACCAGCATATAAAGCAGCAATGTCGAAGGGCGATGGCCGCGCCAGCGCAGGAAAGGGAGAAACACCAGCGCAGCAAGCGCCAGACGCATAAGCACTGAGAACCAGCTGTCTACCTGACCGGCAAGATACTCGCCAATCAGGCTGAACGAAAAGGCCCACAGAATGGTGGTAATAATCAATAAAAACACGGTGACGATCCCGAAATAAACAGGCCGTCAGTGTAAACAATGTGCAGCCGTCAGGCTGTTAAATCTGGTTGACATCTGATTACTAACCAGGCGATTGAAGTGCCTGAAAAATGGCTTGTTTACACTTACTGACATAAGCAGTGCCGGAATGGGTTTTATGCCAGATAAAATGCGCGAAATGATCCATCGGATGATCATATTCGCTCTCAACTGTAATAAAACTGTAACAAATGTGTCACTCATCACAGTAACGTTGCGCAACTACCACTATTCTTTGCGCGAAATGGAACATCCTTTGTCCATTTTTTTCTGCTCTTTTCCTGCCCCAACCTGCTGGGAATAAAAAACCATAATGTGCCCTGGAGGGCCTCACTAATGCTGAGCATTTTTAAACCTGCACCACGTCAGCCGCAGGTGGCGGAGGATCATGTTGATCCGCTCTACCGTCGCCTGCGCTGGCAAATTTTCATCGGGATCTTCTTTGGTTATGCGGCCTACTATCTGGTCAGAAAAAACTTCGCACTCGCCATGCCCTATCTGGTGGAGCAGGGTTTTTCACGTGGCGATCTCGGTTTTGCCTTATCCGGCATCTCCATTGCCTACGGCTTTTCAAAATTCATCATGGGCTCGGTCTCTGACCGATCAAATCCGCGCGTCTTCTTACCGGCTGGTCTGATTCTGGCCGCGGCGGTGATGCTGATTATGGGATTCGTTCCCTGGGCGACCTCCAGCATCATGGTGATGTTCGTACTGCTGTTTGTCTGCGGGTGGTTCCAGGGCATGGGCTGGCCGCCCTGTGGCCGCACCATGGTTCACTGGTGGTCGCAGAAAGAGCGCGGCAGGATTGTCTCGGTCTGGAACTGTGCGCATAACGTAGGCGGCGGTATTCCACCTCTGCTGTTCCTGCTCGGTATGGCGTGGTTCAACGACTGGAAAGCGGCACTCTACATGCCGGCGTTTGGCGCAATTGCTATTGCGATTCTGGCCTTTGCGCTGATGCGCGACACCCCACAATCCTGCGGTCTGCCGCCGATTGAAGAGTACAAAAACGACTATCCGCCTGATTACGATGCCAGCCACGAAGAGGAGCTGACAGCAAAACAGATCTTCATGAAGTATGTGCTGCCAAACAAATTGCTGTGGTACATCGCACTGGCCAACGTCTTTGTTTATCTGCTGCGCTACGGCATTCTCGACTGGTCGCCGACCTATCTGCGCGAAGTAAAACACTTCACGCTGGATAAATCGTCGTGGGCCTACTTCCTGTATGAATATGCGGGGATTCCGGGCACGCTGCTCTGCGGCTGGATGTCGGACAAAGTGTTCCGCGGCAATCGCGGTGCAACCGGGGTGTTCTTTATGACGCTGGTGACCATCGCGACTGTGATCTACTGGCTCAACCCGGCGGGTAATCCTGGCGTCGACATGGCCTGCATGATCGTGATTGGCTTCCTGATCTACGGCCCGGTGATGCTGATTGGTCTGCACGCGCTGGAACTGGCACCGAAAAAAGCGGCGGGAACGGCAGCGGGCTTCACCGGCCTGTTCGGCTATCTGGGCGGATCGGTTGCGGCCAGCGCCATTGTCGGTTACACCGTCGATTATTTCGGCTGGGACGGCGGCTTCATGGTGATGATTGCGGGCTGTGTGCTGGCGGTTATTCTGCTCTTACTGACCATGGTCAGCGAACACAAACACAAAAAAACCCTCGCCTGACGGCCATAAAAACAGGGCCGGTTATCCGGCCCTGTTTTACGCTGACGGCTTAAGCCAGATAGAGCGTACGAAGCATCTGCGGCACCGCATCATCGGCATTCGACCCAATCACATCCAGCGCTGGCAGCGTATCTTTCAACCGCTGATGGGCGTTCTGCATGATAAAGCCTTTACCTGCCATACTCAGCATCTCCACATCATTCATGCCGTCGCCAAAAGCGATACAGCTTTTCAGCGTGTGGCCCAGTGTCTTCGCGACCGCCTCCAGCGCATGCCCTTTCGACACGCCGCCCGCCATCACTTCCAGACAGGTTGGCAGCGAGAAACTGACATTAACCCGGTCGCCCCAGCGCGCTTCAATCGCCTGCTCCATCGGAATCAGATGCTCAGGATTTTCGCAGGTGAAGAAAACCTTGCTGATGTTATCAGTAGGCAGCAGCCCCGGCTCATAGACCTGATAGTTGAAGACGGACTCGCGGAAATAGTCCTGCTCCGCCGGGCTTGAACGGCTGACAAACCACTCATCGTCGCGGTAAACGTGCGTCAGAATATCGCTGTGATGATACTGCAGACCAAACAGATCGCTGGCGATGTCCTCATCCAGATTATGACTGAACACCAGTTCGCCCTCTGCGTTGTGCACGCGCGCGCCGTTTGAGGTGATCATATAGGCAGGAATGGCCAGGCTGTCGCGCATCTGTCCGACATCAATATGATGACGGCCAGTGGCGAACACAAAGTGAATATCTTTCGCGACCAGCTGCTGCAGTGTTTCACGCGCAAAAGGGGTCAGACGATGTTCGGGAGAAAGCAGCGTGCCATCCAGATCGGATGCAACGATGTGATACATGAAAACCTCGGGTATCTGGTTCTGCCGGTTTAAACCGGTCGGATAAAAAACGTCAGTGGTGCGATGAAAAAAAGTCGACCACTGCATTGAGTGCTTCGGCACGCATCTCATCCTTTTCAAACAGGATCTCATGACGTGCACCCTCGATCACCCGTGGCTTATTGCCCTCACACGGATGACCCGCCGCGGCCATTGCGGCACAGAACAGGTCCTGTGAACGATTGTCGACCACCCGATCGTCGCTGGCCTGTAACAGCAGCAGCGGCGTGGTGATCTTATCGACCTGACTGATAATATTGCGACCGGCATGGATGCCTTCACGCACCCAGTGGTAGGTTGGCCCGCCGACGCGAATTGCCGGATCGTCCGCATAAAATCGCAGGTTACGCCGGTAACGCTCCGTGCTGTGCGTCAGCCGGTTAATGCCAAACGGGTGCGCGCGCCAGCGTCCGGTGCCGAGCGCATAGCCATCGCGCATAGCCGGACGTTTCTCCGCCCAGTCAAGAAGCCGGTGGGCCAGAAATGAGGGCAGCGGCAACGCGATGCCAAACATCGGTGCCACTAACGCTGCCGCATGAAACGCCTGCGGCTGACGCGCCAGAAACAGCGTCAGGATTGCGCCACCCATCGAGTGAGCCAGCGCATAGCGCTGCTGATAGTGACCGCTGACAATCTCTTTAAGATAGAGCGTTTCAAGATCGTCGACGTAATGGGTAAATTCTGCCACGTGACCGCGGTGTGAATCTTCCAGCAGGCGATCGGATCGTCCCTGACCGCGATGGTCCAGGATCACCACATCAAATCCGCAGTGAAACAGATCGTACGCCAGCTCAGGATATTTTATGTAACTCTCGATGCGTCCCGGCACAATCAGGATCACACGCTTATGTTGCGGCGATGTGAAGCGGACATAGCGCAGTGTCAGATTTCCTACGCCGGTAAACTCCAGCTCTTCACGACTGTGCCAGAAATCGAGCAGCGGCCCGGTGGCGAAGGCAGCAAAGGCTTTTTCACGTCGCAGCCAACTGGCTTTGTGTTGATTCATTCGCCCTCCTGATGACCGGATACTGAGTCATGAATGCCATGCGCAGGCCGTAGCGTCGCGCTTATTTCTGGCGTATTGTGTCACAATTCCGTTACTAAAGAGAGCCTGACCCATGACCATCGAATGGTGGCTGACCTATCTGCTTACCACCACAATTCTCAGCCTGTCGCCTGGCTCCGGGGCAATCAACACCATGAGTACCGGTATCAGCCATGGCTACCGCGGCACGGTGGCCTCGATCTCCGGTTTGCAGGTCGGACTCATGCTGCACATCGTGCTGGTCGGTATCGGACTGGGCGCGCTGTTTTCACAGTCGTTGCTGGCGTTTGAAATTCTGAAATGGGCCGGTGCAGCCTATCTGGTCTGGCTGGGTATCCAGCAGTGGCGCTCAGCAGGTGGCATCGATCTGGATGCTGTCGCCAAAGCGATGCCACGTCGTCGCCTTTTCAAACGCGCCGTGCTGGTTAACCTGACCAACCCGAAAAGTATCGTTTTTCTTGCTGCACTCTTTCCGCAATTTATCCAGCCACATCAGCCGCTGTTTATGCAGTATCTGGTGCTGGGTGTCACCACCGTGGTGGTCGATATCATCGTGATGATTGGCTATGCCACGCTGGCCACACGCATTGCTGGCTGGATTAAAGGGCCAAAGCAGATGAAGTTGATGAACCGCATTTTCGGTGGTCTGTTTATGGCGGTGGGCGCGCTGCTGGCCAGCGCCAGAAAGATCGCGTAAGGCCTTACGCGCCGACACGCTGAGGTCGGCGCGAACCTGCTCTGCATCACATTCTCTCTTTCCTGGCACCACTACGATGCGGTCAATGGCACCGCACGCAATACAATGATGCCCGGTTTTGATCGCATATACTCCCTGAATGGCGTATCGACCACTTTGCGATTAATCGCCAGCGAAGAGGCGTTCCTGAACCACAACCGTCCATCATGCCAGACGGCAATCCCGACGTGCGACACATCCAGCCCCTGAGCGTTGGTATAAACGCCAATGTAATCGCCGGTCTGAATCTGCTTCAGTACCTGCGATGTGATCGCGCGGGCTGGGATGTAAGTTATGCGTCGGGGAACCACACCCAGCCCGGGCAGCCTTTCTTTTCCGCTGACCTCACGATTCAGTTGCTTCACCACCGTCACCGCATCCGGGCTGAGTGTGCGGGTTATGTCAGTGGCATTACGCGGGCTTTCAGCGAACCAGTCGGAAAAAAAGTGACGCCGTTTCAGGTAGCTGACTTCTCCACCCGCGTAACGGGTGCGAACCAGGTTAGCCTCAAAGCTGGCGCGATCCTGACTGCGGCTTAGCGCCTGAACGTAATCAAGCAGCGTGAAACAATCCACTCCGTTGAAATTGATCACCAGCGCTTCTGGCGTTTCGGGTGAGCCGATCAGCGTATCCGGCTGATAAGGCGTACCGAGAAACGCAGCGGAGATCTGGTTAATTCTTTCGCCCTGCTGCTGCTCAGACACCGGAGGCAACTGCGCCAGGATGGCCGATACCCTGTCTCTCTTCACCTGGTCAGGAACGCGATAATGGGCAGCCTCAGGCGCGGCGCAGGCGCTGATGCAGAACGCGATTAACAACACTAACAGGGGTTTTGTGGTCATTATCATCTCCATGAAAACAGAGTCCGTCGATACGACCATAACGGAGGTGAAGGTTTCATTAATCAAAGAAGGGTGACGATTTATACGCGGTTGTAACAGTGGGGCGTTAACAGGTGCAGTTTGTGACAGTCGTCACACACGTAAAGTTCAGAGAGATACCACAGGCAGTGAAGTTTTGCCGGATGCGCAATGCGCTCTCCGGCATAAGACGATAGCAGCGCTTAACGTGAAATAATCAGGTGGATACCAAAACCGGCAAACAGGACGCCTGCCATGCCATCGACCCACTTTGCCAGGCGCTGATATTTTGCGCGGATCCACGGTAGCGCAAAGATAGCCGCGACCAGGGCAAACCAGGCAAAGGTTTCACCGATGATCAACAGGAACAGACCCCAGCGCTCTGCCGAACCCACATCATCACCGACGAACAGCGAGAAGACGCTACCGAAGTAAATAATCGCTTTAGGATTCGACAGGTTCGTCAGCAGGCCTTTGAGAAAGCTCATTCCGCGTTTCGGCAGCTCAACTACGGGCTCATCCTGCTGCGGCTGTTTGTGTCGCTGACGTGCCGAACACATCAGCTGCCAGCCCATCCACAACAGATAGAGTCCACCACCGACCATGATGATCTGATGCAGCCACGCCATTTTTTCCAGGATCAGGTGCAGTCCCATCAGCGCCACGCCCGCCCAGACAACGATACCCAGCGTAATACCCAGTACCCCCATCATCGCCTCTTTACGCGAGCGGCTGGCGGCGGTTTGCGATACGAAAAAGAAATCAGGGCCGGGGCTCATCAATGCCACCAGATGAACCAGCGCAACCGTTGCGAATAACATCAGCATAATCAGTGTCCTTTATTCTTCATCATCAAGATGCTCTTTGATCATCACCAGGAAAGGTTTGCCAAAGCGCTCCAGTTTGCGGTGGCCCACGCCGTTGACGCTGAGCATCTCCGACGCGCTGACCGGCATCTGTTCTGCCATCTCTATCAGTGTGGCGTCATTGAACACCACATAGGGCGGAATATTCTCTTCGTCGGCGATCGCTTTTCGCAGCTTACGCAGCTTGGCGAACAGCTTGCGGTCGTAATTGCCACCGAGAAACTTCGCCGGACTGCTGCTTTTTGTTTTCGCAGTAATCAATCGCGGCACTGCCAGCATCAAAGGCACTTCACCGCGCAGCACCGGGCGCGCTGCTTCGGTCAACTGTAACGCCGAATGCATAGCGATATTCTGCGTCACCAGCCCCAGATGGATTAACTGACGTAACACACTGACCCAGTGTTCGTGGCTCTGGTCTTTGCCCAGCCCATAAACCGGCAGTTTGTCATGACCCTGTTCACGAATACGCTGATTATTAGACCCGCGCAGCACCTCAACGATATAGCCCATGCCAAAACGCTGACCAACACGGTAGATACCGGAAAGTGCTTTTTGCGCTTCAACCAGACCGTCATAGCGTTTAGGCGGATCGAGACAGATATCGCAGTTGCCGCATGGCTGCTGGCGACCCTCGCCAAAATAGTTCAGCAGCACCAGACGGCGGCAGGTCTGCGCTTCCGCAAACGCGCCCATCGCATTGAGCTTGTGGCGTTCAATATCCTGCAGCGGCCCTGGCACTTTCTCTTCGAGGCATTTACGCAACCAGGCCATATCGGCCGGATCGTAGAGCATCATCGCTTCAGCGGGCAGACCATCACGTCCGGCCCGGCCGGTTTCCTGATAATAGGACTCAATATTACGCGGAATATCGAAGTGGACGACAAAACGGACGTTGGGTTTGTTGATACCCATGCCAAAGGCCACCGTCGCCACCACGATTTGCAGATCGTCACGTTGAAACGCTTCCTGCACCCGGCCACGCTGTTCGCTGTCGATTCCGGCATGATAGGCGCCCACGCTGAATCCGCGGCTTTGCAGACGCGCGGCGGTGTCTTCCACCTTTGCCCGGCTGTTGCAGTAGATAATGCCGCACTTACCGCGCTGATCCTGAACGTAGCGCAGCAGCTGATCGGTGGGTTTAAATTTCTCTACCAGCGTGTAACGGATATTGGGACGGTCAAAGCTGCTGATCTGGATCAGCGGATCCTGCATGTGCAGCAGGTTAACGATGTCATTGCGGGTGGTTTCATCCGCCGTCGCGGTCAGTGCCATCACCGGTAATTCCGGGAAGCGCTGACGCATCTTTCCGAGTGCGCCATATTCCGGACGGAAATCGTGGCCCCACTGGGAAATGCAGTGCGCTTCGTCCACTGCCAGCATCGCGGGCTGCCAGTGCGCCAGACTTTCCAGGAAGTTATCCATCATCAGGCGTTCGGGAGCGATATAAAGTAGCTTAACCCGACCGGTACGGCAGTCTGCCATCACCGTCTGCTGCTGATCGCGCGTCATGGTGGAGTTGAGATACGCCGCCGCCACGCCATTCGCCAGCAGCTGATCGACCTGATCTTTCATCAGAGAGATCAGCGGCGACACCACCAGCGTCAGTCCCTCGCGCACCAGCGCCGGAATCTGATAACAAAGCGATTTCCCCCCGCCAGTGGGCATCACCACCAGGCAATCGCGCCCGCTTAGCGCCTGATGAATGATCGTCTGCTGACCGGGACGAAAATGCTGATAGCCGAAGGTATCCTGCAATACCTGCTGCGCCAGCGCTTCCTGATTGAGAACTGCCGAGGTTGCCACGCGATTCCTGTCTTACGTTTGGGATTAGAACAAGTCGTTAAGCGTTACACCCACACCCAGACGCGTCTGGCGATGGTTGTAATCGATCAGTGATTCACCGTAACCGCTAAATACCTGAGTATAGAAGCGAACGTGTTCAGTGATAGGGTAGCTCCAGCCCATTGTCGCGCCGCCATAACCGCTGTTCCAGTTATAGTTGCCCTCGACGCTGAAAATACTGTCGCCTAGCCGGTAGCCCACTTTGGCACGGTAATAACCCATATATTTGGTGATATCAGGATTATCATCGCTGCTCTCCCCTTCCGGGATGCGATACCAGGGTTTGATTTCCGCCAGGAAGTTACCGTTCTCCGCCATCAGACGCGCATAAACACGGTTCCAGCTGCGCGAAGTCGGATCGCTTCGTCCATTGGACTGATGATTCAGACCCACTTCAACATCCCGTAAGGTCCAGCCCGCCAGTGAATAGTCGGTTGCCCAGCCGAGGAAGATCTGGGGTTCATAGTTGGTTTCGCGGAATGGCGAAGACTCCGCGCTATTCGACAGCTGCCACCAGGAACGCTGGGTGTAAGAGGCCGCCAGGACGGAGTTGTCGCCCAGAATACCGCGCCATAACGGAAACGCCAGACTGAGCTGGAATTTCACTTCATCTTTACGGGCATTTTCTCCCCAGTTATAGGATGAGATCGCCTCTTTATTCAGATCGCTGGTATAGGTGTAGAGCAGATAGTTGTTCTCGTAAGGATAGAGAACAAACGGGTTGTCGTGCTTCTCCAGCAGGTTAGCAATAATGCTGCCCTGAACCTGTGGCGCGTCATGAACCTCTTTAATCTGGGCTTCATCCGCCTGCGCCAGCGCAGGAAATATCAACATTGCCGCCAGCAAGGCGCGATGCTTACGCATAGAATTCTCCGGTGAGCAACTGCGTATCAGAATAACTGAAAGGGTGTCGTAAAAAGCAGGCCATTCTACACGCAAATGGCAGTGAGCATGAGTGCTGATTTCTTAAACTGGAAACACCCTCGCAGGCGTCATAGAATACACAACTCATTAACGTTCCGCGCCCCTCTGGCCCGATTTTTTCAGGACACATCATCATGTCATCACCCGTGCTGACACAGCAGGACGCTCGCAAGCTGGTCGGCGAAATTTTCGTTTATCACATGCCGTTTAATCAGGCGCTGGGCCTGGAGCTGCTGCGCCTTGACGCAGACTACGCAGAGATCAGTTTCAATAACAAAACCATGCTGGTAGGTAATCAGGCACAGCAGATCCTGCACGGCGGTGTTATCGCGTCCGTCCTCGATGTCGCTGCGGGCATGGTGTGCGTCAGTAATGCGCTAACCCGTCAGGAGAGCATCACTGAAGAGGAGCTGCGCCAGCGTCTGTCGCGCATGGGTACCATTGATATGCGCGTCGACTATTTACGTCCCGGACGCGGTGAACGCTTCATCGCCACCAGCAGCCTGCTGCGTGCCGGTAACAAAGTCGGTGTGGCTCGGGTGGAGCTGCACAATCAACAGGGCGACTACATCGCTACGGCGACTGCCACCTATCTTATCGGCTAACCACGCCACTGAATGGATCGCATATGGATACGCAACAAACTCGTCAGGGTGTTGGCTTTGCTCTGGGCGCTTACTTTATCTGGGGCATTGCGCCCGCTTATTTCAAGCTGGTGAAACAGGTTCCCGCCACAGAAATCATGACGCACCGGGTTATCTGGTCTGCGCTCTTTATGCTGTTGCTGATTACCCTGAGCCGTAGCTGGCCCGGTGTACGCAGCGTATTGCGCCAGCCCCGAAAAGTGCTGATGCTGGCGCTGACGGCAGTGACGATCGGCGGCAACTGGCTGCTGTTCATCTGGGCGGTCAACAATCAGCATATGCTGGAAGCCAGCCTCGGTTACTTTATTAACCCGCTGATTAACGTGGTGTTCGGCATGCTATTTCTGCGCGAACGCTTTCGTCGCCTGCAGTGGCTGGCCGTACTGCTGGCAGCGGTCGGCGTGCTGGTGCAGCTGTGGCAGTTTGGATCGTTACCGATTATCGCGCTGGGTCTGGCGCTGAGCTTTGCCCTGTACGGTCTTTTGCGCAAAAAAATTCAGGTCGATGCGCAGAGCGGTATGCTGATTGAAACCCTGTGGCTGTTCCCCCTGGCGGCGATTTACCTGTTTGGCTTTGCCGACAGCGCCACCAGCCATTTATCGGCTAACCCGCTGAGCCTCAACCTGAAGCTGATTGCGGCCGGCATTGTCACCACCATTCCACTGATGCTGTTTGCGGCGGCCTGCAGTCGACTGCGACTCTCCACCGTGGGCTTCTTCCAGTACCTCGGCCCGACGCTGATGTTTGTCCTGGCGGTGGTGTTTTACGGTGAAACCATCACGCCAGACAAGCTGGTGACCTTTACCTTCATCTGGTTAGCGCTGCTGGTGTTTGTCTGCGATGCGGTGGCGTTTTCATTCCGTTCCCGTGCGCGCGTAGCGTGAAATAAAGCGCGCTAAAGCCGGGCCGGTCAGCAGGATGGTAAAGAGACGCAACGTCTGCATCGCCATCACAAACGCCATGTTGACCTGCGTGCCTGCAGCAATAATCGCCACCGTGTCCAGTCCGCCAGGACTGGTGGCGAGATAGGCCGTCATCAGATCGATATCCAGCATGTGCGTCAGCATCCACGCCAGCCCGCCACACAACAACATTAACCCGAAGATCGAGGCCAGCATTTGCGGCAGCGTGCGCAGTGCCAGCAGAAAAATCGGGCGGGTGAAACGCAGTCCCACGCTCCAGCCAATCAGCGCATAGGCCACGGCCAGCAACCATTCCGGCACCTGTAATATCGCGATATGACTGCTGTTCAGTGACGCACCCGCCAGTGCAGGCAGCAGCAAGGCGCCAGAAGGAATGCGCAGGCGTGTGCCCAGCCATGCGCCCAGCAGCATGACGCCCAGGGTAATGGCAAAACCGTGATTCAGCGCCGGAAACCAGACCAGCGACACGCTGTGTGCTTCATCGCCCAGCCCGATGCGCGCCACCAGCGCGGCCGCCGAGGCGACAAACAGCACCCGCAGATACTGCATAAACGCCACCAGCCTGACGTCAGCGCCAAAGTCTCCCGCCATCGCCACCATGGCCGATGCTCCCCCCGGCGACGATCCCCATGCGCCGGTCGGGCCAGGCAGGTGACTGAAGCGCACCAGCAGAAAACCGGACAAGCCACTGGCCGCCAGCGTCAGCAACAGCACCGCCAGTACGATCGGCCAGTCCTGAATCAGCGGTGTCAGAATCGAAGGTGACAGGCTTTGCGCAATCATGCAGCCCAGAACGGCCTGAGCAACCAGGAAGAACCGTTTATCAATGCGCAGCGTGGCACCTGATAGCCCCATCACCACGCCCACAATCATCGGTCCCAGTAACAGCGCGGCAGGCACATGAAAATAGTGCAGCACCGCACCCAGCAACACTGAGACCAGCAACAGCAGCGTCCACTGCGCGCGCAACGAAAAAGCGTCCATAAGAAGTTAATTATTTGTAAAAACAGGAGGGTCAGAGTACGCAGAAACGGGGATGAGAGCCAGCAAAACGGGCCATCTGAGATGGCCCGTGACTTTTTTAAAGCCAGTTTTTACGCTTGAAGTAGAGATAAGGTGCCAGTCCGGCCAGAATCATCAGGCCGATAGCCGCAGGATAACCGAAGCTCCACTTCAGTTCCGGCATAAACTCGAAGTTCATCCCGTAGCTGGAAGCCACCAGCGTTGGCGGCAGAAACACCACGGAGACCACCGAGAAGATCTTGATGATGCGGTTCTGCTCGATATTGATAAAGCCCATTGCCGCCTGCATCAGGAAGTTCACCTTCTGGAACAGCGATTCGTTATGCGGCAGGAGCGATTCGATATCGCGCAGAATTTCACGTGCCTGCTCCAGCTGATTGCCCGGCAGGCGCGCTTTACGCACCAGGAAGTTCAGCGCGCGCTGGGTATCCATCAGACAGAGACGCACCTTCCAGCCGATATCTTCCAGTTCCGCTAACCGCGACAGCGCCTGATCGTACTCTTCGCCCTGCTGACCTTCCATGATCACCCGGCTGAGTTTCTCCAGCGCGCTGTAGATGTTCTCGATTTCATCGGCAAGCTGTTCGATTTTGGTTTCAAACAGGTCGAGCAGCAGCTCAAAGGCATTGCCGTCGATCAGCGTCTGGTTACGGGCGCGCATACGATAGAGGCGAAAAGCGGGCAGTTCGCGTTCGCGCAGTGTGTAGAGGCGGCCTTCACGGATGGTGAACGCCACAGTAGAGTTACCGGCGTGATCGTCAGCATCTTCATAGAAGAAGAAGGAGTGAATATGCAGACCATCTTCATCTTCGAAGAAACGTGCTGAGGCCTCAATGTCTTCCAGCTCAGGCCGTGTTGCCAGGCTCTGACCCAGTTCTGACTGCACCCGATCACGTTCGCCCTCTTCCGGTTCAATAAGATCGACCCAGACGGAGGTGGTCAGTTTGTCGTTTTCGTCTTCCAGCTCCAGTCGCGTCAGGCGGCTGTGATCCAGTTTAAATGCGCTCAGCATAGCAATACTCCCCATTGCAGACTAAATGGGACAAGGCAGTCCGCCGTTCCTCAACATGGAACGTGCGGCCTGAACACGGAAACAGAGTTTCAGAGATAAATCAGTGCTGACTCGTGCGACGGAATCAAAAAGGGAGGTCGCTGATAACCGCTAAGGCTACCCGCGTAAAGAGGTAGCCTTAGATGTTATTCCTGGTATCCAGGTTATCGAGCCAGCATCGACTGGGCGTGTCCAAGGCATTGTCCTCTCATGATAATAGTGGGCGCATGTTACGCTGAGACGAAAAAGCCGTCAACCGCACGCTAAAGCGTTTCCAGCTTCGCGTAAGCCGCCACCAGCCATTTGATTCCCTGCCCCTGAAACGCCACCTGCAGGCGGCTGTGTTCACCGCTGCCTTCCAGATTAATGATGGTGCCTTCGCCAAATTTCGCGTGATGAACACGCTGACCCAGCGCGAATCCGCTGTCATTTTTGGTCACCGGGGCACCCATCCGCTGATGGTTTACCGGACGGCTCACGCTGGCGCGCAGACGCACTTCTTCGATACACGCTTCGGGCAGTTCGCCGATGAAACGGGAAGGCCGGTGATACACTTCCTTACCATAGAGTCGGCGGGTTTCAGCGTAGGTCAGCGTCAGCTTCATCATGGCACGGGTTACGCCGACATAAGCCAGACGACGCTCCTCTTCCAGACGGCCGCCTTCATCCAGCGACATCTGGCTCGGGAACATCCCCTCTTCCATGCCGACAATAAAGACCTGGCTGAACTCCAGCCCTTTCGCCGAGTGCAGCGTCATCAGCTGAACCGCATCCTGCCACTTGTCCGCCTGACCTTCACCCGCTTCAAGGGCGGCATGGGACAAAAAGGCCTGCAGCGGCATCAGATCTTCATCTTCGTCCTGATAGCTGAACTGGCGTGTTGCCGTCACCAGCTCCTCAAGGTTTTCGATACGCGCCTGGCCCTTCTCACCTTTTTCCTGCTCATACATCAGCCACAGGCCTGAGTCTTTAATGACCCGGTCGGTCTGAACATGCAGCGGTAAATCGGCGGTTTCGGTAGCCAGTGAATCGACCAGCTCACAGAAGCGTTGCAGCGCAGACGCGGCACGGCCAGCCAGCGCGCGGCTTTGCAGCAGTTCACGCGTGGCCTGCCACAACGTCATCTGACGCTCACGGGCGGTCTGACGCACCACGTCGAGCGTGCGATCGCCCACGCCACGTGTCGGGGTATTTACCACGCGCTCAAAGGCCGCGTCGTCATTGCGGTTCGCCATCAGACGCAGATAGGAGAGCGCATCTTTGATCTCCTGGCGTTCGAAGAAGCGCATGCCGCCATAAATACGGTACGGCATGCTGCTCTGCAGCAGCGCCTCTTCCAGCACACGCGACTGGGCGTTGCTGCGATAGAGAATGGCGCAGTCGTTGAGCGCGCCGCCGTTCTCCATCCAGACCTTGATGCGGTTAACCACAAAGCGTGCTTCATCCAGTTCATTAAAGGCGCAATAAATTGAGATTGGTTCGCCATCGCTGCCTTCAGTCCAGAGCTCTTTACCCAGACGGCCATTGTTGTTGGCGATCAGGGCGTTGGCGGCTTTCAGGATGTTATTGGTTGAGCGATAGTTCTGCTCCAGACGGATGGTTTCCGCGCCGGGGAAATCCTGCAGGAAGCGCTGGATATTCTCGACCTGCGCGCCGCGCCAGCCGTAGATAGACTGGTCATCATCGCCTACGATGATCACACGACCGCTGTCACCCGCCAGCATCCGAATCCAGGCGTACTGAATGTTGTTGGTATCCTGAAACTCATCCACCAGCACGTTGGTAAAACGTTCGCGATAGTGATTAAGAATGTGCGGCTTGTTGAGCCACAGCTCATGGGCGCGCAGCAGCAGCTCGGCGAAATCGACTAAACCGGCGCGATCACAGGCTTCCTGATAGGCCTGATAAATGCGCAGCCAGGTCTGCTCAATCGGATTGCCGTAGCTTTCAATGTGCTTTGGCCGCAGGCCTTCATCTTTTTTGCCGTTGATGTACCACATGCCCTGACGCGCAGGCCACTGCTTGTCATCAAGGTTCATGGATTTGATCAGGCGCTTAAGCAGACGCAGCTGATCTTCACTGTCGAGGATCTGAAAATCCTGCGGCAGACCCGCATCAAGATGGTGAGCGCGCAGTAAACGGTGCGCCAGGCCGTGGAAGGTGCCGATCCACATCCCGCCCTGACTGGTGCCGATTAGATGCTCGATACGGTGACGCATCTCCGCGGCCGCTTTGTTGGTAAAGGTCACCGCCATAATTGAATAGGGAGAGCAATTCTCCACCGACATCAGCCAGGCAATACGATGCACCAGCACACGCGTTTTACCACTGCCCGCGCCTGCCAGCACCAGCAGGTTACTGCGCGGTGCCGCAACGGCAGCGCGCTGATTGTCATTCAAACCATCGAGCAGTTCAGAAACGTCCATAAGCACCGTTTACCAGAGAAAAAGCGTCGTCGTCGCGCTGTTTATTCCGCCTGCCGCAAGACAGTATCGCTGCCCGTCAGGCGGCGACACGGATGCCAGATTAGCGACGGCGGCAAAGCAGAAAAGAGGAGACGACTGGATAAATTTACAGCCATTATAGCAGTGAGGTGAGTGATGCCAACCGCGAAATTTCGACATGCGGCAACAGGCGCGCATCCGGGATATGCATCAGGTTGCCCTGCCGCAGGTTAATCCAGCAGGCCTGCAGTTCGCAGCGCAGTGAGCCCGCGACATCGGTAGTGAGGTCATCACCGACATGCAGAATATGATGTGGTGCGATATCAAGGCGTTGCGCGGCAAGCTGATACATATCCTGACACGGCTTGGCGCGCCCATCCGGCCCGGCCCGCAGCGTAAACTGAAAGTAGTGCGCAATGCCCATTTTTTCCGGGCAGGCGTTACCGTTCGTGACCGCCACCAGCGGGATTTTTTCCGCCAGCGCTTTCAGCGTCTGATGCGTCTCATCCGGCATCTCGACCTGACTCCGCCACTGATGAAAGACCGCCATGACATCTGCCGCGCCCGCTGTCGCTTCTGCGGCCGAGAGGCCGACATTCAGCATCGCCAGCTCTACCGAACGGCGTCGCCACTCCGACACATCATGATAAATTTCAGGCTCACGCTGCAGCAGTTCGTCACGCAACTGCTGATAATCCTGCGGCGTGAAGTCCCGCAGCGCCGGATGAAAAGCCTGCAACGCCGCATGGGACTCCAGCGTGGTACGACGAATCACCGGGTAGTTATCGTAGAGCGTGTCATCAAGGTCGAAGCTCATAGCTTTAATGGCCGACAGCGGACGATAAAACTTCATTCGTTCTTTCCTCGTTTGGCGCGGGGATGCGCAGCGTCATACACCGAAGCCAGATGCTGGAAGTCGAGATGGGTGTAGATCTGGGTCGTCGACAGATTCGCATGCCCCAGTAACTCCTGCACGGCGCGCAGGTCGCCGCTGGACTCCAGCAGATGCGTGGCAAAAGAGTGTCGCAACTTATGCGGATGGATATGGCTCGCCAGACCCTGTCTGATGCCCCATTCGGCAAAGCGCTTCTGTACGTTGCGGGGCGAGATGCGGTTGCCGCGCGTCGACAGAAACAGCGCATCATCCTGGGCACCGAACGTTTCACGCAGCGGCAGCCAGTGCTGGATCCAGGTGACGGCCGTGCGGCCAATCGGAACCCGGCGCTCTTTGCTGCCTTTACCCACGACCCACACTTCACCGGAATCGAGATCGACATGGCGGCAATCCATATTGACCAGTTCAGAGAGACGCAGACCGCCGCCATACATCACTTCCAGCATCGCCCGGTCGCGCACCGCCAGCGGATCGTCAAGGTCGATCTCCAGCAGCTGATTCACTTCATCAACATCAATATTTTTGGGCAGATGCCGTGCTTTACGTGGCGTCATTACTCCTTTGGCCGGATTAGCGGAGAGCAAACCCTGACTCACCTGCCAGTCGAGGAAACTGCGCAGCGCAGAGAGGCGCAGCGCCAGGCTGCTGGCAGAGAGTCCGGCACGACGGCTACGCGCCGCCATGCTGCGCACCTGCGCGGGTTCCAGCTGTGCCCAGCTGCTGAGCTTCATCTCGTCAGCAATCGCCACCAGCGCGGCAAGCTGTCGCGCATAGCTGCTCTGGGTTAACGGACTCAGCTGGCGCTCCACTTTCAGGTAGCGCAGGAATCCATCGACAGCCTCCAGCAGCGTGCTGCTCATGCGCGCTCGACCCAGCGGGAAAGCAGATCAGGCATCATCTGCGACAGGTGCTGCAACAGCAGTGTCCCCATACCTGACTGGTAGTGCTGGCTGTCGCGACTGCTGAACACCAGCACGCCGAGATCACCCTCTTCGCCCATCAGCGACATGGCTACCGAACCGATCGCTTTTGCCTGCGGCAGCAGCAGCAGCAGTTCCGGGCCATTAATGTTGCCGAGGTAGTGATGCTGGTTACCGAAGCGCTGAATACGCAGCGGTTCAAATGCCTGACGCGACAGGCTAAGCTGAAAGAAATCGGAAGGCGCGCCCAGCAGCCATTTATCACTAAACAACCGCACATTGGCACCTGCCAGGCCCAATTCACGTGCCCAGCGGTGCAGTCGGTTGAGCATATCCTGCAGCGAATCAGCCGCTGCCAGATGACTTTCCAGCGACAGCAGCCGGTCAAACAGTTCATGGTTAGCGCTGGCCTGCTCCATCAGCAGCGTAATCTCTTCTTCCAGCCGCTGAATGTGGTTGCGTTGCCGCGCCATGTGCCACTCAACCAGCGACACGCTGCCGCGCACCGGATGCGGCACCGCCATCTGTTCAACTGCGCGGGCATTGCGGATAAAGAAATCGGGATTCTGCCGCAGATAATCGCTGACGGCCTGATCGTCCAGCAGAACCGAACTGTCAGTCTGCTCTTCGATATTTTTCATAAATGAATAAACCCATCGTAGACGTGTGTTGCAGGCCCGGTCATATAGAGCGGCTGACCGGCACCTTTCCAGGAGATATGCAGCGTTCCACCAGGCAGATCGACACGGACGTTAGGTGCCAGAATGCCCTGCTGAATGCCGCATGCAACGGCAGCACAGGCGCCACTGCCGCATGCCTGTGTTTCACCCGCGCCGCGTTCATAGACGCGCAGGCGGATATGTTCGGGATTGATGATCTCCATAAAACCCACATTGACGCGATCCGGGAAACGCTCATGGCTCTCCAGAATCGGGCCCAGCAGTTCAACCTGCGCGGTTTTCACACTTTCAACCTGGATGACGCAGTGAGGATTACCCATCGACACCGCACCCAGCATTACCGTCTGTTCGGCAACGCGCAGCAGATAGAGGTTTTCGGCTTTGTTGGCGCGGAACGGCACCTGCTGAGGCTCAAAGTTGGGCTCGCCCATGTTCACGCGCACCTGGTCATCCGGCGTCACGGTCAGGACCATACGGCCATTTTGCGTACTGACCCGGATATCGGTCTTGTTGGTCAGCCCTTTGAGCTGAACAAAGCGGGCAAAACAGCGCGCACCGTTACCGCATTGAGCCACTTCACTGCCGTCGGCGTTGAAAATGCGATAGTGGAAATCGAGATCGGGATCGTAAGGGGGTTCAACAATCAGCAGCTGATCAAATCCGATCCCCAGATGACGATCGGCCAGCCGGCGGATCAACTCCGGCGAAAAAAAGACGTTTTGTGTCACTGCATCCACAACCATAAAATCGTTGCCGAGACCGTGCATTTTGGAGAACTGCATTTTTTGCTCCGCCGGATAAGCCATCAGATTAGTTCGCTTGTACGCCTGAGTTGCCGGTAACCAGTCCGCCCACATCGGCTTTTTTGGCATCCGCTTTCTGGCGTTCGGTCGGCGATTGTTGTTTCTTCGGCTGATCCTTCGGCGGGAAGTAAAGCGGTCCTTTCAGACCACAACCTGCAAGGCTGGTTACAGCCAGTGTCACGGCCAACAGGCTTATTACTTTCTTCATTCTTTATGCTCTTCATGTCCTTTACCTGGATGCTTATCATCGCAGTTGAAGGTGGAAAAGCAACAGGAAATCCCCGCTAATAGCGTGAACCGGGTGACAAGCCAGAAAGATAGCGGCCACCTGCAGAGCGCAGGCAGGCCGTCAGCATCAATGCACCTGATAGCGCGGTTGATAGTCGCTGTTGTCGTTGTCAGGCTGCGTCGTACACAGCTGCGTCAGCGTCTGACTACGGAACGGAATCACCTGGAATCGCTCACCCGTGTTCACAATCTGATAGAACTGCGGCAGGTTAAAGTTGATAAAGCTCGACCCATAGGTGAAGCGATCGTGCGATGAAGAGTAGAACCGACTGACGTCGCGCACCAGCTCCTCTTTGCTGCCTTCACAGTGGTGATAGACCTCAACCCGATTGGTCTCATCGAGAATGTAGATATTGAAGCCGCGCTCATCCGTGGTGTTTTCAAAGAAGAACTGAATGATGCCTTCGCTGGCATAGCCGTTAACAACGGGTGGCAGCGGCGTCTGATTCGTTTCGACTTTAATAGAGAGTCCATGCAGCTTGTTGTTGGAGATCGCGCCATAAAACTCAACGGCATTTTCCAGCTTCTGCACAGAGACGCTCATGCGCTCAAAGAACAGACCCCAGGTCTGGCCTGCCATGCGCAGCGCTTTAAAGCGGCCCGGCTCCTGACGTGTGCTGGAGAGGCGCAGCTCAATGCACTCTGAGACCAGCTGCTGCACGCGCGTGCGGATCAGACCGCGCAGGTGCTGGCTGTAGCAGAACACTTCCACCGTATCCGGCGGTGCGGCATCCTGATGCATCTTGCCAAGAATGGTTTTCAGTCCTTCGATCATCGCCTGTTCGCCGCTGAAATGCAGTGTACGCACCTCATTCCAGGAGTTGCGATAGAGCAGATCGATACTGCCAATCAGGCACTGCTGCTGCTGACCAAAGCTAAAAACATCCAGCTTGCGGAAGTCGAAGTGCACCACCTGGTTGCGGAAGGCCGCTGTCGGATCATGCTCAAGGTTAACAATAATCGCCAGGTGACGAATTTCGCACGGACTGTAGAGCGCTTTTGGTGTCGGCGAAGGCAGACGCAGCGGGAAGTGGCTGGAAACATCATTAACCAGTTCCTGCAGACGTGCCAGATCGCAAATCTCATTGCCTTTAATATGCAGCCGGGTTTTGCGGGTCAGCAGACCATTAAACCACGCCCACGCCACCAGCTTGTTGAGGTAGCGGTTATATTCCAGCGGCTGATGGCTGATGATCGAATCCATATCCGGTGCCTGGTTATAGAGATACCAGCCGGAACGGTTGGCACGGCCAGGTGGGACATGAATAAAGGTCAGATTCGGTTCAGAGAGATCGGGCGAAATCTGCGGGTTCACCAGCGTCACTTTGCCCGGCAGCGCTTCAAACGCGGCATAGAGTTTACGGGTCAATACACCGATATCCTGCGGGCTGGCGCTAACGCTTAAGTTATTACGGCGGGCAAAGCGGATCAGGTTGCGATAGCTTTGCATCATCGCATCCAGTAATTCATTATGAGCTTCGCGCACCCGCTCAATTTTCCACTCGGCGCGGTTGTCCAGAACGGCAATCTTCTCTTCGTTCCAGCCCCACTCTTTGACCAGCTGCGATAAAATCTCGCGACGCCAGCCGGTGCGATGATGATGATCTTCGGTGCTGAGCTTTTCACACACTTTGAGATAGAAGCAGCGACGAACCAAATCAAGACGCGGCTGATCGTCAACGCTGGTGAGATAGTGCGTTACGCGTTCCAGCATCATGCAGTAAGGATCGAGTCCGAAGCAGATGATTTCGCCGTCGTGCAGGCGCTGTTTGATATCCATCGCCAGCAGCTGCGTGTTCGGGTATTCCCAGCTGTAGGCTTCCAGCAGCAACGTTTTCAGTACGGCTTTATAAGGCGAGTCGATGCTTTTATAGAGCTGCCACAGACTGGCACCAAAATACTCTTCAGCAGACAGCGTACCGAGGCCACCCAGATCGAGCCACTCATTGGGGGTCAGCACGCCTTTCGCGTACAGCGACATCACGTAATCGTCATAGTGATGCTCTTCTTCACCCGGTACCATATTCCACAGGAGACGTTTGCCCGCCATACGAACCGCGGTACGGTAAAACTCATCCAGCAGCAAAATGTGTTGGGTTGAGCCGCAATCTTCACCGCCCAGGCTGCCGCTTTCATTGTGACGGAAGCGGTTCTCATCAATCAGGAAGAAACTGACTTCCACACCCATTGAGACGCACCACTTCTGCAATAGCGTACATTTGCGCTGCAGATTCAGGCGCTCTTCATTATCAAGCCAGGATTGATGGCATACCCAGATATCGAGATCCGAGACGCTATTCTGGCCGACAGACGAGGTGCTGCCCATGGAGTAAATGGCGGTGATTGGCATCTCGCCTTTCGGCGCATCGGCATGGCGCAGGTCGCTGTCACCGGTGAGATCGGCCAGCAGCTGGCGCTGATTTTCATCAGGCGTGTAGAAGCTGATGCCATATGGAACGCTACCTTCAAGGTAACCCGGCATCTGAGGATGTTGATAATGTAATAAGGTTGGCAGCAGACTGTAGACGCGCTGAAAAGCGGGTCCCATAGCAGCCAGCGCACGATCAACGCGCAGCTGGTTGATTGCATCCAGTCTCTGTTTCAGTGTCTCAATGTAGAGGTACAAGACGTTTCGCCTGATTGTCCCAGTGTTTAAGCACCCTGTTTCCACGCTCTGCCGCTTATTAAAGTAAAAAGTGGGGAGATAATTGCTGGAAACGTGATCAATCTAACACTCGCCAGATTGACCGTAAAGAAAGTTGCGCTACTTAACAGTTTAGCACGTTCTTACCAGCTTCCCGCCTTTTCAGCGCTGGTTCCCACGTTATGGCTTGATAATCCGGGCCTGAAACCGTGCGCAGGCCCTTTTCAATCCGTTGAAACTGACAGTATTCATCCAGAGATGATAGGATATTCAGTGAACGATAAAAATGGTTAACAGCATGTTAGACAAAATTTTCAGAATTGCTACAAGACAAAGCCCGCTCGCATTATGGCAGGCACATTATGTACAGCAACGCCTCATGAGTGCCCATCCGGGACTGCGCGTTGAGCTGGTGCCTATGGTCACGAAAGGTGACATTATTCTTGATACGCCGCTGGCAAAGGTGGGTGGCAAAGGACTGTTTGTCAAAGAGCTTGAGCTGGCGATGCAGGATGGCCGTGCCGATATGGCTGTGCACTCCATGAAAGATGTGCCGGTCAGTTTCCCTGAAGGTCTGGGCCTGGTGACCATCTGCGAGCGTGACGATCCGCGCGATGCGTTCGTTTCCCATCATTATGACTCTATTGATGCGCTGCCACAGGGAGCCATTGTCGGCACCTCCAGCCTGCGTCGTCAGTGCCAGATTAGTGCGCGCCGTCCAGATCTGGTGATCCGTTCGCTGCGGGGTAATGTGGGCACCCGTCTCGGCAAGCTCGATGCCGGAGAGTATGACGCGATCATTCTGGCCGTTGCCGGGCTGAAACGCCTGGGACTGGAAGATCGCATTCGCCAGGCAATGCCTGCCGAAGTTTCCCTGCCCGCCGTGGGTCAGGGTGCGGTCGGCATTGAATGCCGTCTGGACGACAGCGTCTTAATTGACCTGTTACGGGCACTGAACCACGATGACACCGAAGTCTGCGTCAGAGCGGAACGCGCCATGAATACCCGCTTAGAGGGTGGCTGCCAGGTGCCCATCGGCAGTTTCGCGGTGCTGGAAGGCAATGACCTCTGGCTGCGCGGCATGGTCGGCGCACCAGATGGCCGGGTGATGGTCAGCGGCGAACGCCGGGGTCCACGCGCGCAGGCAGAACAGATGGGTATTTCACTGGCCGATGAACTGCTGAATGGCGGCGCACGTGAAATCCTGAAAGAAGTTTACCAGGGGCAGCCGCCGGCATGACCATCCTGGTGACGCGCCCGGAACCCGCAGCGGCAGAGCTGGTATCGCGCCTGCATGCCCTTGGCAAACAGGCGTGGAGCCTGCCGCTGATCGAGTTTGCACCGGGCGCTGACCTCGCCTCTCTGCCCCAGAAGCTCGCCGGACTTCATGCTGGCGACCTCGTCTTTATCCTTTCTCAGCAGGTTATTCACTACGCGCAGCACGCGATCAAAGCATGGCCCACTGAGCTGGACTATTATGCAATTGGTCGCAGCACCGCACTGGCGTTTCACACCGTCAGTGGCCAGCAGGTGACCTGGCCACATGCTCATGAAACCAGTGAGGAATTGATCCAGATAAACACGCTTCAGCAGATTTCCGGTAAACGTGCGCTGATCCTGCGTGGCGATCCTGGACGCGAATTGCTGGCAGAGACCTTAACCCGGCGAGGTGCTGAGGTGACGTTTGCTGCCTGCTACCAGCGCTGCCAGAAGCATTATGATGGACCCGTTGAAGGCCGCCGCTGGCGCGATCGCGGCGTCTCGGTGCTGGTGGTGACCAGCGGTGAAATGTTACAACAGCTCTTTTCGCTGTTCCCCGCGGTTGATCGTGAGGAATGGCTGCTCCACTGCCGACTGATTGTCGTCAGTGAACGTTTGGCTACCCTGGCCGCTGGATTAGGTTGGCAGGATATTCAGGTAGCCGATGGTGCCGATAACGATGCGCTGCTGCGCGCGTTACGCTGAACTTTAACAATGGGATGTGCCACATATGACGGAACAAAAAGACTCCTCCGCCATGGTTGAAGAAACCACCCCAGCGGTTGACCGCTCCTCTTCCAGCAACAGCACACCACCGCGTAATGCGAAAAAAGGTGGCATGGTGTTGGGTGCCGTTGCGATTGTCATCGCGCTGGCGATGGGGGCGGGTTTATACCAAAACGGGAAACATCAGGCTGATTTACAGGCACAAACCAATCAAAAGCTGAGCGACCAGTTAAGCGCGTTGCAGCAGCAGGCCAGCAGCGATAAACAGCAGCTGACACAGCAATTAAGTAGCGCTGAAAAGGCGTTGCAGACTGCGCAACAGCAGCAGAATGCCTCAGCAAAAGAGCTGGAAACCCTGCGTGAAAAAGTAGCCGTGATCTCTGGCAACGACGTGCGCAGCTGGCTGCTGGCACAGGCGGACTATCTGGTGAAACTGGCGGGCCGCAAACTCTGGAGCGATCAGGATGTCACGACAGCCGCGGCACTGCTGAAAAGCGCCGATGCCAGCCTGGCCGACATGAACGATCCCAGCGTGATGAATGTGCGTCGTGCGCTGACCCAGGATATCAGCAACCTCTCTTCCGTTACGCAGGTCGACTACGACGGCGTGATCCTTAAGCTGAATCAGTTGTCGAACAACGTTGATAATCTGCGTCTGGCCGATAACGACAGCGATGATGCGCCGATGGACAGCGATGGCGGCGAGCTCTCAGGTTCGGTGCGCGAATGGCGTCAGAATCTGGTGAAAAGCTGGCACAATTTTATGGATGATTTTATTACCATCCGTCGCCGCGATAACACCGCACAGCCGCTGCTGGCACCGAATCAGGATGTTTATCTGCGTGAGAATATCCGCTCACGTCTGCTGATCGCTGCTCAGGCTGTTCCGCGTCATCAGGATGAGATTTATAAACAATCTATCGATACCGTGTCCGCCTGGGTTCGCGCCTGGTACGACACCAATGATGCCGCCACCAAAGCTTTCCTTGCCCAGCTGGATGAGCTGAGCCAGCAGAACATCAATATGGATCTGCCGGATAACCTGGAAAGTCAGCCGTTGCTGGAACAGCTGATGCAGACGCGGGTGCGCAACCTGTTAGCGCAACCTTCTGCCGCTGCTAATCAGCAGGGGGGCTAAGCATGCTTAAGGTATTTATCCTCTTTATCCTGCTGATTGCGGGCGTGGTGCTGGGACCGATGATTGCCGGTCATCAGGGCTACGTGCTGATTCAGACTGATAACTGGAATATCGAAACCAGCGTCACAGGCCTGGTCATTATCCTTATTCTCAGCCTGCTGGTGATTCTGGCCGTAGAGTGGCTGCTGCGCCGCGTGCTGCACACTGGCGCGCGTACCCGTGGCTGGTTTACCGGACGTAAACGCCGTCGCGCCCAGCGCCATACTCAGTCGGCGCTGATGAAGCTGGCAGAAGGCGACCATCGTCAGGTTGAGAAACTGCTCTCTAAAGATGCCGATCACGCTGATGTGCCTGTAGCCAACTATCTGCTGGCTGCAGAAGCTGCACAACAGCGTGGTGATGAAGCCCGTGCTAATCAGCATCTTGAGCGTGCTGCAGAGCTGTCGGAAAATAATACCATTCCGGTGGAAATCGCCCGTGCACGTATTCAGCTGGCACGTAACGAAGATCACGCTGCGCGTCATAGCATCGACCGCCTGCTGGAAGTGGCACCGCGTCACCCGGAAGTGCTGCGCCTGGCCGAACAGGCGTATATTCGCACAGGTGCCTGGAGTGCGTTGCTGGATATTCTGCCGTCGATGCAGAAGTCACAGGTCGGCGATGAGCTGCATCGCGATGTCTTGCAGCAGCAGGCCTGGCTGGGTCTGATGAATCAGGCGATGGCTGATCAGGGCAGTGATGGGCTGAAGCGCTGGTGGAGCACACTGAGTCGCAAGACCCGTCAGGATACGACGTTGCAGGTCGCCATGGCGGATCATCTGATTGAGTGTGACGATCACGACACCGCACAGTCTATCGTGCTGGAAGGCCTCAAACGTCATTATGACGATCGTCTGGTACTGCTGATGCCACGTATCAAAAGCGGCAATCCCGAAGCACTGGAGAAAGCATTACGCCAGCAGATCAAACAGCATGGCGCAACGCCGTTGCTGCACAGTACGCTGGGGCAGTTGCTGATGCGTCATGGTGAATGGCAGCAGGCAGCTGATGCGCTGCAGCAGGCACTGGCGCAGCGTCCGGATGCGTTCGATTATGCATGGCTGGCAGATGTTTATGACCGTCTGCATCGCCCGGAAGAGGCTGCAAAAATGCGCCGTGAAGGGTTGTTGCTGACGCTGAAGAATAACCCAAACGCCTGATGCAGTTGTCAGACAGGATAAAGCCGGGCTCGCCCGGCTTTTTTGTGCCCGAAATCTGCCATCCGGTTCTCGCAGGCAAAAAAAAACACCTGCCAGTGGCAGGTGTAAGATCAGGTCGGTAAGACAACCGGGAGGTACCTGACTCAACGTGGTGTCTGTTAACCCTGTAAGGCTCACGCGATACAGGCAGGCAGACAACAGGTACCGAAAATTGGCTCTGCATCATTCCCAGGTTTATGTAGCATAAGCAGACATAAGAGGTGGAATGAGCATCTACAGCAGAAGTATTGCACAAGCCGTGCCAGGTTAAGATTTATTTTTAAAGTACTTATAAATCAATAATTTAAACACAGCGCTAAATCTGCCCTTAGCCATGTCCGACATTAAGTGTCGGTATCCGGCGACAGCTGGCATTTTCTCTGTCTCTGAATGGAGACAGCAAGATCAATCTCTCTGTGAACTCAATAATAACAATGACTTATTTGTCGGCGATTCACGACGCTGCTACTCCTGCTTAAGCAACTTTAACTGACAACTGGCGAAATCAAAGCGGGAGAGCTGGCATCGAAGATAAGCAAACAGCAGCCCGTTCTCACCGCTGTGCCGGCTTCAGGGAACATACGCCTTTCGCAAAGACGCAAAAGACGCCATCCCTGGCAGGCTCAGCGCGGGCCGTCCATGGCCCGCGATGCTTTGCTACAGGCGTATGCTCCCTTCGCTTCATGTCTGGGAGACGCATAAGGAACTTACATGGACGCTTCAGACGGGTTAAAGATCTAAAACCGGATGCATCTGACCGCAGCGCATATGCTCAACGCGCAGGGAACAGGGTCAGAGGAGAAAAGCGTCCCACGCCTGGGACAAAAACGCCGGGAGCGTTTTTAAACAACGCAACGCGTTGGCCCGGCTACGGGCGCACCTCAGGGATGAGGTGCGTAATCGCGTGGGCCGAGCGGCCATGGATGGCATTAGCGCCTTTCCGATCTGACCGTGTTCCTTTCGCCAGCGCGCACTCACCGCAGTGCGGACTTCAGGGAGCATACGCCTTTCGCAAAGACGCAAAAGACGCCATCCCTGGCGGGCTCAGCGCGGGCCGTCCGTGGCCCGCGATGCTTTACTACAGGCGTATGCTCCCTTCGCTTCAAGTCTGGCAGACGCATCGGGAACTTACATGGACGCTTCAGACTGGTGAGAGATCTAAAGCCGGATTCATCTGACCGTGTTCCCTTCGCAGACTCGAACTCACCGCAACATTGTTCCACAGCCTGCGTTCCTAATCTCTCGCAGAAATTTGCACCCTCTTTCTACAGACGAAAAAAAACCTGTCTTTTCAGACAGGTTTCTAAAAATGGTCGGCGAGAGAGGATTACACTGCTCTGCGAGCAGCGCCCTGCGGGCCGTTGCTGAAGCAACGTTGTCTCGCTACGCTCGGCTCAAACCTCCTTCGGAGGTCCTCATCCTCTTTCTACAGACGAAAAAAAAACCTGTCTTTTCAGACAGGTTTCTAAAAATGGTCGGCGAGAGAGGATTCGAACCTCCGACCCACTGGTCCCAAACCAGTTGCGCTACCAAGCTGCGCTACTCGCCGATTTTTTTAACTGTTTTGCCTGGTGCGAAGAGAGGGACTTGAACCCTCACGTCCGTTAAGACACTAACACCTGAAGCTAGCGCGTCTACCAATTCCGCCACCTTCGCGTTTCCCAGCAAAATCTGGGGTGGCTAATGGGACTCGAACCCACGACAACTGGAATCACAATCCAGGGCTCTACCAACTGAGCTATAGCCACCACAATTCTTAATGTCACAGATTTAAAACCTGCAGCATTTAAATCTCTACTGCCAACCGCGGTAAATCAACCACCGAAGCTCATGCGCACAAACGATATGGCGCGCCCGACAGGATTCGAACCTGAGACCTCTGCCTCCGGAGGGCAGCGCTCTATCCAGCTGAGCTACGGGCGCGTAGCGCCGTTGCGGATGTGCATACTAGAGATAAGCGCCCATCGTGTCTAGTGCTTTTTAAATAAAAAGACGCGTTTGATTACGCTTTGTGCACTTTCTCGACAAATAGTGCATTTCCTCTCTCACAATGCCTAAAAATGCGGCATTTATCAGCAATATCAGAGATCGCCGCGCCAGTGGTAGCGCAAATATTTGAGCAGTTTTAATTGCCTGCGCAGGCGACTCGGTTGTCGAATCAGACGATAGAGCCACTCCAGCCCCAGTCGCTGCCAGATTTTAGGGGCGCGCTTCACATGACCGGTAAAAACATCGTAGGTTCCGCCTACGCCCATGTAGAGCGCATCAGGCCAGTGCGCACGGCACGCCAGCATCAGCAGCTCCTGACGTGGCGATCCCAGCGCTACGGTGACGAGCTTCGCACCGCTAGCCGCAATTCGGGCAAACAGCGCATCCTGATCGGCTGGCGCAAAATAGCCATCCTGCGCGCCAACAATATTCACATTCCACTGGCGGCGTAACTTATCACAGGTTTCATCCAGCACCCGCTGGCGACCACCGATAAGAAACACCGGCGTCCCTTCACGCCCGGCGCGCTCCATCAACGCTTCCCATAAATCTGCTCCCGCAATGCGCTGCACCGACGCCTGAGGATATTTTTTACGAATCGAACGCACAATACTGATGCCATCGGCATACGCATATTCAGCCTGCGCTAACAGCGTGCGTAATCCCTCATCCCGCTCAGCGGTCAGAATCTTCTCTGCATTGATCGCCACTAAAATACCGCTGCGAACGCGCTGCGGCGGCATCAGAAAATTCACCGCCGACGGCATGTTTTCGAAGCCATACAAATCAACGCCGCGAATCCGGTACTGCGGCGTCTCAGTTAACGTTGTCATATCTTCCGTCAATCCCAGAGGTTAATCAGAGCGGGCTGTGCAACACCCGCCTGCTGCGGTCGCGAATCAAACCTGCGCGATCCAGTAACCAGAAAAGTAATTTAGCTATACCCAGACAGGCAGCAAAAATGATGCAGAAAAACACCACGCGAGAACCGAACGCATCGAGACCTTCGCGGGCCAGCACAATCATGTTAAACACCGCGCCAAAACAGAAGCTTTGCAGGATGGCGCCGGTGTACCGGTTGGTCTCAAGGCAGCCACGCTGATAGATCGCATCAAAAGCTTTGATAATCATCCCTACCGCTACAGCACCGACTGGAATCGCCCAGACGCCGCCCATCACCACCAGCGATCCGATTAATGTGGGGGAAATCGCCAGGCCAGAATGATTGTTCAGCACTTCCCAGGTGAAGTAGTTCGCACTGTTTAACACCGCCAGCGGCCGATCCGGCCAGAGCCAGGTCGGAATGAAAACGTAGAAATCACGCCACAGCGGCGCCAGCCCCTGGAACTCAATGCGGGCGTAGTTATCCAGCAGAAGAGCCAGATTCTCCCACGGCGAGAACGTATCACGCGTCAGATAGAGGAAGGTATAAAACGCTTCATCGCCCATTACGTCGAGGTTATAGCGGCGCAGCGCCAGCCAGAACATCCCCGCAATCGCCAGTACGCCCGCCGTTGCCAGCATCCACAATGTGATCCAGCCACGGGTGATCCCGATGAACAGGAACAGGGCAAAAGCAATAATGATATTGGCGCGGGTGCCGCCCACCAGTGCGTAGGTCAGCAAACCAAAGGCCACCGTCACCACCAGGAACAGCAGCCAGTTGCGGCGCGTCGGGCTCAGAAAATAGGGGATCAACATCGCCGGAATAAAGAAGTAGAAGAAGCGCTTGAGCGCCACCCCCGAGACTTCACTGGAGAAGATCTGGTTATAGGCGGTCAGGCGGAACAGCAGAAAACCGTTGTGAATGAAAAACACAGTGACGGTTCCCAGCGCCACCAGCGCCAGAATCACGCAGGTCAGGTGCGTTTCAACCCGATTCATCTGCAGCCAGGGCTTCGCCGGTGGCGCACTGGCGGGCTTCAGCCGCACTTTATAACTGACGTAATAAATGGCGTAAAATGCCGTCGCTGACAGCAACGCCTCCAGCAGATTCTCGACCGGCACCACCTCAACATTAAAGCGAAACACCAGCACCGAGGTCAGTGGGAAGCCGAAGTAAAAGGTCAGTAAGAACAGCAGTGTAAAGAACAGGTGGAAGTTAAAACGGACGCGCTTAAACTCCCGCCAGGTCAGGGTCAGAATAAAAACCAGCGACAGCAGATAGACCACCAGCAGGCCGCCAAACTGCATAAGACTCATGACAACTCCCCTTCGCTGAGCTGTAACGCGGCCCGCCAGCCTGCGAGATAGCCCGGCGAAAAAAAGGCGATCGCCTGTTTATCACAGCTCATCAGCTGGCGGCGTGCCTCGGCAATCATCGCAGGCGACAGCGTATCTTCGCTGAACAATACCGGAAGCTGCTGCTCAGCCACATCACGCCAGAACGGATTTTTGCGGGTCAGGATAAACGGCACGTTGGCCTGGATCAGCAGACAGAGTGTTCCCACTCCCTGCTGACGTTCAAACATAAAATAGCCGACATGACAGCGCGCCAGCAGCGCTAAATAATCATCAAACGCCAGATTTTCACGCATCAGATTCACCTGCCCGTCAGGGAACAATGTCTCTGCTGCAGCCTGAATCTCACTGATGTACGCCTCGTTGCCTGGCGGATAGCCCAGCGGCACCTCGATGCGCACCTGCGTGCCAAACTGCGCGCGAATCGCTTTTAAACCTTCAATATGCCGGTTACTTGGATCGCCGGAGTTGCCCAGCAGCAGCGTAAACGGCTCTGCGGGATCAGACTCAACTGCGGCGGCGGGCATTCGGGTCGGGAAATAGAGCAGCGAACCCGGCACCCTGCGATGACGCTGCTGGTAGTGATGCAGGTCGCCACGGGTCGCAAAAACCTGTGCAACGCGTCCCTGTGCTATCCGGCGAACCAGATAGAACAGGCGAAACTTCAGGCTGCGAGAATCTTCATAGAGATCGGCACCCCATACATGCCAGAAGATTTGGGAACGGCGCAACTTGCCACTGAGTAACGCCAGCCAGATCCACGGGTTAAACTGACCGTGGCAGAAAAAACGCTGCTGACGATTTCTGGCCCGCTGCAGCACCGCCTGCGCCAGCGCTTTTTTGCTGGTAAAGCACTCGATCTGCAACGCACTGAACGGTGCCAGGCTCTCTGGCTGCTGCGTCACTACCATAAAATGGCGTGGCGAAGCCACGGGCTGCTCAACGCTGAGTACATCGTTGAAAAAGCGCAGCACCGTAAGATTGTGGTGGGGAATGTCCGATCCCAAAACGTGAATTAAAGTCATTTTTTCCGGCAGTAAACAATAAAAGCGCCACAACACAGGGCAAAGTAAGCCATATAGGTAAACATATAGGCCTGCGCCGCACCCGTCGCGCCATGTAACGGGATCAACCAGCGTGAGAAGAGCGTCAGCAACAGAAACTGGCTGATCTCAGTGAGAACATAAAAGCGCAGCGAGGCTTTGGCGATAACCAGATATCCGAAAACATAGGCACCGACTTTAAAAACATCACCGCACAGCTGCCAGACGAAAAGATCGCGCATCCCGCGAAAAGCCTCAGAGAACAACAGGCTGATAGCGAAATCGCGCAGCACCCAGACACCAAAACTGGCAACTGCCACGGCGGGCAGTACAAAACGCAGTGCACGGCCAATCTCGCGTGCAATGTCGCGTTTGCTTTCAAGCCGCGCCAGCGTCGGCAACAGCCAGACGCTAAAGGTCGCGGTGATAAACTGCAGATAGGCATCCGAAATGCTGGTGACACCCTGCCACAATCCGACCTGCGCCCACCCTTCCTGCTCTGCCAGCAGGTTACGCATCAACACCCAGGCGACCGGCAGGGTCACAGCCGTGATCAGCGCCATCACGGTATATTTTGCCAGATTACGCGCCAGCTCAGGGTGCCATTGCGGACGCAGCCAGCTGAGCGGCAGCGGTGCGCGGCGTTTCAGCATCAGTAGCGCCGGCAGCAGCAGCAAGGCCGGCACCAGTGCCAGGCCAATCAGCGCCCCCTGATAGCCACCCAGCCACCAGCAGAGCAGATAGCCCGCCACACCAATCAGGCTGCCGAGGATCAGTGCCAGCGCATTACCGCGCGCATCGCGATAACCCTTCAGCAGCGCCAGGGTAAAGTTGGCCCAGGCGATACCGAGCTGAAGAAAGGCGACGACGCGGATGACGCCCTGATAGCGATCATGACCAAACAGTGCGGTGCTGATGGGTGCCGCCGCCAGCAGAAACAGGAGCGCCAGCACACCGGAAAAGCCCAGCACCATAGCGGATGCCGTGCCCACCATCACGCGCAGTTGTCCGGGCTGCTGCTGATACTGCGCCACATAGGTGGTGACGCCGTTGAAGATGCCCGCGCCTGCCAGCACACCCAGTACGGTGATCAGCTGACGAAAGTTCCCCGCCTGGCCGACACCCTCGGGTCCGAAACTTACCGCCAGCAGTTTGACCACCAGCAGACCAGCCACAATTTTTACCAGCGTGGACGATGCGGTCCACACTGAGGCTCTGGCCAATGACATCAGGAAAAGAAGCTCAGCAGTGAGCTGATAACCGTGCTCTGATTATTATCGGACAGGTTATAGAACAGCGGCAGGCGCAGCAGACGTTCACTTTCCTGCGTGGTATAGCGGTCGTCGCCGACAAACTGCGAGAAACGCTCACCGGCTGGTGAACTGTGCAGCGGAATATAGTGGAACACCGTCAGTATCTCAGCTTCTTTCATCCAGTTGATGAGCGCCTGGCGATCGTCCTGATCGCGCAGTTTGATATAAAACATGTGCGCATTGTGTTCACAGCTGGCGGGGATCACCGGCAGGCTGATACGTCCCTGAGCCGCCAGCGGCTGGAGTGCATCGTAATAACGTTGCCAGATGCGTAACCGCTGCTGGTTGATGCGCTCAGCGGCTTCCAGCTGCGCCCAGAGATAGGCCGCCTGCAGATCGGCCATCAGGTAGCTCGACCCCATATCGCGCCAGGTGTATTTATCGACCTGACCCCGGAAGAACTGGCTGCGGTTGGTACCTTTTTCCCGCACGATCTCGGCGCGCTCGACCAGGCTGGCGTCGTTAATGAGTGTCGCGCCACCTTCGCCACCGGCGGTGTAGTTCTTGGTTTCGTGAAAACTGAAGCAGCCAATATGACCGATGGTGCCCAGGGCGCGCCCTTTGTAGCGTGACATCACGCCCTGCGCCGCATCTTCAATCACAAACAACTTATGCTTTGCCGCCAGCGCCATAATGGTGTCCATTTCACAGGCCACGCCTGCGTAATGCACCGGCACAATGGCGCGGGTTTTTTCAGTGATAGCGGGTTCAATCAGCGTTTCATCAATGTTCATGGTGTCCGGGCGCACATCGACAAACACGATGCGCGCGCCTCGCAGCACAAAGGCATTAGCGGTCGAGACAAAGGTGTAGCTCGGCATGATCACTTCATCGCCGGGTTGCAGATCGATTAACAGCGCCGCCATCTCCAGCGAAGCGGTACAGGAGGGAGTGAGCAGCACTTTTTTGCTACCGAAACGCTGCTCCATCCACTGCTGACAGCGACGGGTAAATCCGCCGTCACCGCACAGCTTGCCGCTATTCATTGCCGACTGCATATAGTCAATTTCTGTGCCCACAATCGGGGGCGCATTAAATGGAATCATGACCTTTCCTGTAAAACCAGTAGGCGGTGCTGTCGAGCCGGGCACCGCTGCGTAAATAGAGGCGCATCGCCGTGAGATTACTCATCTGGGTAGCAACCCGAAGCTGAGCCAGCTGTCTTACCCGCGCCCAGTCCGCCGCAGCCAGCAGCAGTCGCTGACCCACGCCCTGGCCCTGCGCGTCAGGCAGCACCCCCAGCAGACCGATTCGCGCATCGCCGTCTGCCGCGCGCAGCGAAACAAAACCCTGCAACTGACCGGTGGCGTCACTGGCTACCAGGCACTGGTCGTCAAATGTGCCGCGCACCGCATTTTCAATCCACTGCGCATAGAAGCGACCGCTGGCGTCCGGCGCATACCAGGGCGCGCGAAAACGGCTCTGGCTGAAGAGCTGAGATGCGGCATCGCGCAGTGGCGGAATTTGTGCGTCACGCGCAATGCGAATCCCCGCCTGACGTTCCGTCTCTTTAACCGCCAGCGTCAGGTCTGCCTCGCCTTCTGCCAGCTGAAACTGATGCTGCTGCAGCGTATCAATCAGTGCCGTCTCGCTGGCAGCGACTTTCATCTGTATCAGTGCACAGGGATGCCGCAGCGCCTGCTCCAGCGGCGTCTCGCCCTGCGGCTCCAGCCGCACGGTATCAACACCGAAGAATGTGCTCTCCCAGCTAAGGGGATTAATATTGACGTGGACGGGCATGTAATAAATCCAGCAGGTATTGGCCATAGCCAGTTTTTGTCAGCGCTTCACCCGCGGCCCGCAACTGGTCATCGCTGAGCCAGCTGTTACGCCAGGCGATCTCTTCCAGGCAGGCAATTTTAAAGCCCTGACGTTTTTCTACCGTCTGCACAAACATGCTGGCTTCCACCAGGCTGTCGTGTGTCCCGGTATCCAGCCAGGCAAAGCCTCGTCCCAGCAGTTCGACTGTCAGCTCACCGCGCTCCAGATACATCTGGTTGATGGCGGTGATTTCCAGCTCACCCCGCGATGAAGGCTTAACCTGCTTCGCGAATTCGATAACCTGATTGTCATAGAAGTAGAGGCCGGTGACCGCCCAGCGCGATTTCGGCTGCTGTGGCTTCTCTTCAATCGAGATCGCCTTAAAGTTATCGTCAAACTCCACCACACCGAAACGTTCCGGGTCCATAACCTGATAGCCAAACACCGTTGCACCACGATTCTGTTCGACCACTTTCCGCAGCTTGGGGCTGAAGCCCTGACCAAAATAGAGGTTATCACCGAGCACCAGGCAGCAATTGTCATCGCCGATAAAGGATTCGCCGATGATAAAGGCCTGTGCCAGTCCATCGGGACTGGGCTGCACCGCATAGCTGAGGCGAATACCAAATTCACTGCCATCACCCAGCAGGCGTTCAAACTGCGCCCGATCCTCCGGCGTGGTGATCAGCAAAATGTCGCGAATCCCGGCCAGCATCAGCACGGAAAGCGGATAGTAGATCATCGGTTTGTCGTAGACCGGCAGAAGTTGCTTTGATACTGCCCGGGTTATCGGGTGTAACCGCGTGCCCGATCCTCCCGCTAAAATGATGCCTTTCATCGCTGCTCCTTACGCGGGTTTATTGCGATAAGCCGAGGCGTTCACCCTGATAACGACCATCCAGAATGGCCTGCCACCAGGCGGGATTCGCCAGATACCATGCCACGGTTTTACGCATGCCGCTTTCAAAGGTTTCCTGTGGCACCCAGCCAAGTTCATGCGCAATTTTACTGGCATCAATGGCGTAGCGCTGATCGTGGCCAGGGCGATCAGCGACATAGGTAATCAGGTCGCGGTAATGCGCCAGCCCTGCGGGTTTCTGCTCTGCTGCCAGTTCTTCAAGAAGGCTGCAAATCGTCTCGACCACCTCAATATTGCGACGCTCGTTATGACCGCCAATATTATAGGTCTCGCCGGGCTTGCCATAGCTGACCACTTGGTAGAGTGCACGGGCATGATCTTCAACGTAGAGCCAGTCGCGAATCTGCTGCCCGTTACCGTAAACCGGCAAGGCCTTACCGGCCAGTGCATTGATGATGGTCAGCGGGATCAGCTTCTCCGGGAAATGGCACGGGCCGTAGTTGTTTGAGCAGTTGGTGACCAGGGTGGGCAGACCATAGGTTCGTAACCAGGCACGCACCAGATGGTCGCTGCTGGCCTTGCTGGCAGCGTAAGGACTGCTTGGCGCATAAGGGGTGGCTTCGGTGAAATAAGCCTGGCTGTCATGCAGATCGCCAAAGACTTCATCGGTCGAGATATGGTGGAACAGAAAGGCCCTTTTACGCACGTCATCCAGCGTTTGCCAGTAAGAACGCGCAGCCTCCAGCAACTGCCAGGTCCCGACAATATTGGTTTCGATAAAGGCCGCCGGCCCGTCAATCGAGCGATCAACATGGCTTTCAGCGGCAAGATGCATCACGCAGTCGGGCTGATGACGGGCAAACACCTCATCAAGTGCCGTACGGTCACAGATGTCGACCTGCTCAAAACAGAAGCGGTCCAAGTTGGCCACACTGGCGAGTGACGCCAGATTTCCCGCGTAGCTGAGTTTATCGACCACCACGACCTGATGTTCGGTTTCTGCGATCAGAAAGCGTACCAGAGCCGAACCGATAAAACCGGCACCGCCCGTGATCAAAAAGCGCTTCATCGCCACACGCCTTTGGTATCGACAATCCAGTTCTGCTGAACATCGGCGGCGTTAATCGCGCGGAAGGCGCGGTGATCGACCAGCATCACCAGAATATCGGCCTGAGCCAGCGCCTGCTCGCAGGAGACCAGTTCGGCGTTGTCAGCCAGCGAGCCCGCAAGCTGCTCAATGTGAGGTTCAACCACCCAGGTCTTGCCACTGTGCCACTCTGCAATTTTCTGGGTCACGCCCACGGCCGGGCTCTCACGCAGGTCGTCAATGTCAGGTTTAAAGGCCAGACCAAAGCAGGCGATGGTGACTTCGCTGGCGCGCTTGCCAGTCTGAGTCAGGCAATCCGCCAGCGCGGTTTTAACCTGGTCCAGCACCCACTGAGGCTTGGCGTCATTGACCTCACGCGCGGTACGGATCAGGCGTGCCAGTTCAGGATTCTGCGCCACGATAAACCAGGGATCGACGGCGATACAGTGACCACCAACGCCGGGACCTGGTTGCAGAATATTGACGCGCGGATGACGATTCGCCAGCGCAATCAGCTCCCAGACGTTAATTCCCTGATCGGCACAAATCAGCGACAGCTCATTGGCAAAGGCGATATTCACGTCACGGAAGCTGTTTTCCGTCAGCTTGCACATCTCAGCGGTGCGGGCATTGGTCTCAACGCATTCACCTTTCAGAAACAGCCGGTATAACGCACTGGCGCGGGCGGAACAGGCGGGCGTCATGCCACCAATTACCCGGTCGTTGTTAATCAGCTCAACCATTACCTTGCCAGGTAGTACGCGCTCCGGGCAGTAGGCGACAAAAATATCGGGCGTCTCACCGTGCTGCGGAAAGCGCAGATCAGGACGCGCCGCCGCCAGCCATTCGGCCATCTGTTCTGTACTGCCCACCGGTGAGGTGGACTCCAGGATGACCAGATCGCCCTTCTTCAGAACCGGCGCGATCGACTCCGCCGCGGCTTTCACAAAGCGCAGATCGGGCTGATATTCATCTTTAAACGGCGTCGGTACGGCAATCAGAAAAGCGTCAGCGGATTCAGGCTGCGTGGTGGCGCGCAGGTCGCCACGCGTAACAGCCGCATGCACCACTTCATCTAAATCGGGTTCTACGATATGGATCGCGCCACGATTGATGGTTTCAACGGCACGCGCGTTGATATCCACGCCCACCACTTTTTTTCCCTTTGAGGCAAAAACGGCTGCCGTCGGCAGCCCAATGTATCCCAGTCCAATCACGGAGATGGTTTCAAAACTCATAATTCAGCTCTGTTATCTTTTAAGGCTTGTAAAATTCGGCCACAGGCTTTGCCATCGCCATACGGATTATGGGCATGGCTCATCGCCTGCCAGGCATCGTCGTCGCTCAGCAATTCACTGACACTGGCCACGATCCTGTCGATATCCGTTCCTACCAGTTTAACGGTACCCGCATCAACCGCTTCAGGGCGCTCGGTCGTGTCACGCATCACCAGCACCGGTTTACCCAGTGAAGGCGCTTCCTCCTGAATTCCGCCGGAATCGGTCAGAATCAGCCAGGCACGGTTCATCAGCCAGACAAAAGGCAGATACTCCTGTGGTTCAATCAGAATGATATTCTCAATGCCGCTGAGAATCCGGTTAACCGGCTCGCTGACATTGGGATTGAGGTGCACCGGATAGACGATCTGCGCCTCAGGGTGCTGGCGGGCAATCTGCGCCAGCGCGCTGCAGATACGTTCAAAACCGCCGCCAAAGCTTTCACGCCGGTGACCGGTAACCAGTACCAGTTTCTTATCCGGGTCGATAAAGGGATAGCGCGCCGCTAACTGTGCATTCAGATTGCAGTCATCCAGCACCCGATCGCGAACCCACAGCAGCGCATCAATGACCGTATTGCCGGTCACAATAATGCGCGAATCGGGCAGGTTTTCCTGCAACAGGTTCTGACGCGAGCGGGTGGTAGGGGTGAAGTGCAGACGGGCAAGATGACCGGTGAGTTTGCGGTTGCCCTCTTCCGGCCACGGCGAGGCGAGATCGCCGGTACGCAGACCGGCCTCCACATGTCCGACCGGAATTTGCTGATAAAAGGCAGCAAGGCTCGCAGCCAGTGTTGTGGTGGTGTCACCATGCACCAGCACGATGTCTGGTTTGAAATCGAGCAGGACGGTTTTCATGCCCTCTAAAATGCGGCAGGTAATCTCAGTCAGTCCCTGCTCAGGGCGCATAATATTGAGGTCATAATCCGGTTCGAGTTTAAACAGACGCAGTACCTGATCGAGCATTTCGCGATGCTGTGCGGTGACGCACAGGCGCGATTCAAAAGCAGGATCCTGCGACAGCGCCAGAACCAGTGGCGCCATTTTAATCGCTTCGGGACGAGTACCAAATACGGTCAGAACTTTCACACTGTTTCTCTCACTCATGCGTGTCTGACATCAGACGCGGACGACGTGCCAGCGCCACTCCCGCGCCTGTTAATGCCCCAACGGCACCCCACATAATCATCATGAACAGACGTCGCGGACTGTCACGTGATACCGGCTCTTCCGGCGTACGCAGATAACGGTATGTCTGAAACTTGCTGTTCAGTTTTGGTCCGGCCTGCAGCGTGGTCAGCATTGCTCTGTTCTGATCATAGCTGATATCAAAGCTTGGACCCGTTGCGCGCAGGGTATCCAGCTGGCCCTGTAAAACCGGCTGACCCAGCAGGAACAGATCGCTGTCTGCCAGATTCTCACCCACTTCGCGCGTCTGCTTCTCATTAATGCCCTGCTGGCTGGCGATCTTCAGCGCCTGCTCCAGCCGATGCTGCTGGCGCTGGAACACTGCGTTAGCCACATCTTCCTGACGTTTCACCTGCGCCTGCAGTTGATCGGTACGCACCCGCCAGGCACCTTTTAACTCATCGTTCAGATGGCGCGCGGCGCGCTCACTGGCGTAGGCAATGTACTGACGCAGTAAATTATTGGCGTCACCCGCCGTTTCCGCTTTGAGTTTGACGTTATCGGGGAGGTTATGGGCCGTATCAGCAGGCGTAAACAGGATATTGCCGATCATATCGTCGAGCAGCGCAGCATCGTTATGCGCATTACCGGTTTTGCGGCTCTTGAAGTAATCCGTCTGTTGCCAGAACTCACGTCGCGTATCCCACGACGCGAGTTGCATGATGAACTCCTGATAAACCTGATCCATCACTGTCGGTGACGGTGCTGACAGGGTTAAGGTGTTGCTGCGCGCATCCAGATTGGTCAGGAATTGCTGCTGCGAATAGTATGAACCGAGCATGTTCACCGTGGGACGATCGGTGATCGCCGTGGTGCTCCAGACCTGTTTCAGCAGCAGCGTGACCAGCCAGGCGACCAGAGCAAACAGCAGTGCCAGCCCGATGATCCAGCGTTTGCCACGCCATAAACGGCCGCTCAGGCCGCGAATATCCAGTTCGTTGTCCACAACGTCAGAAGGCATGGAAGAAGTATCCTTTAATCAGCATCGGGTTCATTTGTTTTTTGCTTCGCGGTAATGGCTCAGGCGGCGCTTGATGCGCCGGATACGTCGCGCCACGCGCCACGCATGTTTCAGGCAGTAGCCGTAAACCATGAAGGCGCCAAGGAACAGCAGCAGCATCACCCACTCCGGAATGAACGCCAGATATTCACCCAGCACACCGATACCGGCAAGGATGGCCGCAGCAACGGTGATCAGCACAAAGGCCTGACGTGAGGTGAAACCGGCGCGCATGATCAGATGGTGGATGTGCTGACGGTCAGCCGAGAACGGGCTCATGCCTTTACGCAGACGACGATACATAATCGCCACCATATCCATCAGCGGAATGGCAATCAGCCAGAGTGCGGTGACGGGGGTAATGGGATGGCTCAGACCCTGCGTTGTTTCCAGCAGAATCCAGATAATGGTGAAACCGATCATGGTACTGCCGGCATCACCCATAAAGACTTTGAAGCGGCGGCCAAGGAAGCCAAGATTAAGCAGAATATAGGGCAGCGTAGCGGCAATCATCGCAAAACACCACATCGCAAGGCTGGTCTGGCCATCGAAGTAGAGGATGATTCCCATAGCGGCAAAGGTGACGGAGGAGAGGCCGCCCAGCAGACCATCAATGCCATCCACCATATTAAAGGCGTTGATTGCAGCCCAGACGGCAAACAGTGTCAGCACATAGCCGAAGGGGCCAACGATAAGCTCGAACGGGCCGACGATAAAGCCCAGGCTGAGCAGATAAAGTTTTGCGCCAAACATCATTACCAGCGCGACAACAGCCTGCACGACTGCGCGAAATTTGACGCTGATATCGAAACGGTCATCCAGTGCGCCAACCAGCACCAGCACCCCTGCGCAGCCCAGATAGAGCATCGCATGAGGCAGGTAATAGTTGGTAATGGCAAACGTAAAGCAGATACCTGCGAACACAGAAATGCCGCCCACCAACGGAATCGCGCCATGATGGCGTTTACGTGAGTTAGGCTTATCAACTAAACCAATTTTTTTAGCTGCTTTTCGAGCAAAAAAGAGGAAAGCCAGGGAAAAGAGAAAAATTAATCCAAGCTCAGTACTCATAGTGAGTAAATTCACGTTAAACGCTCTCAGCTAACATCCCGCACAACAATACGCGAAAAAACGCGCCGGTCGCTGTGTCGGATTCCGAATTCTGCATTAAGAGACAGACGAACGGTCAAAAGTTCGCCATCACTACCACAGTCATTATAAATGCTCCTGCCAGTGTTCAATCCTATAGCTCACAAATGAAAAACGCCACGTTGAGACGTGGCGTAAGGTCGATTTTCTGCGCATCTGGACTAAAAAAGCCGAATCTGTGCTTCGACCTGGCAATCCCGGATTAAGAACGCTTCATCATGTCGAAGAATTCATCATTGGTTTTGGTCATTGCCAGCTTGTTGATGAGGAATTCCATTGCGTCGATTTCGCCCATTGGGTGAATAATCTTACGCAGGATCCACATCTTCTGCAGCTCTTCCTGAGAGGTCAGCAGCTCTTCTTTACGCGTACCAGAGCGGTTGTAATCGATCGCCGGGAAGACGCGTTTTTCAGCAATTTTACGGGCGAGATGCAGTTCCATGTTACCGGTACCTTTAAACTCTTCGTAAATCACTTCGTCCATCTTCGAACCGGTATCAACCAGCGCGGTCGCGATGATGGTCAGGCTACCGCCCTCTTCCACGTTACGTGCAGCACCAAAGAAACGCTTTGGACGATGCAGGGCGTTGGCATCCACACCACCGGTCAGGACTTTACCTGAAGCAGGAACCACGGTGTTATAGGCACGCGCCAGGCGTGTGATTGAGTCGAGCAGGATGATGACATCTTTCTTATGTTCAACCAGGCGCTTGGCCTTTTCGATCACCATTTCAGCAACCTGAACGTGGCGTGAAGCTGGCTCATCGAAGGTTGAAGCGATAACTTCGCCTTTCACCAGGCGCTGCATCTCGGTCACTTCTTCCGGACGCTCATCGATCAGCAGCACCATCAGCACGCAATCCGGGTAGTTATACGCCAGGCTCTGCGCGATATTCTGCAGCAGCATGGTTTTACCGGCTTTCGGCGGTGCCACAATCAGCCCACGCTGACCACGACCGATCGGTGAAGCCAGATCGAGTACACGTGCGGTTAAATCTTCCGTTGAGCCATTACCCCGCTCCATACGCAGACGTTTATTTGCGTGCAGCGGCGTGAGGTTTTCGAACAGAATCTTATTACGCGCGTTTTCCGGCTTGTCGTAGTTAACTTCGTTAACTTTCAGCAGCGCAAAATAACGTTCACCTTCTTTTGGTGGACGAATTTTGCCAGAGATGGTGTCGCCAGTACGGAGGTTGAAACGGCGGATTTGGCTAGGGGAAACGTAGATATCATCAGGGCCGGCGAGGTAGGAGCTGTCTCCGGAACGGAGGAATCCAAATCCATCCTGAAGGATCTCCAGCACGCCATCACCGAAGATGTCTTCGCCGCTTTTTGCGTGTTGCTTCAGGATTGAAAAGATAATGTCCTGCTTGCGCATACGAGCCTGGTTTTCCAGTCCCATATTTTCGCCGAGAGTAATCAGCTCAGCAACCGGCGTATTCTTTAATTCGGTAAGATTCATAGTGATGGGTTCTTAAACTCGGGGTAATACTCGGAATGTTTGTCGTGAGTGGTATGGCAATTAATCCATGCCGTTAATGGCTCTTTTCGGCTCTTCCCGACGATCATCGTATGGAATGGCGATCGGTATGCAAGAAGGTGTCCGAATGTGATGCCAGAGTTGGAGCTAACCGTAAGATTGCTGAACCGTTCTATCTTTATAAGGTACAGGGCGACAGGGTTCAACAAGGGAAAACTTTAGATGCTAACTACAAGGTAAGTTCGTAATGCAGTATTGGTAACTTAGCACGCCTGAAAGTGAACGTCCAGCAGCAGGAGATAAATTCACCACTGCCAGACATTCAGTCCTGCATTACGCCAGATTGGCGTTCAGGAACTCTTTCAGCTGGCCTTTAGACAACGCGCCCACTTTGGTCGCGGCGACTTCGCCATTTTTAAACAGCAGCAGCGTCGGGATACCACGAATGCCATACTTCGGTGCCGTGCCTGGGTTATCATCAATATTCAGCTTAGCGATGGTCAGCTTGCCATCATACTCTTCTGCAACTTCATCAAGGATTGGCGCGATCATTTTGCAAGGACCACACCATTCAGCCCAGAAATCTACCAGTGTAACGCCGTCGGCTTTCAGCACGTCGGTGTCGAAACTGTCATCAGTCAGATGAACGATTTTATCGCTGCTCATGTTTTACTCCACAAGATTATGCCTGGCGAATTGGCGTAAAATATACCAATGTTGGTTGACTTTATTTCATCGGATACGCTTTCGTAAAGCGATAGTAAGCTGATATTCTACCACACTATGAGCAAAACACACTTAACTGAACAGAAGTTTTCCGACTTCGCCCTGCACCCAAAAGTGGTGGAAGCCCTTGATACTAAAGGCTTTCAATACTGCACGCCGATTCAGGCGTTAGCTCTGCCTTTTACGCTTTCAGGGCGTGATGTTGCAGGCCAGGCGCAAACCGGTACCGGCAAAACGATGGCGTTTCTGACGTCAACGTTTCATCATCTTCTCTCTCATCCTGCGGCGGAAGGCCGTCAGGTTAACCAGCCACGGGCATTAATTCTTGCGCCGACGCGTGAACTTGCTGTGCAGATTCATGCAGATGCCGAACCCCTTACCGCCTCAACCGGCCTGAAACTGGGTCTCGCCTATGGCGGAGACGGGTATGACAAACAGCTGAAAGTGCTTGAGCAGGGCGTTGATATTCTGGTGGCAACCACCGGTCGCCTGATCGACTACGCGAAACAGAATCACGTTAACCTCGGTGCTATTCAGGTTATGGTGCTGGACGAAGCCGATCGCATGTTCGATCTCGGCTTTATTAAAGATATTCGCTGGCTATTCCGTCGCATGCCGCCGGCTACCCAGCGTCTGAGCATGCTGTTCTCGGCCACCCTTTCTTATCGCGTCCGTGAACTGGCATTTGAGCACATGAACAGTGCTGAATATGTGGAAGTGGAACCGGAACAAAAAACCGGCCATCGCATTCAGGAAGAGCTTTTCTATCCGTCTAACGAAGAGAAAATGCGCCTGCTGCAGACCCTGCTGGAAGAAGAGTGGCCCGATCGCGCCATTATTTTTGCCAACACCAAGCACCGCTGTGAAGATGTCTGGGGCCACCTGGCTGCTGATGGACACCGCGTCGGCCTGCTGACCGGCGACGTTGCTCAGAAGAAGCGTCTGCGTATTCTGGATGACTTCACTAAAGGCGATGTAGATATTCTGGTCGCAACTGATGTTGCAGCTCGCGGCTTGCACATCCCGGCGGTAACCCACGTCTTTAACTACGATCTGCCAGACGACTGTGAAGATTATGTTCACCGTATTGGCCGTACCGGTCGTGCGGGCGCCAGCGGACACTCTATCAGCCTGGCCTGTGAAGAGTACGCGCTGAACCTGCCTTCGATTGAAGAGTACATTGGCCATAGCATCCCGGTCAGCAAGTACAGCAGTGAAGCGTTGTTAACTGATTTACCGCCGCCTAAGCGTCTGCAACGCAGTCGTTCCGGCAACGGCCCGCGTCGCGGGGGAAATAACGCCAATCGTCGCGGCGCTCCTCGCAACAACAACCGTAAACGTTCAGGTTAGGGCACCATGCTAAGCGCATCGTCACTTTATGCAGCGATTGATTTAGGATCTAACAGCTTTCATATGTTGGTGGTGCGCGAGGTCTCTGGCAGTATTCAGACCATCGCAAAAATAAAGCGCAAGGTTCGCCTTGCTGCCGGCCTGGATAAAAATAACCTGTTGTCAGCCGATGCGATGTCGCGCGGCTGGCAATGCCTCAGACTCTTCTCTGAACAACTGCAGGATATTCCCCCCGATCAGATTCGCGTGGTGGCGACCGCCACATTGCGTCTGGCTGCCAATGCGCAGACCTTTCTTGATACGGCTCAACAGATTCTCGGCTGTACTATCAACGTTATCAGCGGTGAAGAAGAGGCGCGCCTGATCTATCAGGGCGTGGCCCACACCACGGGCGGGTCCGACCAGCGTTTAGTGGTCGATATCGGCGGCGGCAGCACCGAGCTGGCCACCGGCGATGGCTCGCATGCTTCGGTGTTGTTTAGTCTGTCGATGGGCTGTGTGACGTGGCTGGAGCGCTTCTTCAGCGATCGTCACCTGGCCAAAGAGAACTTTGATCAGGCCGAACTGGCGGCGCGTGAGATGATCCAGCCCGTGGCAGCGCAACTGCGTGAACAGGGCTGGCAGGCCTGTGTCGGGGCATCCGGCACGGTTCAGGCACTGCAGGAGATCATGGTGGCGCAGGGCATGGATGAGCGCATCACGCTGAATAAACTGCAGCAGTTGAAGCAGCGCGCTATTCAGTGCGGCAAACTGGAAGAGCTGGAAATCGAAGGGCTGACGCTGGAGCGGGCGCTGGTCTTCCCCAGTGGCCTGTCGATCCTGATCGCCATCTTCCAGGAACTCAGCATTGATAGCATGACACTGGCGGGCGGCGCACTGCGGGAAGGACTGGTCTACGGCATGCTGCATCTGCCCATTGACCGCGATATCCGCACCCGCACGCTGCACAACGTCCAGCGCCGTTTCAGCATCGATGTCGAACAGGCAGACCGCGTGCGTCAACTGGCAGAAAGTTTCTTCCGTCAGGTTTCTGCGCCGTGGAAGCTGGATCAGCGCTGCCGTGAGCTGTTGCTCAGCGCCTGCGCGATCCACGAAATCGGCCTGAGTGTCGACTTCCGTCATGCGCCACAGCACGCGGCGTATCTGGTCCGTCACCTCGACCTTCCCGGCTTCACACCGGCGCAGAAGAAGTTGCTGGCCTGTTTGCTGCAAAACCAGAGCGGCAGCATCGACCTGGCGTTGCTGACCCAGCAAAACGCCCTGCCGCCGCGTCTGGCAGAACGGATGTGCCGTCTGCTGCGACTGGCGATTATTTTCTCCACCCGCCGTCGCGACGACACCCTGCCTGCTGTGCGGCTACAGGCAGACGACGATGCCCTGCATCTGACCCTGCCCGCAGGCTGGCTGGAGGCGCATCCGCTGCGCAGCGAACTGCTGGAGCAGGAAAGCCACTATCAGTCTTACGTCCACTGGTTGTTAACCCTGTCGTAATGGTACCCGTGTGAGGCGAAGTGTCTTCGCCTCCTGCACCGTTTTAACTCTTTTTCGCCTTATCCAGCATCGCTCTCAGACCGGCGACACGGCTCTGTCCGGTTTTCATCCGCTCTTCCGCGCTGACCACTTTGCGCTCGGTCTCCCATTGCAAATCGTCCTGCGGCAGCTCCAGCAGAAAACGGCTGGGTTCAGGCCGGATTAACTCGCCATATTGCCGGCGTTCACGACACAGGGTAAAGGTCAGCTCTTTCTGCGCCCTGGTGATCCCCACGTAAGCCAGGCGACGCTCCTCTTCGATATTGTTCTCATCGATGCTGCTCTGATGCGGCAACAGCCCCTCTTCCATGCCCACCAGGAACACATAGGGGAACTCCAGCCCTTTAGAAGCGTGCAACGTCATCAGCTGTACCTGATCCAGCTCTTCATCACTTTCACCGCGTTCCATCATGTCGCGCAGAGTAAAGCGCGTTACCACCTGCGCCAGCGTCATCGGCTCATCAATATCAGTGCCTTCCAGCATTTCGGTCATCCACTGAAACAGTGTGTTGACGTTCTTCATCCGCATTTCGGCGGCTTTCGGACTGCCGGAGGTTTCGAACAGCCAGCTTTCGTAGTCGATGCCGCGGATCAAATCGCGCACCGCATTCACGGGTTCACGTTCAGTGAGCTGGATAATCTCATTCAGCCAGTGGGTGAAGCGCTGCAGATGCTCCAGACCACGGCCACTTAGCGTCTGCCCCAGGCCGACATCAAAACTGGCATTAAACAGGCTCTTGCTGCGCAGATTGGCCCACTCACCGAGCTTCTGCAGCGTAGCCGGGCCAATCTCACGGCGCGGCGTATTGACGATACGCAGGAACGCGCTGTCATCTTCAGGATTGGTCAGCACGCGCAAATAGGCGAGCAGATCTTTGATCTCGGGCCGCGAGAAGAACGAAGTGCCACCTGAGATGCGATAAGGGATGCGGTTCTGCATCAGAAACTTTTCAAAGGTCCGTGACTGATGATTGCCGCGATAGAGGATCGCGTAATCTTTATACTGCGTCCGGTTGATAAAGTGATGTGCGATCAGTTCGCCGGTCACCCGTTCCGCTTCATGCTCTTCGCTGTTAGCGGTCAGCACTTTCAGCTCGCTGCCCTGCCCCAGTTCCGAAAACAATTTTTTTTCAAAGACGTGCGGATTATTGGCAATCAGGATATTTGCCGCCTTAAGGATGCGCTGCGAAGAGCGGTAGTTCTGCTCCAGCTTCACGACCTCCAGCGCCGGGAAGTCCTGATTCAGCAGCACCAGATTCTGCGGCCGCGCGCCACGCCAGGAGTAGATGGACTGATCGTCATCGCCGACCACCGTGAAGCGCGCCCGTGCGCCAACCAGCAGTTTAACCAGCTCATACTGACTGGTGTTGGTGTCCTGATACTCATCCACCAGCAGATAGCGGATACGCTGCTGCCAGCGTTCACGCACCTCCTGATTACGCTGCAGCAGCAGCGTCGGCAGCAGGATCAGGTCATCGAAATCAAGTACGTTGCACGACTTAAGATGCTGGCTGTAAAGGGCATAGCAGTGAGCAAAAATATTATCCTGTTGCGAACGCGCCAGCGCGGCGGCCCCCTGCGGATCGATCAGATCATTCTTCCAGTTCGAGATGGTGGAGATGAGTTGCTGTAACAGCGTCTTATCCTCTTCCAGCCACTCTTTGGTCAGCTCTTTCAGCAGCGCAAGCTGATCCTGATCGTCGAACAGGGAGAAGTTGGACTTCATGCCCAGCGCCGCGGTTTCGCGTTTGATGATCTCCAGTCCCAGCGTATGGAAGGTCGAAATCAGCAGGCCGCGCGCCTCTTTGCGGCCCAGAGTTTGCGCCACACGCTCTTTCATTTCGCGCGAGGCCTTATTGGTGAAGGTCACCGCAGCGATGTGGCGCGCCTGATAGCCGCATTCACGAATCAGGTGGGCGATTTTATTGGTAATCACGCGGGTTTTGCCCGATCCCGCGCCCGCCAGCACCAGACAGGGACCGGTAACAAATTCGACGGCACGTTGTTGGCTGGGGTTTAAACGCATAGGAGAAATCGCCTGATTAGATCAAAAGAAAGGGGTTTATACTGGGCGGCAATTATACACCACCGAGATACCAACATGGCGAAAACCGCGGCGGCTTTACACATCCTCGTTAAAGAGGAAGCGCTGGCAAAAGAGATTCTGGCGAAACTGGCGAAAGGCGGCAATTTTCAGGAACTGGCAAAGAAGCACTCAACCTGTCCTTCCGGCCGGAAGGGTGGCGATCTGGGCGAGTTCCGGCAGGGACAGATGGTACCGGCCTTTGATAAAGCGGTCTTCACCTGCCCGCTGCTGACGCCTTACGGGCCGGTAAAGACCGGCTTTGGTTATCACATTATCAAAGTGCTCTACCGCAACTAGTTACTTCTTCTGCTTCATCTGCTGCAGGACGGTGCTGCACTGGTTGTCTTCGTTATCACTTGGCGAGATCAGTGCCAGCAGCGCCGCTGCCGGACCCACGACCGCGCCCAGCGCAACGGCAGCGGCACCACGCGCCAGCAGTGGCCCCGTTTTCACGCCCGCATCAGGATTTTTAAAGGTGCCGCGCACATAGAGCGGCGAGCGCAGCGTCACGATGCGAATGCCTTTACTCTCCGGATTCACCGACAAATCAAGCCGCTCGCTGGCGAAGTTTGCATTACCGGAGACATTGATAATCGCGTTCTCGGTGTCAAACACAAACAGGTTGGGCGTTGCCACACCATTCTGCAGTTTGAGATCGGTGGCGGCGCAGTTGATGCGCACCTGGTCATCGCCAAACAGTTTACCCACGACATAGTTACCGACATTGAGTCCGGCAATTTCCATCAGGCTGCGGCTGATCAGACCGTCATTCATCAGCAGCTTAAGTTGCCCGTTACTGGTTCCCAGCAGGTCGGCCACTGAGTTACCGGTGCCGGTAAAGCTGGCATCACCATTGAGCTGACCACGGCTGTTCTTCATCGCCTCCACCGTCGGGAAGAGCTGGCGCAGTTGCAGCTTACGAACATGAAGGTCAACCCGACCGCGCATTGGCGAGTGATCACCCTCCAGCCGGATAGTGCTGTTGAGATTGCCGCCCGCCACACCAAAGCGCAGCGGGTCCAGCAGCAGATCGCCGTTTTTCATCTGTAAGTGGGTATAGAGATCGCTTAACGGCAGTGAATTACTGTGTTCGATCCGTTTGCCGCTGAACTTCACGTCGGCATCCATCACATCCCAGTTTTTGGTCTCGAATTTATCATGCGGCAGCACGCGATCAGCAGGCTGGTTCGATTTCTCACCGCGACGCGCTTTGGCCTGCGCGGTTTTTTCACTGCCTTTACCGGAGTCCACGCCTATGAGTGGACCCAGATCGGCCATACGCAGTTGCTCAGAGGTCATTTCGCCGCTGAGCGTCGGGCGAGGTTTGACCTGGCTGTAGATCAGCGAGCCATGAATATCGCTGTCACCAATGTGACCATTGAATTTCTCATAGCGGTAGACCGCGCCCTTTTTACCATTGAATTTCGCTATCAGATGGCCGTCAGTTTCATAAGGCGGTGTGTCAGGCAACAGAACACCGGTCAGGCCATAAAGATTAGCCAGCGTATCGCCCGAGAAGCGTAGTCGCACGTTAAGTCCGCCGAGGTTCATTGGATCCTGCAAACCGCCAGTCACCTGGACCCGCGTGGTGCCGTTGCGCACATCGGCCTGAATCGGGAAGGGGGTGTTCTGGCTTCGCAATGACAGCATGCCGCCAATCTTGCCGTCGCCAGTGAGTTTCTCGTTGTTGTAGGTGCCGCTGGCCTGCCAGCCAAAGACAAAGTCGCCTGCGCCTTTCTGCTGGTCATCGCCTCCGGCGATCTGCGTATACGGCACCGGTTTGCCCAGTGGATTGACCTGTACCGTGACATCGGCGCGGTTAATGGCGTCGCGATAACGAATCTGGCCCTGATCAAACAGAATATTATCCAGACGGAAGGACCAGGCCGATGGCGCGGCATTCTTCTCATCCTTGTCGCTGTCAGCAAGGGTAAAGGTCCAGTTGTTCTTTTTATCGGCGGTCTGGATCAGTCGCGCATCGGGTCGCTGCAGCTTAATCCACGGGATGAACAGCTCTTTATGCAGTAACGACAGGGGTGACAGCGTGGCGTCGACACGCTGCAGATGCACCATGGTGACGTCAGAAATGTCAGGCGGGTTACCCAGCATAATATCTTCCGCATGGATCTGCGGCCACGGCACCCAGCGCCGCCAGCCTGCCTCGTCGCGTTTTCGTGCCCAGTCGATGCCCAGATCCCCGCGTATCGCAAAGGGACGGTTTAATTCTGTTGAGACTTTCTGATTAATGGTGGGCTTCAGGCGGTTCCAGTCAAAGGTAGCGATCACAACGATAATCACCACAATCAACAGCACCAGAATACCTGCTACCCAGCTGACGATTTTCCCGGTACGCGACATTACGCTTTCTCCTTGCACATTCACGGTCTGCGTTAAAGATAGTCGAGACCACGAGCAACGGCATCAGGGAAGCTGGAGAGTGAGGTGATTCAATTCAGAAAAGGGGACGGGACGCGAAAAGAAATAGCCCTGTGCAGCAATCGCAGGCGACGCTTTGACCTGCTGCCACTGCGCTTCCGTTTCCACCCCTTCAACAATGACACCGTTACAGTAACGATTAATCAGCGCAAGCAGCATCGAAAAGAGACGCCGCCCTTCATCCGTTGTGCCCAGCATAATAAACAGGTCGCGCGACAGCTTGATGTAATCATATTTCAGTTCAGTCAGCGCTGAAAAATTTGCCATACCTGAACCAAAATCATCCAGCCACAGCGGCCCCAGTTCCGGTATTTTCGCCACTTTCTCCTCCTGCGGCAGCGCCTGATGCTCGGTGAGCTCAAAGCGTATCCAGGGCAGTTGGGCAATCAGGCGGCGAATGGCGGGTCGTTGCTGAATGGCGAGCAGTGAAGGACCGTCTATGTTGACCGAAGCGACCACATCACTGCGCTTAAAAAATGCGCTCCATTCTGCCAGCAGTTCAAGCTGCTCATGCACGACATCCAGGCGCCGGGCAATATCGAGCCCGGCAAACCAGGCTTCAGGCGAAAGATTCCGTTCCGGTTCAGAAGGATGCGACACGGCAGTCAGGAGTTCAATGGCAAGTAATTGACCGGTAACCCGGTAGATGGGCTGAAACCGATAGCGTCGATGACATTGTTGCCAGAAGAGCGGGGTTTCCGGGTGGAGTTTAAGGTCGTTTGAAGACGGCAGCCATTGGCTAATACTCTCCATCACCATGCTATTTCCCTGAGTGGTAACAAGTCCCCAAAATGGGTGACTGAGCGATTATCAAAAGTGCCTGTGATATTAAGATGAACGGCATGGCAATATAAAACGGCGAGTTTATCAGCCGTCTCGCTAACATAATCGGCTAAACAAGCCGACGTTAGCCGCGTTTATCGGCCAGATCGAGGCTGTTTCATGCCTTAAGTTAAATTAAAACGGCGTTTTAAAATCATTTGACGTCTGCCATACCAGACGCGAGACTAGGACGATATTTCACTACAGGTCTGAAACCATGACGCACAAGAAAATCGCCATTATTGGCGAATGCATGATTGAGCTGTCCGAAAAGGGTGAGAACATCAAACGGGGCTTTGGCGGCGATACGCTTAATACGGCAGTTTATCTCGCCCGCCAGGTTGATGAGCAGCAGTTGCGGGTCGATTATGTCACTGCGCTGGGAACGGATTCGTTCAGCGATCAGATGATCGCCGCCTGGCAGCAGGAGAAGGTGAATACGGACCTGATCCAGCGCCTCGATAATAAGATGCCGGGCCTGTATATGATTGAAACGGATGCCGATGGCGAGCGTACTTTCTGGTACTGGCGAAGCGATGCTGCGGCGCGTTACTGGCTTGATAGCCCGCAATCTGAGGAGATAGCCGGGCAATTGTCGCACTACGATTATCTCTATCTCAGCGGCATCAGTCTGGCTATTCTGCCGCCGTCCAGCCGCGAGAAGCTAATGACGCTACTGGCCCGTTGCCGGGCAAATGGCGGCAAGGTGATTTTTGATAATAACTACCGCCCGCGTTTATGGGCCGATCGCGCCAGTGCGCAGGCTGCGTATCGCGCCATGCTGAATTGTACCGATATCGCCTTCCTGACACTGGATGATGAGCATCTGCTGTGGGGCGAAGCGCCTCTGGAAGAGGTTATCGCGCGAACCCGTCAGGCGGGCGCCAGCGAAATCGTGATTAAGCGCGGTGCAGACTCCTGTCTGGTGGTCACCGGCGATGCGCCGCTGATTGATGTGCCTGCGGTGCGTCTGGCGAAAGAGAAGGTGATCGATACGACTGCTGCCGGTGATTCATTCAGTGCCGGGTATCTGGCGCGCCGTCTGACCGGTGCTTCTGCGGAGGAAGCCGCGCAGCGTGGGCATCTGACCGCCAGTACCGTGATTCAGCATCGCGGCGCGATAATTCCGGCAGAGGCGATGCCTGAATGATGCTGTAGCCGTTAGCGTCGTGAAGAAATAGAGATGACGAAAAATGCGCCCGGAGGCGCATTTTTTAGCGTCTGGCATTCACACCTCTTACGCACACAGCGGCTGGCTGAACTGCATCTTATAGAGCCGTGTATACGCGCCGTTCTTCTGCAGGAGCTGCTGATGCGAGCCGCGCTCCACAATCCTCCCCTCTTCTACCAGCAGAATTTCATCTGCCTTTTCGATGGTCGAAAGCCGGTGCGCGATGATCAGCGTGGTTCGGTTCTGCTGCAGCGTCTCCAGCGCAGACTGAATCGCGCGTTCAGATTCGGTATCCAGCGCCGAGGTCGCCTCGTCGAGGATCAGAATCGGACTGTCGCGCAGCAGGGCGCGGGCAATCGCGATGCGCTGGCGCTGTCCACCCGACAACAGCACCCCGTTCTCCCCGACCACTGTATCCAGTCCGTTATCCATTTTACTAATGAATTCCATAGCATGGGCCATCTGTGCCGCCTTTTCGATTGCTTCACGGCTGAAGACGTCGGTACGGGCATAAGCGATGTTGTTGGCGACCGTGTCGTTGAACAGGTGAACGTGCTGAGAGACCAGTGCCACCTGCTCACGCAGCGAGGCCAGGGTGTAGTCACGCAACGCATGACCATCCAGCAAAATCTCTCCGCTGTCGATGTCGTAAAAGCGTGTCAGCAGGCTGGCGAGAGTCGATTTACCCGAACCGGAACGGCCCACCAGCGCCACAGTTTTACCGGCGGGAATGGTCAGATTAATATGCTGCAGTGCGGGCGTTTCCGACCCCGGATAGGTGAAAGTGACATCGCGAAATTCTATATTGCCGGTCGCGCGTTCAACCACGTATGTTCCCTCATCTTTCTCCTGTTCAGTATCCAGGATGGCAAACAGTGTCTGACAGGCGGCCATACCGCGCTGGAACTGGGCGTTAACGTTAGTCAGCGACTTTAACGGACGCATCAGCATCAGCATGGCGGAAAACACCGCACTGATAGAACCCGCCGTCAGTGTGGCCATCACAGAGAGAAAACTCGCCGCATAGAGCACAAAGGCGAGCGCAGAGGAGGCGAGCAGCTGAATAATCGGATCGGAGAGCGAGGTCGCTGAGACCATTTTCATCCCCTGACGACGCATGTTGTTGCTGACCTGTTCGAAGCGGGCCGTCTCGACCTGCTGGCCGCCGAACATCAGTACCTCTTTATGGCCTTTCAGCATCTGCTCTGCATGAGACGTTACCTGCCCCATAGTGTTCTGCATGTTCTTGCTGATACCGCGAAAGCGCCTGGAGACGATGCGAATCGCCAGCGACACAATGGGAGCCAGCACCAGCAGGATCAGGGAAAGCTGCCAGCTGTAGTAGAACATCATCACAAACAGGCCAAGAATAGAGGCTCCCTCACGGACCACCGTCACCAGCGAACCGGACGAAGAGGAGGCGACTTGTTCGCAGTCGTAGCTGATACGGGAGAGCAACGTGCCGGTTGATTGCTGATCAAAAAAAGCCACCGACATGCCCATCATATGGCTGAACAGTCGACAACGCAGGGCCATGACCACTTTGCCTGACACCCAGGAGATACAGTAACTGGAGATATAGCCGCTCACACCGCGGACCAGGATCAGACCGATAATCACCAGCGGCATCCAGATCAGAACGCCGTGGTTATTCCTGCCAATCACATCGTCAAGCAGCGTCTTCAGCAACGTCAGCATCAATGGATCGATTGCAGCGTTGACGATCAGGGCGACACCCGCAACCACCAGCCCCAGTCTGAAGGGAGAAATCGTCGGCCACAAACGAGAGAAGGTTTGCCGGGTAGAGAGATCGTTATCAAACATGGAATGCATCTTACCGTTGTGAATGAACGGCTGATGTTATGTTAAACCTCATCAACCAACAGGAAACTGCCCGACGCTGAACACTCCCAAATGAGACTGGCACTTAAGCTCCTGCAGCGAAGCGAACGTGATTCTGGCGGTAAAATCATTATGCTGCCTGAACAGCGCACAGCGTGATATCCGGTAAATTTCGGCTAACAAAGCGAGCCATGCCAGCCATTTACCTTAAGCTGCAAATTCGTGGTTAATAACGGACTTCCAGCGGCATACCTCTTCAATCCGCCTTATAATTTATTGATTAAAATTAATCATTTATACAAATAGATCCACCACCAGGCATAGTCCGAATCTGGTCAGATTTGCCCTTTTCGGATGGACGACTGCCTGAAAAAAGACCATCTTTTAATCAAAAGACAGCAGGACGCTGTTCTCTCCGGCCGCGAACAAAACAATTAAAATATTCCCCGCATCAGGATCTATTTATGCACACAGAAATTATTAATATCTGGCCACACGGTGATGCGCCAGGCGCCAGCGATTCGCGCGCAGAGCCGCAGATCGTCGATATGGCAAAAGAGTATGAGCCTTACGATCGCGCAGCGACCGGCGTACGTTGCCCGGAGATGGCGATCTGGCATCCGGTCGAATCAAACGGGATTACCCTGCTGGTTGCACCGGGTGGTGGTTATCAGCGTGTGATGATCGATCGTGAAGGCAGCGCCCTGGCCACCTTCTTTACATCGATGGGTTACACCCTGGCGGTCATGACCTATCGCCTGCCCTATGATGGACATCATGAAGGTCCCGACGCGCCATTGGCCGATGCGCAGCGTGCAGTTCGCGTCCTGCGTGAACGGGCACAGCGTGGCCTGAACGGTAAATACATTGTGATGATGGGCTTTTCGGCGGGCGGCCACGTGGCAGCCAGTCTGGGAACGCGTTTCGCAGAGAAACTCTATCCGGTGCAGGATGGCGCAGAAAACTTCTCGCCGCGTCCGGATGCGATGGTGCTGGTTTATCCGCTGATCAGCATGCGTGATGGCATTGCCCATGAGGGTGCCAGAACCCGCCTGCTGGGTGCGTGGCCGGATCAGAAAACCATTGAAGCCTATTCAATGGAAACCCGTGTTCATCCGCTGGTGCCGCCGACACTGTTGATCCACGCCGCCGACGATGATGATGTTTCGGTGAATCACAGCATGGCGTTTTTTGGCGCGCTGCGTGAGCATAAGGTGCCGGCAGAGGTGCATTTCTATCAGAAAGGCGGGCACGGATTTGGTATCCGTGGCGTGGCAGATTTGCCCCTCGCCAGCTGGCCGATGTTAGTGACCGAGTGGCTCAGGGCAAAAACCTGACGTTAAGCGGCGGGCGGAACGTCTTTGACGTTGCTATCCGGCGGGCTGGCTTCATTGCTGGTCGCCGGTGCCGCTGCCGGTGACATCACTTTGTCCCAGCTCTCCTGCAGGCTCTTCACGTTGGTTTCCGCTTCGCCTTCCGGCTGAATCAGAACCATCATCAGTTCCTGCGTCAGCTGCTGGCGCAGCTCCTGGTTCAACTGTTCACGGGTCAGGCCGGCCAGGAAAGTCTGACGCAGCTTCTGATACTGCTCAGGTGCAATATCGACCACGGCGTTCTGCTGAGATCGGAGGCGCTGGCTCATCAGCACATCGGTATCGGTGCGGGCATAGGTGGTAAAGAGCTTATTCAGCTCCAGCAGCTTCTGCGCCATCAGCGCATCAAACTCCTCCTGCGGAATGCCTTTATCACGCACGTTCGCCAGCTCGCGCGCCACCAGATTCATATTCTGCGCCAGGTTGTCGTTGCGCCCGTCCATGTTGATCGAGCACTGCGCACGCTGATAGAGCACGCGGCAATCAAATCCCACCTGGATGCCCTGCGCCTTGCTGTCGCTGAGCGCACGCTGGACATGCCAGAACAGCGCTTCACGGGCCAGGTCGCCCTGCCAGTAACGTTGCAGATTCTGGGAGTCCCGAATCGGTTGCCACGGCGTATCCCACACCAGTGAGAGACGATCCTGCGTCATGTTGCTGCTCACCAGATTCACCGGCTCGTGCGGCAGCGGCGACAGGGTGGGCAGAGGTGCAGGCGTTTCACGTTTTCCGGTTAGCGCCGAGAAGGTTTTGTTGATCTGCTCAGAAAGATTCCGGCTATCAACATTGCCAACAACGTAGAGCGTCATCGCATCCGGGGTGTACCACTGATGATAAAAATCGTTGAGCTGGGTTAAATCGACAGGTGCGCGCGGTTGCGCGGCGGGATCGTGCGCCAGCAGCGCAGAGCCTTTCAGGCGGTAGCGCCACCAGACATCCTGCGAATCTTTCGGCCAGGTCGCCACCGGATCGGAGGCGGCCAGCGCAGTGTTGACCACCTGTTCGGTGATAGCCATATTGCCCGCCGTGGCCGCCAGCCAGTTCAGTGCTTCTTTCAGCAGTTCGGGACGGTTATTCGGCAGACTCAGATTATATTGGGTGGAGTCATAGGAGGTAATGACAGGCGGCAGCGGACGCTGTGGATCCATCGCCTGTTGCCATAGCGCGCGTTGCTGGTTGTTATCAAGCGCGGTGTTATGCACCATCGCCAGGCGCGACAGCAGATGACTGAAGCCCGTCTGTTGCGCACTCTCTACCAGCGAACCGGTATTCACCACCAGCCGCAATTCAATGCGGTCGCTGGGGCGTTGCGGTGTGGCCAGTAACTGCCAGTTAAATCCATTATCCAGCTTGCCTTCCTGCCAGGCCGGATCCGGTTGCAGCGTTTCTGCCTGGAGACCAAAGCTGCTTGCCAGCACTAATCCACCAACCAAAAGCCGAATTCTGGTGCCCTGCATGTGAACCCCTACTCAAATAATTCAAATATTGTTATCACTGGCGCATATTGCCGCTGTTATTAACGAATCGGCTGGCGCCGAATCGCGCTGTTATCCAACAACAAAGTGTTTGACCACAGGAAGCTCAGGATGTCGCGTAACGAAGTGAAAAACGTCAAAAAAAACAAGTGGGGTTTATTATGCAAATGCCCGCTGTCAGGGCAAGCGACAGCGGGCATTTGTGGGGATTTAAGTTAAATTCAATGATTAAATTGAAGATTCAGACGCTTTATTCTCTTTATTACGGCCTGCCAGCGTATCGGTCAGCTGTTTATGATCCAGCTGGTCGACCCATTTCGCCACCACCACGGTCGCTACACCGTTACCAATCAGGTTAGTCAGCGCACGGGCTTCGGACATAAAGCGGTCAATACCGAGAATCAGCGCCAGACCCGCCACCGGCAGATGGCCCACCGCAGAGAGCGTCGCCGCCAGCACGATGAATCCACTTCCGGTTACCCCCGCCGCACCTTTGGAAGAGAGCAGCAGCACCACCAGCAGCGTAATCTGATGGAAGATATCCATGTGCGCATTGGTCGCCTGAGCAATAAATACCGCCGCCATGGTCAGGTAAATCGAGGTGCCGTCCAGGTTAAAGGAATAGCCGGTGGGAATCACCAGCCCGACCACCGATTTCTTGCAGCCCAGCTTCTCCATCTTATCCAGCATGCGCGGCAGCGCAGATTCGGAAGAGGAAGTCCCCAGCACAATCAGCAGCTCTTCTTTTATGTAGGCGATAAACTTGAAGATGCTGAACCCGGCAAACAGACGCGCAATCAGCCCCAGCACAATCACCACAAACAGAATACAGGTGATATAGAAACAGATAATCAGCTGGCCGAGTTGCACCAGTGAACCCACGCCATATTTACCGATGGTGAACGCCATTGCGCCAAATGCCCCTATCGGTGCCAGACGCATGATCATATTGATAATGCCGAAAATCACTTTTGAGAAATTTTCAATCACGTTGAAAATCAGCGTGCCGGTGTTACCCAGACGATGCAGGGCAAAACCAAACAGAATGGCAAACAGCAGTACCTGCAGAATGTTGCCGCTGGCAAAGGCGCCAATCACGCTGTTGGGGATAATATCCAGCAGGAAAGCGACGACACCCTGTTGCTCTGCCTGCTGCGCGTACATCGCCACAGCTTTGGCATCCAGCGTGGCAGGATCAACGTTCATCCCGGCACCTGGCTGCACCACGTTCACCACGATCAGGCCGATAAGCAGCGCGATGGTGCTGACAATTTCAAAATAGAGCAGCGCAACCGCGCCGGTCCGTCCTACCGCTTTCATGCTTTCCATGCCAGCGATGCCGGTCACCACGGTACAGAAAATGACCGGGGCGATAATCATCTTGATTAACTTAACAAAGGCATCTCCCAGCGGCTTCATCTGGGTCCCTAACTCCGGGTAAAAATGGCCTAACAAAACGCCGATGCCAATCGCCATCAGCACCTGGAAATAAAGGCTTTTAAAAAGTGAGGTTTTCATAAACAGGTGTCCACTAACGCCGTGAGGTGATGTTGTCGGATTCGTTATTGTGACTGTCAGGCAACAGAGGTAGCGCCTGACAGTAACCCGAAAATAACACTCTGTTTACGTGATTAATACAGGGTGACAAACGCCCAGGAAACCCTGGGATCGTAATTCTGAACTGAAACGCTTCAGCAAGGGGTTTTGTAACTAAAATTCTCGCAAAATCAATGAATCAGGCAATTATTGCGGCAGTGAGGAGTTTTCAATCCACGCCTGATTAAATCGGGTCAGAGGCAGGGCTTCAGCGTAGAGATAGCCCTGGCCGATAGCGATACCGCGTGCCAGTAGCCAGTCGCGCTGCTCGGCTGTTTCCACGCCTTCGGCAATCACTTCAAGGTGGATAATCTCGGCGATAGCCGCGACGATACGGACCATTGTGTCGTCATGCGGTAGCGCCGCCACGAAGCTGCGATCCATCTTCAGCTTGTTTACCGGCAATGCTTTCAGCTGATGCAGATAATTCAGGTTGGAGTAGCCCATGCCAAAATCATCCAGGGCCACGGCGACGCCGGTCTGCTGCAACAGGCGCAGCATCGACATCGCCTGTTCTGCATCGTCAAGCTGAGCGGTCTCTGTCACTTCCAGCACCAGCGTGTCGGGTGCGATGCGGTGGCGCGTCAGCAGGGCTTGCAGATGAGAGACCACGCCGGTGTCCCGCAGTTGCACAGCGGAAATATTCACACTCAGCGGCAGCATAATGCCCTGGCGCTGCCAGCCAGCCAGAATGCGGCACGCCTCTTCAAATACCCAGCGACCTATCGCGCTAATCACGCCAATCTCTTCGGCGCTGGCAATAAATTCTTCGGTAAGACCATAACTGCCGTCTGGCTGGCGCATGCGCAACAGGGCTTCGGCGCCGGTTAACGCGCCGGTCCGCATATCGACCTGCGGTTGCAGGTAAAGCGCGAACTGATCATCGTGCAGACCCTGCAGGATGTCATGCTCCTGAGTCAGGCGCTTCTGCGCGCGCTCGGTCAGTGCGGCGTCAAAGAACAGGATCTGATTTTTGCCCTGATGACGGGCCGACATCATCGCCGACGTCGCGCGGTCAAGCAGCTCATTCGCGCTCAGCGGCTGATCCTCACGCAGCGCCAGACCGATGCTGAGATTAGGGCGCAGCTGCAGCTGATGCAGATTAACCGGCTGATTCAGGCGAATCATCAGGTTGCGCGCCAGACGCAGTGCGCGGAATGGATTACTGGCGCGCTTCATTAACAGAACAAAATCGCTGGTCCCGGTCTGCGCCAGCAAAGTATGGTCGTCCAGGGTATTACGGATCTTCTCCACCAGCGTCAGCATCAGTGTATCGCGCTGCTCATCGCTGAGTACGCCGTTAGCTTCCTGGAGGGTTTCAATGCGGATGACCATCAGACCCAGTGACTGTTCAGGCATGCGCATGCACTGATCGACCAGCGCCAGAAACAGGGTACGGTTCGGCAAATCGGTAACGGGAAAATGGGTAGTCAGCCGGCTCATCTCATCATGGATCGACTCCAGCACCTGCTGATTGCGGTTGTAGCTACGGACCAGCATACCGATTTCATCATCGCGGTGGCTCTGCGGTAGCGACAGCTTGTGCGTCAGAATCGACTGGGGCGGCAGCTCCTGCAGTTCGCGAGAGAGATTGCGCAGCGGATGCACCACCAGCCGGTTAATGCACCAGCTGATCGCCACGGAAAGAATCAGCGCCAGCAACAGATAGGTGATAATCATGGTCGAGAGCGTGCTGAGGATAAACTGGTAAACGCGCGTCGAGTTAGCCTGCAACACCAGATAGGCCAGCGGCTTCGGCATCCCGGTATTTTCGACTGAATAGAGCGGCAGGGTAATCTGCACCGGTAGCTCAAACAGGCGGGCGACCAGACGCGGCACCGGTTTTTCCACCTCGAAGTCTGCATGCAGTGCCTGGAACGCATTCGGCAGCACCACATCGGCGCGCGATAAAATACCGGCTGGTTTCAGGGAGTGAAGAATACGTTCGGCCTGAGGAATATCGGCGCGCAGCACCGCTTCCGACAGCGGCTGACGGACAGTATGCGCGATATTCTCCATCTGCTGGGCGTAGTCAATCCTGCGCTGCTGCACAAAATGAAACAGTTGGATGACGATAAAGATACTGATGGTGATAACCGCAACCAGCGAAACTGTCGCCATCTGCTTTATCGTAAGTGACCGGCTTACGCGCAAAAATTCTCTCCTGACGATGAAAAAAGCCCAGATAGCAGACAGTACAATGCCCGCCAGTATATCCCATAAACTGACTTTTTTACCGTCTGAAAAGTCCGGCTTTTTCCCGGTCAGGATTATTTAAAATCTGCGTGAGGGCTTAGCACCTGTGGCGGCCTGGCTGGATCCCCTCTCCGGCTTCCGGCAGAACAGCGACAAGCGTCGCCATTCTGCCCGTTATCAGCGCTTCTCCTGAAACGCCTGCCAGGTCAACAGTTGCAGGCTGGCAGAAAAGTAGTTCTGATCCGCAGCCAGCTTATCGCTCAGATGGCCGGTCTCATTCAGCGTGAGGTCGCGCACCGCCAGCAGACCGCCCTCAAGATGATAAGGTGCAGGTGCATTCGCCAGCACATCGAACCAGGCGGGAGTCAGCATACGGCTGTAACCCTGCCAGACGCGCTGAAACGGCACCAGCGCCAGACTATGCGGGTCATACCACCAGATGTTCAGCGGCACGCGAATCGCGTCGTAACTGAAGCGGTTTGAGTAACCGACAGCCGGGGCAACCGAACCGTCGGCATTCAGCGCAACCCAGTCCAGCGGCAGACCGGTTTTGCCAAATCTCAGCTTACCCAGCAGCGCAAAACCATCGTTAATCAACTTATCCCAGACCTGCAGATGACTGCGCTCGCCAAACTCACGCCACGCCTGAAACAGGAAATAGGAAGGGTTAAGCACAACATAGCTGGTTTTATTGAAACCCTGCGCGCCCGGCAGCAGGACGGTATAGCCGCCAAAGTTCGTGACATCCAGCTTGATGATCGCGCGCTGAATACGGTCAGACGCCTGCTGGTAGCTCTCCACCTGCCATTTCTGAGCGGCACGCTGGAGCGCCCAGGCCAGCAGCACATCACCATCCGAGGCGTTGTTCTTATCAGCAACCGGATTGTCACTGCCTGGCACATAGCGCCAGTAGAAGAGATCGGTCTTTGGATTACCTAACTGGGTGCGTGTCCACTGCCACAACCTGTCAAAAGTGGCGCGATCATTGTTGGCTACCGCCAGCAACATGCCATAACCCTGACCTTCGGTGTGACTGACATTGTTATTGGCGGTATCCGTAATCCGCCCTTCCGCCGTCAGAAAACGACCTTTAAACGTGTCCCAGCCGCTGGCACTCGCCTGCGCGCTGCAGGTCAGCAGTAAAACAGAGCAGATCCAGCCCATCCAGAATGGCTTACGTTTCATTTCCGATCCTATTGATATCGATAGTGCAGCGTGCTGCCATCATTGAGTTCAAGCGTAACCGGCACAATCCTGCTGCCGCCCTGGCCCTGTAACCAGCCTGAAAACAGTCCGGCTATGACGGCGCCAAATACTGCCTGCCAGTCAGCCGGAGAATGGGTATTGTCGCCAGCCGGTAAGGCGTGATACGTCATCAGCAGCGCCGCCTCTTCCGGCTGAAACTGCACAAAGCCCCAGTTAAATCGCGCCAGCTGTAAGTTGGCCTCGCGCTCCAGATCCTGCACGGTGCGTGACGCTGGCAAAGGATAGCGGGTCGCCAGTGATTCCCCCATCTTATAGAGAAAGGCCTCCGCCTCCCGCTGACCCGCGTTGGCCACCATCCCGTCAATCATCACGCTGACCAGGTCAAACCAGCCTGGCTGATGAGGATGTGATACCCCAGAATGTTCACTCATTACTTCTCTCCAAACAGATAACGGACATAGAGCTGCGCGCTGCTTTCGTTATAGTCACCGAACGTGTCATAGCCCAGCTGGCCGCCAATCGTCACATCTTTGTTGAGTTTGTAGTCCGCCCCGGCGTGCAGGTTGTAGCCAATGCCGTTTTTGCTGCCACCAGAATAGTAAGCATCTTTTACACTGCCTCTGGCGGCAAGGGCTTCCAGCTCAGATTGCAGGCTCGCATTTGCAGGGAAGTACGCGCTCTTATCCTGACTGTAGGTCTGATAACCAGCCGCACCGCCAATATTCACGTTGAGATCGTCAAATTTACGTGAGAACTCTATCGGGAATGAGACAGACGCGTAGTTCTGCGGGCTGAAGTAGCCGCCCTGACCGTAACTGAAGTAGCTGAGGTTTTTCGAGAAATCCATCCACGACAGGCTCATGCCCACTTTCAGCTCGCGATCGTCACTGTGGAACGGACGGACATAAGCGCCAGCGGTTGCCTGCAGATTGTTATTGCTGGCGACATTCTCGCCAAGGTAGCTGTACGCACCCGCACCGGCGTAGAAGCCCGCATCGCCATTGTCGTAGCTTAACAGCGCATTGGCACCGTTCTTCGTGACGCGTCCCCAGCGTTTGCCGCTGGTTTTATCTTCTGCGCCGACGTATGAGAGAAGGCTATCAGTAATCGCACGACGCTCACCGGTGAGGATCAGCGTCAGGAAGTCAGTGAGTTTCGGTGACCACTGCACGCCACCGACCAGTGTACTGAGATCCTGGCCCAGTGGCGTGCTGCCAATGTCCACTTTATAACTGTCGCCCTTCAGTGCCAGATTCAGCTCCACGCCAGAGGCGGTTTGCGAATCGGTAACGCCGTTCGGCAGATCATTCACCGTCGCACCGCCTGCGGCGACAACCCGGCCCTGACTCAGTGCATTGGTACCGAAACGACGCCAGGCATCGGCTGCGCCACTACCCGCCGTGAGTGAGACCGGCGTGGCGGTAAAGTCGAGACGTGCCGTTTCAAACGGCACGGTAGAAAAGGTCAGCGGCGCTTTCGCTTCTGTCAGCTTACTGAGGCCCGACTCGCCATCACGCCCCCGCACCTGCACCATGCCCTGACTCCAGGAACCGATTTTCTCCTGAAGCGAATCCATCATGGTATCGACGTCGTGCAGAACCTGTGACTGATGAGAAACGGTTTCGCTGCCCGAGGCCAGATCGCCCTGCGCTGTGACGCCCGTTGCAATGCCCACAGGTGCCGCCTGCCAGGGCAGCACAGTGCCGTAGCTGGACGGCGAACGTCCCACTGGTGAGGTATTACGGTTGATAAACGGATTATCCGCCAGCGCCAGGCCGCCCACGCTCGGCACGCTGCCAGGCTGTGCACCCTGCAGGCCAATCAGCTGCCCGCGTGCTGAGCGCAGATACGCCATCGCCTGCGAATGGTCGCCATTGGCTTCCGCGACTCGCGCCAGCAGCAGCAGGCGATCCGGCGTCTGCGTGGTGGTGTTGAGGCCGCGACTCAGCTCATTAGCGCGTTGTAGATTGTTCTGCGCCAGCGCGACGTTGATGGCCCCGACACGCGCATCCTGCGTCGGTGTATCCTGGGTCATCAGGTAGTCATAGACCACACCCGCATCCCGGTTCATCTTGCCATCCTGGTAAAGACGGGCCATCGCAAACATCAGATCACGGTTCTGCGGATCCTGCTGTAGCGCGCCAATCAGCTTGTCATACGCCGCCGCGTACTGGCGCTGCTGTCGCAGGCGATCCACTTCGTTAATGAGATAGCCGTTGCGAATACCCGCCAGCTGCGTCGGCGTACTGCGCGCCTGCAGTTCCGGGTTACTGAGGAAGCGCTGCGCCTCACTGCCGAGACCCGCCTGATTCAGCACTGCCATCTGCGCAGCATAATCGCCGGCGTTGCCCTGCACGCCGCGCTGCAGGTTAGTCCGCACCACCGAAACCGCGCTGGTGAGATCGCCCGCCTGCGCCAGCTTCTGCGCCAGGTTTCCGGCATCAACCGGATTGGTCGGTGGCGTGACGGCGAGCGCTTTCAGGGTATTGGCAGCCGCCGCCGTCGCGCCCTGCGCCAGATATTGATCGGCCGTGCTCATCTGCAGATTAAAATTCACCCGTTGTGCCAGTTCGCGCATCGGCGCGGTTTTGGTATTAGCGGGAATGCGTGACAGCAAGGCGCTGGCCTGCTGCCAGCCGCCGCTTTCGCTGGCATTAAGCGCACCGGCATACAGCTCGCTGATGCTGGCCCCGTTGCGCATCACCGGTTGCATTACGTTGGCCGCCATCAGCGTATCGCCCTGCTGACGATAAAGCCGCGCTAAATCGAGCCGCAGCCAGCCATCCGAAGGATAGCGCTGAACGCCCTGCTGCAACGTCGCGATGGCCGCGGCGTTGTTGCCAGCTGCAAGCTGACGCTTCGCCTGCTGACGCAACGCATCGGCTTCATTGGCCCGTGGCGTAACGCTCTGACGCACGCTGTCCGGCAGCGCGCCCAGCAGTGTACTGGCCTCGGCATTCCGATTCTGCTGACGCAGAACGTAGAAGAGCCCTTCTTTGGCGCTGCGGTTATTCGCATCGCTTTGCAGAATGCTGCGGTAAATTTGCTCTGCCTGCTGCGGTTGATTGGTGCGGCGCAGCACGTCGGCGCGAAACAGCCTGGCGGCCAGCCCTTTCTCACCGTCAGCCTGCACCAGCGGTTCACTTAAGGTCAGCGCCTGCGCAGTGTCCCCGCTTTTCAGCGCCTGCTGGGCGCTGGCCAGTTGTGCATAAAAGCGCGCATCGTCCGCCTGTTGCTGACGTGAAGCACCCTGATCGCCGCCGAGCTGTGCAGCGCGCTGCAGATAATCTGCCGCTTCCTGATAATGTCCGGCACGCTGGGCCACATAGCCCATACCCGCTAACGCATCAGCATCCTGCGGATTGGCGCCCAGCACTTTTTCAAAACTGGCCTGCGCTCCACCAACGTCACCGCTGTTCAGCGCGCTGAATCCGGCTCCTTTTTCTGCGCCACCGACGTTTTTACGGTAGTAATCGATGACGGCCGAATCCTGCGGATGACGCTGCTGCCAGGTCTGATAGAGCGCTGCATCTGACGGCTGAGGGCCGAGCCACAGCAGTGCCTGACGCAGTGAGCGATCAGCATCCTGATTACCACTCGCCAGCGCGCTCAGCATTTCAATGCCTTCGCGACGGGTCTGTTCCTGATAAGTCAGCGCCTTACCCAGCGCCAGCTTCGCCCCCGTATCCTGCGGATGCTGAGCCGCGAACTGGCGCAGCGCCTCAACCGCCTGCGGCAGCAGCGTCCGGTCACCGGCCATAGTGAGATAATATTCTGCCGCAACGCTGGGTGGCGGCTCATTGCCGCTAAAGGTGTTGCGCCAGGTCTGTAACGCCGCCGGAATATTGCCGCTGCGCGCCTGCTGACGTGCCAGAGCAAGCTGCGCCTGTGGAATGGTCTGCAGCTGGCGTGCACTGTCCAGTTCGCCGAGGTGCGGATCGTTGGGAGAGACCTGACTCAGACGGGCGCGATACTGCGCCGCGGCGGCATTATCGCCGCCCTGCTGTGAATAAAGTGCCAGCAGATAAAGCGCCTGGGTGTTGTTGGGTTCAACCATCAGCACCTTTTGCAGTGAAGCTTTCGCCAGCTCATCATGCGCTTTCTGATGCCAGTAGGAGGCCTGATCGAACAGCGCCTGCAGCGCCGGATTAGTGCTTTCCGCCGCCAGAAGCGGCGATGACAGAGCCAGCGCGCTGCCCAGCAGCAACGCTTTACGGATACCGGCACTCAACAGATTATTTTTCATTATTATTATCCTTACTTCCTGCCGGAATCACGAACTTGCTTTGGGTTCAGACGCCGCCACGCATGACGCTTCAGCATCACCCAGGCCGCACTGCCCACCAGCGCAGAGATCAGCATCGCCGCCAGCGCCAGCAGCACCGAGTGCTGGTTGGCATACCACACCACCATCATGTACCAGGGCATTTCGCCGCTGGGGAACTGCGCCCCGACGCGGAAACTGCGAATACCGTTTTCATCGGTAATAATCGCGGTATCGCCCCGAATTCCGGCGTTAATCTGCGCCGAACTCAAATCGTTATGCAGTCGCAGCAGCTGATCGTCGCTGGTTGCCACCGTCATCACCACCAGCCGATCGCGATTCCACGGCGATCGGTAGCTGAGGAAGCCTCGCCACGCCTCATTGGAGGAGAAATAACGGTCGGCATCCAGCTGCTGAAGACTCCAGTCACCGGTCAGCCAGCCGCGTAATTTTTCCAGCGTACTGGGCTCTTTCACACCAAAGGTGTTGCTTGTGGCGTCATACGGTGATGCTGCCAGCATCGCCTGATTAAAGGCGCTGTTGCCGGTCGTACTGACCGCCAGCAGATCGCTCTGTTGTAAGCGCGCCATGTTGGTGCCGCCGTTGGGCAGACCAAAAAGCACCTGATTCTGCGTCAGTGCCACACCCGTAGCGTTACCGGCACGCGCCGCAAGATCCAGCAAGGTCGACAGTTCGGCATTGCTGGGGGTTTCCGGCAGCAGCAGCGTGGTCTGGCCAAAATCGGCCAGCCGCGAGAACGGGAACGAGGCACCCACAAAATAAGAGAGGTTTGGCAGCATGCTGAAGTGACGGGTATGACTCAGATCGATCCATGAGTCCTCTTCAATCCGGCTCTTAATGTTGTTGTTCAGGAGTACACCGCAGGGCGCATCGGCTCGCGGTTTGATATTGAAGTAGAGCGCAAGCTGGTTGTCGCCATAAATCAGATAGGGTTCGAGATTCAGCTGATACTGCTCCTGACGCGCGTCACCGCCTAAACGATGCCAGACGTTTTCCAGCAGCCCGACTTTATTCACCGTCAGGTTGCGCAGGAACGTACCGTTGAGCATGACATTAAGAAACGAGTTGTCCTCATCAATCCAGCTTTCCGACGGGAAGCGATAGTGCAGATTGACCGGCACCGTTTTTCCATCCCACAGGAACAGGTCAGGTGCGGCGCGGAAGTTAACGCGCAGCGCATCATGCCAGATGCCACTGCTGGTCAGACTCTGATCCTTACGCAGCAGTTCGCTCAGACGTACCGGTCGGTCGGTGTTGATCCAGCGCGGTGCATCGTAAGGCTTACGATTACCAAGGGGCTGAACAGGAACCTGCAGTTGACTCTCATCGGTCGCGAATGGCTGCGTCGTCAACCGGTTCGCTGCCTGGCGCAACTGCTCCTCATTGTTGCCACTCACCAGCAGCAATTTGTAAACCGGGTTGTTGGGATTATCCACCACCTGCAACATCGGGCCGTTACTGGCCGGGAACGTCAGGGTACCGATCCGATCGCCAGGATGACCAAACAGGATACCGTTGTTTTCCGGCAGTTCGCCGCGTACTACCGGGAAGCGGATGCCACGATAATCACTCTGAATACCGAGCCAGGAAGCCACCAGTGCTGCCGCGCTGACCGCATCGGGTGTGAGGTTACTGGCAAAGCCCATTGCGATAGTGGATGCCGTCATCCGCTGAGGATCCAGGAAGGGACGCGGAAAATTGCGCAGACTGGTACCGATATTAAGCTGCTGCCCCTCAAGGTGCAGCGAGGTCTTCGGCAGAATGGTGACCTGGTACTGCTGCGCGCTCTCTTTCTCACACAGCAGTTTGTCCGCATCGTTAATTTTAAAACTCAGGTTGTTGCTCGACACCACCATCGCCGCGGGAACATCCAGCTCATAGTCACTGACGTCGCTGTCAGTGGCACCCAGCGGCAGCGTACCAAGCGGCTGACCATTCAGCATCAGCTGCAGCGACGTATTGCGAGCGGCCAGAGCGGCAGAGAAGCGCAGCGTCAGATTCAGTCGTGCATTTGTAATGACTTCATCGCTGGGCAGGGTAAAAGTGATGCCCGACTGTAACTGGCCGCCGGTCAGCGTAATGCCACGTGACTGGCCCATCTGAGCGACTGAGATCGTGCTGCTGATCGGCTGATTGATAGCCGCCGCAATCGGCGGCTGGGGTTCTGCAACTGGCGCAGTCGTCTGGCCTGGCGCGTAGGGCAGCGCACTGGCAGCCGCTTCCAGCGCGGGATCTGCGTTGCTCAGGCCCTGCGGCAACGGCACCGTGGACAGCGCGCTGCTGTCCTGTGTCACGGAACCGGTGCTGGACACTGACGCGGCGGCCGGCGCGGGGGCAGAAGCTGCGGCCTCACCGGTCGCTGATGACTGAGGCGCTGACGTTGCCTCCGCAACCGGTGCATAAGCGGAGGCCGCTGATACCGGCATAGCATTTGGTGCGGCACTCTGTGGCGCAGAAGCCGGAGCCGATTCTGTGGCCTGGGTAACCGGGGCCGCTGATGGCACTGACTGCGTTGCAGACTCGCCACCACTGACCGGGGCCGTCACCTGGGCTGTACCGGCAGCCGGCGTGGCACTATTATTCATCGGTGCCGCAGACGCGGCATCGCTGGCCAGCGCCTGATTTGTCACTGATGCACTGACCGCTGCATCAGCTGGCTGCGAAGCAGAAACGGCATCAGGCGGTGTCGGCGCTGAACTGTTTACCGGCGCACTGGCTGCTGCATCGGCTGGCTGCGAAGCAGAAACGGCATCAGAAGGCGTCGGGGCCGGACTGTTTACCGGCGCGGCACTGCTGTTATCACCCGCAGCCAGCGTTTCCGCGCCAGCGGGCGTCAGCCATAACGCTGCGGTCAGTGAACTGGCCAGCAAAGTTTGCGTCAGGATCTTCATGCCACGCCATCCTCTTTCGCCGCCGCAGCCACCGGATCGACATTTTTACGTTTATCATGGCGGCCCTTCCAGGTCAGCCAGAACAGCTCAAATACAGTACGGATAATGGTACCCAGAGAAATCAGCGGGTTGTCCTGCTTATACTCGGGCTGAATCCAGGCATCTGCACGCGCCAGCACCACACGAACCAGCTCGCGACGGCGCGACAGCGGCATCGCCTCAAAGCGCAGCCGGATACTCTCATCATCGCCAGAAATCTTACTGACCGGAATGGTGATGGCGCCAGATTTCAGCATGAGATCAATTTCTTCAATCTCATCCGTCTCATGACGTCCATCGGGTGCATCAAGCTGCGCACCCCCCATCGAAAGGTTACTGGTCTGGGTGCGCGATGAAATGCCGCTGGCGTAGTGAATAATCGCCGGGATTTGCACTTCCACACGAATGGTTTTACGCACCTGTTTGGTTTCGCGCGCCACGGCAATCGCCGCCATCAGAATAATCAGGCTGAAAATTGCCCAGCCGACGTTGAGTGCGATGACGTAAGGATCGACGCCAAAGTAGTCATGCATCACGGCACGCACCACACCCGCCACAATACCGATGGTGAGCAGCAGCGCCACAATCACGTGCGGACGCACAATATGGAAATCGAAGAAGCCCTGATCCAGCACGCCGCCTTTATCGGTGACGTTGAACTTCCCATGTTTTGGCGACAGCAGGGTCAGGATGGTCGGGATCACCAGATGGAAGCACATTACCGTCTCATAAATCTCACCCCAGAAGGTGTAACGGAAACGGCCATTCATGCGGGAGTTTACGTAGAGCGACATCACCAGATGCGGCAGCACGTAGGCAAAAATCAGCGACGCCGAGGAATGAATAATATTCAGGTTAAACAGCAGGTAGGCCAGCGGTGCAGTCAGGAAGGCAACGCGTGGCAGACCAAACTGGAAGTGCAGCATGGCGTTGAGATAGCAAAGACGTTGCTGCCACTTCAGGCCACGGCCAAACAGCGGGTTATCGACGCGGAAAATCTGCGTCATGCCGCGTGCCCAGCGGGTACGCTGAATGATATGCAGGCCCAGACGCTCGGTTGCCAGACCGGCAGCCAGCGGAATGGCCAGAAAGGCGGAACCCCAGCCCAGGCGCTGCATTTTCAGGGCGGTATGCGCATCTTCAGTGACAGTTTCAACAGCAAAGCCGCCAATCTCTTCCAGCGCTGAACGACGAATCACCGCACAGGAGCCACAGAAGAAGGTGGCGTTCCAGTTGTCATTACCCTGCTGAACCGGGCCATAAAACAGCGAACCTTCGTTTGGAATGCTGCGCGCGGCACGCAGGTTACGCTCAAAGGGATCGGGAGAATAGAAATAGTGCGGTGTCTGCAGCAGCGCCAGCTTCGGATCTTTCAGGAACGGTCCCACCGTTGCCTGCAGAAAGGTACGGGTCGCCACGTGGTCGCAGTCAAAAATGCAAATCAGCTCACCTTTGGTGATTTTCATCGCATGGTTGAGGTTACCGGCTTTGGCATGTTTGTTGTCATCGCGGGTGATGTACCCTACCCCGACATCCGCCGCAAAGCGCGCAAACTCGCTGCGTTTGCCATCATCGAGTAAATAAACGTTGAGTTTGTCACGCGGGTAGTCGATACATTGTGCTGCCAGTACGGTGTCGCGCACCACATCCAGACTTTCATTATAGGAAGGCACATAAATATCAACCGTCGGCCACAGACTGGTATCGTCTGGCAAAGGTTCAATCGTGCGTTTTAAGGGCCAGGTGGTTTGCAGGAAGCCGAGAATTAAGATAAGCCAGACGTAAAGCTCCGCCAGATATAAGCCAATCCCTAAGATAGCCTCAACTTCAGAATTAAAGTGCAGCGTCTCAGTAGTGCGCCACCAGATATAGCGGCTGGACATCAAGGCAGAGAGAATCACCATCACCACAGTTATTTTGCGGCTCTTGCTGAAACCCAATAAAAACATCATGCCAATGCTGATCAGACCAAAAATATACTGTTTCTGGCTGTCCATTGGCGTAATGATGATCACCGCGGCAACGGGTGCAAGCACCAGCAGCAGCAGGTAAAACCCGATTTTACTCATGATTCACCCTGAGAAGAGCTGTGTTAGTTAGTCGACTGCAGAAGCCGGCTAATAGTGGTTTGTGCGGATGGGAGCCTGAACTTCGCCATTACCCACGGTGATATTTAAAATGCTGCTGACACGTTTCGCGATCAGTTCAATATCAAATGCCGCTGCCGAAGCCGGGCTAAAATCGTAAACAGACTGCTGGGAAGCATTCGCTTCACCTACACTTTCATCGCGGTGAACCACGCCCAGTAAATTCTCGCCCAGACGCTGCTGCATAAACGCGGTGACATCACGATTAATATTCCGGCGGTTGTCGCACTGGTTCAGAATAAAATAGTGACCCTGCTTATTATTGAGCGGTTTACCGGTCATCCGGTTCTCTTCAATCTGCGGTAATAACGACACTGACGCGGTATCCGCTAACATCACCACTAAATGCATATCGGCCAGCGCCGTCATTGCTTTAAGGGCAGGACCGGGACCAGGCGGAAAATCAGCCACAATAACCAGACCGGGATAGTTCAGCACCGTATCCAGACCGCGCTTAATAAAGTGAGGATCTTTCATCAGGTTCTCTTCGAACCGCTCGCGCTGTGTCTCCGTCACGTCGCCATAAGGCAGGACAAAGATATTGCCGCCGGTGGTAAGGATTGACTGGCTCCAGTCCGCCTGCTCTTCTGAGCGCGCCACAAATCCACGGCCATCATGAAGCGGCACACCAAAGTGCAGACGCAATGCATTCTGCACATCAAAATCAATCGCCAGAACTTTGCTACCGGAACGTGCCAGACTCCAGGCCAGATTCGCCGCCAGCGTCGTTTTTCCCACGCCTCCCTTCGGCGAGCACACACAAACTAACGGCATAACGCAATCTTCTCCAGTAACGGTTTGAGTAAGGTTTCTTTCGGCAAAGTCACATCGCGCGAGCGGAACAGCGGGCCAAACCGTCCCGGCTCAGCATCGGGTGCAGCGGGCGTGACAACAGGCTGACGCGCCGCCGCCGTAGCATTACGGGCTGGCTCAGCACGCGATACAGCTGCAGGCTCAGCCACTTTTACTGGCGGCGGTGGCGGAAACAGTGACGAAGGGCCACGTTCAGTCATACTGGCTGCTGGCAGGTTGCTGCCTGTCAGACTATCGAGAATCGAACTGTGAACGGTCATTGTCGGTTGAGCACTTAGCATGGCTGGTCGTGCCGGTGCCTCAGGCGGAGGAGCAGTGAACTCATCACCGCGCAGCGGCTGAGGCTGAGGCAGGTCGATACGCTGACCGCTACCCAATGGTGTCTGCTGTTCTTCTTTCGCCAGCTGACGAATCAATGCCCATTTACTGTGTTCCGCCGCTTCCTGCGTCTGGCCAGACATATCTTTAAAGTCGATGTCGAGCGTTTGCGTTTTCTCTTTAAAACGCTGCAAATCATCGTAATTATTCTTCATTGACCGTGGCCTGCAACAAGGTGGGAATTTTCCTGGAATATAACACATCCCTTGAATGCCAGTCAGAAAAACCTGATTACAAAAAGAGCAAATTCAATAAAATAGTTTAATCATAAAGATTAAACCCTGCCGACTAAAAGCCATTCTCAGCGCATAACCCCTGATAATTAATAAGTTAAATTTAAGTTAAATTGTTTGGCTTTTTTTTAAAATTTTTTCGGAAATAGCCGCTGTGGCAACGAATGGCCCAGCCAGAATGACTCATACCCAACAGCGTATTTAACAGCGATAAGGCCATTTCAGGTGCAGCAAAAAGCCGATGGCTGCCATGAGGGATTGATGGCATTTATCTTTTTCCGCTGAAAATATCACCAGAAAAAAACAGGTTAAAAGTGGTAAAGGAAATAGCGGGGAAATAATCAGAATATGAGTGCAGAACCGCCAGTGGTGCGGCTTGCCACTGAATTGAGATAAAAAAAGGCTCCAGAAAGGAGCCTTCGACTGGGTGCCAGGTGATTGCTCAGCTGACCTGTTCTGCCACCCCAACCGGCTGATTCTCATCCTGATCAACCGCGAAGCAGGCAATTTCCTGCCCGCCATAGTTTTTCAACTTTGGCTGCAGCTGTACACAGGTGCTGAAACGCCGATGGCAGCGTGCATTAAAGGCACAGCCTGGAGGCGGATTCAGCGGGCTTGGCAGCTCGCCGGTCAGCTTAATACGCTCACGACGGTCGTCAGGATTAAGACGCGGTGTCGCTGACAGTAAAGCCTGGGTATAAGGATGGCGCGGATTGGCGAAAATCGCCTCTTTACTGCCCTTCTCTACGCAACGGCCAAGGTACATCACCATCACCTCATCGGCTATGTGTTCTACCACGGATAAATCGTGCGAGATAAAGACGTATGAGAGACCCATATCCTGCTGCAGATCCATCATCAGGTTCAGCACCTGAGCACGCACCGACACGTCGAGCGCCGAAACCGGCTCATCAGCAATCAGCACGTCCGGATCGAGCATCAGCCCGCGCGCAATCGCGATACGCTGGCGCTGTCCACCGGAGAACATGTGTGGATAGCGGTCATAATGTTCAGTTTTCAGGCCGACTTTCGCCATCATCTCCAGCGTCTTCTCGCGACGTTCCGCTTTGGTAAGCGTGGTATTGATCACCAACGGCTCTTCCAGAATCTGGCTCACTTTTTTACGCGGATTGAGTGAGCCATACGGATTCTGGAACACGATCTGGATTTTCTGACGACGCAGCTTCTGCGCCTGAGGATCGTGTTTCAGCAGATCCTGACCGTGCCAGTAGAGCTGCCCTTCGGTCGGGGTTTCAATCATGGTCAGCAGTCGGCCAAGCGTGGATTTACCACAGCCTGACTCGCCAACCACTGCCAGCGTTTTACCGCGTTCCAGATTAAAAGAGACGCCATCAAGTGCCTTGACCAGACGCTCCTGACCAAACAGTCCCTTCTTCACCGGGTAGTGCTTCTTCAGATCAATCGCCTGTAACAGAAACTGATCTTTCTTAATTTCATGACTCATAAGTGGGTCTCCCGGCATCGTCCAGCGGATAGTGACACTTGGACTGGCGTCCTGGAATGGTGCGCAGTTCAGGTTCTTCCTGACGACAAAGGTCAGTCGCATAAGGGCAGCGTGGATTCAGCAGACAGCCAACCGGGCGATCATACTTACCCGGCACGACGCCCGGCAGCGAGGCCAGACGCGCTTTATCCGCCGCAAACTCCGGCAGCGCGCGCAGCAGCGCCTGCGTATAGGGATGGCGCGGCGCTTTGAAAATATCGGTCGCTTTGCCGCTCTCCACCACCTGACCGGCATACATCACGATAATGTGGTGAGCCGCTTCTGCCACTAACGCCAGATCGTGCGTAATCAGAATCAGCGCCATGTTCTCCTGCCGCTGTAACTCCAGCAGCAGTTCGATGATCTGTGCCTGGATAGTCACGTCGAGCGCTGTTGTCGGCTCATCGGCGATGAGCAGCTTTGGCCGGCAGGCGATCGCCATCGCAATCATCACACGCTGGCTCATGCCGCCCGATAGCTGGTGCGGATAGACATCGAGACGTGACGCAGGATCGGGAATACCGACCTGATTCAGCAGGTCGATTGCCCGCTGACGCCGCGTGCGTTTATTGCCGCCCTGATGCACCTTGATCGCTTCCATAATCTGGAAACCCACGGTGTAGCAGGGATTCAGGCTGGTCATCGGGTCCTGAAAAATCATCGCCACTTCTGCACCCACCAGCTGGCGGCGCTCGCGTTCGGAGATGTGTTGCAGGTCGCGCTGGTTGAACTCCAGCTTCTCAGCCATCACTTTGCCGGGGAAATCGATCAGCCCCATGATTGCCAGCGAACTGACTGATTTACCGGAGCCAGACTCGCCCACGATACCCACAACCTGGCCCTGCTCTACCTGATAACTGATGCGGTCAACCGCACGGAACGGTGCTTTATCGTCGCCGAAATGCACCGATAGTTTATCTACATTTAATAACGCCATCTCGGTGCCTCTTTACTGCTTGAGTTTCGGGTCGAGGGCATCACGCAAACCATCGCCCATCAGGTTAAATGCCAGCACGGTAAGCAGAATGACCAATCCAGGGAAGGTCACTACCCACCAGGCACTTTGCGCATACTGCAGAACGTCGGAGAGCATGGTGCCCCACTCCGGCGTTGGCGGTTGCGCACCCATACCGAGAAAGCCCAACGCCGCCATATCGAGAATGGCGTTGGAGAAACCTAATGACGCCTGCACGATAAGCGGTGCAAGGCAGTTAGGCAGAATATTCACGAACATCTGGCGCAGCATACCCGCACCGGCCACGCCGGACGCGGTCACATAGTCGCGGTTCACTTCGACCAGCACCGCCGCGCGGGTCAGACGGATATAGTGCGGCAGTGCCACAAAGGTCAGCGCGATGGAGGCGTTGACGATTGAGGGGCCAAAGATGGCGACCAGCACCAGCGCCAGCAGCAGACTTGGCAGCGCCAGCATGATATCGACCACTCGCATGATGATGGCATCGACCACGCCGCCGAGATAACCGGCCAGCAGGCCAAATATCACGCCGAAAATCAGTGACAGCACCACGACCAGACAGCCCACCAGCAGTGACAGGCGCGCACCGTACATCAGACGCGACAGCACATCGCGGCCCACGTCGTCGGTGCCCAGGATGTAGCTCCAGTTGCCGCCTTCCTGCCAGACCGGCGGATGCAGCAGCGCATCGCGGAACTGCTCAGCAGGTGCATGCGGGGCCAGCACATCGGCAAAGATAGCGCACAGCAATACAATGATGATGTAGACCAGGCCCACAACGGCGCCTTTGTTACGTTTAAAGTAGTGCCAGAATTCCTGGAACGGGGTCATCGGCGTGGGTGCAACGGTAACGCTGCCGGGATCAACAACAGACATGATGCCCCCTTATTTCTTGTGACGTATGCGCGGGTTAACCACGCCATACAGCAGATCAACCAGCAGGTTGACCACGATGATCAGTACTGCGGTCAGCAGCACGCCGCCCTGCACCACCGGATAGTCACGGCGCTGCAACGCTTCAATCAGCCAGCGACCCAGACCCGGCCATGAGAAGATGGTTTCGGTAAGAATCGCCCCGGCCAGCAACGTGCCGACCTGCAGACCAATTACCGTGACCACCGGCAGCATGGCGTTTCGCAGCGCATGCACCACGATCACACGCATCCGCGTCAGGCCTTTAGCGCGCGCCGTACGGATGTAATCTTCACCCAGTACTTCAAGCATCGCCGACCGCGTCATACGCACAATCACCGCCAGCGGAATGGTGCCGAGCACGATGGCTGGCAGAATCATATGCATGACCGCATCGTGGAAGTCGCCCGGCTCACCCCAGAAGAAGGTGTCGATGAGCATAAAGCCGGTCAGTGGCATGCTGTCATCCAGGAAGACGGTGTCGCCGACCCGCCCGGAAACGGGTGTCAGGTTGAACTGAACCGAAACCAGCATGATCAGCATGATGCCCCACCAGAAGATCGGCATGGAGTAGCCGGTCAGTGAGATTCCCACAGCGGTGTGATCGAAAATCGAACCGCGCTTCACCGCCGCCAGAACCCCTACCGGGATGCCAATGGCCACGGCAAATATCATGGCGCAGATACCGAGTTCCAGCGTCGCTTTGAAGCGCGGAACAAACTCATCCCAGACCGGGATGCGGCTTTTAAGTGAAATGCCCAGGTCGCCATGTAATACGCCGTTAATGTAGTGCAGGTACTGTTTCCACAGCGGCTGATCCAGCCCTAACAGGGCCATTAACTGTGCATGACGTTCAGGTGAAATACCACGCTCGCCCGCCATGATCAGCACCGGATCGCCGGGGATCATGTGAACAAACGCGAAGGTGAGTAATGTAATGCCGATAAACGTTGGGATAACAAGGCCCAGACGTCGGAGTATGAACTGCAGCATAATCCGGGTTCTCTCTTGTCCGCGCGACCGTCGCCGCGAGGGTTGTTATTGCTTACATCTGACGATCGGGTAGGCCCGACCGCGACGCAGACTGGCTGCGCCTCTACCGTTTCCAGTAAAACAGGGAGATAAAGCCGGGGCGACGCGCAGCCGCCCCGGAAAAGGCGACAATTATTCTTTAATGTCTACCTGAGCAAAGTAGTGTCCGCCGAGCGGATCGACTTTGTACCCGGAGACTTTCTTGCTGACCGGTTCGTATACCGTTGAGTGCGCGATCATCAGCGCCGGTACCTGGTCATGCATCACAACCTGTGCCTGTTTGTAGTACTCGATGCGCTTCGCCTGATCGGCAGTCGCACGAGCGGGCTGGATCTGGTCCTCGAAGGACTTATCGCACCAGCGCGAGTAGTTAGAGCCATCTTTAGCCGCTGAACAGCTGAACAGGGTGGCCAGGAAGTTATCCGGATCCCCATTGTCGCCGGTCCAGCCCATCATGACGGTCTGGTGCTCGCCCGCTTTGGCGCGCTTCAGATATTCGCCCCACTCGTAGGTGACGATTTTGGCTTTGACGCCAATCTTCGCCCAGTCACTCTGAATCATTTCAGCCATGCGGCGTGCGTTCGGGTTGTAAGGACGCTGAACCGGCATTGCCCACAGGTCGATCGAGAAACCGTCTGCCATGCCCGCTTCTTTCAGCAGTGCTTTGGCTTTCTCAGGATCGTATGCGTAGTCTTTCACCGCGTCGTTATAGCCCCACATTGTTGGTGGGATCAGGTTTTTAGCAGGCTGACCTGCACCCTGATAAACGGCGTCGATAATCGCCTTTTTGTTGACCGCCATGGTCAGTGCCTGACGTACTTTCAGGTTATCCAGCGGTTTTTTCTCAACGTTGTATGACAGATAGCCGACGTTCAGGCCCGCCTGCTCATACAGGTTGATGTTCTTGTCCTGCTTCATACGCGCGATGTCAGCCGGATTTGGATAAGGCATGACCTGACATTCGCCCTTCTGCAGTTTGGCGTAACGCACTGAAGCATCCGGGGTAATGGAGAAGACTAAGCGATCGATTTTTGGCTTGGTGCCCCAGTAATCCGGGTTAGCTTTGTAAAGGATGCGCGAATCTTTCTGGTACTGCAGCAGCTGGAACGGACCGGTACCGACCGGGTTCAGGTCGACGTTTTGCGGGGTGCCCGCTTTCAGCATGTTGTCTGCGTACTCTTTCGACAGAATCGAGGCGAAATCCATGCCGAGGTCGGCGAGGAACGGCGATTCAGGGCGGGTCAGCACGAAGCGAACGGTGTTGTCGTCCACTTTCTCAATTTTGCTGATCAGCTTAGGCATATCCATGCCTTCGAAATATTCGTAGCTGCCGCCGGAGACGCCGTGATAAGCGTTGTTTTTATCCAGCTGGCGCTCAAAGGTGAACACCACATCATCCGCGTTGAAGTCACGCGTCGGTTTGAAATCTTTGGTGGTCTGCCACTTCACGCCTTTGCGCAGGTGGAAGGTGTAAGTTTTACCGTCTTCGCTGACATCCCACTTCTCTGCCAGTGCAGCGTGCAGTTCGGTGGTGCCGATGGTGAACTCAACCAGACGGTTGTAGATCTGACGTGAGCTGGCATCGTAGGTGGTGCCCGAGGTGAACAACTGCGGGTTGAAGCCTTCCGGAGAACCTTCTGAACAGTAAACGAGGGTTTTTGCCTGAACACCGGCGGCGACAGTCATAGCAATCAGGCTCAGACCGACCTTCAGCATCCCGGATTTAGCCAGGGAGTTGATCATGCGTTTGCTCCATTGTGATGTGATGTTGTGTGTATTGCCTGACCTCTGATTTTTTTATGCGGTTCAGGCGTACCACCGAACAGGTGGTTAACGCGCGCTACGATTTTTTGTTTTTTCTGATGCAGGTTATGCATTCAGAAAATTCCGTAACTGCGCATTTATTGACGCATCAATTTGTCAACAGTTGCAAAGAACGTCAATACAACGGTTACTTATTTACACAGAGTGTGAGGAATCGCATGCAACGGTAATAAAAACCGTTTCTGTCCAAATGCCATACAATGCACAGCAGAGCTGACCTGAATTCCGTGCATTGTGCTGGAAGCCTGCTCTATCGCTAGTGATTCTCACCGCTAAAAAACTTAAAACTTTTACCGGTAAATGTTGAATAACTGAACGATTCACCGTGCGTTATGACGTTCATCCAGCGGAATATGCTGGTAAAGAAGCATAAGAAATCAGCATGTTGCCGCTTTCGGTCATAAGAAGAATGTGTCGCGAATTATGATCGCATCGCTTATGGGATAAGGCCTGTCAGCGGGAAAGCAGGGATAATTATTGTCAGTAAGTGGAACGCGCGGAAGATGAGGTTTACTGGAACTTTTTGGAAGGCGACAAAAATGATTTGGATTACTCAGGCGTTCTGAAGCGCCATGTAAGTACCTGATGCGTTTGCCAGACGTGAAGCGAAGGGAGCATACGCCTGTAGCAAAGCATCGCGGGCCAGGGATGGGCCGCGCTGAGCATGCCAGGGATGGCATCTTTTGCGTCTTTGCGAAAGGCGTATGCTCCCTGAAGCCTGCTCAACTGATAAGAGTGCGAATGCTTAGCGATCAGATTGAGATCTACCTCAGGAACACGGGCAGATCGGAAAGTCGCTTAAACCATCCATGGACGCTCGGCCCACGCCGTCCATGGCGTGGGACGCTTTCCTCCTCTGCCCGTGTTCCCTCCGCCTTGAGTTTATGCGCTGCGGTCAGATGCATCTGGCTTTGAACCTGTCAGTCATCTGAA
>NZ_JARHXL010000013.1:0-1362449 GCF_029222565.1 Pantoea sp. Cr_R13
TCGTCCGCGCTGAGCTGCCATGGATGGCATTTTTTGCGTCTTTACGGAGGGCATAGGCTCCCTGAGCCTTTACTCTGCCAGTACTTCATAAGAAGCCCTGGCTTCCAGTGCATCAGTCGTTAGCATAGCCCTGCGGCGGCAGCGGTTCGCCATCCAGCCAGGCTTTGCCGTCTCGCATTTCCAGCCGACCCTCAACAAACCAGCTGATCACCAGCGGATAGATAGCGTGTTCCTGGTGCTGTACCCGCTCCGTAATCTCCGCTTCACTGTCGCCAGGAAAAACCGGCACTTTGGCCTGCAGGATCACCGGTCCGCCATCCAGCTCGTCCGTCACGAAATGCACGGAAGTGCCATGTTCGCTGTCGCCATTTTCCAGCGCCTGACGATGCGTATGCAGACCCGGATATTTCGGCAGCAGGGAAGGGTGGATATTCAGCAGGCGATTATGAAAATGCGCCACAAAAGCGCTGCTGAGAATGCGCATATAACCGGCCAGCACAATCAGGTCTGGACGGTATGCGTCGATTTCAGCGATGAGCTGACGATCAAAGGCTTCGCGGTCAGCGAAGTCACTGGCGGCAAGCGCATGGGCGGGAATGCCCGCCTCCTGCGCCCGCGTCAGGCCATAAGCGGCGGCACGGTTGCTGAACACGGCAGCGACGCTGCCGTGAATCTGCCCGCTTTCACAGGCGTCAAGGATGGACTGAAGGTTACTTCCGTTGCCGGAAATCAGTACAACCAGCTTTTTCATCCGTTAATAACCACACGCTCTTCAGCATCCGACGCTTTAATCACGCCGAGCTTCCAGGCTTTCTCGCCTGCGGCCTGCATCAGCGCAATCGCCTTGTCCGCCTCTGCCGGGCTCAGGGCAATGATCATGCCGACGCCGCAGTTAAAGGTGCGGTACATCTCGAAACGGCTGACGTTGCCCGCCTGCTGTAACCAGCTGAATACCGCCGGCCATTCCCAGCTCTTCTCGTCGATCACGGCCTGAGTATTGTCAGGCAGTACGCGCGGAATGTTCTCCCAGAAGCCGCCGCCGGTCAGGTGCGCAATAGCGTGCACATCGACCTGCTCAATCAGGCTCAGGATATTTTTCACGTAGATGCGGGTCGGTTCCAGCAGATGATCAGCCAGCGGTTTGCCTTCCAGCTGTTCAGCCAGCGGATCCGTGTTGCTGACTTCCAGAATTTTGCGCACCAGCGAATAGCCGTTGGAGTGCGGGCCGCTTGAGCCGAGGGCGATCAGTACGTCACCATCCTTCACCTTGCTGCCATCAATGATTTCTGACTTTTCCACCACGCCGACACAGAAACCTGCCACGTCGTAATCTTCGCCGTGATACATGCCTGGCATCTCAGCGGTTTCACCGCCGACCAGCGCACAACCCGACTGCAGACACCCTTCGGCGATGCCGGTGATCACCGCAGAGGCGGTTTCCACATCCAGTTTGCCGGTGGCGTAGTAGTCGAGGAAGAATAGCGGCTCAGCGCCCTGTACCACCAGGTCGTTAACGCACATCGCGACCAGGTCAACACCAATGGCATCGTGGCGTTTGAGATCCATCGCCAGGCGCAGCTTGGTGCCGACGCCATCGGTGCCGGAGACCAGCACCGGTTCACGGTATTTTTGCGGCAGCGCGCAAAGCGCACCAAAACCGCCCAGTCCACCCATCACTTCCGGGCGACGCGTCTTTTTCACTACGCCTTTAATACGGTCAACCAGAGCGTTACCAGCATCAATATCAACACCGGCGTCTTTGTAACTGAGAGAGGTTTTGTCGGTCACTGCGAGGTCCCCACGCGAATTGCGGTTGGTGGTTAAAATAAAGCGCGGCAATTCTATCAGTGCAGGCAAACGTTTGCGAGTCCGGGATTGCGCATCGGGCAATTTTCATTAATCCTCTATTTGTTCCGGTAAAAGCCGCGGCTTTGCGCAAGAGCAGGTGGCGCAGGGCGCAAAAGGCGGTATAATCCCGCGATTTTTTTTAGCTCAACTCATTCCGGGAGAACACCAATGAAGATCGTGGAAGTCAGACACCCGCTGGTCAAACATAAACTTGGCCTGATGCGTGAGCATGATATCAGCACAAAGCGTTTTCGCGAGCTGGCCTCTGAAGTGGGCAGCCTGCTGACCTACGAAGCGACCGCCGATCTGGAAACAGAGCGCGTCACCATTGAGGGCTGGAATGGCCCGGTAGAGATCGACCAGATCAAAGGCAAAAAAATCACGGTGGTCCCGATTCTGCGTGCCGGCCTGGGCATGATGGAAGGGGTGCTGGAGCACGTTCCCAGCGCCCGTATCAGCGTGGTGGGTGTTTACCGTGATGAAGAAACCCTGGAGCCAGTTCCCTACTTCCAGAAGCTGGTCTCTAACATTGAAGAGCGCCTGGCGCTGGTGGTCGACCCGATGCTGGCGACCGGCGGTTCCATGATCGCCACCGTCGATCTGCTGAAGAAAGCGGGCTGCACCAGCATTAAAGTGCTGGTTCTGGTTGCCGCGCCAGAAGGGATTGCCGCGCTGGAGAAAGCGCATCCTGACGTCGAGCTTTATACCGCGTCAGTGGACCAGGGGCTGAATGAAAAGGGTTACATCATTCCCGGGCTCGGCGATGCCGGGGACAAAATTTTCGGAACCAAATAAAACGCACAGCCGACCAGAGAGTCGGCTTTTTTTTGGCAAAAAACACCCCACGGATTCGGCCTGCCGCAAGGCGCATCGGCGTGCCTGCTGCTGTGCCTCAGGCCCGAATCGTCGGGGAAAAAATAAGGGGATAAATGATGACTCGTCGCGCCATTGGCGTCAGTGAACGACCGCCGTTACTGCAAACCATTCCACTCAGCCTGCAACACCTGTTTGCCATGTTTGGTGCCACGGTACTGGTACCCATTCTGTTTCACATCAACCCGGCGACAGTGCTGTTGTTTAACGGGGTCGGCACACTGATTTATCTCTTTATCTGTAAAGGCAAAATTCCCGCCTATCTCGGTTCGAGCTTTGCCTTTATCTCGCCGGTGCTGCTATTGCTGCCGCTGGGTTATGAGGTCGCACTGGGCGGATTCATTCTCTGCGGCGTGCTGTTTTGCATCGTGGCGCTGATTGTCAAACGCGCCGGAACCGGCTGGCTCGATGTGATGTTCCCTCCGGCGGCGATGGGTGCAATTGTCGCTGTCATCGGTCTGGAGCTGGCGGGTGTGGCCGCGAATATGGCGGGCCTGCTGCCAGCTGAAGGCAGTGCGCCCGACAGCAAAACTGTGCTGATCTCGCTGGTCACGCTGGCGGTAACCGTATTCGGTTCGGTGCTGTTCCGTGGCTTCCTGGCGATCATCCCGATTCTGGTCGGGGTCGTGGCGGGTTATCTGCTCTCCGCGTTTATGGGCATCGTGGACTGGAGCGGCGTGGTCAAAGCGCCCTGGTTTGCACTGCCGACCTTTTATACGCCGCGCTTTGAGTGGGTGGCGATGCTGACGATTCTGCCTGCGGCGCTGGTGGTGATTGCCGAGCATATCGGTCATCTGGTAGTCACCGCCAATATCGTGAAGAAAGATCTGATTCGCGACCCCGGTCTGCATCGTTCGATGTTCGCCAACGGTTTATCCACCGTCATCTCCGGTTTCTTTGGTTCCACACCCAACACTACCTACGGTGAAAACATCGGTGTGATGGCGATTACCCGCGTCTACAGCACATGGGTGATTGGCGGCGCGGCGATTCTGGCGATTCTGCTCTCCTGCGTTGGCAAACTGGCGGCGGTGATCCAGGCGATCCCGGTTCCGGTTATGGGCGGTGTGTCGCTGCTGCTGTATGGGGTCATTGGCGCCTCCGGTATCCGGGTGTTGATCGAATCCAAAGTCGATTACAACAAAGCGCAGAACCTGATCCTCACCTCGGTGATTCTGATCATCGGGGTCAGCGGGGCGAAAGTGCATATCGGCGCAGCGGAGCTGAAAGGCATGGCGCTGGCGACGATCGTTGGTGTCGGACTGGCGTTGATCTTCCGGGTTATCTCGCTGCTCAGACCTGAAGAAGTGGTGCTGGAGGCTGAAGAACCGCGCGAGCAGTGATCGCTGCGAGACTGACAGGATCCGGGGCAGGGACGCCCCATTCATCTCTTTCTGAAAACTGTGTTAGACTTCCCCCGATTTTTTGCTTGTTCTCTTGCTGAGGTGCTTCTGAACACGCCGGCACAATTGTCATTGCCACTCTATTTACCTGACGATGAAACCTTCTCCAGCTTCTGGCCGGGGGAAAACCCGTCGCTGATTGCCGCCCTGAAAGGCGCGCTCAACCAACAACATGGCAGCTATCTCTACTTCTGGTCACGCGAAGGCGGTGGGCGGAGCCATTTGCTGCACGCCGCGTGTGCCGAAATGTCCGCGCGCAGTGAAGCCGTGGGCTATGTTCCGCTGGATAAACGCACCTGGTTTGTTCCGGACGTTCTGGAAGGGATGGAGCAGCTGTCACTGGTCTGTATCGATAACATCGAGTGCATTGCAGGCGAGCCGGAATGGGAAATGGCGATCTTCGATCTCTATAACCGCATTCTGGAAACCGGTAACACGCGTCTGTTTATCACCGGCGATCGTCCGCCACGCCAGCTTAATCTTCAGCTGCCCGATCTCGCCTCGCGCCTTGACTGGGGGCAAATCTATCGCCTGCAGCCGCTTTCTGATGAAGATAAATTACAGGCGTTGCAGTTGCGTGCCGGGTTACGCGGATTTGAGCTGCCGGAAGATGTGGGTCGCTTCCTGCTGAAGCGACTCGATCGTGAAATGCGCACGCTGTTTGATACGCTGGATCGTCTTGACCGCGCCTCGATCAGCGCCCAGCGCAAACTCACCATTCCCTTTGTTAAAGAGACGCTCGGCCTTTAAAGAATGTCGAGCACCGCATCTGGCGGGCGGCCAATCCGCGCCTTATCGCCATTGATCACTATCGGCCTTTCAATCAGCACCGGATTTTCAACCAGCGCATCCAGCAGCGCACTTTCGCCTTTGTCGTCAAGCGCCAGCTCGCTGTAAATCGCCTCTTTTGTTCGCATTAACTCGCGTGCGCTCTGCATCCCCATTTTCTGTAACAGGATTTGCAGCGTTTCGCGGTCGGGCGGCGTCTGCAGATAGAGCACCACATCCGGCTCAATTCCGCGGGCAGTCAGCAGCGCCAGCGTCTCACGGCTCTTGCTGCAGCGCGGGTTGTGATAAATCGTCACCATCTCTGACTCTCCTTTCTTCTCTGTTCGCGGCGTGCTGGCGGTGTGAGTGCTTAGCCTTTCTGATACTGCTTAAAGCGCTGTTGTAACTGGCGCAGCTGATCGATACGGGCATCGTAACGCGCCTGTTTCAGGCTGCCGAGCGGCACCTGTGCGCTGGCACTGCTCAGGGTGGTGATCGCCTGATCAAGCTGGCCATTCAGCGCCAGGCTCTCTGCCCGCGCCGATAACTCTTCATCATTCAGTCCCTGCTGCGCCGAGGCCTGTGCCAGTAAATCCCAGCCGTTGGGATCGTCTTTATTGGCCCAGGTGTAGCGGTTCAGAATACGGCTGGCATTGGCATACTGTTCCGCTTCAACGTAGGCATTGGCCAGATTGAGCTGCACCACCGGACTGTTTTTGGTACCGGTTGCGGCGGTGAGCAGGGCGATGGCCTGCTGTGGCTGGTTCAGCCCGATATCAATGTCCGACATGATATCCAGGAACCAGACATTATTAGGCTGCTTCGCCAGCAGCGGGGTGATAATCCGTTTCGCATCGGCGTAACTCTTCGCCTGCAAAAACTGTATGGCTTTGCCATATTGTGACGCCATCTGCTCACGTGCGTTCCCGCTGGCGTACTGACTCAGCAGTTCATCGGTCAGCTGATTACGTCCGGTAGAGTACATGCCCAGTGAACGCACCTTTGCCATATAGAAATCTTCCGTGGATTGCACCACCACCGGCCGCATCTGATTAGCACGGTTGCGGGCATCCGCCAGACGACTGTCGGGCAGGGGATGCGTCAGCAGAATTTCAGGTGGCTTCGAAGAGAAGCGGCTCTGGTCGGCCAGTTTTTGCAGAAAGTTCGGCATTGCCTGGGGATCGAAGCCAGCGCGCTGCAGCACCTGAATCCCGATGCGGTCTGCTTCCTGCTCATTGCCCTGCGTAAAGCTGATAATTCCCTGCTGCGTTCCCGCCAGAGTACCCGTCAGCGCGGCCATGCCCGCCTGCGGACTGGCCATCGCCAGCAGAATAGAGCCAAGCGCACCGACCCAGGTCAGTGGCGCGTTGCGCTTCTGATCTTCCATGGCACGCGCCAGATGGCGCTGGGTGACGTGCGAGATTTCATGTGCCATCACCGATGCCAGCTGGCTTTCATTGTCGGTAAAGCGGAACAGCGCCGAGTGCAGCACCACATTGCCACCGAAAAAGGCAAAGGCGTTAAGCTCGTCGTTCTGAATCAGAAAGAAGTGGAACGGAGTTTTCACCGAGTCGGCGTGAGAAACGAGTCGTTGCCCCAGCTGATTGATGTACTGATTGAGCAGCGGATCGTTGATTAGCGGGGCACTGGCGCGCAGCTGGCGCACATAGAAGTCGCCCATCTGCAATTCCTGATTAATTGATAGCGTCGAACCCGCCGTAGTACCAATATCGGGAAGTGAGTCACTGACATCGGCGTTAGCGGGTGTCAGAGTGGAGAAAATGAGCGTCGGAAGGAGCGCGGCGATCAGCGTTTTCTTTAACGAGTTCAACATGCCTGAATCCTGTAGAGAGGCCCTGAGAATGGACAGGTGCGCAGCGGGAATGTTCCGTTTTTCGCAGATAACGACGGTTCGTGACTATCTTAACCAGAGCCTCAAAAGAAAGAAATGTTGTTTTCTGGCAAATCGCCCGCCTGATTTGAGTAAGATCGCCGATTATGAAGAAAAAAATTGAATATCCTGCCAGTTTAAACGGCAGTTAAACGAAAAAAAACTGGCGGGGTATTGCCGGGGTCGTCAGCGGTTATATTACGTCGTTGTTGTTTATTTACATTGCGCTTCGTTGAATCAGAGCAGAATCTGCTGTCAGACAACCGAAGCCAGTAAGCTTATTTTTATAAAGTTATGTAAATTCACTCAAAAAAACTGAACATGGCATGTGTTTTTCCAGGTCTACTCTGAAAAAATAACGCACTCTGCGCCGCTAAATGCCTTTCAACCATTGATAAATCAAATCGTCTATCACGCATTATTCCACCTATTCCAGATTAGCCTGGTTGTTATTTTTATATAATGAATAGCATCGAAAAGGAAAAAGGAGAAATAGTCAGGTCCACTCCAGATAAGACTTTTTATTTCTCATCATGAAACTTTTCGATTAATTCCGGCTGTGAATAATTCCAATAGTTATCAGCGCTGCGTTGACCTGAATTTACAGAGGCAAGCATTACACCTGCGCTGTGGTATAGATAGCCGACCTGATTCAATTCTGAATCTGCCAGACATAATATGCCGGAGAGAAGTGTTATGCGTTCAGTTGTTTCATACGCGTTAATCGCCATTATTGGCGGAGTCGTTGGCGCGGCTGTCACACAGAGTGGCGATATTTACGACAAAGTGACACGCCATTTTGCAACCGAGCCACAGGAAGCGCCCGGATTCTGGAGCACGCCGGCGATTGAAGGTTACGGAAAAATTCATTACGAGCCTGACGCCGCGTTTAAACCGGTGCCGGGCCTGAGCAACAAAATTGTTTTCCAGATTACCCGAAGCGACGGGGCGATGACCGCGCCCAATCTGGGGCTGGAACGTGTAGCCAGGGTGGTCAATCTTTATATCGCCTCGGGTATTCCGGCTGACCAACTGAAGTTTGTGGTGTCAGTCACCGGAGATGCGACGCCCGCCATGCTGGACAATGCCCATTTCAAACAATTTTATGGCATCGAAAATCCAAATCTGAAGCTGATTAATGAGCTGAATCAGGCGGGAGTGAAAGTCTCGGTCTGCGATCAGTCCGTGGCATTCCATCACTATCCCAATAACTGGATTGATAAATCCGTGGTACATGCGCTTTCCAGTCCAACCACCGTATCAACCCTGCAAAATCAGGGATACGCGTGGCTGGCAATGTAATTCATATTTAAATAATTGGGAGAAAAGTAAATGCGTCCAGCAGCTTTAGTGGTGATGGCAGCCGTTGCCGGATTTATTGGGGGCAATGTTTTACAGTTGCCGGAATTATACGATAAGGTCAGCGGGAAAATGGCAGATAATAAATCTGAGCCTGCTGATTTCTGGAGTACGCCAGCAATCGAGGGCTACGGCAAAATACATTATGTCGATACGCCCGCATTTAAACCCGGCACGACAGCGGGCCTGAGTAATAAAATTGTTTTCCAGATTAACCGGAATGAAGGCGATATTCGTAAGCCGAATCTGGGTCTGGAGCGCGTAGCGCGCGTCACCAACCTCTATTATGCGGCGGGTGTGCCACTCGACCAGCTGAAATTTGTGGTGTCGATTAACGGTGATGCAGTGTCATCAGCGCTGAATAATGATCAGTTCAGCAAAGCTTATGGCGTCGATAACCCGAACCTGAAGCTGATCAGCGAGCTGAAAAAAGCGGGCGTTCAGGTGACTATCTGTGATCAGTCTGTCGCGTTTCATCAGCTTGATCGCAACTGGATTGACCCGATGGTCACTCATACCATCTCCAGCGGCACCACCGTTGCCACCCTGGAAAACAGCGGTTACGCCTTCCTGATGCTTTAACTCTCCAGCAGCGGCGTCACTGCCGCTGTCATCTGCCAGTCAACTTCCTGAGATAAGCCTGTCATATAACGCCACTAGTTTAGACCGCAATGAGATCGATCTCATTGACGATAAACGAGGCAGACATGACCGATTTAATCAGCGTAGCCAGACTGGCAGGGGTTTCCCGCGCAACCGCTGCGCGCGCCTTCTCTGATCCTCATCTGCTTAAACCGGGTACCCTGAAAAAGGTGCTTGCCGCCTCAGAACAGATAGGTTTTCGGCCGAATCACATTGCCCGTCAGCTCCGTACCCGCCACTCCACCACGCTCGGTGTACTGCTGCCTTCTCTGCTCAATCCGGTTTTTGCCATGCAATTGCAGGCGATGGAGCAGCAGGCACAGCAGGCAGGCTATGCGTTGCTGGTGGCGACCAGTGATTATCAGGCTGAGCGGGAAGCAGCCATTGTCGAACATATGCTGCACCAGCGTGTTGCCGGTCTGGTACTGACGGTGGCAGACGCCGACCGCAGTGCTCTGCTGCCCACACTGGCGGCAGCGAAGATGCCGTTTGTACTGACCCACAGCGTGCCCCAACAGCACGCGTGGCCTGCTTTGCACGTCGACAACCGCAAAGCGATGGCCGAAGCGACCACCCATCTCATCTCTCTGGGCCACCGTCACATCGTGATGGCCGCAGGCCCAATGCAGCAATCCGATCGCGCGCGTCTTCGCTTTCTCGGCTACTGCCAGGCCATGCAGCAGGCTGGTCTGACGCCGCAGGCGATGATTGAGATGCCGAGCCATATCCACTCCGATTTCAAGCCGCTGCTGCCGCTGATGAATGCACCTTCGCCGCTGACTGCAGTGATTTGCAGTAACGATCTGCTGGCTATCAGCCTGCTGGGGGCGGCTGCGCGTGCAGGTGTCAGCGTGCCGCATCAATTGTCAGTGATCGGTTTCGACGGCATTGCGCTGGGCGAACAGCTTTCACCGTCACTGGCGAGCGTGGTTCAGCCGATTGCGCTGATGGGAACGCTCGCCATTGATCTGCTTCTGAATCCGGGCAGTGAAACCCACCTGCTGCCCCATCATTTACGGATCGGGGAGAGTATCGCCCCGGCATTTTATGGCTCTTCTTCAGGGAAACATCATGTCACTCACGTTTAATCTCAGATATATCGCCAGCGCGGCGCTGCTGGCCGGCTGCACGCTGACCAGTTCATGGGTCCAGGCGGCGGAAAATGCTATCTGCTACAACTGCCCGCCTGAGTGGGCCGACTGGGCCACGCAGCTTCAGGCGATTGAAAAAGCGACCAGCATTCATGTGCCGCAGGACAATAAAAACTCGGGTCAGGCGCTGGCGCAGCTGGTGGCAGAGAAAAATAATCCGGTTGCCGACGTGGTCTATTACGGCGTCAGCTTCGGCATTCAGGCTGTCAGTGCTGATGTGGTCAGCGCGTATAAGCCGGCTCACTGGGATGAAATCCCGGCCGGTATGAAAGATCCGGCGGGCAAATGGGTAGCGCTGCACTCCGGCACCATGGGCTTTATGGTGAATGTTGATGCGCTGGGTGGCGCGCCGGTGCCGCGATCCTGGGATGATCTTCTGAAGCCGGAATATAAAGGCATGGTGGGTTATCTTGATCCGGCCAGTGCCTTTGTGGGCTATGTGGCCGCAGTCGCGGTGAATCAGGCCAAAGGCGGCAGCCTGCATGACTTCACTCCCGCCATCAACTGGTTCAAAGCGCTGCAGCGCAACCAGCCCATTGTGCCTAAGCAGACCGCCTATGCACGGCTGATTTCAGGCGAAATCCCGATTCTGATCGACTATGACTTCAACGCCTATCGCGCCCGCTACAAAGATCACGCCAATGTCGAGTTTGTGATCCCGAGTGAGGGAACGGTGACGGTGCCGTACGTTATCAGTCTCGTGAAGAACGCGCCGCATCCGGCAAACGGTAAGAAAGTGATCGATTTCGTGCTGTCCGATGCGGGTCAGGCGATCTGGGCCAATGCCTGGCTGCGTCCGGTACGGGCTGGCGCAATGTCACCTGAGGCGAAAAAATATTTTCTGCCTGACAGTGATTATGCGCGCGCCCACACGGTCGATTATCAGCAGATGGCCGATGCACAGAAGGGCTTCTCCGCCCGCTATCTGAGTGAGATTCGCTGATGTCACTTTCAGACATTAATTCCTTAACCACGGGCGGGCCGCTTCGCCATCGGCTCCGCCCGCTGGGGGCAAACTGGCCGTGGATGCTGTTGCCTGCGCTGCTCTTCTTTGCCGCCTTCTGGGTGCTGCCGTTTGCCCGCCTGTTGCAGATCGGCATGACGGAGGATCGTACGACGCATCACAGTGGCTACTGGACGGTAATCAGCCAGCCGCAATATCTGCAAAGCCTGCTGAATACCGTCCTGCTCTCGGCAGCGGTGACGCTGGTCACGCTGCTGATTGCGGCAGTGGTGGGCTGCTTTCTGGCGCGGTGGCGCTTTACCGGACGAGGAACGCTGCTGGCGCTGCTGACCTTTCCGCTGGCTTTTCCGGGCGTGGTGGTGGGATTTCTGATGGTTATGCTGGCGGGGCGTCAGGGTGTGCTGGCGCAACTCAGTCTCAGCCTGTTTCATGAACGCTGGGTCTTCGCCTATTCACTCAGCGGCTTATTTGTTGGCTATCTCTACTTTTCGCTGCCGCGCGCCATCGTAACGCTGGTGGCGGCCAGTGAGAAACTGGATAGATCGCTGGAAGAGGCGGCCCGTTCACTGGGTGCCAGCCAGTGGCGCATCATCATAGACGTCATCATACCCGGACTGAAACCGGCGCTGCTCTCCTGTGGCGCACTCTGTTTCGCCACCAGTATGGGCGCGTTTGGCACCGCATTTACGCTGGGTACCGAACTCGCTGTGCTGCCGCTCACCATTTACGGTGAGTTCACCAATTACGCTAACTTTGCCACCGCGGCGGCACTCTCAGTCGTGATGGGCGCGGTGGCCTGGCTGGCGCTGATGCTGGCTAATGGCCTTACGCGCCGGAAGGAGCATGAATCATGAAACGACGGGGTCTCTTCTGGCTGCAGGTGGCGATCACCAGCCTCACCGCACTGTTTATGATCGTACCGGTCATGCTCTCGATGCTGGCGGGCGTTACACAGAACTACTTCGCGGGCCTGCGCAGTGGCCTGACACTGAAGTGGGTGGAGCAGGTGTGGCAGATGTATGCCGACACCTTCTGGCTGTCACTGCTGATTGCGCTGAGCTGTCTGGCGGTGACGGTCATTGCTGGCGTACCCGCCGCCTGGGGCTTACTGAAGTCACCGTCACGCTGGGCCTCGCGTATTGAGGAGTGTCTGATGCTGCCGGTGGCGTTGCCGGGCCTCGCCACCGCGCTGGGCATCATTCTGCTTTACGGTCAGTTCAGTGCGTTGCGTGACAGCTGGCTCTTTATCCTGATCGGCCATGTGCTTTTTACACTGCCCTTCATGATTCGCCCGGTGCTGTCGGTGATGCAGGCGATTGATCTTCCGCGCCTGGAAGAGGCCGCCGCCAGCCTGGGGGCGAGTTTCTGGCGTCGCTTTTTTACTGTGGTCGTTCCGAACTGCCGTAACGGCATTCTGGCGGGTGCATTTATGGTCATTACCCTGTCGGTGGGGGAGTTCAACATTACCTGGATGCTCCACACACCGCTGACCAAAACGCTGCCGGTGGGGCTGGCCGACAGCTACACCTCCATGCGGCTGGAAGTCGGGTCCGCCTACACGCTGATCTTTATCATGATGATTTTACCGCTGCTGCTGTTGCTTAACGCCTGTAATCACTGGCTGGAACGGCAAACGTCGCGGCAGCAGAGAGAGGAAACTGTATGAATGAGGCCATCAATGTGACGCTGCGCCACTGCTCGCGTCGCTTCAATCAGCAGGTCGCGCTGCATCCGCTCGATCTGCGCGTGCATGCCGGAGAAACGCTGGTTCTGCTGGGACCGTCGGGCTGTGGTAAAACCACGCTACTGCGCATTATCAGTGGCCTGGAAAGCAGCGATCCGCCGGGCGAGATCTGGTTTGATCAACGTAACGTTACCGCGCTGCCGATTGAGAAACGCAATGTCGGCATGGTGTTCCAGAACTACGCGCTGTTCCCGACACTTAACGTGGCGCAGAACGTCGCCTATGGCCTGAAGGTGCAGGGCGTGCCGCGTGCCGAGCGAGAGGCGCGGGTTGCAGAGATGCTGGCGCTGGTTGATCTGACGCCTCTGGCACATCGCGCGATTGATAAGTTGTCCGGCGGGCAGAAACAGCGTGTGGCGCTGGCACGTGCGCTGGCCGCCCGGCCTAAAGTGCTGCTGTTTGATGAGCCGCTGGCGGCGCTTGATGCCAGGCTGCGCGACCGACTGCGTCTGGAGATCGGTGCGCTGCTTAAGCGGCTGGCGATCACCGCCGTTTACGTCACGCATGATCAGCAGGAGGCGATGGCGCTGGGCGATCGCATCGCGGTGATGGAGCAGGGCCGTCTGGTGCAGCTTGATACCCCGCAGGGCATTTATCAGCGTCCTGCCTCCCGCTTTGTGGCCGATTTTGTGGGTGCGATTAACTGCGTTGCGCACGACCCGGAAGGCCATCCTGTGCGTTTTTGCCGCCCGGAAGATGTTCTGCTGGCCGATGATACGCGCTATGCCCAGCGCGGCGTGGTGGTGGGCAGTATGTTTCTCGGCGCTTCACAGCGCTTACTGATTGATATCGGACTGGATAATCCCATTCAGGTCGATCGTCATGCGCGCGAAATCTGGCAGGCGGGGCAGCGTATCAGCTGGTCGCTGACCAGCCACGCCGCGCTGGAATTCAGTTGCTAAGGAGTCTGTTGTGTCTCTTCAACCCACATTGATTGCTCAAATCAGCGATCTGCATATCAAGGCCCATGGCCGCCTCTCATACAAACAGGTCGATACCCATGCGGCGTTACTGCAGGTTATCGATACCCTCAACTCGCTGCAGCCGCGACCTGATGCAGTGGTAATTACCGGCGATCTGGTCGATTTTGGCAGGCCGGATGAGTATCAGACTTTGCGGGAAGCCCTGCAGCGCCTGCAACCGCCGTTTTATCTCATGGCGGGCAATCACGACGACCGCGAGGCGCTGCGGGCTGCCTTCCCTGATCACGGCTATCTGCAATCCGGACCCACACTGAACTGGCAGCTGAGTGTGGGCGGCGTCAGGTTGATTGCCCTGGATTCCAGCGTACCGCAACAGCCGTGGGGTGAGGTAGATGAGGAACAGTTAGAATGGCTGGACCAGGCGCTGGGCATGTCCGCGGATCAGCCCACCCTGGTCATGCTGCACCATCCGCCTTTTGCCTGCGGCATTGCGCATATGGATCGGCAACGGTTACGCCATCCGCAGGCTATTGAGGCGATCATTGCCCGTCATCCGCAGGTAGAACGGGTCTTGTGTGGACATCTGCATCGCAGCCTGCAGACCCGCTTTGCTGGCACGCTCGCCTGTGTCGCGCCGGGCGTATCGCATCAGGTCGCGCTGGATCTGCATCCGGAGGGGCCCGCGCACTTTATCCTGGAGCCGCCCGGCTATTTACTGCATTGCTGGCAACCCGGAGAGGGAATGGTCACACATCAGTGCGCGATTGGCCATTTTTCAGGACCCTGGCCATTTTACGATAGTCAGGGATTAATCGATTAGTGCCAGCTAAATCTGCATTAAGCGGGGTAAAATTTGTCTTAGTGCTGCTCAAAAATGCCGACACAGTGTAGACTTAAGCCCGGATATCAGGGCCTCTGGCACACTTAAAAAAATAATCAGGCATTCACGACATGACACTCATCTTCGGCGCGGCGACGCCATGCTAAAGCACATCCGGCCCAAGGCCGATTTGCGCAATCTGATCGCCCTGCTGGTGATTGTCAGCATTGTTATCACACTCGCGAACGCACTCTACGCTACCTGGCGGGTTCAGCGCCAGGTGCTTATTGACACCACGCTTGAGGCTAACCGGGCGTATGCCGCCAAGCTCGCCTCAACCAGTGAAATTTTCTTCCAGCTGGCGCAGTCTCAACTTCATTACAGCGCCAATCAGCTCAGCCGTGACTTTACTAATCAGGGGCTGCTGAACAATGAAGTCAATCGACTGCGTGAGCAGACCACCAGTTTCAACTCCGTCGCGATCGTGGATGCGCAGGGCGTGATCAAAGCAATTTCCCCCGAGTCACTGACGTTACAGGGTATGCACCTCACCAGTGACGCCTCGCGAGAGGCGCTGACCCTGCGACAGCCGATCATCAGTAAACCCTCCCTTTCTGCCGCCAATAATCTGCTGGTTTTTGTCTCATGGCCTGTCTGGAGTCCCGAGGGTGACTACCTGGGCTACATCGGCGGCACTATCTACCTGAAGAAGAAAAGCATACTCAATGCGCTGCTGGGTGAGCAGTTCTATCGCGATGGCACAACGGTTTATGTGCTCGATAGCAACAATGAGGTGTTGTATCACCAGAATCGTCAACTGATTGGCAAAACGCTGCCTGCCATCGTCAATCCGCGTGATGACCAGACCAATGGCTCGCTGATGCTTGCCGGTCCGGGTAATGCCACACAGCTGGCGGGCTTTGCCGTGGTGCCGACGACCGGCTGGACAGTGGTAGCGTTGAAGCCGATTAACGTCACACTGGATCCGCTGTCCGGTCTGTTGATGAAAGTGCTGAAAAATTCTGTGCCGTTCGCGCTGCTGACTCTGCTGGTGGCCTTAGTCATGGCACGTCTGATTGCCCGGCCACTCTTCCAGCTGGCGCGCAAAGCCAGCCGGATGGATGCGCAGGGCGTATCAAAAGAAATTGGCGGCATCACCGCCTGGTATTTTGAAGCGGCCCAGGTAAAGCGCGCGCTGCTCACCGGTATTGGGCTGGTGCAGGATAAAATTGGTCGCCTTAACTCAGAAGCGCAGACCGATCCGCTGACTCAGGTACTCAATCGCCGGGGTCTGAATGCGGTGCTGGAGTACTATCGGACCCTGCGCCAGCCTTTTTCGGTGCTGGCACTGGATATCGATCATTTCAAAAACGTTAATGACAGCTGGGGCCACGACGTGGGCGACCGGGTCATTCAGCAGGTGGCAAGTACGCTGCGTGCCAGCGCCCGTCAGTCTGATGTGGTCTGTCGCAATGGCGGAGAGGAGTTCCTGATGCTATTGCCAGGAACGGCCCTGGATGAGGCGCAGATCATCGCAGAACGCGTACGGGTGGGCATTGCTGAAGCCTGGCTGACTGACGTTGGGCGCATTACCTTGTCTATTGGCGTGGCGGCCTGGAATGGTTCGCAGGATGCGGGACTGGAAAACAGCCTGAAACAGGCGGATGCGGCGCTCTATGAGGCGAAGAGTGCCGGACGTAACTGTGTGATCGTTGCCGATCCCTAGTCGGGTGAAACTGGATGTTTCATTACGGCAGGGTAAACGTGCGGGAAAAAGAGAAGCAGGGGCGCGGCGGTCAGACTAACGCGCCCCTTAACATCAGGCTGATTTGACGTAATCCAGCACCATGTCGTGGTGATTCGACGTCTTAAAGTTATCAAACACTTTTTCGATCTTGCCCTCGGCATCAACCAAAAAGCTGATGCGATGAATACCGTCATAGGTTTTCCCCATAAACGTTTTTTCACCCCAGACGCCAAACGCCTGGCAGACTTCATGATTTTCATCTGACAGCAGCGTAAAGTTCAGTAGCTCTTTTTCGACAAACTTTGACAGTTTTTCCGGTTTGTCGGTGCTGATACCCAGCACTTCCACGCCCGCTTTTTTCAACTCATCCATGTTGTCACGCAGACCGCACGCCTGCACGGTGCAGCCTGGTGTCATCGCTTTCGGGTAGAAGTACACCAGAACGCGCTGTCCCTGGAAGTCGGTCAGATTCACGTGTTCGCCGTCCTGGTCAGGCAGGCTAAATGCGGGTGCAGTATCTCCGGCTTTCAGTGGATTCATCACATCTCTCCATTTTCTTATTCAGGCTGTGGGTAATACACCATCCGGCCAGAAACGGCCAGCAGCAACATTACCATCAGGGGGTATTTCACCACATAGCCGCGCATTCAGGCGTCAGTAATGTGGAGAAATAACTCCGGTTTAAGGACCAAAGCTTAGCGTATCGCGCTGACAGGTTCGCTGCTGTCGGCGTCTGAGACACTGTAGAGACGTAGCGTTCCCTGGGCATTCAGCTCCTGGCACAGGGTATTAAAAGCCTGCTCAAACGACGTGCCACGGGTTCGCGTTGGACTGTGGGCCGTCATTTGAATATAGAGTGTCGGTGGCAATTCGTGTTGCGCAGGTGTGATTCGCGACACCAGTTCGGCCACGTTCATCTGATGCTTATCAATAAGATCGGTGAAACGCTCAATAATATGCGGCGAATCGGCCACTTCAACCTGGATGAATGCGGTGTCCGGCATCGGCGGACGAAGCCGGGCATTGGTTCGCTTCATGACGATCAGCAGCTCCAGCTCTGCGCCTTTCAGCGGCAATGTCGATTCAATCAGTGTGATTGCGTTCCAGCTGCCCGACAGCAGCATAATAAACGTGAACTCATCCCCGAGCATGGCAAGACGGCTATCTTCAATATTACAACCGCAGCTGCTGACGTGTCGGGTAATGGTGTTGACGATACCCGGACGGTCAACACCAAGCGCGGTGATCACCAGATGATGGGGCTGAGATTGCGGCAAAATGGCTTTTCCTCTGCTTTCGCTAATAACCATAAGGTAAACATAAAAAAAACTGCTGACAAGCGCGGGAATGGCGTGGCTTGCTTGCTTTTCCCTAAGTGTAAAACGTACCATGAAGCACTTGTTTGTCGAGGGGATCGCCAATGTTTACGGGAAGTATTGTTGCACTCGTTACGCCAATGGATGACAACGGTAATGTCTGCCGGTCGAGTCTGAAAAAACTGATTGATTATCATGTCGCCAGCGGCACCGCGGCGATCGTTTCCGTCGGCACCACAGGCGAATCTGCAACCCTGAGCCATGAAGAACATGGTGATGTGGTGATGCTGACCCTGGAACTGGCTGATGGCCGTATCCCGGTGATAGCCGGAACCGGTGCAAACGCCACCGCTGAAGGCATCTCTCTGACGAAGCGTTTTGAAAATTCCGGCGTGGTGGGTTGCCTCACCGTGACGCCTTATTACAATCGTCCGACCCAGGAAGGGCTGTTCCAGCACTTCAAAGCGATTGCGAATAGCACCAGCCTGCCACAGATGCTGTATAACGTTCCCTCGCGCACCGGTTGTGACATGCTGCCGGAAACCGTTGCCCGCCTGGCCGAAATCAAAAATATTATCGGAATCAAAGAGGCAACCGGGAACTTATCGCGTGTTAGTCAGATCCAAGAGCTGGTAAATGAAGATTTCATTCTGGTGAGTGGCGATGACGCGACTGCGCTGGACTTTATGCAACTGGGCGGTAAAGGCGTCATTTCGGTGACCGCAAACGTCGCTGCACGCGAAATGGTTCAACTGTGTCAACTTGCACAGCAGGGCAATTTCGTTGAAGCACGCCGCCTGAATCAGCGTCTGATGCACCTGCACCAGACGCTTTTCTGTGAACCCAATCCTATCCCGGTGAAATGGGCTGCGAAACAGCTAGGATTAATCGCTAACGACACGCTGCGTCTGCCAATGACGCCACTGACTGCAGCTGGCCAGCCGAAAGTGGAGCAGGCGCTGGTGAAAGCGGGTTTGCGATAATTTAGGGAGTTTGAATGAATTACTCAGTAAAGCGGTCAACAGTAGCCACAGTGGTGGGGCTTTCTACCCTGATGCTGTTGTCGGCCTGTTCAAGTGATCAGCGTTATAAGCGCCAGGTCAGTGGTGACGAATCTTATCTTGAAGCCAGTCAGTTAAGTGAACTGAAAGCGCCGGCCGGCATGATCCTGCCGGTACAGCGTGGTGATTACGATGTACCGCGCACCAGCAGTCAGGCACCCACCGGCAAGCAGCTCGACATTCGTCCACCTGCCCAGCCGCTGGCGCTGATGAACGGCACCCGTGCGCAGTTCAGCAACAACACGGGCGCACTGATGATTGATAGTAGCCGTGGTTCAGTCTGGCCCCGCGTCGTGAGCGTCGTGCAGTCAAACAATTTCGCGATTGCTTCACGTAATGACGCCGGCCAGCAGCTGACGACCGACTGGGTACAGTGGAACCGTGCTGATGAAGATCAGCAGTATCGTGGTCGCTACCAGATCAGTGTGCAGTCGCAGAGCTATCAGCAGCAGCTCACCGTACGTCTGCTGGAGCTGCAGCAGGCGGGCAAAACCGTTACCTCACCTGTGCAGATTCAGCGCTATACCGCGCAGATGCTGAATGAAATCAGCACCGGTCTGGACAAGATTGATACCGCCAGTGAAAACGCGGCGGCAGGTCGGGTGAGTGGGGCTATTGATGTGCAGAGCGGCGCAGATGATACCGGCCTGCCAATGCTGATCCTGCGCACGCCATATAATGTGGCGTGGCAGCGTCTGCCTGAAGCGATGAAACGCGTTGGGATGGAGGTGACGGATACCACTCGCTCAACGGGTAGCATGAAAGTGACCTACAAGTCACTGAGCAGCAGCGACTGGGATTCCATTGGCGCAAAAGACCCGGAATTACCTGACGGTGATTACAAAGTGCAGGTCGGTGATTTGGACAACCGCACCAGTCTGCAATTTATCGACCCGAAAGGGCATGTGCTGACCCAGTCGCAGAACGATGCGCTGGTGGCCGTGTTCCAGGCGGCGCTGAACAAATAAAGTTGCCTCAGGCCGGAGATTCTCCGGCCTTTTTATTTTGTTTTTGGCATAATAGCGCGCGGCGAAGTAAACGATTGCGTCAAGGCAATCGCCGCAGCGGCACTGGCCGCTGAACACCCGTTATTTCAAGTCTGGAGTGAATAAGATGCAAAAGCGAGCTGAGTTGTATCGCGGTAAAGCGAAAACCGTATACAGCACCGATAATCCGGATCTGCTGATACTCGAATTCCGCAACGATACGTCAGCAGGTGATGGCGCCCGAATTGAGCAATTTGATCGCAAAGGAATGGTTAACAACAAGTTTAACCACTTCATCATGACCAAATTGCAGGAAGCGGGTATTCCAACCCAGATGGAAGCGCTGCTGTCTGATACCGAAGCGCTGGTGAAGAAGCTGGAGATGGTGCCGGTAGAGTGCGTGGTCCGTAACCGCGCCGCAGGTTCGCTGGTAAAACGTCTGGGCGTGGAAGAGGGCATTGTGCTCAATCCCCCGCTGTTTGATCTTTTCCTCAAAGATGATGAAAAGCATGACCCGATGGTCAACGAATCCTACTGCGAAACTTTTGGCTGGGTCAGCAAGCAGAACCTGGCGCGGATGCAGGAACTGACCTTTAAAGCCAACGAAGTGCTGAGCAAGCTGTTCGACGATGCGGGTCTGATTCTGGTTGATTTCAAACTTGAGTTTGGTCTGTTTAACGGTGAAGTCACGCTGGGCGATGAGTTTTCGCCAGATGGTGCACGCCTGTGGGACAAAGAGACCCTGGATAAAATGGATAAAGACCGTTTTCGCCAGAGCCTGGGTGGCGTAGTCGAAGCTTATGAAGCAGTGGCACAGCGGCTGGGTGTAAAACTCGACTGAGTCAGCCTGCAGTGCAGTAAGTAAGCAGAATAAAACGGAGAGCCCAGGCTCTCCGTTTTCATTTCAGCCTAAAGCTGGTGATTGCCCGGTCACGCAACTAAAATCATGCCATCTGAAAAAAATGACTGAGGGAAGAGAGCATGCGCTGGCAAGGGCGTCGCGAAAGCGACAATGTAGAGGACCGTCGCGATCAATCGTCCGGTTTAGGTGGCGGAGGCCGTCAGATTCGTCTGCCGCGCGGCAAAGGCGGTATCATCCTGTTGGTGGTGGTGGCTATTGCAGGTTATTACGGTTATGACCTTACCGCGCTGCTGACGGGTGGGGACGTTGCACCAACCAGCCAGCAGCAACAGCGCAGCGTCAGCACCAATGATGACGAGGCTGCAAAATTCACTAAGGTGATTCTTGCGACCACGGAAGATACCTGGGGCAAGCTGTTCAAACAGATGAACAAACAGTATGTTGCACCAAAGCTGGTGATGTATCGCGGGGCAACCCGAACCGGCTGCGGCACAGGCCAATCCGTGATGGGACCCTTCTACTGTCCAGCCGATCAGACTGTCTACATCGATCTCTCTTTCTATGACGAGATGAAAAACAAACTCGGCGCTGACGGCGACTTCGCCCAGGGCTACGTTGTCGCGCATGAAGTGGGCCACCATGTTCAGAAACTGCTGGGTATTGAGCCTAAAGTACGTGAAATGCAGCAGGGCGCGAGCCAGACGCAGGTCAATCAGCTCTCTGTGAAAATGGAATTGCAGGCAGACTGTTTTGCCGGAGTCTGGGGACACTATATGCAGCAAGAGAACATCCTTGAAGCAGGGGATTTGCAGGAAGCGCTGAACGCCGCGGAGGCGATTGGCGATGACCGTCTGCAGCAGAAGGGGCAGGGCCGCGTAGTGCCGGACAGCTTTACCCATGGCACCTCTGAGCAACGCTACACCTGGTTTAAGCGCGGATTTGATGGTGGCAATCCAGGACAGTGCAACACCTTCGCCAGCAACTGATGATCGCAACACAGCCTATGCAGCAGGCCGGTGTGCGTCGCCTGGCCGTGATCAGCGGCGACCCGGACTGGTGCCTGGAGCGTGCTGCAGAGTGGCATGATGCGTTGCCAGGCGACTGGCTGGTGATAAGCCTGGAGCCGCTCTTCTCTGCTTCCTCTGGTGAGTCACTTATGCACAAACAGCCAGGCGCGGTTCGCACGCTGCTTGGCCGTGAATTTCGTCATGGGATATTCGATGCCCGCCAGGGCTTTCATGCCGAGGCTTTCGCTGCGCTGGCTGGCACGCTCACCGCCGGTAGCTGGCTGTTACTGCTGGTCCCGCCCTGGGAACAGTGGTCGCAGCAGCCTGACACCGACAGCCTGCGCTGGGCCGATGTCGCTCAGCCCATCCCAACACCCCGTTTTGTTCACCATCTGCAACAGCTGATTCTGGCGGATGACCAGGTACTGCTGGAGCGGCAGCATCAGCCATGCCGTTTTCCGGTGCAGCCTGACTGGCCAGAATGGCACTGTCAGGCCCCGCAACAGCAGCAGGCGATACTCGATCAACTGTTGAGACTGCCATCGGGGATCGCGGTGCTGACCGCCGCCCGTGGACGGGGGAAATCGGCGCTGGCGGGGATGCTGGCCCGCGAGAATCGCCATTGTCTGGTCACGGCACCCGCGAAAGCTTCAACGGAGGTGCTGGCCACCTTTGCCGCTGAGCATTTTCACTTTATGGCGCCGGATGCGCTGCTGGCGCTGGAGCCGCCGCCCGAGGCGGATTGGCTGATTGTGGATGAAGCGGCGGCGATACCGGCCCCGCTACTGCAGGCGCTGGTCAGCCGTTATCCTCGCGTGTTGCTCACCACCACCGTGCAGGGCTACGAAGGCAGCGGGCGCGGCTTTATCCTTAAGTTCTGCGCCGGGCTTACCGGGGTGCACTATTTCACGCTGGACGAGCCGCTGCGCTGGTCGCGTTGTGATCCGCTGGAGCAGTGGCTGAATCAGGCGCTGCTGTTTGATGATGCCAGCACGACTGCACCCGATTCTCCGGTCACACCGCATCCTGTTGAACGTCACGATTTCAGCACGCTGGCAGCCGCCTATCGCCTGCTCACCAGCGCGCACTATCGCACCTCGCCACTTGATCTGCGCCGCCTGCTGGATGCGCCGGGTATGACGTTGTGGCGGGCGGGCGAGACACCTGCATTACAGGGTGCACTCTGGCTGGTGGAGGAGGGCGGTCTTGAGCCAGCACTGGCGCAGGCGGTCTGGGCGGGCACCCGGCGACCACGCGGGAACCTGGTGGCGCAATCGCTGGCTGCCCACGCCGGTCTTGCCGAAGCGGCAATCCTGCGCTCGCAACGAATCAGCCGTATTGCCGTGGCGGCTGAGAGCCGTCGCCGGGGAACCGGTCAGCAGCTTGTGGCCGCCGCGGCCCGTGCGGCTGCCGAACACGACTACCTCTCTGTCAGCTTCGGCTACACTGAATCACTCTGGGCGTTCTGGCGCGCCTGTGGTTTCACTCTGGTGCGAATAGGCAGTCAGCGCGAAGCCAGCAGCGGCTGCTATGCGGCGATGGCTATTCTGCCCTGTTCTGCTGCGGGCAGGGGATTAGCGCGCCGGGCGGCAGAACAGCTGGCGCGTGACTGGCCATTGTTGCGACAACATATCGCGCTGGACCTGCAGTTTGATCAGATCCCAGATGATGGATTAACAGCCCAGGATATGCATCTGGCCGTCGGTTTTGCCTGGGCGCAGCGGCCCCTGGAGGCGAGCCTGCCGGTATTGCAGCGTCTGGCAGAAGCCAGCGTCGCGCCCACCCCGTTGCTGGCCGCAGTCGTTGCCGCACCCGATGCGCTAAGCGAGCTTGCCCGGCAGGCAGGCGTGAGTGGCCGTAAAGCGCTGGTCGCGGTGTTACGTCAGCAGGCAGCAACAGCGCTCCAGAGCCTGGGCGTGACTGCGGACTTACTCTACCGGCCGTTGAAATAATTCGACCAGCTGGTTCAAATTATCCCCATATCATTTTTTGCTACGCGGCGTAGAGTGAACACAGGAGGTCAACAACATGACACTGAAATATGTAATTGTTCAACAGCCTGCTACCACAGCACAGCTGTTTCTGCTCTACCATGGCGTTGGCGATAACCCGGATTCAATGGGTGAGATTGGTCACTGGTTTGCGAAAACCTTTCCCGACGCGCTGGTGGTGTCCGTTGGCTCGCCTGGCGCGGTTCGTCAGTGGTTTGGCGAAACTGATCTGCACGATCAGACTATCCAGCAGCGGGTTGATGCGGCGATGCCGCAGTTTGTCGAGTCGGTGCGTCACTGGCAAAAAAAGAGCGGCGTGCGGGCGGAAGCGACAGCCTTAGTCGGTTTTTCGCAGGGCGGCAGTATGGTGCTGGAAGGTGTCAAAGCGAATCCTGATCTGGCGGGCCGCGCGGTGGTGTTCAATGGCAGGTTTATCACGCTGCCGGAGAAAGCCAGCACCCGCACCACGATTCATCTGATCCACGGTGATTATGATGAGCAGGTCCCGTTGCACCATGCACAGGAGGCGGAACAGCGGCTGACCGCTCGCGGGGGTGACGTCACTCTGGACATCGTTGACGATCTGGCGCACGCCATCGATCATCGCAGTATGGAACTGGCGCTGAATCATCTGCGTTATACGGTGCCAAAACGCTACTTTGATGAGGCGTTAAGCGGCGCAAAACCCGGTGACGATGACGTTATCGCGTTGATGTAAAAATGCCCCTGCAAGCAGATTGCTGACAATGCCGAATCAGGGGCAATCCCGCCGCTACGCATAAATTCAACACGCAGGGAGCTCGGTCAGAGGAGGAAAGCGTCCCGCGCCAGGGACGGCGCGGGACGAGCGGCCATGGACTGGCTTTAGCGACTTTCCGATCTGACCGTGTACCCTGCGCAGGCTCGATCTTAACGCTAATGAGGGCTGACTTTATGAAGAACAATAAAAATGCCCCTGCAGAGCAGGGGCATTTTCGTTTACTTCTTCTTCGGCCAGTTGTCGTCGTCATCCCATTTATCGTTGAAATCACGATGCGGCGGCAGGTCTGGTTTGTTATCCATAAACTTCTTGTGATCGATGCGTTTCAGATCTTTATAAACGTTCATCAGCACGCCAACCATCAGCAGGATCACCAGGATCCACCAGTAATCTTTAATAAATTCCATTTGCTGCTCCTTAACATCGCCATCAGGCGATCAGTTGTTCCATGATGCGTTGATACATCCGGCTCAGCATCTGCAGGTCTGAGGCTTTCACACACTCATTGATTTTATGAATGGTGGCATTTACCGGTCCCAGTTCAACCACCTGCGCCCCCATCCGGGCAATAAACCGGCCATCAGAGGTTCCGCCCGTAGTCAGCAGTTGCGGCTTAATTTCATTATAGTGCGCGACAGCTTTTACGACGGCATCAACCAGCTTACCGCGCGTGGTCAGGAAGGGTTGACCCGAAAGTTTCCACTCAATGGTGTAACGCAGCTGGTGACGATCCAGCAATGCTTCGACGCGCTGGCGAATCAGCTCATCAGTGAGTTCAGTGCTGAAGCGGAAGTTAAACTGCACAAACAGCTCGCCAGGGATCACGTTGTTGCTGCCGGTGCCCGCCTGGACATTGGCAATCTGCATGCTGGTTGCCGGGAAGAACTCATTCCCCTGATCCCACTCCGTGGCGACCAGCTCATTCAGCGCTGGCATTGCTCGGTGGACCGGATTATCCGCAAGGTGCGGATAGGCGACGTGGCCCTGCACACCATGCACCGTCAGGTTGGCAGTAATTGATCCACGACGGCCATTTTTCACCACGTCACCGACCACTTCCGTACTGGACGGCTCACCGACCAGGCAATAGTCGAGCCGTTCCCGGCGCGCCATCAGCCGTTCAACCACTTTAACCGTGCCGTTGGTCCCGCTGGCTTCCTCATCAGAGGTAATCATAAAGGCGAGTCGCCCTCTGTGATGGGGACGCACTGCAACAAAACGTTCGGCGGCCACGACCATGGCGGCCAGTGAACCTTTCATGTCGGCCGCACCACGACCAAACAGCATGCCATCGCGTATGGTGGGCTCAAACGGTGGGTTGATCCAGCGACTGGCATCGCCAGGCGGGACCACATCGGTGTGACCGGCAAACGCCAGTGTTTCACCTTCGCCACGGGTGGCCCAGAAATTCAGGGTGTCGTCGATGTTCATCGTTTCAATCTTAAAACCAATAGCTTCAAGACGGGCGATCAGCAGAGCCTGACATCCGGCATCATCGGGGCTGAGGGAGGGGCGACGAATAAGCTGCTGCGTCAGCTCAATGACCGGGCAAAACATATTATGACTTCTCCTGGATAGCATTCTGATAGGTGGCTTCGCTGAAACCGGCGAGCAAACTGCCATCCGGGGTGCGCAACAGCGGGCGCTTAATCATGGCGGGATGCGCCAGCATCAGCGCTTTGGCGCTGCTGGCATCGGTAACCCCTTCACGGTCGGTCTCTGGCAGTTTACGCCAGGTGGTGCCGCGGGTGTTAAGCAGGGCTTCGTAGCCCAGCGCATCGATAAATTCCTGCAGCAGAGCATCGCTCAGGCCATCGGCACGGTAATCGTGAAAGTGATACTCAACGCCTGCGTCTGTTAAAAAGCGCCGGGCTTTTTTTATGGTGTCGCAATTTTTAATCCCGAACATCACCCACTGCGTGCTCATTGCCCGATCCTTATTGTCCTGTGAGAAGTAAAAGCTGAAAAAGCAGCCAAAGCGCGAGTTTACCATAGTGTGATCCGTTGCGGCAGTTGCCCGGGCGCGGGAATCTGACCCGCGATCGTGTCGTGAAAGCCACCGTTTACCCTCGGGTAACCGCTATCAATTTCTCAGGTAATCATTACCCTGCTTAGCATTATTTTATTCGGAATTTCGCCATGCAGATAAAATAGTCTACCGCTGGGCTTAAAATAAATTATTTTCAATCGAGTTAAGGAGTTGCTGAAATGTGCGTCAGCTTCCAGAACCGGCAGAATTCATGTTTTTATTGCTTCTGCCGATAGAGTTAACAGGTGTAACCGTATTCATCTGATTAAAAAAAGAGCGTAACATTGCCATTACAGAGCGAAACATCGCCATTACAATAAGAGAGGGCATTATGATTGACACCGAAATGGGAACCTGGAAAGAATTTATCGAAGCAATGTTACGCAATAAGTAACACGCTAAGAGAAAAGCAGGACTATCCCGCTTGCTGGAATTCTTAACACACACATAAGTAAGGCGGTCACTGAAATCAGTGACCGCTTTTTATTTGGCGCTAGTCGTGCGGCTTCTCTTTGAGCGGGAAGCGACGACGGACCAGAACAAAGAACAGCGGGACAAAAAAGATCGCCAGCAGCGTAGCGGAGATCATTCCGCCCATCACGCCGGTGCCCACTGCATGCTGACTGCCGGAGCCTGCGCCGCTGCTGATTGCCATCGGCAGCACGCCAAAGATAAAGGCCAGCGAGGTCATCAGAATGGGTCGCAGACGCTGGCGCGACGCCTCCAGCGTGGACTCCACCAGTTCGCGTCCTTTACTGTTAATCTCATTAGCAAATTCCACAATCAGAATGGCGTTTTTGGCGGATAACCCGACGACTGTCAGCAGGCCCACCTGGAAGTAGACATCATTCTCCAGTCCGCGCAGCCAGGTCGCAATCAACGCACCGACGACACCCAGTGGGACCACCAGCATCACCGAGAACGGAATTGACCAGCTTTCATACAGTGCGGCCAGGCAGAGGAAGACGACCAGCAGCGAAATGGCATACAGCGCCGGTGCCTGTGAACCGGAGAGGCGCTCCTGATAAGAAGCACCTGTCCACTGGAACCCGACGCCCAGCGGCAGGGCATTCACCAGCTTTTCCATCTCATCCATTGCCGTTCCGCTGCTGACGCCATTAGCCGCTTCCCCGACAATCTCCAGTGAAGAATAACCGTTATAGCGTTCAAGACGGGGTGATCCGGTCTCCCAGCGGCTGGTGGCAAACGCGGAGAAGGGGACCATTTTTCCGCTGCTGTTGCGCACATACCACTTATTGACGTCGTCCGGCAGCATGCGGAATTCGGCGGCGGCCTGTACATAGACCTTTTTCACCCGACCGCGATCCAGGAAGTCGTTCACATAGGTTGAACCCCAGGCCGTGGTCATCGTGTCGTTGATGGTATCCAGCGACACGCCCAGCGCCTGCGCTTTACGGGCATCCACATCGATCTGCAGCTGCGGACTGTCATCCAGTCCATTGTGCCGTACCCGTGACAGCGACTTATCGTTGCCTGCCATTTCCAGCAGTTTGTCGCGCATCGCCATCATTTGGGTATGGCCGATACCGGCGTGATCCTGCAGTTCCATGTCAAAACCAGAGCTGCTGCCCATGCCGGTGATAGCAGGTGGACTGCTGGCAATAACCCGACCCTCTTTAATCTTCTGAAACGCTTTCGTCGCGCGATCGATAATCGCAAACGAAGTCCGATCGGCGCCAGGTCGCGCTTCCCAGTCTTTCAGACGTACGAACAGACGTGCGACGTTCTGTCCATTGCCGCCCGGCCCGGCTCCGATAGTGGAGAAAACCGACAGTACGTTGGCCTTCTCCTCGGTGAGATAATAATTTTCGACTTTGGCAACGACGCTGGCCGTTTGCTCAAGCGTCGCACCTGCCGGAAGCTGAACCTGAGTCAGGAATACGCCGCGATCTTCCAGCGGCAGAAATGACGTCGGCAGACGCAGAAACAGAAACGCCATCAGGCCAATAATCGCGACATAGACCAGCAGCCAGCGACCACCTGTGCGCAGGATGCCCGCAACGCCGCGTTCATAGCGGTCAGCGTTACGATTAAAGTGGCGATTGAACCAGCCGAAGAAGCCGCGACGCTCGTGCACCTCGCCCTGCGCAGCGGGTTTGAGCAGTGTGGCACAGAGCGCTGGCGTCAGGATCATCGCCACCAGCACTGACAGCACCATCGCCGAGACAATGGTGATAGAGAACTGACGATAAATGGCGCCAACGGTACCGCCGAAAAACGCCATTGGCACAAACACCGCAGAGAGCACCAGCGCGATACCCACCAGTGCACCCTGAATCTGTCCCATCGATTTTCGTGTGGCAGCACGCGGCGAAAGTCCCTCTTCATGCATGATGCGTTCAACGTTCTCCACCACCACAATGGCATCATCCACCAGTAGCCCTATCGCCAGCACCATGGCAAACATGGTCAGGGTATTGATGCTGAATCCAAAGGCATAAAGGACGCTAAAGGTGCCAAACAGCACCACCGGCACCGCAATGGTGGGAATTAAGGTGGCGCGGAAGTTCTGCATAAACAGATACATCACGCCAAATACCAGCACGATCGCTTCAAGCAGCGTCTTCACCACATCGGTAATTGATGCTTTGACGAACGGCGAGGTTTCATAGGCAATTTTTGCTTCCAGGCCGTGGGGGAAATAGTGCGAGAGTTCCTCTATACGCGCCCGTACCAGCTTATCAGTGTTCATCTCATTGGCACCGGACGCGAGCTTCACGCCTAAACCTGACGCAGGCTGGCCGTTATAGCGGCTCAGATAATCATACTTCTCTGCGCCCAGCGCCACGGTGGCGACATCGCCCAGCGTCACCACAGAACCGTCGGGATTGTTCTTCAGGGTAATGGCCCGGAACTGCTCGGGGGTCTGCAGCATCGACTGGGCGTTGACCGTGGCGTTAAGTGCCTGTTTCTCCACCGACGGCAGGCCACCGACCTGACCTACAGCCACCTGGGTATTCTGCGACTGGATTGCATTAACGACATCGTCGGTGGTGAGCGCGTAAGCGATCAGTTTGTTGGGATCGAGCCAGATGCGCATCGCATATTGCGAGCCGTAAGCATCAACCTGGCCAACGCCATCAATACGGCTCAGCGGGTCCTGAATATTACTGGCGACATAGTCTGAAATATCCTGCTTATCCATACTGCCGTCGGTCGAGACGAAAGCCACCATCAGAATATTGCTGTCACCGGTTTTGTTAACCGTCACGCCCTGCGACTGCACCGCCTGCGGCAATTTGCGCAGGGCGGACTGCAACTGGTTCTGAACCTGCTGGCGGGCTTCGTCGGGATTGGTCCCGGCAGTAAAGGTGAGGGTGATTTGCGCCTGACCAGTGTTGCTGCTGTTCGAGGACATGTACATCAGATTATCGATGCCGGTCATGTTCTGCTCGATCACCTGAGTCACGGTGTTTTCCAGCGTCTCGGCGGATGCGCCGGGATAGTTAGCGGTGATACGCACATTAGGTGGAGCCAGATCGGGATACTGCTCAACAGGCAGCGAAATAATCGAAAGGGTGCCACACAGGCACAGCAGAATCGCCAGCACCCAGGCAAAAATGGGGCGGTCGATAAAGAAATTCGACATTAAATCGACACTCCTCAGGACTTATTATTATCGGTCAGGCCCACCGGCAACGGGCGCACAGGCAGAAAGGTCGCAGGGTCTTTACACGATTCTCCGCCGCCTTTCACTTTACGTGCGGCAGCGAGGGAAATCGTGGAGAAATTGAGGAGAAAATGTAAATTCGTTGGCTATTTGCGGCTTTCAAGCCACATCACCGTGGCGGCAACGCGTGAACGGACATCCAGCTTGCGCAGCAGGTTACGGATATGCACTTTCACTGTCTCTTCAGAGATATGCAGAATGGCAGCGATCTCTTTGTTTGACAGGCCACGTGCCACCTCCTGCAGTACGTCGCGCTCGCGGTCAGTGAGAAGACGCAGAGGGTCGGCGCTGTGCTGACGGTTATCCAGATAGCTGGCAACGCCCTCACTAAAGACTTTTTCACCCCGCGATGCCTGCAGAATATGTCCCAGCAGAATCTCTGGCTCGCTGTCCTTGAGCAGATAGCCGTCGGCACCGGCATCCACCATGGCAAAAATATCACTGCGGGCATCGGAGACGGTCAGCACCAGGATGCGCGAGCTGATACCTTCGTGGCGCAGCGCCTTTAGGGTATCCAGCCCGGACATGCCTTTCATGTTGAGGTCGAGCAGAATGATATCAGGTTCCTGACGGCGGGCTTCCGCCAGCGCTTCGGTGCCATTGTTAGCCTCGGCGATCACGTCCAGCCGGGGATCCAGTGCCAGCAGCTGACGAACGCCGCGGCGCATCAGAGGGTGATCATCCACAATCATCAATGTTAATGCGGGCTGTTGCATAATTTCTCCGTTTTATCGTTTCAGACTGCGGCGGGGCAACACATATCGCGCACCGGTATGCCTGTGTTCAGCCTGGAATAGCCTGCTATCTATAGCCAGTAGCGTGTTTTAATTATTTGAAGGATAAATTACGTTAGCTGCTGTGCCGGTTGCGGTGGAAAGCGCAGTTCAACCCGGGTCCCTTGTTCCTGTGCGTGAAGGGTCAGATTACCATTAAGGCGCTGGGCTCGTTCAGCCATAATCGTCAGACCGTAATGGCCTGGAGGTTCGTCAGTACTGCCGATGCCCACACCGTCATCCGTTATTGTAAGTAAATGCTCACCTTGATCGCTGTGCTGATAGTCCACGTTGATCACCTGCGCACTCGCATGACGAATCGCATTCAGCAACGCCTCCCGGGCGATCTGCAAGACATGCACCTGCTGCTGTGCCTCCAGACTTTGCAGGCCGGTCTGATAGTTAAAATGTATCTCTGCGCCGCTCTTTTCCTGCAACGAGGCGATCATTGCCTGCATCGCCGCCACCAGATCTGCCTGCTCAATGGTCAGGCGGAAGGTGGTCAGCAGTTCGCGCAACTGCCGGTAGGCATCAGCCAGCGCCTGATCGAAGTCAGCGATAATCGCATGGGCGGCACTGTCATCCCTGTCCACGGTGCGGCGTAACAGGGTCAGCTGAATACGTAAAAAGGAGAGTGACTGCGCCAGTGAGTCATGTAATTCCCGGGCAATCGTCGTCCGCTCTTCAATCAGCAGCATTTGTTGATACTGCTGCTGTGCCTGCCAGATCCAGATTGCGCGTCCCAGCATCGCCGCAAGACTGCGCATCAGCTCATCCGGTGGGGAAGCGCCACACGTCTGCCAGCGCAGTTCGCCAATCTGCTGCTCATCCTGCTGTAATGGCTGACGTTGCCACTCACCAGCCGCCTTTTCGTCACCGGCGCGGAACTGAAACTGGTCGCTCTCGAGCCAGATTGCCGTCAGTTTCTCACGCGTCAGTACCGTGGTCAGCACCGCTTCAAACAGCGCCGGATGCAGTGGGCTGGCGGTCAGCATTTGTGAGCTGTCATAGAGTAGCGACAGCGTGCGATTCGCCTGAGTTAAGTCTTCCGTCTTTGCGCGAACCGTACTCTCCAGCAACTGGTAATGCGAATGCAGGCGTGCCGCCATACCGCTAAAGGCATGCGACAGAACCCGCAGCTCATTTTGTTGCTCAACGTGCAACGGCGGAAAAGCAAAGTTGCCATTCTCGACGTAGCGGCTGGCTGTGACCAGCGCATTCAGTGGCCGCACGACATGCAGTCGGGTAAAGCGAATCGTCATGAGCGCCAGCGCCACAATCGCAATAACACCGACCAGGCTGCTGGCTGCCACCAGATGCATTTTTAATTCGGTATAACGTTGCAGACCCAGAACAAAGCGATCAATTTCCCTGACGTAAATGGGCACCTGCTGCTGCAAGACCACGCTATCACCCCGTTGCAACGTCTGTTGCAGGAGAGGCCAGGCGGCGCGCAGTCGCTGGTAGCGAACGCCCACTTCGCGCGGTACCCAGGGCCGATCAAGATTCTGCAGCACCGGCGCATCCAGCGTTTGCTGATAGCGCGCGAAATGTTGCGGCAGGTTTTGCGGCTGACGGCTGGCATCCCAGGCCATGCGATAGCTCTGCATGCGCAGTGAACCCGCCAGATTAATCGCCTCGGCGTCGCGCTGACTGCTGAGTAGCGTGACTAAGACCAGGCTGGTGGTGAGCAGCGACAGCAGGACAATGGCGCTGAGGGCCCGAGCGATGCTTTGTGTAACGGAACGTTTAACGATCACATGAATGGCCCTCTTCTGAGTGGGGGAATTATATGAGCGAAGTCACGCAACGCAAATGATCTATTCCCTGTTTATCGCACAGGACATTACACATCGCACATAAAATGACCTCGACTGACACTTCCCAGGATGCGTTACGATTTTACGGTTAAAAAGGGAACAGGTTTACATCGTGCCGATGTTGCTTTTCATTGCAGCGCTAATAATTCACTCAGTCATTAGCAACGCAATCCCGATCACAGATCAAGGAGCATCCAATGAAAAAACTGAGTGCTGTACTGGCGGGTGCTTTACTGGCTACCGCCTCATTTGCCACCTTCGCCGCCGCGCCAGTCGATCAGTCACAGGCGCTGGGTATGCAGAGCATCGGCAGCGTGTCTGTCTCCGGCGTACGCGGTTCACTGGATGATGCGAATCGCCAGTTATCGCAAAAAGCGCAAGAGATGGGCGCCAGCCATTACCGTGTTATCGGCGTCGATAACCCAGGCGACTCCAGCCTGTGGAGCGGCACCGCAGAGATTTATCGCTAACCCCACCTTCCAGTTTCCATCCCTGTAGCTTTTACCGGCCTGAAAATGGCCGGTTTTTTTGTTTTTGTGCATCAGGATTGATTCTTACAAATCAGCCTGTGCATCTGCCCGGTATATTTTGCTTCGTTCTTGCAGAACGGGTAGGATTCATCGCCGTAAATTCCCGCGCTGCCCGGCACTCACTCACGGGCAAACGCACAGAGGAAAATCCCCCATTTTGCAGGGCGTTACGTTCGCATTGGGGAGAAGACGACTGATGGTCCGGACAAACAGGAATGCTATGAAATCTAAAAAGAAAACCCCAGGTGAGATGCGCGCTGCGAAACGCCGCTGGCTGAATTCTCACGATGCTGGTTACCAGAAAGCGATGGGTAACCGTCACGTTCAGATGATTGCGATCGGCGGTGCTATCGGCACCGGTTTGTTCCTGGGAGCAGGTGGCCGTTTGCAGGCTGCTGGCCCCGCTTTAGCCCTCATCTATCTGGTGTGTGGCATCTTCTCCTTCTTCATTCTGCGTGCGCTGGGCGAACTGGTGTTACACCGCCCGAGCAGTGGCAGCTTTGTCTCTTACGCCCGTGAATTCCTGGGTGAGAAAGCCTCTTACGTTGCAGGCTGGATGTACTTCGTCAACTGGGCGATGACCGGTATCGTCGACATCACCGCCGTTGCGCTCTACATGCATTACTGGGGCGCGTTTGGTGATGTGCCACAATGGGTCTTTGCGCTCGGTGCGCTTGCGATTGTCGGCACCATGAACATGATTGGCGTTAAATGGTTTGCCGAGATGGAGTTCTGGTTCGCGCTGGTGAAAGTGCTGGCAATTGTGATTTTCCTGGTGGTGGGTGTGGTGTTTCTTGGCACCGGCAAGCCGCTGGATGGCAACAGCACTGGTTTCCATCTGATTACTGATAACGGCGGCCTGTTCCCGCATGGCCTGCTGCCCGCGCTGGTGCTGATTCAGGGGGTTGTATTCGCCTTTGCCTCAATTGAGCTGGTCGGTACAGCGGCCGGTGAATGTAAAGACCCGCAAACCATGCTGCCGAAAGCGATCAATAGTGTGATCTGGCGTATTGGTCTGTTCTATGTCGGTTCAGTTGTGTTGCTGGTGCTGCTGCTGCCATGGAATGCCTATCAGGCGGGCCAGAGTCCATTCGTGACTTTCTTCTCGAAACTTGGCGTGCCTTACGTTGGCAGCATCATGAACATCGTGGTCCTGAGCGCAGCGCTCTCCAGCCTGAACTCCGGCCTCTATTCAACCGGGCGTATTCTGCGTTCCATGTCGATGGGTGGCTCTGCACCGAAATTCATGTCAAAGATGAACGGTCAGCAGGTCCCTTATGCCGGTATTCTCGTCACCATTGCCGTTTATGTCATCGGTGTAGTGCTTAACTACTATGTGCCTTCTCAGGTATTTGAGATCGTCCTGAACGTTGCCTCACTGGGCATTATCTCCTCCTGGGCCTTTATCGTGGTTTGCCAGCTGCGTCTGCGCAAAGCGATCAAAGAAGGCAAAGCAGATGATGTCAGCTTCAAGCTGCCAGGTGCGCCGTTCACCTCATGGCTGACGCTGCTGTTCCTGTTCAGCGTGCTGGTGCTGATGGCGTTTGACTACCCGAACGGGACGTACACCATTGCCTCTATTCCGCTGATTGCAGTGCTGCTGGTGCTGGGATGGTTTGGTGTGCGTAAGCGTGTTAACGCTATCGCGCAGACCGAACAGGATCATCACGAGGATGAGCCTCAGTCAACCCGACTGGCTGACGATACGTCACGCTGATCAGGTCTGCATCAATCAGGGCCAGCCTTCGGGCTGGCTTTTTTTTGGCCGCTAATCGCCTTTTTGCCAATGCGAATTAGGATAGTTTTCCGGCAAGCCTGGCCCTATGATGAATAACTCCCTTTATGCGGTAGCGGAGTCTCCATGTCGTTTAAGATCAACATCATCAAAAATAAGCTCCTGTCTGAAAACTGGTTTGTGCTGCGCAACTACACCTATGACATCACCGATCACCGTGGCGAGGTTATCCGTCATAAACGCGAAGTCTACGATCGCGGAAATGGGGCGACCATCCTGCTCTATAATCGCGAAAAGAACAGTGTCGTCCTGACACGCCAGTTTCGCATCGCGACGTACGTCAACGGCAACGACGGCGGCATGTTAATTGAAGCCTGCGCGGGCTTGCTGGACGACGACTCCCCGGAAGATTGCATCCGCAAAGAGGCGATTGAAGAGACCGGATATGCAGTCGGTGAGGTGGAGAAAATTTTTACCTGCTATATGTCGCCGGGCGGCGTCACGGAATTGGTCCACTTTTTTGCGGCAGAATACAACGAATCACTGCGCGACAACCCAGGCGGTGGCGTTGAGGATGAGTCAATTGATGTGCTGGAACTGAGCTTCCCTGATGCGCTGGCGATGGTGGCCGATGGCCGTATCCGCGACGGTAAAACCATTATGCTGCTACAGCATGCGCAGATTGCGGGATGGCTGAGGCCTTAGGAAACCCATCTGTCATACCTGTTGCCGCGCAGCAGCGCTGAACGTGGAAGGATGCAGCTTTATCCACCTTATGTACGCTTTTTAAGCACTTAACTGCGCTTTTTGCACAGGTTCACAGAATGCGAACCCTGCCAGGCCCGTTGATGCGCTATCCTCTCCATTCTGGTTATTCGGGGATCGATTTTCTTAATGTCGTATTGGATGAAATCGCTGTGGCTGTTGCCGTCTTTGTGGGTTGCCTGTGTTCAGGCGGAACCGTTGCAAAAGTCATTCAACGACTGGCAAATTACCTGCAACAATGTCGCCTTTTGCGTGGCGCGCAATATTCCAGGCGACAAAGGGTTGGTGATGACGATTTCGCGTCATGCGGGCGTCAACGATCGCCCCTTGCTGCGCATTGACTATGGCAGCGCCTACAGTGGTGCGCTGCCTGGCGGTCCGCTTCAGGATAACCTGCTGCTCGATCAGCGCCGCCTTAAACCCGACCTCAAACACTGGACGGTAGAACCTCATCATCTCGCCACCAGCAATACCATCGCGATAGATGAGTTCCTTGATCTGGTGATGGAGGCGAAAACCCTGCAGCTCACCTTTGATCCCAATGCGCTGATCTCGTTGCGCGGCATGAAAGCTGCACTGTTGCTGATGGATGACACCCAGGGGCGGGTCAACAGCCTGAGCGCGTGGATCAAGCGTGGCGACCGTGCCAGCTGGGACGTTCCGCCGCCGCCTGCGCTGCCGCCATTGCCGCCTGCTGTCGAGCCGCCCGCAGCCCTGACGCGCGGTGAGACCAGCGGACTCATTGATTACGGCACCTGGCGGGTCAATACCGATTCCTGTTCACTCGATCCGCTACGCCGGGAAGTCAGCGTGGCTCCCCTCACTGACCAGCGCGCACTGCTGCTGGTGAGTTGTGAAATGGGGGCTTATAACGTGATCGATCTGGCGTTTGAAGTGACGCGCAGCCAGCCTTACGTGGCGCGGGGTATTACCTTAACGTTGCCGTTTACACCGCCGGGTGCCAGCGATCGTCAGCTGGAGCTGATTAACGCCGAGTATGATGCGGCCAGCGGCCAGCTCTATACGTTTGGTAAAGGACGGGGACTGGGTGATTGTGGCAGTGCGACACGCTGGCAGTTTGATGGCACGCGTTTTGTGTTAGCGGAGTATGCGGAAGAGTCGACCTGTGACGCCTGGCACAGCAGTGATGACTGGCCAACCCTGTGGGTCAGCCAGTCTGACGGTAGCGTACAGCAGCGTTAAGGAATGGCCTGCACCATCATCGGTGAGCCCAGTTGGTTACCCACCAGTTCGGCCAGCATATTGTTCACGCCGTCGCTCATTGGCGTAAAGCGGGTCAGCGGCGAGCGCGTCACCACGACAAACACCCCAACGTTATGCTGCGGCACCATCGCCATATAGGTGATGAAACCGCCACCGCCGCCGGTTTTCTGAATAATGCCCGGGCGACCATTTTTTGGCCCCATATAGACCCAGCCCATACCCAGTGCATCCGCTTTACCTGGCACATCCATGCCTTCAACTTTGTGCAGCTGATCGCGACGGTAAATCAGCGTTTGCAGTCTATCGATCTGCGGCGTGCGATGGTTTACCGAAGAGTTAAGGAACTGCTGCATCCAGCGGCCCATATCATCCGGCGTGGAATAGACGCCGCCGCTGCCGATCGCCGCCAGCGTGTTATTACACGGGCTGGCACCTTTCTCCGCCACCATCAGGCGTCCGCACTGCTCGGGCGACGGCGTAAAGGTGGTGTCTTTCATGCCCAGCGGGCGGGTTATCAGTTGCTGAAACAGCGCCGGATAAGGGGTGCCGGCGGCGCGTGACAGCGCATCGCTCAACAGATCGTAGCCCAGGTTGGAGTAGGCGGCACTGCTGCCGGGTGCCGCTTTAAGGCTGGCGCGCGCCAGCCATGTCCAGCGCTCGCTTTTCGTCGGCCAGACAAACACCGGACGCTGCGCTTTGCCGCCTGGCTGTTCGCGCGGCAGTCCGCTGGTGTGGGTTGAGAGATTAATCAGGCGAATAGGCTGGCCATTGTACGTGGGCACGCGTGCACCTGGAGGCGCATATCTACTCAGGGGATCGTCAAGGCGAATCTGTCCGCGTTCAGCCATCTTCACCATCACTTCACTGGTCATCAGCTTACTCAGCGAGGCGATGCGAATCAGTGAATCTTTCTGCGGACGGACATTGTTGCCGGGACGGGTGTCACCGAAGCTGGCGAACACCCGCTGATTGCCATCTATCGCCACCAGCGCCATGCCGGTTGCACCGCTGCCATAAAAAATATGTTCCGCATAGCGATCAACAATCTGAGAAGCCAGCAGCGGATCGGGCGCGACCTGCGCCATGCTTTTTAAAGGAAGCAGTGAAACCATCAGGGCCAGTAAATAGGGTGTACGCATGTTCAACGGAAGTGGCTTCGCTATAGATATCGGAGAAAATCTGCCTTCACTCATCAGGATGCGGCAGGTCAGACCCGTTTTTATCCCGGCAGGAACAACAGCAGGAAAAGAGGGCCAGCCAGCGTACAGGCAGCATTGAATAGGACGGCTCTATAGTAATCAGTTTGCGCGGGGCGTGAAGAGGGGAATAGAGGTTTTTTTCTGTTTCAGTTTTTAAGATGAAATGGCCCTTCCCGGTGAGCCGGGAAGGGCACAGGCATTAAACGGGCTTGAGTAATGCTTCAGCATGGCTGACGATATTCTCAACCGTGAAGCCAAACTCTGCGAACAGCTGGCTGGCAGGGGCGGACTCACCAAAGGTGGTCATCCCGACAATTGCACCATCCAGACCGACATACTTGAACCAGTAGTCAGCAATACCTGCTTCGACTGCCACACGCGCTTTCACGCCGCTCGGCAGAACAGATTCGCGGTAAGCGGCATCCTGCGCATCAAACAGGTCAGTTGAAGGCAGTGAAACCACCCGCACCTTGTGACCGCCCGTGGTGAGTTTTTCTGCTGCACCCAGCGTGATTTCAATCTCAGAACCGGTGGCGATCAGAATCACGTCTGGCGTGCCGTCGCAATCCTTCAGCACGTAGCCGCCGCGTTTGATATTTTCGATCTGCTCCGGCGTACGTTCCGGCTGCAGCAGGTTCTGACGGGAGAGGATCAGCGCGGTTGGACCGTGATGGCGTTCAATAGCCGCTTTCCACGCCACCGCCGTTTCCACCTGGTCACAAGGGCGCCATACGCTCATGTTTGGCGTCAGACGCAGGCTGGCGATCTGCTCAACCGGCTGGTGCGTCGGGCCATCTTCGCCCAGACCGATGGAGTCATGGGTGTAGACCAGAATCTGACGCGCCTTCATTAACGCCGCCATACGCGCGGCGTTTCGCGCATATTCCACAAACATCAGGAAGGTGGCAGTGTAAGGAACGAAACCGCCGTGGTGCGCGATACCGTTACCAATCGCCGTCATGCCAAATTCACGTACGCCGTAGTGAATGTAGTTACCGGCCGGATCCTCTTTGATCGATTTGGAGCCTGACCAGATAGTGAGGTTACTCGGCGCCAGATCAGCCGAGCCGCCAAGGAATTCCGGCAGCATTTTACCGTACGCTTCCAGCGAATTTTGTGACGCTTTGCGGCTGGCGATTTTCTGCGGATTAGCCTGCAGTTCCTGAATGAAACGGGCTGCTTCGGTTTCCCAGTTTGCCGGCATTTCGCCATTCATGCGGCGTTCATACTCTTTCGCCAGCTCAGGATAGGCTGCTTTGTAAGCGGCAAATTTCGCATCCCAGGCTTTTTCACGTTCAGCACCTGCCGCTTTGGCATCCCACTGCTGGTAGATTTCAGCCGGGATTTCAAACGCCGGGTAGTTCCAGCCCAGCTGCTTACGGGTCAGGGCAACTTCAGCCTCACCCAGCGCTGCGCCGTGCGACTCTTCTTTACCGGCCTTGTTCGGTGACCCGAAACCGATAATGGTGCGGCAGATAATCAGTGAAGGCTTATCGGTAACGCTCTGTGCTTCTTTAATGGCGTCACGAATAGCATCAGCGTCATGTCCGTCGATGTCGCCAATCACATGCCAGTTGTAGGACTCAAAGCGTTTGTGGGTGTCGTCGGTAAACCAGCCTTCGGTCTCGCCATCGATTGAAATACCGTTATGGTCGTAGAAGCCGATCAGTTTACCCAGGCCCAGGGTGCCCGCCAGTGAACAGACTTCGTGCGAGATCCCTTCCATCAGACAGCCATCGCCCATAAACACATAGGTGTGGTGATCGACAATGTCATGGTCCGGACGGTTAAACTGCGCGGCCAGCGTGCGTTCTGCAATCGCCAGACCCACGGCATTAGCCAGTCCCTGACCCAGCGGGCCGGTGGTGGTTTCAACGCCTGGGGTGTAACCAATTTCCGGGTGACCCGGTGTTTTAGAGTGCAGCTGGCGGAAATTTTTCAGCTCTTCAATTGGCAGGTCATAGCCGCTGAGGTGCAGCAGGCTATAAAGCAGCATGGAGCCATGGCCGTTGGAGAGGATAAAGCGGTCGCGATCAAGCCAGGCGGGATTGGTCGGATTGTGCTGGAGGAAGTCGCGCCACAACACTTCGGCGATATCGGCCATACCCATCGGCGCACCGGGGTGGCCTGAATTTGCCTTCTGGACGGCATCCATGCTCAGTGCACGGATCGCGTTTGCCAACTCTCTGCGTGAGGACATACAGTTCTCCCTTGTTATGCATCAGGGCGGGAATGTCCCGCCCGATTAAAATGAGGACTACAGGCGTGCGGCGAGCACATCTTCCAGTTTCTGCTGGTCAACCGCGAACTGGCGGATGCCGTCAGAGAGTTTCTCAACGGCCATCGGGTCCTGGTTATGTTCCCAGCGGAACTCCGCTTCGGAGAGCGGCGATGGCTGATGGAAGCCTTCTGTGGAGGGCTCCAGTTTGCGCTCCAGCGGCGCATCACTGTTCTGCATCTCTTCCAGCAGGTTAGGGGAGATCGTCAGGCGATCGCAGCCCGCCAGCGCGATAATCTGCTCCACTTTACGGAAGCTGGCACCCATGATGATGGTGCTGTAACGGTGCTTTTTGTAGTAATCGTAAATGCGACGCACAGACTTCACGCCGGGATCTTCATCCGCCACATAGGGTTCCATCGGCTTGCGTGAGTTGTACCAGTCATAGATGCGGCCAACAAACGGGGAGATCAGGAACACGCCCGCTTCGGCACAGGCACGCGCCTGGGCAAAGGAGAAGAGCAGTGTCAGGTTGCACTTAATGCCGTTTTTCTCCAGCTCTTCTGCTGCACGGATACCTTCCCAGGTCGACGCCAGCTTAATCAGTACGCGAGAGCGGTCGATACCGTGCTCTTCATACATCCGAATCAGTTTTTCTGCTTTGGTGACACACATGCCACGATCGAAGGAGAGGCGCGCATCCACTTCGGTCGAAACACGGCCCGGTATGCTCTTCAGGATTTCCATACCGAGGTTGATCGCCACTTTGTCGCTGGCATTAATAATCTGGGTCTCTTTGCTGCCACCCTGTTTTTTGGCGTACTCAATCGCGTCATCCATCAGGTGTTTATACCCTTCGAGACCGGACGCTTTCAGAATGAGTGAGGGGTTGGTGGTGGCGTCTTCCGGATGGTAATTACGAATCGATTCGATATCACCACTGTCCGCCACCACGGTGGTGAACTGTTTTAGGGCTTCTAACTGATTCATCTCTAAACTCCTTGAAAAGAAAAATGAAAGCGAACAGGGAGCACCTCAGGCCTCGCAGCCGGTCTGTGGCATGTTCTGCTACCGGTAACGCGAACCCATAACATTGCAACAGAGACTTTCTGATGGAAATGCGGTTTCTCTGATTGTTGCGCTGCGAGGCGGTGCGAAGGAGCCGTCATGCGGTTTTTACCGTGGGATGCGCCATATTCCATCTGTAAGCATAGCAGTCACGCGGAATGACGCAGGCTGCACTGTAGCAATCCGTGCCCTGTAAAAAAGAATAAACCGATCAGGAGAGAGGTAAGCGCAGCGCGGAAGCAGGCTCGCGCTGCAGCGGCAGAAGAAATCAGACGGGCAGGTTCAGCCAGTTTTTTACCGGCAGGAAATCGCGATAGAGAGCCGCTTCTGGAGAGTCGGCCTCGGGCTGGTAATCATATTCCCAGCGCACCAGCGGTGGCATCGACATCAGGATCGATTCTGTGCGGCCACCGGTCTGCAGGCCAAACAGCGTGCCACGGTCCCACACCAGATTAAACTCCACATAGCGACCACGGCGGTAGAGCTGGAACTGGCGCTCACGATCGCCCCAAGGATGATCTTTACGGCGCGCCACAATGGGCCGATAAGCATCGATAAAGCCGCGGCCTACCGACTGCATAAAGCTGAAGCTCTGCTCAAAGTCGGGCCTATTGAGATCGTCAAAAAAGAGACCGCCAATGCCGCGCTGCTCATCACGATGCTTCAGATAAAAATAGTCGTCGCACCATTTTTTGTAGCGTGGATAAACATCTTCACCAAAAGGCTGACAAATGTTTGCTGCAGTCTGATGCCAGTGCAGCGCATCTTCTTCGAAGCCATAAAAGGGGGTCAGGTCAAAGCCGCCGCCAAACCACCAGACTGGATCGGCACCCGGTTTCTCGGCGATAAAGAAGCGCACGTTGGCGTGACTGGTGGGCACATAGGGATTGCTCGGGTGGATCACCAGAGAGACCCCCATCGCTTCAAAGCTACGACCCGCCAGCTCTGGCCGGTGCGCGGTCGCTGATGCTGGCATCTGATCGCCATGCACATGCGAAAAGTTGACGCCTGCCTGCTCAAACACCGCGCCATTGCGCAGGACGCGGCTCTGACCGCCGCCGCCGCCAGGACGCTGCCAGCTATCCTCGGCAAACTGTGCGCCGCCATCTTCAACTGCCAGCTGGTTACAAATCTCATCCTGCAGTGCGAGCAGGAATGCTTTTACGCGTGAAATATCAGCCATCTTTTCGCTTATCGTTTGTCAAAGTCTGACGCGATTATACGCAAAACCGCGCCGCTTGCATGAGTACGGCGAGTGCCCGGACCTAAACCCGCTACCCACATCAGGCGTTGCGGCGGTCAAACTCATCAAAGTAATTGACGATGCCGCTGGCAATTGCAGAGGCAATTTTCTGGCGAAACGCCGTCGTGCCGAGTAATTGCTCTTCGCGCGGATTGGTAATAAAGGAAGTCTCAACCAGCACGGAGGGGATCGACGGTGACTTGAGTACCGCAAAGGCCGCCTGCTCGGTGTGCTGGCTATGAAGATGATGCACCGGTCGGATCTGGTCCAGTACGTGCTTGCCCAGTGTCAGGCTGTTCTTGATGGTGTCAGTCTGCACCAGGTCGAACAGGATCTGCTGCAGATAGTGATCCTGCTGCTGCGCTTTCACGCCGCCCAGTTTGTCTGCATCGTTCTCCCGCTGTGACAGGTAACGCGCCATGGAGCTGCTGGCCCCACGATTAGAGAGCGCAAATACGGAGGCGCCACTGGCGTCGGGGCTGGTAAAGCCGTCGGCATGAATCGACATAAAGAGATCGGCGCCGTGCTGATGAGCGATTTCGACGCGCTGATAGAGCGGGATAAAATGGTCGCTGTCGCGGGTCAGGCGCACTTCAATGCGCGGATGGCTCTGGAGCTGGCGCTGCACGTTGCCAGCGATCTCCAGCACGATGTGTTTCTCTTCTGAACCTTCTTCGCCAACAGCACCGGAGTCGATGCCACCGTGGCCAGGATCAATCATGACGATGCGTTTGCCGTTCTTCGCGGCTGGAGCAGGGCGCGTATGAGGATTTGCTCCGGTCAGGGTTTTTTCTTTAGCCTGAACCGCACGCGGCGTTAAAATGGCTAGCGCCAGCCCGGAAAGCAGTAACTGACGACGATGAATCAAACGTTTAAGCAGGTGCATGTGGGGGTCCGGTAACAGGAATCTTGCCGGTGTTATAGCCTAAGCCTCTGCTGCCTGCGATCACAGAAACATTTCAGGGCATTACTTTGTATTGCAGGTCGCGAACAGGAAATTTGCGCTTTTTTATTTGTCCCTCGCCATGGAGGGTTGCGTGCAGCAGAGAATGCGTGATAATCAGCAAATTGTGCTTATTTGCAGGTAAAGAAGATGGAAATCCGCGCCTTCCGCCAGGAAGATTTTGAAGAAGTGATCACCTTATGGGAACGTTGCGATTTGTTACGGCCATGGAACGATCCGGAGCTGGATATCGAACGCAAAATGAATCACGACCCCGATCTCTTTCTGGTCGCTGAAGTTGGCGGTGTCGTCGTTGGCACGCTGATGGGCGGTTACGATGGTCACCGTGGCGCGGCGTATTACCTGGCGGTGCATCCTGACTATCAGGGACGCGGCTTCGCGAATGCGCTGATGAACCGTCTGGAGAAAAAGCTGATCGCGCGAGGCTGTCCGAAACTGCATCTGATGATCCGTGAAGAGAACGATCAGGTGGTGGCGTTTTATGAGAAGCTCGATTATGAGCCGGTTGATGCGCTGCTGTTTGGTAAGCGTCTGATTGAAGATCGTGAATACTAATCCGTTGCCTGGCTATCAGCCGGACGAATACGACGCGAAAGGGCAGCTACGGCTGCCGTTTCTTTTTTGGCTAATCCTGTTGCTTCAGGCCCGAACCTGGCTGCTGCTGGCGATGGCTGGCGCGTCACGGCAACAGGGCAACGATCTGCTGGCGCTGTTCTATCCGGATCGTCAGGCGTTCTGGATTGGACTGGCACTGGGTTTACCCGCGCTGGCGGGCCTGCTGCTGACCGGTTATCGCACGCGCCTGCCGCGACTCTGGCAGCACTGGCGCAGGGTACTGGCGCTGTCGCTGTTGGTGAATCTCCTCTGGCAGGGCTGGCAGTTTGTGCAGGGTGATCTGCTCAGCTCACCGCTGCCCTTGTTGCTGACGCTGTTCGACCTGCTGGCGCTGATCTGGCTGCAGTTTAATCGCCGCTGCCGCGACTGCTTTCTGCCCGAACACCATCTCAACTAAACTTTTTGTCGCTTTGCGACTCCAATCATTTCCGCCTTTCCGGCATCGTATTTACAGGAGTTCTCATGAAAGCTGTTCGTTCCACGCTACTGATCGCCGCCGTTGCACTGAGCGGCTGTGCCAGTTCGGGTTCCGGCGCTGACAGCAGCCAGCAGGCAAGCTGGTGGAATCCGCTGACGTATCACTGGTCTTCTGCGCTGCCATGGAACTGGTTTGGTTCCACGCTGACCGCGACTGAACAGGGCGTGGGTGGGTTAACCGCCTCGACCGCCATGAAAGAGGACGCGATCAGTGCCGGGCTGAACGGTGACTATTCGCTGCGACAGGGCATGCGCAGCGAGAATGGTCAGGTGATTTCATTCTGGCAGGCGCTGAATGATGGCAAAGTTAAGCTGGTGATTTATGGAGAGTCGCAGGTCGATCGTATTGAGGTCATGGATAGCGCGATTGCCAGCAGCGACGGCAGCAAAGTGGGTGATGCCTTCAGTAATAAGTTCAGCAAAGCCTTCGACAACTGCACCTTAGCCAGCGGCCCCGACGCGCGTGACGTGGCGTGCCGTGCGCCAGGCAGTCAGCATCTGACTTATGTCTATCATGGCGACTGGCACGGGCCGGAAGGATTGATGCCTTCTGACGATACCCTGAAAAACTGGAAAATCAGCAAGATTGTCTGGCAGCGTTAAGCCTGCCTTATCAGCGCGCCGCCCCTCTGGCGGCCGCTGAACAGCTCAGAACCCCTGCCAGCCCACGCTGCACGCGGTTCCCTCTCCCCATCGGCTTTTGCTGATTTGTGCATAAACTCTGCCGCCGTCTTATGCTTTTTTCGACTTTGAAATCATTAAACGATATATAAAACCGTTACTGGTTTTCACTGAGTTATAAATAAACTGATGCCTCAGCGGGTGAGATCCGCATCAAACTTTTTCAGGGTGCCAAATGACATTACAAGCGATGAAAAAAATCGTGAGCGGTATCGCGTTGTCGCTGAGCCTTGCTGGCGCAGCCAACGCCACTGAACTTCTTAATAGCTCTTACGATGTGTCGCGGGAGCTGTTTGTTGCCCTGAATGCTCCGTTTGTTAAACAGTGGGATGCCACACATCCAGGCGATCCGCTCACTATCAAGATGTCACATGCCGGTTCATCAAAACAGGCGCTGGCTATCCTGCAGGGACTGCGCGCGGATGTGGTGACCTACAATCAGGTGACGGATGTGCAGGTGCTGCACGATAAAGGCAACCTGATTGCTGCAGACTGGAAAAGCCGTCTGCCGAACAACAGCTCACCTTTCTACTCCACCATGGCGTTTCTGGTGCGCAAAGGAAATCCAAAGCAGATTCATGACTGGTCAGATCTGACCCGCAGCGATGTAAAGCTGATTTTCCCGAATCCGAAAACGTCCGGTAATGGCCGCTACACCTATCTGGCCGCCTGGGGCGCAGCGGACAAAGCTGATGGCGGCGATCAGGCCAAAACGCAGGCCTTTATGACGCAGTTCCTGAAAAACGTGGAAGTGTTTGATACCGGTGGTCGTGGCGCGACGACGACTTTTGCTGAGCGCGGTCTGGGCGACGTCCTGATTAGCTTTGAGTCGGAAGTGAATAACATCCGTAACCAGTACGGCAAAGATGAATATGAAGTCGTGGTGCCGAAAACCAATATTCTGGCGGAGTTTCCGGTGGCGTGGGTGGATAAGAACGTCGCCACTAACAAAACCGCAGATGCGGCCAGCGCATATCTGAACTATCTCTACACCCCAGAAGCGCAGAATATTATTACGCACTACTACTATCGCGTGAATAATCCACAGCTGATGGCAGCGCAGAAAGATCGCTTCCCGCAGACCAGCCTGTTCCGGGTGGAAGATGCCTTTGGTGGCTGGGACAAAGTGATGAAGACGCACTTTGTCAGCGGCGGTGAGCTCGATAAATTGTTAGCGGCGGGGCGCGGATAATGTTTGCAGCCAGCCATAAACGCGTATTGCCCGGCTTTGGTCTCAGCCTTGGCACCAGCCTGCTCTTTACCTGCCTGATTCTGCTGCTGCCGATCAGCGCGGTGATCATGCAGCTGTCGCAGATGACGCTGCAGCAGTACTGGGATGTGGTGACTAACCCGCAGCTGATTGCCGCCTATAAAGTGACGCTGCTCTCTGCCGGTGTTGCGTCACTGTTTAATGCCGTGTTCGGCATGCTGATGGCGTGGATTCTGACCCGTTATCGCTTCCCGGGCCGTGCACTGCTGGACGGTCTGATGGATCTGCCCTTTGCACTGCCTACCGCCGTAGCGGGTCTCACCCTGGCCGGACTCTTTTCGGTCAACGGCTGGTACGGACAGTGGTTCGCCCATTTCGACATCAAAATTTCCTACACATGGATTGGTATCGCCATTGCCATGGCCTTTACCAGCATTCCGTTTGTGGTACGAACCGTACAGCCGGTGCTGGAAGAGTTAGGCCCGGAGTATGAAGAGGCCGCCGAAACCCTGGGTGCCACACCGTGGCAGAGCTTCCGCCGCGTGGTGCTGCCAGAGGTAGCCCCTGCGCTGCTGGCCGGTACGGCACTCTCCTTTACGCGCAGCCTGGGTGAGTTTGGTGCGGTGATTTTCATTGCCGGTAACATCGCCTGGAAAACCGAGGTGACCTCCCTGATGATTTTTGTCCGGCTGCAGGAGTTCGACTATCCGGCGGCCAGCGCCATCGCCTCGGTGATCCTGACGGCCTCGCTGATTCTGTTATTCGCCATTAACACATTACAGAGCCGCTTTGGCCGTCGTCTGGGAGGTCACTAATGGCTGAGGTTTCACAACTTAATCACGCGGCGCGTCAGCCGGTGAACTGGGGTAAGTGGCTGCTGATTGGTACTGGCGTACTGATTTCTATTCTGCTGCTGGTGGTGCCGATGGCCTCCATCTTCTGGGAGGCGCTCAATCAGGGCCTGATCGTGGCGCTCAGCAATCTGGCCGACCCGGACATGCTGCACGCTATCTGGCTGACTGTCATGGTGGCACTGATTACCGTTCCGGTTAACCTGGTATTCGGCACGCTGCTTGCCTGGCTGGTCACGCGCTTTACCTTTCCGGGGCGTCAGCTGCTGCTGACCCTGTTCGATATTCCTTTTGCCGTATCGCCAGTCGTGGCCGGTCTGATGTACCTGCTGTTCTGGGGCGTGAATGGTCCGGCAGGCGGCTGGCTGGATGCGCATAACATCCAGATTATGTTTGCCTGGCCGGGTATGGTGCTGGCGACGGTGTTTGTGACCTGTCCGTTTGTGGTCCGCGAACTGGTCCCGGTAATGCTGAGTCAGGGCAGTCATGAAGATGAAGCGGCGGTGTTGTTAGGCGCCTCTGGCTGGCAGATGTTCCGTCGTGTAACGCTGCCGAACATACGCTGGGCGCTGCTGTACGGTATCGTGCTGACCAACGCCCGTGCGATTGGTGAATTTGGTGCGGTCTCGGTGGTCTCGGGATCGATTCGCGGTGAGACCTATACGTTACCGCTTCAGGTTGAATTATTGCATCAGGACTACAACACCGTTGGCGCGTTCACCGCAGCCGCACTGTTAACCCTGATGGCAATTGTGACGCTGTTTCTGAAAAGCATTGTGCAGTGGCGTTTAGAGCAACAGCATAAACGCCTGCAACAGGAGGGAAATCATGAGCATTGAGATTAACAAGATCAACAAGTCCTTTGGTCGCACCTCGGTGCTGAACGATATCTCTCTGGATATTGCCTCGGGTGAAATGGTGGCGCTGCTTGGCCCATCAGGCTCGGGTAAAACCACGCTGCTGCGTATTATCGCCGGGCTGGAGCATCAGAACAGCGGTCAGATCCGTTTTCATGGCAACGATGTCAGCCGCCTGCATGCACGCGACCGTCAGGTCGGTTTTGTGTTTCAGCACTATGCGCTGTTCCGTCATATGACAGTGTTCGACAACATCGCCTTTGGCCTGACTGTCCTGCCGCGTCGTGAACGTCCTTCAACGGCAGAAATCAAACAGCGTGTTACGCGTTTGCTGGAGATGGTGCAACTGGCCCATCTGGCGAATCGCTTCCCGGCACAGCTGTCGGGCGGCCAGAAACAGCGTGTGGCACTGGCGCGTGCATTAGCGGTTGAACCACAGATTCTGCTGCTGGATGAACCCTTTGGCGCGCTGGATGCTCAGGTACGTAAAGAGCTGCGCCGCTGGCTGCGTCAGCTGCATGAAGAGATTAAATTCACCAGTGTGTTTGTGACCCATGACCAGGAAGAGGCGATGGAAGTCGCCGATCGCGTGGTGGTGATGAGCCAGGGCAACATCGAACAGGTCGGCACGCCAGATGATGTGTGGCGCGATCCGGCAACCCGCTTTGTGCTGGAGTTCCTGGGTGAAGTGAATCGCTTTGATGGCGAAATTCAGGGATCGCAGTTCCACGTGGGCGCGCATCACTGGCCGCTGGGCTATACCTCGGCACATCAGGGCGCCGTGGAGCTGTTCCTGCGTCCGTGGGAAATCGACGTGTCACGCCGCAGCAGTCTGGAAACCCCGTTACCGGTGCAGGTGCTGGAAGTGAGCCCGCGTGGCCACTTCTGGCAGCTGGTGGTGCAGCCTGCTGGCTGGCAGAGCGAGCCGTTCTCGCTGGTGTTTGAAGGTGATCAGACGGCCCCAATTCGTGGCGAGCGTCTCTTCGTAGGCCTGCAGCAGGCGCGCCTCTATAAAGGTGACACACCGTTGCGCCCGGTTGCCTTTGCACAAAGCGCCTGATATTTTCTCATCAACAACGGGCGGGAGTGTGACTCCCGCCTTTTTTTCGCCTCTTGTTTGTAAAGGCCAGGAAGCAGACCGTGACGACTCTTGAAAATACCATCGGCAATACCCCGCTGATTAAGTTGCAGCGCCTGACGCCTGCCAACGGCAGTGAGGTCTGGCTCAAACTGGAAGGTAACAATCCGGCGGGCTCGGTAAAAGATCGCGCAGCCTGGTCGATGATCAATCAGGCAGAGCTGCGCGGTGACATTTCACCCGGCGATCAGCTGATTGAAGCCACCAGCGGCAATACCGGCATTGCACTGGCGATGATCGCAGCGATGAAAGGCTACCGTCTTCGCCTGCTGATGCCAGACAACATGAGTCAGGAGCGGCAGGATGCAATGCGTGCCTACGGCGCGGAGCTGATTCTGGTGCCGCGAGAGCAGGGCATGGAAGGCGCACGCGATCTGGCGCAGGCAATGGCAGCGCGCGGTGAAGGGCGGGTGCTGGATCAGTTCAATAATCCTGATAACCCGCTGGGCCATTATCAGACGACCGGGCCAGAGTTGTGGCAGCAGTCGAACCAGCGCATGACCCATTTTGTCTCCAGCATGGGCACGACCGGCACCATCACCGGCGTGGGGCGTTACCTGAAAGAGAACAACACGGGCGTGAAGGTGATCGGTTTACAGCCGAGTGAAGGTAGCAGCATTCCGGGCATTCGCCGCTGGCCATTGGCCTATCTGCCGGGCATCTACCGTCCCGATCTGGTGGATGATGTGATGGATATGGCGCAAAAAGAAGCGGAAGAAACGATGCGGGCGCTGGCACGCCGTGAAGGTATTTTTTGTGGCGTCAGTTCAGGCGGCGCAGTGGCAGGGGCGCTGCGTATTGCGCAGGCTAATCCGGGCAGCGTGGTGGTGGCGATCGCCTGCGATCGCGGCGATCGTTATCTCTCTACCGGACTCTATCATCAATAACCTTTGCTGATGCGGTCACACAGCCTGTGCGCAGCGTTTGCTGCCCACAGGCTTTTTTTTAAACAGCATTACGCGCGCCAGATAGACTGAATCTGTAAGGATCGCGTAAATCAGGCTGCACGAATGCCCGGTACAGGACAAAATAGCGCCAATTCTGTCGAGAGATAAACATGAAAATTTTGCTTGTTGATGATGACGTTGAATTAGGCACGATGCTAAGCCAGTACCTGATCGCCGAGGGGTTCGATGCGCAGCTGGTTCTGACCGGCAGCGCCGGCATTCAGGGCGCGCTATCAGGTGAGTTCACCGCCATGATTCTGGACATTATGCTGCCCGACATGAGCGGCATTGATGTACTGCGGCAGGTGCGTCAGAACAGCCGGATACCGGTGATTATGCTGACCGCCAAAGGCGATAACATTGATCGGGTGATTGGTCTGGAGATGGGGGCGGATGACTACATGCCAAAGCCCTGCTATCCCCGGGAACTGGTGGCCCGCCTGCGCGCCGTATTGCGTCGTTTCGAAGAGCAGGTTCCGCAACCTGATGCCAGAGAGCCGCTGCGCTGGGGCGAGCTGACGCTGAATCCGGCTACCCGCATGAGTGAATGGCAGGGGCGAGCCTTCGATCTGACGGCATCGGAATTTAACCTGCTGGATTTACTGCTGCGAGCCCCGGATCGGGTGGTGTCGAAAGATGAGCTCTCTGAGAAGGGGCTGGGTCGTCCGCGTGAAGCCTATGACCGTAGTGTGGATGTGCATATCAGCAATATCCGTCAGAAGCTCAGTGCATTAACTGCTGACAGCATCAACATTGAAACCGTTCGCAGCATCGGTTACCGCATTCGATGAAACAGAGTTACCGTGGACGCATGTTCTGGAAGATTTTTATCGGCTTCTGGATTGTTTTTGTCATCATGAGTCAGCTTATCTGGCTGGGTTTCACGCTCTCCGGTAAACGTCACGAACCGCCTGAAATTGTGGCTATCCGGCGCATTGTCGATCTGCAGATGACTTCTGCCGCATCGGTGCTGGCGCGCAGCGGGCCTGAGGCGCTGAATGCGATGCTGTCGGACTGGGATAACAGCGATCGACAGTTTTTCCATGTGACGCAGCAGGCAAAATCGCCACAATCACAAAACAGCGGCAATCTGGATTATGTGGGGCGTCTTCCTGAAGAGGTGGTGCGCTGGGTTCAGGGTGCTGATGGCAAAGAGTATCAGCTGCGTTACGACCTGGATGGCATGCGCAAAGACAGCATGCATAATCTGATGCCACGCAAATTTCTGAATATTCCTGAGCCGATTTTCATCTTTGCCGGTTCGGTGGGATTGCTGTTCAGCCTGTTGCTGGCCTGGAATCTGACGCGGCCTATGCGTCAGCTGTGTGAGGGATTTTCCCGCGTCGCCGAGGGTGATTTACGTGTGCGGCTATTCCCGATCATGCGAAAGCGCCACGACGAAATCTCAAACGTTGCAGAAGCCTTTGATGCCATGGTCGAGCGGCTGGACACCCTGGTGCGCGCCCGTGAAGAGCTACTGCACGATATCTCGCATGAGCTTCGTTCACCGCTGGCACGGCTTCAGCTGGCTACCGGACTGGCCAGACAGACGCCAGAGAGCGTAAACAGTTCGCTTGATCGCATTGATGAAGAGGCACGTCGGCTGGACAAGATGATTGGCGAACTGCTGACGCTGTCGCGGGCCGAGCATGAAAGCATTCCGGATGAGCAATATTTTGACCTGACCGGTTTACTGGAGGCAGTCCTTACTGATGTCCGTTATGAAGCGCAGATTCCCGGTGTGCAGGTTGAGCTGCATGTCGATGCCGAGGCTGATTACACTGTGCGTGGCAATGCCGAGCTGATACGGCGCGGCGTAGAGAACGTGTTACGTAACGCGCTGCGTTTCTCTCTGCCAGGACAGCGGATTGAGGTGCATTTGCGCGCAGAAGCGCAGTGGCTGGCGATTCAGGTGTGCGATCAGGGGCCGGGTGTCGACGAGGATAAACTCTCCAGCATCTTTGACCCGTTTGTGCGGGTAAATTCGCCGCTGATGGGTAAAGGGTATGGTCTGGGTCTGGCTATCGTGCGCAAGGTCGTACTGGCGCATCATGGTGAGGTTGATGCCAGGAACCGGCCAGAAGGTGGACTTGAACTGACGCTGCGTCTGCCACACTGGCAGCCCTGAACAGGTGTATTGCAGAAACGATAACGGCACCCGCAGGTGCCGTTATGATATCAACGTATGCTTACTTTCTGATGCGAATCACCGGCGTTTCGCCGACGGTGACCTGGCCAGACAGCTTAATCAATTCCTTGATTTCATCCATGTTGGAGATGACAACCGGTGTCAGGGTTGATTTCGCTTTCTCTTCCAGCAACGGCAGATCGAACTCGATAACCACATCGCCTTTTTTGACCTTCTGGCCTTCTTCAGCGATGCGTTTGAAGCCTTCACCTTTCAGTTCTACCGTATCGATACCGAAGTGGACAAACAGCTCAATGCCGTTGTCTGATTCGATCGAAAAAGCGTGATTGGTTTCAAAAATCTTACCGATAGTGCCATCAACAGGCGCAACCATTTTGTTGCCGCTGGGTTTGATAGCAATACCGTCGCCCACGATTTTCTCTGCAAACACCACATCTGGTACGTCTTCAATATTCACGATTTCGCCTGACAGAGGCGCTACGATGTCAATTGTCCCAGCGCTATCCGTTTTTTCGCCAAAAAGTTTAGAAAACAAACCCATGATCTTCTCCTAAGCAGTAATTTGGGGCCAGCATCATGCAGATTAGCAGAGCGTTTTTTCCTTAATAAACTTGTTTACCAGGTTCATCAGGTCTTCCGCTGTCGGTTGAGCCAGTGCCTGCTCTGCCAATGCCTTCGCATCTTCAAAATTAGTATTACGAATGATTTTCTTGATGCCAGGGATAGAAATGGCACTCATGCTGAACTCGTCCAGCCCCATTCCCAGTAACAGTAGTGTAGCACGTTCATCACCTGCCAGCTCACCACACATGCCGGTCCATTTACCTTCAGCGTGAGATGCATCAATGACTTGCTTGATTAAGTTAAGCACAGACGGCGTCATTGGGTTGTACAGGTGCGAGATCAAATCATTACCACGATCGACCGCCAGAGTATACTGCGTCAGATCGTTTGTCCCAATACTGAAGAAGTCGACTTCTTTCGCCAGATGATGCGCAATCACGGCTGAAGCCGGGGTTTCCACCATGATGCCGACTTCGATGCTTTCATCAAAGGCTTTACCTTCTTCGCGCAACTGCGCTTTCAGCAGTTCCAGTTCCGCTTTCAGGCTGCGAACTTCTTCAACCGAAATGATCATCGGGAACATGATGCGCAGTTTACCGAAGGAGGAGGCGCGCAGGATAGCACGCAGCTGCGCATGCAGAATCTCTTTGCGATCCATAGCGATGCGGATAGCACGCCAGCCAAGGAACGGGTTCTCTTCTTTCGGCAGGTTCATGTAAGGCAGATCTTTGTCACCGCCGATGTCCATGGTACGGACGATAACGGCCTGTGAACCCATCGCTTCAGCAACGGCTTTATACGCCTGGAACTGCTCTTCTTCGCTTGGCAGAGAGTCACGGTCCATGAACAGGAATTCGGTACGATAGAGACCAACGCCTTCAGCGCCATTGCGTTCAGCACCGGCGATATCGCGCACGGTACCGATGTTGGCGCAGACTTCAACCTGGTGACCATCCAGCGTAACGGCTGGCAGATCTTTCAGCTTGGCTAATTCGTGTTTTTCCGACAGATACTGATTCTGTACGGCTTTCAGCTCTTCCTGAATCGCTTCAGAAGGATTGACGTGAATTGCGTTGTTAACGCCATCCAGGATCAGGAAATCGCCGTTTTTAACCGTGACGGTCACATTGCCGGTGCCGACAATGGCTGGGATCTCCAGCGAACGCGCCATGATTGAAGTATGTGAGGTACGGCCACCCAGATCGGTGATAAAGCCCAGCACTTTTTTCAGGTTCAGCTGTGCGGTTTCTGACGGCGTTAAATCTTTTGCCACCAGAATGGATTCGTCCGGAATAGCGCTCAGGTCAACAATGTGCAGACCGAGGATGTTTTGCAGCAGACGTTTACCGATGTCACGCACGTCAGCCGCACGCTCTTTCAGGTATTCGTCATCTAACTCTTCCAGAGCTTTCGCCTGGCCATCAATAACAGAGTAGGCAGCAGCATCGGCAGAAGCGTGATCTTTTTTAATCAGATCGATGATTTCCTGCTCCAGCTCTTCATCTTCCAGCAACATGATGTGGCCTTCGAAGATGGCTGCTTTCTCTTCACCGAGGGTTTCACCCGCTTTGACGCGAATCGCTTCCAGTTGTAATGCCGCTTTGCTACGGCCATCAAGGAAGCGTTGTACTTCCTGCTCAACCTGATCATCAGAAATTTTCTTGCGGTTGATGACGATCTCGTCTTCTTTCAGCAGCAGTGCTTTGCCGAAAGCGATACCTGGTGATGCTAAAATGCCTGAAATCATAACGCTACCTTTTAATCACGATGGCTGATGGGACTCTATGCGGTGCCATTGTCGCGGGACACGTACTCTACGAAAGCAATAACGCGGACAGGTTGTCCGCGATCAAGATGTTTGCACTCAATGGCGCAGAGGAGTCGATTGGCTGGAGAGCTGAGCGGAGATTACTCCAGTTCAGCCATCAGTTTGACCAGATGCTCAACTGCTTTCTGCTCATCTTCGCCTTCTGCAGAAAGCGTCACAACCGTTCCCTGGGTTAAACCCAATGTCTGCAGCTTGAACAGGCTTTTCGCGCTTGCTGATTTACCGTTAGAGGTCACGGTAATTTCTGACTGGAAAGCTTTGGCTTCTTTTACGAATTGCGCAGCTGGGCGAGTATGCAGACCGTTTGGTGCAGTAATGGTAACTTCTTGCTGGAACATTCTATTTCCCCAACGTTATCAGGATGAGTGTTATGGATCTAAAGTCTAGCCTGGAGCCTTCACTTTAGCCTGTGTAGGTGCGCGGGTATAGCATCATGCTGACCAAAGACGCGCAGGCGTCAAATCTACATTCCGTTGCTTCTCAAAACCGATTCTACACGTCACCGGTTAATTATGCCGTGATTCGCCGTTTCACTGAATCCGTAAATCGATTCAGCTTGATCCACTTCAAAGGCGGATTAATTTCAGGCATCGAAATAATTGGCAGTCTGAATACCAGATCGGCGTCACTGAAATCAATCTGCCGGGTTATGAAAGTGAGATCTGCACCACAAAAAAGCACCCAGGCGGGTGCTTTTTTCTCCATTTTCAGACTATCTGCCGCTGCTACTGCAGCTCTTTTTCCGTGAAGAGATCGGCAAACAAAGCCGTACTCAGATAGCGTTCGCCGGAGGAGGGGAGAATGACCACAATATTTTTATTCGCGAAGGTTTCGTCTTCCTGCAGCTTCAGCGCAGCGGCGACGGCAGCACCGGATGAAATCCCGGCCAGAATACCTTCCTCTTCCATAAGCTTACGCGCTGTGCTGATCGCTTCATCATTGGTGATCGCCACTACGCGGTCCACCAGATTCAGCTCAAGGTTGCCCGGAATAAAGCCTGCGCCGATACCCTGAATTTTGTGTGGACCAGGCTTGATCTCTTCACCCGCCAGCGCCTGAGCAATTACCGGTGAATCCGTTGGCTCAACGGCGACGGTTATCAGGTCTTTCTTGCCTTTGGTGTTTTTGATATAGCGGCTCACCCCGGTCAGCGTACCGCCGGTGCCGACACCTGCGATAAAGACATCCACTTCGCCATCCGTGTCTTCCCAGATTTCCGGACCGGTGGTCTTCTCATGGATTTCCGGGTTAGCCGGGTTGCTGAACTGCTGCAGCAGGACATATCTGTCTGGATCGCTGGCGACAATCTCTTCCGCTTTGCTGATGGCGCCTTTCATGCCTTTAGCGCCTTCGGTCAGCACCAGCTTAGCACCCAGCGCTTTCAGCAATTTACGACGTTCCACTGACATGGTTTCTGGCATCGTCAGGGTTAATTTGTAGCCGCGCGCTGCGGCAACATAGGCCAGCGCAATACCGGTGTTACCGCTGGTCGGTTCGACCAGTTCAACACCGGGCTTCAGAATACCGCGTTTTTCTGCGTCCCAAATCATATTGGCACCGATACGGCATTTTACGCTGAAGCTCGGGTTACGGGATTCAACTTTCGCAAGGATGCGGCCGTTACCGATGCGGTTCAGTCGAACCAATGGCGTATGACCAATTGTCAAAGAGTTGTCTTCATAGATCTTACTCATAGCCTGTCCTTAACTGTATGAATTATTGGGAACGCTATGAGCATACCTGTTCTGCCTGGGGGCGGAAGGAAAGAAATCGTATATCTATATTTCGCCCGGCAATAAGCCCTGCTAAAAAGAGCATAAGGGGTGCGGGTGTGACTAGCGCACCTCACTGCGGGCCAGTTGCGGCCGGTAACGGTCAACCCACATGGCGGTGGCACCACAAACAGCAACCGGCATAATCACCAGATTAAGAATCGGAATCATGGTGAACAGGCTGGTTAGTGCGCCAAACTGCATGTTGGCCATTTTGTGCCGGCGCAGGGCGTTTCGCATCTGTTGAAAAGGCACTTTGTGGTTGTCAAACGGGTAGTCGCAATACTGAATGGATAACATCCAGGCACTGAACAGGAACCACAGCACGGGCGCCACCGTCTGACCAAATCCTGGAATAAAGTAGAGCAGCAACAGTCCCAGCGCGCGGGGCAGGTAATAGCTCAGTTTTTGCATCTCGCGCTTCATAATGCGCGGCACATCTTTAATCATTCCCGCCCAGCCGCTGTCGGGCAGAGGCTTACCGGTCAGGCGGCCTTCGAGCTGTTCGGCCAGCAGGCCGCAGAATGGAGCAGCAATCAGGTTTGCCAGCGTTGAGAAGAAATAGCTGAACACCAGTACAATCGCAATCACCGACAGTGGCCACAATAGATAACTCAGCCACTGCAGCCAGTCGGGAATATGGGCCATCAGGCGTGGAATCCAGTCGCCGAGGCGATAGAACAGCCAGACGAATGCGCCGCCCAGCATAATGATGTTGATCAGCAGTGGCATCACCACAAAGCGGCGAATGCCAGGCAGACGGACCAGTTTCCAGCCCTGGCTAAAGTAGTGCATGCCGTTAAAATTTGAGACGGAATTCTCATGGGCCATAAAGCCATTTCTCCTGAAGGTGTTAAGGCGCGCTCACTATAACCTGGCTTTTTCTCCAGGCCAGGTGCCGTTTGGGTAAAAAAACAGCGAAAAAGCGTGGGTTGCCTATCTTATTTGTCAGAAAATACTGCACAGACTTGCACTTGTGTAGCAGGGCAAATACAGTTAGAGGATAAAGTTTGCCGCGGTGGCAAGGTATTGGAACAACAGAGAATACAATGATGCAGGATTTGCGTCTGATATTAATCGTTGTTGGCGCGATCGCCATTATAGCGCTCCTTCTTCACGGGCTGTGGACCAGCCGTAAAGAGCGTTCGTCAGTGTTCCGCGATCGCCCGCACAAACGTCTAAAACAACGTGATGACCATGATGAGCAGGACCTGATTGACGACGAAGATGACGGCGTCGGCGAGGTTCGTGTTCGTTCTGAGCGCAACGTCCATCAGGAACCGCGTTTCGATGAGATCCGCGAACCACAGCCAGAAGCGCCGCGTAAGCAAGCGCCCGCTGAGCCTGTGCGTCAGCCTGCGCCACGACCCGCACCGCAGCCCGAACCTGACAGCGATCCGCTGTTCACTGCGGCACCGAAGCCTGCTCCACAGCCGCGCCCTGAACCGGTGCGTCAGCAGCCAGCGCAGACTTTCGTCGCGCCGCCTGTTCAGGCCGACCCGTTGCTGGATCTGGATCCGCTGGAGTCTGTGCAGCCTGCGCCGCAGTACCAGGCTGAACCTGAGCCACAACCGCAGCCTGAGGTGTCAGCTCCACCTGCGCCTGAACAACCTGTTGCTAAAGCGCCAGCAGAAAAACCGAAAGAAGCCGTACTGGTGCTGCATGTTGCTGCACATTCGGGCGGCGAACTGAACGGGGAAGCGTTGCTTCAGGGTATTCTGCAGGCGGGCTTTCAGTTTGGTGAAATGAATATTTTCCATCGTCATCTTAGTCCGGCAGGCAGTGGTCCGGTGCTGTTCAGTCTGGCTAACATGGTCAAGCCAGGTTCGTTCAATCCTGACATGATGACCGATTTCAGCACGCCTGGTATCTCCATCTTTATGATGGTGCCCTCTTATGGCGATGCGAATCAGAACTTCAAGCTGATGCTGCAGTCTGCACAGCGTATCGCTGATGATGTTGGTGGCGTGGTGCTGGACGATGAGCGTCGCATGATGACGCCACAGAAGCTGGAAACTTACAAAGCGCGTATCCGCGATGTGGTTGGCGTCTGACACCTGCGCTAAACGCTATCTGAATTGTTAAAACAAACCCCCGCCTGTCGGGGGTTTTTTATCTGATGGGGCTTTATGAAATCCGTCCAGGATCACATCACCGAACTGCGCACCACGCTGCGCCATCACGAATATCTCTACCACGTCATGGATGCGCCGGAAGTGCCGGATGCTGAATACGATCGCCTGATGCGTGAACTGCGTCAGCTGGAAGAGGAACATCCCGATCTCATTACACCGGATTCGCCAACCCAGCGTGTGGGTGCTGCGCCGCTGACGGTATTTGAGCAGGTTCGCCATGAAGTGCCGATGCTGTCGCTGGACAACGCGTTTGATGAAGCCACATTTATGGCTTTCAACAAGCGGGTACAGGATCGGTTGAAAAACAGTGAGGACATTACTTACTGCTGTGAACTCAAGCTCGATGGCGCTGCGGTCAGCCTGATGTATGAAAATGGCCTGCTGGTTCAGGCCGCGACGCGCGGTGACGGCACGACCGGCGAGAACATAACCGCCAACGTCCGTACCATTCGCGCTATCCCGCTGCGGTTAAAGGGCGACAACATCCCGGCCCGGCTGGAAGTGCGCGGCGAGGTGTTTATGACGCAGCGCGGCTTCGAAAAGCTGAATGAAGAAGCGCGTCGGACAGACGGCAAAGTTTTTGCTAACCCGCGTAATGCAGCAGCAGGTTCCCTGCGTCAGCTTGATCCGCGCATTACCGCCAAACGTCCGCTGACCTTTTTCTGCTACGGTTTTGGCCTGCTGGAAGGCGGTGAGATGCCACACAGCCACATGGAGCGCCTGCAACAGTTTAAAGCCTGGGGCCTGCCGGTCAGCGACCGCATTAAGCGGGTGCATAATGCGGAGGAAGCCCTGGCGTTCTATCGGGAAATTGAGCAACAGCGTCCAAACCTGGGGTTTGATATCGATGGTGTCGTGATCAAAGTCGATTCACAGGCGCTGCAGGAGCAGCTGGGCTTTGTGGCGCGAGCGCCGCGCTGGGCGATTGCTTTTAAGTTCCCGGCACAGGAACAGCTAACCTGGGTGCGGGACGTCGAATTTCAGGTTGGCCGCACAGGCGCTATCACGCCAGTGGCTCGCCTGGAGCCGGTGCAGGTCGCAGGCGTTATCGTCAGCAATGCCACACTGCATAATGCAGACGAAATCGAACGGCTGGGTTTACGCATCGGTGATCGAGTTGTGATTCGCCGCGCTGGCGATGTGATTCCGCAGGTCGTCAATGTGGTTATCGCGGAGCGGCCTGAAGAGACGCGTGAGGTGGTGTTTCCTGCCCATTGTCCGGTCTGCGGTTCTGAGGTTGAACGGGTTGAAGGTGAATCAGTCACGCGCTGCACTGGCGGCTTGATCTGCGGCGCACAGCGCAAAGAGGCACTGAAGCATTTTGTCTCACGTCGGGCGCTGGATGTGGATGGCATGGGCGATAAGATTATCGACCAGCTGGTGGAGAAAGAGTACGTCAATACACCAGCCGATCTGTTCCGTCTCACGGCGGGCAAGCTGACCGGACTGGATCGCATGGGGCCGAAATCGGCGCAAAACGTTGTTGATGCGCTGGAGAAAGCGAAGTCGACGACGCTGGCACGTTTCCTCTATGCGCTGGGCATTCGTGAAGTGGGTGAAGCTACCGCCGCTAATCTGGCTAACCATTTTGGTGAGCTGCAGAAGGTGATGGATGCCGATCTTGAGGCGCTCATTGCAGTACCGGATGTGGGCAAAGTTGTTGCCACACACGTTCGCAACTTCATGGAAGAGGAGAGCAACCGTGAGGTTATCCGTCAGCTGACCGAAGAGATTGGTGTTAACTGGCCGCAGGTGGTGGTAGTGAAAGCCGAAGAGATCGACAGTCCGTTCGCGGGGAAAACGGTGGTGCTGACCGGCTCGCTGTCGCAGATGAACCGTGATGATGCCAAAGCGCAGCTCGTCGCGCTGGGCGCAAAAGTCAGCGGCAGCGTATCGAAGAAAACCGATCTGCTGATTGCCGGAGAAGCTGCCGGTTCCAAGCTGGCGAAAGCCCAGGAACTGGGTATAGAGGTGATTGATGAAGCGGAAATGATTCGCCTGCTGGGGGCCTGAGATGGATGAACATCAGCTGGTGGCGATAGCCGATACGCCGATGCCGTTTGGGAAATATAAAGGGCGGATGCTGATCGATCTGCCTGAGCCTTATCTGCTGTGGTTTGCCCGCAGTGGCGACTTTCCGTCGGGGCTGTTAGGGGATTTGATGCAATTGACTCTGACAATAAAAATTGAAGGTCTGGAGGGATTAGTTAAACCGCTCCAGACCCGCAAGTAGCAGTGCCCGCGCAGGCGGGCACCTGTTCTACTTCTGTGACTCCATCACCGAATCTTTAACCTTCAGCGTCTGCTGTTGCTGTTTCTCATTGGTCTTCTTATAACGGCCAGCAATAAACGAGCAGACCATCAGCTGAACCTGATGGAAAATCATCAGCGGCAGCACGATAATCCCCACGGTGCTGGCCGGGAACAGAATATTCGCCATGGGCACCCCGTTCGCCAGACTCTTCTTCGAGCCACAAAACAGCACCACAATCTCGTCGGCACGTTTAAAGCGGAACAGGCGCGAGGCCAGCAGGTTGATAATCAGCACGGCGGTCAGCAGGATGATTGAACCTGCCACAATCCACAACAGCGTAGTCAAGCCAACGCGATGCCAGATGCCATTCACCACGGCTTCACTGAAGGCGGAATAAACGACCAGCAAAATCGAGGTCTGGTCAGTTTTGCCAATCAGGCTACGGTGTTTCTCAACCCAGCCACCGATCCAGCGACGAGAGAGGTGGCCGAGAATGAAAGGCACCATGAGTTGCAGCATAATTTTACCGATCTGCTCCAGACCGTCGCTGGGCGCGCTGCTGTGAATATCCATCACCAGGTTCACCAGCAACGGCGAAATAAATACACCCAGCAGGCTTGATGCCGAAGCGCTGCAGACCGCTGCCGCGACATTACCGCCTGCCATAGAGGTAAACGCGATGGCGGACTGAACGGTGGCTGGCAGGATACAGAGGTAGATAAAGCCGGTATAAATTTCCGGACCGACATCAACCGGATGCCACCAGACCAGCAGCAGACCCAGCGCGGGAAACAACACAAAGGTGCTGAACATAATCCACAGATGCAGTTGCCAGTGGCTGCTGCCTGCGATGATTTTTTCACGCGAAAGTTTGGCACCGTGCATAAAGAATAACAGTGCTATCGCTGCCGTCGCGAGGTAGCTGAAGACATCGACGTAGATCCCTTTCGCTGGCAGAAACGACGCCAGCAGTACGGTGATGATGAGTTTGACCATCATCGGATCGAGTTTTAAAAAGCCCATTGTTAAAATCCGGTAAATTTTTCAATAGCGCGATTGTGCGTGAATTGGTTTTAGAAATAAAATTGATTTATTGAATTAATCTATGAGCATAATCGATGAATTACACGCTGCGTCAGCTTCGGACTTTTATTGCAGTGGCACACTACGGTGGTTTCAGTCAGGCGGGGCAGGCGATAGGTCTGAGTCAGTCGGCGGTCAGCCACAGTATCAAAGAGCTGGAAGCGGAAACCGGCGTCCGGCTGCTGGATCGCACCACGCGTGAGGTAATGCTGACCGAGGCAGGTAAACAGCTGGCGTCACGGATGGAGCGCCTGCTGGAGGAGATTCATACGACGCTGCTGGATATCCGCAGTTTTGGGGAGCAGCGCAGCGGCACCGTCAGAGTGGCAGCCAGCCAGACCATCTCTGCGCATCTGATGCCGCAATGTCTGGCTGCCAGTCAGCAGCACTTTCCCGATATCAAAGTGATACTGCACGATCGCGCCCAGCAGTGGGTGCTGCAAAGTGTGCGTAACGCCGAGGTCGACTTCGGGATCGTGATTGGGCCGCTCAGCGATAGTGATTTTGATAGCATCGCGATTCTGGATGAGCCTTTCCTGCTGTTGTGCCGCGATGATGATCCGCTGGCGCAGGTGGAAAGGGCTGAATGGCCGATGCTGGATGGTCGCACCATGGTGTTGCAGGATTACGCGTCCGGCAGTCGGGTACTGATTGATGCGGCGATGCAGCAGCAGAACATCAGAGCGCAAGTGGTGCAGGAGATAGGCCATCCCGCTACGCTGTTTCCGATGGTAGAAGTGGGGATCGGCATCAGTATTCTGCCCGCGCTGGCCTTACCGTTACCGGCCGATCGTGACCTTAGGGTGCGTCGTCTTTATCCGGAAATTAATCGCAGCCTGACGCTGATCAAACGTAAAAACCGCTCGCTGACGCCTGCTGCCGAAGCGATCTGGCAGGAGGTGCGCCAGCAGGCAGCGCTGCTGGCGCAACAACGCGAAGCCAGCCCCGCGTTTTAGATATAGACGTCCACTTTATTGGTGTCGGTAGGGCGGTTAATGCCGTCTGCTTTGTTCTCACTGACAGGCGTGCTGTCACTTTTTGGCTGATCCTGCTCCGCCTGCTTCTGCTCCAGCTGCGCAATCTGTGCCTGCAGCATGGTGAGCTGCGACTGGTACATTTGCTGCATTTCAGCTTTCTGTTCGTCAGTCAGCTCTTTGTTGTCGGCCAGCTCTTTGACCTGCGTTAAGACATTCTGAATCTGTTTATTCAGGGCTGCGACCTGAGAGGCAACACTGCCGCCGCTGTCACCGCTACTGACCGCACTGCTTAAAATTCCGGAAATTGAAGACATCATTTTCTCCCTGTAAGTCGTCACATACGTTATCGGCACGCAGTGAAACGACTTTAGCGCGGAGATTGTTAAGGTTGCGAAAAGCCGGAGAGGTTAGCTCCGTGTAGCAGGAACAAGCAGACACCAAAAAAGCTTACAGACTGCAAACAAGTTCAAAGCGATGGGAACGCAGGCCTGTAGCAAAGCATCGCGGGACATGGACAAAAACGCCGGGAGCGTTTTTGAACAACGCAAAGCGTTGGCCCGTTTACGGGCGCACCTCAGGGATGAGGTGCGTAATGTGCCGCGCTGAGCCTGCCATGGATGGCGATTTTGCGTCTTTGCGAAAGGCCTGCGCTCCCTGAGCCAGCGCGTTTTTTTAGAGCTTGAGGTCACTGGAAAGAGAGGAAGCCAACCTTGGGTTACGACAGAAACGAAAAAAGTGCCTAAAGGCGCTTTATTCTGAATGGGTGGGTCGTGCAGGATAGCCTCGGCCCATCGTGGGCCTCGCCCTCCGGGTGATGCTAACGCATCAGCCTGAATCGCCAGCGATTCAGTCGAACCTGCAGCAGGTTCTCATCCCGCACGGTCACGTCCGTGCCCCGGAAACGAAAAAAGCGCCTAAAAGGCGCTTTATTCTGAATTGGTGGGTCGTGCAGGATTCGAACCTGCGACCAATTGATTAAAAGTCAACTGCTCTACCAACTGAGCTAACGACCCGAAGTGGTGGGTGATGACGGGTTCGAACCGCCGACCCCCTCCTTGTAAGGGAGATGCTCTACCAACTGAGCTAATCACCCACTTCGTACTTCAGTACTGCTTTAACAGGTCAGATATGGTGGGTGATGACGGGTTCGAACCGCCGACCCCCTCCTTGTAAGGGAGATGCTCTACCAACTGAGCTAATCACCCATATCATCATACCTGTTCACTGCGGGCCACGCTGTTAAGAGTGGTGGGTGATGACGGGTTCGAACCGCCGACCCCCTCCTTGTAAGGGAGATGCTCTACCAACTGAGCTAATCACCCCCGCTGTGTGGAGTCGCATTATAGGGATAGTTGATTTTGAGTCAACGCTTTTTAAAACATAAATGTGCGTTCGGTTTATTTTTAAACATCCTGTTGCGCTTTTAGCCAATGTGCTGGTTTTACTGGCAGAAAAGTCCCTTTTCCCGGGACGCAACCGGCGGGCATGCATTGAGGATTCACCGTCAGATGCTAGAATATGCCCACTGTTTTTCGCGTCTAACCTGTTTTTTGTCATCCAGACAAAGAACCCGCGCATCTAAGGCAATACTCAATGAAAATCAAAACACGCTTCGCGCCAAGCCCAACCGGCTATCTGCATGTCGGTGGCGCACGTACCGCACTTTACTCCTGGCTCTTTGCCCGTCACAACCAGGGCGAGTTCGTGCTGCGCATTGAAGATACCGATCTGGAGCGATCCACGCCGGAAGCTATTGAAGCCATCATGGATGGTATGAACTGGCTGAGCCTCGACTGGAATGAAGGCCCTTACTACCAGACTAAACGTTTTGATCGCTATAACGCGGTCATTGATGACATGCTGGAAGCCGGAACCGCTTATAAATGCTACTGCTCTAAAGAACGCCTGGAAGCGCTGCGCGAAGAACAGATGGCGAACAACGAAAAGCCGCGTTATGACGGCCACTGCCGTGACAGCCATGAACATCATGCCGATGATGAACCATGCGTGGTGCGTTTCCGCAATCCGCAGGAAGGTTCGGTCATCTTTGACGATCAGATTCGTGGACCGATCGAGTTCAGTAACCAGGAACTGGATGATCTGATCATCCGCCGCACCGATGGTTCGCCAACCTATAACTTCTGCGTTGTTGTCGATGACTGGGATATGGGTATCACCCATGTTATTCGTGGTGAAGACCACATCAATAACACACCACGTCAGATCAACATCCTCAAAGCGATTGGTGCGCAGGTTCCGGTCTACGCTCACGTTTCCATGATTCTGGGCGATGATGGCAAAAAACTCTCCAAGCGTCATGGCGCAGTAGGGGTGATGCAGTATCGTGATGACGGCTACCTGCCGGAAGCGCTGCTCAACTACCTGGTTCGTCTGGGCTGGTCACATGGCGATCAGGAAATTTTCAGCGTGGCTGAAATGGCTGAGCTGTTTACTCTGGATGCCGTCAGTAAGTCTGCCAGTGCGTTCAACACTGAGAAACTGCAGTGGCTGAACCACCACTATATTAATACGCTGCCGCCAGAATATGTGGCGACACATCTGCAGTGGCATATTGAAGAGCAGAAAATTGATACTCGCACCGGACCGGAACTGGCGAAGCTGGTGGGTCTGCTGGGCGAGCGTTGCAAAACGCTGAAGGAAATGGCTGCATCCTGCCGCTACTTCTACGAAGACTTCGCAGAGTTCGATGCCGATGCGGCGAAGAAACATCTTCGTCTGGTCGCGCGTCAGCCGCTGGAAGTGGTGCGTGACAAGCTGGCCGCCATCACTGAATGGACTGCTGAAAACGTGCATCAGGCGATTCAGAGCACCGCAGATGAGCTGGAAGTGGGTATGGGTAAAGTCGGCATGCCGCTGCGTGTGGCCGTGACCGGTGCCGGTCAGTCACCGGGTCTGGATGTCACCGTGGAGGCGATTGGCCGCAGCCGCAGCGTGGCCCGTATTGAGCAGGCCCTGGCCTTTATCAGTGAGCGCGAAGCGCAGGCGTAATGAACACAGCCGGAGGCACTACGCTTCCGGTTTTCTTACTCTTCACCAATTCCCAGTCGCTCCAGCACGCCTTTAATCCCTTCACGTAAGATTAATGCAGTGAGTTGATCCTGTTCATCCTGGCTCATTTGCTGGATGGAACTTAACAATAACGCAGGTAATGAATTCGTTACTGCGCCATAGGTGGCTGTGGGTTCATTAAGGTTGCGGGTGGATTGAATAAAACTTTTTACGCGTTCATCAATATGAATAAGACGTGCCTTGCCGCCCTGAACTCCAGGCTTCGGCGTGGTTGTCCAGTTCTCCCGCTTGATCCACTTATTCACCGTTTGCCGACTGTAACCCGTTTCTGCAGCCAGCTCTTCGGGGGTAAGCCATTCCTTTTTCACGACACTGTCCCTGTTAAATACATTAGCGGTACATATTACAGCAAAAAGTAACGGTGAAAAGTAATGGAGGCTGAAATTGCCTTTTGTCTGATGACAAAAGGCAAAACAGAATTACTGAGGATTACTGGCAGGTTCGGCAGCAGGACGGAATGCCAGGAAATAGGCCAGACCAACGAAGACGGCTCCTCCTACGGCATTGCCCAGGAAGACGGCGACAAAGTTAGGGAAGTACTCTGCCCAGCTCATCTGACCGGCAAAAATGGCGGCCGGAATAATAAACATGTTAGCGACAACGTGCTGGAAGCCAATGGCAACAAACGCCATCACCGGGAACCACATGCCGAAGATTTTGCCAACCATATCTTTACTGGCAAATGCCAGCCACACAGCCAGACACACCAGCCAGTTACAGCCAATGCCTGAAATAAAGGAATGCAGGAAATCGGCATGAACCTTGGCAGAGGCGATAGCCACGGTCTTCTTCAGGTAGTCACCTTCGGTCATGCCCAGCATATGGCCAAAGAACCATGCAACAGCCACGCTGCCGATAAAGTTCGCCAGGGTCACCCAGAACCAGTTACGCGCTACGCTCATAAAGCTGATGCGGCGGGCGAACCAGGCCACGGGTAACGTCATCATATTGCCGGTCAGCAGCTCGCCACCCGCCAGCACGGTCATAATGATACCCACAGGGAAGACTGCGGCACCTAACAGGCCACCGAAAGAGCCCCATTCAGCAGGCAGGGAGTTAATGACGTGAAGATCCAACAGGAAGCCGGTCGCAATAAATGCACCCGCCATAAAGCCAAGAATCAGAAGGATGCTGACAGGCGCACGACTTTTAGCCACGCCAGACTGGATCGCCAGTTGTGCGATTTCTTTAGGTGTATGCAGCGACATAGTATCTCAATAGTTTTTTTATGATTAATGGGACGATAACGCCTGGTGGACGCGCGGCGCGCGGGAGAGGGTCCCGGTGGCCACTAAATTAGCGGGCTAAGTTTTGCATGCGAAAAAGACGAAGACAAGAAAATTCCTATAACATATTTAACCGTGAATTAACCTGATGGCAGCGGGTATAACAGTTAAAAAACGGTACTGCATGACCAGACATGATTTTTATCTGCAGCATGCTGCTGAAACTCCGCAGGTTGCCGCCTTTTTCAGCGATCAAACAGAGAATGTCATTTTGCCGTTGACACCCTGGAGGCGGTTTCATATTATGCCGTCCGTCGCTTAACGCGACAGTTTTTCGGTTCGGGGCTATAGCTCAGCTGGGAGAGCGCCTGCATGGCATGCAGGAGGTCAGCGGTTCGATCCCGCTTAGCTCCACCAAACTTTTTCCCAAAAGTTTGGCACTGAAAAAACGATTCCAGATGTGGGGGTATAGCTCAGCTGGGAGAGCGCTTGCATGGCATGCAAGAGGTCAGCGGTTCGATCCCGCTTATCTCCACCATTTTCTGACAACGTCGTTGTCAATGTTGTCAAAATCCTTTCTGATTTATCTTTCATTCGCCTTTCTGCGAATCTAACACTATTGCTTTGCAAATCAGCTGCTGCGCACGCTTAATGCGTACTTATCCGGCAAGCGCCGCCGTGTTCTGCCCGGATAACGCTGTGCTGCGCCTCGTGCACGCTTTAAATGCAGAATCTGAGTGTATTGTATAAGGGCGGACGTCGCCTGAAGAGGTATTTAGCGGGAAGAAAAGCAGGGATGGCGAAAAACGAAAAGGGCGAGACAGGCTCGCCCTTTGATGTTCAGCACTGCACTTAGAACGCCAGAACCAGACCGGCGATAGCGGCGGAGAGCACGCTGACCAGCGTAGAGCCGTACAGCAGCTTCAGGCCAAAGCGGGAAACCACGTTGCCCTGTTCTTCGTTCAGACCTTTAATCGCACCGGCCACGATGCCGATGGAAGAGAAGTTGGCGAACGACACCAGGAACACGGAAAGAATACCTTCTGAAGTGGGTGACAACTGACCTGCAATTTTCTGCAGATCCATCATGGCAACAAATTCATTCGATACCAGCTTGGTCGCCATAATACTGCCGACCTGCAACGCCTCACCAGACGGCACACCCATCACCCAGGCAAACGGATAGAAGACATAGCCAAGCACGCCCTGGAAGCTGATGCCGAAGATCAGATCAAACAGCGCATTCAGACCTGAAATCAGCGCGATGAAACCAATCAGCATCGCGGCAACGATAATCGCGACCTTAAAACCGGCCAGGATATATTCGCCCAGCATCTCGAAGAAGCTCTGACCTTTATGCAGATCCTGCAACTGCAGATCGTCTTCGTTCTCAACGCGGTAAGGGTTGATCAATGACAGCACGATAAAGGTGCTGAACATGTTGAGCACGAGTGCGGCGACTACATACTTTGGCTGCAGCATGGTCATATAGGCACCGACAATAGACATCGAAACGGTCGACATCGCCGTCGCGGCCATGGTGTACATGCGGCGCTGTGACATCTTGCCCAGGATATCTTTATAGGCAATGAAGTTTTCTGACTGTCCCAGTATCAGAGAACTCACGGCGTTGAAAGATTCCAGTTTTCCCATGCCATTGACTTTCGACAGCACAGTACCGATACCGCGAATAACCCACGGCAGGATACGGAAATGCTGCAGAATACCGATCAGCGCAGAGATAAAGACGATTGGACACAATACGTTGAGGAAGAAGAACGCCAGGCCTTTATCATTCATGTTACCGAAGACAAAGTTTGTTCCCTGGGCCGCATACTTCAGCAGATGATCAAAGAAGCCGGCGAAGCCTTTGACGAAACCCAGTCCCGCTTCTGAGTTCAGGAAGAACCAGGCGAGCACAATTTCAATCACCAGTAGCTGTATAATGTAGCGAATGCGAATGCTTTTACGATCGTGACTGACCAGCAAGGAGAGTATCCCGACCACCACCAGTGCTAAAAGAAATTGCAAAATATGGGACATAGTTGCTCCAAATTTGAGGAGGGTTGTATTTTGTTGCGTATTCTATGTAACGCGTTACTTAAAAACGAGATCTGAACCACATTATAAGTATTCGCTATCGCTATATTTTCCAGAAAAGTTCCAGAGATCACGCCCTGTTTAAAAATCGTTCAACCCAGATAACCACATAATTATTGTCTGAATTTTACACAGAGCGTAAAGTGACACCGTTGCTCACATTTTTAGCACTCACTTCCTTTACTGTAATGTATAGCAATGGCTATACTTTATAGCAGCATCTATTACACCGATAACAATAAACGAATTTCACTTGCACATGCTAACCCCTAAGCTGCCGGGGCAGGCAAATGTTCAGACAGGGTACCGGATATGCTTGAGAGTCGTACCGCCGAGCGCGCTGCTCGCGGAGTCAGAAAAGTCAAACTCGCACTGCTGGGGCCCGCCTTTATCGCCGCTATTGGCTATATCGATCCGGGCAACTTTGCGACCAACATTCAGGCAGGCGCTGCTTACGGCTACAAATTGCTGTGGGTGGTGGTGTGGGCCAATATCATGGCCATGCTGATTCAGCTCATGTCTGCCAAGCTGGGTATCGCCACCGGCAAAAATCTTGCCGAACACATCCGCGATCGCTTTCCCCGGCCTGCCGTCTGGTTTTACTGGGTGCAGGCGGAAATTATCGCGATGGCCACCGATCTGGCGGAGTTTATCGGTGCCGCACTGGGGTTCAAACTGCTGCTCGGCATTTCATTGATGCAGGGCGCGGTGCTGACGGGCATCGCCACCTTCCTGATACTGATGTTACAGAGTCGCGGACAGAAGCCGCTGGAGCTGGTGATTGGTGGACTGCTGTTATTTGTGGCGGCGGCCTATATTGTCGAACTTTTCTTCTCCCAGCCCAATATTAAAGAGCTGGTGGTCGGCATGGCGCTGCCCGCGTTACCGACGTCGGATGCCGTATTCCTGGCCGCCGGCGTGCTTGGGGCGACCATCATGCCGCACGTAATTTATCTGCACTCTGCGCTGACGCAGGGCAAAAGTGAGGACAGTAAAAGTCAGCGTTACTCCTCAACTAAACTGGATGTGGCGATTGCCATGACCATTGCCGGATTTGTAAACCTGGCGATAATGGCAACTGCGGCAGCGGCGTTTCATTTTAGTGGTCACAGCAAAATTGCAGAGCTCGATCAGGCCTATCTGACGCTGCAACCGCTGTTAGGTCAGGCTGCCGCAACGGTATTTGGTCTGAGCCTGGTGGCCGCGGGACTCTCCTCAACAGTGGTCGGTACGCTGGCGGGGCAGGTGGTAATGCAGGGCTTTATCCGTTTCCACATTCCACTTTGGGTGCGTCGAACTGTCACCATGTTGCCCTCGTTTATTGTCATCTGGGCAGGCTGGGACCCAACAAAGGTGCTGGTGATGAGTCAGGTGCTGTTGAGCTTTGGTATCGCGCTGGCGCTGATTCCGCTGCTCTCCTTTACCGGCAACCGCGAGCTGATGGGCGATGATATGGTGAACTCGCGTCTGATGCAGAACACCGGACGACTGATCGTGCTGCTGGTGATTGCGCTGAATCTTTACCTGCTGGTGGGTGAAGCGCTGGGACTGTAAGGGTTTCTGGAAACAAAAAACGCCCGGCTATGCCGGGCGTTTTTTGTTAGTGACGATCGTGGCCATGCGGACCGGGCCCACCGGGTCCGTGGGGCCCAAAACCACGCGGGCCAGGACCTGGACCACGACGGTCATGATGATCCCAGTCGCGATCGCGGCGATACTGATGATCCCAGCGGCGCTCGCGGTCGCGCTCCTGCCAGCGGCGTTCACGCTCCCACTGCTGCTGACGACGCCACTCTTCGTGTCGCCACCAGCGGCGTTCGTTGTAGGTATAGCGGTCATTCCACCAGCGGGGTTCACGCCAGCGACCGCCATCCCAGTAATTACCACGATTATCGCGATCGCCCAGATTCAGGGTGACGCCAGGGGCCAGAGAAATAGAGGCACTGGAGGCCTCGGCTGTGTGACAGGCCAGCGGCGAAAACAGCGCCAGCAGGGCAGCAAAAATTAGAGCTCTTTTCATTATATTCTCCTCATCAACAGGCTGATGCTGTTGTGGCGCAGTGATTATGCCTGCGTATTACTGCTGTTACCGCATCATTGTGTCGGAAAATTGTGAGGAAATTGGGGAGAGAAGGGGGATTGAGACTATTCTGGTGAAAAAAACGCCCGACCTGCGCCGGGCGGTGAATGCTTACATCAGAGCCGCGTCAATAGCCGCTAATTCGGTGTCGCTGAACTGACGACGGGCGAGCATGGCCACCGCGTCATCAATCTGCGCCGTTTTACTGGCCCCAATCAGCACTGACGTGACGCGATCATCACGCAACACCCACGCCAGCGCCATCTGCGCCAGTTTCTGCTCACGTTGCTGTGCGATGACATTCAGTCTGCGAACTTTTTCCATCTTCTCTTCGGTCAGCTGGCTTTCGCTCAGGAATTTGCTGCCGCTGGCCGCACGCGAATCTTCCGGAATGCCCTGCAGATAGCGATCGGTGAGCACACCGCCTGCCAGTGGAGAGAAAGCGATACAGCCAACGCCCGCATCGCCCAGCGTCTGAATCAATCCCTGCTCAGGGGTACGTTCAAACATCGAATAACGCGGCTGGTGAATCAGGCAGGGAGTGCCGAGATCGCGCAGGATAGCAATCGCCTGGGCAGCCCGTTCAGCCGGATAGTTAGAAAGAGCTACGTAAAGCGCTTTGCCCTGGCGCACCACATGATCGAGCGCGCGCATCGTCTCTTCCAGCGGGGTTTCCGGATCGGGACGGTGGTGATAGAAAATATCGACATATTCCAGCCCCATGCGTTTAAGGCTTTGATCCAGACTAGCAATCAGATATTTACGCGACCCCCAGTCTCCATAAGGCCCCTGCCACATGGTATAGCCCGCTTTGGTGGAGATAATCAGCTCATCACGATGGGCACGAAAATCTTCCCGCAGAATACGACCAAAATTCTCTTCCGCCGAGCCCGGAGGCGGGCCGTAGTTATTCGCTAAGTCGAAGTGGGTGATGCCGAGGTTAAATGCATGACGTAGCAGCTCACGGCTATTATCGACCCGCGTGCTGTCACCAAAGTTGTGCCAAAGTCCCAGCGAAATTGCAGGCAGTTTGATGCCGCTGCGGCCGCTGCGGCGATATTCCATCTGTTGATAGCGATCGGGATGGGGGAAAGAGGACATTTAGCGCTCCTGAGCAAAAACGGGAATATGTGCCAAAAGTCTATCAGTGTATACGGTTACACTTAGTGACAGCGCGCAGCAGTTCGCGATTTTACAGAATATTCCGCCAGCGTAACGTCGTCTTGCCAGGCATTGCGGCTGGTTAAAATAGCCACTCTCCTCGCTAATTTCACCCTCTGTCAGATACTTAACCCGACTCTTCCCTGAAAGGAACGCGCAATGTCCACATTCACTGTCGGAGATTACCTGCTGACCCGTCTGCAGGAGATTGGTATCAAGCATCTGTTTGGTGTGCCGGGCGACTACAACCTGCAATTCCTGGATCGCGTTATCGCCCATCCTGAAATCAGCTGGGTGGGCTGCGCCAATGAACTCAACGCAGCCTATGCGGCGGACGGTTATGCGCGCTGTAACGGCGCGGGGGCACTGTTAACGACGTTTGGTGTTGGCGAGCTCAGCGCAATTAATGGCACGGCGGGCAGTTATGCTGAGTATCTGCCGGTGATTCATATTGTGGGTGCGCCAGCCACGCAGGCGCAGTTGCAGGGTGACTGCGTGCATCACTCGCTGGGCGATGGTGATTTCCAGCATTTTATTCGCATGGCTGCCGAAGTCAGTGTGGCAACGGCACTGCTGACTGCCGACAATGCCACGGCTGAGATTGATCGGGTAATTATCAGTGCGCTGCAGGCCCGTCGTCCCGGCTATCTGTCGCTGGCGGTGGACGTGGCAGCCATGGCTGTACAGCCACCTGCACAGCCGCTGAACACCCATCAGCCCTCACCGGCTGACGCACGTCGCGCTTTCAGGGCCGCGGCAGAACGTTTACTGGCACCGGCACAGCGTGTTTCACTGCTGGCAGATTTTCTGGCGCTGCGCTGGCAGCAGCAGTCTGCGCTGGCCGCGCTGCGCGAACAGAGCGCGATTCCCTGCGCCAGTCTGCTGATGGGCAAAGGCGTACTGGATGAGCAGCAGCCAGGTTACGTCGGTACCTATGCCGGCGCGGCCAGTGCAGGGCAGGTATGTGAACAGATTGAACAGGTGGATGCAGCAATTTGCGTCGGTGTCCGTTTTACCGACACCATTACGGCAGGTTTTACACAGCAGTTTGCCACCAAGCGACTGATCGATCTGCAGCCCTTCAATGCCAGCGTGGGTAATGAACGTTTTGCGCCGTTGTCGATGGCGGATGCGCTCAGTGAACTGCAACCGCTGTTTGAACGTTATGGTCAGCAGTGGCAGCCTGCCGCCGCAATCCCCGCCGCGCAGCTAGCAGAACCCACGGCGGTGATCAGTCAGCACGCCTTCTGGCAGGCCATGCAGGGGTTTCTGCAACCCGGCGACCTGATTCTGGCCGAGCAGGGGACGGCCGCCTTTGGTGCCGCCGCGTTGCGACTGCCCTCGCGGGCACAGCTGGTGGTTCAGCCATTATGGGGATCAATCGGCTATACTCTTCCGGCAGCGTTTGGCGCGCAGACCGCCAACCCTGATCGACGGGCTATCCTGATCATCGGAGACGGTTCGGCGCAACTGACCATTCAGGAGCTGGGGTCGATGTTGCGCGATGGGCAGCGACTGATAATCTTTTTACTGAATAATGACGGCTATACCGTCGAACGGGCGATTCATGGCGCAACACAACGTTACAATGATATCGCCCCGTGGAACTGGACGGCTCTGCCACACGCCCTTAGCCTTCAGGGCCAGGCGCAGAGCTGGCGCATCAGTGAAACCGTGCAGTTAGACGAGGTGATGACGCGACTTGCCGCGCCTCAATGGCTGTCGCTGGTTGAGGTGGTTATGCAGAAAGAAGATTTGCCGCCACTGCTAAGAAAAGTCACCGCCTGCCTGAATCAACGCAACGGAGGCTAAGATTCAGATAGTTGCCGCTGTGCAGGCTGGACTAACGCGGTTAGGCTGTAGCACAACTGAGTAAGACGCTCACCAATCGCACCGGTGAGCGTTGTTGTTTTATGGGCAGAATTTTATAGTGTCCTCCAACTCTTAAGACCCCAAGCGGAGCAACAGAAGAATGACAACCTATGCCTTGGTCGGCGATGTCGGCGGTACTAACGCGCGCCTCGCCCTGTGTGAGGTGGAAAGCGGCAGCATCACCCAGGCCAAAACATTCTCAACATCAGAATACGACAGCCTCGAAGCCGTCATCCGCCACTATCTTGATGAACAACAGCAGGACGTTAAAGATGGCTGTATTGCTATCGCCTGCCCGATTACCGATGACTGGGTTGAAATGACCAACCATGACTGGGCGTTTTCTACGCGCAAGCTCAAAGAGAACATCGGTTTTGAACACCTGGAAATCATTAACGATTTTACAGCGGTATCCATGGCTATTCCGATGCTGACCGCCGAAAACGTGATTCAGTTTGGCGGCTCAGAGCCGGTCAAAGATAAACCTATCGCCATTTATGGTGCTGGTACCGGCTTAGGCGTCAGCCATCTGGTGCATGTGGACAAGCGCTGGGTGAGCCTGCCAGGTGAGGGCGGTCATGTCGATTTTGCGGCCAACAGCGAAGAAGAAGATCAGATCCTGGAAGTGCTGCGTGAAGAACTGGGCCATGTCTCAGCTGAACGTGTGCTGTCGGGTGCCGGTCTGGTTAATCTCTACCGTGCCATTGTGAAAGTTGACAACCGCGTGCCGGAAAAACTGAAGCCGAAAGATGTCAGTGAACGTGCGCTGGATGACAGTTGTACCGACTGCCGTCGCGCGCTCTCCATGTTCTGCGTCATTATGGGCCGGTTTGGCGGCAATCTGGCGCTGAACCTGGGCACTTTTGGCGGCGTTTATATTGCGGGAGGCATTGTGCCTCGCTTCCTGGAATTCTTTAAGGCGTCCGGTTTCCGTGCGGCTTTTGAAGATAAAGGACGCTTCCGCGACTATGTTGCCAGCATCCCGGTTTACATGATTACGCACGATCAGCCTGGCCTGCTGGGTGCGGGCGCGCATCTGCGTCAGACGCTGGGCCGCGAAATCTGATTCTGCTTTTCTCCGCGCGCACAGCCTTTGTGCGCGCGATCGCTTTCCCGACCTGAAGGCTTCAGCCGTTCAGGCTCGGGAAATCACCGCCTGACTTCTCCTGCCTTTTCCTGTTGTTTTCCTGAAAGCCACTTCCCTGCCTGAATTGTTCCCTTACTCTCTTGCATTACAGACGCATCAGCTGTCTGAACTGCTTAACCTTACTGCGGCTGACCGGCACCTGAAATTCCAGATCGCGCAGCTTAAGCAGATAGGTATTGTTAAACCACGGCTCGATTTCGCGGATCTTGCTCAGGCTGACGCAGTAAGAGCGGTGACAGCGGAAGAACTGCTGCTCCGGCAGGCGTGAACAGAACTCGGTGATGTTCATCGACATGACGTAGGACTCGCGCCGGGTATAGACAAACGTCAGCTTTTCATGCGCCTCAACGTAGTAAATGTCATTCACGTCAGTGACGATAATGCGTTCATCTTTAATCAGGTTAACGGTCTGCGGCGCAGGCGTGGCACTAAGATGACTCACAGCCTGCTGCGCCTGTGCGGTGGCTTCCAGCTTGTTCAGCATGGTGACAATCCGCGACTCCTGATAGGGCTTGAGAATGTAGTCAAATGCCTCAAGCTCGAATGCTTCTACCGCATGCTCTTTCCACGCGGTAATAAAGACGATCAGCGGCTTGTGGGCAAACTGATGGATATTCTGTGCCAGCAACATACCATCCAGCGAGGGGATATTAATGTCGAGGAAAATCACATCGACCCGATGCTGTTGCAGATACTTCAGTACATCAAGACCATCATCAAAACAGGCTTCAATTTCGATTTTGCTGTGATGCTGAATCATCCAGCTCAGCTCCTGCTGGGCCAGAAATTCATCTTCCACAATAATGGCTTTCATAACAGATTCTCCGCCAGGCGCTGGCCATTTTTACTCAGCGTAAAAGCGATCTCGGTCCCCGGTTGATGCCGCACGATGTTCAGTCCCTGACCTGACAGGAGTTTGACGCGATGGTGCACATTGAGCAGACCGATTTTATTGCCGGGCATCTCGTTGCGCGCCACCCGTTCCACGACTTCGTCACTGATGCCCTGACCGGTATCCCGCACGGAGATCCGCACCCGATCGCCCAGATCACGAACGCTCAGCGTGACCACGCCTTTACCTTTACAGGGCTGAATCCCATGCACAATGGCGTTTTCTACCAGTGGCTGAATCAGCAGACTTGGCAGCAGAAAATGCAGATCTTCATCGACGTCATAAATCATCGTCAGTTTATCGCCGAATCGCGCCTGCTCAATGGCGATATAATCTTTCACCTGCCACAGCTCTTTACGGATGTCGATCAGCTCATCGTCGTTCAGTTCCAGGTTGTAGCGCAGATAGCGTGAAAGGTTAATGACCAGCTGGCGGGCAGTATCGGGATTGAGCCGGATAGAAGAGGAAATAGCATTCAGCGCATTGAACAGGAAATGGGGATTTATTTTACTTTGCAGCGCGCGCAGTTCCGCTTTATTGGCCATCTCACGCAGCTGCTCGGCACGCGACACTTCAAGCTGGGTTGAGATAATTTGTGACAGGCCAATCGCCATCTCCTTCAGCGAGCCGGTAATACGGTGTGCGCGGCGATAATAGATTTTCAGCGTGCCGGTGACTTTGCCTTTTTCCCACAGCGGGATGACGATCATCGAATGTATATCTTTAGTGCGGTGCGCTTCATCATTGTTCTTAATAATAATTTTACCGCTGTTGATAGACTGCGCCGTCGTCGGGCTGATGCCATCATCGCCATGCTTATAATTATGTTCGCCATAGCCGACGTAGGCCAGAATCTGCTTTTTATCCGTCATCGCCACCGCATCGGCTTTGATCTCTCTTCGGATAATGTCACAGATATTGCGCAGCGAGTCGCTGTTCACCTGACGAAATAGCGGCAACGTTTTGTTGGCGATCTCCAGTGCCAGCTTGGCCTGGCGGGCAGCAATAGCCTCTTTCTCTCCCTCAACACTTTGCACCAGCAACACGATGATGCCGATGCTGGACGCGCCGAGGATCATCGGCAGGGCAATCTCCGACACAATCGCCAGCCCGAGTGAGGCAGGGCGCGCCCACAGGACGATCAGCAACATCGTCAGGGCTTCACACAGCATGCCGCCGACGATACCGGCGCGCCAGCGATGCTCTTTCAGCACCCGGCGATTAATCCCGCCCGCGACGACACCGGCAATGATGCTGGTAATCAGGCAGGGCACGGAAGTGACACCATGAATATCGATCAGAAAACGGTGAAGACCCGCAATCACACCGGTGGCGATGCCAACCCAGGGACCAAACAGAATCCCACCCGCCATCACGGCAATAACCCGCACATTCAGCAGCGAACCGTCGACATTGACGCCCGACCAGGTACTGAACAGCGCAAACAGGGAAAAGATGGCAGTGACCGCCACTTTTTCCGCACGGGTGTGCTCATCTTTTTGCAGCAGCTGACGAAAAGGCCGGGTGCGCGTCAGGAAGAACAGGCAGATCAACATCAGGGCGGCGCGGTCAAAGACTGCCAGTAACATCGTGAAGTGGGAGGACACAGGCGACTCGTGAGCGATGGAAAGTGCTTCTATGATAAAAAATGTGATCGCGTACCGCTAGCACCCCGATCAATCCCGCCACAAGTTTATGTTTCAGATCAATTTTTACGGCAATCCAGTAAAAAGAGGAAAAGTTGAGTGGAATAAAGGGGAACAGTTTTTCAGGCTGGTCGCTGTGAAGCCGTTTTGCTATGTTGCGCGATGACGCGCGCCAGTAACCGCTGGAAAACCGCGCCCATCGGGAGCCACAGATGCAACTTGTCACCGACAGATTAACCCTGAGTAAATTACAACCCGAAGACTGGCAACTGTTTCGTGCCGTCCATGAAGATCCCGACACCATGAAATGGGTAAGCGAAATCCCGGATGAAGCGGATATTCGACAGCGTTTCACACAGCGTCTGGCACCCTGGCAGCCGGGCAGTTTTCATATGCTCTGCCTGGTGGCAAGACGCCAGAACAGCGGTGAACCCATTGGCCTGTTTGGCTGCAGCCCGGAATGGGAGCCGTATCGTCAGGCGGAAGTGGGCTATATGCTGCTGCATCGCCACTGTGGTCAGGGCTATGGCAGCGAAGCGCTGGAGGCGCTGTGTCAGTTTCTGCTTGAAGCCGATTTTCACAAACTCAAGGCGATGGTGATTGAAGGGAACTGGGCGTCACGCCGTATTCTTGAGAAAAACGGTTTTCAGCTGGAGGGCACGCTGCGGGATAATTATCTGCTGGATGGCCATTGGGTGAACGATTGGTTGCTGGGACGGCTGAATCCGCAAAAATAAAAAAATTTTCCGCCACCCTCGACAAAATGATCCTCGCCACGTTATGTTCGTAACGGGTCACCGCAGTGACCCACGTCGCTCGGACGGTCCGGGCGCTTACGTAATCCAGAGGACATCATGGCTGATAACAGCACACCCCGTCGTTTCTCGCGTATTGAACGTTTACCTCCTTACGTTTTCAACATCACCGCTGAACTGAAGATGGCTGCGCGTCGGCGCGGCGAAGATATTATCGACTTTTCAATGGGTAACCCGGATGGTCCTACTCCGCCTCACATTGTCGAAAAGTTATGCCAGGTGGCGCAGCGTGACGATACCCACGGTTATTCCACCTCGCGCGGCATACCGCGTCTGCGCAGAGCGATTTCGCGCTGGTACGCTGAGCGCTATCAGGTGGAGATCGATCCTGAATCTGAGGCAATTGTCACCATCGGCTCCAAAGAGGGGCTGGCGCATCTGATGCTGGCGACGCTGGATCATGGTGATACCGTACTGGTGCCCAATCCCAGCTATCCGATTCATATCTACGGTGCAGTGATTGCCGGAGCGCAGGTGCGTTCGGTGCCGCTGGTGGCGGGTGTCGACTTCTTCAATGAGCTGGAACGCGCTATCCGTGAAAGCTACCCCAAGCCAAAAATGATGATCCTTGGATTCCCGTCCAACCCGACCGCACAGTGTGTGGAACTCGACTTTTTCGAGCGGGTGATTGCGCTGGCGAAGCAGTACAACGTGCTGGTGATCCACGATCTGGCTTATGCCGACATCGTCTACGACGGCTGGAAAGCGCCGTCGATTATGCAGGTGCCGGGCGCGCGTGATGTCGCCGTTGAATTCTTTACCCTGTCAAAAAGCTACAACATGGCGGGCTGGCGTATCGGTTTCATGGTGGGTAATAAAGAGCTGGTCGCCGCGCTGGCGCGTATCAAGAGTTACCATGACTACGGCACCTTTACGCCGCTACAGGTAGCAGCGATTGCGGCGCTGGAAGGGGATCAACAGTGCGTGCGTGACATTGCTGAGCAGTATAAACGCCGCCGTGATGTGCTGGTCAAAGGGTTGCATGAAGCGGGCTGGATGGTGGATAACCCCAAAGCTTCGATGTACGTCTGGGCAAAAATTCCCGACCACTATGCACATCTGGGTTCGCTGGAATTTGCTAAACATATGCTGCAGGAGGCGAAAGTCTGTGTTTCCCCTGGCATCGGGTTCGGTGACTATGGCGACACGCATGTGCGATTTGCGCTGATTGAAAACAGCGATCGTATTCGTCAGGCAGTACGGGGAATTAAGGCGATGTTTCGTGCCGATGGCGTATTGCCGGGCAGCATGAAAACAGAAGAAGAGAGCTGATAGCCAGCAGGGGCGACACGATGGTCGCCCCATGGCGGCACTGTCACGCCATTACTTCAGCAGCAGAACAAAGGTTCCGAACCAAAGTAACGCGAAAAAAGATATTCCCATCAAGGCATATTTCACAAAGCAACTCCTCTGAGCGGTTACGATGATGGCGATCCCAAACCAGTGCAACGCGAACAGATGTGGAAAAGAGATCGCCATTTCAGTAATGGTCTGCTCTCTTCCGGGTCGATCTGAATAACTCTCAGAACAGGATCAGGCGCTAATTTACGCGTAATCCCACCCAAATGAAATAGGCCCGTTCTGAGATATTGCTCACAATTTTAGGGCGCCTCAATTTCAGGGATCGCCGACATGCCGACACGTAACTGAGCCAGATGCGGTTGGTCGCCATCCAGCACAATTTTCACCGGCAGACGTTGAACGACTTTAGTGTAGTTGCCTGTGGCGTTATCGGGAGCGATCGCTGAAAAAGTTGCACCAGTGGCCGGTGCGATGCTGTCCACATGACCGGTGAATGTCTCGCCTGGCAGGGCATCAATCCGGATTCGAACCCGCTGTCCTGGGTGCACATCGCTTAACTGCGTCTCAAGGTAGTTAGCCGTAATGTAGGTTTGCTGCAGGGGGACCACGGCCAGCAGACGGGTTCCGGCTGAAACGTATGCGCCTGTCCGCACCGCACGCTGACCCACCATGCCGTCAACAGGAGCCGTAATACGCGTGTAGGAGAGATTCAGCCTGGCCTGATCGACGCTGGCTTTAGCTGCGGCAACATCCGCTTCCGCTGAACGCACCGCAGCCTGTAATACGCCCACCTGTTTTATTGCCGATGCCAGTGCAGCCTGACTCTGATGCACAGCTGCCAGCGCCGAGCGCTGATTTGAGCTGGCCTTTTGCTGATCGTCAGCGGCGACGGTGCCGCTTTTATAGAGGCGGTTATAGCGATCGGCGCTTTGAACCGCATACTGCGCAGAAGCCTGACTTGCCGCGACGCTGGCTTTCTGCTGATCAATCATCGACTGCTGCTGTTCCAGTTGAGCCTGGCTGCTCAGCAGTTTCGCCTGACTCACCTGCAGGTCAGCTTCAGCACTCTCCAGCGCCACCCGATAGTCACGGTCATCCAGCGTTGCCAGCAACTGGCCCGCTTTGACCTGCTGATTATCCTGCACCTCAACATGGCTTATGTAGCCCGAGACTTTCGGTGCTACCAGGGTGTAATCCGCATTGACGTAAGCATCATTAGTGCGGTGATCGTTGCTGGTCATCATCGACCAGACGACAAAGGCAATGGCCAGTAACACCAGCAGCAGCAGACTCAGCAGCAGGGTTCTTCTCATTTCAAAAGCACGCATATTCAGTTATTCCGGGGAGGGTGTTGAATCAAAGTTTGAGGCGGCCAGACCCGTTTTGGCAGGATGGCGGTCAGCAATAACAGGCAGGCGGCAAAGCCGGTCAGCATCAGCCAGCTGTCGCTCAGGCTCAGGATCGTGGCCTGATGCCGGACGAGGGTGGCGAATCCGCTGAGCTTATCAATGGCGCTGATGCTGCCATCCGGCAACAGCGGCAAACTGCGGCTGGCCTGGTCGGCCGTTGGCGCGGTCATCAGCCAGCTACGACTGGCGGCATGATTAATCAGAACACTGGAGTGAAATTGCTCACGATGAGAAAGGAAAACCTCAACCAGCGTGGAGGCGGCAATACTGGAAAACCCGCGCACCGTGTTAAACATCGCGGAGGCAAACGGGCCTTCAGGTGGGGCCACAACGCTGGTGGCACTCATCAAAATCGGCAAAATGATCATCGGTTGTCCGAACGCCTGCAGGATTTGCAGCAGCCAGAAATTCTGTCGCGCCCAATCACTGGTGATCTGCGAGCCCAGCAGACAGGCAGTCACCAGCAGGCCGACGCCCGCTGTCAGCATCCAGCGGCAATCAATCCAGCGGATATTGAGCAGGGCCGCAATCAGCGGCGCAATGAGCAATTGTGGCAGGCCTACGGTCAGTGCCAGCGGGGCAAACTCAAGGGTGCGAAAGCCGCTCACCTGAGCAAAGTAGGCCGACGGCAGCGCGGAGCCCGACAGTCCCAGGATGAGCACGCAGGCCAGCCCCAGCAAACCGTGCGCCAGATTGGGCCGTCTGAGCATCTGTAATTTAAACAGCGGCAGCGGGTGAAACCACTCATTGATCAGGAAAACCAGCAGCAGCGGCAGCGCGGCGAGCAGCATACCGGCGATCAGTGGCGAGTTCAGCCAGTCAAGACGCTCCCCCTGGGTCAGCACCAGCACCAGCAGCGCGACAGCACTGCAACCGGTCACCATGCCGAACAGATCGATCTGCTGAAAACGTTCCGGACGCAGCGGGTCCTGCGGTATCCCCCAGCTAATCAGCACCATCGCAATCAGCATGCCAGGCACCACCTGCCAGAACACCATCATCCAGCTGACATGGTCGGTCCATATCGAGGCCAGCGACGCTGCCATATTGGGGCCAAACGTCGCGGTCAGGGCATAGCCCGCCAGGCCGAACAGCTTAAAAGGCGGTGGCAAAAAGCGCAGAGCAACAGTCATCAGCATCGGCGGCAGTGCGCCGCCAAACAACCCCTGCAGCACGCGCAGGCTGATAAACAGCGTGGGATCCGGCACCAGCGGCAGCAGAATGCCGGTCAGCATAAATCCCGCCGACACGCCGAGTGTAAAACGCCGCAGCGACAGGGTGACGGCAAACCAGGGGGCAATCATCATCGCCGCAACTTCTGCCGCCTGATAGCCGGAGATGATCCAGCTACCCTGATCGAAACCGATGCCGATTGCGGCACGGATATCAGCCAGCGCGATATCACTGACGCGGTCGTTCAGCCCGGAGGTCAGCGCAGCGATAAGCACGCCGATCAGGCCCAGGGCTAGTCGCAGTGTAAAAGGATGAGGAGCCGGCGGCGTGGCGGGCTTAGCGTTCATTACTGGCAATCTCGTTATTATGATGCAGTGTACTGCAATGTGGTACAGGGCGTAATATTACATCCCGGTATGCTGTATTGCAATGTGGTACAGGCTGTAAAAAGTGCGGCATTCGCGCTACAGTAAGGCAGCTCAAACAGGACGACGCTATGGCACATCAACCCTCCAGCCGCGAGGATGAAAAAACGGGCGGTATCCAGGTCATCGCCCGTGCGGCAAAAATTCTTAATGCGCTGGGCGAACAGCCGGGCGGCATGAGCCTTGGCGAGATCGCTCAGGCGGTGGAACTGCCCCGTTCAACGGTGCAGCGCATTGTCGCTGCGCTCGACAGCGCAGAGCTTGTGCGCAGCAGTGGGGCGGGCGGATTGCGTCTGGGACCTGCCCTGTTAAAACTGATCTCCAGCGTGCATACCGACGTGGTTGATCTGGTCAGTCCGCTACTGGAAAAGCTCTCTTCCGATACTAATGAAACGGTCTCGCTGGCGCGCGCCAGCGGCAGCCAGCTGGCGATTATTCACCATGTCGTGGCGTCACGTGAACTTCGGGTTGTCCCGCATATGGGACTGAATCTGCCGCTCTACAGTACCTCCGGCGGACGGGCGTTGCTGGCACTGGAGTGTGAAAAAGATGTCCGGACGATTGTTGGCGACGCCTGGCAGGAGCTGACCGATCAGACGGTGAAAACATTGCCACAATTGCTGCAACTTATCAGGGAAGTCCGCGAAACCGGTATCGCCGTGGATCGCGGTGAAACACTGGAAGGGATCTCTACCATGGCGTTTGCGCTGGATACACTGTTTGGTCGCTTTTCTGTCTCTTTACTGGTGCCCTCTGCACGTTTTCTGCGACATGAAGCGCGTTTTCGTGACGAGATGCTGAAGTGTAAAGAGGCGCTGGTGCGTGAAATCGGCAAAGTTGCCGCGATTTAAGGATAAGCATCTGATGAAAACCCTGCTGATGGCCATAGACCACTCTCCGGTTGCCGAGAAAGTGGTTGCCTTAACGATTGAAGAAGCGCTGGCACATCGCGCCGATGTGGTGGTGCTGTGCTGCGTCGATCCTGCCTACTCCTCCTGTAATCAGCCGATGGAAATCGATGCGGGTGAAGACCCGGCCGATTTTGTGGCAGCACAGGATGAGCAAAATACGGCGGAAATGGTGGTGCGTCATGCACTGGCACCGTTACTGCGCGCCGGCATTAATGCGCGTGGCATGATCCTGGCAGGTGAGGCGGCAGATACCATTGTTGCCCAGTCACAGCAGCTTAAGGCAAGCATGATTATCATGGGACGTCGCCACCTCTCTTCGTTTAACAGGTTATTAAAAGGCTCGGTCAGCGCAGCGGTGATTGAGCGTGCTCACTGTCCTGTGCTAATCGATGTGCGTAAGGATTAACCCCGCAGCATGAATTCTCTGCTTTTTATTACGCTGGCTGCGTTTGCGTTGCTGGCGTTGATCGTTATTGTGCTGATCAAAACGACCCGACTGCGTTTGTGGCAGGGGCTGCTCATTTTTATGCTGCCTCTGATCATGGCTAATCTGCTCTGGTTCAGCTGGGTCGCGCCGCATCAGTTGCAGGCAAGCCAGCATGAGCAGGCAGTAAATCAACTGGCAAAGATGCCAGGCTATCGCGTGCTGCAAACGCAGGAACCCGCGCTCTGGTTATTGCTGACCCAGGAGCTGACCCGTCGAATCCGTGCAGGCGAGCCCGCTCTGCAGGCAACAGGTGAACTGCGTGGCTGGCTGATTGAGGTGGTCAACCAACGGCTGATGCGCGCAACGGATGCAGCAGTGGTTAACTATATCGGCGTCTCGGTAGAAGAGATGCGGGCGCTGAATCAAATCGATCCGGGTCTCTGCTTCCGTTTTCTCTATCCGCAGGTGAGTGGAGGAATTAATTTACTGACTACTTTACCGTCTTCGCTGAATCGCAAAGAAGCGGATGCCATGGAGCAGTTGCTGCTTAACAGCCCTCCGCCCGAAAAGCCCCTCGATAAGACACAGGCGCAGGATGATCTGCAAAAGATCGTCGGACGCCTCTTTCTGAAATGGGGCGACAAACTGCAGCAGCTAAATATGCCAGCTGACACGGCAGTGGATCGCTCATCGCTGTGTGGCATGTCCATTGATCTCTACAGTGCCATTCTGGCATTACCTGACAAACGCGCCGCCAACCTGTTACGTAGAATGGTGGCAATGACGGGTCAGTAAGCGACCGCGGAATCGCGGGCAAAAAAAAGCCCGCTAAGCGCGGGCAGGGAAGAGAGAGGAACAGCTTTTTTACTTTTGGCATTTCCTGGTGTGGTGCAGTCTTCGTTTCGTCTTGTCTGAGTACATCCTGTCATTTCTGACACGATAGCGATAGCCGTTTAATCGTATTACATTAATCGGCAAAAGCTTCTCAAGTTTTAATTTTCGCGCATAAATCCTATGGATGAGCGGCATGCTGCGTCATACACTGCGCGGCAACGTGAGGACAACAACTATGAAAAAACTAATTACCGGCGCAGTAGCGCTGATTTTGCTGAGTGGATGTACTGCCAGTAAACCCGGGGCATTCGAACGTGTTGATGAAGATCCGGATTCAAATACCGTGCAGTACCGTTTTGACCCGGCAAAGGTTAATCGTGACGCAATGGATATTGATCTGGCGAATTACTGCAGCAGTAAAGGATTTGATAAGGTCGAAGCGCTACCTGCCCAGGAGAGTCATATTCCGGGACTGAAGAAAGCGTGGTTCCAGTGTAATTACGCATTGAAAAGCTAAATAAAACGGGCGGGATAAATATCCCGCCCTTAAAATGTAATGCTTTTATTTTATGCTGTGTGACATCTTTGCCCGTCAGTGGCGATAGTAACCGCCATGATACCCTTCGTGATAACCTCCATAGTAGCCTCCATGATATCCGCCGCCACCTCCGCGATGCCAGCCATTGTCGTGTCGTGGACTGATAATACAACCGCTTAATAACGTCATCAGTGCAACGACAGAAGCGACTTTAATTAATCTCTTCATCGGAAGCTTCTCCTCTTTTCCAATGACTACGACACTACGCCGGAAAAGTGGAGTGAAGATGCAGGCTTTGTAGAGTTATTTAAGAAGATATGACGGAATATTTCAAAATGCTGAAGTGTGCGGCAAGGGCAATTAAAGACATCGGAATGAACTGAATAATAGATACTATCAAAGAGAATAGTCTCAAAATCAAGCGAAAATAATTCTCATTTAAAAGTTTTTACCACTACATTATTAGCATGTCATTTCAATGGGAGAGAAACATGCCGCATGACGTTAAAAATATTCTGGCTTTACAGGCAGAGCTGGGCGAATGCCCGCTCTGGTCAGTGGAGGAGCAGGTGCTCTACTGTGTCGATATCCTGGCACCGGCCATTCACCGTTTTAATCCAGTCAGCGGCGAGCTGCAAACCTTCCCGCAGGCGGAAGAGGTGGGATGTATTGGACTGCGTGAGCAGGGCGGGATAATAGCGGCACTGCGCGGCGGTGTCTGGCTGCTGGATGCGCAGGGTAAGCCGGAGAAAAAGGTCGCAGAGAATCCCGGTATCGCTGCGCAAAGTCGATTTAATGATGGCCGCGTTGATCCCTGGGGTAACTTCTGGTGCGGCAGCCTGTGGGAACCGCAGGACAAAAACGGCGGCCTGCTGTGCCGTGTGACGCCTGACCTGAAGCTGGAGGTGAAGGCGCGCGACATTAAAATTTCCAACGGGCTGGCATTTTCTCCTGACCGACGCTGGATGTATCACAGCGACACGCCAAATGAGGCGCTCTATCGCTATCCGCTGAATGAGCAGGGCGAACCGGGTGAGCGCACGCTGTTCCGTCGTTTCGACGCGAAGGGCGGGCTACCGGATGGCGCTGCTGTAGACAGTGAAGGATTTTACTGGTCTGCACAGTTTGATGGCGGACGCGTGGTACGTATCGATCCGCAGAGCAGCGAAATCGTCGATGAGATCCTGCTGCCGGTGAAGTGGCCAACCATGGTGGCCTTTGGCGGTGCCGATCTTAAAACGCTGTTCATTACCAGTTCACGTGAAGATCGCACGGAAGAGGAGCTGGCACGCTATCCGCAGTCCGGCGATATCTTTGCAGTAGACCTGGCGGTGGCGGGAATGGCAGAGCCGCGATTCCGGGGCTAAACGACTACGGGCCGCTCAATCGCGGCCCGTAGTCATTGTCCGTAAGCGTTAATGGCGTTGCAACACCGGTTCTGCTGTGACGGAACTCTGCGGTAAGCGGATAGTGAGTGACAGGAACAGCGAGATGACCAGCAGCGTCATAATCAGGCTGAAGGTGACGGTGAAACCACCAAACAGTGAGGCGACCAGTGAACCCAGCACGCTACCGATACCAAAGCCGAGATAGAGCAGACCGTAATTTTTAGTCAGGTTGTTGAGCCCGAAGAAGTCACTCACCAGCGATGGGAACACTGTGATAGTGCCGCCAAAGCTGAAGGCGACACAGGCAAGTGACAGGAAGAAGGTCATCTCATTCATCCGGGTAAACAGCAGCACGCTCATTCCGATCAGCGACACAATTTGTGCCAGTGAAATGACTCTGATGCGCATCATTTTGTCAGAGAGCACACCCAGTACCAGACGACCGCTCAGGTTGGCAATCGCGATCACTGTTACTGCGCTGGCAGCCGTCTGCGTGGAAAGATGCACCAGGCCTTCGCCGATATCCTTGGCAACGCCTATCACATAGAGGCCGCTCATACAGGCGGTCAGGAACATCAGCGCCAGCATCCAGTACTGCGGCAGACGTACCGACTGTGCCAGCGTGTAATCCCGCGTATGTGGCTGACCTTTAGTTGAGGTCCCGCTCTGCTGCAGAGGCGCTTCACGCATCAGCAGCGCACCGAGAATAATCATCGACATCGCCAGCACGCCCCAGATCATGAAGGTCTGTTCCAGACCCACCGTCGCCAGCAGCGCCCCGCAGATAAATTTAAATCCCAGGCTGCCCAGACCGTATGCCCCAATCGCACAGGCAGAGATCATCCCTTTGCGCTCCGGGAACCACTTCACGCAGTTAGACAGCGTCATCAGGTAACCTGCGCCATCGGCCAGACCGACCAGCAAGCCGGCACTGAAATAGAGCATCATCAGGTTATTTGCGTGAGCGGTGAGCCAGAAACCCAGCGCCATCAGTACACCCGCACCGATAGTGACGCGGCGTACACCAAAACGTTCCTGTAATTTCCCGGCCAGCGAAGAGGCGATAGCCAGGCCTAAACTTAGCAGGCCGAAAGAAAAAGCGACCTGGCTGACGGGAGCATCCAGCTTCTGTGACAGTTGGCCATTAAACAAACTCCATGTGTAGACTGACCCCAGCGCGAACTGAGTGATTACCGTGCCGAACAATGTAAGCCAGCGGGAACGCTGGTAAGAAGCCTGTTGAGTCTGGTTCATGATTTTTCTCTCCCGTCCGGGAATCTGGAAACTGCGGTCAGAATAAAGCCGTGATTCGCGCGCGTGTGCAGTTAAGGCATGAATGGAACGGATCAGGGAATGAAATGCCATTCAGGCGGTATGAATGGCAATGGAAGGGATTCGCGACGCCGCATCAATAGTAAGCAAAGCGGCAAAGTAATGATTAAGCGTAATTAGCCGTAAAATAATGTTTCAGAGCGCTCTTTCTGTGAGCAGGTTTCCAGATTATTTGCCAGGCTTACAGCTCACTTAACAGGAGGAAATATGAAAGACCGGACATATGAATCCAATAGCAGTGAGGATGACGTTTGCTGCATCATCGGTCAGGCGGTGATTGAACTCAGTACAGAACAGCAGCCTGTGACCAAATCGACCCTGGCATTAAAACTGCTGTCGATGGCCGATCGTGATAGTGATGATGAGCGTGTTCTGCTTTACTGGATTGCGCGTAAAGCGATCAATCAACCACAGAAACTTCTTCAGCAGCAGTCGGCGTAACGCCCATCCGGACGCGGGCCTTAGCCCGCCTTCATGTCAGATAATGACCCGGCGACGGCGTGCCGGCCAGCGGGCAAACATCACGACATTGCCCAGCAAAATCATGACAAGGCCAGGGATGGCGCTGGCATGCCATTCGTACCCTTCGTATCGGGTGGAAAGTGCCAGTGCAACCAGTGGAAACAGGACAGTTGTATACGCAGCACGACTGGCTCCGATGCGACCGACCAGCGTAAAGTAGGCGCCAAACCCTATTACCGACCCTACCATAGCCAGATAAGTTAAGGCTCCCGCCCACTGGGTATTCCATGTTGGCTGCAGCGAAATCCCCTGCGCCAGCGAGACAAGGGCCATCGCAACCGCGCCGTATAACATGCCGTAACTGTTGGTTGTCAGTACATCGCGTTTCAGACGCTGATGTCGCTGACTGATCATATTGCCGAATGAAAATCCCAATGTGCCCAGTGCACTCAATCCAATGCCCCATATCAATTCAGCCGAGGCCTGCGTACTGCGCAGATCGTGCCAGAACAGGGCAACAATGCCTGCTATCCCCAGCACTATCGCCGGAATCAGACGTGCAGAGGGGCGCTGACGAAAGAATACCCAGCTATTAATGGCGTTATACATCACAGCCATTGAGAAAATCACTGACTCCAGTCCGCTGCTGATATAGCCGGAAGCATAATAGAAACAGACAAAGTTGAAGCCAAAGACACAACAGCCCTGCAGCATACAGAAGAGATGATCCTGAAGTGTCAGTCTGTGCAGCCGTTTTATCAGCCTAAGCAGCAATAGCATGACCAGTGAAGCCAGCAAAAACCGCCAGAACACCGCGACGACCACTGCGTTATCGCCCGCAGACTGTTGCGCATAAATCGCGATCCAGGTCGTGCCCCAGATAAGTACGACAGAAAGATACAAAAACAGGTTCATGCCAGATTCTCCGATCTAAAGCGTTGATTCTGCATCTGCACTGTGTTCTGGTCTTGCAGGTCATTGCGCCGGATTTGCAAAATCTTGCGCATTTTTATCCTCCGTCCCAATGTGACCTGTTCTCTGTCCCTTACAATCCGTAAACTGATCTTCTGTTTTATCTGAACTGATACTTAGATGCGTACCTACCAGACCTTTGAAATGCTGCAACGTCACAAAGCGCAACTGCGTGACCATGTACATCTTAATAGCGGCATTCAGCTGGCAGCCTGGTTCAACAGCGGCGATCGCGTCACCAACCTGAGCGATCATCACACGCTGAGCCTTTATGTCGCGGGCGGCTACGACACCTGGCATAAAACCCCACACGGCTGGCGTAACGGTGGCGCACCGGATCGCTTCTGTCTGATGCCGGCAGGCACGGCATCAACCTGGGATCTGCGAGCCGATCTCGCCTTTGTTCATCTCTATTGCAGCGAAAACCAGCTGCGGCAGCTGGCCGAACGGGTCTGGGACCGCAGCCCGGCGCAGTTAAATCTGCATGAGAAAGTCTTTTCCACTGATGACCGCATTACCCAGCTTTATCGGCACTTTCTTCTGAGCAGTGACTGGCAACAGCCCGCAAGCCAGCTGATGCTGAGCAGTGCATCCACACTGCTTCTGACCCATCTGTTGCAGCACTACAGCGAAGTCAGGTGGCAACTGCCCCAGGTGCGCGGTGGACTGGCACCAGCGGTATTACGGCGGGTTCTGGAATTTATTGAAACCCATCTCGATCAGCCTTTAACCTTGACGGTGCTGGCGCAGGAAGCGGCATTGAGTGAGTTTCACTTTGCCCGCATGTTCCGTCACACCACTGGCGAAGCGCCGCACCAGTTTGTAATGCGCCGTCGTATGGAACGTGCACGGACGATGCTTGAGCGACCTGACCTGACGCTGACCGACATTGCTTTTCAGTGCGGGTTCCACTCTTCAGCACACTTCAGTCATCGTTTTCGTCAGGTTTATGGCATGACGCCTTCGGCGTGCCGGCGGGGGAGTTGTTAAAATTTATGAACTTACCGCGATAGATACTGATATTAAACCACACTAAATAACCAGCCCTGGATTACCATTTAGCCAGTCGGCAATGATTCTTCAGATCATTAAAACTTTTTTGAATTCTGGCTTAACATATGAGTCTTAATTTTCATTAATGCTTCATGAATGTGTCAAGACTGTCTCATCGGATTAAGAGTTATACTTTGAGAAACATTCTTATTGGCAGATAAAATATGAAGGTGCCAATCTTGATGGACACCTTAAATAAAAAGCGTCGGAACGTGTTAAACCATCTAATGTTCTTGAGGCATTACAGTTCTTTGTTACCTTTAATACCCCACCCTGACTGAGTTTCAGCGCCTTTGCCGCCACTCGCTGACTGTTCCCAATACTGTGTTCTGACTTTTGATGCCTGGAACTGATATGAGACTCCGATAAGGTCGCCATTTGTAGTGCCATTGAAAACCAAATTAGTAATAAGGACGTCTTCAAGCGTAATGCGACAGTACTCAATTTGTCTCCCTCCGGCTTTACATACCGAAAGCTCAACTTTGGCGACATGTTTGCCGTTGGATACATAGCGCATTATCGCTGGAGTAGCTTTGTCAATAAGTGCCTGAACCGATAGGTCCCGGTACTGAACTTTTCCTGCACCACCGCCCCCACCAGCAGACATGTTCCCTGGTTGGTTTTGGTGCGATGTTCACGCTTCATGGCGTGAATGGCGTTCAGGAAGATGTTATGAATGTTATTACAGGAAAAAATGACGCCCAGGGATTCTTGAAAGATGGTTACATTGGAGCAGCCAGGTTCTTGGGCTTTGATCAAAAAACAGGTGAAATTGCTTACAGCAGTATGGATCTTGCTCTCTCGGCCTATGGCATGTTCAGACTGATAAGAAAACCCGAAACATTTCGTCTTTATTACTACATAAACTCCGATTTTGTTCGGGGTATTAAAGATATGAGCCGTTTTGAATTAGGGGTTGAAATATATAACGACTATTCCGCTCTTAAGTCGATATACGATAATAAAAAATAAGTCAATTTTTTCTTGTATATAGGAATGATTTGTAGCCTAGCTTCATCGGTGTAAAGATGTAAAAAATTGGAGCTATGATTAGCATTGTTATTGAGTATGAGGTGATAGCGAGGTTGTCCTTGTACATAAGTGTATATATCCAGGCAATAGCAAGAATGATTACAAGGATCATGGAAGCAATAAAGCGTATACTAAGCTCTTTAAGTAAAGCCGGGTAAGTCGTTCCACTTTTTTCAGCTTGCATTCTTAAAGCCGCAATATCTTTCGCATTGAAACCGTGTTCAGCAAGTTTTTGTTCAGTTTCAAAAATGTTCATGTCATCACACAAATTGTAGATTTATATTGATCATAACTCACATTGCTAATAATTTACCAGAAAAAATTATATTGTCATTCAAAAGGAAATGAAAGTGTTAGAGGACTCAAAATTAATTTATCCGCATTTTTCAATTATACACTATTCCCCAACGTGGATTGATGAGAGCAAGACTACTGAATTAGCTTTGGAATGGCAGAGTTCACTAGTGTCTTTTTTTATAACTCAACCTCACCGTAAACAAGAGGCCTTTTTGATCGGAAGCGGTTTTATATATCTATTGGGTGACCATATACCTTGTATTGTTACTGCTTCCCATGTAATCAAAGAGATGCAAAAAAGTGAATTGTCGTTCATGTCGATTGACGGAAATAAATTTAAGTTCGAGCATCTGGAAGTATTTTTTAATGATGAACAAGATTACGCTATTATTCCTATGTCTGAAAAAATCATGGAGGCAATACCAAATAGCGTTCTTTTTGATACTAAAGTTAATAACGATTTTTTTGAGAAAACATCTTCATTTTTGATCATGGGATATCCATCAAAAGTTAATAAGTTACATAAAATGCACCCTGAGAAAGGCTTGTCACCTTTTAATATTAATTTTCACAACTTTTTTTATGAAAGAAAAGCCGAAGATATTTATTTTCATTTTATTGCTGGCGGAAAAGAAAAAAACATCTGTTTTGAGGGTGCCAGTACTAATAAAACCGTTACTTCGCTTGCAGGTATGAGTGGGAGCGTAATTGCTCAGTTGATAATTAATAAATTGGATGGAGGAGTTTCTTTAAAGGCTATTGGTATATTCAAAGAGCATCGACCTAAAAGAGGTAATTTTCTGGTAGGTTCTACCTTCATTGATTTTGCTGATAATCTTAATTCATACTTAAATGATGATGATGCTTAGATATGGTTTGGAAAATATAATTTTTATACCTTCTCGCACAGTTAAGTAGGGTTGCAAAAACTCATTCATTAATTTGTGTAAATCAATAGTGAGTGTTATTCACCCCTCAAATAACCCTGATAATGGTGTGAAAGGTTTGTTTTTTTTGATATATTTCCTGGCGCTGCAATTTAATAAAATATCTTTCCTTCGGGATTTTTCTAAGAATTTCTATTGTAGATTGATGCGTTAGGTCACAGTGACACTTTCCAGTTACCATCGTTTTTAATGAATTTAAATTCAGCTACAGTTTGCTTCTCGTCCATCATGTGTAGTGTTATATCAGTATCCACTTTGCAAAGGGATATCCCTTTTTCCTCTGACTCCTTACAGGAAACCTTCTCAGCTTTGTTTAGAGTCGTGAGCATGTCTTTGCTATTCTCACCGAATCGCTGTCTGGTTTGTGTGCTCAATGTTGTCCTGCATAGCTTTCTGGATTTCGGAAGAGGAGGGTTTGCTGTCGCAGTCGGTATGCAAAACTGCTAAAGACAGGGCTGCAACTGTTGAAAATCTATTCATTTTTAATTCCTTATATGATTTTGGTGCTCATTATTTTGCTGTGGATTTGTTGAGGATCTGGTCGAAAATTTCACACCACTGCTTTAAATGCATTTTCTTATCGCGGATCCCGCGTTCATGGGGATGTCCTCATGTGGCTTATGAAGACATTACTAACATCGCGGCGTGTTAATCAACGGGGAGCAGGTCAAACCTCAGGATAAACACCGAGAGCAAGAATCTTTTGTTTGCTGCCAAAGCGATACGGAAAACGCCAGTATTTAGAACCGTGTGGGGTAATCAAAAGATGCATACCATTACCGTCTGTTATTTTGACAGGCTTCGCAGCAGCCTTTGAATTCCTTACCTTTAACTCAGTGAGTGGCATAGTAAAAATCTCGGGCTGATGGTATTTGCATTATCGAATCAAACATACCAACAATTGTACCAACATGACACTGTGGATTTTGTGAGCCTGCTGGAGACGCAGGTGGATTATAGAATTGAATTAGCTTACTGAATGGAATGGATAAAGTAGACGTTGAGATACGGGCATTTGGTGTCCCCTGCAGGAATCGAACCTGCAACTAGCCCTTAGGAGGGGCTCGTTATATCCATTTAACTAAGAGGACAGCGGCGTGCAGTATAGCGAAACAGTCCTGAATATTCACCAGGTTGCCGCGCGTTTGCTCATTCCGCCAGCAATCCCGATTTTCTGCACTGAACGCGGTTAAGAACGGACGCGTGCAGACCGATCACGCTGAAAAGATTCTCCGCTTCAGCCTGACGGTTTGATCTCAATATCATAGGTTCAGCCAGCATGCCTGAAAGGCAGACAATACCGGTAAATCAGCCTTGTCTGCCCCTGCCATTTATTCCGCGTTTTCCGTCTCTTCACGCTGGCGGCGTTTTTCCTGCTTCCGCTTCTCAGCTTTTGCTTTGGCCACAGCGGCTTCACTCATGTCATTGCGAATCTGTGCATGGCTGATCAGCGCAAAAATCAGGGTGCCGCCGGTGATATTGCCGAGCAGCGTCGGCAGGGCAAACGGCCACAGGAATTCATGCCAGCTAATGCTGCCGTTAAACACCAGATAGAGCACTTCCACCGAGCCAACAACAATGTGCGCCAGGTCGCCCAGCGCAACCAGCCAGGTCATCATCACAATCACCAGCAGTTTCGCGCCGCCCGCAGAGGGGAACATCCAGACCATGGTGGCGATAATCCAGCCGGAAATGACCGCATTGGCAAACATCTCGCCTGGGGTGTTTTCCATGACCTTCATGCTGATGTCGGTAAACGCTTGGCGGGTGGCCTCGTCAAAAATCGGCATCTCATTGAAGGCCAGCGCACCCAGTGCTGTACCAATCAGGTTACCCAGCAACACAATGCCCCATAACCGTAACAGCAGGCCAGTGTTACCCCAGGTAGGTTTGTGCATCACCGGTAATACGGCGGTAACGGTATTTTCGGTAAACAGCTGCTGGCGCGCCATAATGACGATAACAAAACCAAAGGTATAACCGAGATTTTCCAGCAGGAAAGCGCCCGATACGCCATCCAGATGTACCTTAAATATCCCTTTAGCCATCAGTGACGCGCCCATGGACAAGCCCGCAGCGATAGCTGACCAGAGCAGCGCCATACCGTCGCGCTCCAGCTCCTTTTCTCCATCCTGGCGAATCTCTTCATGAATCGCAGCCGCGCGGGAGGGTAAAGCCTCCTCATCAACTTCGATGTCAGTGCCCTTGTCCTTTTCTTCGCTCTCTACGTCGTTAGGACCCTGCTCATTATCTGATGAAGGCTTCATATTTTCTCCTGGTGATAGTGCTGTAACGTTATAAGCGTAGCCGTTTTTTATTTGCCGGAAATGTAACGTCCGATGCGAATAAGCGTAACAACGTTTTTCGGAACTGCATTTTTATTCAGACTGCTGATGAAAACGCACGAATAATCCCTTACTAGCGAAACTGAGCGCTGGCTCACACTTCGGCCCACAGCAACATTGTGGTAATATCCCGGCCACTTTTAGCTGGTGCGACTCCCCCCTCAATGCTGGAAATCATTACACTCACTTGTGCATACGACGAACGGTCGCTGTTCTGGCGGCTCTCATTTCGCGTATCCGCAGGTGACATTGTGCAGATTGAAGGCCCCAATGGTGCCGGTAAAACCTCGCTGCTGCGCCTGCTGGCCGGGCTGAGCCGTCCTGAAGAGGGTGAAATACGCTGGCAGCAGCAGTCGATCCTGCGTCAGCGTGAAAGCTGGCATCAGGCGATGCTCTATCTGGGTCATCAGCCCGGCGTCAAAGGCGTGCTCACGCCACTGGAAAATCTGCGCTTTTACCATCCCGATTGCAGTAATGCGCAGATTTTTGCTGCGCTGGAAAGTGTCGATCTCACGGGCGACGAAGAGGTGCCCGTCAGCCGGTTGTCGGCAGGGCAGCAGCGTCGGGTAGCGCTGGCACGTCTGTGGCTCAGTCAGGCTCGCCTATGGATTCTTGACGAGCCGCTGACCGCCATCGACAAAGCGGGTATTGAAAAATTAATGGCGCAGTTCGCCCGGCATGCCGATAACGGCGGTGCAGTGATCCTGACCACCCATCAGGATTTGCCTGCAGAGGCAGCGCGGGTGCGTAAAATTCGCCTCGGCGATGTGGAGGCAGAGTGATGCTGTTTCGCCTCATCCAGCGTGAATTACGCATCGCCTTTCGTGGCGGCGCGGATGTCGTCAATCCACTCTGGTTTTTCCTGATCGTCATTACCCTGTTTCCTTTAGGTATCGGACCGGACCCGCAACAGCTGGCTCGCATTGCACCGGGCGTTGCCTGGGTTGCTGCGCTGCTGGCGTCGCTGCTGGCGCTGGAGCGTCTGTTCCGTGATGACTTCAGCGATGGCTCGCTGGAGCAACTGGTGTTGCTGCCGACGCCGCTGCCGGTAACGGTTATCGGCAAAGTGGTGGCGCACTGGCTGGTCACTGGCGTGCCACTGATTATCCTGTCGCCGCTGGCCGCGCTGCTGCTGTCACTGGATTTTAATGGCTGGCGGGCAATGGCCCTGACGCTGTTGCTGGGTACGCCAACCCTGAGTTTTCTCGGTGCGATTGGCGTGGGTCTGACGGTGGGTTTACGGCGCGGCGGCGTGCTGCTGAGCCTGCTGGTATTACCGCTGGCTGTTCCGGTTTTAATCTTCGCCAGTGCGGCGATGGAGGCGGCCAGTCAGGGGTTGCCGATTGGCGGCTATCTGGCGATTCTTGGCGCTATGTTAGTGGGCAGTGCGACACTCGCGCCGTTTGCTACGGCGGCGGCGCTACGCATCGCGTTGCAATAGCCATTTTGCAATAACCGCGCGTACAAGACGCGGCAACACTCTTTTATCGTTAATGTGAGCATTTGATATGTGGAAAGCGTTACATCAGCTGGCCAGACCCGAACGGCTTTATGAGTTTTCGGGGCGACTGGTTCCATGGTTCGCCATCGCCGGGCTGGCGGCGTTGCTGCTGGGCTGGGTCTGGGGATTTGGATACGCACCCGCTGACTATCAGCAGGGTGACAGCTTCCGCATCATGTACATTCATGTGCCCGCTGCAATGTGGTCGATGGGTGTTTATGCTTCAATGGCCATCGCCGCCTTTATCGGCCTGGTGTGGCAGATGAAAATGGCCGATCTGGTTTCCGCCGCCATGGCTCCGGTGGGTGCGGTTTTTACCTTTATTGCGCTGGTCACCGGCTCGGCATGGGGCAAGCCGATGTGGGGCACCTGGTGGATCTGGGATGCCCGCCTCACATCAGAGCTGGTACTGCTGTTCCTCTATATGGGCGTGATTGCGCTGTATCACGCTTTTGATGACCGCCGCACCGCAGGCCGGGCTGCGGGTATTCTGATTCTGGTCGGCGTGGTCAATCTGCCGATCATTCACTTCTCAGTGCAGTGGTGGAATACCCTGCATCAGGGCTCGTCGGGCATTCTCCAGCAGGCGATTGCGCCGGTCATGCGCACGCCGCTGCGCTGGGCAATCCTCGGCTATCTGCTGGTCTTTATTACGCTGACCCTGATGCGACTGCGTAACCTGATTCTGTTAACCGAACGTCATCGTCCCTGGGCGATTGATGTGGCGAAGCGGGGGGAGCAGGCATGACTCCAGCCTTTTCCTCCTGGCACGCTTTCTTTGCCATGGGCGGTTACGCTTTCTACGTCTGGCTGGCGGTGGCCTGCACGTTGCTTTCACTTATCGGCCTGACGCTGCATACCCTGTTACTGCGCCGCCGTTTGCTGGCGGAGATTCGCCAGCGTGACGCACGTGAACGTCGCATCCGGGCAGCAAAATCGAAAAAAGCCGCGGCTGAAGCGGCAGGAGAGAAGTTGTGAATATCCGTCGACGCAACCGTCTTTATGCGGCAGTGGCGATCCTGCTCGGTCTTGGCCTGGCCACCGCGCTGGTGATGTATGCGCTGCGCTCAAACATCGATCTCTTCTATACCCCAGGCGAAATCCTCTACGGCAAAGGGGAGGCGCACGAGAAGCCCGAAGCGGGACAGCGGCTGCGCGTCGGTGGCATGGTGATGCCCGGCAGCGTCCGGCGCGATCCGAAAACGCTGGCTGTGTCGTTCAAACTTTATGATGCGCGTGGTGTGGTCAGCGTCAGTTTTGAAGGGATCCTGCCGGACCTGTTCCGTGAAGGGCAGGGCGTTGTCGCGCAGGGCGTGCTGGCGGCGGGCAACCAGGTGATCGCCAAAGAGGTTCTGGCAAAACATGATGAGAAATATACGCCGCCGGAGATTGAAAACGCGATGAAGAGTGATCAAACCGGCCCGCAGTCGCGCTATCAGGCAGGGAATAAATCATCATGATGCCCGAAACTGGAACCTTTCTGCTCTGCCTGGCGCTGGGCCTCTCCCTGTTGCTGAGCAGCTATCCACTGTGGGGCGCGGTGCGCCAGGATGCCCGCCTGATGGGGATGGCGCGTCCGCTGGCCTCGGGTCTGTTTGTCTGTATCGCGGCGGCGTTTGCACTGCTGGTCTGGGCCTTTATCAGCAACGACTTTACCGTTGCCTATGTCGTCACCAACTCTAATAGCCTGCTGCCGGTTTACTATCGCATCGCCGCCACCTGGGGCGCACATGAAGGATCGCTGCTGTTGTGGGTGTTGCTGCTGAGCACCTGGACACTGGCGGTGGCGATATTCAGTCGCGGTATGCCGCAGGATGCGCTGGCACGCGTGCTGGCAGTGATGGGGATGATCAATCTTGGCTTCCTGCTGTTTATCCTGCTGACGTCTAATCCGTTTGGCCGCACGCTGCCGGACTTCCCGATAGACGGCCATGACCTGAATCCCATGCTGCAGGATATCGGCCTGATCTTCCATCCGCCGCTGCTCTATATGGGCTATGTCGGCTTTTCGGTGGCCTTTGCGTTTGCCATCGCCTCACTGATGGCTGGCCGGCTGGATACCGCCTGGGCGCGCTGGTCACGCCCGTGGACGACCGCGGCCTGGGTCTTTCTGACCATTGGCATTGTGCTGGGATCGGCGTGGGCCTATTACGAACTGGGCTGGGGCGGCTGGTGGTTCTGGGATCCGGTTGAAAATGCGTCGTTTATGCCGTGGCTGGCGGGCACCGCCCTGATGCACTCGCTGGCGGTCACTGAAAAGCGTGGCACCTTCAAAGCGTGGACTGTGCTGCTGGCGATTACGGCCTTTTCGCTGAGCCTGCTGGGGACGTTCCTGGTGCGATCCGGGGTGCTGGTGTCGGTGCATTCCTTCGCCTCCGATCCGGCGCGCGGGATGTTTATCCTCGCGTTTCTGGTGATTGTCATCGGCAGCTCGCTGCTGCTTTACGCCATCAAAGGCGGGCAGGTGCGTGGCCGGGTACAGAATGAAACCTGGTCGCGCGAATCATTTTTGCTGGGCAATAATGTGCTGTTGATTGCCGCAATGCTGGTGGTCCTTCTCGGCACCCTGTTGCCACTGGTACATAAGCAACTGGGGCTGGGCAGCATTTCGGTCGGCGAGCCGTTCTTCAACACCATGTTCAGCTGGCTGATGGCGCCGTTTGCGCTACTGATGGGAATCGGACCGCTGGTGCGCTGGCGTCGCGATGAACCGCAAAAGCTGGCAAAACGGCTGGCGCTGGCGCTGATCGTGACCCTGGCCTGTTCCATGATCATTCCCTGGTGGTTGCAGGATCGCATTGAGGCGATGACCGTGGTTGGCCTGCTGATGTCGCTCTGGATTATTGTACTGACACTGCTGGAGCTGCACGAACGCGCCACCCATCGTCACCCGTTCTTTGCCGGATTACGTCATCTGTCACGCAGTCACTGGGGCATGGTGCTGGGCCATCTGGGCGTAGGGGTCACGGTGATTGGCATTGCATTCAGCACGCAGTACAGCGTGGAGCGCGATGTGCGGATGAAGGCAGGCGATAGTGTCGATATTCATCACTATCACTTTGTCTTCCGTGGTGTGCAGAATCTGCAGGGGCCGAACTACAGCGGCGGCATGGGTATTATTGATGTCACCCGCAACGGCAAGCATGAAGCAACACTGCAGGCGGAAAAACGCTTTTACACCGCTGCCCGCACCATGATGACTGAGGCAGCGATCGATGGCGGTTTCAGCCGCGATCTCTATGCAGCGCTGGGTGAAGAGCTGGATGATGACAGCTGGGCCGTGCGCATTTACTACAAACCCTTTGTTCGCTGGATCTGGTTCGGTGGTGCACTGATGGCGCTGGGTGGCCTATTCTGCCTGTTCGATCCCCGCTACCGTTCGCGCAAAAAAGCGGAAACGGAGGCGCGGATATGAATAAGAAAATCCTGTTTATTCCCCTGATGCTGTTTCTGCTGCTGGCGGCGGCGCTGCTATGGCAACTGACCCGCAATGCCGAGGGTGACGATCCGACCCGACTCGAATCTGCGCTGATTGGCAAACCGGTGCCGCTGTTCCGGCTGGAAGCTCTGGATCAGCCGGGCAAAATCTACGACCAGCATGTGCTGACGGATGGCAAGCCGATGTTGCTGAATGTCTGGGCGACCTGGTGTCCGACCTGCCGCGCGGAGCATCAGTATCTGAATACGCTGGCGGAGCAGGGCATCCGCGTGGTCGGACTGAACTACAAAGACGATCGACGCAAGGCCGTTAACTGGCTGAACACACTGGGCAATCCCTACGCGCTGAGTCTTTATGATGGCAACGGTATGCTGGGACTCGATCTCGGTGTCTATGGCGCGCCGGAAACCTTCCTGATCGACGGCAAAGGGATCATTCGTTATCGCCATGCGGGCGATCTGAATGCGCGTGTCTGGGAGCAGGAAGTGAAACCGTTGTGGATGAAATACAGCGCGGAGGCGGGATCATGAGAACGCTGTTACTGCTCTGCGGCCTGCTGTTCAGTATCAATCTCTGGGCGACCATCGACACGCTGCAATTTGACTCGGTAGCCCAGGAAGAGCAATACCGTGACCTGACTGCGTCATTACGTTGTCCGAAATGTCAGAACAACAGCATCGCCGACTCGAATGCCATGATTGCCGCCGACATGCGATTAAAAGTCTACGAGCTGATGAAGCAGGGCCAGAGTCGCCAGCAGATCATCGACTATATGGTGGCGCGTTACGGCAATTTCGTCAGCTATTCGCCACCGGTCACGCCCTCCACCCTGATTCTCTGGGCGGGCCCGGCGCTGTTTGCGCTACTGGGCGGCGCGGTGATCATCCTGCGCAGCCGTCAGCGTAAAACCCGCAGTGAGCTGGATGAAGATGAGCAACAGCGTCTTAATGCGCTACTGAAGTCAGACAGGAAGCCGTAATGAGTGCATTTTGGATCACCCTTTTTCTGTTACTGCTGGCAGCCTGCACGCTGTTTGTGGCGGCGGGCTGGTGGCAACGTCAGGCCAGCACAGGCGATCGCGATCGTCTTAATCAGCGCTTCTACCATCAGCGTATAGATGAGCTGGCGCAGGATGAAGCGCAGGGCGTGGTCGCTGAACGTCCGCTGATGGAGCGGGAATTACAGCAGACACTACTGGCGGATATTCCGCCAGCACAGGCATTGCAATCACACACCAGTAGCCGCTGGATTTTGCTGCCAGGCCTGATTGTACTGATTGCGGTCTCTCTGGGCACTTATCTGAAAACCGGCGGCCTGGCACAATTCACTGGCTGGATGCAGGTGCAGCAGGCGTATCCTGAGCTGCGTGCCCGTCTGATGGACCCTGGCGCTAAGCCGCTGAGTATGGAAGAGCTGGCGCGTTTAGAGCTCGGATTGCGTACCGCGTTGCAAACAGAACCGGATAATCTGGCCGACTGGACCATGCTGGGGCGGCTCGGCATGGTGCTGAATAATACAGAGATCGCCAGTCAGGCCTTTGAGCATGCTTTACAGCTGTCCCCCAACGATCTGGCGCTTAAACAGGATTATGCAGAGGTTCTGACGCGATCTTCTGACCCGCAGGATAACCGGCAGGCGTCACTGCTGCTGCACTCATTGCTGAAAGCAGATCCGCACAACCTGCGGACGCTGAGCCTGCTGGCGTTTAATGCTTACGGACAGCAGCAATACGATCAGGCTATCGACGCATGGCAGACGCTTTTAGCTCTGTTGCCTGCCGATGACAAGCGGCACGCGATGATCGCCCGCAGCATTGAAAAGGCCAGAAGTGAGTCAGGGCAGCAGAGTCGTCAGCTGGCGCTGACCGTGACGCTGACACCTGAGGCAGAAAAAATGTTACCGCCAGACGGAGTGTTGTATATTTCGGTTTCTGACGGGGATTCACCCGTGCCGGTGGCGGTTAAGCGGATGCCGCTGAGTCATTTCCCGCTGACGCTGACGCTGGATGACAGTAACGCCATGATGCCAGATCGCCTGCTTTCGGCGCAGCATCAGGTCGCAGTAAGGGTGCGCGTTTCACGCGATGGCAGCGCCAATCCGCAGCCGGGTGACTGGCTGGGGCTGAGCGCCGTAACGCCCTGGGATGGGCATCAGTCCATCGCGGTAGAGATCAATAAGCAGCTTCCCTGAACGTAAAAATTGATAATGTTAACAATGATGCGTGCCATTGCCTGCTGCCTCTGGCACAAAGTCAGCTATGCTCATCGGGTAAGCCGATTCGACTCCGGGCTGTGACCTGAACGATGGGTAGACCTTTTTCATCCGCACAGGGAGATTGGAATGAATTATCGCCTGACCAGCCTGGCTGTGGCCAGCGTCCTTCTGGTGGGTTGTGCCAGTTCAAAGCCCGCGAATAGCGATCCTGCCGGGCGCAGCGATCCATTCGAAGGCTTTAACCGCACGATGTTTAACTTTAACTACAATGTGCTGGATCCGTATGTGTTACGTCCGGTCGCTGTCGCCTGGCGCGATTATGTGCCGGTTCCGGCACGTACCGGCCTGAGCAATTTCCTCGGCAACCTGGAAGAACCTGCCAGCATGGTCAACGCCATCCTGGTGGGTGACGGGCGTGATGCGGGTATTCACTTTACCCGTTTCTTCCTGAACAGCGTGCTGGGCCTGGGCGGTTTCATTGACGTTGCCGGTAAAGCGAATCCGGAACTGGCGCGTGAAGAGCCGCACCGTTTCGGTACTACGCTGGGTCATTACGGCGTTGGCTATGGTCCTTACGTTGAACTGCCTGCCTATGGCAGCTTCACGGTTCGTCAGGATGGCGGCGACTACGTTGATACCCTCTATCCGATTCTTGGCTGGCTGACCTGGCCGATGTCGATCGGTAAATGGACACTTGAAGGGATCGAGACCCGTGCGCAGCTGCTGGATTCTGATGCAATCCTGAAACAGCAGAGCGATCCCTACGCCTTTATTCGTAACGCTTACTTCCAGCGTCACGACTTCCTGGCGCGCGGTGGCAAGCTCAAGCCGGAAGACAACCCTAACGCAGCCGCGATTCAGGATGACCTGAAGGATATCGACGCGCAGTAAATGCAGGATCCCTTGCCTGCGTGTCGCTGTGTTTTTCTGCAGAGCGCACAGCAGCTGAAGTGGTGGGAGCATACGCCCGGAACAAAGCATCGCGGGCCATGGATAAAAACGCCGGGAGCGTTTTTAAACAACGCAAAGCGTTGGCCCGGCAGCGGGCGCATCTCAGGGATGAGGTGCGTAATCGCCCGCGCTGAGCAGTCAGGGATGGCGGGTTTTGCGTCTTTGCAAAGGGCGCATGCTCCCTGAGCCAGCCAGCGACCCGCCGCCACGAAAAAAGGGCGACTCACCAGAGTCGCCCTTTTTGATCGTGCTATTCCATCAGAACTTGTAGTTAAAGTTCGCGCCGTAAAGCCAGGCCTTACCTTCAGAGGTAAAGGTATAAGGACCTTCTTTCACAGTCACTTTCTGGCCGTGCATATAAGAGATGCCTAAATCAACAGAGGCATTATCGTTAAAGGCATAAGAGGTACCGGCACTTAGCCACAAACGATCCTGGTCCGGAATAGAGATAGAACGCTTATCTGCTGGTACCGGACTGTCATCAAACGCAATACCGGTACGGAAAGTCCAGTTCTTGTCGTAGGAATAGGTCGTGCCCAGCGCAATGCGGTACGCATCGTGGAAGCTTTCATCTTTATAGAACAGCGTCTGGCCGTTTGAACCGGTCGCTTTCAACTCCTGGAACTGACTCCAGCTGGTGTACGCCATGCTGTAGTGAACCGCCCACTGCGGTGCCACTTTATGCCAGCCCGACACTTCCCACATCTCCGGCAGATTCAGGGTTAATGCGCCCGGAACGGTCGTGCCGTTGGTGCCATCAGGCACACCGGTCACGGTCGGATCATTAAACGCATTCAGCCGTGATGAGAGGTTGCTCTTATAATCGCCATCGAAATCAACTTTAACTTCTGAACGATAGGTAAAGCCGAAGCGGTTATTTTCATCCACTTCATACAGAACACCGGCATTCCAGCCGTAGCCCCACTTATCGCCTTTCAGATGGGCCACCTGGGTATCAGCCGGAATGCCCAGCCTCGCGCCTGATTCACCTGCATAGCGTTCAATTTTGGCTTTGGCGTAAACCGCATCAAAACCCACACCCACACTAAAATGCTCATTCAGACGATAGGCGGTGCTGAGATTGAAATTGCCGGTCATCAGGTCGGTTTTACCCCCGTAACCGCCTGCGGTGTAGCCATTATTAAACTCTGTCGCTAAGCCATAATTTGACGTTGCAGATGCGCCAATCCACCACTGATCGTTGATAGGCTGAACGTAATGAATATTGGGGATCCACTGATTCGGGGCAATATTATTGGCATCCAGGCTGCGTCCGCTGGGACTGCGACCACTGATGTTGACATCTGGCGCAATATAAACCGCACCGAGTGAAAATTCAGGACGATCCATTAATGCCATCGTCGCCGGGTTACGGCTGGCTGACGCCGCCGTATCGCCCATTGCCCCTTCGCCTGAATATGCGCGACCTAAACCAATCGTAGAGAATTCATTTAACTGAAATCCAGCTGCGTAAACGTGTGAAGAGACAAGCGCCACTGCAGCCGCCACGGCTGACTTTGCAAACAGGTTTTTATGGTTCATGACCACAACCTCATGTGAATTATTATTTAACGCTATAACGTCGCGTAACAAAGGACGGCGGATTGTAGGGACTGATGTAAAGCGCACATATCAGACCAGTGCGGAGAGTATAGGTCCGACCTGTGTGCATGTTGCAATATTGTTTTTCAAATATTTCAGAATTGATCGCTTAAAATTCGATCTGCTTAACAAAACAGCCCCAATTCTGCACAGCATACCGATTCCAGTTTGTTCTGGATCAATTTTTATTGTGATATTCGTCACTTAGGGCCATACGCGTGGCGCATTTTTGGGCAAGCAGGTAAAATTTCGGTCATAAAATCGCGCAAACCGCCAGAATGCTGGTCAGGAGAATGAAATGACTGATGCCATTAAAAAATGCAGTGCGACCGAAACCGCAGCCTGTTGCTGTGTTGATGTGGGCACAGTGATGGATAACACCGATTGCACTGCAAGCTGGTCAGAATGGTTTGCTCAGCGTGCCGATGCGGAAGCGAAATTAGCGCAACTTACCCAGCGCGCGCGTGAGGTTGAATCAGAACCCTGTGTGATTGAATCGCGCTTCAGCGAAGTGAATCAGGGCGTACAGCTCGATGTCGATTTCACCTTCAGCTGCCAGGCTGAAACCCTGATTTTTCAGCTCGGTTTGCGTTAAATCTCAAAGCGCCGCGTACATGCGGCGTTTTTCATTTTCGTGTTTCCCTTCGCACTTTTTCCTTTCCGATATTGGCGGCTCACCCGCTTGTGGTTAACACTGATCAGGTCAGACCTCTTCAGGCAATGATGCCACAGTACCAGCCACAGGTGAGAATAATGAGCAAAGCGCAGCCGCTGCTGACGCGTGATGGTGAACGCATCGCAATAACCCATGGGTTACGCACCCCTTTCCTGCGCCAGGCGACCGGCTTTCATGGCATTCCCGCCATTGAACTGGGACGTATGGTGGTCAGCGAATTAATGGCGCGCAGTGAACTTCCCGCTGAAGTGATAGAGCAACTGGTCTTTGGGCAGGTCGTGCAGATGCCGGAAGCGCCGAACATTGCGCGGGAAATTGTTTTAAGCAGCGGGCTGAATGTACATACCGATGCTTACAGCGTCAGCCGTGCCTGTGCTACCAGTTTTCAGGCGGTAGCGAATGTGGCAGAAAGTCTGATGGCGGGCACCATCTCTGCGGGCATCGCGGGTGGGGCTGACTCCTCTTCAGTGCTTCCAATCGGTGTCAGTAAAACGCTGGCGCGTGCGCTGGTGGATCTCAACAAAGCCCGCAGCGTCGGGCAGAAACTGCAGATCCTGCGACGTCTGCGCCCGCGTGATCTGCTGCCGGTGCCACCCGCAGTGGCGGAGTATTCCACCGGCCTGCGCATGGGCGATACAGCCGAACAGATGGCGAAGAGTCACGGCATTACCCGTGAAGCACAGGATGCGCTGGCACTGCGATCCCATCAGCATGCCGCCCGAGCCTGGCAATCCGGGGTACTGAATCAGGAAGTGATGGCCGCTTTTGTGCCGCCGTGGAAAACCGCTATCGATCAGGACAATAACGTCCGCATGAATGCCAAAGCGGAGGATTACGCCCGACTGCGTCCGGCATTTGATCGCCAGCACGGTAGTGTTACTGCGGCCAACAGTACGCCACTCACCGACGGCGCAGCCGCGGTGATTCTGATGCGCGAGGGCCGCGCACGCGAGCTGGGTATCAGACCGCTGGGTTATCTGCGCAGCTACGCTTTTTCCGCCATCGGGGTGCAGCAGGACATGCTACTGGGTCCGGCGTACGCTTCACCGCTGGCACTGGATCGCGCTGGCGTGACCCTGGCCGATCTGACGCTGATCGATATGCATGAAGCATTTGCTGCCCAGACGCTGAGCAACCTGCAGATGTTTCGCGATGAGCGCTTTGCCCGTGAGGTACTGAATCGTCCGCATGCGCTGGGCGAAGTGAATGAAGAACGCTTTAACGTGCTGGGCGGTTCAATCGCCTATGGTCATCCTTTCGCCGCCACGGGCGCGCGCATGATTACCCAGACGCTGAACGAATTACGCCGCCGGGGTGGCGGGTTAGGTCTGGTCACTGCCTGTGCAGCAGGCGGTCTGGGTGCGGCAATGGTTCTGGAGGCCGAATAATGGAGCAGAATGCGTTTCATCTGAAGATGCGACTGGATCACGTCGGCATCATCACGATTGATGTCCCTGATGAGAAAATGAACACCCTGAAAGCGGAATTTGCCGGGCAGATCACCGCGATTATTGCGGAGGCACGCCGCGATCCAAAGCTGGCTGGCCTGGTGCTGATTTCCGGCAAACCGGATAACTTCATTGCGGGTGCGGACATCAGCATGATCGACCGCTGCAAGAGCGCGCAGGAAGCTGAAGCGCTGGCAAAACAGGGCCAGGAAGTGATGGCTGCGCTCGACGCACTGCCGTTCCCGGTGGTTGCAGCCATCCACGGTGCCTGCCTCGGCGGCGGACTGGAGCTGGCGCTGGCCTGCGATGCACGTATCTGCTCGCTGGATGATAAAACCCGGCTCGGATTACCGGAGGTACAGCTCGGCTTGCTGCCAGGCTCTGGCGGCACTCAGCGACTGCCACGCTTAATCGGCGTGCAGCAGGCGCTGCCGCTGATTCTGACCGGCAAAACGCTGCGGGCTAAACAGGCACGTAAGCTGGGTGTGGTTGATGACGCGGTGCCGCAGGCGATTCTGCTGGAGACCGCCATCGCCCGGGTGAAAAAGGGCAAAGTCAGCGGACGAACGCTGCCGCTGCGCGACCGTCTGCTGCATGGCCCGATTGGCCGTCAGGCACTGTTTGCCCTGGCGAGCCGTCAGACAGCCGCCAAAACCCAGGGCAATTATCCGGCGGCAAATCGCATTATTGAGGTGGTGCGCATCGGGCTGGAACAGGGCAGCCGGGCAGGACACGATGCTGAAGCGCGTGCCTTTGGTGAACTGGCGATGACGCCAGAATCCGTTGCGCTGCGCGGAATCTTCTTCGCGACCACGGCCATGAAGAAAGAGCGGGGCGGAGACGCGGAGCCTGCCAGGGTGAAAAGCGTCGCTATTCTCGGCGGTGGCCTGATGGGCGGCGGCATCGCCAGCATCACCGCCATCAACGCGGGCTTGCCGGTGCGCATCAAAGATATCAGCCTGGAAGGGGTAAATCATGCGCTGAAAACCAGCTGGGAGCTGCTGAGTAAAAAGGTTAAACGACGCCAGCTGACGCCGGCACAGCGTCAACAGCAGATGGCTCGTATCACGGGCGGCACCGATTATCAGGGCTTTTCACAGCGTGATGTGGTGATCGAAGCCGTATTCGAAGATTTAGCGCTGAAGCAGCAGATGGTGAGCGAAGTGGAAGCACACTGCCAGCCGCACACGCTGTTTGCCTCAAACACCTCTTCGTTGCCGATCGAAGAGATCGCCGCCAAAGCGCAGCGTCCGGAAAACGTCATCGGGCTGCACTATTTCAGTCCGGTCGAAAAAATGCCGCTGGTGGAGGTGATTCCCCATCTGAACACCTCAACCGCAACGCTGGTGACGATTGTGGCGCTGGCGCGGAGCCAGGGAAAAACCCCGATTGTGGTGGCGGACAAGCCGGGTTTCTATGTTAACCGCATCCTGACACCTTATATAAATGAAGCGATGCTCTGCCTGCTGGAGGGCGAGCCCATTGAACATATTGATCGGGCGCTGGTGAAGTTTGGATTTCCGGTCGGCCCGATTCAGCTGCTGGATGAGGTGGGTATCGACGTCGGCAGCAAAATCAGTCCCATCCTGCATCAGGCCTATGGCGAACGCTTTGCCGCGCCGGCCGCGTTTGATGCGGTGCTGAAAGATGGCCGCAAGGGACGTAAAAACAGCAAAGGCTTTTATCGCTATGACCAGCCGCGCTGGCAGCGTAAAAAACCTGACGCCTCACTTTATACTTTGCTGAAGGTCACACCGAAGGCCAGGCAGAGTGAGGCACAGATTGCTGAACGCTGTGTCATGATGATGCTCAATGAGGCGGCCCGCTGTCTTGATGAGCAGGTGATCCGCTGCGCGCGCGATGGCGATATCGGTGCCGTGTTTGGCATCGGCTTTCCGCCATTTTTGGGTGGTCCGTTCCACTACATGGACAAACTGGGCGCGGCGGAAATGGTCAACAGATTAACCCGGCTTACGCAGCAACATGGGGAACGTTTTACACCCTGTGACGCGTTGGTTGAGGCGGCTAAAAAATAGACGAAATTTTACATTTCTGCTGAAAATGGAATAACCAATCCGATTCAGCGGCTTAGAAAAACGCCGCCAGAGTGTGCGGCGCAGCATGATTCTGAGAAGTGCTTATTTAATAAACAACCGGTTGACTATACTGAAGCCATTAGGGTAAAACACAGCGTTCATTCGCAGAGTGAAGAGTCAGGCGCTACGCGTCGGGCGATGTCGACAAACAACAGCGGTGCTTTATGCAAGTTTTTATCATGCGTCACGGCGATGCGGCTCTGGAAGCAGCCAGTGATTCAGTCAGGCCATTGACCTTATGTGGCTGCAACGAATCACGTCAAATGGCCAACTGGCTTAACAGCCAGACGCCGGACATTGAGCGAGTAATGGTGAGTCCCTATTTACGCGCGCAGCAAACGCTCGCGACGGTGCGTGAAGCCTTTCCCCTGCCGGAAGGCCAGGACGTTCTGCCGGAGTTAACGCCGGGTGGCGATCCTGAGATGGTAGGGTGCTATCTGCAGGCGCTGGCTAATGAAGGCGTTAAATCGGCGCTGGTGATCTCACATTTACCGTTGGTAGGGTATTTAGTCTCTGAACTGTGCCCACAGGAAGCACCGCCCATGTTTGCTACTTCCGCCATTGCCTGCGTGGAGTTCGATCCCGCGGCAAGCGCAGGTAAATTGCTGTGGCAGGTCAGTCCCAAAAAACTGGCGAAAGCGATCTGACGTCTCTGGGCCGATCCCGTCGGCCCCTTTTATGGCAACTCAGGCGGTTGCCACTCCTCAATCTCAATCAAAACCAGCAGCGCGGCGTCACCGCCAAACATCTTCGGCGCCTGATGAAAAGCCATCACCCACGGATGCTGGGCCAGCCACAGCGGCGTCTGCTGCTTCAGAATATGCTTCCCATGACCGGTCATGACGCTGGCGCAGAACAGATGTTCACGGCGGCAGGCGGCGATGAGTGCCCCCAGCTCCTGCTTGGCCTGCTGCTGCGTTAATCCGTGCAGATCCAGGAAAATTTCCGGCGTATAGTCACCGCGACGCAATTTTTTCAGCTCAAAGTGACTGACATCGGCGCGAACGTAACGGGTTGCCCCTTCCGTAGAAAGCAGCGGCTGAAACTCATCCGAAAAGTAGTGACTGTTGTCCGCCTGCTCTGAAAGCAGACGTTTCACCGGAATCTGGCGGGTTTTCACCGGCGCTTTATGGACAAAGGTGTCCTGTTTTAACTGACGTGTGCCGGTCATTAACTGGCGAAACAGCGCTTCATCATCCGGGCTTAATGGTGTTTTTTTACTCATAGCAGGTCAGTCATATCAGAAAAGGCTGTCACACAGCAGAGCCGCTACCTTACCGTTAAGTGTCATTAAATGTCAGCTTTTTCACCTCGCTGCGCTGAATTCTCCCCGGCTTCATGGCACACTACTGGCCGATTTAGCAAAAGGCCTGCGGAGGGCTACGTGGACAAAATTTTCGTCGATGAGGCAGTGAACGAACTGCACACCATTCAGGACATGCTGCGCTGGGCGGTCAGCCGCTTTTCCGCTGCCGGAATCTGGTACGGACATGGTACAGACAATCCCTGGGACGAAGCCGTTCAACTGGTCCTGCCGTCACTCTGGCTGCCGCTGGATATTCCGGAAGATATGCGTAACGCGCGTCTGACTGCCAGCGAACGTCTGCTGATCGTTGAGCGCGTTATCCGTCGCGTCAACGAGCGCATTCCGGTCGCCTATCTGACCAATAAAGCCTGGTTCTGCGGTCACGAATTCTTTGTGGATGAGCGCGTGCTGGTTCCACGTTCACCCATTGGCGAACTGATTGAGAACCGCTTTGCCGGTCTGGTCAGCACGCCGCCGCGTCATATCCTGGATATGTGTACCGGCAGCGGCTGCATCGCGATTGCCTGCGCCTATGCCTTCCCGGAAGCGGAAGTGGACGCCGTGGATATCTCCACCGGTGCGCTGGCCGTCGCCGAGCAGAACATTGAAGAGCATGGACTGATTCATCAGGTGACGCCGATTCGTGCTGATCTGTTCCGCGAGCTGCCACAGCTAAAATACGATCTGATCGTCACGAATCCGCCGTATGTGGATGCGGAAGACATGGATGATCTGCCAAACGAATATCGCCACGAACCTGAGCTGGGTCTGGCGGCAGGCAGCGATGGCCTGAAGCTGGTGCGCCGTATTCTGGCCTGTGCACCTGACTATCTCAGCGAGCAGGGCGTTCTGGTCTGCGAAGTGGGCAACAGCATGGTGCACATGATCGAGCAGTATCCCGATGTGCCCTTTACCTGGCTGGAATTCGACAACGGCGGTGACGGCGTCTTTACGCTGACGCGCCAGCAGATTGTCGACGCACAACACCATTTCTCTTTTTATAAAGACTAAAAGTGGGGCGAAGTATCGCCCGCCAAACCCTGAGAAGGAAACAGCATGGCCGGAAACAGCATCGGGCAATTTTTTCGAGTAACCACCTTCGGCGAGTCCCACGGTCTTGCGCTGGGCTGCATTGTTGACGGCGTGCCGCCAGGCATTCCGCTGACCGAAGCCGATATTCAGCACGATCTCGATCGCCGTCGTCCTGGCACATCGCGCTATACCACGCAGCGCCGCGAGCCGGATCAGGTGAAAATTTTGTCCGGTGTGTTTGAAGGCGTGACCACCGGCACCTCAATTGGTCTGCTCATTGAGAACACCGATCAGCGCTCGCAGGATTATGGCGCGATCAAAGATCTGTTTCGTCCGGGCCATGCGGATTACACCTACGAGCAGAAATATGGTCAGCGTGACTACCGTGGCGGCGGCCGCTCGTCGGCGCGCGAAACCGCGATGCGTGTGGCGGCGGGTGCCATCGCCAAGAAATACCTGCAGATGAAACACGGTGTGGTGGTGCGCGGCTATCTGTCACAGATTGGTGATATCGCCTGCGAGCTGAAAGACTGGAGCATCGTGGAAGAGAACCCGTTCTTCTGCCCGGATGCTGACAAGCTGGAAGCGCTGGACGAACTGATGCGCGGCCTGAAAAAAGAGGGCGACTCCATTGGCGCCAAAGTCACTGTCATGGCTGAGAACGTGCCACCAGGCCTGGGCGAGCCGGTTTTCGACCGACTGGACGCCGATCTGGCGCACGCGCTGATGAGTATCAATGCCGTCAAAGGCGTCGAAATTGGTGACGGCTTTGCGGTGGTAAACCAGCGCGGCAGTCAGCATCGCGACGAGATCCGTCACGATGGTTTCCAGAGCAATCACGCGGGCGGCATTCTGGGCGGCATCAGCAGCGGTCAGATCATCAGCGCCAATGTGGCGATGAAACCGACTTCCAGCATTACCGTGCCGGGTAAAACCATTACCCGCGATGGCGAAGAGGTGGAGATGATCACCAAAGGTCGTCACGATCCCTGCGTGGGGATCCGTGCCGTGCCGATCGCCGAGGCGATGATGGCGATCGTGCTGATGGATCATCTGCTGCGCCAGCGGGCGCAGAACGGTGACGTTAACAGCTCCGTGCCGCGCTGGTGATGGCATGAAAGCGCTCCTGCTTACCCTGAGTGCGCTGCTGATCAGCGCCTCAAGCCTGGCGGCGACGCCGTGGCAAAATATTCAGCATCCAATCAGCGGCGCACCGCAATCTATTGGCGGCTTTGCCAATGGCTGTATTGTTGGCGCGCAGTCGCTGCCGCTGAATTCACCCAACTATCAGGTGATGCGGCAGGATCAGCGGCGTTATTTCGGTCATCCCGATCTGATTCAGTTTATTCAGCGGCTCAGCACCCAGGTGCATAACCTGCAACTGGGTAACGTGCTGATTGGCGACATGGGCATGGCAGCAGGCGGGCGCTTCAGCAGCGGTCACGCCAGTCATCAGACCGGACTGGATGTAGATATCTGGCTGCAGTTACCAAAAAACCGCTGGAGCGCGCAGCAACTGCTGAAGCCGCAGCCGCTGGATCTGGTTGGGCCAGGCGATAAAAATGTCATTGCGCGCCACTGGCAGCCGGAAATCGACAGCCTGATTAAACTGGCGGCCAAAGATGATGATGTCACACGCATCTTCGTCAATCCGGCGATTAAAAAGCAGCTTTGTGCTGATGCCGGTAACGATCGCGACTGGCTGCGTAAAGTGCGTCCGTGGTTTGCTCATCGTGCTCATATGCATGTGCGGCTGCGCTGCCCGGCAGGCAGTATAGGCTGTGAAGATCAGCCCGCACCGCCGCCAGGCGATGGCTGTGGCGCAGAACTGCAGAGCTGGTTCCTGCCGAAGCAACCGGGTTCTGGTGCACCGGTGAAACGTGAGCCACCGCCGCTACCGCCTGCCTGTCAGGCCCTGCTGGATAAACATTTACTGTAAGGGATTCCATGGATTGGTTTGTGGTCAGCCCGCTGCTGGTCGGGCTGCTGTTTTTAATCGCCATGCTGGCCGGTTTTATTGATTCAATCGCGGGTGGCGGGGGATTACTTACGGTACCTTCGTTGCTGGCGGCGGGCCTCTCTCCCGCCCAGGCGCTGGCGACCAATAAACTGCAATCGGTCGGCGGATCGTTTTCCGCCAGCCTCTACTTTGTCCGGCGCGGTGCAGTGAAGCTGAATGAACAGTGGCTGAATATCGCCATGACGCTGATGGGGTCCGTGCTGGGTGCGATACTGATTCAGCGTCTGCAGGCGGATTTTCTGCGTCAGATGCTGCCGCTGTTTTTAATCGCCATCGGCCTGTGGTTCCTGCTGATGCCGCGCCTGGGGGAAGTGGATCAGGCGCGCCGCCTGCATGGCCTGGCTTATGCGCTGGTGGGCGGCGGAGCCGTGGGATTCTACGACGGATTTTTCGGACCGGGCGCAGGCTCCTTTTATGCACTGGCTTTCGTCACGCTCTGCGGCTACAACCTGGCCAAAGCGACCGCACACGCCAAGGTCCTTAACTTCACCTCAAACCTGGGCAGCCTGCTGTTCTTTATGTTCGGCGGCAAAGTGGTGTGGGGAACCGGCCTGGTTATGATGCTCGGCGCGTTCTGCGGCGCGCGTCTGGGCGCGCGGCTGGTGCTGAGCCGCGGACAGAAACTGATCCGCCCGATGGTGGTCATTGTCTCTGCCGTCATGAGCCTTAAATTACTGTGGGACAGCCACGGCAGCGACGTTCTGGCCTGGCTGGCCACGCTGCATTCGTAACTTTTTACGTGATACCGTCATGAACCCGACTCATCATTATGAACAGCTGATCACGCTGTTTGATCGCTGTTTCAGCGATGAATTTCAGACCCGTCTAATTAAAGGCGACGATGAACCGATCTATCTTCCTGCGGATGCAGAGTCGCCGTGGAACCGCGTGGTCTTTGCCCACGGCTTCTACGCCAGCGCTCTGCACGAGATCTCACACTGGTGCATCGCCGGTGAAGCCCGCCGCAAACTGGTCGATTTTGGCTACTGGTACTGCCCGGATGGCCGCGACGCGCTGACCCAGAGTCAGTTTGAAGCCGTGGAAGTGAAGCCGCAGGCGCTGGAGTGGATGTTTTGTACGGCGGCAGGCTTTCCCTTCAACGTGAGTTGTGACAATCTCGATGGAGATTGTGAGCCGGATCGCATTGCGTTTCAGCGTAAAGTCCATGCTCAGGTCATGAGCTATCTGACGTCGGGCATTCCCGCCCGTCCCGCGCGTTTTATTACCGCCCTGGCGGAATTTTATGGCAGGCCGTCATTAACAGCGTCGCAGTTTCCCTGGCCGGACGATCTGTGATGCAGAAAAGCATTATAAATAGAGGAATTGAGATGATCGCAGAATTTGAAGCGCGTATTCTGGCCCTGATTGACGACATGGTCGAGCATGCCAGTGACGATGAGCTGTTCGCCAGCGGTTATCTGCGCGGGCATTTGACACTGGCCGTGGCCGAGGTGGAGCAACTGGGCGAACATACGCCAGAAGCGCTGCAGATTCAGGTCTCCCGCAGCCTGCAAAATGCCATTGCGGCGGGTGAACTCTCGCCGCGCGATCAGGCATTAGTGGTGGGGATGTGGGACAACCTGTTTGTCCAGGCTCGTCAGCTCTCCGCCTGACCGTGCAGGGCGGCATGCCGCCCTTATCATCGCCAGTTAAACCGCTTTTCCCTTCAGTAATTTCCTTACCCAGTAACGATTCGGATTGAGGGCTGCCAGCGTACTGGCATCCAGCGGCTGCGGCTCACCGGTCAGTTGGGCTGCCAGCACTTCGGCTGCCAGCGGTGCACTGCACAGGCCGCGCGATCCGAGCGCCCCAAACAGGTATAAGCCCGTGAAATCAGGTGCGTCAGCGATGTCATGACCTGCTGCCAGCCGGGTCGGTAAATCAGCATACTGCTTAAGCGTCGCATCATAATCCGGTACGCCGCCCACCATCGGCAGGTGGTCCCGCGTGGCACAACGCACGCCCATTCTTGCTTCACCGCCACTGACATCCACGTTTGTTGCCCAGCGGCTGTCAGGCAGGCAATGCAACAGGCGGCTGCGGTTCTCCTGCTGATCCTCTTCCCGGTAATCTGTGGCGGTTTCGCCACGGTGATAGCTGGCACCGATGCAGTGAGTACCAAACTGTGGGCTGACGGGCGTCAGATAGCCGTCGTAACAGAGCACGGTGTGGAGTGCATTAAGCCCCGGCGTGGAGGGAACATGGCTTACCTGACCGGCCACCGGATAGGTTGGCAGCGGGGCGCTCTGCGTAAAGTCGGCGATCGCATGACCGTTTGCCAGCACCACCGTGGCATGACGGACCGCCGGCCGATCGCTGAACGTCAGCGTCCAGTGATCGTCATCGCGTGAAAGTTCGCTGACGCGGTGCAGCCAGTGAATGCGTAATCCCTGGGTTTCGCCATGCGTGAGCATCGCGCTGGTCAGCTCAGCCGGTGAGAGCCAGCCGCCCTGTGGGTAGAAAATGCCGCCGCAGCCGTGTTCGACATTTGCCAGCCTCTCAGCCTCTGCCGTATTGACGCCATGGGCGATGGATTCAGGCAGACCCATCGCCAGCATCTGATCAATCTTCTTACGGCTTTTCTCATCCCAGCCCAGCTGCAGTACACCGCTCCAGTGATGCTCATAGGTTACGGTTAACTGATCGTAGAGTCGTCGGGCAAAGCTGAATGCTGCCGGGAAAAAGGTGGCAAGCGCCGGATCGTGCTGATTGAGCAGCGGATAGAGTGCTCCCTGACGATTGCCGGACGCACCCAGCGCCGGCGCCTCATCGGCGCAGTAAAGCGTCACCCGCCAGCCGCGACGCAGCAGCGCCAGCGCCAGCGTGGCACTGGCAACGCCGCCGCCAATTAGCGCAACATCACGTTGCGCCGCAGATTGACGATGATACCAGGGCTGCCCGGCAGGCAGCGCAGGCGCATCCTGTAACGGCCCGCATAGCATTTCGCGCTTGGGACCAAATCCTTTGCGGCGGATGACGTCAAAGCCGGCCTCCTGCAGACCGCGCCGGACAATGCCTGCGGCGGTAAAAGTCGCGAATGTCCCCTGCGGACGCGCCAGTTTTGCCATCATGCTGAACAGTGCTGGCGTCCACATATCCGGGTTCTTCGACGGCGCGAAACCATCCAGGAACCAGGCATCCACCTGACGATTCAGGCTCTCATCCAGCTCTCCCATCAGCTGGTTAATATCGCCCAGCCACAGGTCGAGGGTGATGCGTCCGCCGTCAAACAGCAGTCGCTGACAGCCGGGCAGGGCGGCGGGCCATTGCGCCTGCAGCGCCGCCGCCCACGGGGCCAGTTCAGGCCAGTGCTGCTGCGCCGCAGCCAGGTCATCACGGGTTAACGGAAATTTCTCAAAGCTGATGAAATGCAGACGTTTTAAAGTGGCATCAGGCTGGTCACGCTGAAACGCATCGAACGCCTGCCACAACGTCAGAAAATTGAGGCCGGTGCCAAAACCGCTTTCCGCCACGATCAGCAGATCCCGTGGATGCTCAGCAAAACGCTGGGGAAAACCGTTGCCGCCAAGGAAGACATAGCGTGTCTCTTCCAGACCATTGTCATTAGAGAAATAGACGTCGCCAAACGCTCGGGAAACAGGTGTACCCTGTTCATTCCAGTTTAGCTGCGCATGTTCGACCGGGGTTAATTTCACGGTAAAGGCTCATTTTTCAGGCAGTGGCGCGATTTTAGCGACCCACGTGACATGACGCAAATTTACAAAAGGAAATAGCTGATCGGACTTGTTCGGCGTACAAGTGTACGCTAGAGTGCATGCCAATTAAGAAGAAGTGGATGAGGAAGATTGAATGAAACGTGCTGTGATTACTGGCTTAGGGATCGTTTCCAGTATTGGTAATAACCAGCAGGAGGTGCTGTCATCTCTGCGTGAAGGACGCTCTGGCATCACCTTTTCTGAAGAGATGAAAGATTCCGGCATGCGTAGTCACGTCTGGGGTAACGTTAAACTGGATACCACCGGCCTCATCGATCGCAAAGTTGTGCGTTTTATGAGTGATGCGTCAATCTATGCTTATCTTTCCATGGAAGAAGCGATTAAAGATTCCGGCCTCACCACTGAAATGTATCAGAGCAACCCACGTGTGGGTCTGATTGCAGGCTCAGGCGGCGGTTCTCCACGTTTTCAGGTATTTGGTGCTGATGCGATGCGTAGCCCACGTGGCCTGAAAGCGGTTGGCCCTTACGTGGTGACCAAAGCGATGGCTTCTGGCGTCTCTGCCTGCCTCGCCACGCCGTTCAAGATTCATGGCGTAAACTACTCAATCAGCTCCGCCTGTGCCACCTCGGCGCACTGTATCGGTAATGCTGTTGAGCAGATTCAGCTCGGCAAGCAGGATATTGTTTTTGCTGGCGGCGGCGAAGAGCTGTGCTGGGAAATGGCCTGTGAATTCGACGCGATGGGCGCGCTCTCTACCCGTTACAACGACACTCCGGAAAAAGCGTCACGTACCTATGACAACGAGCGCGACGGTTTTGTTATCGCAGGTGGCGGCGGCATGGTCGTTGTTGAAGAGCTGGAGCATGCGCTGGCTCGTGGTGCGCACATCTATGCTGAAATCGTCGGTTACGGTGCGACGTCAGACGGCGCAGACATGGTTGCGCCATCCGGCGAAGGCGCAGTACGCTGCATGAAGATGGCGATGCACGGTGTTGATACACCCATCGACTATCTGAACAGCCACGGAACCTCTACCCCGGTAGGTGATGTGAAAGAGCTGGGTGCGATTCGTGAAGTGTTTGGCGATAACACGCCATACATCTCTGCGACCAAAGCAATGACCGGCCACTCACTGGGTGCCGCTGGCGTGCAGGAAGCGATCTACTCGCTGCTGATGCTGGAGCATGGTTTTATCGCGCCAAGCATCAACATTACCTCGCTGGACGCGGCAGCAACCGGCATGAACATTGTGACTGAGCCAGTGGAAAAAGAGCTGACCACCGTTATGTCTAACAGCTTTGGTTTTGGCGGCACCAACGCCACACTGACCATGCGTAAATATCAGGCTTAATCAGTGCTCTGAAGGGCCGGCTTGCCGGCCCTTTTTGTTTTTAAAGCCCATCGCCGTTACCTCATTTACCCCTCCGTGTTAACCCTCCCGCTGCAGCAGCCGCAGTAACTTATCGCATCCTGCCACAATCTCGTCAGGCGTCAGCGCGGCAAAACCGAGCATCCAGCCTTGCTGAGATGCGTGTCCGGCATAAAGCGGACTCAGTCGCGGTAGCAACAATCCCTGTTGTGTTGCCAGCGCGGTTAAGCGTGCTTCATCCTTTTGTACTGTTACCGTCAGCTGCAATCCACCGCCGCTGGCTATTGGCGTGATCCACGGCGAGAGCCGCTGCTCAATCTGCTCAAGCAACCGATCGCGACGGCTGTGATAGAGCTGACGCATCAGGCGCAGATGGCTGGCGAAATGTCCCTGTTGCAGAAAGGCGGCGGTGACAGCCTGCGGCAGCAGGGCGCTGTGCCCATCCAGCACGCTCCGTGCCCGGCCTATGGACGTAACCAGCGCCGGCGGCACCACCATCCAGGCCAGTCGCAGGGAAGGAAACAGCGATTTCTAGAAGGTGCCCAGCGTAATGACCCGCTGATGCCGGTCCAGACCCTGCAATGCAGGAATCGGACGTTCGTTGTAGTGAAACTCGCTGTCGTAATCGTCTTCTATCAGCCAGCTCTGGTTGCGCTGCGCCCAGTCCAGCCATGCCAGACGTCGCGGCAGGCTGAGCGTGACGCCGGTTGGATAGTGATGCGAGGGCGTCAGGTACATGAGCGTTGCACTGCCACTGGTGGGCAGGGCGCCTTCGGCATCAACAATAATCCCACGCACCCGTGCGCCTGCAGCCAGGAAGGCATTGCGGGCACCGGCATAGCCCGGCTCCTCCATCCACACCTCATCACCAGGATCGACCAGCATCATGCTCAGTAACTGCAGCGCCTGTTGGGAACTGGTCAGTATGATGACCTGATCCGGCTGGCACGCGACGCCCCGGGAGAGTGTCAGATAATCAGCAAGTGCACTGCGTAACGGCAGATAGCCACAGGGATCGCCATATCCCATTGCGGCGCTGCCCAGAGAACGCTGTACGCTGCTGCTCAGGCGTCGCCAGGTGTGATGAGGAAACGCACGTAACTCCGGTGAACCGGATGCGAACGCGTGAGGAAAAGGGGGATCCTGACAGCCACCGGTTGCCAGAACCTGCTGGCCGCGCGCCGAAAAACGGGCGGGCTGATGCCGTGTCGGCAAAGATGAGGGGGTGCCGGGGATGATGATGGCGACAAAAGTACCGCGACCGGTTTCACGTCGCAGATAGCCTTCACTCTCCAGTTGCGCGTAGGCCGCTTCCACCGTCACGCGTGAAAGTTGCAGATCCAGCGCCAGCTGTCTGCTAGAGGGTAACTGCTGACCCGCGCGCAGATGGTGCCGGTTAATCGCCAGCCGAAGGGTCGCGCAGAGACGTTCACGCACGCCGCCACTGGTCTGATGCTGGAAAAGTTGTAACAGCGGTGAAGACATATCGGTCTTATCCCCGATGAAGAATAGGTATCAGTAAGCAGTCCACTTTGCCGTAAACTGCGAATTCATCACAACAGGAGAATCGCTATGTCATCAGTTTTACGCATTCCGGCTGCCACGCCGCAGCAAAGCCTCGACTATCTTCAGGCAAAACTCGCGTATTACACCGACGCGTGGGATCTGGCGGAAGACCTGGGGCAGCAGCGTCAGGCTATCGTGGTGATTGATGCGCGTGCGCCGGAGGCTTATCGCGCCGGGCACATCTGCGGCGCCATCAACTTTCCGCATCGCGGGATGGATGCCAGCACGACGGCCCGGCTTGATCGCAGCAAAGTGTATATCACTTATTGTGACGGCATTGGCTGTAACGGCTCGACGAAAGCGGCCCTGAAGCTGGCATCTCTGGGCTTTCAGGTAAAGGAGTTAATTGGCGGGCTGGATTTCTGGAAACGTGATGGTCATCCGCTGACCTGGGGTGATGCGGCGGGTGAATGGCCCGTTACCGCGACCAAAGCATCCTGTGGCTGTTAGCTCAGAGTACCAGCCAGAGTAAAAGGGTGATGACGACCAGTGCAATAAAGAAACCCAACAGCGGACGCCCTGCCAGTGACTGAATCGGCGGCGGCAGCGAGGCGACAAAGGGTGACCAGATCGGCTGCGGTTTAATCTCGCTGGCAGCCAGCGGTTGTTCGTGCAGTTTTTCTGCCCGGTCTGCGCGACGGCTGAACAGAAAATTCAGCAAATCCTGAGTCTGAGTCACCGTGAGCACCGTCTGTGGCGTGGCCTGAAAACGCTGCTGGCTGTAATCCTCCAGCTGCTGCCGCTCCTGCTGATCAAGCGGCTGTTTCAGGGAGGCTTCCAGCAGGTGCAGCGTGGGGGCGCTGTGCTGACTCAGCGTCTGGCGCACCTGGAGATATTGGGTCAGCAGCGGGAAGTGACGTGACGGGATCGGATCGCCGCTGGTCAGGTTCACCAGCTTCAGCGCAGCTGTCCACAGCTTACCGGTGGATTCGCCGGTGGCAGCGGCAAGGCGCACCACCTGCTGATTCAGCGTATGGTGCTCAGCAGGCAGCAGCGTTCGGTCGCTGACGCGAATCTGCTGCGGCTGGGGAATCGTCATCTGCCCGTTCTGCAGCATCGTCAGCACCTGGCGCAACTGATCCTGGCTCAGCGCGCTGAGCACTGTCTGGCCAAATTGCTGACGGATAAAATCGCTGACAGCCTGGCGGTTATTGCCCTTGGGCAGCAAGTCGGTGAGCTGGGTCATCAACAGGCGGGTGGCATGTCCATTTTGCGTCTGCGTGAGGCGGTTATTAAGATACTGCTCCGCTGCCGGAAAATGACGCGACTGCAACTCCGCTTCACTCTTGACGCCCACTTCATGACGGAGCCCCGCCCAGAGTTCAGGCGCTTTAAGATTGCTGAGCGAAGAGATACGTACGATCAGGCGTTCTAACGTCGTGCGCTGCGCAGGCGAAAGAGGCTGTTCACCGGCCACGGAACCGTGACGCGTTACGCCGGTTTGCGGATTGACAGATGAACGATCGACCGGCACACCGGGGCCGCTAAGAGGTTGCATGGCGGATTCCTTGGAAAAACAGAACAGCGTGGGGTGCGCCGGAAAAAGAATAGGCCATGATAGCAAAAGCCCCCGGGAAATCCCACGGGGGCATGCGCGTTTCGGCAGGAGAATTACGCTTCGGTGCGCTTCAGTTGGTGACGACGCCAGCGTTTCCAGATTGGCGGCACCAGCAGAACCGCAATTGCCAGAACCAGCAGGATTTTACAGATCAGACTTTCCCACAGAATGACCATGTTGCCGTTGCTGATCGACAGGGCGCGACGGAGGTTCTGCTCCAGCATCTCACCCAGCACAAATCCCAGAATCAATGGCGACATCGGAAAATCCATTTTACGCAGGATATAACCAAAGATACCCAGTCCCACCATCAGCAACAGGTCAAAAGTGGTGCTGTGCACCGCGTAGACGCCCACGGCAGAAATAGCGGCAATGGCTGGCACCAGAAACCACAATGGTATGGTTAGCATGCGGGCGAAGACGTTGATCATCGGGATATTCATGATCAACAGCATTACGTTGCCGATCAGCAGGGCAGCAATCAAGCCCCAGACAATATCTGGCTGCTCAACAAACATCGCCGGTCCTGGTGTAATGTTGTAGAGCGTTAATGCGCCGACCATCACCGCTGTTGTCCCTGAGCCGGGAATACCCAGTGTCAGCATCGGAATAAAGGATCCACAGGCAGAAGCATTGTTTGCCGCTTCCGGTGCTGCCACACCACGAATATCGCCTTTACCGAACTGATCGCTGCCGCTGATCTTTTTCTCAGTCATGTAGGCGATAGCACTGGCGATGGTGGCGCCTGCGCCAGGTAACACACCCACAAAGAAACCGATAAACGAGGAGCGCAGCGTTGCGCCGGTTGCCATAGAGGCTTCTTTCATGTTGAACATCATGCGACCGCTGGCACGGACCGCTTTCTGCCCGGTACTGGTGGACTCCAGCATCAGCAGAATTTCGCTGACTGAGAACAGACCAATCACCACCACCACAAACTGAATGCCATCGGAAAGGTGAACGCTGTCAAAGGTAAAGCGGTATACGCCGGTATTGGCATCCACGCCCACCGTGGCCATGCTGAGCCCTATTAATGCCGCAAGGAACGACTTCAGGGGATTATGACTCATCATGCTGCCAAGACAGGCGATAGCGAATACCATCAGTGCAAAATATTCCGCCGGGCCAAATGCCAGCGACCAGCTGGCCAGCAGGGGCGCGAACAGAATAATGCCGATAATCGCGATGGTTGAACCGATAAATGAACTGACGGCTGAGATGGACAGGGCAACGCCTGCTTTGCCCTGTTGCGCCATCGGATAACCATCCAGCGCGGTCATGATCGCGCCGGCATCACCGGGCACGTTAAGCAGGATGGAGGAGATGCGTCCGCCATATTCACAGCCGATATAGACCGTTGCCAGCAGGATCAGCGCCGATTCCGCCGGTAAGTGCAGGGCAAAGGCCAGCGGCATCAGGATTGCCACGCCGTTGATCGGCCCCAGACCTGGCAGCAGGCCGACGATGGTACCGATAAAACAGCCAATCAGGGCAATCAGCAGGTTCTCTGGCGTCATGGCGACGGCAAAGCCCTGCATTAAAAAGGACCAGGTATCCATGATACTCTCCTTAACTCAGCCAGCTGCCGACCGGAAGGGTCACTTCCAGCAGATGGTCAAAGGCATAAAAAAGTGTGGTGCCCATTACCACGCCGGACAGTGCGGCTGCCCACCAGCGCGCACCAAACAGCAAGCCGATGCCAAACGTCAGCAGCGTTGTGCTGATGGCAAAGCCCAGCGCTTCAAACAGCCAGCCATAGAGCATCATCATTGCCGCCAGCGCCACCAGACGTTTCAGTATGCTGTGGGCTGGCCAGTGAATGGTGTCGGGTTTACGAAACAGCATCAGCACGGCACAGATTGCCATCAGGCCAAGGATCGCCATCGGGAACGGTCGTGGTCCTACCGGTTCGTAGCTGTATTCACTCTGAATTTGCCAGGCTATTACCATGCCGCCGAGGCACAGGGCCAGCCACAGGCCCGCAAAAATACGATCGCTCATGATTCGCTCCGCTTATTTGGCCAGACCAAATGATTTTGCCTTCTCACGATAATCCGCCACCTGCGTTTTCACGTAGCTATCGAGTTCCTGCCCGAACATGTTGAATTCAAACAGACCACGCATATCGCGTTGTTTTTTAAACTCCGGGGTATCCACCATCTTTTTAAATGCCTGCTCCCACCACTGATAATCAGCATCGCTGACTTTTGGACCGAGGTAGTAGCCACGAATGACGGGCCAGACGATGTTAAAACCCTGTTCTTTGGCGGTAGGGACCTCAGCCAGCTGGCCAGGAAGACGTTGATCGGACATTACCGCCAGTACCCGCATTTTGCCGCCCTGCAGATGTGGCACCATCTCACTCATGTCGCCGGAAACCACCTGAATATGATTACCGAGCAGCGCCGTTACCGGCTCTCCACCGCCTTCAAAGGCGACATAGCGCATTTTGCGGGGATCGATGCCCGCTTCGCGCGCCAGCAACGCTGTTTTCATCCAGTCCTGACTGCCGATTGACGCGCCGGCACCGACAACCACTTTGGTCGGATCTTCTTTCATTGCCGCCATCAGTTCGCCCAGGGTTTTCCATGGCGCATCTTCGCGTACGGCGACCATACCGTAGTCCGTTCCCACGGCGGCCAGCCACTTCACATCGTCAACCGAGTAGCGACCAAATTTGCCCTGCGACAGGTTCAGCAGCGATCCACCAGAAAAGGCAACCACCGTGCCCGCTTCAGCCGGACGCTGGGCGATAATGGCGTTATAGGCCACCGCACCCACGCCGCCAGGCATATAGGTCACGCGCATCGGGGTTTCAATTTGTTTGGTTTCCTGCAGCGAGACCTGCAACAGCTTGCAGGTAAGATCAAATCCGCCGCCCGGTTTGGCAGGTGCAATACATTCGGTGCGGCCAGGGGCGTCAGCGGCATTGGCAGCCGGCACCATCAGCGCCAGCAGGGCAGAGGTAAGGGCGGTATGGATTATTTTTTTCATCGTGGGCTCCATTCATTCTTCCAGAGTGTGATTACAGCTGTAATATTGGCGTTACAAAATTGTTAAAACAGTTACCTTTCATTTACCTTTCACTGCCCGGATTTAATGACAGGATGTGATATGCGTCTCTTACTGGTTGAAGATACCGTTGAACTGGCACGCTGGCTGCAGAAGGCGCTGACGCAAAAGGGCTTCGCCGTTGACTGGGTTGCAGATGGGGTTGCCGCCGATCACGCGTTGCAATGTGAAGCCTATACGCTGGTCGTGCTGGATGTTTCCCTGCCGCGTATTGATGGTCTGGAGGTGCTGACGCGGTTACGGCGGCGTGGACAGGGTGTGCCGGTGTTGCTGTTAACGGCGCGCAGTGCACTGGATGACCGGGTGCGCGGCCTGAATCTTGGGGCGGATGATTATCTGACCAAGCCGTTTGAACTGGATGAGCTGGAAGCGCGATTGCGCGCGCTGTTGCGGCGCAGTCAAAGCCAGGCCGCGCAAAGTCAGTCACTGGGGCAACTGGTGCTGGATGGGGAAGGCTATTTTCTGCTGGCTGAAAAGCCGCTGGCATTAACGCCGCGCGAATCAAGCATTCTTACTACACTGATGCAGCGTCATGGCCGGCCCGTTTCCCGTCAGCATCTCTATGAACAGACCTTTACTCTGGCTGATGAGGCCAGTCCGGAGAGCATTGAGCTGTATGTGCATCGGGTGCGTAAAAAACTGGCGGGCAGTGATGTAGCGATTGTGACGCTGCGCGGACTCGGCTACAGCCTGGAAACCTTGCCGTGCGGCTGATTCACTCGCTGCGCGGCGAGCTGCTGGCGTGGCTGGGCCTGCCACTGCTGTTGCTTTGGGCGCTGTCAGTCTATACCCACTATCAGAGTGGGCTGGCAGCAGCCAACCAGGCCTATGACCGCTCGCTGCTGGCTTCGGCCCGAACCGTGGCAGAACGTCTGGTGGTGCGACAGCAGCATCTGGAAGTCGATGTTCCCTGGGTGGTGCTCGACAGCTTTGAACGCAATATGAATGATCAGCTGTTTTATCAGGTCATTTCCCCGCAGGGAAAAACCCTCTCCGGTTACGACGATCTGCCGCCGATTCCGCCAGCCAGTGAAATGTCGACCGCTTATCCGGCGCTGGTGCACTTCTATGATGGTCGCTATCACCAGCATCGCATTCGCGTTGCGGCACTCTGGCAACCGGTTAGTGAGGCGGGTGTTGAAGGCATGGCACTGGTCCTGGTGGCTGAAACCATTAATTCTCGTCAGGAGTTCGCCAGCCGGTTGATGCGCACTGCGCTGATCAGTCAGAGCGGCCTGGTTCTGATGACGCTACTGCTGGCCAGTCTGATGCTGCGTCGGGTGCTACGACCGCTACGCCGACTGTCACGCATAGTCCTGCAGCGGGATGGGGGAGAGTTAACGCCACTGCCGTCATTACCCTGGTCAGAGCTTCAGCCGCTGATCATCGCGTTTAACCGTTACCTGGAGCGCCTGCGCGGGCTGCTGGCGCGTCAGGATCGCTTCAGCGCCGACGCGGCTCACCAGCTTCGCACCCCGCTGACCATCCTCAAAACCCAGGTCAGCGTGGCACTCAACAGCGATCGTCCTGAGCAGTGGCAGGAGAGCCTGCTTGGGATGCGTCACACGCTGGATGAGACCATTTTACTTACCGACCGGCTGCTACAGCTGGCACGCATTAAAGCGCGGCATGGTGAAGATAAGCCAATGGCACGTGTCGATCTGGCCGCCATTGTGCGTGAAGCCTGTTTTAGCCGTTATCCGGCGGCGCGAACCCGACAGCTTGACCTCGGTTATGAGGGTGAAGAGTGTCATAAGGTGGTGGGGGATGGTGTTCTGCTGGGCGAGCTGTGCGCCAACCTGCTGGATAACGCCATTAAATACACCCCGCACAATGGCGTGGTGACGGCGCGCGTGACACCTGGAAAACTGGAAATTGAGGATAGTGGTCCGGGTATTGAGGATGCCAGTCAGACCAAAGCACTGCAGCCTTTTCAGCGGCTGGATAATGTCGGCATGCAGACTGGTGCGGGTATTGGTCTTGCGCTGGTCCAGGATATCTGTGCCTGGCATGGTGCCACAATGCAGCTGGACCGCAGCCCGCAGCTTGGCGGGCTGCGGGTAACCGTCTTGTTTACCTCGGTGGCAGGCTGACCGTTTTACGCCGGGTTAACGGCGTACGCAGTCGCTGCGCCAGGATTACACCGCCCAGCGTCAGACCGCCGCCAATCCAGTGGTAACTGTGCAGCTGTTCATGCAGGAATATCACCGCAATCACCGCGGTAAATACCGGAATCAGATTCATAAAGATGCTGGTGGTGCTGGCCCCCAGACGCTGCACGCCATGGATCCACAGAAACGGCGCGATGATCGACGCAAACAGACCGGCAAATGCCACCAGCGGCAGATTATGCCGGTTAAGTGCCACCTCAGGTGCCAGCAGAAAACCAGGCAACAGCAGCACGACACCAAATAAAATCTGCACATACAGGCTTTGCCAGATCGGCAGTGGCAGCGCCCAGCGCCGTGTCAAAACGCCATAGAGTGCATAGGCGGCGGATGCGGCCAGCATCAGCAGTTCGCCTTTGCCCAGGCCATGATTCAGCAGTTGCATCACATTGCCTTCACTGACCAGCCATACCAGACCGATGAATGAGATGATACTGCCGAGCAGGATACCGAGCGTCGGCGCAATGCGGAGGATCATGACGCTCAGCAGCACGGTGAGCAGCGGAATGAGTGCACCAATAATGCCCATAAAGAGTGCGCTTACGCTGTGTGCCGCGTAGTACGCGAGGCTCTGATAGAGCACCATCCCGAGCAGCCCAAGCATAGCCAGCCGCCAGAGATGCGGCTTGATAGCCACACGCGCCCGCCACACGCCGGGCAGCACAAACGGCGTCAGCACCAGTAGCGCCAGCAGCCAGCGATAGAAAGAGATCGCCGCGGGATCGATCGCACTGGCTGAGAGCTTGCTGACAATGGAGTTTATTGACCAGATTATTACCGCAAAGAGCGGATAGAGGAAAAACATGCTGACTCTCTATATGTATAATTAATGAGGCGCAGTGTACGCGTGTCCGGATTTATTCAGATCATTAATATCGGAAAAATAAGTGATTGATGGGACAGAGTGACGCTGAAAGTGACCTGTCACTCCCCGCGTCATATGACCTCGGGCGGGTCACGACAGCGGCTGCGTTTTCTGCGCGCCATCGTGCTGCCGGAGCAGAGGAACCTGTGCAGCGTCTCGCCCTTGCGCTGGCATACCGTTCTGCCCCAGCGCTGATTGTCATGTTTGAGCAGCAGGCGGAAATCGCGCCCGATCGCTATCGCACACGGTTAGGCTAACGCGTCGCTTTGTGCCAGAATCACTTCCCTCTATGCAACTGACAGGAAAGCCGTAGTGAAAATTCTGGTCGATGAAAATATGCCCTACGCCCGTGAGTTATTCAGTCGTACCGGCGATGTTGTCGCGGTGCCGGGACGTCCGCTGCCGGTGGCAGAACTGGCCGATGCCGATGGCCTGATGGTGCGCTCAGTCACCCAGGTGAATGAGTCACTGCTGGCAGGAAAGCCGGTCAGGTTTGTCGGAACCGCCACGGCGGGCACCGATCATATCGACGAGAACTGGCTGCAACAGGCGGGCATTGCGTTCTCTGCCGCACCGGGTTGTAACGCCATTGCCGTAGTGGAATATGTATTCTCTGCGCTGCTGCTGCTGGCGGAGCGCGACGGCTTTGAGTTGCGTGACCGCACGGTCGGCATCGTCGGTGTCGGTAACGTTGGCGGGCGTCTGCAAAAGCGTCTGGAGGCCTGGGGCATCAAAACCCTGCTGTGCGATCCACCACGCGCCGATCGGGGTGACGAGGGCGATTTCCTCTCGCTGGAAGCCGTCGCCGCACAGGCCGATATTCTGACTTTCCACACCCCGCTGTTTAAAGACGGTCCCTATAAAAGCTGGCATCTGGCCGATGCGGCGCTGCTGATGGCGCTGAAGCCCAACACCATTCTGATCAATGCCTGTCGCGGTCCGGTGGTGGATAACAGCGCGCTGCTGGAGGTGCTGAAAATGCGGCCGGATCTCAGCGTTGTACTGGATGTCTGGGAGCCGGAGCCGGATCTCTCACTGGCGTTACTGGATAAAGTTGATATCGCCACGCCACACATCGCGGGCTACACCCTGGAAGGCAAAGCGCGCGGCACTACGCAGGTATTTGAAGCCTGGTGCGATTTTATTGGTCAGCCGCAGCAGGTGCCGCTTAGCACTTTACTGCCGGTGCCGGAATTCAGTGAAATCACCCTGAATGGCCCGCTGGATCAGCCAACGCTGAAACGCCTGGCGCATCTGGTGTATGATGTGCGCCGCGATGATGCCCCCCTGCGTAAAGTGGCGGCCAAACCGGGCGAATTTGATCGCCTGCGCAAGCAGTATCTGGAGCGCCGCGAATGGTCGTCGCTGCAGGTGAACTGTGATGACGCCACAACGGCTGAGAAGCTAAACCAGCTGGGCTTTAACGCAATCATCTCCCCGAAATAACGGGCGCTGCAGGTCAGTCGCCCCGGCGCGGTTTCCGCTCTGAATCAGTCAGTTGACGGAAGCGATGCGTACTGCTGGCATGGCTGCATGACGGTGGTTTCCGGGGGGAGATACCCCATGGATTTCGGGTTGCATTGCGGCGGCAAGAGCACGAGTTCCGATGAGCTTACTCAGGTAAGTGATTCGGTTGAGTGAACGCAGCCAACAAAGATGCAACGTGAAAGACGATGGGGATAAATCTGAATCCCTGGGCGGTGAATATCACCGCCTTCTGTTTTTATGTCATTGTCTGGAGTAAACCAACATGTCTGACGGCTGGAATATTGCGCTACTTGGCGCGACAGGCGCAGTAGGGAACGCTGTACTGGAACTGCTGGCGGAACGCCAGTTCCCGGTTGGTGAATTATATTTGCTGGCCAGCGAAAACAGCGCGGGCGAAATCAAGCGTTACGAGGGCCGCTCGGTGCGGGTCGATAACGCAGAGACGTTCGACTGGTCACAGGCGCAGCTGGCCTTTTTCGTGGCGGGACGTGACGCTTCGGCGCGCTTTGCCGATGAAGCGGCTAACGCCGGTTGCCTGGTGATCGACAGCAGCGAGCTGTTTGCGCTGGAACCTGATGTGCCGCTGGTGGTGCCGGATGTGAACCCGCAGGTCCTGGCTGATTATCGTAATCGCAACATTATCAGCGTGGCAGATAATCTGGTGAGCCAGCTGCTGACCGCGATAAAACCGCTGGTGGATGCAGCCGGATTGAGTCGTTTACAGGTGACTAACCTGATTTCGGTCTCCAGCTACGGCAAAGTGGCGGTGGATGCGCTGGCTGGGGAAAGTGCCCGCTTGCTGAATGGTATTCCAGCCGATGAACACCATTTTGGTCGTCAGCTGGCGTTTAACCTGATGCCCCAACAGGCCGATGCAGAAGGCAGCGTGGAAAGTGAACGTCGCCTGATTGATCAGGTGCGTAAAGTCCTGCAGGACGAAGGCTTACCGATTGCGGTCAGCAGCGTACAGGCACCCGTGTTCTACGGTAATGCGCAGATTGTGCATATCGAAAACCTGCGCCCGCTCTCTGCGGAAGAAGCGCGTGCCGAGCTGGCGCTGGCGTCAGATATTCGTCTGAGCGAAGAGGATGAGGTGCCGACGCCGGTTACGGATGCCTCAGGCAACGGCGAACTGAGCATCGGCGCAGTACGTAACGACTACGGTATTCCGGAGTTGCTGCAGTTCTGGTCAGTGGCGGACAACATTCGTTTTGGCGGTGCGCTGATGGCGGTGAAAACTGCCGAGAAACTGGTTCAGGAGTATCTGTAACCATGTCCGATGGTCAGACGCAAAAACTGGCGCTCGGCATCGAGTATGACGGCAGCCGTTACTACGGCTGGCAACGTCAGAATGAAGTCCGCAGCGTGCAGGAGAAGGTAGAGCGCGCGCTGTCGAAGGTCGCGGATCACCCGGTCAGCATTTTTTGCGCGGGCCGCACCGATGCGGGCGTTCACGGAACGGGGCAGGTGGTCCATTTCGAGACGACATCGCAACGACCTGATGGCGCCTGGACGCTGGGCGTGAACGCTAACCTGCCGCCGGATATTGCGGTGCGCTGGGTGAAAGCGGTGCCGGATGAATTTCATGCCCGCTTCAGCGCTACGGCCCGACGCTATCGCTACCTGATCTATAATCAGCGCCTGCGTCCGGCGGTGCTGTCGCAGGGCGTCACGCACTTCTACCATCCTCTGGATGCGGAAAAGATGCAGCGCGCCGGGCAATGTTTGTTAGGCGAAAATGATTTTACCTCATTTCGTGCCGTGCAGTGCCAGTCGCGTACTCCGTGGCGCAACGTGATTCATCTTAACGTCACGCGTCAGGGCCCTTACGTGATTGTGGATATCAAAGCCAACGCTTTTGTCCATCACATGGTGCGCAATATCGTGGGCAGCCTGATGGAGATAGGCTGCGGCAATAAGCCTGAGTCATGGATGGCCACGCTGCTGGCGGCGAAAGATCGGACACTGGCCGCAGCCACAGCCCGGGCAGAGGGATTGTATCTGGTGGCGGTGGACTACCCATCCCACTTTGCGTTACCACAACCGTCGATGGGACCCTTGTTCCTCGCGGATTAATTTACTTTCAGGACTTAAAAGGGCGCGCTATGGAGTTTATCCATTTTCTGGTCGATTTTATTCTGCACATCGATGTGCATCTTGCTGAACTGGTTGCACAGTACGGTATCTGGATTTACGCTATTTTGTTCCTGATTTTGTTCTGCGAAACCGGACTGGTGGTCACGCCATTCCTGCCGGGTGATTCGCTGCTGTTTGTGGCGGGCGCCCTGGCCGCGCTGCCAGGTAACGATCTCAATGTGCACATTATGGTGGCATTGTTAGTGGTGGCGGCGGTTCTGGGGGATGCGGTGAACTACACCATTGGCCGCCTGTTTGGCGAACGGTTGTTCAGTAACCCGAACTCGAAGATTTTCCGTCGCAGCCATCTGGATAAAACCCATGCGTTTTATGCCCGTCATGGCGGAAAAACCATTATCCTTGCGCGCTTTGTGCCCATCGTCAGGACGTTCGCGCCGTTTGTTGCGGGGATGGGCCATATGTCCTATCGCCACTTCGCGCTGTTCAACGTGACGGGTGCACTGCTATGGGTGCTGCTGTTCTCCTACGCCGGCTACCTGTTTGGCGATCTGCCGGTGGTGCAGGAGAACCTGAAGCTGCTGATTGTCGGCATTATCCTGGTGTCGATTCTGCCGGGTGTGATTGAAGTCTGGCGTCATCGCCGTCAGGCTAAGCAGCAGAAGCTGCCATAAGGCTTCGCTCAGGGGTAAGACCAGATTTTTATCCACAGTCTGAACAGGTTGTGGTTTAATGAGCGACATTTACCGTCTGCTGAAGCGGTTTTCAGCAGTATCAAGACGACTGGACCAGGTCAGTTTTAAACAGAAAGGTCATCAATGAGCTGGATTGAACGCATTCTTAATAAAAGCACCGGAACGCCTGTGCGCAAAGCCAGTATCCCGGAAGGGGTCTGGACCAAGTGTGACAGCTGTGGTCAGGTTCTCTACCGCGCCGAGCTGGAGCGTAATCTTGAGGTCTGCCCGAAGTGTGACCATCACATGCGTATGCATGCCCGTGAGCGCCTCGGCAGTGTCCTCGATCAGGGCACTATGGTTGAGCTGGGCAGTGAACTTGAACCTAAAGATCTGCTCAAGTTCCGTGACTCCAAAAAGTATAAAGACCGTCTGGTAGCGGCCCAGAAAGACACCGGCGAGAAAGATGCGCTGGTTGTCATGAAAGGTCAGCTGCACGGCATGCCGGTTGTTGCGGCAGCCTTTGAATTTGCCTTTATGGGCGGTTCAATGGGTTCTGTGGTCGGTGCGCGCTTTGTGCGTGCGGTTGAGCAGGCGTTGGAAGATAACTGTCCGCTGATCTGCTTCTCCGCCAGTGGTGGTGCCCGTATGCAGGAAGCGCTGCAGTCGCTGATGCAGATGGCGAAAACCAGTGCGGCACTGGCCAAAATGCGCGAGCGCGGTCTTCCGTATATTTCTGTGCTGACTGACCCGACGATGGGTGGCGTTTCGGCCAGTTTTGCGATGCTGGGTGACCTCAATATCGCGGAACCTAAAGCGCTGATCGGCTTTGCCGGTCCACGCGTGATCGAGCAGACCGTACGTGAAAAACTGCCGCCAGGCTTCCAGCGCAGTGAGTTCCTGATTGAGAAGGGCGCGATCGATATGATCATTCGTCGTCCGGAAATGCGTTACAAACTGGCAAGCCTGCTGGCAAAAATGATGAACCTGCCGGCACCGCTGCATGACGGTGAACAGTCCGCTCCTGTGACGACTGAATCGGAAAGCAACGAGGCCTGACAGGAGATAGAGAGGTGCGTCCAAAGCACCTCTTACCAATGCACCGTATACCACAGCACCAGTCTGCCAGGTATAAATAAGCAAAACGGGACATATGGACAATCTTCACCTTCCTCAAGCCACGTCGCCTTTGGCCACGTGGCTTTATTATCTTGAGCACCTGCATACTCAGGCCATTGAACTGGGTCTGGACCGTATTCGTCAGGTTGCGCTTCGTCTCGACCTGCTGAAACCCGCTCCCTTTGTCTTTACCGTAGCCGGTACTAATGGCAAAGGCACGACCTGTCGGACCCTGGAAACGCTGCTGATCGCAGCGGGCTACCGCGTTGGCGTCTACAGCTCGCCACATCTGGTGCGCTACACCGAGCGCGTTCGGGTCCAGGGAGAGGAGCTGAGTGAAGCGCAGCACTGCGCCAGTTTTGCGAAGATTGAAGCCGGACGTGCGGATATCTCCCTGACCTATTTCGAATTTGGCACGCTCTCTGCGCTCAATCTGTTCCGCCAGGCGCAGCTGGATGTAGTGATCCTCGAAGTCGGCCTCGGCGGACGGCTGGATGCCACCAACATCGTGGATGCCGATGTCGCCGTAGTCACCAGCATTGCACTGGATCATACTGACTGGCTTGGGCCGGATCGCGAAAGCATCGGGCGTGAGAAAGCGGGTGTGTTCCGGGCGGGGAAACCGGCAGTCGTCGGTGAACCCGATATGCCACACAGCATCGCGGTGGTCGCGCAGGAAAAAGGCGCTGAGCTGTTACAGCGCAACCGTGACTGGTCATGGCATGCCCAGGCCGAAAGCTGGTCGCTGCGTGATGCGCTGGGGGAGCTGAACGATCTGCCACTGCCCCAGGTGCCGTTACCTAACGCGGCGACGGCACTGGTGGCGCTCCGTGTCTCAGGGCTTGAGGTCAGTGAGGCGCAGATTCGCGCCAGCCTGCCGCTGGCGATGCTGCCAGGGCGTTTTCAGACGATTAGTGAATCACCGCGCGTGATTCTGGATGTCGCCCATAATCCGCATGCAGCGTCCTATCTGGCGTCACGGCTGGCGACGCTGCCGAAACGCGGCAAAGTGCATGCCGTCGTGGGCATGCTGCATGATAAAGATATTGCCGGTACGCTGACGGCGCTGGCACCCATGGTCGATGCCTGGTACTGCGCGCCACTTGACGGTCCGCGCGGCGCCAGTGCTGAGCAACTGCTGGATTGCCTCTCGCAGGGCGAAGCCTTTAGCACGGTTGAGCTCGCCTGGCAGCAGGCACGCCAGCGGGCAGCGCCGCAGGACACTGTGCTGGTCTGTGGTTCATTCCACACCGTTGCACTGGTCATGGAATCGATTGAAACGGAGAAAGGACGTGGCAAGTAAGTTTCAAAACCGTTTAGTCGGCACCGTTATTCTGGTCGCCGTTGGCGTGATTGTGCTGCCAGGGCTGCTGGATGGTCAGAAAAAGCATTACAAAGAGGAGTTTGCCGCTATTCCGCTGGTGCCGAAACCTGACGATCAGCAGGACAGTGAAATGGTGCCACCGGTTACCCAGTCGCTGCCGTCCCAGCCACCTGAAGGCGCGGGCAATGCGGTCAACAGCAGTAATGGTAATAGCAAAAGCAGCGTCACGGCAGAGCAGGGGCGTGCCGAGCCGGATGATGATAGCGAACCGACTGTGGTTTCGCCGCCGCCGGTTCATCAGTCTGTGCCTGCACAGACGGTGACCAAACCGAAAGTGGCAGAGCAGCAGAAAACTAAAGTCACTGAGCAGCCTAAGCAGAAACCGGTCGAACAGCAGAAGCCTAAAGCGGTGGAGCAGACGAAGCCGAAGCCGGAAGAAACGCCTAAAGCGGTCGAACAGCCGAAGCAGGAAGCGGCGCCAAAAGCAGCAGAGACGACCGCACCGGCAGGGCAGGCTTATGTGGTGCAGTTAGGTGCGCTGAAAAACGCCAGCAAAGTGAATGAGATTGTCGCGCAGTTGCGGCTGTCGGGCTATCGCGCCTTTACTGTGCCTTCAACGCCCGTTCAGGGTCAGATAACCCGTATTTACGTCGGGCCGGATGCCTCAAAAGCCAAAATGCAGAGTGCAGTTGGCGAGCTGAAAAGCATCTCAGGGTTGGGCGGTGTCGTGAAACCGTACAGCGCCCGCTAAACCGGCGATTGGCGCTGCCGATAGCAGTAACAGGCGGTGTCTTTTTCCCGGCGTACAGCGTGCTCAGTTCGCGCTGTACGCCTGAAATAGTGAATATTTTCAACGGCCTCTCCGGCGGAGAATCACCCAGGCGATTGCGTTTTTTTTCATCGCCTTTTTTATGGATGCAGAAAAAGAAAACCGCTACGCAAACGTTTTCTTTTTCTGTTAGAATGCGCCCCGAACTGGATGCAGGGGTGCAATTGCACTGGCGCTGGAAGAGTTCATGATCTGGATTGATTACGTCATTATTGCGGTAGTTGGTTTTTCGGCTCTGGTCAGCCTCGTCCGTGGGTTTGTCCGGGAAGCCTTATCTCTTGTTACCTGGGGATGCGCGTTTTTTGTCGCCAGTCATTACTACGCCTACCTTGCAGTCTGGTTTACAGGTTTTGACGACGAACTGGTTCGTAACGGTATCGCCATCGGTGTGCTGTTTGTGGCTACCCTGATTGTCGGGGCCATTGTGAACTACGTTATCGGCACGCTGGTGGAGAAAACCGGCCTGTCGGGAACCGACCGGGTGTTGGGCGTCTGTTTCGGGGCGTTGCGTGGTGTGCTGATCGTAGCCGCTTTGCTGTTCTTCCTTGATACATTCACTGGCTTTTCTAAAAGTCCAGACTGGCAACAGTCTCAACTCATTCCCGAGTTCAGTTATATCATCAGGTGGTTTTTTGATTACCTGAAAAGCACGTCGAGTTTTTTACCCCGGTGATGTGACCGGGAGTGCGGCTAAATGAGGAAATGACAACATGTGCGGTATTGTCGGTATCACCGGTTTCATGCCGGTCAACCAGTCGATCTATGACGCGTTAACGGTGCTCCAGCACCGCGGGCAGGATGCCGCAGGCATTTGTACGATTGATGCGCTGAAATGTTTTCGCCTGCGAAAGGCAAATGGCCTGGTCAGCGACGTTTTCGAAGCACGCCACATGCAGCGTCTGCAGGGCAATATGGGGATTGGCCACGCGCGTTATCCCACTGCGGGAAGCTCCAGTGCCTCTGAAGCGCAGCCATTCTATGTAAACTCCCCATACGGCATCACCCTGGCGCATAACGGTAACCTGACCAACGCCCACGTGCTGCGCAAGCACCTGTTTGAAAAGGGCCGCCGTCACGTTAATACCACCTCAGATTCTGAAATCCTGCTGAATATCTTTGCGCAGGAGTTAGATCGTTTTCAAAACGATCCGCTGGAAGCCGACAACATTTTTGCCGCGGTCGCTGCCGTACATCAGCAGGTGCGTGGCGCCTACGCGGTTGTCTCGATGATTATCGGCCACGGCATGGTCGCTTTCCGTGACCCTAATGGCATCCGTCCGCTGGTGCTGGGCAAGCGCGTTATCGCTGATGGTCGCACCGAATATATGGTCGCCTCCGAGAGCGTCGCGCTGGATACGCTGGGCTTTGAGTTCATCCGTGACGTCGCACCGGGTGAAGCCGTCTATGTCACTGAAGCGGGCCAGCTCTCTACCCGCCAGTGTGCTGAAAACCCGAAAAGCAATCCGTGCCTGTTCGAATATGTCTATTTTGCCCGTCCGGACTCTTTCCTGGATAAAATCTCCGTCTACAGCGCCCGTGTCCGCATGGGCACCAAGCTGGGCGAGAAAATTGCCCGCGAGTGGGAAGATTTGGATATCGACGTGGTGATTCCTATTCCGGAAACCTCTACCGATATCGCGCTGGAAATTGCCCGTATTCTCGACAAGCCTTATCGTCAGGGCTTCGTGAAAAACCGTTACGTCGGCCGTACTTTTATCATGCCGGGCCAGCAGTTACGTCGCAGCGCGGTTCGCCGCAAGCTCAACGCTAACCGTGCCGAATTCCGTGATAAAAATGTCCTGCTGGTGGATGACTCTATCGTGCGCGGCACCACCTCAGAGCAGATCATTGAGATGGCGCGTGAAGCCGGCGCCAAACGCGTTTATCTGGCGTCTGCAGCACCGGAAATTCGTTTCCCGAACGTCTATGGCATCGATATGCCGAGCGCCACGGAACTGATTGCGCATGGCCGCGAAGTGGAAGAGATTCGCCAGCTGATTAAAGCCGATGCGCTGATTTTCCAGGACCTGGACGATTTGATTGAAGCGGTGCGTGAAGAGAACCCGGACATCGCCCAGTTTGAATGCTCGGTGTTTAACGGTATCTACGTGACGAAAGATGTCGATCAGCAGTATCTGGAGTATCTGGAATCGCTGCGCAACGATGACGCCAAAGCGCTTCAACGCCAGAACGAAGTTGAAAACCTCGAGCTACATAACGAGGGCTGATACGCTCAGCGGGTGGTCAACATAAAGCAGGGCGGGAGCAATCCCGCCCTGTTTGTTTTCAGAAACCTGCTGGCCGCGTATGATGGTGCATTGGCTGACATAAGGTTGGAATATGAAACGACTCATCATTGGCATCTCCGGCGCAAGTGGGGTGATCTATGGCGTGCGCATGCTGCAGGTGTTGCAGCAGGTGGAAGAAGTAGAAACGCATCTGGTCATGAGCCAGGCGGCGCGTCAGACGCTGGGGCTGGAGAGCGACTATTCGCTGCGTGACGTGCAGGCGCTGGCCGATGTGGTGCATGACGTGCGCGATATTGCAGCAAATATTTCGTCGGGGTCATTTAAAACGCTGGGCATGGCGATTTTACCCTGCTCAATGAAAACGCTTTCAGGCATCGTCCACAGTTACACTGACTCCCTGTTGACCCGTGCGGCTGACGTCATATTAAAAGAGCAGCGTAAGCTGGTATTGTGCGTACGTGAAACGCCATTGCACGTTGGACACCTGCGCATGATGACCACCGCCGCCGAGCTGGGTGCCATAATAATGCCGCCAGTGCCGGCTTTTTATCATCGGCCTGAAACCATCGATCAGCTGATTGACCAGACCGTCAACCGGGTTATTGATCAATTCGATATCGAATTACCGGAAGATCTCTTCGCGCGCTGGCAGGGTGCATAAAGTTCCGCTGGCGCACTTATTTAGTGCATAAGCGCGCCTCGGATCACTCTTCGTGCATTTGATGCACCAAAAGTTAACAACGTCGCTTTTTCTCTTTTACTTCACTGCTATATTCCCCCTACAAACACAGCGTTTTCGCCTGTCTGACATCACGCTAACTGCGTGGAAAACTTGCAGAACTGGCATGAAACATGCAAATTAATTTGCGCAAACACATCACAAATCACATAACAAAAAGCACTTCACTTGAGGGTAATCTATGAAAAAGCGTGTTCTGGCTCTTTCCCTGATGCTGGGCTTATCCAGTGCTGCCAGCGTATTCGCGGCAGTGCCGGGTTCAATCCGTATCGGCACAGATCCAACTTACCCACCGTTTGAGTCGAAAGACGCGCAAGGCAAGTTAGTGGGCTTCGATATCGATCTCGCTAACGAAATCTGTAAACGTATTCATACCCAATGTACCTACGTTGAAAGCGACTTCGATGCGCTGATCCCGTCGCTGAAAGCGAAAAAAATTGATGCCATCATCTCCTCACTTTCCATCACAGCAAAACGTCAGGAAGAGATCGCCTTCTCGGATAAGCTTTACGCCGCTAACGCGCGTTTAGTCGCACCGAAAGGATCGAAAATTCAACCGACCATTGAGTCGCTGAAAGGCAAAAATATCGGTCTGCTGCAGGGCACAACCCAGGAAACCTATGCCAATCAGAACTGGCGGCCTAAAGGGGTCAACGTTACGCCTTATGCTAATCAGGATCTGGTTTATCAGGATCTGAATGCCGGTCGTATTGATGCGGCCTTCCAGGATGAAGTGCAGGCCAGCGAAGGTTTTCTGAAGCAGCCGGTCGGTAAAAACTACGCGTTTGCCGGTCCGTCCGTCAAAGATGACAAGATCTTTGGCGTCGGCACCGGTATGGGACTGCGTAAAGATGACAGCGAACTGAAAGCCGCCATCGACAAAGCCTTTGCTGACATGCGTAAAGATGGCACCTACGACAAGATTGCGAAGAAATACTTCGATTTCAACGTGTACGGCGACTAACCATCCTGTCGCTTTACCTTCTGTTTCCGTTCTGCCGGGACTGAGCCGGTTCTGCCCGATGCAGAAACCGGACCTGGCCCGCAGATAACGGAAAGCGTCTGAAACGGAGAGGTAAAGCTAAACTGCCCGTCTCGCTTGCGGGCAGCGTTTCGTTTACACCCCACGACAGGACCCTTTCGATGCTGTATGGCTATTCTGATGTAATTCTTCGGGGCACGCTGGTGACGCTGGAGCTGGCACTCACCTCTGTCGTACTGGCCGTGCTGCTGGGCCTGATTGGCGCAGGCGCGAAACTGTCGCGCAGCCGGCCGCTGGCGATGATTTTTGAAGGGTACACCACGCTGATTCGTGGCGTGCCTGACCTCGTACTGATGCTGCTGATCTTCTACGGTCTGCAGATTGTCCTCAACCAGGTAACCGATGCGCTGGGCATGGCGCAGTTTGATATCGACCCGATGGTGGCCGGTATCATCACGCTCGGCTTTATCTATGGTGCCTACTTCACCGAAACCTTCCGTGGTGCTTTTATGGCTGTGCCTCAGGGACAGATAGAAGCGGCTACCGCATTTGGTTTTACCAGCGCGCAGGTGTTCCGCCGCATTCTATTTCCGGCCATGATGCGCTATGCGTTGCCGGGCATCGGCAACAACTGGCAGGTGATTCTGAAAGCCACCGCGCTGGTCTCGCTGCTGGGGCTGGAAGATGTCGTGAAGGCAACGCAACTGGCGGGGAAAAGTACCTGGCAGCCGTTCTACTTCGCCATCGTGGCGGGTGCGATTTATCTGGTGTTCACCACGCTGTCGAATGGTGTGCTGTGGTGGCTGAACCGTCGCTATACGGTCGGTGTGAAGAGGGCGAGTTATGATTGAGATTATTCAGGAATACTGGAAATCGCTGCTCTGGACTGACGGTTATCGTTTTACCGGTGTGGCTATCACTCTGTGGCTGCTGATCCTCTCGGTCACCGTTGGTGGCTGTCTGGCTATCCTTCTGGCGATAGCGCGGGTTTCGCCTAACCGGTTTATCAGTTTCCCGGTCTGGCTTTTTACCTACGTGTTTCGCGGCACGCCACTCTATGTGCAGTTGCTGGTGTTCTACTCCGGCATGTACACGCTGGAGATTGTGAAAGGCACTGAACTGCTGAACGCATTTTTCCGCAGTGGCCTGAACTGTACGTTACTCGCCTTCACCCTGAATACCTGTGCTTACACCACAGAGATCTTTGCCGGTGCCATTCGCTCGGTGCCCCATGGTGAGATTGAGGCGGCGCGGGCGTATGGCTTCTCCACCTTTAAACTCTATCGCTGCATTATCCTGCCCTCGGCGCTGCGGACGGCACTGCCAGCCTACAGTAACGAAGTGATTCTGATGCTGCACTCCACGGCGCTGGCTTTCACCGCCACGGTGCCGGATCTGCTGAAAATCGCGCGGGATATTAACTCGGCGACCTATCAGCCGTTTACCGCCTTTGGCATTGCGGCTGTGTTATACCTGATTATCTCTTACGTGTTGATCAGCCTGTTCCGCCTGGCGGAACGCCGCTGGCTGGCCCACGTGAAACCCTCTTCATCGCATTGAGTAGAACTATGGCTGACAATAAATTAAGCGTCACCGAATTGCATAAGCGTTACGGTGAACATGAAGTGCTGAAAGGGGTCTCGTTAACTGCTCAGGCGGGCGATGTGATCAGTATCATTGGATCGTCCGGTTCAGGGAAAAGTACCTTTTTACGCTGCATCAACTTCCTCGAAAAACCGAGTGAAGGCAGCATCATGGTCAACAACCAGCAGATCACCTTAGTCCGCGACAAAGATGGTCAGCTTAAAGTGGCTGACAAAGAGCAACTGCGCGCGTTGCGTACCAGCCTCACCATGGTGTTCCAGCACTTTAATCTCTGGAGTCACATGACAGTGCTGGAAAACGTGATGGAAGCGCCGATTCAGGTGCTGGGGCTGAGTAAAGCGGAAGCGCGTGAGCGCGCCATCCGCTATCTCGATAAAGTCGGCATTGATGCGCGGGCGCAGGCGAAGTATCCGGTGCATCTCTCGGGTGGTCAGCAGCAGCGTGTGTCGATTGCGCGCGCGCTGGCGATGGAACCGGAAGTGTTGTTGTTTGATGAGCCGACGTCGGCGCTGGATCCTGAACTGGTGGGCGAAGTGCTGCGCATCATGCAGAAGCTGGCGGAAGAGGGTAAAACCATGGTGGTCGTCACGCATGAGATGGAATTTGCCCGTCACGTATCCAGCCATGTGATTTTCCTGCACCAGGGCAAAATCGAAGAGCAGGGGCCGCCTGCTGAGGTGTTTGGCAACCCGAAAAGTCCACGTTTACAGCAGTTCCTTAAGGGATCGCTGAAGTAAACCTGAGCCCGCGCCTGGCCGGGCGCGGGCTTCTGGTTAATGCTTCACCACATCCTGCAACGCCTCCTGCAGATCGTACCAGCGGAAGCCAAAACCTGACGCCTCCAGCCGCTTTGGCAGCACATGCTGTCCTCCCAGCACCAGAACCGACGATTCGCCCATCATCAGCTTAATGGCGCTGGCAGGCGTACGCATAAAGGCCGGACGATGCATAACCCGACCCAGCGTGGCGGCAAACTGCTCATTACGCACCGCATAAGGTGCGACCATGTTGAACGGCCCTCGCAGATCATCATGGTCCAGCAGCCAGATAATGGCGTTGAGCATGTCATCAATATGGATCCACGGCATGTACTGTTTACCACTGCCGATTGGCCCGCCGATGCCGAGCTTAAACGGCAACTTCATTTTGCTGAGTGCGCCGCCCTCGGGCGCCAGTACTACGCCAGTTCGCAGCAGACAAACGCGGGTGCGTTCGCTTTCCGCCGTGAGCGCCAGCTGCTCCCAGCGGGCGCAGAGCTGATGCGTGAACTCATCCTGCCCCTGATCCTCTTCAGTCAGCACCAGATCGCCGGTATTGCCATAAAAACCGGTTGCCGAACCTGAGATCAATACGGCGGGTGGCGTGGTGCTGGCGTTGATCAGTGAGGCGATCTGCTCGGTTATCTGCCAGCGACTTTCACAGAGCTGCTGCTTTTGTGGCTCCGTCCAGCGTTTGTCAGCGATGGGTTCGCCCGCCAGATTAATCACCGCATCGATGTTATCCAGTGTCGACTGTTGCGCCAGTCCTGACCAGAGTGCGACGTTCTCGCCCAGTTTTTCACGCGCGCTGACCACGTCGCGCGTTACCACGCTGATCTGATGGCCCAACTGCTGCAGACGTGGAATCAGGTGACGGCCAATCAGTCCCGTGCCACCGGTAATAAGAATGTGCATGTTGCGGCTCCCTTGATGTTTTTGTTATTTGCACCTTTCAGCATAGAAGAGTGGAGCCACTCTATAGTGAGTCGCGTCGCGGTTTCTTCTTCTGAAGGAACAGATCGGATCAGCTCAGCGTTGCCTTCGCAAAAAAAAATCGGTAAACATGATGCAATCCTGACAGCCAATTGAGGTAACCGATGAATTATCCGCCCATCACCCTGTGGTCAGATTCATCATTTTTCAGTCCTTACGCCATGTCGGCCTACGTTGCCCTTAACGAAAAAGGGATTCCGTTCCACCTGAAACGCGTCGATTTGTCGCAGAACCAGCAATACGCAGCGGCATACCGTGAGTTGTCGCTGACCTGCCGGGTTCCGACCCTGCAGATTGATGATTTTCTGTTAAGCGAATCTTCGGCGATAACCGAATATCTTGAAGAGCGTTTTCCGGCACCCGAGTTTGAACGTCTCTATCCTCGCGACCGCGAGAAGCGAGCTCGCGCGAGAGAGATTCAGGCCTGGCTGCGCAGTGATTTCCTGTGGATTCGTCAGGAGCGTCCGACAGAAGTGCTGTTTGCCGGTGAACGCTTTGCGCCGCTGACCGCGTCAGCGCAGCAGGCGGTGGATAAACTCGTTACGGCTGTCGAACGTCTGCTGCCAGACGGACAGCAGAACCTGTTTGGCGAGTGGTCAATTGCAGATACCGATCTGGCGGTGATGCTTAACCGGCTGGTACTGCATGGCGATCCTCTGCCTGCACGCTTACAGCAATATGCTGAGTTTCAGTGGCAACGCGCCTCGGTACAGCTGTGGTTAGCAGAAAGTGGTAAAAATCGGTAACAGCCGGGGCTTGCTCATGCTGGCGGAAGTGATTACCTTACGCCACATAAAAATAACGACGTGGCAAACTGCGTACGCAACTGTACGCCAAACAGGAAAGGGTTACGGATGGTGGATCAAACTGCGGGTGACGGCATTGAGTGGGTCGATATCGTAAACGAAGAGAATGAAGTCGTTGCTCAGGCGACACGCGCGCAGATGCGTGCTCAGTGCCTGCGTCACCGCGCCACCTATATCGTGGTTCATGACGGTATGGGTAAGATTCTGGTACAGCGTCGCACCGAGATAAAAGACTTTATGCCGGGCAAACTGGACGCAACCGCAGGCGGCGTGGTGCAGAGCGGTGAAGATATGCTGGAATCTGCGCGACGTGAAGCGGAAGAGGAGTTAGGGATTGCCGCCGTGCCGTTTGCTGAGCATGGCAAATTCTACTTCGAAGATCAGCATTGCCGTGTCTGGGGTGGTCTGTTCAGTTGTGTGTCACATGGCCCTTTCGCCATGCAGGAATCGGAAGTCGATGAGATTATCTGGATGACGCCCGATGAGATCACCGCACGCTGTGATGAATTTACCGACGATTCGCTGAAAGCGCTCTCTCTGTGGATGAGCCGCAACGGTGATAACCGGGCCTGAAAACGGGCGCATTCATGCCAGTGACCGACGCGCATCAACGCGTACTGCCCGGTTACCGGCGAAAAAAAAGGCATGCCACGTGGCATGCCTTTTTCTTTGTTACCAGACGCTTAGCCTTCAGCCTGCTGAGACTGAATAGCCGTCAGGGCGATGGTGTAGACGATGTCGTCAACCAGCGCACCGCGCGACAGATCGTTGACTGGCTTGCGCATACCCTGCAGCATCGGTCCGATTGAGATCAGATCGGCTGAACGCTGTACCGCTTTGTAGGTGGTGTTACCGGTGTTGAGATCCGGGAAGATAAACACGGTAGCGCGACCTGCAACCTGTGAATTTGGCGCTTTCGATTTCGCCACATCTTCCATGATCGCGGCGTCATACTGCAGCGGACCATCGATGACCAGATCAGGACGTTTCTCCTGCGCAATGCGCGTTGCTTCACGCACTTTCTCAACATCGCTACCTGCACCTGACGTGCCGGTAGAGTAGGAGATCATCGCCACACGCGGATCGATACCAAAGGCGCTGGCAGAATCCGCTGACTGGATAGCAATCTCAGCCAGCTGCTCAGCGGTAGGATCCGGGTTAATTGCGCAGTCACCGTAGACCAGCACCTGCTCCGGCAGCAGCATAAAGAACACGGATGAAACCAGTGAGCTGTTCGGCGCGGTTTTGATCAACTGCAGTGGCGGACGAATTGTGTTGGCAGTGGTGTGAACCGCACCTGAAACCAGACCATCCACTTCACCGCTCTCCAGCATCATGGTGCCGAGAACCACGTTATCTTCCAGCTGCTCCTGAGCGACCACTTCGGTCATACCCTTACTCTTACGCAGTTCAACCAGACGTGGCACGTAGTTCTCACGTACCTGTTCCGGGTCAACAATTTCGACACCTTTGCCCAGTACGACACCCTGAGCCGCAGCGACACGCTGAATCTCATCCGGATTGCCTAACAGTACGCAGGTGGCGATACCGCGCTCAGCACAGATAGAGGCCGCTTTAACCGTACGCGGCTCATCACCCTCTGGCAGCACGACGCGTTTACCCGCTTTACGCGCGAGCTCAGTAAGCTGATAGCGGAAGGCCGGTGGCGACAGGCGACGGCTGCGCTCAGAGGTGGCGGTCAGTGACTCAATCCACTCAGCATTAATGTAGCTGGCCACATATTCCTGCACTTTCTCAATGCGCTGCGTATCGTCAGCAGGCACCTCAAGGTTAAAGCTCTGCAGGCTCAGGGAGGTCTGCCAGGTGTTGGTTTTCACCATAAACACCGGCAGGCCGGTCTGGAAAGCACGGTCGCAGAGACGGGCGATACGATCGTCAATCTCGTAGTTACCGGTCAGCAGAATTGCACCAATCTCAATGCCGTTCATCGCAGCCAGACAGGCGGCGACCAGTACATCAGGGCGGTCTGCGGAAGTCACCAGCAGTGAGCCAGGACGGAAATGCTCCAGCATGTGCGGGATACTACGCGCACAGAAGGTGACGGATTTGACCCGGCGGGTCTGAATTTCACCTTCATTGATGATACGCGCATCCAGGTGGCGGCACATATCGATGGCGCGGGTAGCGATCAGATCAAAGCTCCACGGCACGCAGCCCAGCACCGGCAGCGGGCTGTCTGAGAACAGCTGCTTTGGATCGATGTTGGCGATGCTGGCTTTTGAGGAGTCATCAAAGATCTCTGACAGGTCAGGACGGGTACGCCCCTGATCGTCCACCGGCGCGTTGAGTTTGTTGATAATTACGCCCGTGATATTTTTGTTCTTCTGACCGCCGAAGCTGCTTTGAGTCAGTTCAATGCGCTCTTTCAGCTGTGCCGGCGAGTCATTGCCCAGCGCCATCACGAAGACGATTTCTGCGTTCAGGGTTTTGGCGATTTCGTAGTTCAGTGCGTTGGCAAACTGATGCTTACGGGTCGGCACAAGCCCTTCAACCAGAACCACTTCCGCATCCTGCGTGTTGGCATGGTAACGGGAGATGATCTCTTCCATCAGCACATCCTGCTGGTTCGATCCCAGCAGTGATTCCACACGTGACATCTGCAGCGGTTCAGCGGCAGGAATCGAGGAGTTCTTACGGATAATCGTGGTGGTTTGATCCGGCGTATCGCCGCCGCTACGCGGCTGAGCAATTGGCTTAAAGACGCTGAGACGGACGCCTTTGCGCTCCATGGCGCGAATAACGCCGAGGCTGACGCTGGTCAGGCCGACGCTGGTGCCGGTCGGAATGAGCATAATTGTACGTGACACGTTTGAACCTCTCAGTAATGGCAGGGTGTCAAAAACAACTCCGTCAGCCTGAGCTGACGGAGAGAAGTGTTTTACGCAGTCAGCCGCGCGGCGTCCTGGGCGATGACCAGTTCTTCGTTGGTCGGAATCACCAGCGCCGGGCGAGTGCCTTCTTTATTGATGTAACCAGACTTGCCGAAACGGGCGGCCAGGTTGCGATCGTGGTCAACTTCAAAGCCCAGCAGCGCCAGTTTTTTCAGTGAGAGTTCACGCACCATCGCGGCATTTTCGCCGATGCCGCCAGTAAACACGACGGCGTCAAGACGGCCATCCATCAGCGCGGTGTAGCTACCGATATATTTCGCAAGACGATGACAGAAGACATCCATTGCACGCTTCGCATCTTCTTTGGTGGTGTAGTTATCTTCAACGTAGCGGCAGTCGCTGGTGACTTCGGTCAGACCTAACAGGCCAGACTCTTTAGTCAGCAGTTTATTGATGGCGTCAACGCTCATACCCAGCGTATCGTGGAGGAAGAAGACTATCGCCGGGTCGATGTCGCCACTGCGCGTACCCATCACCAGGCCTTCCAGCGGGGTCAGACCCATTGAGGTGTCCACGCACTCGCCGTTGCGAATCGCAGAGACCGAACCGCCGTTGCCGAGGTGACAGGTAATGATGTTCAGTGACGCCAGTGGCTTGTTAAGCATTTTGGCCGCTTCGTGAGTCACGTAAAAGTGGCTGGTACCATGTGCGCCATAGCGACGAACGCCATGCTCTTTGTACAATTTGTACGGCAGCGCATAGAGATAAGACTCTTCCGGCATTGTCTGATGGAAAGCGGTGTCAAATACCGCGACATTCTTGTCTGACAGATGAGGGAAATTTTTCATCGCTTCATCAATACCGATCAGATGAGCCGGATTGTGCAGCGGTGCGAAAGAGGAGGCGTCTTTGATGCCCTGGACGACTTCTTCAGTGATGATGACTGACTGCGTCAGTTTTTCGCCGCCATGAACGATACGATGGCCGATTGCAGCAATTTGTGCCGAAAGCTCAGGTTTTTGTGCCAGAATGGATTTAACGATAAAGTTCAGCGCTTCGCTGTGCGCTGCGCCAGCACCCAGAGGCGCTTCCTGTTTTTCGCCTTCCAGCTTCCATTTGATACGGGCTTCAGGAAGATGGAAACATTCCGCCAGGCCTGACAGGAACTCTTCACCGCTGGCAGGGTTAAGAATGGCAAACTTAAGGGAAGAGCTGCCACAGTTCAGAACCAGAACTAACTTACTCGACATGGAAGTACCTATTTTTTGAGAGTGGCTAAATTAAACGCAATCAGACTATCAGCGTAGCCCATGAAAGCTGGTAGATTAATGACAAACATCATGCGGTAGACAGAAATCTGCGATTCCGCAAAAAATTTCGGTAATCTTACGCGAAAATTTTAAGATTGCCTTGTCGAAACTTGGCTCAGGCCTCTTCCCAAAGGCGCATTCCGCTTCCGGAGAGGTGTTAAAACGGCGTCAGAATAGCTGGAGTCATCTTTAAAGACAAAAATAATTGAAGGTTGTTACGTAAAGTTGTGTCTTTATAACTATTTTTTAATCTTTGCAGTATTAGTTGAGGTGAGCCATGGCGAATGAATCTGGCAGTACCAATTGGTTTCGGATGTTTCAGCGCGGCCAACACTATATGAAGACCTGGCCTGCTGATAAGCGCCTGGCCCCCGTGTTCCCTGAAAACCGGGTTTCATCGGCAACGCGGTTTGCCATTCGTTTTATGCCACCTCTGGCGATTTTTACGCTGACCTGGCAGATTGCGATGGGCGGTCAGTTAGGCCCTGCCGTGGCGACTGCGCTGTTTGCCTGCAGCCTGCCGATGCAGGGACTGTGGTGGCTGGGCAAGCGTTCAGTGACGCCACTGCCGCCAACGCTGCTTAACTGGTTTCATGAGGTGCGTACCCGACTGGAAGAAGCCGGGCAGGCGATAGCACCGGTTGAAGGCAAGCCGACTTATCAGGCGCTGGCCGATCTGCTTAAGCGGGCGTTTAAACAGCTCGACCGCACCTTCCTCGACGATCTCTAGGCAAACCCAGGCTGGCGGTAAAATAATTACCGCTAACCTGCGGCCAAATCAAAGAAAGGCGAGACGGCGGTTTCCGTATCGTTAACGCTGTGCAATCATTTCTCCATTGTCGATTAACTGAGCGGTCTCTGACCGGGAGTCAATGATGGAAATGACCCATGCACAGCGTTTGATTCTCACTAACCAGTATAAAATCATGGCGATGCTTGAGCCTGAAAATGCTGAACGCTTCCGCCGTTACCAGACCATCATCGAACGCGGCTATGCGCTGCAGATGCGTGAGCTGGACAAAGAGTTTGGCGAACTCAGCGAAGCGATCTGCCGGACGGTGATCGATATTATGGAGATGCATCATGCCCTCCATGTTTCCTGGTCGAACCTCAAAGATAAAGGTCAGCTTGAAGCGCGCCGTCTCGCCTTTTTGGGCTTTGATGCGGCAACTGAAGCGCTGCTGCTGGGCTACGTTCGTTTTATGGTGAATACAGAAGGGCGGTATACCCACTTCGATTCCGGTAATCACGGTTTCAATGCCCAGACCCCAATGTGGGAAAAGTATCAACGCATGTTAGCTTTGTGGCAGACTTGTCCGCGCCAGTACCATTTAAGTGCAAATGAAATTGCACAAGTGATCAATGCCTGAAGAGGAGGAGCGCGTGACCTACAGAGGTTTTCTATTTGATTTAGACGGCACGCTGGTGGATTCACTGCCAGCGGTTGAACGAGCCTGGAGCCAGTGGGGTGCCCGTCATGGCATCGCCGCTGATGAGATCCTGGATTTTATCCATGGCAAACAGGCGATCACCTCTTTGCGTCATTTTATGGCAGGCCAGTCGGAAGAGGCTATACAGGCGGAGTTTACCGCGCTGGAGCAGGCTGAAGCGGCGGACACCGACGGTGTGCGGGCGCTACCCGGTGCCGTCGCGTTGCTGAACCGGCTGAACGAACTGAATATTCCCTGGGCAATTGTCACCTCAGGCTCGGTGCCGGTCGCTCATGCCCGTCACAAAGCGGCAGGGTTACCAAAGCCAGCTGTGTTCATTACGGCTGAGCAGGTGGCGAAAGGTAAACCTGAACCCGATCCTTACCTGCTGGGTGCGGAGAAACTGGGGTTAGCGGCGACAGCGTGCGTAGTGGCAGAAGATGCTCCCGCCGGAATTTTATCCGGCCTGAATGCGGGCTGCACGGTGATTGCTATTAATCCTGCGGCGGAGACACCCCGGCTGGATGACGTGGCGCTCAAGCTCGAATCGCTGGCGTCGCTGGTGGTTTCCCGCGAGTCTGACGGCAGTTTTACCTTTAGTCAGCAGGCTTAAGGGTTCGCCCGGCTGCCAGTTCGCCGGGCTACAAAGGCGTATCCTGCGAGATTTCATCCAGTGACAGGTTGAAGCTCGGAATGAACACTTCAACGAAGTAATCCATCTCCGGCGAACGACGCTGCGCCAGGGTCTTTTCCAGCCGCGCTTTCGCCAGTAAAAATTCATTATTCCCGGCAGACAACTCTTCAAGACACTTAACATAGGCACAAAGCGCATCCGCCTGTTTCACAACGGCCTGCTCCTCTTCGCTATGCAGATGCTCATCGATCAGCGGGCGATAGATTTCCTGAAACTCTTCCGGCAGCATCTCAATCAGCTTTTGCTGAGCAATCTTTTCGATTTTCTTATATTCGTGGGCGATCTGCGCGTTGTAATACTTCACCGGTGTCGGTAAATCGCCGGTAAGCACTTCACTGGCATCGTGATAAAGCGCCAGCATGGCAATACGATCGGCATTAAGCGACCCGCTGAACTTGAGATTTTTGATCACCGCCAGGGCGTGCGCCACCATAGCGACCTGCAGACTATGTTCCGAGACATTTTCGGTGCGCACATTGCGCATCAGCGGCCAGCGATTAATCAGCTTAAGACGGGAGAGGTGAGCAAAGAAGTGGCTTTGTGTCATGCGCGTTCCTGTTGGCAGGCAGGGGAGAGACCGGCTCTCCCCAAATAACGTCAGTATACGCGGGCGTGATTACTGACGATAGCCTTGCAGGAAACGCCCAAATTTATTAATCGCCATCTCCAGATCATCGACGCGTGGCAGCGTAACGATGCGAAGATGATCGGGCCACGGCCAGTTGAACGCACTGCCCTGAACCAGCAACACTTTTTCCTGTAACAGAAAATCCAGCACCATCTTCTGATCGTCGAAGATATTGAATTTTTTGGCATCGATTTTCGGGAACATGTAGAGCGCGCCCTGCGGCTTCACACAGCTGACGCCAGGAATATCATTGATCAACTCCCATGCACGCTGGCGCTGCTCGTAGAGACGACCACCGGGTATGATAAATTCGCTGATGCTCTGATAGCCGCCCAGTGCCGTCTGAATCGCATGCTGCGCCGGGACGTTGGCACACAGACGCATTGAGGCGAGCATTTCCAGCCCTTCAATATAGCCTTTCGCATGTTTCTTCGGCCCGTTCAGTACCATCCAGCCCTGACGGAAACCGGCCACGCGATAGGTTTTGGAGAGGCCATTGAACGTCACGGTCAGCAGATCGGGCGCCAGGGCCGCAATGCAGTGATGCTGGGCGTCGTCGTAAAGGATCTTGTCGTAGATTTCGTCGGCGAAAATGATCAGATTATGCTGACGCGCAATTTCAACCACCTCTAACAGCAGTTCTTTACTGTAGACCGCGCCGGTAGGGTTATTCGGGTTGATGATCACGATGCCACGGGTGCGGGGCGTTATCTTGCTACGGATATCATCCAGGTCAGGGAACCAGCCGGCAGACTCATCACACAGATAGTGCACCGCTTTACCGCTGGAGAGAGAAACCGCGGCTGTCCATAAGGGATAGTCGGGCGCGGGCACCAGCATTTCGTCGCCGCTATTCAGTAACGCCTGCATCGCCTGCACGATGAGTTCTGATACCCCGTTACCGATATAAATATCTTCTACCGTGACATCGCGCATGTCGCGTGCCTGATAGTGCTGCATGATTGCTTTACGGGCGGAGTAAAGGCCCTTGGAGTCGCAATAACCCTGAGCGCTGGGAAGGTTACGAATGACATCAACCAGGATCTCATCCGGTGCTTCGAAACCAAACGGCGCCGGATTGCCAATGTTCAGCTTGAGAACTTTATTACCTTCTTCTTCAAGGCGCTTAGCCTCTTTCAGTACCGGTCCACGGATGTCATAGCAGACGTTATCGAGTTTTCCGGATTTATCAATTTGAAAAGTCATTGTTACCGCCTTGATGGGCAGAATCCTTGTGGCTGCCACAGAAATCGAACCAGCACAATGTACTCTCCTCACGGTCACAAAAGAAGGGTGCCGCCCCGTTTTGGCGGGTTCAACAACTTTTTGCAGAATGCGTAGCGTAAAAAGTAACAGCTCTCGCTGAGGGTAGTTAATAAAACTATGTATAAAGAAATTTTTAGAATTTTAATCCACCCAAAACCGTAGCGAGCCAACATCTGCCTCTGGAATTTAAAAAAGTTTGTGAACTCAATACGGAGAGGAATTTTCTTTACCGCTGAAATATACACTTTGAGGAATAGTTAAAATTTATTTTATTAATGTTCGTTTTATGGCCAGTTTTATAACATGAGAACTATTTACGCCTTAACACTGCTTAAGAGTGCGCTGTTTAAGGCCTTGTGATCGCCGGAAAAGTACCAAAAAAGGCGTTTCATTCGGCACCTTAAATACAGGATAGTGAGCACTACTTAACACTTCCTCACTAACTTTCAGAACGTTGAAGGCTTAAAAAGTGATCAATAATGTGGCATAAGGGTCACGAAATGCCTTTGTCACAAAATTTACAGCGCTTTTCACAAAATCATTTCCATTTTGAAGTCAAAAATGATTAAGTATAATTTATTATTTAGTGCACTTAGCCGCTTCGCCTTGATAGCCCGCTAAGTGTGGTTTTTATCCCGCCCGATTCATTCCGGTGGGAATAAGACAACTACGCAGCTTCCTGCATTTGCGCACCCCAGCGCCATCGGTCCAGAAGAAGTTGTCTCTGTCTTAAAGCATCGTGCTCCCTTCGGGTGAGTCAACAGTGCAGGTTCCAGATAAAATTTTTTTGTGTCAGTCTTCACACAGGACTGTCATTAAGCACCATTACCGCTTATCACTTTGATAAGCTTGTAATAACACCAGGGTAGTAGTTCGTAAAAATCTTATAAGTGAAGAAAAAACATGACTAATGCAAATCGTCCGATACTGAATCTCGACCTCGATCTGCTGAGAACTTTCGTTGCCGTTGCGGATTTGAATACCTTTGCAGCCGCCGCTGCAGCGGTCTGCAGAACCCAGTCAGCAGTCAGTCAGCAGATGCAGCGTCTGGAGCAATTGGTAGGTAAAGAGCTGTTTGCCAGACATGGACGTAATAAGCTTTTAACAGAGCATGGGATCCAGCTTTTAGGCTATGCCAGAAAAATTCTTCGTTTTAACGACGAAGCCTGCACATCTCTGATGTACAGCAACATTCAGGGCGTACTGACTATTGGTGCCTCTGATGACACCTCTGACACTATTCTGCCGTTCCTGTTAAACCGGGTGACCTCGGTTTATCCGAAACTGGCCATTGATGTGCGGGTTAAACGTAATCCATTCATGATGGAAATGCTCAATCAGGGTGAAGTGGACCTGGTGGTGACAACGTCCAGCCCGGGCAACTTTACCTATCAGGTACTGCGTACTTCACCCACCTTGTGGTACTGCGCAGCGGACTATATCTTCCAGCGCGGCGAAGCGATTCCATTGGTGCTGCTGGATGAGCCAAGTCCTTACCGTGATATGGCCATTGATCATCTCAATGAAGCCGGTATCCCATGGCGTATCTCTTACGTCGCTTCTACTCTGGCTGCCGTACGAGCTGCAGTGAAAGCGGGTCTTGGCGTAACAGCGCGCCCGGTCGAGATGATGAGCCCGGAACTGCGTGTTATGGGTGCGGCTGAAGGTCTGCCGGTTCTCCCGGATACGCAGTATCTGCTGTGCCGTAATCCTGACAGTGATAATGAGCTGGCGCTGGCTATCTTTAATGCCATGCAGTCTACTAATGATCCGTACAATCTGAGCAACAATCCAGATGGTGCGTTGCTGTTGGATGACGAAGAGTAATAGCGCTAACGTGTTGTACTCAACATCAGCGCCATTGCCTTAACAAACGCTTATAAATAAGCCTCTCATTCTTTGAACAGAACGAGAGGCTTTTTTACTATCTGACCCTTGTCACACTCGCCCCCGACGACAACCTTCCTGATGTAAATCCCTCACTGTATTTCACTCCACTGCAAACTGAAATCTGCAATCCATAAAAACGAACCTTTTGTTCCGTATCAAGGCTTCAGGTGGAGGAAATTAACGCAAAAAGGGCAAAAGTGTGTTCTGGATCAAGAAAATACCCCTGCTAAGGGGAAGGAAAAAAGAGTCATACCTGTCAAAATATGTTTGTTAAACGCACGATCCATGCGTGTGATTACCCGCTACACTAAAATTAACCCTACAGACTGAAGCGATTTAGCTGGAAAGCGGGGCATCATTTGTTAATAATATGATGCAGGTGTGAAATAATGTTTGGATACTTTTGTCAAAGTTGACAAAAGGTTATAGAAAGGAGTAAAAAACCCCATTAAATTGCTGTTTATTCCGTAATAACAGTGACATTTAAAAGGTTTTTACCCTTCCCTTGAATCGATGTGGTCAGTTTGCTGCGGGAAACGCGTGCAGGATGCCAGCGCCACTTTTGATGAGTAAGCAATGAGTATGTCAACTACCACCGAAATCATCGCTCAGCACTGGGCGTTTATCGTATTTATCGTTATTGCCTTTGGCTTGTGTGCTTTCATGCTGACCGGAGGATGGTTGCTTGGCGGCAGAGCGCGCGCCCGCTATAAAGACACGCCATTCGAATCGGGCATTGAATCCGTTGGTGACACCCATATCCGCCTGTCGGCGAAATTTTATCTGGTTGCGATGTTTTTCGTCATTTTTGACGTCGAAGCCCTCTTTTTATACGCATGGGCGACTTCAATCCGCGAAAGCGGTTGGGTCGGCTTTGTGGAAGCCGCAATTTTCATTTTGGTGCTCCTTGCGGGTCTGGTCTATCTGGTACGCATTGGCGCACTGGACTGGGCTCCAGCTCGCCGTCGCGTAGTGGTGAAAACTACTACGGTCAGCCACACCAATCCTCATAAGCAGTAAAAGAGAGGCAATAAGATGGACTATACGCTCACCCGCATAGACCCGAACGGTGGTGAGAACGACCGTTATCCTCTGCAAAAGCAGGAAATCGTCAGCGATCCGCTGGAGCAGCACGTTCATCGCAGCGTTTATATGGGCAAACTCGAAAATGCCCTGCATGACATGGTGAACTGGGGACGTAAAAACTCACTCTGGCCTTATAACTTTGGCCTGTCCTGTTGTTACGTTGAGATGACCACATCGTTTACCGCAGTCCACGACGTGGCACGTTTTGGTGCTGAAGTTATGCGCGCCTCGCCACGCCAGGCGGATTTCATGGTTATTGCCGGCACGCCATTTACCAAAATGGCTCCGGTTATTCAGCGTTTATACGATCAGATGCTGGAGCCAAAATGGGTGATCTCTATGGGTGCCTGCGCCAATTCGGGCGGCATGTATGACATCTATTCGGTAGTGCAGGGCGTCGATAAATTCCTGCCAGTAGATGTCTATATTCCTGGCTGCCCGCCACGTCCTGAAGCCTACATGCAGGCACTGCTGCTGTTGCAGGAGTCGATCGGCAAAGAGCGCCGTCCGCTTTCATGGGTTGTCGGCGACCAGGGCGTTTACCGCGCTAACATGCCTTCAGAGCGTGAAAGAAAACGCGGCGAGCGCATCGCAGTCACAAACCTGCGCAGCCCGGACGAAGTTTAAAACCGTATGGATGGAAAAGAGCGCCTGCAGCAGAACATCACAATTTAATGCATGGCCCCATCCTGACGCCTTCATTTGAGTGCCTGAGACCAGGCCGGAATGGTGAGTAACGTATGACAGATTTGACCACGCAAGATCTCGCTCAGCCTTCATGGCAAACCCGTGATCACCTTGATGACCCGGTGATCGGCGAGTTGCGTAACCGTTTTGGGCCGGATGCCTTCACTGTACAGCCAACCCGCACCGGCATTCCGGTGGTCTGGGTTAAGCGTGAACAGATACCGGAAATTACCGAGTTCCTGCGTAAATTACCGAAGCCTTACGTCATGCTGTATGACCTGCATGGCGTGGATGAGCGTTTACGTACCCACCGTGCAGGCCTGCCTGCGGCGGATTTTTCCGTTTTCTACCACCTGCTGTCGATTGAACGCAACCGCGACATCATGCTCAAGGTGGCACTCTCTGAAAACGACATGCATCTGCCGACCATCACCCGTCTTTTCCCGAATGCCAACTGGTATGAGCGTGAAACCTGGGAGATGTTTGGTATTACCTTTGATGGTCACCCGCACCTGACGCGCATCATGATGCCGTCGACCTGGGAAGGCCATCCGCTGCGTAAAGATTACCCGGCGCGCGCCACCGAATTCGATCCTTTCACGCTGACAAAGCAGAAAGAAGATTTAGAGATGGAGGCGCTGACCTTTAAGCCTGAAGACTGGGGCATGAAGCGCAGCACCACCAACGAAGACTTCATGTTCCTGAACCTCGGGCCTAACCACCCGTCGGCGCACGGTGCGTTCCGCATCATCCTGCAGCTGGACGGTGAAGAGATTGTCGACTGCGTACCTGACATCGGTTATCACCATCGTGGTGCCGAAAAGATGGGTGAGCGTCAGTCCTGGCACAGCTACATTCCTTACACTGACCGTATCGAGTACCTCGGCGGCTGCGTGAACGAAATGCCTTACGTGCTGGCGGTAGAAAAACTGGCCGGTATCGTGGTGCCCGATCGCGTAAACGTGATCCGCGTGATGCTCTCTGAGCTGTTCCGCATTAACAGCCATCTGCTTTATATCTCGACCTTTATTCAGGATGTCGGCGCGATGACGCCGGTGTTCTTTGCCTTTACCGATCGCCAGAAAATCTATGACGTGGTTGAAGCCATTACCGGTTTCCGTATGCACCCGGCCTGGTTCCGTATCGGTGGTGTAGCACACGACCTGCCGCGAGGCTGGGAACGTCTGCTGCGTGACTTCCTGGACTGGATGCCGAAGCGCCTGAAGGAATATGACAAAGCGGCACTGCGTAACACCGTGCTGATTGGTCGTTCTAAAGGCGTTGCTGCTTACAATATGGAAGAGGCGCTGGCGTGGGGCACGACCGGTGCCGGCCTGCGTGCCACGGGTCTCGACTTTGACGTGCGTAAATGGCGTCCATACTCAGGCTACGAAAACTTCGATTTCGAAATCCCGGTCGGCGATGGCGTCAGCGATGCTTACAGCCGTGTTCAGCTGAAGATGGAAGAGATGTGGCAGTCGCTGCGTATCCTTGAGCAGTGTCTCAACAATATGCCAGAGGGGCCGTTTAAAGCGGATCACCCGCTGACCACGCCACCACCGAAAGAGCGTACGCTGCAGCACATCGAAACGCTGATCACCCACTTCCTGCAGGTTTCGTGGGGACCGGTGATGCCAGCCAATGAATCGTTCCAGATGATTGAAGCGACGAAAGGGATCAACAGCTACTACCTGACCAGCGATGGCAGCACCATGAGCTACCGCACCCGCGTGCGTACGCCGAGCTTCCCGCATCTGCAGCAGATTCCTTCAGTAATCCGTGGCAGCCTGGTATCCGACCTGATCGTATATCTGGGTAGTATCGATTTTGTTATGTCAGACGTGGACCGCTAATTATGCACGATCAACACATTGCCATTAAAACGATCGACCCTAACGAGGTCTTCGTGCTGAGCGCGGAAGAGCATCACGCTATTGAGCACGAAAAACACCACTACGAAGATGCGCGTGCAGCCTCCATTGAAGCGCTGAAGATCGTGCAGAAACAGCGCGGCTGGGTGCCGGACGGCGCAATCAACGCGATTGCCGACGTACTGGGTATCCCGGCGAGTGATGTTGAAGGGGTGGCGACGTTTTATAGCCAGATCTTCCGTCAGCCGGTTGGCCGTCATGTGATCCGTTATTGTGACAGCGTGGTCTGTCACATCACCGGTTATCAGGGCATTCAGTCCGCACTGGAGCAGCAGCTGAATATCAAACCGGGTCAAACCACTGCTGATGGCCGCTTTACGCTGCTGCCAACCTGCTGCCTGGGTAACTGCGACAAGGGCCCAACGATGATGGTGGATGAAGACACGCATGTTCATCTGACGCCGGAAGGCATTCCCTCTTTGCTGGAGCAGTATCAATGACAATCAAACAGATCATTCGTACTGCTGAAACCCATCCGCTCACCTGGCGGATGCGTGACGACAAGCAACCTGTCTGGCTTGATGAATATCGCAGCAAGAACGGCTATGCCGGTGCGGAAAAAGCGCTGAAAAGCATGTCACAGGATGAAATTGTCGCGGCAGTCAAAGACTCCGGCCTGAAAGGGCGCGGCGGTGCAGGCTTCTCTACCGGTCTGAAGTGGAGCCTGATGCCGAAAGATGAGTCGATGAACATCCGTTACCTGCTGTGTAACGCCGATGAGATGGAGCCAGGCACCTACAAAGACCGCCTGCTGATGGAGCAGATGCCTCACCAGCTGGTGGAAGGCATGCTGATCAGCGCCTTTGCGCTAAAAGCCTACCGTGGCTACATCTTCTTACGTGGCGAATACATTGAAGCGGCGGTGCATCTGCGTCGTGCGATTGCTGAAGCAACGGAAGCGGGCTACCTCGGTAAAAATATTCTCGGTACCGGCTTCGACTTTGAGCTGATCGTCCATACCGGCGCAGGGCGTTATATCTGCGGCGAAGAGACGGCACTGATTAACTCACTGGAAGGCCGTCGTGCTAACCCGCGTTCCAAGCCGCCATTCCCGGCGAGTGCGGGCGCGTGGGGCAAACCGACCTGCGTGAACAACGTAGAGACCCTCTCGAACGTGCCGGCGATTCTGGCCAACGGTGTGGAGTGGTACAAAAACATCTCCAAAAGCGAAGATGCCGGTACCAAAATGATGGGCTTCTCCGGACGGGTTAAAAATCCCGGCGTCTGGGAGTTGCCATTCGGTATCACCGCACGTGAGATCCTGGAAGATTATGCGGGCGGCATGCGTGACGGACTGAAGTTCAAGGCCTGGCAGCCCGGCGGCGCAGGGACTGACTTCCTGACCGACCAGCACCTGGATCTGCCGATGGAATTTGCCAGCATTGGCAAAGCGGGCAGTCGTCTGGGTACGGCGCTGGCAATGGCCGTTGATCACGAGATCAACATGGTTTCCCTGGTGCGTAACCTGGAAGAGTTCTTTGCCCGTGAGTCGTGCGGCTGGTGTACTCCGTGTCGCGACGGCCTGCCGTGGAGCGTAAAAATTCTGCGTGCGCTGGAGCAGAAACAGGGCCAGCCAGGAGATATTGAAACCTTACTGCAACTCTGCCGTCAGCTTGGCCCGGGTAAAACCTTCTGTGCGCATGCGCCGGGGGCGGTTGAGCCGCTGCAGAGTGCGATTAAATATTTCCGTGAAGAGTTTGAAGCCGGCATGGCGCCGCAGGTGTTTGGTAATACCCGTGCCATTGGCGGGATCCAGCCAAACCTGTTGAAAGCGCGCTGGTAATTCACCAAAAAACGGAACAGGCCTGGTGCCGCCGCCCCGACAATGTCGTGCGTCGGGGCAAGAATATGATTAACGCTCGTCTCTGACGAGCCTTACGGAAGCATGTCACTATGGCTACAATTCATGTAGACGGTAAAGAGTATGATGTGAACGGAGCGGACAACCTGCTACAGGCATGTCTCTCTCTGGGCCTTGATATTCCTTACTTTTGCTGGCATCCGGCGCTGGGAAGCGTTGGGGCCTGCCGCCAGTGTGCGGTAAAGCAATTCCAGAATGCCGAAGATACCCGTGGCCGTCTTGTCATGTCCTGCATGACACCGGCCTCTGACGGCACATTCATCTCCATTGATGATGGCGAAGCGAAAGAGTTCCGCGAAAGCGTGGTGGAGTGGCTGATGACCAACCACCCGCACGACTGTCCGGTGTGCGAAGAGGGCGGTAACTGTCACCTACAGGATATGACAGTGATGACCGGCCACAGCTTCCGCCGCTATCGCTTCACCAAACGTACTCACCGTAATCAGGATCTCGGTCCGTTCATCTCCCACGAGATGAACCGCTGTATCGCCTGTTACCGCTGTGTGCGTTACTACAAAGATTATGCCGATGGCAAAGATCTGGGTGTCTACGGCGCGCATGACAACGTCTATTTTGGTCGCCCGGAAGATGGCACGCTGGAAAGCGAGTTCTCTGGCAACCTGGTTGAAATCTGCCCGACCGGCGTCTTCACGGATAAAACCCACTCTGAACGCTATAACCGCAAATGGGATATGCAGTTTGCGCCGAGCATCTGTCAGCAGTGCAGTGTCGGCTGTAACACCAGCCCGGGTGAGCGTTATGGTGAGTTGCGTCGTATCGAAAACCGCTATAACGGCACCGTAAACCATTACTTCCTGTGTGACCGTGGCCGCTTTGGCTATGGCTACGTTAACCGCAAAGATCGTCCACGCCAGCCGATGCTGCTGCGCGGCAATGACTGGGTCACGCTGAACGCAGAGCAGGCAGTCAATGCCGGTGCAGATTTGCTGCGTCAGGCGAAGAAAGTGATCGGTATCGGCTCGCCGCGCGCCAGCGTTGAAAGTAACTTCGCCCTGCGTGAACTGGTGGGTGCAGAGAACTTCTCAACCGGTATGCCAGCGGACGAGCAGGCCCGTCTTGAACTGATGCTCAAAGTCCTGCGCGAAAGCGGTATCTATACGCCATCGCTGCGTGAAATTGAAAGCTACGATGCGGTGCTGGTACTGGGTGAAGACCTTACACAGGTTGGCGCACGCGTGGCACTCTCTGTCCGTCAGGCGGTGAAAGGCAAAGCGCGTGATATGGCCGCAGCGCAGAAAGTCGCAGACTGGCAGATCGCCGCCATTATGAACATCGGTCAGAACGCGAAGCATCCGCTGTTCGTTACCCATGTTGATGAAACCCGTCTGGATGATATCGCGGCATGGAGCTATCGTGCGCCGGTTGAAGATCAGGCGCGCCTTGGCTTCGCTATCGCCAGTGCGCTGGATGAATCTGCTCCGGCAGTGACCGATTTCGACAGCAAGCTCAACGGGAAAATGGATGTTGTCGTTCAGGCGCTGGCCGGCGCGAAAAAGCCATTAATCATCTCCGGTACTCACTCAGGCAGCAGCGCAGTCATTGAAGCCGCAGCGAACGTGGCGAAAGCCCTGAAGGCACGCGGCGCAGATGTCGGCATTACTCTGCTGGCGGGTCACGCCAACAGTATCGGTCTGGGCATGATCGGCGGTAATCCACTGGAGCATGCGCTGGAGCAACTGAGCAACGGTGAAGCCGATGCGCTGGTGGTGCTGGAAAATGACCTCTATCGTCACGCACCAAAAGCCGTGGTGGATGCAGCCCTGGCGCAGACCACGAACGTGATTGTGGTTGATCATCAGCGTACAGCCACGCTGGAGAAAGCGGGTCTGGTGTTATCGACCGCCAGCTTCGCCGAAAGTGATGGTACGTCTATCAACCATGAAGGCCGCGCACAGCGTTTCTTCCAGGTTTACGATCCTGCCTATTACGACAGCAACGTTGTGATGCTGGAAAGCTGGCGCTGGCTGCACTCGCTGCATAGCACGCTGGAAAGCCGTCACGTGGACTGGACGCAGCTCGATCACGTGATCGATGCCGTGGTGACCCGTCTGCCACAGCTCGCGGGTATTAAAGAAGCGGCACCTGATGCCAGCTTCCGCATCCGTGGTCAGAAACTGGCGCGTTCTCCAATACGTAACAGTGGACGTACTGCGATGCGTGCGAATATCAGCGTTCATGAACCGCGTCAGCCGCAGGACCAGGACACCATGTTCGCCTTCTCTATGGAAGGGAACAACCAGCCATCAGCGCCGCGTTCGCAGATTCCGTTTGCCTGGGCTCCAGGCTGGAACTCACCGCAGGCGTGGAACAAGTTCCAGGCTGAAGTGGGCGGCAAACTGCGTCATGGCGATCCGGGCGTGCGCCTGTTTGAAGCCAGCAACAGTGAGCTGCCATGGTTCACAACCGTTCCTGCCGCGTTTGTCAGTGATGCGAAGTGGCGTGTGGCGCCTCTCCACCGGTTGTTCGGTAGCGAAGAGATGTCACAGCGTTCACCAGTCTTCCAGCAGCGCATGACAGAGCCTGCATTGGTGATTAACCCGGAGGATGCAGCGAAGCTGGGCGTCAACAATGGCGCGGCGGTTGAATTCAGCTGTGCCGGCGAGACAGTGCGTCTGCCGGTCCGTTTCTCGGCGTCACTGCAGGCGGGTCAGATTGGTCTGCCGCTGGGTATGCCGGGCGTTCCGCCATTCCTGGCGAACGGTAAAATCGACACTCTGCAGGAGGCGGCGCAATGAGCTGGTTAACACCGGACGTTATCGACATTCTGCTGGCCATTGTTAAAGCCATTGTGATTCTGCTGGTGGTTGTGGCCTGCGGCGCGTTCATGAGCTTCGCCGAGCGTCGTCTGCTCGGCCTGTTCCAGAACCGTTACGGACCTAACCGCGTCGGCTGGGGCGGCTCGCTCCAGCTGGTCGCGGACATGATCAAAATGTTCTTTAAAGAGGACTGGGTTCCGCCATTTACCGACCGCTTTATCTTTACCCTTGCGCCGGTTATTGCCTTTGTTTCTCTGCTGCTGGCCTTTGCTATCGTGCCAGTGTCGCCAACCTGGATGGTGACAGACCTGAATATCGGTCTGCTGTTCTTCCTGATGATGGCGGGCCTTGCGGTCTACGCCGTGCTGTTTGCTGGCTGGTCGAGTAACAACAAATACTCGCTGCTGGGTGCGATGCGCGCCTCGGCGCAGACGCTGAGCTACGAAGTGTTCCTGGGTCTGTCGCTGATGGGTGTGGTGGCGCAGGCGGGCTCGTTCAACATGAACGATATCGTCAACAGCCAGACGCACCTGTGGAACATCATTCCGCAGTTCTTTGGTTTCGTAACCTTCTGTATTGCTGGCGTGGCGGTGTGTCACCGTCATCCGTTTGACCAGCCAGAAGCGGAGCAGGAACTGGCGGATGGTTATCACATTGAATATGCCGGTATGAAGTTCGGCCTGTTCTTTGTCGGCGAATATGTGGCGATTACCACCGTTTCAGCGCTGATCGTAACGCTGTTCTTTGGTGGCTGGCACGGACCCTTCCTGCCGCCGTTCATCTGGTTCGCCCTGAAAACGGCGTTCTTTATGATGATGTTCATCCTGATTCGTGCTGCGCTTCCGCGTCCACGCTACGACCAGGTGCTGTCATTCGGCTGGAAAGTGTGTCTGCCGTTGACGCTGTTGAACCTGCTGGCGACTGCCGCAGTGATTCTCTACACAGCGCCGTAAGGGGTTAACAAATGACTTTGAAAGATATTGTCGTAGGCTTTGGCACGACAGTTCGCAGTATCTGGCTGATAGGGCTGCACGCCTTTGCCAAACGTGAAACGCAGATGTACCCGGAAGAGCCGGTTTATCTGCCACCACGCTATCGTGGCCGTATCGTGTTAACCCGCGATCCGGATGGTCAGGAGCGTTGCGTCGCCTGTAACCTGTGTGCGGTTGCCTGTCCGGTTGGCTGTATTTCACTGCAGAAAGCCGAGACCAAAGATGGCCGCTGGTACCCGGAGTTCTTCCGCATCAACTTCTCACGCTGTATTTTCTGCGGCATGTGTGAAGAAGCCTGTCCGACCACCGCGATTCAGCTTACCCCGGATTTCGAACTGGGTGAGTTTAAGCGTCAGGATCTGGTGTATGAAAAGGACGATCTGCTGATTTCGGGACCGGGTAAATATCCGGAGTACAACTTCTACCGCATGGCAGGTATGGCGATTGACGGTAAAGATAAGGGCGAAGCGGAAAACGAAGCCAAGCCTATCGACGTCAAAGGCTTATTACCTTAAGGAGCAAGGCATGGAATTTGCGTTTTATCTTTGCGGACTGGTGGCGGTGCTGACGACGTTGCGCGTCATTACCCACACTAATCCGGTACATGCGTTGCTGTACCTGATCGTTTCGCTGTTATCGATCGCGGGCGTCTTCTTCTCTATGGGTGCCTATTTTGCCGGTGCGCTGGAGATCATCGTCTACGCTGGCGCCATCATGGTGCTGTTCGTCTTCGTCGTTATGATGCTGAACCTGGGCAAGCAGACGGAGAAGCAGGAGCGTGAGTGGCTCAGCCCGTCATTGTGGATTGGTCCCGGCATCGTCTCGTTGCTGCTGCTGGTGGTGATGATTTACGCCATCCTGACGGCGAATGACCAGGGCATTGATGGCACCATCATCGACGCCAAAGCGGTCGGCATCAGCCTGTTTGGTCCTTATGTACTGGCGGTTGAACTGGCTTCTATGCTGCTGCTGGCAGGTCTGGTCGTGGCGTTCCATATCGGTCGTGAAGAGCGTCAGGGCGAAGTCCTGAGTAACCGTAATGCTGACGCCGCTCAGGTGAAAAAGGAGAACGCATGATCCCGTTACAACATGGATTGATTCTTGCTGCCGTGCTGTTTGTCCTTGGACTGACGTCGCTGGTGATACGCCGCAATCTGCTGTTTATGCTGATCGGCCTTGAAATCATGATCAACGCCGCCGCCTTAGCTCTGGTGGTTGCCGGGAGCTACTGGGGTCAGGCCGATGGACAGGTGATGTATATCCTGGCGATCAGCCTGGCGGCAGCGGAAGCCAGTATTGGTCTGGCGCTGCTGCTTCAGCTCTATCGTCGTCGTCAGACGCTGAACATTGATACTGTGAGCGAGATGCGCGGATGAATCTTCTCTATTTAACTGTCTTGTTTCCGCTGATCGGCTTTCTGCTGTTAGCGTTTTCCCGCGGTCGCTGGTCAGAGAACCTGTCGGCCACGGTAGGTATGGGATCGGTGGGTCTGGCAGCATTGACTACAGTGATGCTCGGATTCGAGTTCTTCGCCAGTGGTCAGCAAGCCTACACCCAGTCACTCTGGACCTGGATGCATGTCGGCAACTTCGACATGAAAGTGAACCTGACGCTGGATGGCCTGTCTCTGACCATGCTGTCAGTCGTTACCGGTGTTGGCTTCTTCATTCATATGTTCGCCTCCTGGTATATGCGTGGAGAAGAGGGCTACTCCCGCTTCTTCGCCTATACCAACCTGTTTATCGCCAGCATGGTTGTTCTGGTGCTGGCCGATAACCTGATGCTGATGTATCTGGGCTGGGAAGGGGTAGGGCTCTGCTCTTATCTGCTGATCGGCTTCTACTACAGCAATCCGGAAAACGGCAAAGCGGCGATGAAAGCCTTTATCATCACCCGCGTGGGCGACGTCTTCCTGGCATTCGGCCTGTTCATTCTCTACAACGAGCTGGGCACGCTAAACTTCCGCGAGATGATGGAACTGGCGCCGGCGCACTTTGCCGCAGACAACCATATGCTGCAGTGGGCGACGCTGATGCTGCTGGGTGGCGCGGTCGGTAAATCGGCACAGCTGCCGTTACAGACCTGGCTGGCCGATGCGATGGCTGGTCCGACACCGGTTTCAGCACTGATCCACGCCGCGACCATGGTGACAGCGGGTGTTTACCTGATTGCCCGCAGCCACGGTCTCTTCCTGCTGACGCCGGAAGTGCTGCATCTGGTCGGCATCGTCGGGGCAATTACCCTGGTGCTGGCGGGCTTTGCCGCGCTGGTACAGACCGACATCAAACGTGTTCTCGCTTACTCCACCATGAGCCAGATTGGTTACATGTTCCTGGCGTTGGGTGTTCAGGCGTGGGATGCGGCGATTTTCCATCTGATGACGCACGCCTTCTTTAAAGCGTTACTGTTCCTCTCTTCGGGTTCAGTGATTCTGGCCTGCCATCACGAGCAGAACATCTTCAAAATGGGTGGCCTGCGTAAGAGTATTCCGCTGGTCTACACCTGCTTCCTGGTTGGCGGCGCGGCGCTGGCGGCACTGCCGCTGATTACGGCGGGCTTCTACAGTAAAGATGAGATTCTGTTTGGCGCACTGGCTAACGGTCACATCAACCTGATGGTTGCGGGTCTGGTAGGGGCGTTCCTGACCTCTATCTACACCTTCCGCATGATCTTCATCGTGTTCCACGGCGAAGAGAAAATTCATGCGCACGCCGGTAAAGGCATTACCCATCATCTGCCGCTGATTGTACTGCTGCTGCTCTCGACCTTCATTGGTGCGCTGATTACGCCACCGCTGGCAGGTGTACTGCCAGCTAACGAGTTTGGTGAAGCGGGCAAAGTGGGACTGGAAATCACCTCGGGCGTCGTAGCGATTGTCGGCATTCTGATCGCTGCTGCGCTGTGGCTGGGCAAACGTGAGCTGGTGACCCGTATCGCAAACAGTGCGCCAGGCCGCTTCTTCGGCACCTGGTGGTTTGCGGCCTGGGGCTTCGACTGGCTCTACGATAAAGTGTTCGTTAAACCCTACCTGGGCATTGCGTGGCTGCTGAAGCGCGATCCACTGAATGGATTGATGAACCTGCCTGCGCTGCTGTCACGCATTGCCAACAAAGGCCTGGTTGTCAGTGAGAACGGCTACCTGCGCTGGTACGTTGCGTCAATGAGCCTGGGTGCCGTACTGGTGCTGGCTCTGCTGCTGGTGATTTAAAGATTGATGAGCGGGGCAGGTTAGTTAATCTGCCCATTGAGAATGTCAAAAATTGTCCTGAGCAAGGGCGTTATCGTCGCAGCCAGTTTGGTTACCGCCAGCGCGGAGCAACCGGAGCATACCGAGGTATGTGAGGATTGCGAGCACTGCCGGTAATCAAACGGGCAAGTAAGATAGCCCGAACTAAGACAAAGAAAAGGGAAGTGTGCCGTGTTATTACCTTGGCTAATTATCATACCCTTCGTCGGCGGTCTGATCTGCTGGCTCACTGAGCGCCTTGGCGCGAAGGTGCCACGCTGGATCGCGCTGATCACCATGGGGCTGACGTTGGCGCTTTCGCTGCAACTCTGGTTGCAGGGAGGCTATTCACTGACGCAGGCAGCGGGCATTCCGCAGTGGCAGTCAAGTTTCTCCGTTCCGTGGATCCCACGCTTCGGCATCAGCTTCCATTTAGCCATTGATGGCCTGTCGCTGCTGATGGTAGTGCTGACCGGCCTGCTCGGTCTGATGGCGGTGCTCTGTTCATGGAATGAGATTTCAAAGTATCAGGGCTTCTTCCATCTGAACCTGATGTGGATCCTGGGCGGCGTAATCGGTGTGTTCCTCTCCATCGACATGTTCCTGTTCTTCTTCTTCTGGGAAATGATGCTGGTGCCGATGTACTTCCTCATCGCGCTCTGGGGTCACAAAGCGTCTGACGGCAAAACCCGTATCTCCGCTGCGACCAAGTTCTTCATCTACACCCAGGCTTCCGGTCTGGTGATGCTGATTGCCATTCTGGGCCTGGTGTTTGTCCACTACAACGCGACCGGTGTCTGGACGTTCAACTATGAACAGCTTCTGAAGACGCCAATGTCGAGCGGTGTTGAATATCTGCTGATGCTGGGCTTCTTTATCGCCTTTGCGGTGAAGATGCCGGTCGTACCGTTGCATGGCTGGCTGCCGGATGCGCACAGTCAGGCGCCGACTGCGGGTTCTGTTGACCTGGCAGGTATCCTGCTGAAAACCGCGGCTTATGGCTTACTGCGTTTCAGCCTGCCGCTGTTCCCGAACGCGTCAGCGGAGTTTGCGCCAATCGCTATGTGGTTAGGCATCATTGGTATCTTCTACGGTGCCTGGATGGCCTTCTCGCAGACCGATATCAAACGTCTGATCGCGTATACCTCGATTTCGCACATGGGCTTTGTGCTGATTGCTATCTACACCGGCAGCCAGCTGGCGCTGCAGGGTGCGGTGATTCAGATGATTGCACACGGTCTGTCCGCCGCAGCACTCTTCATTCTGTGTGGTCAGCTGTATGAGCGTCTGCATACCCGTGATATGCGTCAGATGGGTGGTCTGTGGTCGCGCATCAAATGGATTCCGGGTCTGTCGCTCTTCTTTGCTGTCGCCAACCTCGGTATGCCTGGCACGGGTAACTTCGTCGGCGAATTTATGATTCTGACCGGCAGCTTCCAGGTGGTGCCGATGATTATCATCATCGCGACCTTTGGTCTGGTGTTCGCCTCGATTTACTCGCTGGTGATGATGCAGCGCGCTTACTATGGCGAAGCGAAATCGAAAGATCCGCTGCCAGGCATGTCGCCGCGTGAGTTTATGACCATCGGTGTTCTGGTGGTGCTGCTGGTGCTGCTGGGCGTCTATCCACAGCCGATTCTGGATACTTCGCACGCTGCCATGAGCAATATTCAGCAGTGGTTTACCGCTTCAATTTCAACTACAAGGCCGTAATTCGCCATGACAATAACTCCTCACCAATTGATTGCGTTACTACCGCTGTTAATCGTCGGATTGACGGTGGTGGTTGTGATGCTGTCCATTGCCTGGCGACGCAACCACTTCGTTAACGCCACACTAACGGTAGTTGGCCTGAACCTGGCGCTGCTCTCGCTCTACTTTGTCGGTCAGGTCGGGGCGATGGATGTCACGCCGCTGCTGCGCGTCGATGGCTATTCGATGTTCTATACCGCGCTGGTGATGCTGGCGAGTCTGGCGACCTGTACCTTTGCCTATCCATGGCTGGCGGGTTACCCGGACAACAAAGATGAGTTCTATCTGCTGGTGCTGATTGCGGCCCTCGGTGGCATCGTGCTGGCCAGTGCTAACCATCTGGCCTCGCTGTTCATCGGCATTGAGCTGCTGTCGCTGCCGCTGTTTGGTCTGATTGGCTACGCTTTCCGTCAGAAACGTTCGCTGGAAGCCGCACTGAAATACACCATTCTGTCTGCGGCGGCCTCATCGTTCCTGCTGTTTGGTATTGCGCTGATCTACGCCGACTCCGGTAACCTGAGCTTTGTTGCGCTGGGTCAGAGCCTGACGGACAGCATGATCCATGAGCCACTGCTGCTGGTGGGTCTGGGCATGATGATCATCGGCCTGGGCTTCAAACTTTCACTGGTTCCGTTCCATCTCTGGACGCCAGATGTGTATCAGGGTGCGCCTGCGCCGGTTTCAACCTTCCTGGCGACGGCCAGCAAGATTGCGATCTTCGGTGTCATCATGCGTCTGTTTATGTACGCGCCGGTGACCGACAGCGAAGCGGTGCGCACCGTGCTGGCCATGATCGCCTTTGTGTCGATTCTGTTCGGTAACCTGATGGCGATTTCGCAGAGCAACATCAAGCGTCTGCTGGGTTACTCCTCAATCGCTCACCTCGGTTATCTGCTGGTCGCGCTGATTGCAGTGAAAGATCATCAGCTGTCGCTGGAAACTTCCGGTGTTTACCTGGCCGGTTATCTGTTCAGCAGCCTGGGTGCCTTTGGTGTGGTGAGTCTGATGTCCAGCCCGTATCGTGGCCCGGATGCAGATTCACTCTACTCTTATCGCGGTCTGTTCTGGCATCGTCCTATCCTGTCAGCGGTCATGACAGTGATGATGCTGTCACTGGCCGGTATCCCGATGACGCTGGGCTTTATCGGTAAATTCTACGTGATTGCTTCAGGTGTCAGTGCGCATCTGTGGTGGCTGACCGGTGCGGTAGTAGCGGGCAGTGCGATTGGCCTCTACTACTATCTGCGCGTGACAGTAAGTCTCTACCTCAGCCCGCCGGAACTGCACACCCGTGATACCCCGGCTAACTGGGCATTCACCGCCGGTGGTGTCGTGGTCCTGATCTCTGCCATTCTGGTACTGCTGTTAGGGGTTTACCCGCAGCCGCTCATCAGACTGGTGCAGATGGCTCAGCCACTGATGTAAGCTGATAACTGCGAATAATGAATCAGGCCTCCGGGCCTGATTTTTTTTGTCTGTCAGATGAGGTGGCCAGCAGGTGCTGACGACCTCGCGCTGATGTAGAGTGTCTGGTTTAGTAAGGAGAGACCATGAACATTGACTGGCAGGATAAACACCATAGCGAACTTACCGCCCCGGAACTCTATGCGCTGCTGGCGTTGCGCAGTGCGGTGTTTGTGGTGGAGCAACAGTGTGCTTACCTTGATGTGGATGGCAAAGATTTACAGGCCGAAAACAGGCATCTGCTGGGCACGGTGGATGATCAGCTGGTGGCCTGTGCGCGACTTCTTTCCCCGGAAGATGAAACCAGCCCTGTGAAAATTGGACGGGTCATTGTTTCAGATCGGGTGCGCGGTGCGCGTCTGGGCAATCGACTGATGGAGCAGGCGATTAGCAGTTGTCAGCAGCACTGGCCGGGCCGTGACATATTTCTCTCCGCGCAGGCGCATCTTGAAAACTTCTATGGGCAGCATGGCTTTGTGGCGGTGGGGGAGAACTATCTGGAAGATGGCATTCCGCACGTCGATATGCTGAAGAATGCGCCATAAAAAAGCGAAGTAATTCTTAGCCTGGAATGATGACATAGCCGAATGAGAGTGAAACTGGCAGCAATACAGCAACTTGACACGAAGGGAACAGGGGGCAGAAGAGGAAAGCGTCCCGCGCCATGGACAAAAACGCCGGGAGCGTTTTTGAACAACGCAAAGCGTTGGCCCGGTACGGGCGCATCTGATGGATGAGATGCGTAATTGCGCGGGCCGAGCTTGTCATGGATGACGGCTTTTGCGACTTTACGATCTGACCGTGTTCCCTGAGCCGGCTCGCTCTCATCGCAAATTAGTGCAGAATTTGTCATAAAAAAAGCGAGGCCTGAGCCTCGCCTTTTTCCATCAGCCCACCGTCATCTGACGGTCATCGACATATTTGCGCTGATCCGGCGCAGGCGGGAAATACTGATAGAGCCAGGTTTCACTCAGCGTCTCATCCTTGCTGCGCAGGAACAGACGCATCTCTACCGGCTGGGTAGAATCGCTGTTCGGATACCAGTCAAACAGGATGCGGTATCCCTTCAGTGGATCGACATACAGAATCTCAACCTGCTTAACACTGCCGGATGAAACGGTAATAACCGGTTCAATGCCTTTTGGCGCGGCGGCCTGCAGATCACCACCAATAAAATCGATGGCAAAGCGGCGACACCAGGTTTCCGGGAAGTGTTCGCCAGGTGCCCAGCCCTCCGGGAAACCACCGATACCGGTTCGGGTCGCATCCACGCGTGCCAGACCGCTACGCACTGGCGGCAGACCACTCCAGTAAAGCTTGTAGGAGAAATTCAGCTCGCTACCCGCTTTCACCGGCTCAGCCGGTTGCCAGAAGCAGACCACGTTATCCAGCGTTTCACCGGTCGTCGGGATCTCCATCAGGTTAATCGCGCCTTTGCCCCACTTGCCGACCGGCTCAACCCACAGACTCGGACGTTTGTCATACCAGCCAATCACATCCTGATAATCCTTGAAGTCGTGATTCAACTGCAGCAGGCCGAAGCCTCGCGGATTCTCATCTTCATAGGCGTTGAACTGCAGACGCTGAGGATTATTCAGCGGACGGGCAATCCATTCGCCTTTACCTGTCCACATCGCCAGACGATCGGAGTCGTGGATCTGCGGATGATAAGTGTTGCACATACGGCGCTCGTTAGTGCCGCAGCTGAACATGCTGGTCATTGGCGAGATGCCGATCTGACGGATCTCTTTACGCGCGAACAGGTGGTTCTCCACCTCCATCACCACGCGTTTCTCTTCGCAGTGGATGATGAATTTATAGGCACCCGTCACACTGGCGCCATCCAGCAGGGCGTAGCAGGTAAACGTCGTGTCTTCCGCTTTTGGCGTTTCAAACCAGAAAGCGGTGAAATCGGGGAACTCTTCCTGGCCATTACTGAAGGTGTTGATCGCGACACCACGCGCCGAGAGGCCGTACTGGTAAGTATCGTCAACCGCACGGAAGTAACTTGCGCCCAGGAATGAGACGATATCGCGTCGGGCCAGTTCCGGTTTTTTAAAGGCGCGGAAACCGGCAAAGCCGAGGTCAGTTTTGCCCTCCAGCTGCTTAGTATCAACCTTCGCGTTGTTATAGTTGAACAGTTCAGGGCGGAAGTGAATTTCGCGTGCCTGACGGCTCTCGCCGTCAACAGAGAACATGCGGATGCGCCGCTTGAAGCCCATGCCGACGTGGAAGAACTGCACGTCCAGCTGACGATCGGGCAGGTTATTCCAGAGTGAGTGGTTGGCGTCATACTGAATTTCGTTGTACGCCTGCGGGGTCAGTGTGGCCAGCGTCTCCGGCAGTGCGCCTGGCGCACCGCCCCAGGGTTTCTTCGCCAGCGCAGCCGCGTTTTTCTTCAATACGTCAAAATCGAAGCGTACGGCGGTTCCGTCAGCAATGCCATCTTCTGCCCATGCGGATTGCGCAAACAGCGTTGACAGGCCGGTCATGCCGCTGACGGCAGAGAAGGCCATTGACGCTTTCATAAACATTCTTCGATTCATGCCAGAGATCATTCCTTAGCTGTTCGAGGGTGTCGTGACTGTTGTGCAACATGCACTTTCATGGCCCGATAATCACAGGCAACAGAGGGGTACGACAGTAGGGTTACTGGAAAATTCAGTCACGACAAAATTTATCAGATTAATCAAAGAAGCGAAGCGAAATTCGGCGGTTGCCGCTGCGTCTTACACTTCTTTGCGCAGCGAAGCGGCGAACCGCCTGCACTGAGTAAGATTAACAGATGAAAAATCAGGTGATTCCTGGAGCAGGAAATCAGCAGAGCGCCAGATTATGGCTATAGTTAATGAACTGCTTTGCAATTCACACGGAGGAAATGATGGTAAATCAGACAAATCAATTCGAATCGGGCCTCGATGACGATATTGCGTTACTGACCGAAACCCTGGAAGAAGTGCTTAAGGCATCAGGCGATCCGGCCGATCAGAAGTACATTGAGCTTAAAAGCAAAGCTGAACAGGCGCTGAACGATGTGAAATCCCGTGTCAGCCAGGCGTCCGACAGTTACTACTATCGCGCTAAACAAGCGGCATACCGTGCAGACGATTACGTGCACGAAAAACCGTGGCAGGGCGTGGGTATTGGTGCAACCGCGGGCCTGGTTCTCGGCCTGCTGCTGGCGCGTCGCTAATCGCGATTCGCTGATGTAGCGCGGTAACAGACGACAGCAGTAAACGTGCGGCGGGGAAATCCCGCCGTTTTTTATTGTTTTCTCAACCCCCTCATTGATTCACCTCTGTTGAGCCTGCCTCGCCCTCATTCACTTTTATGCGCAACGTGCTGCTTTAGATAAACCAGTAACAAACACGGGTCACACAGATTGTGTTTCGCAGGTGGACTTCATACAGTTAAATAAACGTGAAAAGGAGAACCGGACGTGATTAGAATTGAGATGCTGTCTACCGGGGATGAGGTGCTGCATGGCCAAATCGTCGATACCAATGCCGCCTGGCTGGCTGATATTTTATTCCAGCAAGGTTTGCCCATGACCAGCCGAACCACGGTTGGGGATTCACTGGAATCGCTCATCGACACCCTGCAGGCACGAAGCCATGAGGCCGACGTGTTGATTGTGAATGGCGGCCTGGGTCCCACCAGTGACGATCTCAGCGCACTGGCAGCCGCTCGTGCCTGTGGGGTTGAACTGGAGATGCAGCAGGATTGGCTGGAACAAATGGAAGCCTGGTTCGCCAGCCGTGGCCGGGTGATGGCCGCCAGCAATCGCAAGCAGGCTGAAATTCCGGCCAATGCGGAGCTGATTGATAATCCTGTCGGAACCGCCTGTGGCTTTGCCCTGCAACTCAACCGCTGCTGGATATTCTTCACGCCTGGCGTGCCATCTGAATTTAAGGTGATGGTGGAGCAGCAGATCATTCCCCGTCTGAAAGCAAAATTCTCGCCGCCCGAACCGCCGATTTGTCTGCGACTGACCACCTTTGGTCGCGGTGAAAGTGATATTGCCGCTGAGCTGGAGCCGCTGGCGTTGCCGGAAGGTGTGGTGATGGGCTATCGCTCGTCGATGCCGATCATTGAGATCAAACTGACCGGCCCGGCCAGTCAGCGTGTCGCGATGGAGCAGGTGTGGCAGCAGGTGCGTCTGTTACTGGCGGAGTGCACTATCTTTGAAGGCACGGAAGGCTTACCAGCGCTGCTGGCAGGCGAGCTGACGCAGCGTGGTGAGCAACTGGCGGTCAGCGAGCAATACACTGCCGGGCTGCTTTACTGGCAACTGGCTGCCGCCAGCGTGCCGTTGCGGGGCGCTGACATTATGCCATCAACGCAGGAGACGCTGGAGCAGCAGGTGACGCGCACGCGCGAACTTGCCGCACAGCAGCAGGCAGCGCTGGCGCTTTCTGTTGGCAGCCTGGAACAGGAAACGATTTCGGTAGCGTTACATACGCCGGATGGCGGCTTTGGTCAGCGCGTGAAGTTCAGCACCGGTCGTCATAACCTGGAGACGCGCCAGAAGGTGGTGGCGATGATGGCAATGAATATGCTGCGCCGCTGGTTACACGGCAGCGAAGTGAGCACCGGTTACGGCTGGATTGATGTGGTTGAAACTGTCAGACAATAATTTCAGTGAAAACAAAACGGGCGCCAGAGGCGCCCGTTTTGTATGTGACTGTGAATTACCCTTTGCAGCGGCATTCTCACAGCAATAAATAAGCTGACTCGATCTAACAGCAAATCAAGCCAGACTTGTTCCGCCTCAGTTACAACTCAAGCTCGATCTCGCCTTTAGCTTTGCAGCAGCAGGGCAGGATCTCATCCTGCTGCACAAAGGCCAGCGGCCGCTGTGGGTAATGCACTTCGCCTTTCAGCAGCCGCATCCGGCAGGAGCCGCAGTAACCTTCGCGGCACTGAAACTCCACGCAGAGATTATTGGCTTCCAGCAGGGAGAGCAGATTAGGGTGATCTTCTGCGCATTCCAGCCGGGCGCCGGAACTGCGCAGAATAACAACGTCGCGACTCATGATTAAAGCTGGAAGTCGTCGAAGTCGTTAGCGCCTACTTCAGAATCGATCTGACCTACCAGATAGGAGCTCACTTCCACTTCCTGAGGCGCAACCTGCACGTTGTCAGACACCAGCCAGGAGTTGATCCATGGGATCGGGTTAGAGCGCGTCTGGAAGGGCAGATCAAGGCCAACTGCCTGCATACGGATATTGGTGATGTACTCAATGTACTGGCAGAGAATGTCTTTGTTCAGGCCGATCATTGAACCGCCACTGAACAGATATTCCGCCCACTCTTTCTCCTGCAGCGCTGCCTTCTTAAACAGCTCGAAGCACTCTTCACGACACTCTGCCGCAATCTCTTTCATTTCCGGATCGTCTTCGCCGCTGCGCAGCAGGTTCAGCATATGCTGGGTGCCAGTCAGGTGCAGCGCTTCATCGCGGGCGATCAGTTTGATGATTTTGGCATTGCCTTCCATCAGTTCACGCTCAGCGAAAGCGAATGAACAGGCGAAGCTGACATAGAAACGGATCGCTTCCAGCGCATTGACGCTCATCAGGCAGATATAGAGCTGCTTCTTCAGGGCGCGCAGGCTGACCACAACCTGTTTGTCGTTGACCTTATGAGTGCCTTCGCCCAGCTGATGCCAGTAGTTGGTCATCTCAATCAGATCGTCGTAATAGCGTGAGATATCCTGGGCACGCGCCAGAATCTGCTCATTGGTGACGATATCGTCGAATACCACCGCCGGATCGTTAACGATATTACGGATGATATGGGTGTAAGAACGGGAGTGGATCGTCTCGGAGAACGCCCAGGTTTCAATCCAGGTTTCCAGCTCAGGAATCGAGATCAGCGGAAGCAGGGCGACGTTCGGGCTGCGACCCTGAATGGAATCCAGCAGTGTCTGATACTTCAGGTTGCTGATAAAGATATGCTTCTCGTGGTCTGGCAGCGCCTGGTAGTCAATACGGTCGCGTGAGACATCAACCTCTTCCGGACGCCAGAAGAAGGAGAGCTGCTTTTCGATCAGCTTTTCAAAGATGTCATATTTTTGCTGATCGAAGCGCGCCACGTTTACGGACTGACCGAAAAACATCGGCTCTTTCAGCTGATCATTTTTGTTCTGTGAGAAAGTGGAGTAAGCCATAAAAGTTGTCCAAAAGTAGACGAAGCCAGGCCTCGTTAAATGAATGAGGCGGGAGAATCTCCCGCCTGACCATTAGATTTTACAGGCGCCGCTCTCGCAGCCATCATCCTGGATAGAAGGTGCCAGGTCATCCTGCGCATCTTCCGCACCGTCACGGGTGTTCTGATAGTAGAGCGTTTTCACGCCGAACTTGTACGCGGTCAGCAGATCTTTCAGCAGCTGTTTCATCGGCACTTTACCGTTAGTAAAGCGTGATGGATCGTAGTTGGTGTTAGACGAAATCGCCTGGTCGATGAATTTCTGCATCAGACCCACCAGTTGCAGGTAACCGTCGTTGTTCGGCATTTCCCACAGCAGTTCGTACTGATCTTTCAGACGCTCATACTCCGGCACCACCTGACGCAGGATGCCATCTTTCGATGCTTTGATGCTGATGTGACCGCGTGGTGGCTCGATGCCGTTGGTGGCATTGGAGATCTGCGACGAGGTCTCAGACGGCATCAGCGCAGACAGGGTCGAGTTACGCAGGCCGTGCGTTTTGATCCCTTCACGCAGGCTCTCCCAGTCGAGATGCAGCGGTTCGTTGCTGATCGCGTCCAGATCTTTCTTGTAGGTGTCGATCGGCATGATGCCCTGCGCATAGGTGGTTTCATTGAACCACGGGCAGGCACCTTGCTCTTTCGCCAGCTCATTGGACGCTTTCAACAGGTAGTACTGAATGGCTTCAAAGGTTTTGTGCGTCAGGCCATTGGCGCTGCCATCGGAGTAGCGCACACCGTGCTTCGCCAGATAGTAGGCGTAGTTGATCACGCCAATACCCAGGGTACGACGACCCATCGCGCCACGCTGGGCAGCCGGAATCGGGTAATCCTGATAATCGAGCAGCGCATCCAGCGCACGAACGGCCAGGGTAGCCAGCTCTTCCAGATCGTCGAGGCTTTCGATGGCGCCGAGGTTGAACGCAGAAAGCGTACACAGGGCAATCTCACCGTTTTCGTCGTTAACATCTTCCAGCGGTTTGGTCGGCAGGGCGATTTCCAGGCAGAGGTTAGACTGGCGAACCGGTGCGATGCGCGGATCAAACGGGCTGTGGGTGTTGCAGTGGTCGACGTTCTGAATGTAGATACGGCCGGTTGAAGCACGTTCCTGCATCATCAGCGAGAAAAGATCGACCGCTTTAACACGCTGCTTACGGATGCTCTGATCCTGCTCATATTTGGTGTAGAGACGTTCGAACTCATCCTGATCGGCGAAGAACGCATCATACAGGCCTGGCACGTCAGACGGGCTGAACAGGGTGATATCTTCGCCTTTCAGCAGGCGCTGATACATCAGCTTGTTGAGCTGTACACCGTAGTCCATGTGACGCACGCGGTTGCCTTCAACACCACGGTTGTTTTTCAGCACCAGCAGGCTTTCGATTTCCAGATGCCACATCGGGTAGAACAGCGTCGCTGCACCGCCACGCACGCCGCCCTGAGAACAGGACTTCACCGCAGTCTGGAAATGCTTGTAGAACGGGATACAGCCGGTGTGGAACGCTTCACCCCCGCGAATCGGGCTGCCCAGCGCACGGATACGACCGGCGTTGATGCCGATACCAGCACGCTGAGAAACATATTTCACAATCGCGCTTGAGGTGGCGTTGATGGAGTCCAGGCTGTCGCCGCACTCGATCAGCACACAGGAGCTGAACTGACGCGTCGGGGTTCGCACGCCTGACATGATTGGCGTCGGCAGCGAGATTTTAAACGTTGAGATCGCATCATAGAAACGCTTGATGTAATCCATACGCGTATCGCGCGGGTAGCCAGAGAAGAGGCAGGCCGCGACCAGAATGTAAAGGAACTGCGCACTCTCGTAGATTTCACCCGAGACGCGGTTCTGCACCAGATATTTGCCTTCCAGCTGCTTCACGGCGGCATAGGAGAAGTTCATGTCTCGCCAGTGGTCGAGGAACTCGTCCATCTGCGCGAATTCTTCCTGGCTGTAATCTTCCAGCAGGTGGCGATCATATTTGCCCATGTCGACCATCTTAACGACCTGATCATAAAGCTTCGGCGGCTCAAACTGACCATACGCTTTTTTGCGCAGGTGGAAGATCGCCAGGCGGGCAGCCAGGTACTGATAGTCAGGGGCATCGCGAGAGATGAGGTCTGCTGCGGCCTTGATGATAGTCTCATGAATGTCAGACGTTCTGATTCCATCATAGAACTGAATGTGAGAGCGCAGTTCCACCTGTGACACTGAGACGTTGTTCAGCCCTTCAGCTGCCCAGTCCAGCACACGGTGAATTTTATCGAGATCAATGCGCTCCTGGCGGCCATCGCGTTTAGTAACGAGCAGACTCTGGTTCATGTCGCGTATTTACCTTTGCGTGAGTATCCAAAAATTAAAAGAAATCCCGGTTTATACACAGCCTATTCATTGTGAATAATGTGTGGATAAACACTACATCTAGGGGGGGAAGAGAAAAGTCATAACTACATGGGGGGATATTTTAGTATTTTACGGCCGCTTAACAAGAGCAAAAAATGATGGCTGGAGGGGTTGTAATTCTTGCGAAATTTCTTAGCCCACGCCTTGTAAGGCCTGGCAACATGTCAACCGGATCACACTTTTTTTTCTTATTATGATCGGGCGCGTGTTTCTTATTCAATCCTCAGGATTCAGCCAGAAAAGGGATGAAAAATGGATAAAAGCCGCTAGCAGGGGGGCGCGACCTTGAGCAGATGCGGGCGTGGCTGACGTAACCTATTGGCAGCCATCGGAATGCCTGCCAGGAGGCGAGGGCCGCGACCACTCTGACAGGAAGAGCAGGCAGAGGAAAAAGTGCCCGCCGGATTCAGGCGGGCAGATGACTTAACCCGCGTGGTGAGTGTGCACCATATAATTCACGTCAGTGCCGGGCGCCAGTTTGAAGCGGTTGGTCACCGGGTTGTAATGCAGGCCAATAATGTGGCGTTCACGCAGGGGCGTTTCATCGACCCAGCCCAGCAGTTCGGATGGGCGGATGAATTTCTTCACATCATGGGTGCCGCGCGGCAACATGCGCAGCACATATTCCGCGCCGAAAATCGCCAGCAGCCAGGCCTTTGGATTGCGGTTCAGCGTTGAGAAAAAGACTTCGCCGCCGGGCTTGACCAGCTTCGCACAGGCGTGAATCACCGAGCGCGGATCCGGCACGTGCTCCAGCATCTCCATACAGGTCACCACATCATATTTTCCGGCGTTCTGCTCGGCATGCTCTTCAACGGTCTGCTGCACATAGTCCAGCGTCACGCCGCTCTCCAGGGCATGCAGGCGCGCCACGGCCAGTGGTTCGGCACCCATATCCAGACCGGTCACGACGGCGCCTTCACGCGCCATGCTTTCGGATAAAATGCCGCCGCCGCATCCGACGTCGAGCACGGTTTTACCGAACAGACCATTGCTGTGCTGCGCGATGTAGCCCAGGCGCAGCGGGTTGATACGGTGCAACGGTTTAAATTCACCCTCCAGATCCCACCAGCGCGAGGCAACGGCCTCAAACTTGGCAATTTCCTGCGCATCGACGTTATGCTGATGATTCTGCGGTTGTGCATTCATTGAATCGTAACTCCTGACAAAATGTGCCCACAGTATAAACGCTTAACCGCCGTTGGCACACCTTTCAGGGGCAATGAAAAGCGGGGGAAATCGGTGGTTAACGTTCACCAGAGCATTGCAGTGTGATATACTTTCGCACCTTTAAAATCCGGGATTAAGTAGAGGGATAGCGGCTCCATGAGCGACCTTGCGAGAGAAATTACACCGGTCAATATCGAAGAAGAATTAAAAAATTCTTACCTCGGTTACGCCATGTCGGTCATCGTTGGCCGAGCTTTACCCGATGTGCGTGATGGCCTGAAGCCGGTTCACCGTCGCGTTCTTTTTGCGATGAGTGTACTGGGTAACGACTGGAACAAACCCTATAAAAAATCTGCCCGCGTCGTCGGTGACGTTATCGGTAAATATCACCCGCATGGTGATTCCGCCGTTTACGACACCATTGTACGTATGGCCCAGCCTTTCTCCCTGCGTTACATGCTGGTGGACGGACAAGGCAACTTCGGTTCCATCGACGGCGACTCCGCCGCGGCGATGCGTTATACCGAAATTCGCATGTCGAAAATTGCCCACGACCTGTTAGCTGACCTGGAAAAAGAGACCGTCGATTTCGTCCCGAACTATGACGGCACTGAGCAGATCCCTGAAGTTCTGCCAACCAAAATCCCTAACCTGCTGGTGAACGGTTCTTCCGGTATCGCCGTGGGTATGGCAACCAACATTCCACCGCATAACCTGCGTGAAGTGATTAACGGCTGCCTGGCATATATTGAAAATGAAGACATCAGCATCGAAGAGCTGATGGAGCACATTCCGGGGCCAGATTTCCCGACAGCCGCCATCATCAATGGTCGCCGTGGTATTGAAGAAGCGTACCGCACCGGTCGCGGTAAAATTTATATCCGTGCGCGTGGCGAAGTGGAAGCCGATGCGAAAACGGGCCGCGAGACCATCATCATTCATGAGCTTCCGTATCAGGTTAACAAAGCACGCCTGATTGAGAAGATTGCGGAGCTGGTGAAAGAGAAGCGCGTTGAAGGCATCAGCGCACTGCGCGATGAGTCTGATAAAGACGGCATGCGTATCGTAATTGAGATCAAGCGCGATGCCGTCGGCGAAGTGGTTCTGAATAATCTCTATTCACTGACCCAGCTGCAGACCTCGTTTGGTATCAATATGGTGGCGCTGCATCAGGGCCAGCCAAAGATTATGGCACTGAAGGAGATTCTGGACGCCTTCGTTCGCCATCGTCGTGAAGTCGTGACGCGTCGTACCATTTTCGAACTGCGTAAAGCCCGTGACCGTGCGCATATTCTGGAAGGTCTGGCGATTGCGCTGGCGAATATCGATCCGATTATTGAGCTGATTCGTCGTGCACCTAACCCGGCAGAAGCGAAAGCGGGTCTGATTGCGCAGGCGTGGGATCTGGGTAATGTGTCAGCGATGCTGGAACGTGCGGGCGACGATGCCGCTCGTCCGGAGTGGCTGGATCCGCAGTACGGCATCCGTGACGGTCAGTACTATCTGACCGAGCAGCAGGCTCAGGCGATTCTGGATCTGCGTCTGCAGAAACTGACCGGTCTTGAGCACGAGAAGCTGCTGGATGAGTATAAAGGTCTGCTGGAGCAGATCGCAGAGCTGTTGCGCATTCTGTCTGACGCCGATCGTCTGATGGAAGTGATTCGCGAAGAGCTGGAGCTGATGCGTGATCAGTTCGGCGATGAGCGTCGCACAGAGATTACAGCCAATACCGCTGATATTAATATCGAAGACCTGATCAATCAGGAAGATGTTGTGGTGACATTGTCGCATCAGGGCTACGTGAAGTATCAGCCGCTGACCGACTATGAAGCGCAGCGTCGTGGTGGTAAAGGCAAGTCAGCCGCACGTATTAAAGAAGAGGACTTCATTGATCGTCTGCTGGTGGCCAATACCCATGACACGATTCTCTGCTTCTCAAGCCGTGGTCGTCTGTACTGGATGAAGGTTTATCAGTTGCCGGAAGCGAGTCGTGGTGCGCGGGGACGTCCGATCGTGAACCTGCTGCCGCTGGAAGCCAACGAGCGTATTACAGCGATTCTGCCGGTACGTGAGTATACCGAAGGCTTCAATATCTTTATGGCGACCGCGCTGGGAACCGTGAAGAAGACCGCGCTGAAAGAGTTCAGCCGTCCGCGCAGCGCCGGTATTATTGCCGTGAACCTGCGTGACGATGATGAGCTGATCGGAGTGGCGCTGACCAATGGTAATGACGAAGCGATGCTGTTCTCAGCGGCCGGTAAAGTGGTGCGCTTTGCAGAAACCGCAGTCCGTGCGATGGGTCGTACTGCCTCTGGCGTTCGCGGCATCAGGCTGGCTGAAGGCGATCGTGTGGTCTCGTTAATTGTACCGCGTGAAGAGGGTGCAATTATGACCGTGACCCAGAATGGTTACGGTAAGCGTACTGCCAACAGCGAATACCCGACCAAGTCGCGTGCGACGCAGGGTGTTATTTCCATCAAAGTGACCGAGCGTAATGGTCCGGTGATTGGCGCGGTTCAGGTTGTCGATGGCGATCAGATTATGATGATCACCGATGCCGGTACGCTGGTGCGTACCCGCGTGTCAGAAGTGAGCGTCGTGGGTCGTAATACCCAGGGTGTGATTCTGATTCGTACCGCAGAGGATGAGAACGTGGTCGGTCTGCAGCGTGTTGCCGAGCCGGTTGAAGAAGAAGAGCTGGATTCAATCGACGGTAGCGTAGCGGAAGGCGAGGATGATATTGCGCCAGAAGCAGAGATCGACGATGAAGAGATTGCACCGGAAGCGGATGCAGAAAACGAAGACGACGCGGCTGAAGACGAAGAATAATTTGTCTGATGTGAGCTGAGGTTCGTTGCAGAAACGGCAGGTCAGGGGAAACCCGGCCTGCCGTTTTTTTTGGTGCCTGTGGACAAGGGCTGGATACACGTGGCCGGGCGGCTGCGAGAGGGGCGCCGCCGAAAGGCCTGCTATGCCCGATCGCAAAGAATTCCCGCATCCCTGCGGATCGGCCACGCCGTCCCTGGCGTGGACGCTTTGCTCTTCGGGCATAGCACGCCTTTCTTGTTTAAGCAGCATTCTCGCTTTTAGTTCTTACGGGCGGGTCTGTAAGCAAGCCATCTTGTTCACTGACAGCTAGCGCTTTCACTGTCTTAAAAGATTCCCAAACTTTCCGCTAAACCTGCGGCTGGCTGGCTTTTTTCGCCCGATAAAGCTAGTGTATGGGCATTAAAAATCGATGATGCGACTAACCTTGCCAACTGCGAGTCACCTTTGAAATATCCTGTCTCTTTCCGCACTACGCTTCGCATCTCGCGCTACCTTTTCCGCGCGCTGGCGCTGCTAATCTGGACGCTCGGCGCCGTTCTGACGGCGTTTTATATTATCAGCGTGCTGCACAATAAAGAGACGCAGGTTCGGCAGGAGTTTGCCAGCAACTACGGCACGATTCAGTGGTACGTGCGCCATTCGGCGGACATGATGCGTGAACTGAAATATATCACCGAGAACCGCTTAACCAATGCCAGCAGTGGCCTGGATGTACTGACCGGCATGATGCCAGGTAAAACAACCCAGCCGCAGTTTACGCCACTCTTTTCGGATGGCGACTGTACCTCAATGAGCAATACCTGGCGCAACTCGCTCGATTCACTCAGCTACTACATCAATTACTGGAAAAGTAACTTCGCCTCATCGTATGAACTGAATCGGGTGTTCTTTATCGGTGGCGAGAGTCAGTGTCTGGCCGACTTTACGATTGGCAGCAGTAACGCTGATCGGGAACGCAGCCTGAAATCGCTGCGTGAGAATGTGCTGCGTTATCGCAACAGCAGTGAAGAAGAGCGCCGAAATCCGATGTACTGGATCAACAGCAGTGCTCAGCCCGGTGTCGGCACTTTCTATATGGTGGTGCCGGTTTACGTCGCGAACAAGTTACAGGCACTGCTGGGTGTTGAGCAAAATATCCGACTGGATGAGTTTATTCAGCCGGGCAGCCTGCCGATCATTGCGTCGATTACCGATGAGAATTATCGTCCACTGCTTAACTCGCGGCGCGGCGGCCTGGGCTTCTCGCTCGACAATCTGCCTGATGATAAAACCTGGTTCGGTTACCTGAATGGGTATCGTCAGCTGGTGCTGAAAAAGCCACTTCCGCCCTCTGATCTGAATGTGGTGTGGTCAGTACCTACCGATGTCATGGTGGATCAGCTCAAGCTGATGATCATCAATGCGCTGCTGCTCAATATTTTCAGTGCCGTTATCCTGTTTACTCTCGCCTGGGTATTCGAGCGCCGGATGTTCCTGCCGGCAGAGGAGAATGCACACCGTCTGGAAGAGCATGAGCAGTTTAACCGTAAGATTGTCGCCTCGGCGCCGGTGGGGATCTGTATCTTACGCACCAGCGACGGCACCAATATTCTGAGTAATGAGCTGGCACATAATTATCTGACGTTACTGACGCAGGAGGACCGCCTTCGGCTGAATGAAATCATTGGCGGGCAGCAGGTTAACTTTGTTGATGTGCTGACCGGCAGCAATACCAACCTGCAAATCAGCTTTGTGCATTCGCGCTATCGTAATGAGAACGTCGCGATTTGTGTGCTGGTTGATGTCTCGGCGCGCGTAAGGATGGAGCAGTCTCTGCAGGAGATGGCCCACGCGGCAGAGCAGGCAAGTCAGTCAAAATCGATGTTTCTTGCCACCGTCAGTCATGAACTGCGCACGCCGCTCTATGGCATTATCGGTAACCTCGATCTGTTGCAGACCAAAGAGCTACCCAGCGGTATCGACTCGCTGGTGACGGCCATGAACAACTCCTCCAGCCTGCTGCTGAAGATCATCAGTGATATTCTCGACTTCTCGAAAATCGAGTCAGAGCAGTTGAAAATTGAGCCACGTCCGTTTGCCCCTCGCGAAATTGTCACGCACATTGTCGGCAACTATCTGTCGCTGGTGGTGAAGAAGCGGCTGACGCTTTACTGCTTTATCGAACATGACGTTCCGCAGGTGCTGGACGGCGATCCGTTGCGCCTGCAGCAGGTGATCTCGAACCTGCTTAACAACGCGATTAAGTTTACGCATACCGGCTGTATTATTCTGCACGCCTACGTTGCACAGGGCTATCTGGCTTTCCGCGTTCGTGATACCGGTGTCGGCATTCCGGCGAAAGAGCTTCCGCGCCTGTTTGATCCTTTCTTCCAGGTGGGAAATGGCGTGCAGCGTAATTTCCAGGGGACCGGGCTGGGACTGGCGATCTGTGAAAAGCTGATCAATATGATGGATGGCGACATCGAGGTCGACTCAGAGCCAGGCATGGGCAGCCAGTTTATTGTGCGTATTCCGATCTACCAGGGACAGAAGCCGTCATTGATGCTGCTGGAGGACTTACAGGATAAGAAAATCTGGCTGGCGATGCGCAATGAGTATCTTGCGGCGTTTATCACGCGTCAGATTCAGCAGCAGGGCATTCAGGTTGCGGAGTATAACGGTAAGCCAGGCCCGGATGATGTGGTCATGACGGATTACGAACTGGAGACTGATGCACCGCTTCGCGCACTGGTCACATTTGACGGATCCCATGTCGATATGCCGCGTGAACGTCAGCCGGGACGCTGGATCCACTCCACCGCCACACTGCACGAGGTGCCGGCGCTGCTGGCACGCATCTACCGGATTGCACTGGGCAATGACGCCGCCGATGCGCTGCTGCTGGCCACCCCGGTAGAAGAGAAAGTTCATAACGATGACATCATGGTGCTGATCGTCGATGACCATCCCATTAACCGCATGCTGCTGTCTGAACAGCTTGGCACGCTGGGCTATCAGGTGAAAACGGCCCAGGATGGCGTTGATGCCCTGAATGTCCTGAGTCGTAATGAGATTGATATCGTGCTCACCGACGTGAATATGCCGAACATGGATGGTTATCGCCTGACGCAGCGATTACGTCAGCTGGGCCATCTTTTCCCGGTCGTGGGCGTAACGGCGAATGCGCTGGCAGAAGAGAAACAGCGTTGCATGGATGCAGGTATGGATAACTGTCTGTCGAAGCCGGTGACGTTAGACGTGCTGAAAGTGACGCTGGCGATCTATGCTGAACGGGTTCGTAAAACGCGGCGGGGATAGGGCAGGAAAGGGCAGAGGCGAAGCGGTGCAGCTGCACCGCTTCAGGAGGAACTTAGTCTCTTTCGACCTGACTCTGGCTGACAGAGGACAGGTAGTTCAGCAGTGCGATATCGTTATCCACGCCCAGTTTCATCATCGCTGATTTCTTCTGGCTACTGATAGTTTTGATACTGCGGTTCAGTTTCTTGGCGATTTCAGTTACCAGGAAACCTTCTGCAAACAGACGCAGCACTTCACTCTCTTTCGGTGACAGGCGCTTGTCGCCATAACCACCCGCGCTGATCTTCTCCAGCAGTTTCGCAACGCTTTCTGGCGTGTATTTCTTGCCTTTCTGCAGTGCAGCCAGTGCTTTTGGCAGATCGGTAGGCGCGCCCTGTTTCAGGACAATCCCTTCGATATCGAGATCAAGGACTGAACTCAGAATCGCCGGGTTATTGTTCATGGTCAGAACAATAATCGAGAGATCCGGGTAGTGGCGTTTAATATATTTAATCAGCGTAATACCATCGCCATACTTCTCACCTGGCATAGAGAGGTCGGTGATCAGGACGTTGGCATCAAGCTTGGACAGATTATTGATTAGTGCTGTTGAGTCTTCGAACTCACCTACAACGTTGACCCATTCAATTTGTTCCAGAGACTTTCGGATACCGAAAAGGACAATTGGATGGTCATCGGCAATAATTACGTTTAAGTTATTCATCTTATTGGTTACCTTGCTGCAGCAGTTGATTGACGTAAGCGTCAATATCACTGGTGGTATTTGTAATGTTTGAATCGTCACACGCTTTAATGTGGTGTTCTAACTCTTCACAAAGCTGTTTGCCGGGAGTCAGATTGAGCATGGCAAACACGCCCTTTAGGCGATGCGCTGTCTGAGCAAGCGAGGCGTAGTCCTTTTCCGCCGACTCAGTATACAGTCTCTTCACATCAACCGGTACTGTCTCCGTAAACAGCTGGAAATAGCCGCCGCTCATTAATGGCGTGGCCGCGTCGTCTTCCATGTCGTTATCCATCACATCATGCGACAGTTGTTTCTCAATCAGGGCCAGCAATGCATCCAGCATCGCATTACTGAGATTGAAATTGACCCGATACTGCTGGTCGTTCAGTGCATGATGACCCAATTCATCTTCCGCCAGCAGCAGTGCCCAGCCGCTAAGCTTCGAGGGATCGTCGGTCACCATGACATCGTGATCCTGACCGGAAATGCGCTCATCAGGTGTCAGACAACGCGCTCCCCAGTTCTCCAGATGGCGGCAGACGATTTTATGTACGTCCTCCACGGTGATCTCCACCAGCGCGGTCACGCCATCCAGAATTTTTTCCTCTTCTTCCTCACGCTTCTCTTCCAGCACCAGCGGCAGTTGCATGTTATAGCGCGTGCCGATATCCGCTTTTGCCACGATATCGAGACTGCCACCCATCTGCTTGCAGAGCTGTTTACACAGGAAGAACGCCATGCCGGAGGCCTGTCCGTAACGATCCTGGCTGGTATCTCCCAGGAACGGGAAGTCGACATTCGCCAGTTCATCCACCGTCAGGCCCGCACCGGTATCCACCAGTTCGATGATCACTCTGTCGGCCTGCTTCTCCGCAGCCTTAACTTCCAGGGTAATTTTCCCCCAGCGGGTCGTGGTCAGGGCGTAGTGCATCAACGTAGTCAGGACTTTGCGCAGGGCGCGACGGTCGCCAAAGCGCGTCTCGTCATTCGCCAGATGATTATTCACCACCAGCGACAGCCCTTTGCGGCGCATCAACGGCAGGCTTTCCAGCGCAATCTCATCCAGCAGTTCCTGCAGGTTGAAGACGGTCGCATCCGGTGACCAGTCGTGTGCTTCAAGCCGATTCAGCAGCACGATATCATCTACCAGTCGCGCCAGGCCCTGGCTCTCATCGAGCAGGTCCAGCACGGTTTCATCGGCATCTCGCTGGCTGAGCTGCACCAGCTGCGCCACCATTTTTTCCAGTGGCTGATTCAGCGCATGGCCCAGATTATGCAGCAGCTGCTGGCGCATCTGATGATTGCGATCCAGCACCTGCTGCGCTTTCTGCAATTTCTTGTTCACCAGCAGTTCGCGATCCTGATCACGCATCATAAACAGCTGCGTATGCGGCGACAGCACGCTGCGGGCGTGTCGGATCTCATACACTTCGTTGTTGATGGTGGCCTGCAGCACGCCCTGATGCTGGTCGGACATATTAATGATCTTCTGCAGATTGAGGTGAGGCAAAAGATGTTCAGCAATCTTATTGCTCAGCAGAGTGCGGTTGCTGGCAAAGTCATAGACCAGCAGACCAACCGGAAGGCTCGCCACAATCTCTTCATTCAGCACCCGCAGTGAATCGAGTTCAGCGCTCTGGTTTTCGCTGGGACGCAGTGACTGCTGACGCAGCAGCACGATACCCGCCAGCGAGAGCAGGAACAGCAGCAGGTTGATCAGAAGCGGCCAGAGCAGATTATGCAGGCTGTCGATAATCAGGCGAGTAATCGGCACCTGATAAACCAGCTGCAACGGCGTACTTGGCAGGGTGGCCGCAATCTCAATATTGGGATTAACCAGTGAGACACGGGTATTTTCCACATCCTGCTGTTCACTGCTGCTGGCAGGCATTGAGGTGTCCTGGCGCAGCTGGAAGTTTTCCAGCGGCATGTTCTGCGGAACAATATCGTTAACCGGCAGATCAAAGGCGACAACAGTGGCCAGATGGCCCGGCTGGTTAAAAGTGGTGCGCAGCGTGAAATAGTGATCGTTCTGGAAGGCGAGGTGGCGCAGTGGCGAGAAGCTCTCGCGTTCATCCAGCGCATTGGCCTGCTGCAGCATCTCAGCGCGACGGCTATCCACCATTGAACTGATGGCGCTCTCTTTATAGCGCGTTGCCATATCTTTCAGTGGCAGGGTCGAAATCATAATCAGGCTGTTGTCCTGACCATTTAAAAAGTACATCGACCACGTGGGATTTTCCGCGCCCCACAGCGTGTCGAGATAGTTCGACATCCGCATGGTCATATCCAGCGTACTGCTGTCATGTGATCCGAAAATCAGTGCTTCCGTTTTACGCCGGGTTTTTTCCAGATAATAGACATCAGGACGCAGCCGCGTCTCCTGCAGGTTACTGCCAGGTGGCGCACCGGCCGCGCTGGTTGAGAGGTTTTCATATATCTGCCAGGTGGCAAAGCGATAGGCATCAATACGTTTCTGTACGTCACGCGCCAGATCGTCCATGGCATAGCGTTTCCCGGTCAGCCAGGCATTGACCGAGTTATGCACCATAAAGCCCAGCGCCAGCAGGAGCACCAGATTGAAAACCACAAAAAAGCGGGTGACATTGCCGGAGGTCAGTGGAAACTTATACAACATAGCGTGTCAGGTACCTGAATTATCGCGCAACTTTTCGCGCACTGGCGGCTACCGCTAACAGCAACAGGGCGATCAGTAAAAATGCGCCGCTGAGGCTGATCCATTGCGAAATGAATCCGATTAAAGCCGGACCTGAGAGAATACCCGCATATCCCAGCGTTGTCATGGCAGAAATCGCCAGGTTCGCAGGCATATCCTGTTGATTCCCGGCAGCATTGAACAACATCGGCACCGTATTGGATAAACCAAAGCCGACCAGCAGGAAAGCCAGCAGAGCGATCTCCGGCCACGGCAGCCAGACGGCCAGACTCATACCCGCTGCGGCGGTCAGGGCGCCGGTGAGCATCACAGGATAGCGGCCAAAACGCTGGATGATCTTGTCGCCACTAAAACGGCCCAGTGTCATCGCCACGGAAAAGACGGCATAGCCGAGTCCGGCATAGGCGGGTGACATCGCCGGGTTCTGCAGCAGCAGCAGCGCGCCCCAGTCCAGTACGGCCCCTTCCGCCAGGAAAAGGATAAAGCAGAGCAGGCCAAGGAACGCAACCCAGCCACGTGGGATCACCAGCCAGGGCTGATCGGGCTGATGCAGACGCGCATTCATCAGGACAGGCAATCGCCACAGCAGCAGCAAGAGCATTATTGCCATTACCACCAGCGTAGCGGTCAGTGGAGTGAAATCCCGGCTCAGCAACAGGCTGACGGTTCCTGCGCCCAGAATACCGCCAAGGCTGAAGAAACCATGAAAGCCCGACATCATCGGTTTATCCGCAGCCTGTTCAACCTGAACCGCCTGATAATTCATCGCCACATCCAGCATGCCCAGCCCGGCACCAAAAAGCATCAGCGCAGCCGCCATCACCAGATGAGAGTCTGCTGTCGCCAGCAGCGGCATCATCATCAGTACTAACAGGGTGGAGATGCACATCACGCGACGGCAGCCAAAACGCGCCACTAGCGTGCCGGTCACCGGCATCGCCGCCAGCGAACCAATTCCCAGACAGAGCAGCAATGCGCCCAGGGACGCGCCACTGAGCTGCAGACGATCCCGGGCAAACGGCACCAGCGGAGCCCAGGCTGACATCCCTAAGCCATTAATTAAAAAGATAGTGCGTGTACCCCAGTTAAGGCGGCTTTGATGTTTATGTTGTTGTGAAGCGTCCAGTGCGGTCATAGGTCGGATTCATCAATGTTAAAGCGGAAAAGTGTAGCACTGGCCGCGAGTCAGTGGCCGTTGCGCCTCTTGTCAAAAGTGGTGCAGTCACATCGCATAAATGGCAGAACCGGCAGTTTACCGACTTTTGTTGCATCGCAAATTTTTTCCAGAACTTTCCTGGTATGACCACCGTTCACCCGGTAAGACTTAACTCAAATTTCCCTGCTTTTTTTCAAGGGTTTGCTGTTAAAAACGCAGAACAGGACCACCTGTAAATGCTGACTGAATCACACAATTAAAAAATTCCTGTCGTTGCCCTCACGTTAATGACGCGGTGGTTTTAAGCCTCTGCGCATCATTTATGGAAACAGTCAGCAATAAATTGACATGAAAAAACAAAGACAAAGCGGATTACCTGAAAACGAATTTTCGGTTGTGGCTAATGTAATAATGTTTTAATCATAATTAAATCTGTACATTGAAATTGATTTTTAACATGGTTACGCTAAAAATTAATCAGTCACAACCTTTACATTGTGTGAAAGTCTGTACAGCTAAAAACACTGTAAAACTAATAATAATACCGCTGCGTGCCTATTCTATGTGGGTCAGTGACGCGGCTTAGTTTCGCCATTTTTACCTGCACCAGGTTAAGACACCTTCTTCATCTCAGAAGGTGAAATGATGCGTGAAGACGTTAAGCATAAAATAAATTTATGTTTAAGGATTCAGTATATTAGCTAATCTGGTGTAACAGAGGTTATAAATGGCAGAACTCACACAGAGCCGTGTAGATATCATCTCGCGCGAAAACGGTACACTCCTCTCACAGACCACTGGCGGTTCATCACAGTCCATTAACCTCACCGAACCCAGCGTTGTACGCATCAGCGGCACGCGAGACATGGTGACGCAGTTTGAGCGGCAGGGTAACGATCTGGTGCTGAAAATGCGTGACGGCAGCACAGTACGCTACCAAAAATTCTTTCTTGATGACGCCGATGGTCAGCACAGCGAACTGGTGTTCGATGATGGCGTCAATCCACCGGAACATGCACTTTTCCCGCAGACCGCAGAAGGGGCTGAACTCGCTTCCCGTTCGATCACGCCGACATATGAATCACTCGACAGCGTAGAGCCACTACTGCTGGCGGATAACGCTAACTCGTCAATGGGCGTCATCACCGCAGGCGGTCTGGGTGTGCTCGGTTTAGCCGGGCTGGCAGTAGGCATCGGTGGTGGCGGTGGCGGAGGGGGTGGAGGTAACGGCGGCGGCAACGCCGGTGGCACCGATCCGGGAACACCGGTTACACCCGGGACACCTGCCATTACCCTGAATGCCTTCGCTGGCGACAATGTGCTGGATAATGCGGAAAAAACGACCGATCAGGTGCTGAGCGGCACGACCAGCAATGTCGAAGCCGGTCAGATTGTCACGGTTACGCTGGGCGGACAGACCTACAACACCACAGTCGGCGCGGATGGCAGCTGGAGCGTTACGATCCCCGCTGCCGCGCTGGCGGGACTTCCCGCAGGCACCACCACCATCGACGTCAGCGTCAGTAACGCGGTGGGCACAGGCGCTACGGGCAGCCTGCCGGTTACCGTCGCTGCCGCCGATCCCGGTACACCCGCGACACCGGTTATCAGTCTGAATCCCTTTGCCGGCGACAACCTGCTGGATAACAGCGAAAAAACGACGCCACAAACGCTGTCCGGCAGCACCAGTAACGTTGAAGCCGGGCAGGTGGTCACCGTGACACTGGGCGGCCAGAGCTACAGCAGTAGCGTAGCCGCGGACGGAAGCTGGAGTATTACTGTGCCTGTGGATGCGCTGAGCGCGCTGGCCACCGGCAACGCCACCCTCACAGCAACCGTCACTAACCAGGCAGGTACTGCCGCCAGCGGCAGCCTGACCTTCAACGTCGAGCCTCCCCTGACCGAGCCGGGCACGCCGGTTATCACCATCAATCAGTTTGCCGGTGATGATGTCCTCAGCAACAGCGAGAAAGCCACCGATCAGCTGCTGAGCGGCTCCACCAGCAATGTGGAAGCGGGTCAGGTTGTCACCATCACGCTGGGCAATCAGACCTTCAGCGCAGTCGTGGATGCGCAGGGCAACTGGAGCGTCACGCTCTCACCTGCAGCGCTGAATGCGCTCAATGCCGGTTCACTTGCGATTTCCGCGGTCGTCACTAATCAGGCTGGCATTGAAGCCAGTGAAAACCGCGCGATCAGCGTCGATACGCCTGTCGTTACGGGTCCGCCTGCGGTCACGGTGGATGAATTTACCGGTGACAACCAGCTGAGCAACGCAGAGAAAACCACCGATCAGACGGTGACCGGCAGTACCAGCAATATCGAACCGGGTCAGGTTGTGACGGTCACGCTGGGCGGTCAGACGTACAGCGGCAGCGTAGATGCGCAGGGCAACTGGATCATCACGCTACCCTCAGCGGCCCTGAGCGCACTGGCGGCAGGTGAAACGACATTGACAGTTTCGGTCAGCAATGCGGCCGGTAACACCGTGACCAGCAGCCTGCCCATCAGCGTGGAAGCGCCGGTGACGCAACCGGGCGAACCGACCGTTACCATCAATGAATTTGCCGGGGATGACATCCTCAGCAACGACGAAAAAGGGACCGCCCAGACGCTTTCTGGCACCACCACCAACGTCGAAGCGGGCCAGACGGTCACGATCACCTTTGGTGGCCAGACTTACGCTGGCATCGTGGATGGCAGTGGGAACTGGAGCGTGACTGTTCCGGCTGGTGCGCTGGGCAACCTGCCTGCGGGATCCAATGTCATCAGCGCCACCGTCAGCAACGTCGATGGTGTGAGCGCAGGTGAAACCCGCGATATCTCGGTTGAGGCACCGGTGACGGAGCCGGGCGTGCCGGCGCTGACTCTGAATGAATTTGCCGGCGATAACGACCTGAGCAACGCCGAGAAAGCGTCCGATCAGCCTGTCAGCGGCACGGTCACCAACGTTGAAGCCGGACAGATCGTCACCGTGACCCTCGGTGGTCAGACCTACAGCACCAGCGTGCAGGGTGACGGCAGCTGGAGCGTCACCGTGCCATCCGCCGCGCTGAACGCACTGGCAGCAGGCACCACCACACTGACCGCATCGGTCAGCAATGCGGCGGGCGACACCGCGACAACCTCGGAGTCGATCACCGTCGAAGCCCCGGCGACGCAGCCGGGTGAAGCCACCGTAACCATCAACGCCTTTGCCGGTGACGATATCCTCAGCAACAGCGAGAAAGCCACCGATCAGCTGCTGAGCGGCACCACCACCAATATCGCTGAGGGCCAGCAGGTCACTGTTACCCTGAATGGTGAGACCTTTACCGCCACGGTTGGCGCGGATGGCAACTGGAGCGTCTCGATCCCAGCCAGTTCGCTGGCAGCGCTGGCCGCCGGTAGCGCGACCCTGAACGCTACAGTCACCGATACGCTCGGCGCAGCCGTCAGTGAAACCCGTGACTTCCTGGTGGCGTCAGCAGGCACTTCACCGAATGCCCCAACGTTAACCGTCAATGCCTTCGCTGAAGACAACATCCTGAGCAACGATGAGAAGCTGGAGGCTCAGGCGGTCTCAGGCAGCACCACCAACATCGAAGCGGGCCAGATTGTCATCGTAACCCTGGGCGGAGAGCGCTACAGCGGCACGGTCAATCCTGACGGCAGCTGGAATATCGCGATTCCGGCCGATGCACTCGGTGCGCTGGCCGCAGGATCTGCCTCGCTTGTGGTGACGGTCAGCAACGCAGCGGGCACCAGCGTTAGCGACACGCTGCCGATCACCGTCGAGCCACCGGTGACTGAGCCGGGCCAGCCCACCCTCATCATCAATCAGTTCGCCGGTGATGATGTTCTGAGCAACGATGAGAAAACCAGCGACCAGCTGCTGAGCGGCAGCAGTACCAATGTCGAGCCGGGTCAGATCGTCACAGTCACGCTGGGCGGCCAGACTTACAGCGCCACGGTCGGTGCGGATGGCAGCTGGAGCCTGAATGTCCCAGCCAGCGCACTGGCAGCACTGGCGGCGGGCAGTGCAACTATCACGGCCACGGTTTCCAGTCAGGCGGGCTTAATCGTCAGCGAAGATCGGGCGATTGTGGTGGATACCCCAGCGGAACCCGGCGCACCGACAGTGGCGATTGACCTGTTTGCCGGTGACGATCTGGTGGATAACAGCGAAAAAGCCCTGGATCAGACGCTCTCCGGCACCACCAGCAACGTGGAGGCGGGCCAGACGGTCACCATCACCCTGGGTGGTCAGAATTACAGCGCCACGGTCAATCCTGATGGCAGCTGGAGTACACAGATCCCGTCTGCGGCGCTCAGCGCACTGGCAGCGGGCAGTACCGCCATCGCGGTTAGCGTCACGACGGTAGCCGGTGCTGTGGCTAATGACACCCGTGACATTAACGTCGCGCCAGCAGCAGGCGAACCTGGCATCGTCTCAATCAATGAACCGGTCAGCGCGGATGGCTTCCTTAATTTGCAGGAGCTGAGCAGCGATCTGATCATCAGCGGTTCGGCGGTGGGTGTTAATCCAGGCCAGACGGTGCAGCTTAATTTTAACGGCGGTAATTACAGCGCGGTGGTGGGCAGCAATGGCTTCTGGAGCGTCACCGTTCCGGCAAGTGCACTCACCGATATCACCGACGGTGTGAAACAGATTTCAGTGACTACCGTCGATGCCAGCAATACGCTGCTGACCGCCTCAGCTCCGCTGAATGTGGTCGCCTCTACGCTGCCGCAAATCACGCTGAACGAGAGTGCGATCACCGATGGTATTCTCAACCGGACGGATGCGGGTAGCGATCTGCTGATCGGCGGCAGCACCGGCAAGGCCGTCGCGGGCCAGCAGGTTGAAGTGGAACTTAACGGCAAAACGTACAGCACCACTGTCAATGCCGACGGCAGCTGGAGCCTGTCAGTGCCTGCCAGCGATCTCGCTTTACTGGCGCAGGGCGCTAACAGCCTGATCATTACCGCCATTGACGAGGCGGGCAACCGCGCGGACCAGACGGTGAATTTCAGCGTCGACACGCTGCCACCGACGCTGATTGTGGGTGAGGTCGCAGGTGGCGATGGTATTCTCAACAGCAGTGAAGTGACGGCGGGTGTGCCGGTCAGTGGTTCAGGTGCACTGCCGGGCGAGCGGATTTCTGTTTCGCTGAACAACCAGAGTTACAGCGCCACAGTCGATGAGCAGGGCAACTGGACGGTTAATCTGCCGCCAGCAGCATTGCAGGCATTGTCTGATGGCAGCAGCTATACGCTGACCGTCACGCTGACCGACGCCAGCGGGAACATCGCCACCCAGACGCAACCGCTGTTAGTCAACACACAACTTCCGGTTGCGGCCGTGACCGCACCGGGCGGTGATGGGGTTCTGACCAACAACGAACTGACACAGCCGCTGCTGATCAGCGGCACCGGCACCACAGGCGACACCGTAACGGTGGCGTTAAACGGCAAGACCTATAACGCCGTTGTTGATGAAAACGGAACCTGGAGTGCTTCCGTTCCGGTTGCCGATCTGGGCTCGCTGACCAATCAGACTTACCCGGTAACGGTTACCGTGACCGATCCGGCCGGTAACAGCAGCTCGCAGGATACGTCTTTACGGGTTGCTATAGCGTTACCCGCTCTGACGCTGAACGATCTGAGCGATGATGGCGCGATCAACAACAGCGATGCGCAGCAGCCGTTGATCGTCAGCGGCACTGGCGACGAAGGCGACATCATTCGCGTCACGCTGAATGGCGTGCCTTACAGCGCCGTGGTGGCGCAGGGTGGCAACTGGAGCGTCAATATTCCTGCCTCTGATCTGGCGAATGTGCCGAATGGCACCCAGACCGTAACGGTGGTGGCGACGGACGCCGATGGCAACACCACACAAACCGGCAGTCCCTTGATTTTCGCCACCACGCCGCCGCTGCTGGAAGTCTCCACGCCGGGCAGCGATGGTTATATCAATATCGCTGAGCACACCCAGGATCTCACTCTCGACGGGCGCGGCGGTGCGCAGGGCGATACGGTCACGGTAACGTTCAATAATGAAACCTACACCGCCACTGTGGATACCAACGGTGCGTGGAGCGTGACGGTTCCCGCCGCGATTGTCAGCCAGCTGGGCGATGAGATCTATCCGATCAACGTTGCCATCAGCGATGCGTATGGCAACACCACCACGCAGTTGACCAGCGTAACCGTGCTGGCGGCTACGTCACCCGTACTGACCATTGATCCCGTGACCAGCGACAACCAGGTCGATAGCGCGGAACAGCTCACCGACATTCTTGTCACCGGCAATGTCACCGGCGTACCGGCCGGCTCGCCGGTACTATTGACCATTAACGGGCAGTCTTACGACGGTGAAGTACTGGCGAACGGTAGCTGGAGTGTGACGCTGCCCGCCGGATCGCTGGGCGGTTTAGGTGAGAAAACCTTTACCGTAGCGATTACTGATCAGGCCGGTAATCCGGCGCTGCCTGCTGAAGGGCAATTCAGCGTGGTTATCTTACCCGAACCGTCGCTGTCGGTGACCCCGATCAGTGGTGACAATGCGCTGAATGGGCTGGAAGCACAGAGCGATCTCACTGTAAGCGGCGGTTCGGCAAACCTGCCGGCTAACAGTCCGATCAGCGTGACGCTGGAACCCAACGGCACGGTTTACACCACCACAACCGATATAAACGGCAGCTGGACCCTGACGGTGCCCTCTGCCGACCTGGCAAATCTGCCGCAGGGCAACACCACGGTTACCGTCTCTTCGGGTGATGTGCAGATCAATCAGCCGCTGCTGGTGGCGACTACGTCGCTGGCAGACCCGGAAATCAACACGCCTTTCACTGACGGCATTCTCAACACTGATGAAGCCAGCGTGGCGCAGACGCTGACCGGCTCAGTGCAGCCAGGTCAGGCCGTCAGCGTGACCCTGGGCGGTATAAGCTATCCGGCAACGGTCGCAGCAAATGGTGAATGGAGCGTCACGCTGCCGCCAGATGCGCTACAGGCACTGCCGCAGGGCAGTAATCCGGTTACCGTGACGGTGAGCGATGTGGCAGGTAACAGCACCAGCATCAGTGAACCGCTGATTGTTGATACCGGCTTACCCGCGCTGACCGTTAATCCGATTGCCATCGATGGCATTATCAATGCGACTGAAACGACCACGGATTTGACCCTGAGCGGCACCGTTGCGCCCGGCGGCAGCGTCAGCCTCGTGCTGAATAACCAGACCTATGAGGCAGTAGTTGCCGCCGATGGCAGCTGGACGGCTACCGTGCCTGCTGCCAGTCTGCAACTGCTGCCAGAGGGTCGTTACGATCTTAACGTGACAGTCACGACCCTGAGCGGCAACGTCGCCACCACGCCATTCCCGGTTACCGTGGATACCACGCCACCCGATTTCAGCTTTGTTACGCCTGCTGGCGATGGCGTGTTGAACATTTCTGAACAGGCCAATGGCTTCAGTTTCAGCGGTGCAGGCACTGAAGGCGACAGCGTGAGTGTCACGCTGAATGGCGTCACCTACACAGGCACCGTTGAGGCGGGCGGAAACTGGACGCTGGCAGTGCCGCCAGCGGCACTGGCCGGTCTGACTAACGGCATCAGCTATCCCGTGGTGATCACCGTCACCGACGAGGCAGGTAACAGCAACAGCCAGAACAGTGCGCTGACGGTTGCCACAACGCCGCCTCCGCTGGTGGTCGCACCGATCAGCGGTGACAATGCGCTGAACACAGGCGAACTGGCGGAGCCGCTGGTTGTCAGTGGCAGCGGTCAGAATGGCGATGTTGTCACGGTCCAGCTTAATGACCAGATTTACAGCACCACGGTCGGCGTAAATGGACAGTGGACGCTGCAGATCGCCTCTGAAGTGCTAGCGGCACTGCCGTCAGGCAGTAATCTGGTAACGGTCACGGAAACCAGTGCGAACGGCAATCAGAGCAGCCAGGTGGTTGATCTGAATGTGGCTACCTCGCCGGATATACAGCCTGCGCTGACCATAGATAGCAGCACCTTTGCCGGTGATGGCATCGTGACGGCGGCAGAGCAGCTACAGCCGATTACGGTGCGCGGCAGCAGCAGCAATGTTGAAGCGGGCCAGCAGGTGATCATCTCTCTGAATGGCACCGAATACAGCGGCGTGGTCGCCGCCAGTGGCAACTGGAGTATCATTCTGCCTGCAGGTGCACTGGCTGAATTGGGGGAGGGTAATCAGACACTGAACGTCAGTGTGATTAACGTCGTGGGTAATACGGCCAGCAGCCCGCTTAACTTCAGCGTGGACAACACCCTGCCGTCGATTGCGCTGGCACCGATTAGCGACGACAACTACCTCAATGCACAGGAAGTGAATGGTGCCATCGTCGTTAGCGGCAGCACCAGTGGTCTGCCGGACGGCAGTATTGTCACTGTCGTGGCTAATGGGACGCCGGTCAGTGCCACCGTGGCGGCAGAGGGAAGCTGGAGCCTCACCTTACCGGCTGGCACCTTTACCGGCACTGCGGATGGCCCGCAAATCATCACGGTCACCGCCAGCGACGCTAACGGAATAGAGCTTGCGACCAGTGACGCCACGCTGACGATTGTCGCCAGCGCATTGCCAGTGGCCACTCCCGGTGTGGCATTCAATGATGGCATTCTCAACGGTGAGGAAGCCTCGGCAGGTGGCGTGATCACCGGCAGCACCGGCGTAACCGGTGACGGCCAGACTGTCGTTGTGACGCTGGGCGGCAGCAACTACAGCGGCACGGTGGATGCCACGGGCAACTGGCAGGTCGCGGTTCCGGCCAATATTCTGGCTGCGCTGCCACAGGGCAATGCACCTTACACCGTGGTTATCAGTGATGTAGCAGGCAACATCAGCCAGGCGAATGGCAACATTGTGGTGGATACCCTGCCTCCGGTGCTGAACTTCATCACGCCATCCGATGGCATTATCAACGCTGCCGAGAGCCAGCAGCCGCTCACGCTGACCGGCAGCAGCGAAGCAAACGCGCTGATTGTGGCCAGCTTCAACGGCACCACGCTGAGCACCACCGCTGACGTTAATGGCAGCTGGTCGCTGGCATTGCCTGCCACGGTTTACGCCGGGCTGGGCAACGGCAGCTATCCACTGACCGTGACCGCCAGCGATGCGGCAGGCAATGCCACCACCACCAGCCGTGACCTGGCGCTGAAAGTGGAACCCGGCACACTGCCAACCCTGACGCTGGATGCGTTTGCCGGTAACAACGTGGTTGATGGCGCAGAACGCCTCACCGATCAGCGTCTCTCGGGCACCACCACCAATGTTGAAGCGGGCCAGCTGGTCACTGTGAACATTGAGGGGACGGTTTACAGCGCCACCGTGCAGGCGAGCGGAGCATGGAGCCTGACCGTGCCAGCCGGTGCGCTGGCGGCCATTAATGACGGTAGCGCCAGTTTCACTGTGGCGGTCAGCGATGTGGCAGGCAACACCACTAGCCGTGATCTCAACTTTGACGTGAACAGCAACGCCTCTGGCCTGGCGATGGACGCCATCAGCCAGGACAACTACCTGAATGCACAGGAGCTGGGTCAGTCGCTGATCGTTACCGGCACCTCGGTGAATGTGCCTGAGGGCAGTACGGTGACGCTGCTGTTTAACAATATCAGCTATACCGCGCAGGTCTCGGCCACGGGCCGCTGGAGTGCGATCGTTCCGGCTGAGGCACTCACGGCGCTCGCCGATGGACCTTACACCGTGACCGTCACCGCGACAGACAGCGGCGGGTCGACCCTGAGCAGTGAGGCGACGCTTAACGTACTGGCGACCACTCTGCCAGCACCACAGATCCTCTCTGCCTTTGGCGATGGACTGCTCAACAGCAGCGAGATCGCCACAGCACAAACCCTGAGCGGCACCACAGGTGTAACAGGTGACGGACAGCGCGTCAGCGTGCAGCTGAATGGCGTCACGTATAACGGCACGGTCGACAGCAACGGCAACTGGCAGATCAACGTGCCTGCTACGGCGCTGGCTGACCTGCCGGAAAATGTCATTAGCTATACCGTCACGGTGCAGGATGCGGCGGGTAACACCGGCAGCACACCGGGCAGCGTAACAGTGGATCTGACGCCACCGACGCTGACCCTGAACGCCGTTGCGGGCGATAACAGCGTTAATATCGCCGAAAGCCTCGCTCCGATTGTCCTCAGCGGCAGCAGCAATGCTGAAGCCGGGCAGCAGGTCACGATTACCCTGAACAATCAGCTCTGGACGACTACCGTTACCCAGGAGAGCGACTGGAGCCTGACACTGCCTGCAGGTTCGCTGGCGGGTATTCAGGCCGGCGCCTACATCCTGACTGTCACAGTCAGTGATGCGGCGGGTAACCCGGTCACGGAAACGCGTGAAATCACCGTGGCAACCGGGGCATTGTCGGTCAGCATCAACACCCCGTTTGGTGATGGCTATCTGAACCTGGCTGAACAGGGTGTCGGTCAGATACTGACCGGCAGCACCGGTGTGCCGGGCGACGGCCAGACCGTCACTGTGACGCTAGGCGGGAATGATTACCCGGCCACGGTGGATGCGCAGGGCAACTGGACGCTGAATTTAACACCTGCGCAGGTGCAGACGCTGGACGAGGGGATCAATACCCTGGTGGTCAATGCCAGCGATGCGGCCGGTAACAGCGGTCTGCTGACCAGCGCCGTCACAGTTGATCTCACACCGCCGGTGCTAAGCGTCAACCCCATCGGCGGCGATAACATCATCAATTCCCTGGAGGTACTGGAAGCGGTCGCCATCAGTGGGTCGGCAACGGTGGCGGATGCCGGGCAGACAGTGACGGTCAGTTTCCAGAATGTCGATTACACCACCCTGGTGCTCTCTGACGGCACCTGGCAGGTGACGCTCCCTGCCAGCGTTATGCAGGGGCTGGCGGACGACACCTACCCGGTTACGGTCTCAATGACCGATGCAGCGGGCAACCCGGCGGTTGCGGTTCAGACCACACTGACGCGTGATGCTGACAGCCTGAACCTGCCAACACTGACCATCGGAACGCTCAGTGGCGATAACTTCCTTAACCAGGCCGAGTCGCAGCAGGATCTGAGCATCGGCGGCACCAGCACCAATCTGGCTGAAGGCCAGCTGGTGACGGTGACGCTGAACGGCCTGCAGTACAGCGGCACGGTGACCGCGAATGGCAGCTGGGCGGTCACTGTTCCGGCCGCCGCCCTGGGTAATCTTCCGGATGGCGATCAGCTGGTGCAAGTGGTGGCAACCGATTCCTCTGGTAACCCGGCCAGTGCCAGTGGCAGTCTGGTTGTGCTGGCCAGCGCCCAGGTTCAGCCGACGCTAACCATGAATGTGGTCGCCGGCGATGATGTGATCAATGCCACCGAGTCCACTGCAGAGGTTGCGGTCAGCGGCAGCAGCACGCTGCTGGCAGCGGGTACTGTCGTAACGGTGTCACTGAGCGGCACGGATTACACGACGACGACCCTGCTTGATGCAAACGGCAACTGGACGGTGAATGTGCCGTCCACGGCCTTTGCCGATGTGGTGCCAGGCAGCAGCCAGACCTTTACCGTCAGCGCAACGGATGTCGCGGGTAATCCGGCGACCGCCACGAAGGAGGTTGATTTTATTACCACACGCCCTGTGCTGACGGATATCACGGTCAGTGCGGGCGACACCCTTAACCTGTCGGAGTCGCTGCAGGATCTCACTATCAGCGGCACCACCACGGGCGCAATACCCGTGACGGTAACGCTGAATAATGTCAGCTACACCGCCACGGCAGATGCCGACGGAAACTGGACAATTACTGTTCCGACGGCCGACGTGCAACAACTGGCGGATGGCCCCAACGCGATCACCGTTTCTGTCACTGACGCGGCGGGCAATATCACCACGGACACCACCACCTTACTGGATGTGGCGTTTAACACCCTGCCAGCGCTGACCCTGAACACACCGTTTGGCGATTCGCTGCTCAGTCTGGCAGAAACCGAAGGCCCGATAACGCTGAGTGGTGACAGTACCAACCTGCCGGAAGGCAGCGTAGTGAACATCGCTGTCGGCGGGCTGACGTTCAGCACCACCACGGATGCCAGCGGCAGCTGGACGCTGAACCTGGCATCGGGTGCGCTCACAGGCCTTGACGATGGACTAACACAGGTGATGGTCACGGCTGTTGATGCTGCCGGAAATCCGGCGCAGGCTACTGCAGGCGTTGAGATCCTGCAAACCCCTCCGGTTTCCGCCGACTTTGCTGTTACGCAGTTCGGCGACAACGTCATTAACATCAGTGAAGCCGCCTCGGTTCAGCAGGTTACCGGCACCTCCACCGTCGTGGCGGGTCAGACGCTGAGCGTCACGGTAGGTGATGACGCTATCCCGTTATCCGTCACGGTCGATGCCAGTGGCAACTGGACGGCCAGCCTGACGCCAGAGGTGATCGCCAGCCTGGGGAGCGGGGAACATACCCTGACCCTCATAACCACGGATCGGGCAGGAAACACGACCGAAGCGACCAAAACATTTATCTCTGCGATTACACCGATTGCTGACCCCTCGCTGGATACACCCTTTATTGATGGGCGCATTAACGCCGCAGAGGCGACCGCAGGGGGATCGCTTACCGGTGCGGTGAATGTTGATAACGCGGCGGGGGTCACCGTCACGCTCAATGGGACTGTTTATTCCGCAACGCTCAGTCAGGATGGTTCCCGCTGGTCACTGGACCTGCCACCTGCTGTATTGCAGTCACTGCCGGATGGCAACTGGCCGGTGACGGTGACCGTCACCGATGTGAACGGTAACACCGGAAGCTTCGGCGGTACGGTGCTGGTGGTGATTAACTCGCTGCCGGATGTCACTCTGAATCTGCCGTTTGGTGACGGTGCGCTGAACGCCGCTGAGGCGGGAACGGAACAGATCCTGACGGGGACCACCGGCATTAGCGGTGCCGGTCAGACTGTATCGGTACTGATCTCTGGCTTTAATAATGATCAGCCGCTGGCTGCAACGGTGCAGACCGACGGCAGCTGGTCTCTGGCCCTGTCGCCAGCGCAGCTGGCCACTTTCACCAGCGGCACCCACACCATTACCGTGACCGCAACCGACATTGCGGGTAACAGCGATAACACGGCGCTGAATGTGGTCACCGAAGTGGCCGTGCCGGTACCCGGCTTTAACCCTGGTGCGTTTGGCGGAGATAATCTGCTGAACATCAGTGAAGCGGCGGCAGGTGTGACCCTGACCGGCACCACCGGCAGTGTGGGGGCGAATCAGGCGGTCAGCATCACCGTCGATGTTAACGGCAGTCGCTATTCTGGCCTGGTGGATGGCAACGGTAACTGGAGCGTAAACATTCCGCCGAATGCCCTGAGTTCACTGGGTAGCGGGCCGCAGACGCTGACGGTCAACGTAGTGGATGCAGCGGGCAATAGCGCGTCAGCGCAGCTGCCATTCACCGCTGATCTCACCGCACCACAGCCTGCAGTCAATCCGGAATTCCTGGGCAGCTATGTAAACAGTAGCGATGTTGCCGCGGGCATTACCCTGAGCGGCACCACCGGTGAGGTGGGCGCGAATCAGACGGTGCGGCTCACGCTTGGCGGCACGACCTATACCGCAACAGTGGATGCGGATGGCAACTGGACGGTGCCCCTGACTCAGGCGCAGCTTTCAGCACTGCCGGATGCCACCTATCCGGTCAGCGTGACAGCAACCGATGCAGCGGGCAACAGCACCACCATTACCAGTTCGCTGGTGCTCGACAAAACCCCGCCGGTGCTTAGCTTTACCGACTTCACTGGCGACAACGTTGTTAACTACGCCGAGAGCATTCAGCCGCAGATACTCAGCGGCACCACGACAGGCGCAGAAACCGGTGCCGTCGTCACGGTTTCGCTGAATACCACCATTCTTGGCACCGCAATTGTTGACGGTAACGGCAACTGGAGCGTGACGCTGACGCCAGAGCAGATGGCCACCTTTACGCCATCGACCACGCTGACGCTGGCAGTGACCGATCTGGCTGGCAACACCGCAACCGTGCCTGTCTCGCTGACGGTGGATCTGACGCCACCGCCAGGCCCGCTGGTGACGCTGGGTACGGTGTCGGGCGACAACATCATCAGCACCCAGGATGTCGCGGGTGGCGTGGTGTTAAGCGGTACTTCGGCTAACCTCGGCGCGAACGGGTCAGTGGAGGTGGTGATCAATGGTGTTCCCTACACCACCACGCTGGATGCGTCGGGCAACTGGTCGACCGGGGCCTTGCCCGTCACCGCCTTTGGCAATGCGGACGGCAGCGTCGGCATCACCGTGACGGCCACAGATGGCACGACACCGGTGACCACCAGCGGTAACGTGCTGATCGATCTGACCGCACCGACTCTGTCGATCAATACCTTTGCGGGTGATAACCAGGTTAATGGCAATGAAAGCACCCTAAGCCAGGCGATTATCGGCACCGCCGATGTCGCTGAGGCTGGCCGCACGGTCGTCGTGACCTTCAATGGCCAGACTTACAACGCGGTGGTGCAGAGTAACGGCACCTGGTCTGCTACCGTTCCTGCCAGCGCAATGCAGGCACTTACCGATGGCACCACGCCAATCACCGCGCAGCTGACGGATGCCGCCGGCAACGTGGGGACGGCTACCCAGACAGTGACGGTAGATACCGCCGCGCCACTGGTGCAGGTGGACGCATTCCTCGGCGACAACGTGGTCAACGCCGCAGACCTGGTGCTCGGTCAGGTGCTGACCGGTAACGCGCAGGGAGCCGAAGGCCAGACCATTGGCCTCTACCTGGGTGATGCCTCGCCGATCGCCACCGCGACGGTGGGGGCTGACGGACGCTGGAGCATCGATCTTGCGCCGAACGTCCTGTCGAACCTCAATGACGGCGCGCTGGTGTTTGGCGTGCGGGTGAATGACCTTGCAGGCAACCAGACCGACGCCACGCTAACGGTCAATAAAATCGCCAACAGTGCGCTTACGCTGGTGGTTGATTCGGTGTTCGGCGACGGCACGCTCAGTGCGCTGGATACCACCGTGGCGCAGACGATCTCCGGGACCGCACTCTCGGCGGGGGTCGGTGCCACAGTCTCCGTGGTGCTGGGCGGGACCACGCTCTCTGCCTCAGTGGGTCAGGATGGTAAATGGGCCATCGTGGTTCCACCAGCGGTGCTGGATCTGGTCACCGACGGCCAGCTGGCGTTTAACGTCACCCTGACGGATGCCGCAGGCAACACCCGCACCGTGGGTGAAACCGCTACGGCGATTGTCGATGCGGTGCCAGTCGTTGGCCCGCTCACCGGCTTGTTTGGCGGCGATAACCTGCTGAACATTGCAGAAGCCGCAGCCGGACAGCTGGTCGGTGGCGTCATCAGCAATGCAGCTGAAGGTTCACAGGTGACTGTGACCTTCGGCAGCAAGAGTTACAGCACGACGGTACAGGCGGGCGGAACCTGGAGCGTTAACCTGCCGGGCAGCGATCTCACCTCACTGCTGGATGGCAATCTGACGCTGGGCGTCAGCGTCCGGGATGCGGCGGGTAACGTCGCCACGAATAGCGCGTCGATCGGTGTCTTTACCCAGGCACCTTCGATCTCGCTGACCTCTCTGTTTGGCGATGGGGTACTGAATCTGGCCGATATCGCCACCGGACAGGTGATCAGCGGCGTGGTAAATAACGTTGCGCAGGGCAGTGTGGTCACACTCTCGGTGGGCAACAGCCAGCTCAGCGCGACCGTGGGTGCGGGCGGGGCTTTCAGCACCACGGTGACGCCGGATATTCTGGGCACGCTGGCACAGGGCAACGTGACGGTAGGGGCTTCGGTCACGGATGCAGCGGGCAATACCGCCAGCACCAGCGCCGGTGTCCGCGTCGATACGCTGCTGCCGACCATCACGGCGAATCCGCTGTTCGGTGATGGTCTGCTGAACGTGGCAGATGCGCTGTCGACGCAGATCATTAGTGGCGTCGTGGGCGGTGCGGAAACGGGATCGCGTGTGGTGGTGTCGGTGGGCGCACAGCAGTTTGTGACGGCAACGGATGCGAATGGCAACTTTACCGTCTCGCTGACGCCTGCGCTGCTGCAGGGGATTGCCGATGGTAACCTGACGGTCGGTTTCAGTGTCACCGACAGCGCCGGTAACACCACCAGCACCACTGCCGGGGCGCTGGTGGGCATTCACAATCTGCCGAAGGTCACGCTCAATCCGCTGTTTGGCGACGGCGTGCTTAACCTGGCGGAATCGCTGGTCACGCAGACTATCAGCGGCACGGTCTCCGGACTGGCGGCGGGCAGCAGCGTCAGGCTGGCGATTGGTAATACCAACGTCACCGCGCTGGTCAACGCCGACGGCACGTTCTCTACTGCCGTCTCGCCAGCGGTGCTCTCGACGCTGCTTAACGGTAACTTCACCGTCAGTGCGTCGGTCACCGACACGGTCGGCAACGTCAGCAGCACCAGCGCGGGCGTCTCACTGGGACTGGTTCAGCCAACCCTGACAGTGAATACGGTGTTTGGCGACGGTGTCCTGAGCGCCCTGGATCTGGCTTCCAGCCAGACCCTGAGCGGGACCTCCAGCCTGTCAGCGGGTTCTGTCGTCAGCGCCACACTGAATGGCCAGACCTATACCACCAAAGTAGTGAGTGGCGGCAACTGGAGCATCAGCGTGCCAAAAGCGGACCTTGCCTTGATCACTGACGGCATTAAAACCGTGATGGTCACTGGCACCGATGCCTACGGAAATGTGGTGAACAGCAGTGGAACGCTGAACGCCATCAGCCAGTCGACGCCAGTGGTCGCCATTACCTCACTGTTTGGTGACGGTGCGTTGAGCGCGGTGGATGTAAAAACCGCACAGACTATCTCAGGTACCGCCAGCAATGCTGAGGGATCGGTAGTGCGGGTGACGCTGGGTGGGCAGACATACAGCACTACCGTGAGCAGCAACGGCAACTGGAGTCTCTCTGTTCCGGCGGCTAACCTCGCCGCCATTGCAGATGGACTGCAGACTGTCACCGCCAGCGTCATCAACGGTGCAGGTACCAGTGGTTCCACTTCGGCGTCGCTGGGTGTGGTGAGTCACACCACGCCGACGGTCAGCGTGAACAGCTTCTTTGGTGGCGATGGCTACCTCAACATCTCAGAGGCCAATGCCCCTGAGACCATCAGAGGAACCAGCACTAACGCGGCGGGCGGCACGGTAACGGTGAACGTGGCGGGCAACATCCTCACCACCACCATCGGTGCGAATGGCGCATGGAGCATCAGCGTGCCATCAGCGACGCTGAAAGGGATTCCGGACGGCAGCCATCCGCTGACCGTGACGGTGGCGGATATTGGTGGCAACACCGCGACCAGTACCAGCAGCTTTACCGCGTTGTCGCATAATCAGCCGCTGGTGGGTGTTGATCCTGTACTCAGCATTGTGGGGGCTCTGCTCAGCGGTCTGGTGGTGCAGGGCGGCTCGCTGAATGCCGCGCAGGGCTCGAAAGTTAGCGTGACGTTGCTTCTGGCCAACGGCAACAACGGTCCGACGCTGAACACCACAACCGATGCGCTGGGACGTTATGCGGTTAACTTCTCACCGTCACTGCTGTCGGTGGGTGGCCTGCTGCTGTCGCTGAGTACGCTGGCAAAAGTTTCGATTACCGACGCAGCCGGTAACAGTTACACCACCACAAACACCCTGTTGCTGGGTGCGGTACTGCCGGTCACGCTGGCGGCATCCGAGTCGCTTGCGCTGTTCTCAATAGCGGATGATAGCGCCACGGTCGCCAGTGCCAGCACGGAAACGCAGCATAATACGAGCACCAGCAGCGACGATAACAGCGCCCATGTCGCAGTGACCTCGACGCTGATTACCGAAGCGGATACCGTAACGCCGGTCAGCAGTGAAACCGCCACAGCGAGTGACACCGCGGTGGCAGCGGCACCGGCAGAGGAGGCGGGCTATACCATCGGCGGCGTAGTGATTACGCTGGCTGACGGCACGACGGCAGAAGGGGCGTCGGTTACCGGCAGCAGCGGCGCGGATACCGTGACGGTCAGTGACCTTAACTTTACCCATATTGATGGCGGTGCAGGCACGGATACACTTGTGCTTAACGGTGAGTACCTCAGTCTGGACCTCACCGCGCTGGGCCTGAAAATTGAACACATTGAAGTGCTCGATTTGGGCAAAACCGGCACCAACTCCGTGAAACTCGATCTCAATGAGGCACTCAATATTACGGATAAACAGAGTGACGATTTGATGATCAAAGGCGCGGATGGCAGTCAGGTCACCCTGGCGAACAGCAACGGCGGTATCTGGGAAGTGACTGGCGAGCGCACGGTAGAGGGCAGAGTCTTTGAGATCTACCACAACTCGGCGCTGACCAGTGAGAACACCCTGGGTGATGTGCTGGTGCAGCAGAATCTGCAGGTTCATGTGGTGTAGCAACAATAACGTCGGTCAGGCTGATCGGAGAAGCGGGTGCGAAAGCACCCGCTTTTTTATTTAGTCACGTGATAATTTATTTTCCAGATAATCGCCAATATTCATTAGCAGAATGAAAGATTAGGGTAGGGGTAAGAAACGGCGTCACGCCGTGAATCATTATTCTGTCTCCCTTTGTCGCTTTATCAGCGTCCTCTTTCTCCATCCCTGTTACCTGCGGGTAATCAGTTCCGACCAGCGGAAACGGGCAGCATCAGCTGACCCACCACCTGTCGACAGCCTTCACGTCCGGTTTATCCGGGCGTTTTAGTCTGCGTTTCTGTTCTGAACTGAGGTTACCTATGTCAACACGTGATACGTTTCGTTCTGTCCGGCTTGAATCCATTTTCCAGACGGCAGTCAGCGACTTTGCCGTTACCGACAGCACGCTGCCAGCCATCGTGCCACTTCCCCTGCAAAGCCTGAGCCTTCCGGTGGCTACGCAAAGTCTGAACCTGCCGATTAGCACCTTCTCCACGGAATCGCTGCATAGCAGCCCGTTTAATGACAACACGCTGTCTACGGTAAAGAGTTCATCTCCCCCGGCACTACGGCCTTACGAACCCATTGCCATGGACGGGGTTATCGCCAGCTGGGAAGCGCATAAGCCAGTACATCTGCGGGGGCGTGCTGAAGGTGAAGCGGGTTCAACAGTGACACTGACTTTTAACGACCAGAGCTGGCACAGTACGGTCAATAAGTGGGGCTACTGGAACGCCTCTATGCCGGCTGAGGCGCTAAAAGGGGTGCCGGATGGCAATCACAGCCTGCAGCTGACCCTCACCAATAAAGCGGGCCACAGTACCACTACCGACGTCGATTTTGGTTTCTATGCTGATCGCACCATCAAACCGACACTGACCGTGGATACGGTCAGTGGTGACAACGCGGTGAGTATTGCCGAGAGCATTTATGGTGTTGAGATCAGTGGCAGCGCAACACACCTGCCGGTGGGGTCGGTGCTGAAACTAACGCTGGGCACGCAAACCACCACCGCGCACATGGAAAGTGACGGCAAGTGGTACGGTTCTTTTGCTGAAAGTGATTTAACCGCGCTGCCGGATGGCGTTTACAGCCTCAAAGTCACGGCGACCGATCCCAACGGAAAAACGGCAACTGACTCTCACGATTTGACGCTGATCACTCATCAGAGCAGCCTGCCACAGATAACCTTCGATAAGATTACTGCGGACGATGTGATTAACCTTGCGGAAAGCCAGCAGGATCTGCTGCTGAGCGGCATGCTGACCACCGTCATGCCGGGCCATCAGCTGGTTATCAGCGGCGCCAACGGAAAAGATTTTAACGCCACTCTGGGCCAGGAAGGACACTGGCAGGTGATCATCCCGGCAGCGGAGGTGAACGCCTTTATCAGCGCCGGGGAAATCCGTGCCTGGTCCATTGATGGGGCAAAAAACTACACCGACGTCACCCATGAACTGAATATCCATACGGATTTACAGCAGGTCTACACCGAAATGGATATCGGTGGTGACATGACCCTCAACTATCAGGAAGCGCAGCATGATTTGAGCTTCTATATTGAGGGCTGCAGAACAATGGAAATCAATGGGATAACCTACCAGCCTGACGCAAAAGGCATGGTCACGATGACCTCCAGCGAGCTTATGGCGCTGCCGGATGGTCCGGTCACCGCCACTTTCCATCGCCAGGATGACTATGGCAACAGCGACACCCAAAGCTGGGACACGCTATTTACCGTTGCCGTGCATCAGCGGCCAACCCTGACGCTGGACATCGCGTTTGGCGACAACAAAATCGATGCTGCCGATGTGAACAGCTGGCATCTGATTCAGGGCAGTTCCAGCAATCTGCAACCGGGGAGCCAGGTGGAATTAACGCTGGGCGATCAGCATTACAGCGCCAGTGTCAAAGCGGATGGTGGCTGGTCCCTGACCATTCTGGCCGGACAACTGGCACCGCTGGACGATGGGGAATATCAGATGACGGTCAGCGCCAAAGACAGCGCCGGTAATATCGCGACGGCCAGCCAGACGGTGCAGGTGGCATCGCATACCGAAACGGCGAGCCTGATAGAGGGGCAGACGCTGGATCACCTGCTGGAAACCCTTAGTCAGACTCAGCAGGCAGATACGGGGCATGTGGCACAGGCATCTGTTGCTGTCCTCCCTCAGGAGAGCCATCTCTTCTCAGATGTGCCCTATACCCTTGCCGATCACCTATTGCAGCATCCGGCAGCACAGCCGATAGTGTGACGCTAAATCATTAGTAAAAGTACTGCCTTCCGGACGGGTCTGTTAAGCCTGTCTGGAGTGGTCAGACGTGGCCGGGTGGTTAATTTTCATTCGTTCGCGTGGAATATTAACGATTTCATCAGTTTTTAACAGGAATAAGTACAGGATATGATCTAATAATGTTAATGGTTGTTTAGTGTCTCTGATGTTAATCATAAATAAAATAATGCAATAAATCTGTCAGGATCTGATCTTCATCCCTTTTGCTCGCTTTGTTCACCAGGAAAAACATCATGATGATAAAACCCCCTGTTGGTATGGATAATGAACAAAGCGCAATTAACTTTTTTATTGTGCGCCCTAAGCGGCGTGTCAGTGAATGCGGTCTTTTCCGCACCCTTACCCAAAGCAGAATTTAACTGGCGCGCAGCGCCGACCGAAGAACAGATTGCCAGCTTAACGCTGCGCGACGCCATTCTCCGGGCCTTCGCCCGTAATCCGAAAATCTCGGAAGCGGCGGCACAGATCCACGTTGGCGAGGGCGATCTTGATGCCGCCCGCAGCGCCTGGTATCCGCAGATCTCACTACAGGGTGCGGCGGGCCGCTCCCATCAGGCTGACTCCGCCGGGAGCCTCAACAACAATGGCTCCGGCGGTATCACGCTTAGCCAGCTGCTCTACGACTTTGGGCGTACCGGCAGCGCCATCGATGAACAGCATGCACTGTCAGAGGCTTATCGCTTCGGCCTGTTCGACTCCATGACCACCGTGGCGGAAGATACGCTGCAGGCCTACCTCGAAGTCAAACGCTACCAGGCGCTGGCAGACATCGCGCACACTAATATCGCTTCACTGCAGCGGGTGCGGGATATCGCGAAACTGCGCGCCGATGCGGGGCTCAACTCACAGTCAGACGTGCTGCAGGCGGAAACCCGCATCGCCGCAATGCAGGCCACGCTTGAGCAGTATCGCGCCCAGCTGCGCTCCGCTACCGCCCAACTCACTGTACTGACCGGCGTGGTGCCCGCCACACTGCCAGAACTGCCCCAGGAACTCCTGAAACAGCAGATCACCCTCGACAAAATTGCCTATGAAAGCAGCGCGGCGGTGCGCAGCGCACAGTCTAAACAGGAGGCCGCCCGTGAACGGGTACGCCAGGCACAGTCCGGTCACTGGCCAACCATCAAAGTGCAGGCGGGTCGGACCCGCTATGAAAACGATCGCCAGTCTTACTGGGATGATGAAGTGCAGCTGCAGGTGGAAGCGCCGCTCTATCAGGGTGGCATGGTCAATGCCAAAACTGAATCAGCGGAGGGCGACCGTGAGGCAGCGCAGGCTGCGGTACAGCAAGCCAAACTCGCCATTAATCAGAACGCCTCAACCGCCTATGCCGACATGATTGGCGCGCAGCAACGGCAGGCTGCCGGGGAAGTGCAGCTGGCCAGCGCCGACCATACCCGCAATGTCTATGCCGATGAATATCGCCTGAGCAAGCGCAGCCTGAACGATCTGCTGAGTGTAGAACAGGATGTTTTTCAGGCTGACAGCTCACGTATCACCGCGCTTTACGATGGCTGGGACGCCACCGTGCGCTATGCCGCCGCAGTAGACAATCTGCTCGATATCATGGGTATCGATCGCCAGCAAAGCAGCGGCGACCTCCTTCCTTCGCTGCAATAGCGATAAGGCAAAAATCATGAGTACGTTAACCCTGAACACCGATAACTGGATTGCGGCCATGCTGCGCGTCGCCGCGCGATTCGGTAAGCCTGCCGATGGCAAAACCCTGCGTCAGCAGATGCGCTGGTTTGAACATCTGCCGGTGTCACAGCAGCTGGAGCGGCTCTCCGGCCTGCTGGGACTGCATCTGACCATGGTGCCGCAGAACAAACTGCGCTGGCGTCAGGAGATCACGCCGGTGGTGCTGGTGCTGGAAAATGCCAGCGTAGCGGTGCTGGAGAATATCGATGCGGACGGCAGCGCGCGTTACTGGCTCAGTGAAGGCGGCGATGTGGTGCGTGAAAGCGCCTTATCGGAGCTGCTGACACGTGCTCAGGGCGATGTCGGCGTGATTGGGGTGGCGGCGCGTGGCCGTGATGCACGCATCGACGAATTCATTCAGCCTTATGAGCCACACTGGTTCTGGAAAAACTTTCGCGGCATGGGGCGACGTATCACCGAGATCTCACTGGCGTCGGTGATCGGTAATGTGCTGGCACTGGCCGGAATTCTTTTTTCGATGCAGGTCTACGATCGGGTGATTCCGGCGCAGTCACAGTCCACGCTGTGGGTGCTGTTTGTCGGGGTACTGATCGCTGCGGCGATTGAATATCTTATCCGGCTGATGCGAACCCAGGTCTCAGACTTAATGGGTAAACGCATCGACCTGAAAGTTTCCGCCATGCTGTTTGCCCGGGCGATGAGCATCCGTAATGAGGCGCGGCCGAAATCGACCGGCTCATTTATCTCGCAGCTGCGTGAGATCGACCAGGTGCGCGAGTTGCTGACCTCGACCACGGTCGGTGCCGCGGCCGATCTGCCGTTTGTTATCCTGTTCCTGTTCATCATGTCGTTTATAGGCGGCTGGCTGGTGCTGATTCCGCTGGCGGCGATCCCGCTGATCGTCATTCCGGGTCTGCTGGTTCAGATTCCCATGGCGCGGCTGGCTAAAGAGGGGCTGCGTGAGGGCGCGCTGCGTAATGCGGTACTGGTGGAGACTATTGAAGGCATTGAGGATATCAAGGCACTTCAGGCTGAACCCTATTTCCAGCGTCAGTGGGAGCAGACGCATGAAGTCAGCGCCGCCATCAGCAATCAGCAGCGGTTGTGGGGCGCGCGCCTTACCGGCTGGGCATCGACGGTGCAGCAGCTCACCTATGCAGGGATGCTGGTGTTTGGGGTTTACCTGGTGCTCGATTCACAAATCACCACCGGTACGCTGGTCGCCTGTAGTCTGCTCTCATCCCGCACTATCGCTCCACTGATGCAGCTGACCATGGTCTTCTCACGCTGGCAGCACGCCAAAATGGCGATGAAAGGGCTGGATGAGTTGCTGAAAAAGCCGCTCGATCAACCTGAAGCCGCCACGCTGGCGCACTGTCCGACGCTCACCGGCCAGTACGATCTGCGCAATGTGCATTACAGCTATGACGAAGAGAATGAAAAGAATGTGCTCAACGTGCAGCAGCTGCAGATCAAGCCCGGCGAGAAGATTGCCATTCTGGGTAAGGTCGGGGCAGGGAAGTCGACCTTGCTGAAGATTCTTGCCGGTCAGGCACAGGCCAGTCAGGGCAAGGTGATTGTTGATGGTGTCGATATTGAGCGTATCGATCCCACTGATCTACGCCGTCAGCTCGGGTGGCTGTCGCATGACTCCCGCCTCTTCTTTGGCACGCTGCGGCAGAACCTGATGCTGGGCAATCCCCATGCCAGCGAACAGGAGATGCTGCAGGCGCTGCGTATCAGCGGTGCACTGTCGCTGATCCAGCAGGACGCCGCCATCCTGGATCGTATTATCAATGAAGGCGGTCGCGGGCTCTCTGGCGGGCAACGTCAGATGGTGATGCTGAGCCGGTTGATCCTGCGTCAGCCGCAGGTGGTGCTGCTGGATGAACCCACTGCGGCAATGGATGAACAGCTGGAGGAGCATGTGATTCGTCAGCTGCAGGGCTGGATCAGCGGCCGGACGCTGGTGCTGGTGACGCACCGTCCGGCACTGCTGAAAATGGTCGATCGTATTGTGGTGATGGATAACGGGCGCATTGTCGCTGATGGTCCGCGCGACGAGATCCTGCGCCGCGCGACTGCACCTGCTACGGCAGGTAAAGGAGATGTGGCATGAGTCTGGTGATTGTTGATAAAGATCTTGCCCGTCATGAGCGCCGGACATCGGCGATTATCTGGCTCTGCACCGCCGCGCTGGCGATATTTCTGATCTGGGCGCACTTTGCCATTCTGGATGAGGTCACAGTTGGCACCGGTAAAGTGACGCCCTCCAGCCGCGCGCAGGTGATCGACAGCCTGGATGGCGGCATCGTCAAACAGCTTAATGTGCATGAAGGTGACATTGTTGAGAAAGGGCAGGTGCTGGCGACCCTCGATCCAACGCGCTTCCAGTCCAACTTTGGTGAGGCGCAGGCTAAAGTGCGCACGCTTCGCGCCTCGTCCGAGCGACTGGAGGCGGAGCTGTCGGGCACGCCGCTGAAGTTCAGTGCCGAAACGCTGAAGGAGCCGAACCTGGTTACGCGCGAGCGGCAGCTCTATGAGTCGCGACGTCGTAATCTCACCGAAACCATCAGTAACCTGCAGCAGTCGCTGAAACTGGTGCAGGATGAGCTGCGGCTCACCGAACCGCTGGTGGCGAAAGGCGCGGCAGGGCAGGTTGAGGTGATCCGTTTGCGTCGTCAGGTCAGCGATCTGCGTGGCAAAATCGACGAGGCGCGCAATGACTATCTGGTGCGCGCTCACGAAGAGCAGGTGAAAAACAATGCGGAACTGGATGCGCAGTTGCAGGTTGCCGCAGGCAAAGAGGATCAGCTGACGCGCGCGACGCTCTACTCGCCGGTGCGCGGCATCGTCAAAGACATTCAGGTCACCACGGTGGGTGGCGTACTGGAGCCGGGCGGTAAACTGATGGAAATCGTGCCGCTGGAGGATCAACTGCTGATTGAGACGCGTATCAATCCACGCGATATCGCCTGGATTCGGCCCGGACTGGCCGCCACCGTGAAAGTCACCGCCTATGACTCCTCTATCTATGGCGATCTGCACGGCGAAGTGGAAACGGTGTCGCCAGACACGCTGCAGGATGAGGTGAAACGTGATCAATATTACTATCGTGTCTACGTTCGTACCCAGAAAGCCGAGCTGACCAACCGCGCTGGCCGAAAATTCCCGATTGTGCCCGGAATGGTGGCCAATGTGGAGATTAAAACCGGTCAGAAATCCGTCATGGATTACCTGATTAAACCACTGAATAAAGTCAAAGAATCGCTGCGCGAGCGCTGAAAATGCGGCCCAGCTGAGAGGCTTATTTGCTTAATTACGGTGATAAATTAACATGGCGAATATTCAGACTATCCGGGCACAAAGTGTGCGCAATTTAACAAACTGTGCGGAAGCAGAGTGAAGTTAATTTAACCGGATTAAAAATGTTTACGAAGATATAGTGCGATGGCAAATGACAGGCAAAAAAATGCCGGACAGATTGTCCGGCGGGAAATAATAAGTTGTACATCTCATTCGGGGAGAATGAAGGTAATAATGGAATAAATGATGATAGCGGGGTCTATTCTATTACCAGATGTCGTATAAGTTTTATCATTCAGTGCTTCGGAATGCTCTGATGTAAGTTGTTGATAACAAAGATATCGGAAGGGGTGTATCAATTTGTGCGGTTTTTTTTACCGATCTGTGCTGGTTATTAGTTCCCCGCTATTTACATTATGAAATAACTGTTTCGATGGATGAAACAGTTTTGGAAATTTAGTAGCATTTTCCTGGTGGATTATTACCCGCTATAAAACAACAATGACCTGCCGGCTGAATTTTTAATCATTCAGTTAGCAGTGGCAAATTATAAAGGCATATAACAGAGGGTAATAAAATGAAACGTCGCGTTCTCTCCCTGATGATTCCTGCACTGCTGGTTGCAACAGGATCAGCAAACGCAGCTGAAATCTATAACAAAGACGGCAACAAATTAGATCTCTTCGGTAAAGTTGACGGCCTGCACTACTTCTCTGACAACAGCAGTTCCGACGGCGACCAGTCATACGTTCGCTTCGGCTTCAAAGGCGAAACAGAAATCAGCAATCAGCTGACCGGTTACGGCCAGTGGGAATACCAGGCAGCACTGAACAACTCTGAAGACCAGGGGACAGCAGACAGCTTTACCCGTGTTGGGTTCGCCGGTGTGAAATTTGGTGATGCGGGATCCTTCGACTATGGTCGTAACTACGGCGTAGCCTATGACATCGGCGCATGGACTGATGTGCTGCCTGAGTTCGGCGGCGATACCTATGGCGCGGATAACTTCATGTATCAGCGCGGTAACGGCATGGCGACCTACCGTAACAACAATTTCTTCGGTCTGGTGGATGGCTGGAACTTCGCAGTCCAGTATCAGGGCAAGAATGGCAACAGCAGCGAGTCACCGAATGGCCGTGACGTGCTGGGCCAGAACGGCGACGGCTGGGGTCTGAGCACGACCTATGATCTGGGTTCAGGCTTCGGCATTGGTGCGGCAACCTTCCAGTCTGACCGTACCAACGACCAGAACAGCGAAACATCAGGTATCCTCGGCCATGGCGATAAAGCGGCAGTGTATACTGGCGGTCTGAAATATGACGCGAACAACGTCTATCTGGCAGCGATGTACTCACGCTCCTTCAACGCAACCCGCTTCGGCAGCACCGACTCTTCAGCGTTTGGTTATGCGGATAAAGCGGACAACTGGGAACTGGTTGCGCAGTATCAATTCGACTTTGGTCTGCGTCCATCTCTGGCGTACGTGACCTCACGTGGCACCGATGTTCAGAACTGGGGCACACAGAATCTGAAAAAATATATCGATGTTGGCGCGACGTATTACTTCAACAAAAACATGTCTACCTATGTTGATTACCAGATCAACCTGCTGGACGACAACGCCTTCACCGACGCGGCCGGTATCAATACCGACGACGTGGTGGGTGTAGGCCTGGTTTACCAGTTCTAAGTGATAAGGGAGCGCAGTTACGGCTGCGCTCCTGCGTTATCTTCCGGGCTAAACGCGTCAGCCTTTGGCCACTTCGTTGCTTCCGGCGCCGTTGTTTCTGATGACATAACGCTGCCAAACCGCGCGCCTTCAAATGCCACGCCTGCCAGAGTGAAAGCTGAAAAGCTCAACCAGTGATGCCATGCTGACTGCCACTTCTGTGAATTTTTCATTCTGCACCTCTCAGAGATAAACACTGTTTCAACAGTGCAGAATTCATGCCAGCTTTACCGCTCTCACAGCCACAGGCATTACGCCCGTTTTGATACACTTGCCGCGCACGTCAGGGAGCGATTGCCCCAATCAGGTGCAGTTAAGCCCGTTACTGGCGCGGCCGGGAAGGGGTCATGTGACGATGACGACGCTGTTCGACAACTTTATAACTGCCGTAAACAAACAGACCCAGGGCAACGACCAGAATCGCATAGATCATCTGTAGCTCCTTACTTTGATTAATGTTAATCCCCTGTCGCGAGGCGGGATCAGGATAGATGACCGGGGAATGCTCTCGTGATTCAGTAAAATATTCAACTCTATTTAAGCGAATTTACCCAAACTTTATGCTTTGTAGTGGCTATTAATAAAGTGTTACAGGCGAGGAATGATGAGTTATAAGATTAATCTGCTGTTTATGTCGTTTTTATTGCTGGTCGTAGCGGGCTGTGATCAATCAGCACCGACAACGCCGATGGTGCTGGAAGGAAAAACCATGGGCACTGTCTGGCGGGTGAGCCTGGCGGGTGTTGAGAGTGAGCGTAAAGCGGCCTTACAGCAGCGGATTCAGCAGCAGCTGGACGCGGATGATGCTGAGCTCTCCACCTGGAAGCCGGACTCTGCGTTATCGCGCTTTAACCAGAGCCGTGACCTGTCACCGCAGCCGGTGAGTGAAAACATGGCGGACATTGTTACGACCTCGCTGCGGATTGGCCGTAAAACCGGCGGGGCGATGGACATTACCGTCGGTCCACTGGTTAATTTATGGGGCTTTGGCCCGACGAAACAGCCCATCCATACACCGGATGCAGCCGAAATTGCCGCCGCCCGTGCGCAGACCGGATTGCAGCATCTGAGAGTGCTGCAGGGTGCGGATGGACAATGGTTGCAGAAAGATTTGCCAGAGCTCTATGTCGATCTCTCGACGGTGGGTGAGGGCTTTGCCACCGATCATCTGGCACGGCTGATGGAGCAGCTCGGTATCAACAACTATCTGGTGTCAGTCGGCGGTGCCGTACTGAGCCGGGGTCTTAATGCGCAACAGCAGCCGTGGCGGGTGGCGATCCAGAAACCCACCGATCAGGAGAATGCGGTGCAGGCACGCGTGAGTCTGCAGGGACACGGTATCAGTACATCCGGCAGCTATCGCAACTATTATGAACTGGACGGCAAGCGCATTTCTCATGTGATCGATCCCGTTACCGGACGACCCATTGAGCATAAACTGGTTTCTGCCACGGTGATTGCCACCACGGCGCTGGAAGCCGATGGCTGGGACACCGGACTGATGGTGCTCGGCACCGAGAAAGCCAAAGCGCTGGCAATTGAACAGCATCTGGCGGTCTATCTGATCAGCAAGCAGGGCGATAAATTTGTCAGCTGGATGTCGCCGCAGTTTGCTGCTTTTCTGATTCCCGCTGAATCCGGAGAACCCTGATGTTAGATCTTTTTAGTGAAGAGCAACCCTGGCAGGAGCCGCTGGCGGAGGGGGCCGTTATCCTGCGGCGCCGCGCACGTGATGACGCAGAGGCGCTGTATCAGCAGATACTGGCGATTGCGGAACAGAACCCCTTTGCCCATCGCATCACGCCCGGCGGCCATCGCATGTCGGTGGCGATGACCAACTGCGGCGATTTTGGCTGGTCGGTGGATTCACGCGGTTACAATTATCAGCAGCAGGATAACCTCAATGGCCGCAAATGGCCGCCCATGCCACCGCTGTTTCGCGAGCTGGCGCAGCAGGCCGCGGCGGAGGCGGGCTTTCCTGGCTTTAATCCGGATGCCTGCCTGCTTAACCGCTATGAGCCGGGCGCGAAGCTGACGCTGCATCAGGATAAAGATGAGAAAGACCTGCACCAGCCCATCGTTTCGGTGTCGCTGGGTCTGCCGGCCGTGTTTCAGTTCGGCGGCTTCGAACGGGGTGACAGCACCCAGCGTGTGCTGCTTGAGCATGGCGATATTGTGGTGTGGGGCGGGCCGTCGCGCCTGCGTTACCACGGCATTCTGCCGCTTAAGCCAGGGGTGCATCCGCTGGCCGGTGCCTGGCGTTATAACCTGACATTTCGTCGCGCCTTTTAACCCACCACGGCAGTCACGGCGTGGTGAGAATAACTATTGCTATCATTTGGCATCCCATTACACTGCAGGCTGTTTTTTAGCTGATGGGTTGGATTGCCTGCATGACGTTGTTAAGCGTTGTTTTCCGCCAGTTTCGCTGGCCTTTTATCGGGGTCATTGCCCTGACGTTGTTAAGCGCCGTGCTGGGTATCGGCATGATCGCCTTTATCAACCGCGAAATGATTGTCGCCATCAACACCTCATTCGCGGTGCTGCCGCAGTTCCTGTTGCAGCTGGTGGTGCTGATGGCGGTGACGCTGGCTTCGCAGCTGGCACTGACAATGCTCGGGCATCAGTTTGTCTGGCGACTGCGTGGCGAGTTCATCAAGCGAATCCTTGATAGCCGGGTTGAACGCATCGAGCAACTCGGCAGTGCACAACTGCTGGCGGGACTGACCAGCGACGTGCGGGCAATTACGCTGGCTTTTGTGCGCCTGCCGGAGCTGTTTCAGGGCGTTATCATTACTCTCGGCTCAGCCATCTATCTCGCGTGGCTGTCACCAAAAATGCTGCTGGTGACGAGTGTCTGGCTGGGTGTGACGCTGGTGGGCGGCTGGATGCTGGTCTCGCGGGTTTACCAGCACATGGCAAAGTTGCGCGAAATCGAAGACAACCTCTATCGTGATTACCAGACGGTGATTGAGGGGCGTAAAGAGTTACAGCTTAACCGCTCACGTGCACAACAGGTCTATGACACGGTTTATCAGGAAGATGCCCGCGCCTGGCGTCACCATATTGTGCGTGCCGATACTTATCATCTGAGTGCGGTCAACTGGTCAAATATCATGACCCTGGGCGCTATCGGCATGGTCTTTTTCATGGCTAACAGCCTGGGCTGGGCCAATACTGCTGTGGCCGCGACTTTCTCCCTGACGCTGCTGTTCTTACGCACGCCGCTGCTTTCTGCTGTGGGCGCGTTACCCACGTTACTCAGCGCCCAGGTCGCATTCCGTAAGCTCAACGCCTTTGACCTCGCGCCTTATCAGTCAGGGTTTCACGCGCCATCGGCGGCGTCAGACTGGCAAACCCTGGAGTTGCGCGACGTCTCTTTTCACTATGGTGACAACGGCTTCCAGGTCGGGCCGATTAACCTGACGCTGCGCCGGGGCGAACTGGTGTTTCTGATTGGTGGCAACGGCAGCGGAAAATCGACGCTGGCGATGCTGCTGACCGGGCTGTATCAACCGCAGTCCGGCACGCTGCTGCTGGATGGTAAAGCGATCACGGCAGAGGAGCTGGATGTCTGGCGCAGTCAGTTCTCCGCGGTCTTTACCGACCTGCATCTGTTTGACCGGTTAATCGGGCGGGAAGGCGTGGTCGCCAATCCGGCGCTGGTGCAGCAGTGGCTGGAGAGGCTGAAGATGCAGGACAAGCTGAAGATTGAAGGCAATAAAGTGCTCAATCTGCGGCTCTCAAAAGGACAGAGTAAGCGACTGGCACTGTTACTGGCGGTGGCAGAAGAACGCGATGTGCTGCTACTGGATGAGTGGGCGGCAGATCAGGACCCACATTTCCGACGCATCTTCTATCGTGAGCTGCTGCCGTGGCTGCAGCAGGCGGGTAAAACGGTGTTTGCTATCAGCCATGACGATCACTACTTCATTCATGCCGATCGGCTGCTGGAGATGCGCGAAGGCCAGTTGACGGAGTTGACCGGTAATGAACGCGACCTCGCCACGCTCGACTCGGTTAAACGCACCGATACCGGGCTTTGACGGCAGATGGCAACACTCAGCAGCTACCGCGTTAAGTGTCGTGCAGGTCGCTGAACACGGTGTTAACACTTCTGTAAGCATCTGCAGCAGGCAACCGTGCTGACTGAACAATCTATTGGCAGGTGTGCCTCATATGCACTACATCAAGGATAACAGCCCTGTACGGCAGGTCATCTGCAGTGAAGTCGATGCGTTAAAGTTTGCCTCCTGCCAGCGCAGGAGGCAGCGGATTAGTGGGCGAAATGTTGATCAAGCGGTGCGCTGAACCAGCGATTGTTCAGCACGTTTTTGATGACAATATTTTTGTCTGCTGCTGACAGGGCGTTGTCCTGTTCAATGCGGGTGAGAATATCGTTATAGCTATAAGTCTTATTGCTCATGTAAATAATAGCTTTCTGCTTGTTAGCATCCATCACCAGCAGTGATTCCCCCGCTGCGGCATTTTCCGGCGTCCATTTCTTCCATTCCGGAAGGGTCTGATCGTTGGGTGACCCTGTTGCCAGGAAGTTTTTAATGTAGGAATTAAAAGATTCACCTAATGCCTGAGAGCCTTTTAGCTTCAGCGCATCCTGCGTAAATTCAGCATACTTATTTTTATCCCAAAAAGGCATAAACACGCCGTGGAAAGAACCGATGGCCGATAACTTATCACCTGTAACAAACGCATCCGTGCCATAACGGAACTCCATCCCATACAGCGGCGCGTTATAATTTTTATACATGCGCTCAGCAGACTGGTTAACATTAAACAGGCTGTATAGCAGCCCGCCATAATAATTTGCAAAGGTGTATTTATTCAGCAGCGCGGTATTATTTTTAAGCGAACCGTCTTTCACCTGTGTTGCAAACAGGGGGTCGTTACGGGCGAAGAAAGAAAACTCCTGTTGTCCTGTGGCCATGATGGCGGGGACGGCATTATAATTTTTGGTCTCAAAGCCATCCTTCGGGATCACCACACCATCGCGGTAGAGATGCGGGAATTGATTCATGCGGATTCCCGCATCGCCAAAAAGCATTGCCAGATCTGCCGCCGGAAGCTGATAGAGAAAATGACGTACCTCTGGTGAGCCCGACAGGAGCCAGCTTTTCGCCGCGCCTGCATCCGGTTTAATGCCCTGTTTAACGACCAGAGGTGCCACTCTTTGCGCGAAGATGCTTTCTGCTTCATGTTTGTCAGAGGTGGTCATGCCACCACTGAAAACGATGGCTTTGTTGAAAGTATTTTTAAAAAGGGGCGATATAAGCATCGCCATCACGTCTCTGCCACCCGCTGAAAATCCGGAAACGGTAATATTATTTCTGTCACCCCCAAAAGCCGGAATATTGTCTTTGATCCACGAAAGCGATTGTTTGATGTCGAGTAAGCTGTAATTCCCGGAGTCATCCAGCGGGTTGCCATCGTTCAGCGCTTTCAATGGGTTAAAGCCGAGTGCGCCAAGACGGTAGTTTACGGTGACAATCACGGCATTGTATTTTTCAGCGATAAACGCCGGCGCGAACTCAGTGGAACTGCCCAGCTGATTATTGCCACCATGAATATAGACCAGCACCGGAAGTGGTGTGCTGCTCTCTGTCAGGCGATAGATATTGAGATTCAGGCAATCCTCATGACCTTTGGCTCCGTCCGGGGAAACCTGGATACAGTCCGTAGCGGGCCGGGTCGCATCGAAAACGGTTTGCCATGCGTCAGGGGAAATCGGTTTTTTCCAGCGCAGTTCCCCGACCGGTGCTTTTGCATAAGGAATACCGGTCCAGGACAGCGTGTTTTGATGCTCTGTGCCTTTGACTTTGCCTGACTGCGTCGTAATTTCAGGGGAGATCGTTTGTGCAGTGGCTGATGAGGCAAGCAAAAAGAGTAAAAAAGTAGGGGACAATCTGAACAGAGAATTTTTCATGCGTACCTTGTTCCAGGGAAATATTTCTTATACCTGAAGTGTCGCAATACCCACTCATGTCTGGCTCACAAAACAGCACAAATCCAGCCATTATCGCGTGTTACTCTTTTTTAGTGGTGGAATATGCCTGTGGCTGGCGGAACGCATCGACCCTGTTGTGCCTCTGCTTATTGTGAATTCTGCTTTAGTGGTGGTCGCAAATCACAAGGTGTCAGGCCAGGAAAAAACATACTGGCATTCTGTTTAGAATGCTTTTTTAAAGCCGATGCTTAATCAGCGTGATCACCTGATTATCGCGCCACATAAACTCCGCCTCCAGTAACGTCCCCATCGCAAAACAGTCACCGAAGTCCTGAGCCAGTTGCAGCGTCGCGCGCTGCTGCGCGAAATCTACCGACACCAGTGCAGCATCCAGAAAATCCATCGGCTGATGCAGTTGTGGCCACAGCGCTTTATAAAGGCTCTCTTTGAGGGAGAAGAGCAGAGTCGCGGCAGTGCTGAAGGAGACGGGCAGCGTCTGCAACAGTTGCTGTTCCGGCTTATTCATCAACAGCTCTGCCGTTTCCTGCGCCGTCGTCTCTGACATCAACTGCTCAACATCGACGCCAACCGCACAGGGTTGCCGGGTTGCCGCTACCACGAGCACACCGGCACTGTGCGACAGCGACGCCTGAACGCCAGCAGGCCAGCAGGGGGAGCGATCGGGTGCGTTGGTCAGGATGAAATCGGCAATGCCCAGCTCTGTCATTACCGACCGGACCAGTAAACGGCTGGCGAGGTATTCAGCACGCCGTTTAGTGACAGCCTGCTGCAGTCGGGCAGGTAAGGGAATACCCCATTCGACAGCCAGCACGTCATGATACTTTTGCGGGTCAAAGCGACTCACCGCCAGCAAATAATCGCTGTGGTTCAGGTGGCTGGAAAGAATAAAGCCGCCTGGAACAGGCGGCAGCGGCAGGTCGGGATAGCGCATGCGAAACCATTTAAGCCAAAAAGGCATTAAATCAGGCACGATGCATCAGGGCAAGCAGCCCGCCGTAATCAGTCGTTGGGAGGAATGGCAAAACTCTTCAGAGAAACAACAAAATGGTGGTGACCCCTGCTGATGCGTGCACCCCGGTCGCACCAGTGGCTCGCCAGACGAAAGAAGTCGTCGCTACCAATGTCATACGCCAGTTCCACTTTGCTAATGCCTGAATGCAGTAAAGCTTCCGCATCTTTCAGGCTTTTCGCTTTGATCGCCATAAAAATTATCCGTCAATTTCTGGGGAGTTTAGAGTAGGCAATTTCTGTGACATTTTTGTTTCAGTTTGATGAAAAGACGCGACTAATGGCCGATTTTGTGAGACGGATCAGTTTCTGGTGCCCGCGTTAACCTGCTGATTGTAAGAGAAATGTTAACTGCTACATGGGCCAATTCTGAATGTTACGCAGGAGAGAGTGGGCAGAGAGAACAGAAACAGAAAGGCCGCGTCATACGCGGCCCTGTGGGTTACTTCTGGTCTGGCGGGGAAGGTTGCTTATCGCCGGACTCGGGTGCTTCGGATGGATCATCTTTTTCGATTAATGTCATGAACTCTCCTCTTGTTACCCACACGCTGTTAAGTATAGAACGCTTTGGAGGAGATGTGATGAAAGTTATGTTTTGATGACAGAAACGAAAAAAGCAGCCTTTTGGGCTGCTTTTCAGGGAATTTGGTCGGCACGAGAGGATTTGAACCTCCGACCCCGGACACCCCATGACCGTGCGCTACCAGGCTGCGCTACGTGCCGAACACTGGAGGATTAGTCTACTGGTTATCGTCATGAATGCAAGATGCCTGCCGACTATTTGCCTGATAATTAATCAGTTAGCGATAAACCGCTTCTCCTCGGTCAGGACCTGCAACAGCAACGCCAGCTCTGGCTTGTGATCTTTCAGCGCGTTGCCCTGTGCATCATAAGCGCGATAGCTGCCGTTGTTGTTGAGCACCAGCGTCACCTGCGGCGTGGTAATCACCAGCTTATTCTCTTCACTGCTCGCCACCCAGTCATGACGGCGACGTGCAGCAAACAAATCTTCACCCTGTGAATAGTTCACCGGATTGGTCCGCACATGCAGCAGTCGCTGCATCAGCGTTGCCATTACATCCTGATGATCAGAGAGCCGATCAACAGTTTGCGCCGGTGTATCAGGCCAGTGAATCACCAGTGGCACCTGCAGCGTCTGACGGTTTCCGGCGCTGTCAGGATCGCCATCCAGTGCCAGACCACGCTGCGCCGTAATCACTACGACGGTGTTCTTCAGCAAATCACGCGCCTGCAGGCTGCTTAGCACGGCGCTAATCTGTTCATCAACAGCAGGTGCCTGACGCAGATAACTGCGCTGACGCGCTTTGCTGTTGTCGCCGGTGACATCAGGCCCGTTCAGAGCAATCCATGAGAACCACGGCGCCTGCGAAGCCTTCTGTTTCTCCAGCCAGTTCTGCCATTGCGCCACGGTGCTGGCGTTGGGCTGGCTGGCTGTCGCAGGCAGTGAATAGTCGGTCAGCAGCGCCTGACGGTAGAGCGGCGGATTAAAGCCTTCCGAGGAGAACAGGCCAAATTGATAACCCTGAGTACTCAGCGCCCCCAGCAGTGCCGACGGTGTTCGTGATGCCAGAATACCGTTCATGTAACTGGAGGAGATGCCATAGAACAGGCCAAACAACCCTTTCTCAGGCGTATCACCGGCGCTGTAATGCTGGGTAAAACGCACGTTTTCGCTGGCGAACTGATTAAGCTGCGGCAGCGCTTTGGCAAGCGTAGCATTGTTGAGACCATCAACAGTCAGCACCAGCAGGTTGTTACGGGTGCCAGCATCGCGGAAGGTGATATCGCTCAGCGGATACTCTACCGCCACCGCTTCCGGATCGCCCTGCTGAATCAACCGGCGCTGATACTCCTGCGCATCCAGCAGACCGTGACGCTCAAGGAAGCGACGGGCCGTCATCGGATAGGAGAGCGGCAGATTGGCACGCTGCATGGTAATCGGGCGATAGAAGTTGGCATCGGCCCAGATATACATCAGGTGGCTGGCGAAGAAGGCGCTGATAAACAGAGCGGCGACAGGTTTACCAAATGAGCGGCGATTCAGGCTGCGCAGCTTCTGCCAGCTCCAGGTCGCAAACAGCATCTCGACCAGGAATATCAGCGGCACGCTGATAAACATCAGCTGCCAGTCGCGCGCCATCTCGCTCTGGTCAGGGTTAATGACCAGCTCCCACACCACAGGATTGAGGTGCAGGTGGAAACGGCTGAACACCGCACTGTCGACCATTATCAGCGTCAGTCCGGCAGTGGCGACCACCGCGGTTAACACCCGCATCAGCCGTTGCGACATCACCACAAAGGTCAGCGGGAAGATAATCAGCAGATAGGCAGCGAAAACGACAAAACTAAAGTGGCCAACCCAGCTGGTATAGGCGTAGATGCGCCCCGCCAGCGAAGAAGGCCAGTCGGCGACCAACAGGTAGCGACTGCCTAAAATCAGCGCGAATAAGATGTTAAACAGAGCAAACCAGTGCCCCCAACTGATCATCTGGGAGACTTTTTCGCGGTAGCGCTGCCGGTTGGTTACCATATTATGAAATCAAATCAGCCAATTAATGGGCGTTATCGTCACGCACTGATGCCTGAAGGGCATCGGCGAAAGAACGTGCCAGTGAACGACGTTGCGCCGGAGCGACATCGCTGTTAATTAAGTTGGTCACCATATTTCCCAGAACCATCAGGGAGAGATCGGTGGGGGCCTTGTCCTTGTGCAGGATTTGGGCCATTTCCGCGAGGAGTTGTTCCACGCGTTCGTCACTGTAACGGGATGATTGTGCCATATCGTCGTCTAAGCTCATTTCAAAAGGCGATATATTACCGGAATAGCGCACTTTTTACCGCAATTTTATCGAAAGCAGCACGTTCGCTTCACGCATAGAGTTGAAAGCCGATGCTGGCGGTGTTTGAATACGCGCCTGTGCTAAAAGGAGAGTCTACCATGAGTCTGGATATCGACCAGATTGCCCTGCATCAGTTAATTAAACGCGATGAAAACCAGCTTGAACTGGCGCTGCGCGATTCACTGCTGCCTGCCACCAACACGGTTAACGCGATGGTGGAGGAGTTACACCGGGTTTACAGCGCAAAAAGCAAAGCCTATGGCCTGTTCAATGCAGAAAGTGAACTGGCAGAAGCGCTGCGTAATTGTCGTAAGGGCAACGATGATTTTCTCGCTTTTAGCCGTGCTGCAACCGGTCGTCTGCGCGACGAGCTGGCCAAATATCCGTTCGCTGAAGGTGGCGTGGTGCTGTTTATTCACTATCGCTATCTGGCGGTGGAATATCTGCTGATTGCGGTGCTGAACAGCCAGTCCAGTATGCGCGTCAATGAGCAGATGGATATCAGCAGCACCCATTATCTCGACATCAATCATGCGGACATCGTGGCGCGGATTGATTTAACCGAGTGGGAAACCAACCCGGAATCGACCCGTTACCTGACCTTCCTGCGCGGTCGCGTCGGACGTAAAGTGGCTGACTTCTTTATGGACTTCCTGGGTGCCGAAGTGGGATTAGACACGAAGGCGCAGAACCGCGGTCTGTTGCAGGCCGTTGATGACTACTGTAACGAATCCGAACTGGATAAGCAGGAACGGCAGAACTATCGCCAGCAGGTTTACAGCTACTGCAACGAACAGTTGCAGGCGGGCGAGGAAATCGCGCTGGAAGATCTGTCGAGCGAGCTGCCCCCACTGGGCGAAAAAACCTTCCAGGCCTTTACCCAGGAGCAGGGCTACGAGCTGGAAGAGAGCTTCCCGGCGGATCGCAGTACGCTGCGTCAGCTGACGAAGTTTGCCGGCAGCGGCGGGGGACTGACCCTGAATTTTGATGCGATGTTACTGGGCGAGCGCATTTTCTGGGATCCGGCCACGGACACCCTGACGATTAAGGGCACACCACCCAATCTGCGCGACCAGCTTCAGCGCCATACCAGCAGCAAATAAAAAAAGCCGGGCTTAGCCCGGCTTCTGTTCTCTGACACGTCGATTATCTCTGTGTATCAGGGACAAAATAAAAGGGCCGGTTTCGCAACCGGCCCTTTTACATTTCAACGTAATTCGCGATTAAGCGCGAACGAAGTCGATGTGGAACAGTTTTGGCTTGAACGGGTGACGCTGAACAGCCTGAACTTTCACTTTAGTTTCTTTGCCGTCAACTGACAGGGTCAGAACTTCGTCGTAGAAACCTGGCTTAGATTGCAGGTTCATTACTGAGTCGTGATCCAGATCGATGGCAACAGCCGCTTCAGAACCACCGTAGATGATGGCCGGGAAACGGTTTGCTGTACGCAGGCGGCGGCTCGCACCCTTACCCTGCTCTTTACGTTCTACTGCATTGATAGTGAGCATTAATATATCTCTTTATTTAAATCCTGCTACAGGCGACCCAGTAACAGGCAGGTTATTCAATACCGCTAATGCACATGCAAAAGCGGGCGGCAGTATAGCCGTTATGCCGGGTGGTAGCAAACGATATACCCGCTCGCCGGGTTCAGCATCCGGTCAGCCCTGCCAGGCATCACGTATTAACGCAGCTCATTGGCGCGGCGATAGCGGCCCTGATAATCGAACATTTTCTCGCGTATCTGCCAGAACTGGCCTTTGGCCCGCGCCACCACAAAATCGGGATGACGCAGCAGCGGCTGGAGTGCCAGGACATCAGCGGCGGTCTGCCAGCCCAGCGGCACGCCGGGGGCGCGCTGATGGGGACGCATAAAGAGCTGTTCAAACGCCTTACGCTGGGCTGGCGTCTGCAGACGAAAGCGTTCGCTGACACTGGTGCCTTCCTCATCAAAATAGGTTGCCTTCAGCCATTCCCCTTTGGCGTCATGTCCCTGTTCCAGCGTCATGCCACCACAGCGCAGCACCAGTGCGTCTTTCAGTTTCAGCGCCGCTTTCAGCATATCGTCCGGATCGACCAGAATTTTGTCGCACTGGTGACAACGTCGGGCGGCAATATCATTCTCTGCGCCGCAGTCGGGGCAACTTTTAAACCGGAAGCGGAAATCACACTGTTCGCGCTCACCTTCGTCATCTTCCAGTACGCCCTGACAGCGTCGGCCAAAATGCTCGATCACCATGCCATCTTCGGTCGCCTTGCCCCAGAAGGTGTTGGCGAAACCGCAGGCGGGACAGAAAACCTGAACCGGCTGATTGTCGCTGGCCCCTTTGGGGGCGCCAACTTCGGGCGTAAAGAGATCGTGCGGATTACCCGCGTAATCGAGGATCAGGCAGTCGGTTTTACCCGGTGAGAGCCGCAGGCCGCGTCCGACGATCTGCTGATAGAGGCTGACCGACTCGGTCGGGCGCAGGATTGCAATCAGGTCAACGTGCGGTGCATCAAACCCGGTGGTCAGCACCGCCACGTTCACCAGGAATTTCAGCTGCTGCGCCTTAAATGCCAGAATCAGGGCATCGCGCTCTCTGGCTGGCGTTTCGGCCGAGACCAGCGCGCTGTTTTCTGGCAGCAGCCGCAGGATTTCACGCGCATGCTCCACCGTAGAAGCGAAAATCATCACGCCCAGCCGATCTTCAGCAAACTCCACGATCTGGCGGATAATATGGGGCGTCACGCGCTGCTGCTGTTTCAGTTCACGGTTCAGATCGGCTTCGCTGAACAGGCCGTTAGACTGTGCCGTGAGACGGCTGAAGTCATACTGCACCACCGGCATATCCAGTCGTTCCGGCGGCACCAGAAACTGATGCTTGATCATGTAGCGCAGTGGCAGTTCATAAATACAGTCGCGAAACAGCGATTTTTCATCGCCACGCACCATGCCGTGATAGTGGAACTGATAAATCCAGCCTTTACCCAGACGGAACGGCGTAGCGGTCAGTCCCAGTAAACGCAGTTGCGGATTGTGCTGACGCAGATGATGAAAGATCTGCTGATACTGACTCTCTTTATCATCGCCAATGCGGTGACACTCATCGACAATCACCAGCGAGAAGGCGCTGTCGAACTGGTCGAGGTTACGCGCCACTGATTGCACGCTGCCAAACACCACTTTGCGCTGACTCTCTTTGCGCTGAAGTCCGGCAGCAAAGATATCCGCCTCCAGCCCGTAAGCCTGATATTTACTGTGGTTCTGCGCCACCAGCTCTTTGACGTGCGCCAGCACCAGCACCCGGCCACGGGCCAGACGGGCCAGCTCGGCAATCACCAGACTCTTTCCGGCACCGGTTGGCAGCACAATGACGGCAGGTTCCTGATGGCGACGAAAATGCGCCACGGTGGCATTCACCGCATCCTGTTGATAGGGGCGTAAGGTAAAAGACATGTTGCTCACTTTTATATAACTGGCGGCAATTATGCCATGAAAGTGCGGTAAACGCGCTGTCAGGCTGGCGCGGATCACGTTATACTTCCCGCACATTTTCAACGGTTAACCAGGCCGTTTCAGATTCCCTCCGCAGTAACAGGCAAAACGAATTCATGCGACTCGACAAATTCATCTCTCAGCAACTGGAAATCAGCCGCGCCATCGCTCATCGCGAGATCCGTGGCCAGCGTGTCACCGTTAACGGGGAAGTTGTACGCGATACCGCGTTCAAACTGCTGCCCGACCACGAAGTCGTCTATGACGGCAACGTACTGCAGATGCAGACCGGTCCTCGCTACTTTATGCTGAACAAACCGCAGGGTTACGTCTGCTCAACCGACGATCCCGATCATCCCACCATCATCTATTTCATCGAAGAGCCGATGTCATTCAAACTGCACGCGGCAGGGCGTCTGGATATTGACACCACCGGACTGGTTCTGCTGACAGATGATGGCCAGTGGTCACACCGCATTACCTCTCCACGTCATCACTGCGAGAAAACCTATCGTGTCACCCTGGAATCGCCAGTCAGTGACGATACGGCCGCGCAGTTTACAGCGGGCGTGCAGCTGCACAATGAGAAGAGCCTGACGAAACCGGCACAGCTGGAGGTGATTACCCCCACAGATGTGCGGCTGACACTGAGCGAAGGTCGTTACCACCAGGTGAAACGGATGTTTGCAGCCGTCAGCAATCGGGTCATTGAGCTGCATCGTGAACGCATCGGTGACATCGTGCTGGACGAAGATCTGGAACCGGGCGAATACCGTGCGCTGACAGAAGACGAGATCGCCAGTATTGGTCTGCCGAAAGAGCTGCAGACAAAATAACCGGGCGGGCCAGGCGGCCTGACCCAGACTCATTCGTGCAGGAGAAGGTGTGCGTAAGGAAAAGAACTCGCCAACAGGACTGGTCGTCATCCTCGGTCTGTTAGCCATGCTGATGCCGTTGTCGATTGACATGTATCTGCCTGCCATGCCGCAGATTGCGCGTGAGTTCGGGGTGTCAGCCGGTAGCGTGCAGATGTCGCTTAACCTCTACATCCTTGGCTTCGCGATTGGCCAGCTTATCTATGGGCCGCTGGCAGACAGCTATGGGCGTAAGCCGGTGATTGCACTCGGCACCCTGATTTTTGCCTGCGCCGCTGCGGCCTGTGCACTGTCACAAACCATCGACCAGCTGATTCTTATGCGCTTCCTGCACGGACTTTCAGCAGCAGCAGCCAGTGTGGTGATCAACGCGCTGATGCGTGACAGTTACTCGAAAGAGGACTTCTCGCGCATGATGTCCTTTGTGATGCTGATTACCACCATCGCGCCGCTGCTGGCGCCGATCATCGGTGGCTGGCTGTTGGTGCTCTGGAGCTGGCACGCAATTTTCTGGGCGCTCGCGGGTGCGGCATTAGTGACTACCGTGCTGGTAACCACACAAATCCGCGAAACCCTGAAGCCGGAGCAGCGACAGCGTTTTCATTTACGCACCACGCTTGGCAATTTCGTGACGCTGTTTCGCCACAAACGGGCGTTCAGTTACATGCTGTCGAGCGGCTTCTCCTTTGCCGGGCTCTTTACTTTTCTCAATGCCGGCCCCTTTGTTTACATCGAGCTGAATCACGTCTCACCGCAAAACTTTGGCTACTACTTTGGCCTCAACGTGGTGTTTCTGTTTGTCCTGACGCTGATTAACAGCCGTGCCGTGCGCCGCTTTGGCCCGGTGGCGATGTTCCGGCTGGGGCTGTTGATACAGTTCTGCATGGGCATCTGGTTGCTGATTGTCAGCGCCTTCAGCCTCGGCTTTTTGCCGCTGGTGATGGGAATCGCGATGTTTATCGGCTGCGTGTCGATGGTCTCATCGAATGCGATGGCGGTGATCCTGGATGAGTTTCCGCATATGGCCGGAACAGCCTCCTCTCTGGCGGGCACGCTGCGTTTTGGCGTGGGTGCTTTTGTGGGTGCGCTGCTGTCGCTGGCGAGTTTCAACAGCGCCTGGCCGATGGTCGGCACAATTGCCCTGTGTGCGACAATCTCTCTGCTGCTCTTTTTCTACGCCTCACGTCCCCGCACTGCGACCCGTTAATCGGGCGCAGTGGTTTTCCCCGCTTACCGGTAATGATGCACATCCCGCCACATTTGTTTCGTTATTGTGAAAATTTTTAGCTAAAAAAGTAATCACAATGCGTCTAAAATGATTGTTAACGGCGTGTGAACGCGGTACATATAGGCTGAAGTGCGATGTAAGTCGCAAAAATGCGCTTCTGCAATCCGCACGGATGGGCCTCCCTGTCCGGACTCTGCGGTGAATGACCCGCTGGCTGCGGGCAGGTCGGTGTTGCGACATTAACTCATCCGGGGAAAGTAAACTATGCTGCAACTTTCAATTGTGCATCGTCTGCCACAGCATTTTCGCTGGGCCAGCGATCACCACAGCGCCATTGATTCCGATGATGCGACGCTGGATGAGCAGGATTTCGTGGCGCTGCGATTGATTAGCCATGACGGCATTCCGGCGTGGGAGATTCTGCAGCAGTTAAAAGAGGTTCTGGCGGATATTCAGGTTGATTGCAAAGTTGCTGAGTGCGAAGGGCAGCCCTGCCTGTTCATTCAGCGTCGTGACGAAAGTGCCACTAACTGCTGTTTGAAAAATCAGGGTGTGGCGATAGCAGAAACCTTTATTGCAGGTTAAGCTGCGCCGACTGCAGTAGCTCGCGGGTATAATCTGCCACGGGTGAAGCAAACAGCTTTTCACACTCTCCCTGTTCCACGACTTCCCCCTGACACAGCACGATAAGCTGGTGACACAGCGCGCGAACCACATCCAGGTCGTGACTGATAAACAGATAACTGAGCTGCCGCTGCTGCTGCAAACGGCGTAACAGCGTCAGAATTTGCTTCTGCACCGTGCGATCAAGCGATGAAGTCGGTTCATCCAGCACCAGCAACTCCGGCTCCAGAATCAGTGCCCGCGCAATGGCAATACGCTGTCGCTGACCGCCAGAAAATTCGGCCGGATAACGATGGCGACTTTCCGCTTCAAGCCCCACTTCCTCCATGACGGCGATAACCCGCTGCGTCTGCTGCACACTGTCGAGTTCAGGCTGATGTACCGCCAGACCCTCAGCAATAATCTGCTGCACCGTCATGCGCGGATTGAGTGAGGAGTTAGGGTCCTGAAACACCACCTGGATACGCTGACGCAGCGGCAACAGTTGCTGACGCGACAGTTGATGCAGCGGCTGACCGTCAAACCAGATCTCGCCGCGTGAGGCAATCAGCCGCAGCAGTGCCAGCCCGGTGGTGCTTTTACCCGAGCCGGACTCACCCACCAGGCCCAGACTTTCGCCACGCCGCAGGCTAAAACTCAATCCGGAAAGCACCCGCTTTTCACTGTTCTGGCGACGGAACAGCCCGCGCCGCTGTGTAAAACTCACCTGAAGCTGCTCTACACGAAGAAGAACGGGTGACGCTGCGGGCAGCGGAACGGCTTTTCCCTCCGGCTCCGCAGCCAGCAACTGCTGGCTGTAAGGATGCAGCGGCTGGTTCATCAGGGTCTGGCAGCGGTTATGCTCCACGATGTGACCATTGCGCATCACGCTGACGTTATCCGCCAGCTGACGCACGATATTCAGGTTATGCGTGATAAACAGCATGCCCATGTTCAGCTCACGCTGCAGTTCGCGCAGCAGCGTCAGGATCTGGGCCTGAACCGTCACATCCAGTGCCGTGGTCGGCTCATCGGCAATCAGCAGCTGCGGCTCGGTCAGCAGCGCCATGGCAATCATCACCCGCTGGCGTTCACCGCCGGAAAGCTGGTGGGGAAAATCATTGAGCCGGGTGGCGGGCTGCCGGATACCGACCCGATCAAGCACGCTGAGAATCTCACCGCGTGCGGCCGGACGACGCATCCCGCGATGCAGTGACAGCACTTCATACAGCTGCTTCTCCACGGTGTGCAACGGATTCAGTGACACCATGGGCTCCTGAAAAATCATCGCGATCTGGTTGCCGCGAATACCCCGCAGACGCTGCTCGCGGGCGCGCAGCAGATCTTCACCGTTAAACAGAATCTCGCCGCTGGGATAAATCACCGAGGCCTCATGCAGCAGTCGCATTACCGACAGCGCGGTGACGCTCTTGCCGGAACCAGACTCACCCACCAGCGCCAGCGTTTCACCTGCGTCAATGCGCAGCGACACGTCATTCACGACCTGTCGAAGCTGCTCGCCCTGACGAAAGGCGACTGAGAGATGATTGATAGCAAGCAATGGCGTCGTCATTCAGGCTCCTTTGCCCGGATCAAAGGCGTCGCGCACCGCTTCGCCGATAAAAATCAGCAGCGAAAGCAGGATCGCCAGAGTGAAAAAGCCCGCCAGACCTAACCAGGGAGCCTGCAGGTTGTTTTTGCCCTGCAGCAGTAACTCGCCCAGCGAGGGCGAACCCAGCGGCAGGCCGAAACCCAGAAAGTCGAGTGAGGTCAGCGTGGTAATCGATCCGCACAAAATAAACGGCAGAAAGGTCAGTGTGGCCACCATCGCGTTAGGCAGCATATGGCGCAACATAATCCGGCCATCGCTGACGCCCAGCGCCTGCGCGGCACGAATGTAATCAAAATTTCGGGTGCGGAGAAACTCTGCCCTGACAACACTTACCAGGCTCATCCAGCCAAACGCCACGGTGACCAGCAACAGCCACCAGAAGCCAGGCTGAATCACGCTGGAGAGAAGAATCAGCAGAAACAGCGCGGGCATGCCAGACCAGACTTCAATCATCCGCTGCCCAATCAGGTCAATTCTGCCGCCGAAATAGCCCTGCACCGCACCGACCACAATCCCGATGACACTGGAGAGAAGCGTCAGCAGCAGACCGAACAGCAGAGAGATACGTGTGCCATAGAGCAGCCGAGCCAGTACGTCGCCGCCGTTGGCGTCCGTGCCGAGCCAGTTCTGCGCAGAAGGCGGAGAAGGGAAGGGCACCTGAGTAGCAAAATTAATGGTGCCGTCGCTGAAACGAATCGGTGCCCACAGCGCCCAGCCATTCTGACTGATGCGCTGTCGCAGCCAGGGATCCTGATAATCCGCCGCTGTCGCCAGTACACCGCCATAGTCGGTTTCGCTGTAGTCAAACAGCAGCGGCACCGTCCAGCGCTGCTGATAATGCACCAGCAGCGGTTTGTCATTCGCGATCAGTTCAGCACCCAGCGACAGCATAAAAATGATCAGAAAGATCCAGAGCGACCAGTAGCCGCGTCGGTTTTGACGAAAGCGCTGCCAGCGTTGTTGATTCAGCGGGGAGAGCGTCATGAGCGGCTCCCGAAGTCGATACGGGGATCGACCAGCGTATAAGTCAGATCGCTGAGGATATTCATCAGCAAACCGATCAGCGTGAAAATATAGAGCGTGCCAAACATCACCGGGTAGTCGCGTTGCAATGTCGCGTCATAGCCGAGCAGCCCAAGCCCGTTGAGCGAGAACATCACTTCGATGAGTACCGAACTGGTAAAGAACATGCTGATAAACGTGGCCGGGAAGCTGGCGATCACCAGCAGCATCGCATTGCGAAACACATGATGATAGAGAATACGTCGCTCTGGCACCCCTTTGGCGCGCGCGGTCACCACATAGAGTTTGCGGATCTCGTCCAGAAAGGCGTTTTTGGTCAGCATGGTCAGCGTGGCGAAGCCGCCGATCACCGTCGCCAGCACCGGCAGAGCGATATGCCAGAAGTAGTCCAGCACTTTGCCATACCAGGGCAGTGTATCGTGCTGCGCAGAGGTGAGCCCACGCAGCGGAAACCAGTCGAGATAGCTGCCACCGGCAAACAGCACAATCAGCATGATGCCGAACAGAAAGGCCGGAATAGAGTAGCCAATGATAATAAAGGCGCTGCTCCAGACATCAAAGGCGCTGCCATTGCGCACCGCTTTACGGATCCCCAGTGGAATCGACACCAGATAAATAATCAGGGTGCTCCAGAGTCCCAGGCTGATCGAGACTGGCAGGCTCTCTTTGATCAGCCCGATCACCGAGGCGCTGCGAAACAGGCTGTCGCCAAAATCCAGACGCAGGTAATTCCAAAGCATCTCGCCGTAGCGCTGCCAGAGAGGTTTATCGAAGCCGTAACGCTTTTTAATCTCAGCAATCACTTCAGGATCCAGCCCGCGTGCGCCACGATACTGATTATCGCCAGGATTAATATGACTGAAGCTGGCGCGTGAACTGGCGCTCTCCGCCCCGCTGCCGGGCAGGCCGGTTGTCTGACCAAACTCAATATTTGCCAGCGCCTGATCGACCGGGCCGCCGGGCGCGATTTGCACGATAAAAAAATTAAGCGTGATGATCGCCCACAAGGTCGGGATAATCAGCAGCAGTCTGCGCAGAAAGTAAGCGGCCAACGGTGATCTCCTTAGCGTTTACTGGCCGGCAGGCGTCCGGCTTTGTTTGTGTCGTACCACCAGTTTTCCAGCCCTGTACTGTAGGCGGGCTTGCGTGCAGGGTGAGAAAACTTATCCCAGTATGCCAGCCGCTGTTCAGCGTTGTACCACATTGGGATCATATAGGCATTCCACAGCAGCACCTGATCCAGCGCCTGTGCCAGCGGGCGAAGTTCAGCAGGATCGTACTGATGCGCCACAATCTGTTTCACAAAGTGATCCACTATCGGATCTTTAACCCGCGCACTGTTCCACGACGAGTTGATGTAGTCGGAGTGCCAGAGGATCTGCAGGCTGGACGTCGGGATCGGCATCGCTGAATAGACGGTGGCAATCATGTCGTAGTCACCTTCCCGTTTGCGCCGCAGATACTGCGAGCTGTCGATCTGCCGCAGATTCAGCGTAATGCCAAGCCGCGAAAGATTGTGCTGCAGCGGGAGTGCCCAGTCGATGTCAGAACCGCTGCGTAACAGCAACTCTGCGGTGAACGACTGACCGGTTTTATCATTGACCAGGCGGCGATTTTTAATCTGCCAGCCCGCCTGTTTTAACAGGTCAAATGCGGTTAACAGACTGGCGCGGTCATAGCCGCTGCCATCCGTTTTGTGTGGCTGATAAGGCTGGCTGAAAAGCTCAGGCGGCAGTTGTGCGCGCCAGGGTTCAAGCAGCGCCCGTTGCTGTGCATCCGGAACACCACTGGCAGCATACTCCGTGTTCTGGAAATAGCTGCTGGCGCGATGCCAGGCTCCGTAGTAAAGCGCTTTGTTCATCCACTCGAAATCGAACATCAGTGAGATAGCCTGACGCACGCGTCGATCCTGAAACAGCGGTTTTTCATTGTTAAATGCCAGCCAGCGGGTATCAATAGCAGCGTCGTTGGGCGTGATCTCTTTGACGATGCTGCCATCGTCGAAATGGCGGCCGCGATACTGGGTGGCCCATTTCTTCGCCGAAGTCTCTTCACGCCAGTCGAAAGCACCAGCCTTAAAGGCCTCAAACGCCACATTGTCATCCAGATAGTAGTCATAGCGCATGCGATCAAAATTAAAACGTCCGCGGTTTACCGGCAGATCGGCGGCCCAGTAATCTTTTACCCGGCTGAACTCGATAAACTGGCCCAGCTTCCAGCGGGTAATGCGATAGGGTCCGCTGGATAACGGCGGGGCGCTCAACGGCTCGTTAAACTTCTTATCGTGCCAGAACGACTCGGCGATCACCGGCAGCGTCAGTAGTCCAAGCAGCAGATCTTTATCCGGCTTCTGTGCTTCTATACGCACTGTGAGGTCGTTCAGCGCTTTTACGCTAACGCCACGGTAGGCGACGCGGAACTGGGGCACGCCCTCACTCATGAATTTTTCAAAGGTGAACGCCACGTCGCGGGCGGTGATCGGTGTGCCATCCTGGAAGCGAGCGCGGGGATTCATCTGGATCTCGATCCACGAAAAATCGCTGGCGTAGCGCGCCGACTCGGCAATCAGCGGATAATAGCTGCCGGGTTCATCGTCTGAACTGGTGTAAAGCCCGTCATAAAGCGTGCCGGTATTAATGCCTGGATTGCCGCGTGAGGCATAGCGATTGAAGTTGTCATAGGTACCGATCACCGCCAGGGTGATGCTGCCCCCTTTGGGCGCGCTGGGGTTGGCATAGTCGTAATGGCTGAAACCGGGCGGATATTTTGCTTCACCAGCCTGGGTGAATGCGTAGCTTTGCTGGACAGAGGCAGCCAGCAGCGGGGCGCTGAGCAGGCCACACAGCAGTATAAGTCCAAAGCGAAACAGCATGATTCCTCCAGTCAGATGTCCGGGGCGTTTCAGGCCAGGTCATGTCAGGCCTTATGACGACGGAAATAGTCTATCAGCGTTTCTGGCCGTAACGGACGGCTAAAGATATAACCCTGCAAATGCGTTACACCACGATTAATTAACCAGGTGGCCTGCTCACCGGTCTCAACGCCTTCGGCCACACTCTTTAAGTTGAGTTTCTTCGCCAGTTGCAACACGGAATCCAGTACCGGTGAGGTCAGGGTGTCTGTACCGATGCTCTGAACAAAACCGCGATCGATTTTGAGGTAATCAAAGTCATAACGTTCCAGATAGATTAACGCGCTATGCCCGGTACCAAAATCATCAATAGCAATATGAATCTGCTGCTGATGCAGCCAGTCAAACAGTTCTCCGACGTTTTCATCCCGCACCATGGCTCGCTCAGTAATCTCAAACACATAGTTAAAGTGTCCCGCAGGCATGGTATCGAGCCAGTGCAGCACATCCTGACGGAAACCACTGTCAGCCAGATGCAGGGGCGAAATGTTGAGACTCAGGCTGGCATGACGGGGAATGGTATGACACAGCAGATGAGCATCACGGGAAACCAGCTGAAACAGATGCCGCGTCAGCGGAATAATCAGATTCTGTGATTCTGCAAAATGAATAAAGACATCGGGCGGAACCGGGCCTTTCGTCGGGTGAGTCCAGCGTAATAATGCTTCCATACCATAAGGCTGGCCATCATGAGACGTCACCAGCGGCTGATACTCAACGTGAAACTCGCCGCGTTTCATGGCCCGAATCAGCTCTCTGCCAGGACGCTGATACACCGACAACAGTAGCCACCATCCCCCTGCAAACAGCAGCGACAGCAACAGGCCACTAAGCAGGATAGTTTGATAGTCGCTGAGTGCCAGAGTGGAGCCGTACACGACAAACTGGAGCGGATACCCTGTCAGCGCCTGCTGATGCAGGGGCGTCGGCAGGTTTTTATTCTCAATGAGGCCGGGCTGCCAACTGGTTAAAGCGCTGCGCTGTGCCACGAGTGCCATGCCGGTAATTTCCGGTCGCCGGGACGCCAGCAGCTGATAAGGCGCGAGAGTGATATTGAGCGTCGCGAAAACGCCTGACTGCAGGCTGCCTGGATTTTTGATCCACAAGGCCAGCACCGGTTTATTCGGCTGCAACGGCGTGCCTGGCATCAGTTGCAGGTCGGTATCGCGCGAAATATCACTGTGCGGCGCAATCACATTAAGTGGCAGACTAAAACTGCCGGTCGCTGACGAGCAAAAGGCTGTACCGTTATCAACCAGCAGAATGGCGCGAAGGTTTCCGGCAAAGGCGGCGCGTGAGGTCAGTTCACGATCTATGTTATGGCAGGCAGTGTGGGTAAACGGAAGCAGGGGACTGAGGGTGCTGTTGATCAACGTGGAGAGCGTTTGCTGTAATGCCGTGCGACTGTTCTCCAGCAGTTGCTGATGCTGCCGTTCGCGCTTCTGCCAGGTCTGGTGAAAAGAGAGTACGGCGAACAAAAGAAAGAATAAGCCGCCAGCCATCGCGCTACTGCATGCGATACGGCGAGGAGTAGTGTCACGGCGCCGTAGTGCCCCCGACAATGGCATGAGGTGCTCCTGATAAATTATTATTATGTTATTGCGCACGACTGCTTCGGTTTAAGCGACCGAGAATATAACGAGAGAGTCTGAAATGTCTCGTTATTTATCTGAAATACAATGCTTTTATCTGATAAAAATCTGCCTGCCATCTTCAGGCACGAAAAAAAACGCTGCACAGGCAGCGTTTCTTGTTCTCTGGCGAGAGAAAATCGAAGGTAATAATCAGGTCGGGTTACGACTTAATACACGACGCCCTTCACGGTAACGTTTCTTCCAGTAGTCATCATTGAGACTGGAGATCATCACGCCACTGCTGGTAGATGCATGAACAAAGTTATCGTTACCCAGGTAAATGCCCACGTGGCGGCCCGTTGAACCGGCACGGAACATCACCAGATCGCCAGGGCGTAATTTACTGCGGGTGATCTCTTTGCCTGTGTCTTGTTGCTCAGAGGTAGAACGAGGTAATTCTAAGCCAAACTGATCGCGGAAGGTGCGTTGTACAAAGGCGGAACAATCGATCCCGCGTTTGGTATCGCCACCGAGGCGATAGCGCACACCTTTCCAGACGGCGTATTGTTCCATGATGCGCGACTTAACATCGACGTTACGCACCATTTCTTCAAACTCATCCTGAGACGCCTGAAGTAAAAAACCATTGTGGTTGTTAACTTCATGATTCTCGTTATTCGCGTTTTGACTGCTATGGGTACTGCTACAAGCTGAGAGGAGTGTGGCTAGCGCCAATGCGGGCACGATCCGCATTATATATCTCAGTATTGGTTGAGACTTGACCATTATTCGGGTTTTCCTTCGATTTCCTTACGACAAAATTGTCGCCAGCCAGATGACAAAACAGGGAGATTAATAAGCGAAACAGGCTAAGACAAATCCTTAATTACTAAAATGTGTTAATGGACACACTTTAACGGTAAAAAATCTGAATTTTCTGCCGCTGTAGTCTCACTGCGACTGAGGTTAACTGATTACAGACGCCGTGGCGAGTGCTTTTAATCAATTTCATATAGGTTTTTTTGATGAGAATCAAACCGTAACACACTGACTATTTTAGAGACAATTGTGGGGAAATAATGGTGAGAACAGGGGATGAAAGGGAGGTCAATTCGGGGCATAGCCTGCTGTTTCAGTGTTTTCTTAATTGACAGCCTGGTGTGAAGACCCGTTAACGCGTAAGCCGGGTCATAACCTTTTCTTTTCGTGAATTTAATTAGCAGCCTAATAGTGAGGAGCTGTTTTTTATAAGCGCGGGCGGTTATGAATCTGGCGGGTAAACCGACCGCGCTTAACATTTACATCACGGGCTTATATTTACCCGGTAATTTGCGATAAAACCAGTTAACCAATACGTCACTCGCTGGTGTTAATAGCCACCAGCTCAGTCCGACTAAAACGACCGACAGTGAACCGACGGCAATATCGGTAAACCAGTGCGCGCCCGCCATGACGCGCGGCAGTGAAAATATCACCACAATAGCGGTGGCAACGATAAAACGGCTGAAACCAAAATAACGCCAGATAAAGCAGGCGAAGATGATCAGCATCATACCGTGGTCCCCAGGGAAACTGTCTTTTGAGGCATCTTTAGCGGGAATACCGGTTAATTCACTGACGCGATAAACGTGATCAAAGAATCGCGTCGGACTCGAGTGTTTCACGGGCAACAAATGGCCCAGCTGATTAAGCACTACGGCGGTTAACAGCATGGTGATACCAATGGCCAGCATCCGACGCCTGGCCTCTGGCGTTTCCTGCCGCCAGATCGACAGATAAAGCAGACCCATCGCCAGCAGGGATACCGCATCAAAACCACGAAAATTGGTGATAGCGACGATCAGCGCGAAGAGCGGATGAGTGCCCATCTGATTATTGAAGCCAAAGAAAACAGATTTATCGATGCCAAACCAGAAACCGTGTTCAGGCGGCAAATACCAGGAAAGAAACAGCACTATGCCCAGTGCATTGAGCAGCAGGATAGTAATAAGGCGGGTTACGCGCATAATTAAAACTCATTAAAAAAATAACCGCCGACAATACCTGTCTTAGCGTAAACGGCACTTCAACAATGCCGATTGTAGCTGATTCCAGTCAACCTGCTGAGAATGTATGATCTCAATACGGCTATCGGGCGGCAGTGAGGTGAATGTCTCACTTTGCAATTCTTTTGCCTGGCAGTTAATACGCATTGTGCCTTCTGGCGTACGCATTACCCCTTTTATGCGGTCGACCGCTGCCAGCCGGACCCACTCCAGCAGCGCATCGCTGCTAAACCGCGTGTCAGCATCAAACAGCCAGCCGCAGGCGCTATAGCCCTGGCCGTGGTTCAGCGCCCGACGCCATCGCGCCTCGCCATCCAGTCGTAATGCCGCCAGACCGCTGGTTGGGGGAGACGAATGATGGTGATGCGGTGCAGGGAGGTCGCGCGGCAGATAAGGGGCATCAAGCAGGGAAAGGGGGATTTGACCGAATTCGGTCTGTATCAGAGGACGAGCAGGCTGCATCTGCTGCTGCCAGTCAGCCAGGCGCTGACGGTCCTCTTCGTTCCAGCAGTCACGCTTGTTAGCAATAATAATGTCGGCGGCAGCGAGTTGATCGCGGAAGTTTTCATTGGCAACAATACGCGGCTCGGCCAGTTGACGTGCATCCAGCAGCGTCAGAGTGGCGTTCAGTTGCAGCCACGCCTGATACACCGGCGCACTTAACATCTGCAACACCTGACGCGGATGGCCCAGACCCGTTGGCTCAATCAGCAGTCGGTCGGGCTTGCTCTTAAGCAGCATATTCAGCCCAACCTGCATCGGCAGACCGTTAACGCAGCACAGGCAGCCGCCGGGAATCTCCTTCAGCGTGGCACCGCGATCGGCCAGCAGGGCACCGTCGATCCCAATCTCGCCAAATTCATTGACCAGCACCGCCCACTTTTCTCCGGCGGGCCGGGCTGCCAGCAGATGGCAGAGCAGCGTGGTTTTGCCGCTGCCCAAAAAACCGGTAATCAGATTAACGCGTGTCATGGGACGCCCCCGCCAGAAAATAACGCAATAGTGTAATACTATAACACTATCGCGATCAGCAGCAGGCTGGCGGTTAGTCAGCGCGGCCCATGTAACGGCGTTCAGCGATATGGATGCGGATGCGGTCACCGTTGCTCAAATATTCCGGAACCTGAATAGAGAGGCCTGTGCTCATTCCGGCTGGTTTGGTACGGGCGCTGGCGGAAGCCCCTTTAATGCCTGGTGAAGTATCCACGATCACCATATCCACAGTTTGTGGCAGTTCCAGCGCCAGTACCTGACCTTCCATCGTCAGCACGTGAATGCCAGGGATGCCGCCTTCAGGGATAAACAGCAGCTCTTCTTCGATCTGCTCCTGCTTAAAGGAATAAGGGGTGTAATCTTCATCATCCATGAAAATATATTCGTCACCATCTATATAAGAGAAGGTGACGCTGCGACGGCTGAGCGAAATCGCATCAATAATCTCGTCGCCTTTGAACCGCTCTTCAACTTTTAAACCGGTGCGGACATCGGTAAAGCGCATTTTATACAGGGTGGCAGCACCGCGTGCACTGGGGCTCTGGACATCAATGTCTTTAACCAGCAGCAGTTTACCGTTGTGCGTGACGGCCATTCCTTTTTTGATTTCATTGGCTTTTGGCATTGCTGTTCTCGCTATCTTGAGAGTGAAGTGCGCGCAACGTTACGCGTGCCGGTGAAAACTGGCAATATGGTGGAGGCGAAATTTTGTGTCAGGCCGCGGCTTCCATGGCAATTTCTGCCCCGGACTGCTATTGTCGCCGCGACTTTCTCTGCCGGAGCACAGCATGCAATGCCGTAGCCAGTGCGGTGCCTGTTGTACAGCGCCCTCGATCTCTTCACCTATTCCTGGCATGCCTGACGGCAAGCCTGCGAACACGCCCTGCGTTCAGCTTGATGACTCACTGCGTTGCAAACTGTTTGGGTCGCCATTGCGTCCTGCCGTCTGCGCAGGCCTGCAGCCTGCATACAGCATGTGTGGCAACTCACGCCAGGAGGCGATGACATACTTACTTCAGCTCGAAGCCGATACTGCCCCCTGAAGCGCTGACGCTGCTGACATTTTCGGTCCACAGATCTCTGCATTACAGCAACCGCGTCAGCCTGTTCACTTTTTATTCCCCTTAATCCCCCTGAAATGTGCGTAACGTCAAAAATCTGTTACGCCGTTTGCGCATTCTCTTGCCTCCGGAAAGTTGCTGTACCACAATCCCTGAAACGTTTCAGCGGTGACTGCGCCACCTGTTTTCAACAGCATGGCGTAAAAAAATCCCCACTGGCTGAAACGATTCAATCTCAGCAAGCGAGGAGAATTATGTTCCAGCTCGAATTGCAGGCCATCCATACCGGAGCCAGCGCCCAGAATAAAGAAGAGGCCATTCGTCAGGTTGCTGCCGCGTTAACCGCTGCGGGTAATGTGACGGAAGGCTACGTCAATGGCATGCTGGCCCGCGAACAGCAGACCTCAACGTTCCTCGGCAACGGCATCGCAATCCCCCATGGCACCACCGATACCCGCGACATGGTCCTGAAAACCGGTGTTCAGGTGTTTCAGTTCCCGCAGGGCATTGCCTGGGGTGACGATCAGACTGCTTATGTCGCCATCGGGATTGCCGCTAAGTCGGATGAGCATCTGGCGCTGCTGCGTCAGCTGACCCATGTTCTGAGCGATGACACCATTGCTGAACAGCTCAAAACCGCCTCTGCTGAAGATCTCCGTGCGTTGCTGATGGGCGAAAAACAGGCCGCCGAGTTCAGCTTCGACACCTCATTAATTACGCTCAACGTCGCTGCCAGCGATCTGATGACTCTGCAGGCAATGAATGCTGGCCGGCTGCAGTCCGCGGGTGTGGTGGATGCGAGCTACGTCGCAGACGTGGTCTCGACGGCTCCGCTGAATCTGGGTCAGGGCATCTGGCTCAGCGACAGCAGCCTCGGCAACCTGCGCAGCGGTGTTGCCATCAGCCGCGCTGAACATGCATTCGACCATCAGGGCGAATCCGCGGCGCTGTTAATCAGCGTTTCAGCGACCGATGAACGTCCACTGGAAGTGCTGGGTTACCTCAGCGCATTACTGCAGCAGAACAAAGCAGATCGCCTGCTTAAAGCGGATGCGGCAGGCGTTTACGCACTGCTGACCAGCGAAGTTGATGAGCAGGCTGAGGTGCTGACCGCAGAATTCACTATTCGCAACGAGCATGGTCTCCATGCCCGTCCAGGCACCGCGCTGGTTAGCGTAATCAAGCAGTTCAACAGCGACATCACTGTGACCAATCTCGACGGCAGCGGTAAACCTGCTAACGGCCGTAGCCTGATGAAAGTGGTTGCGCTGGGCGTGAAGAAAGGCCATCGCCTGCGCTTTACCGCCAGCGGTGACGATGCACAGCAGGCGCTGACCGCCATTGAAGAGGCGATCAACAGCGGTCTGGGCGAGGGGGCAGCATGAGCAGACGCGTCGCCACCATCACGCTGAATCCGGCGTATGACCTGGTGGGATATACCCCTGAAATTGAACGCGGCGAAGTCAACCTGGTGAAAACCACTGGGCTGCACGCGGCGGGCAAGGGCATCAACGTTGCTAAAGTCCTGAAAGACCTGGGTATCGATGTCACCGTGGGTGGCTTCCTGGGTAAAGAGAATCAGGACGGCTTCCAGCAGCTGTTCAGCGAGCTGGGCATTGCCAACCGTTTCCAGGTGGTGCCGGGCCGTACCCGTATTAACGTGAAACTCACTGAACAGACCGGCGACGTTACCGATCTGAATTTCTCCGGTTTCCAGGTAACGGGTCAGGACTGGGATCGTTTTACGGCTGATTCTCTGACCTGGCTTGGCCAGTTCGACATGGTCTGCGTCAGCGGCAGCCTGCCAGAAGGCGTTGATCACGATGCCTTTACCCGCTGGATGACCGAACTGCGTACTCACTGCCCCTGCATCATTTTTGACAGCAGCCGCGAGGCGCTGGTGGCAGGGCTGAAAGCCGCACCATGGCTGGTGAAACCTAACCGCCGTGAGCTGGAGATCTGGGCCGGTCGCAAACTGCCTGGTCTGCAGGATGTGATTGGCGCTGCGCACGAACTGCGCGAGCAGGGCATCGCCCATGTGGTGATTTCATTGGGCGCGGAAGGCGCACTGTGGGTCAACGCGTCAGGCGAATGGATTGCTAAACCGCCGGTGTGTGAAGTCGTCAGCACCGTGGGTGCCGGTGATTCGATGGTGGGCGGCCTGATTTATGGCCTGCTGATGCGTGAATCCAGCGAACACACGCTGCGTCTTGCGACTGCCGTGGCGGCGATGGCCGTCAGCCAGAGCAACGTTGGCGTTTCCGATCGTACGCAGTTGGCCGCAATGATGGCGCGTGTCGACTTACAACCCGTTAACTGACAGCAGGAGAGCGACAATGAAAACGCTGCTGATTAAAGATCCTACACTGGGACTGGCTTCCGCATATATGGCGCAACAACGTCTGGCTGCCGCCGCAGCTGCTGCGGGCCTGACCCTGACTGAGAACCCTGCCGACGCTGAACTGGCGATTGTGCTGGGTAAAAACGTGCCGGATGATGCGGCGCTGAATGGCAAAGCGGTCTGGCTGGGTGATATCCAGCTGGCGGTCCGCGAGCCGGAAACCTTCCTTAACCGCGCCAAAGCTGAAGCCAAAACCTGGCAGGCTCCTGCGGCGGTGGCAACACCTGCAGGTGCATCAGCTGCAGCACCGGCTCAGGCTGGCGCGCAGAAACGCGTTGTGGCCGTTACCGCCTGTCCGACCGGCGTGGCACACACCTTTATGGCTGCCGAAGCTATTCAGGCTGAAGCAACTCGTCGCGGCTGGTGGGTGAAAGTTGAAACTCGCGGTTCAGTGGGTGCGGGTAACGCCATCACCCCGGAAGAAGTTGCTGCCGCCGATCTGGTGATCGTCGCAGCTGATATCGAAGTGGATCTGGCGAAATTTGCCGGGAAGCCGATGTACCGCACCTCAACCGGTCTGGCGCTGAAGAAAACCGCGCAGGAACTGGATAAAGCGGTTGCAGAAGCGAAGCCGTATAAAGCGGTGGCTGGCGGACAGAGCAATAGCAGTGAAGAAGAGAAGAAAGGCGGGGCAGGGGCTTATCGTCACCTGCTGACTGGTGTTTCTTACATGCTGCCGATGGTGGTCGCGGGTGGTCTGAGCATCGCCCTGTCGTTTGCTTTTGGTATCACAGCGTTTAAAGAACAGGGCACTCTGGCCGCTGCGCTGATGCAAATCGGTGGGGGTAGCGCCTTTGCCCTGATGGTACCAGTACTGGCGGGCTTTATCGCCTTCTCCATCGCTGACCGTCCGGGTCTGACGCCAGGTCTGATTGGCGGTATGATCGCCACCAGCATCAATGCAGGCTTCTTAGGCGGTATTATCGCGGGCTTTATTGCCGGCTACGCAGCGAAGTTGATCAGTGGCAAAGTCAAACTGCCGCAGAGTATGGAAGCGCTGAAACCGATATTGATTATCCCGCTGTTCGCGAGTCTGATCACCGGCCTGCTGATGATCTACGTGGTGGGCAAACCGGTTGCGGGCATCATGAGTGGCCTGACACACTGGCTGGCTAACATGGGTACGGCGAATGCGGTCCTGCTGGGCGCAATCCTGGGCGGCATGATGTGTACCGATATGGGCGGTCCGGTGAACAAAGTGGCTTACGCGTTTGGCGTCGGCTTACTGAGTTCGCAGACGTATGCACCGATGGCCGCCATCATGGCAGCCGGTATGGTGCCACCGCTGGCGATGGGTCTGGCGACGCTGGTTGCCCGTCGTAAATTCAACAAAGGTCAGCAGGAAGGTGGTAAAGCGGCACTGGTTCTGGGTCTCTGCTTTATCTCTGAAGGTGCGATTCCATTCGCAGCCCGTGACCCAATGCGCGTTCTGCCTTGCTGTATCGTGGGCGGCGCAATCACTGGCGCGATCTCCATGGCGATTGGCGCGAAACTGATGGCACCGCACGGTGGACTCTTTGTACTGCTGATCCCTGGCGCCATTACCCCGGTTGTCGGTTATCTGATGTCGATTGTCATCGGTACTGCGGTTGCGGGTCTGGGCTATGCGATACTGAAACGTCCGGAAGAGCAGCTGGCGAAAGCCTGATGTGCAGAAATGCATAATCTGCTGAAGTGATAATAACAGGGAGCCGGTGGCTCCCTGTTTGCTTTTACGTCTTTCCGATCTGACCGTGTTCCCTGTGCAGGCTCAGTCTTACAGCAACCAGGCCAGACGTTGTCAAAAATCTCAGGGAGCCAGCTGGCTCCCTTTTTCTATCCCTGCTGTTCGGCTTTCAGCCAGGCAATCTCATCTTTCCAGATGTCGGGATTAATGGTCTCAAGAATTAACGGAATACCATCAAACCGCGGATCTTTCATCAGCCAGCTAAACGCCGTTTTGCCGATATTCCCTTCACCCAGGCTGTGATGGCGGTCAACGCGACTGTCGAAGGCGCTTTTAGCATCGTTAAGGTGCATACCGCGCAGATAATCAAAGCCGACAATGCGCTCAAACTCAGCAAAGGTTGCCTCGCAGTCCGCTTCGGTACGCAGGTCATATCCGCCAGCAAACGCATGACAGGTATCAATGCAGACGCCGACGCGCGACTTATCTTCGACATGTTCAATAATGGTGGCGAGGTGCTCGAAGCGGAATCCGAGGTTACTGCCCTGACCGGCGGTATTCTCAATGACGGCGGTCACATTCTGGCTCTGGTCGAGGGCGATGTTGATCGACTCCGCAATCCGCTTCAGGCAGGCCTCTTCTTCAATCTGATGCAGATGGCTGCCGGGATGGAAGTTAAGCAGCGTCAGGCCGAGCTGGTCACAACGTTTTAATTCATCAATAAAGGCCGAGCGGGATTTCTCCAGCGCCTCTTCAACCGGATGACCGAGGTTAATCAGAAAACTGTCGTGCGGCAGGATTTGCTGCGGACTGAATTTGTACGTCTCGCAGGCGGCGCGAAAAGCATCAATCACCTCAGTGGAGAGCGGGGCGGCCTTCCACTGACGCTGATTTTTAGTAAAGAGGGCAAAGGCGGTGGCTTCTATTTCATGGGCGCGAATCACTGCCTGATCCACACCACCTGCCGCACTCACGTGTGCGCCGATATATTTCATGCCTTTCTCCTGGGGCTATGCACGGTTGAAACGGCATGATACCCGATGCTGTTAGCCCATGAAATGTTGCACCAGCAGATTGATGGTGCCGCCACCCGCGATTAACCAGCCAAATACCAGTGCGCCCAGCAGCAGCGGTTTAACGCCCGCCTCACGTAATGCGCTAAAACGGGTGGTTAATCCAAGAGCCGCCATCGCCATCGCCAGCAGCAGACCCGCCAGCTCGTTCAGCGTGGCCACTACCGTGGCAGGCAGCAGCTGCAGCGAGTTAAACAGCGCGACTGCGATAAACAGCAGGGCGAACCAGGGAAACGTCACCGGCTGACGCGCGTTGCTCGCTTTGAGTTTGCCGCGTAGCACTGCACTCAGGCAGAGCAGGAACGGGGCCAGCATCATCACCCGCAGCATTTTGGCAATCACCGCGCTGTTCTCGGCATCGGGACTGATGCTGTGTCCGGCAGCCACGACCTGTGCCACTTCATGGATGGTCGAACCGGTAAATACCCCAAACTGCGATGCACTCAGGTCCGGAAAAAGATGGTGCGCCAACGGCCACAACATTGGATAGATAAAGATTGCCAGCGTACCGAACAGCACCACGGTTGCAATAGCCACCGCCACTTTCGAGGACGCGGCTTTTACCACTGGCTCGGTCGCCAGTACGGCCGCTGCCCCACAGATGCTGCTGCCCGCGCCAATCAGCCAGACGGTATCGCGATCCAGCTTCAGCAGCCGGATGCCCAGCAGGCAGGTAATAAAGAAGGTGCAGCTCAGCGTCAGCGCATCAATCAGGATGCCGCTAAAACCAACGTCAGCAATCTGTTGTAAGGTGATGCGAAATCCAAACAGGATGATGCCCAGCCGCAGCAGCTTCTGCTTAGCCAGTATCACGCCGCTGTCGCAGCGCGACGCCAGAGGCGTATAGACGCTATTGCCGACCAGGATGCCCAGCATAATTGCCAGGGTCAGTGAACCCAGCCCCGCTGCTGTAACTACCGGTTGCTGTGCGAGCCAGCTGGCAGCCGCGGCAATCGCGGCAGTCAGCAGCAGACCGGGGAACCAGAGCGTAACAGGATGATGGGGTTTAGCGATGCTCAGTTCGGTCATGGTGGTCACTCCTCATGGTTGAGTCATGATCATGACGGCGACTGGCTTAAAAGTGAAATTGATAATATATTTATAATTGACCAGAATAAACGATAAGGCCGCAATCATGATAGTTTCGCGTCTGCGCCGCTGGGCGACGCTGATCAAAAGAGATGCTCGGGTGCTGTGGTTTGCCTTTCGCGATCCGCGCACACCCTGGTGGAACAAAGTGGCAATGCTGGGGCTGGTCGCGTATGGCGTCAGCCCGATCGATCTCATCCCGGATGTGATCCCGTTTGTTGGTCTGCTGGATGACGCGGTGATTATCCCGACGGGCGTCATGGTGCTGATGCGGTTGCTGCCGAAAGACGTGCGTATCAGCAGCATCGCGAAAGCGGAGTCTCAGCGTGCGCGCGGTAAAAAAATGGCAGGCTGGCTGGGCATCGCCGGGCTGCTCTGGCTGGCATTAATGATTTATCTTGTCAGGCATTCATTGAGTTAAGAGGCAACAATGCACATTACGCTGCGGCAAATCGAAGTGTTCACCGAAGTGCTCAAAAGCGGTTCAACGACGCAGGCTTCGCAGTTGCTGGCGCTGTCGCAGTCCGCAGTCAGCGCGGCGCTGGCCGATCTGGAGAGTCAGCTCGGGGTGCAGCTGTTTGATCGGGTCGGCAAAAGACTGGTGTTAAATGAGCACGGGCGGCTGCTCTATCCGCGTGCGGTAGGACTGCTGGAGCAGGCAGGTGAAATTGAGCAATTGTTCAAAGAGGATAATGGCGCAATCCGCATCTTCGCCAGCAGCACCATCGGTAACTATCTGCTGCCGGGCATGATGGCCGCTTATCGCCGTGATTTTCCGGGGTTGCCGCTGGAGCTGAGCGTCGGAAACAGTCAGGATGTGATTCAGGCGGTTTCCGATTTTCGCGTAGACGTCGGGTTGATTGAAGGGCCGTGTCACATGACCGAGCTGGTCAGTGAACCCTGGCTGGAAGATGAACTGGTGGTGTTTGCCGCGCCTGATGCCGCGATCCTGAAACAGCCGGTGACGCTGAAAACTCTGGCCGAAGCGCCCTGGATCCTGCGCGAGCGCGGCTCGGGCACCCGTGAAATCGTCGACTATCTGCTGTTGTCACACCTGCCAAGTTTTCAGCTGGGCATGGAGCTGGGCAACTCCGAAGCGATCAAGCATGCAGTGCGGCATGGCATGGGTATCAGCTGTCTTTCGCGCCGGGTGATTGCCGATCTGCTGGAGGCGGGCACGCTGACAGAACTGACGATTCCTTTGCCGCGTCTGACCCGAACGCTCTACCGCATTCATCACCGGCAGAAGCATATTTCAAAAGCTCTGACGCGCTTTTTGTCCTATTGCCGTGAGTGACCGCTAATAATTCGGGCGCGATCATGAACATAACTTATAACAGCATGGCATCAGCTATACAGAGGCGGTCTGGCTGCTACAATCGCGCCTCATTTTTACCCAGCGTAGCGTTAACACATGCATAATGACCCAAATACAACACAACAACCTGCATTACGACGTGCGTTAAAAGCCCGTCATCTGACGATGATCGCCATCGGCGGTTCAATCGGTACTGGCCTGTTTGTCGCCTCTGGCGCAACCATCGCACAGGCTGGCCCCGGTGGAGCACTTCTCTCCTATATGCTCATCGGCCTGATGGTCTACTTCCTGATGACCAGTCTCGGTGAGCTGGCCGCCTTTATGCCCGTATCGGGTTCTTTCGCCACCTACGGCGCGAAATATGTTGAAGAGGGCTTTGGCTTCGCCCTCGGCTGGAACTACTGGTACAACTGGGCGGTGACCATCGCGGTTGACCTGGTGGCGTCCCAGCTGGTGATGACCTACTGGTTCCCTGACACGCCAGGCTGGATCTGGAGCGCGCTGTTCCTGGGTCTGATATTCCTGCTTAACTACATCTCGGTGAAAGGCTTTGGCGAAGCGGAATACTGGTTCTCGCTCATTAAAGTGGCCACCGTGATTATCTTTATCATTGTTGGCGTGCTGATGATTACCGGCATTATGCGCGGTGCAGAGCATGCGGGTTGGCATAACTGGCAGGTTGGCGATGCGCCGTTTGCGGGTGGCTTTGCGGCAATGATTGGCGTGGCGATGATTGTGGGATTCTCCTTCCAGGGCACCGAGCTGATCGGTATCGCGGCGGGCGAATCTGAAGATCCGGCGAAAAATATCCCGCGCGCGGTGCGGCAGATTTTCTGGCGTATCCTACTGTTCTATGTGTTCGCCATCCTGATTATCAGTCTGATCCTGCCGTACACCGATCCGCAGTTGCTGCATAACGACATTGACGATATCAGCGTCAGCCCGTTCACCCTGGTGTTCCAGAACGCCGGTCTGCTCTCTGCGGCAGCGGTGATGAATGCGGTGATCCTGACGGCGGTGCTGTCAGCCGGTAACTCCGGTATGTACGCCTCAACGCGTATGCTTTACAACCTGGCGAGTGAAGGCAAAGCGCCGCGTATTTTCGCGAAACTCTCTAAAGGCGGCGTTCCGCGCAATGCCTTATGGGCGACGACCGTCGTGGCCGGGCTGTGCTTCCTGACCTCTAAGTTTGGCAATCAGGAAGTCTATCTGTGGCTGCTGAATACCTCAGGCATGACCGGTTTTATCGCCTGGCTGGGTATTGCCATCAGTCACTATCGCTTCCGTCGCGGCTATGTCGCCCAGGGACATGACCTGAACGATCTGCCTTACCGTTCCGGCTTCTTCCCGCTGGGGCCGATCTTCGCCTTTGTGCTTTGCCTGATCATTACGCTGGGTCAGAACTATCAGGCATTCCTCAACGACAGCATTGACTGGTACAGCGTAGCGGCTACCTACATTGGCCTTCCGCTGTTCCTGATTATCTGGTTCGGCTACAGGCTGACGCGCGGCAGCCGTTTCGTGAAGTACAGCGAGATGGAGTTCCCGGTTCACAAAGATTAGAGCTGTGCGCTGGCGCTCCAGACAGGTGCCTGACACTGCACGATGAGGCAGCTCCCGGCCTTAAAGCGATAGGCGCATACGTCTTTGCGAAAGACGTATGCGCCCTGAGCATCTTCCCCATCTTTAACGTCAATGCGCTATAACTGCCATTATCGTTCCCATAACAACACCATTTTTTACGGTTTTTTCTCGCCTCGCTTATGCGAACGAATTGATAATTATTATCACCTGCACTATTGTGACTGCGTTTTCTGACGTGATAGCCACACAGGGTTCAAAAATGACTACCGAAACTTCGCTGCTGGCGGGGGAAGAGACGCTTCACCACACCATGCAAAACTATCATCAGGTGCTGCGCCGCCGCCTGATCTGGATTGGCGTATTACTGGTGGCGATTGTTGCCTCGTTAATCCTCGACTTTACGCTCGGTCCGGCCGGGCTCTCACTGGACACGCTGTGGAATACGCTGCTCAGCCCCGACAGTGTCGATGCCGGTACTCGTGTTATCGTCTGGGATATTCGTCTGCCTTATGCACTGATGGCGCTGGTGGTCGGGCTGTCGCTGGGCCTGGCCGGCGCAGAAATGCAGACTATCCTGAATAACCCGCTGGCAAGCCCGTTTACGCTCGGTGTCTCGTCGGCGGCGGCGTTTGGTGCCGCGCTGGCGATCATTCTCGGCGTCGGTATTCCTGGCATTCCTGATCAGTGGTTAATCTCAGCCAACGCCTTTGTCTTTGCACTGTTTGCCGCGCTGATGCTGGATGCCGTGACCCGCTGGACGCAGGTCTCCTCTGCGGGCGTCGTGCTGTTCGGTATCGCACTGGTCTTTACCTTTAACGCACTGGTTTCAATGATGCAGTTCATTGCCAGCGAAGATACGCTGCAGGGTCTGGTGTTCTGGACCATGGGCAGCCTGGCCCGGGCCTCCTGGGAAAAGCTTGGTGTGCTGACCGTGGCGCTGGCCATCCTGGTACCGTTCTCAATGATGAGCAGCTGGAAGCTGACGGCGCTGCGTCTGGGTGAAGACCGCGCCGTGAGCTTTGGTATCGACGTGCGTCGGCTGCGCCTGACCACCTTGCTGCGCATCAGTATCCTTTCTGCGCTGGCGGTGGCGTTTGTGGGGCCCATCGGCTTCATCGGTCTGGTCGCACCCCACATTGCCCGCATGATGTTTGGTGAAGATCACCGTTTCTATCTGCCTGCCAGTGCGCTGGTTGGTGCGCTGGTGCTCTCCCTGGCGTCAGTCGCGTCGAAAAACCTGCTGCCGGGTGTCATTATTCCTGTGGGTATTGTGACGTCACTGATTGGTGTGCCGTTCTTCCTGAGTATTATTCTGCGTCATCGGGGGGCGGTATAATGGAAAAGGGGCTGATCTTACGCGGCTTCAGTGCCGGTTATCCCAAACATAAAGTCATTGAAAACCTCAACGTGGCCCCGTTGCCACGCGGTGAGATTACCGTTCTGCTGGGACCGAATGGTTGCGGTAAATCGACGCTGTTGCGTGCACTGGCTGGTCTGAATAAAGGTCAGGGTGAGATGTGGCTTAACGGTGAAGATCTCATGACTCAGCCGTTTGCCCGTCGTGCGAAAAACGTAGTCTATCTGCCACAGTCGCTGCCTGCGGGCGTGCATCTGCATGTGCTGGAATCGATTATCGTGGCACAGCGTGCCTCCGGTGGCCTGCACAGTGCCAGCAGTGAAGCGGAAATCATGCATTTGCTGGAACAACTGGGCATTGCCCATCTGGCGATGCGCTACCTTGATCAGCTTTCGGGCGGACAGAAGCAGCTGGTTGGGCTGGCGCAATCTTTAATCCGTCGCCCTAAACTGCTGCTGCTGGATGAACCGCTGAGCGCGCTGGATCTCAATTACCAGTTCCACGTCATGGATCTGGTGCGCCGCGAAACGGCCCAGCGCAACATCGTGACGGTGGTGGTGGTGCATGACATCAACATCGCGCTGCGTCATGCGCAACATGCCCTGATGCTTAAGCAGGGCGCGCTGGTCGCCGAAGGGCAGCCGGATAAAGTGATTACGCCGGCTACGCTGGCAAAAGTGTATGGCGTCAACGGCCGTATCGAACACTGCTCACGCGGCATTCCGCAGGTGATGATCGATGGGCTGACCGGTCCGGCCTTAGTCTGATCGTCAGGTTAAGGTTGCGGCGGCTGAAGTATCCGCCTCTTTCGGAAAGGAGAGTGCAGGGCTGGCAGGGCGCTGACGTTGCAACAATGTTCCCGCCTCTACAGCATGCAAAAAAGAGGGCCGCAATAGCGGCCCTGATTATTTACGCCAGCAGATGCTGGGCATGGAAGCGAAGATGATCTTCCACAAAACTGGCAATAAAGAAGTAGCTATGGTCATAACCCGGCTGAATACGCAGCGTCAGCGGGAAACCCACCTCGCGGGCGATCTCCTCTAACCGCTCTGGTTGCAGCTGATCGGCCAGGAACTGATCGCTGTCACCCTGATCGATCAGCATTGGCAACCGATGGGAGACTTCCGCCATCAGCTGGCAGCTGTCATATTCCCGCCACGCCGCACGATCGTCGCCCAGATAGGCCTGAAACGCTTTCTGGCCCCACGGCACCTGCATTGGATTCACAATCGGTGCAAAGGCTGAAGCCGAGGCAAAGCGGTTACCCAGACGCAGCGCCAGCATCAGGGCGCCGTGTCCGCCCATAGAATGACCCATGATTGACTGGCGTTCACTGACCTTGAAGTTATCCGCAATCAGGGCAGGTAACTCGCTGCTCAGATAGTCGAACATGCGGAAATGACTCGCCCAGGGTTGCTGGGTAGCATTGAGATAAAATCCCGCACCCTGACCCAGATCGTATCCCTCATCGTTCGCTACGCCGTCACCGCGCGGGCTGGTGTCCGGCATAATCAGCACCAGACCCAGTTCCGCTGCAACGCGCTGCGCGCCCGCTTTGGTGGTGAAATTCTCGTCGTTACAGGTCAGGCCGGCTAAAAACCAGACCACCGGCGGCGGTGCATCACCGTGCGGGGTGGGCAGATAGATGCTAAAGGTCATCGGGCAGTTCAGCACGGCTGACTGATGACGCCAGCGCTGCTGCCAGCCGCCAAAAATACGGTGTTCTTCCAGTAGCTCCAGAGTGGATGCCATAACGCCTCCTGATTACTTGTTAAAGTGCACGACCGAGCGAATCGATTTTCCTTCGTGCATCAAATCAAAGGCGTCGTTGATCTCTTCCAGCGGCATGGTGTGGGTGATGAAATCATTCAGCGCAAATTTACCGTCGAGGTAATCCTGTACAATGCCTGGCAGCTGTGAACGGCCTTTCACGCCGCCGAACGCGGAACCGCGCCAGACGCGACCGGTTACCAGCTGGAACGGACGGGTAGAGATCTCTTCACCGGCACCGGCAACACCGATAATCACAGACTCGCCCCAGCCTTTGTGGCAGCACTCCAGTGCGGAACGCATTACGTTGACGTTACCGATACACTCAAACGAGAAGTCCACGCCGCCGTCGGTCAGCTCGACAATCACATCCTGAATCGGCTTATCGTAATCTTTCGGGTTAATCAGATCGGTGGCACCCAGTTTACGTGCCAGATCGAATTTGCTGGTGTTGAGGTCGATGGCAATGATACGGCCTGCTTTCGCCATTTTCGCGCCAATCACCGCAGAAAGTCCGATGCCGCCGAGACCGAAGATCGCCACGGTGTCGCCTTCTTTCACTTTGGCGGTGTTCATTACCGCGCCCATGCCGGTCGTGACGCCACAGCCCAGCAGACAAACCTCTTCCAGCGGTGCTTCTTTACTGATTTTTGCCAGTGAGATCTCCGGGATGACGGTGTATTCAGAGAAGGTCGAGGTGCCCATGTAATGGAAAATCGGTTTGCCATCTTTGAAGAAGCGGGTGGTGCCGTCCGGCATCAGGCCTTTACCCTGGGTGGCGCGAATCGCCTGACAGAGGTTAGTTTTGCCCGACAGACAGTACTTACATTTTCCGCACTCCGGGGTGTAAAGCGGGATGACATGGTCTCCCACTTCCACACTGGTTACACCTTCGCCCACCGCTTCCACGATGCCGCCGCCTTCATGGCCAAGAATCGCCGGGAAAACACCTTCCGGGTCAGTGCCGGAGAGGGTGTAGGCGTCGGTATGACAGACACCGGTCGCGACAATACGCACCAGCACTTCACCTTTCTGCGGTGGCATTAAATCCACTTCTTCGATTTTCAGTGGTTCGCCAGCAGCCCAGGCAACAGCGGCACGGGTTTTGATCATGTTCATGCAATCCCTCTTCCAGTCAGATTGTGACGCGTGATAGCGCCTTTTTTCGTGAGTTAAACATAGCGTGGAACGCTTATTCCGTCGCCTGCAATGGGTGGATCAGCTCATCGTTGAGCGGACGATCGTCAAACTGTTCAATAATCAGGTATTTCAGCGCTTCGACATTCGGGGTAAAGGCGTCACGCCGCCACATCAGCCAGGTGGCGGTGTCGCGATAAGCTGCGGGCAGGGTATGCGCCTGCACCCGCGACCGATCTGCCATCTGCTTCAGCACCGAGGCTGGAATCATCGCGACCCCTGCGCCGCCCGCTACGCAGGCCAGCATGGCGTGATAGGACTGAATCTCCATCACACTGTTGGGTGCGGTCTGGCTGTCGCGATACCAGCTCTCCAGCTTCACCCGGTAAGAGCAGCTGTTGCGGAACGCAAACAGGGTATCGTCCTGCACGTCGCGCGCCGTGGTGATTGGCCCATGATCCAGCCCGGTGATGAGCACCATCTCCTCGCGAAAGGCGATGCAGCCATTCAGGTCATCATGAGAAACCGGGCCATCCACCAGCGCAGCGGCCAGGGTGCCTTCACGGACCCGATCGATAATTTCGCCTGAGGTGCCGGTAATCAGCGACAACGCCACTTTAGGAAAGCGCTGATGATAGGCGGCGAGCAGGCCAGGCAGACGGGTCGCTGCGGTGCTCTCCATGGAGCCCAGTGCAAAGTTTCCCGCCGGTTCGCCGGTTCGGGTCATGCTCATCGCTTCTTCACTTAACGCCAGAATGCGTTGCGCATAATTCAGGAAATTATGGCCCATCGGCGACAGGCGAATGCGCTGCTTCTCACGAATGAAGAGATCCACACCCAATTCTTCTTCCAGCTGACGCAGCCGCGTGGTGAGATTAGAGGGGACGCGATGCAGATGTTCTGCTGCGCGCGCCAGTGAACCCGTTTCGGCGACGGAACAGAACATACGCAGCTGAACTAAATCCATATCTTCTCTTCCTGTAAGCAAGTTGGTTAATATTATTCACTTTCCGTGAGTTTAGTCATCCTGCATGCTATTAGCAAGTCAGAAGAGATCTCAGGGCAGAACAACAGGAGTTCAGCAATGGCGTTACGCGTCGCGCTCAGTGCATTTTTAACTTTATTTGTGGCGATGGGCATAGGGCGATTTGCCTTTACGCCGCAGGTGCCACTGATGATTCAGGCTCACCAGCTGACGCTTACCAGTGCCAGCCTGGTCGCAGCCCTCAACTATTTAGGCTATCTGTGTGGCTCCTTTGATGCGATGCGGGCGCATCGAAGGGTCGAACTGCGGCTGCAGGCGGGTGTATGGGGCGCGGTAATCCTGACGCTGCTCTCGGCACTGGCAACCGGCCCGTGGCTTCATGGCGCTATTCGTTTTCTGATTGGCTGGGCCAGCGGCTGGGCGATGGTGCTGGTGGCGGCCTGGAGCAACGAGCAGCTGCATCGGCATGGGCGGGCAGGGTTGTCGGCGGCCGTGTTTGCCGGGCCGGGTTGCGGCATTTTTGTCAGTGGTTTGCTGGGGGTAGCGCTGCACACATTCCAGGTCTCCGCCGGTCTGGCCTGGGCTGCTTACGGTGCGCTGGCGCTGCTGCTGATTGCGCTAATCACCCGTAACTTACCACGTCGCGGCGAACTGCATCGTCCGGATCAGGCACCCGAGCCGCTGGTGCTGAACCGCAATCTTAAACGTCTGGTGCTGAGTTACAGTCTGGCAGGGTTTGGCTACATCCTGCCCGCGACTTTTCTGTCGCAGATGGCCGCCACACGTTTTCCGGACGGCATCTTTGCGCAGTTTGTCTGGCCGATATTTGGCGGGGCTGCAATGATCGGCATCCTGCTGGGTATCCTGACGCGGCGCTGGGGGCACAGCCATGTCCGCCTGGCGCTGGTGCTCTGGGCACAGGCGCTGGGTGTATTTGCTGCGGCGCTTCTGCCCGGCTTTAGTGGCCTGCTGGCCGGTGCGTTGCTGGTCGGAGGCGGCTTCCTGAGTGTGGTGCAGTTGTCAATGCTCTGCGCCCGCGAACTGGCGCCCAACCATCTGCGTTTCATGGCTGGCCTGCTGACGACCGGCTATGCGATTGGACAACTTGTCGGCCCGCTGCTCTCTTTTCTCTCAACGGCCTTGCTACATCGGCTTGAGCCTGCGCTCTGGGTGGCAGGGGTGAGTCTGGTCTGGGCAGGCCTGCTGGTCTGGCGAAGAATTGAGTGAAAAGCTTTCATCACCAATCTGATTGATTGCTGGATTCCCCGCAAAGAAAGTTTCACAATACGCGCCTGATTACAGGGCCCGCAGGCAAAAGCTTGCGGGCGCAACACCAGCCGGAGAAGAGTAGATGAGCACCTTAAGTCAGGAAGCTGCCCTGGTTCACGAAGCGCTGCTGGCGCGTGGACTGGAAACGCCGTTACGTGCACCGACGCGCGACATTGATGACGAAACGCGTAAGAGCCTGATTGCCGGGCACATGACCGAGATTATGCAGCTGCTGAATCTGGATCTTGAAGATGACAGCCTGATGGAAACGCCACATCGCATCGCCAAAATGTATGTGGATGAAATCTTTTCCGGCCTCGACTACGCAAACTTCCCGAAAATCACCGTCATTGAGAACAAAATGAAGGTCGATGAGATGGTGACCGTGCGTGATATCACCCTGACCAGCACCTGTGAACACCACTTTGTGATCATTGATGGCAAGGCTACCGTCGCCTATATTCCCAAAGAAAAGGTGATTGGCCTGTCGAAAATTAACCGCATCGTGCAGTTCTTTGCTCAGCGTCCGCAGGTGCAGGAGCGGCTGACGCAGCAGGTTCTGGTTGCATTGCAGACGCTGCTGGGCACTAACAATGTGGCTGTTTCTATTGATGCGGTGCACTACTGTGTCAAAGCGCGTGGCGTAAAAGATGCCACCAGCGCCACTACCACGACGTCGCTGGGTGGCCTGTTCAAGTCCAGTCAGAACACCCGTCAGGAATTTTTGCGCGCGGTGCGCCATAGTTGAGTTTATGGCGGGCGCGTAACGTTGCCCGCCTCAATGTGCAGGTGCCGCATGCAACGCTATCAAGCGCTGGATTTCATTCGTGGATGTGCCATTCTCGGCATTCTGCTGCTCAATATTGTCGGCTTCGGTCTGCCTTCAGCCGCCTACCTTAATCCAGCCTGGCAGGGTAGCGTCACTCTTTCCGATGCCTGGACGTGGGCGCTCTCTGACGTTTTTGCTCAGCTCAAATTCCTCACGCTGTTTGCGCTGCTGTTTGGCGCGGGTCTGCAAATGCAGCTGCCGCGCGGCAGTCGCTGGCTCACAGCCCGGCTTTCCCTTCTGGTCCTGATCGGTTTTGTACACGGGGTTTTTCTCTGGGAAGGGGACATCCTGCTGGACTACGGCATTATCGGGCTGGTGGTGTGGCGGGTGCTGCGTGATGTTCCCTCCACCCGCAGCCTGATGAATACCGGCATTCTGCTCTACCTGGTCGGCTGTGGGGTGCTGCTGGTGTTTGGGTCGATCTCCTCTCCTGAACCGACTAATTCCTGGCTGCCGGGCGCAGCGGAACTGCAATATGAACAGTTCTGGAAACTCGCTGGAGGCTGGGACGCGATACAGAACCGGCTGGACCATCTTTCGTCAGGGCTGATGGCGCTTGCAGCGCAGTATGGCTGGCAGCTGGCAGGTCTGATGATGATCGGTGGCGCACTGCTGCGCAGCGGCTGGCTGATTGGCGAATTCCCTGCACGGCATTATCGTCAGGCGGCGGCGCTGCTGTTAATCATAGGATTCTCCATTGCGGTGGCCGGTGTGGCAGCGCAATGGCTGTTACATTGGGAGTTTCGCTGGACCGCATTTTACCTGCAGGCGCCGCGTGACCTCGCCAGCCCGCTAATCAGTCTGGGCTACACCGCACTCTGCCTGGCTTACTGGCCGCAGATCGCGCGCTGGCGCATCAGCTATGCTATCCAGTGCGTGGGCCGGATGGCGCTGACCAACTACCTGCTTCAGACCGTGATCTGCACTACGTTGTTCTATCGCTTTGGCTTCTATATGCACTTTACCCGGCTGGAACTGCTGCTGATAGTGCCTGCGGTATGGCTCTTCAATATCCTGTTTTCACTCATCTGGTTACATTTCTTTGCACAGGGTCCGCTGGAATGGCTTTGGCGGCGGCTTACACTGCTCTCAGCCGGCAGATCACGTATCACTGACAACGCAAGATAATGACCGCCATCACAAAGGTTACAGAATTGTATGTAACCGTTTTCATTGATGTGACGCAATTCACGCTGTACGCCTCCTGCCCCTGACAAAATAGCGTCGGTGTTCAACCCGGCGTGATGCCTAATTTTCCTTTCTGGAACTGCTGCATGATAACTATTCGTGATGTTGCCCGTCAGGCTGGCGTGTCAGTGGCGACCGTGTCGCGCGTCCTTAATCAGAGCAACGCCGTGACCTCAGACACCCGTGACACCGTGTTACAGGCGGTTGAAGCGCTGGGCTATCGCCCAAACGCCAACGCCCAGGCGCTGGCGACGCAGGTCAGCGACACGATTGGGGTGGTGGTGATGGATGTCTCCGATCCCTTCTTCGGGGCGCTGGTTAAAGCAGTTGATACCGTAGCGCAGCGCGTGCACAAACATGTGTTAATCAGCAACTCCTGGCATCAGGAAGAGAAAGAGCGTCATGCCATTGAAGTGCTGATCCGTCAGCGCTGCAGCGCGCTGGTGGTGCACGCAAAAACACTGCCGGACGCGGAACTGGCGGACTTTATGCAGCACGTGCCCGGCATGGTGGTCATTAACCGTATCGTTCCCGGTTTTGAACACCGCAGCGTCAGTCTGGATAACGTCACTGGCGCATTGATGGCTTCAAGAACCCTGTTACAACAGGGACATAGCCGCATCGGCTATCTCTGCTCCAGTCATCCGATCGAAGATGTCGCCCAGCGTCGTGAAGGGTGGATGCAGGCAATGGCAGAGCAGGGCATTCGGCCCCAGGAGAGCTGGATAGCCAGTGCAGAGCCCGACATGCAGGGCGGTGAAGCAGCGATGGTGGAGTTGCTGGGGCGCAATCTCAACCTTACGGCGGTGTTTGCCTATAACGACGGCATGGCTGCTGGCGCGCTCACTGCGCTGAAAGACAACGGCATTCAGGTTCCACAGCATTTTTCTGTCATTGGCTTCGATGATATTCCCATTTCCCGTTACACCGATCCGCAGTTAACGACTGTTCGCTATCCCATTGTATCTATGGCAAAAATTGCCACAGAACTGGCACTGCAGGGCGCAGCAGGCCTGCTTGATGACACCGCAACACATATCTTTATGCCGACGCTGGTGCGGCGTCATTCGGTGGCGCAGCGGCAAAATGTGGAGTCCGTCACTAATTCAGGCGATTCAGGCATGTAACCGTTTTCAATCTGTGATTACATTCACAGTTAATTAACATTGCTCTCACTATGATGGCAGCGTCTTACCGGACTGAAACATTATGTAACGCCAGTGTAACGGCATCAGTTGTGGTCTCAGTAGCCGGTTATAGGGTTCACCCCCTCTTCATGGAAGCATTCAGGCACAAGGATGTCAGGTTTTAGACGGTGTTCAACGGCTCAACATCCCCATTACGTTAGCCGACGCGCCGATCTGTTTTACCGATTGCTCTCCCGCATGTTGCGCGGTAGCGCTAAAAAGACCCTGCATAATAAAACCGGAGATACCATGAATAAGAAGGTTTTCACGCTTACAGCACTGGTTGCCAGCATGATGTTTGGTGCAACCGCTCACGCAGCTGACACCCGTATCGGCGTGACCATTTACAAATACGATGACAACTTCATGTCAATGGTGCGTAAAGACATCGAGAAAGAAGCGAAAGCGATCGGTGGCGTACAGTTGCTGATGAATGACTCACAGAACGACCAGTCCAAACAGAACGATCAGGTTGACGTGCTGATGGCAAAAGGCGTGAAAGCGCTGGCGATTAACCTGGTTGACCCGGCTGCCGCTGCGGTGATCGTAGACAAAGCGCGTGCTAACGATGTGCCGGTTGTCTTCTTCAACAAAGAACCGAACGCCAAAGTGCTGGCTGGTTATGACAAAGCCTACTACGTCGGTACCGACTCTAAAGAGTCCGGCATCATTCAGGGTCAGCTGATCGAGAAACACTGGAAAGCGACGCCAGCCTGGGATTTGAACAAAGATGGTACCATCCAGTTCGTGCTGCTGAAAGGCGAGCCGGGTCATCCTGATGCAGAAGCCCGTACCAAATATGTGATCGACACCCTGAACAAAGATGGTCTGAAAACCCAGCAGTTAGCAATGGATACGGCCATGTGGGATACCGCGCAGGCTAAAGATAAGATGGATGCGTGGCTGTCAGGCCCGAACGCCAAAAAAATCGAAGTGGTGATTGCCAACAACGATGCGATGGCAATGGGTGCGGTTGAAGCGCTGAAAGCGCACAACATGACGTCAATCCCTGTGTTCGGCGTCGATGCCCTGCCAGAAGCGCTGGCGCTGGTTAAATCCGGTGCGCTGGCCGGTACCGTGCTGAACGATGCGGAAAACCAGGCGAAAGCGACGCTGGATATTGCCAATAACCTGGCGAACGGCAAAGCGGCAACTGACGGCACTAACTTCAAGATGGTTGATAAGATCGTCCGCGTTCCTTACGTGCCGGTTGATAAAGAAAATCTGTCTCAGTTCGTGAAATAAGATCGATTACGGGCGCGACCGCGGTCGCGCCTTTTTTATGTCACCACCGTTTTTTAGCCAGGTAAAATATGGCCAGTGATAACACGACCGCGCAGCGAGAATATTTGCTGGAAATGACGAATGTTTCAAAATCATTTCCCGGCGTTAAAGCGTTAGATAATGTTAATTTGAAAGTGCGGCCTCACTCTGTTCATGCATTAATGGGCGAGAACGGTGCCGGGAAATCCACATTATTAAAATGCCTGTTTGGTATCTATAAAAAAGATACCGGCAGTATCCTGTTTCAGGGTAACGAGATCGATTATAAAAGCTCCAAAGAGGCGCTGGAAAATGGCGTTTCGATGGTGCATCAGGAATTAAACCTGGTACTGCAGCGTACCGTGATGGACAACATGTGGCTTGGGCGCTATCCGCGCAAAGGCTTTTTTGTCGATCAGGATAAAATGTATCAGGATACAAAAGCGATTTTTGACGAGCTGGATATCGATATCGATCCGCGCGACAAAGTTGCCAATCTTTCTGTATCTCAGATGCAGATGATTGAAATTGCCAAGGCGTTCTCTTACGACGCGAAAATTGTGATTATGGATGAACCGACCTCCTCGCTGACTGAGAAAGAGGTTAATCACCTGTTCACGATTATTCGCAAACTGAAAGATCGCGGCTGCGGCATTGTTTATATTTCGCACAAGATGGAAGAGATTTTCCAGCTGTGCGATGAGATCACGATTCTGCGTGATGGTCAGTGGATTACCTCTCAGCCGCTGGAAGGGCTGGATATGGATAAGATCATCGCTATGATGGTCGGCCGTTCACTGAACCAGCGTTTCCCTGACCGTACCAACGTGCCAGGCGAGACGATTCTTGAGGTGCGCAATCTGACGTCGCTGCGTCAGCCATCCATTCGTGACATCTCATTTGATCTGCGTAAAGGGGAGATACTCGGCATTGCCGGGCTGGTGGGCGCCAAACGTACCGATATCGTCGAAACGCTGTTTGGCATTCGCGAAAAATCGGGCGGCACCATTAAACTGCATGGTAAACCGATTAATAATCACAGCGCCAACGAAGCCATTAACCACGGTTTCGCGCTGGTGACGGAAGAGCGTCGTTCAACCGGTATTTATGCTTATCTGGATATTGGTTTTAACTCGCTTATTTCCAATATTAAAAAATATAAAAACAGTATGGGGCTGCTGGATAATAAACGCATGAAGAGTGATACCCAGTGGGTGATCGATTCTATGCGCGTTAAGACACCAGGCCACCATACTCAAATTGGTTCGCTTTCGGGCGGTAACCAGCAAAAAGTGATTATTGGCCGCTGGTTATTGACCCAGCCTGAAATCCTGATGCTTGATGAACCAACTCGCGGTATTGATGTTGGTGCAAAATTCGAAATTTACCAGTTGATTGCTGAGCTGGCGAAAAAAGAAAAGGGCATCATTATTATCTCTTCTGAAATGCCGGAGCTGTTAGGCATTACCGATCGTATTCTGGTAATGAGTAATGGACTGGTAGCAGGCATAGTTGATACCAAAACGACCACGCAGAACGAAATATTGCGTTTAGCGTCATTACACCTTTAATGAAGCAAGGGCTGTTAACATGAAAGCGACCACAAAAAAGAATGCGCTAACCTGGTTAAAAGAGGGCGGCATTTACGTCGTTCTGCTGGTATTGCTGGCTATTATTATTTTCCAGGATCCATCGTTCTTAAGTTTAATGAACCTGAGTAATATTCTGACCCAATCTTCAGTGCGTATTATTATTGCACTGGGTGTGGCGGGTCTGATTGTGACCCAGGGTACTGACCTGTCAGCCGGACGTCAGGTTGGTCTGGCTGCGGTAGTCGCCGCGACGTTGCTGCAGGCGATGGATAACGCGAACAAAGTCTTCCCGACGCTGGATACCGTGCCGATTCCACTGGTTATTCTGACCGTGTGCATCATCGGCGGTGTGATTGGTCTGGTCAACGGTGTGATTATTGCTTACCTGAAGGTAACGCCATTTATCACCACGCTGGGCACCATGATTATCGTTTACGGTATCAACTCACTCTATTATGACTTTGTTGGTGCATCACCGATTGCCGGTTTTGACGCAGGCTTCTCGAAATTTACCCAGGGCTTCTTGCGCTTTGGTGATTTCAAACTTTCGTTCATCACGTTCTACGCTGTGATTGCCATTATTTTCGTCTGGGTGCTGTGGAACAAAACCCGCTTCGGCAAAAACATTTTTGCTATCGGCGGTAACCCGGAAGCGGCGAAAGTGTCAGGCGTGAACGTCCCGATGAACCTGATCATGATCTATGCCCTGTCAGGAGTGTTCTACGCCTTCGGCGGGATGCTGGAAGCGGGTCGTATCGGTTCTGCTACCAACAACCTCGGCTTTATGTATGAGCTGGATGCGATTGCGGCCTGTGTGGTTGGCGGCGTCTCCTTCGCCGGTGGTGTGGGTAGCGTAGCGGGCGTTGTGACCGGTGTACTGATCTTCACCGTTATCAACTACGGTCTGACCTATATCGGCGTCAACCCTTACTGGCAGTACATCATTAAAGGCGGCATCATTATCTTCGCCGTTGCGCTGGATTCACTGAAATATTCTCGTAAGAAGTAAGTCTGATTCAACGCTAAGAAAGCGACCTTCGGGTCGCTTTTTTTATGGGGAGTCAAGGGGGAGCTGCTATGGGGTCGTTGCTGTGAGATTGAGTCTGCGAAGGGAACAGGGTCAGATCGGAAAGTCGCAAAGGCCGTCATCCGTGACACGCTCGGCCCGCGTCGTCCCTGACGCGGGACGCTTTCCTCTTCTGACCCTGTTCCCTACGCGTTCAGCTTGTTTATTGCTGTGAGATTCGCCTAAGCCTCAGGGAATTCAAACAGACGGCTAAGCGAGCCAAAGCGATGGAAGCATACGCCTGCAGCGGAGCATCGCGGGCCATGAACAAAACGCCGGGAGCGTTTCTGAACAACGCAACGCGTTGGCCCGGTTACGGGCGCACCTCAGGGATGAGCTGCGTAATCACCCGCGCTGAGCATGCCGGGGATGGCGTCTTTTGCGTCTTTGCGAAAGGCGTATGCTCCCTGAGCCATGCACGACACTACCAGACCGCAGCAAAGTGCTAACAACGATTTCAGCGAAGCTAAAAAAAGCCGCTGAGCGCCAGCTATTTCCGCAGCTTCTGTTCCAGCTCCAGCAGCTGCTCCGGCGTCACTGCAGGGTAACTCTGCGCATCTTCAGGGACATCGCGTACGGCGGGAATAGGTACCAGCGGACCTAAGAAGCGAGGTTCACGCTTGAGCAGAAAGAGGTCCGCCAGTGCGCCCAGTCGGGCACCGACTTCACGGAAGCGCACGCTGAGCATGTTTTTCGGTGAGGGCACCGCATAGCACTGCGCCTGAATACCCAGCTGCAAGGCGATAAACAGCGCACGCTCACAGTGAAACCGCTGCGTGATAATAATGAAATCGTTGGTATCAAACACTTTGCGAGTGCGAACGATCGAATCCAGCGTGCGGAACCCGGCATAATCGAGCACGATATCAGCCGGATCAACACCAGCTTTGATGAGATCACGTCGCATGGTCATCGGCTCGTTATAACTTTGCAGCGCGTTATCACCACTCAGCAGCAGGTAATTGACCTTGCCGCTGTTGTAGGCATTCAGCGCACCCTGAATGCGATAGAGGTAATACTGATTAATGACGCCGGTACGATAATATTTAGCCGTACCCAGCACCACGCCAACCTGACGATGTGGTAAAGAGGCGACATTTTCGTAGATAAAAGGCGCAGTTTTCCAGCTGATCCAACGATCAAGGCCGAGCGCCGTTGCCATCATCAGTAAGATGATGAAAAGCAGACCAATGAAAACGCGTTTCAGCATGCGCCTGGAGACTCGATGTCAGAATGTTGAGATGGGACAAGGCTACTTGAGCTGTCGCAGTGAAGCAAGTTACTGCCGGCTGGCTGTGCTATTTTTGAACACTGCCGGATCGCCTGCGATCCGGCAGTCTGAAGGTTAAATCGAGGTACGACGATAATGACGATACTGCGGCAGCCAGAAGTTGTTGGCGATAGCCTGTGACAACACATCCTCTGAGGTCACTACGGCGACACCCGCCAGCTGAGCCGCTTTACCCACTTCCATCGCAATGATTTTCGACACACCCTGAATATCTTTAATCTCAGGCAGCACAGGGCCTTCGCCTTCATTCACCAGTGGTGAACAGTCGGCGAGCGCACGGCTTGCGGTCATCAGCATGGTATCGGTAACGCGGCTGGCCCCTGACGCAATCACACCCAGCCCAATACCCGGGAAGATATAGGAGTTGTTGCACTGCGCAATCGGATAGGTTTTACCATTCCAGCTCACCGGTGAGAATGGGCTGCCCGTGGCGACCAGCGCGGCACCATCAGTCCAGGCAATGATATCCGCAGGTGTGGCTTCCACGCGTGATGTCGGGTTCGACAACGGCATCACGATTGGGCGCTTACAGTGCTTGTGCATCTCGCGGATGATCTCTTCAGTGAACAGACCCGGCTGGCCGGAGACACCAATCAGAATATCGGGCTTCGCATTGCGTACGACATCCAGCAGCGAAATGGAATCATTGGTGATATCCCAGGTCTGCAGGTTTTCGCTTTTCTGCACCAGCTTGCTCTGGAAGTCGAGCAGGTTAGGGAGCTTATCAGTCAACAGACCAAAGCGATCCACCATCATTACCCGGCCACGCGCTTCATCATCACTCAGACCTTCTGATTTCATCTGCGCAATGATCTGTTCAGCGATTCCGCAACCCGCAGAACCGGCACCCAGGAACACCACCTTCTGCTCGCACAGGCGGCTACCGGCTGCGCGGCTGGCCGCAATCAGCGTGCCAACGGTCACGGCGGCGGTGCCCTGAATATCGTCGTTAAAGCAGCAGACTTCATCGCGATAGCGGTTCAGCAGCGGCATAGCATTCTTCTGGGCGAAATCTTCAAACTGCAGCAGCACTTTCGGCCAGCGGCGCTTAACAGCCTGAATAAACTCATTCACGAACGTATCATACTCTTCGCCAGTGATGCGCGGGTGACGCCAGCCCATGTAGAGCGGATCGTTCAGCAACTGCTGATTGTTGGTGCCTACATCCAGCACAACCGGCAGCGTGTACGCCGGGCTGATGCCGCCACAGGCGGTATAGAGCGAAAGCTTACCAATCGGGATACCCATGCCACCGATGCCCTGATCGCCGAGGCCCAGAATACGTTCGCCATCAGTCACCACAATCACCTTCACATTCTGCTTGGTGGCGTTTTGCAGCATATCTTCGATGCGGTCGCGGTTTGGGTAGGAGATGAACACGCCACGCGCACGGCGGTAGATTTCAGAGAAGTGTTCACACGCTGCGCCAACGGTCGGGGTGTAGATAATCGGCATCATCTCTTCGAGATGGTTATCCAGCAGGCGGTAAAACAGCGTTTCGTTGGTGTCCTGGATGTTGCGCAGGTAGACATGCTTATCGTTATTGTTCTTGAAGTCCTGGAACTGACGCCAGGCACGCTGCGCCTGCTCTTCAATCGATTCTACGGCTTCTGGCAGCAGACCATTGAGGTTGAATTCGTTACGTTCTTCGATACTGAAGGCGCTGCCTTTGTTTAACAGGGGAAATTCCAGCAAAATCGGGCCAGCATAAGGGATATACAGCGGGCGTTTACTTTCGTAGTCGAGTTCCATGCAGTGATGCTCCGGTTACAGTGTTGTCTGGCGTCACGCCGGAAAGGTAGCGCCAGTTTTCTTACCCGTTATAGCTCAGACTGCAGGCCCGGCAGCGGCAGGGGAACCGCTCCAGAAAGATTCACGACCGCGGTGCCATCCTGCAACCTGAATTATTCAGAGTAATTTGTGATCACGTGAATTCTGGCGCCAGATCCTATGAAATTTCCCGCAGAAGTACAGCGTTTGTTCATAAAAGCTCACAAAACTGTGGCCTCTCTGACAGCGGGTTATGCTTTGTACAGCGTCACCTGCAGCAGCTCACTGCAGCCAAATGTCTCAAGTGTTGCCTGTGTGGCGGCGAACTGGCTTAACGTGGCATTTTCTACTTCGGCTAAAACCGCTTTTTTTATCTGATGAACATCGCCGCCCTGCATGTTCAGCAAGACCAGCGCCGCCTGAAGTGGCGGGAAGCTTGGGTTGAACGCGGCATTTTCCGCATAGCGACCCGCGACAATCGCGCCATCCTGGGTCAGCAGGGCAACACCAGCGTGTGACTGACTGTAAGGCGCATGGCTGGCATTGGCGGCGGCCACTGCGGCCTGTACCAGTTCATCGCCCACGGCCACGTAACCATGATCAACTTCGTCCATCAGGAAGGTTGTGATGTCGAGATCGCGTGGGCCAAAGGCATCGGGCAGATAGTCGGCCAGGGTGCTGATCGCGCGCTTTGGCAGGCTGATACGAATGCTGGTGCCGCTGTTCAGCTCGTTCATAAACTGACGGCAGTGCCCGCACGGCGTGTAGTTAACGGTTATCGTCTCAAGCTGGCGCTCACCACGCAGCCATGCATGGGTAATGGCGCTCTGCTCGGCGTGAACCGTCTGCTGCATCGCCGTGCCGACAAATTCCATGTTGGCCCCGAAGTACCAGTTGCCGCTGACGCCACGGGCAATCGCCCCGACGTTAAAATGCGACACGGTAGCAACGGCACAGGACGCCGCCAGAGGCAGCAGCGCCAGCGCCAGTGCATCGGCATCCATCTGGGTCTGTTGTTGCAGCGAGGCGACCTGGTCGGCGCTGAGCACGGCGTTGAAGTCAGCATCGTTCAGCAGGGGAGCAAGTGCAGTTTGCAGCGTTGACGGCAATGCCTCAAAAGCGGAGAGGAAACGGGATTGCATGTGAGCCTCATTAAATTCAGCAGGGCGATGTGCCAGTCACCGGTTTATATGTGATCCACATCGCTCTGACAATGTAACCTGTGTTGCATGTTTCAACTTTGCGAGATCTATCGCAAAGTTTCAGCCAAACCAGTGCAGCAGGAGCGGAAAAATAAAGGGCGCCAGCAGTGAGGTGATGATGCCGCAGATCACCAGCGCCAGTGAACTGAAGGCGCCCTCCTGATAGTCGAGCTCGGCCGCGCGTGCTGTGCCCAGGGCATGTGACGCATTACCAATTGCCAGTCCGCGCGCGGCTTTAGACTTCACGCCCAGCAGATTCAGTACCGTGTGCCCGAACACCGCACCCAGCACCCCGGCAATCAGTACACAAATAGCGCTGATAGCAGGGATACCATGCAGCGAGCCGGAGACAGCCATCGCGATGGGTGTGGTCACGGATTTAGGCATGATAGTCGCAGCAATTTCGGGCGTGGCACCCATCCACAGAGCAATGGCAGTACCTGAACTCATGGCGGTCACACTGCCAATAAAGCAGACGCCGATAATTGACTTCCAGCGGGCACGAATCTGGTGCATCTGCTCATACAGCGGCAATGCCAGCGCAACCACGGCCGGTTGCAGCAGCTGATTGAGAATCTCACTGCCTGCGAAATAGCGCGAGTAGGGCAGCTGTAACAGCAGCAGTATCGGGATAATGATCGCCATCGCCACCAGCAGCGGATTAAGCAGCGAAATCTTCAGTTTTATCGCCAGCTTGCGCGCCAGAAAAAAGGCGGCCAGGGTTAATGGCAGCGACCACCATATTTCACTCATCAGCAGACTCCCCGGCCGGACGGCGGCTGTGAAGCTTGTGGGCACTTACGCCAACAATGGAGAGGACCAGCAGGGTGCTGACGACGCAGGAGACAACGATAGGGCCGAACTGCGCGGTAAGAATATCGGTGTAGCTCATTACCCCGACGCTAATCGGCACAAACAGCAGCGCCATATAGCGAATCAGCAGATGGCATCCCGGCTTCACCCAGTTGACTGGCAGAATCTGTGACGCAAGCAGGGCAAACAGAATTAACATCCCCAGAATGCTGCCGGGCATTTTGATAGGCAGCAGCGAGGCGATACCGATACCGGCGTATAAGCAGAGATAAATGATGATAAAAGCGCGAAGATAATGTCCGCAGACAGACAGCACGGTGAGCATGGCAGGCTCCTGTTTTCACTGAGCTTCATCATACGCATTAACCGCTTAGCGTGCTAGCGATCACACTTATGGGTACAGGGCAGTGCCGGGTGAAGCGTGCCGGGAAAGAAAAGGAGAGGTTGGGTAGTCGTGGGAACAGAGAAGAGAAAACCCTTCGCGCCAGAGCTAAGGCACGAAGGGTTTCAGAACGGCAGTGTGCTTTGTAGTTTAAACCGCAGAGTGCAGACCTTTACTTAACCGGCATGCCCGGTACAGCACCGCTATCAACGGACAACACGAACAGATCTTTCCCGCCCGGACCCGCTGACAGCACCATGCCTTCGGAGATGCCGAAGCGCATTTTACGCGGCGCCAGGTTGGCCACGATGATAGTCATTTTACCGACCAGCACAGAGGGATCAGGATAAGCGGCGCGGATGCCTGAGAAAATCTGACGCTTTTCACCGCCCAGGTCGAGTTGCAGACGCAGCAGCTTGTCCGAACCTTCCACCCGTTCCGCCTGCTCGATCAGTGCAACGCGCATATCCACTTTGGCGAAATCGTCGATGGTGATGGTGTCACCAATGGGTGCATCTGCCAGCGGACCGGTTGCGGCTGGTGCACTTGCTGCGGCAGCATCCTCTTTTGAGGCTTCAATCAGTCCCTCAACCTTCGCCATTTCAATGCGGCTGTAGAGTGCTTTGAATGGCGCAACCTGATGATCCAGCAGTGGCTGCGCAATGGCATCCCAGCTCAATTCACAGTTCAGGAAGCCCTCTGCACGGGCGCTCAGTGACGGCAGCACCGGCTTCAGCCAGGTCATCAGAATGCGGAACAGGTTAATGCCCATTGAGCAGATCGCCTGCAGATCGGCATCACGGCCTTCCTGCTTCGCGACCACCCACGGAGCCTGCTCATCGACATAACGGTTCGCCAGGTCGGCCAGCGCCATAATTTCACGGATAGCACGGCTGTATTCGCGCGCAGCCCAGGCATCACCAATCTTCTCTGACGCATCAACGAAGGTCTGATAGAGCGCCGGATCGGCCAGTTCTGCCGCCAGTTTGCCGTCAAAGCGTTTAGTAATGAAGCCTGCGTTACGTGACGCCAGGTTAACCACTTTGTTGACGATGTCGGCATTTACGCGCTGGACGAAATCTTCCAGATTCAGGTCGATGTCGTCGATACGTGAAGAGAGTTTCGCCGCGTAGTAGTAACGCAGGCTGTCGGCATCCAGATGTTGCAGCCAGGTGCTGGCTTTGATAAAGGTACCGCGTGACTTCGACATCTTGGCACCGTTAACGGTGACATAGCCGTGTACAAACAGATTGTTCGGCTTGCGGAAGTTACTGCCTTCCAGCATCGCTGGCCAGAACAGGCTATGGAAATAGACGATATCTTTACCGATGAAATGATACAGCTCGGTGGTGGAGTCTTTACGCCAGAATTCGTCGAAGTCGATGTCGCCGCGCTTGTCGCACAAGTTCTTGAACGAGCCCATGTAGCCGATAGGCGCATCCAGCCAGACGTAGAAGTATTTGCCTGGTGCATCCGGAATTTCAAAGCCGAAGTAAGGCGCATCGCGGGAGATATCCCACTGCTGCAGGCCTGACTCAAACCACTCCTGCATTTTGTTCGCCACCTGATCCTGCAGCGCACCGGAGCGGGTCCACGCCTGCAGCATGGCGCTGAAGGACGGCAGATCAAAGAAGAAGTGCTCAGAGTCGCGCAGAACTGGCGTCGCACCGGAGACCACAGACTTCGGATCGATCAGCTCGGTCGGGCTGTAGGTCGCGCTGCAGACTTCACAGTTGTCGCCGTATTGATCAGGTGACTTACATTTCGGGCAGGTGCCTTTCACAAAACGGTCCGGCAGGAACATCCCTTTTTCCGGATCGTAAAGCTGTGAAATGGTGCGGTTTTTAATAAAACCGTTCTCTTTCAGGCGGCCGTAAATCAGCGCAGACAGCTCGCGGTTTTCATCGCCGTGAGTGGAGTGATAATTGTCATAGCTGACGTTGAAACCGGCAAAGTCGGCTTCATGCTCGCTTTTCATTTCTGCAATCATCTGCTCCGGCGCAATGCCCAGCTGCTGAGCTTTCAGCATGATAGGCGTGCCGTGCGCATCATCGGCGCAAATGAAATAAACCTGATTGCCACGCATTCGTTGGTAACGCACCCAAATATCTGCCTGGATATGCTCGAGCATGTGGCCGAGATGGATTGATCCGTTCGCGTAAGGCAGTGCGCACGTTACCAGAATTTTTTTAGCGACTTGAGTCATAGTTTGCGTAGCTTTCTGTTGATTGAAAAAACGGGCTTAGATGGTAACTGATGGCTTCTCCTGCGTAAACATAAGGGATTCACCCCGCCAGTCGCCGCAGATCCACGAGCATCTGATATCATTGACAATACATCGCTGAAACACAGCGTAAGCACAGCAGAAATAAGGAGCAGGGGATGACAGTACAATCCCGGGAACCGCATACGCCAGAGGGCCTGCGCGCCATCGTAGCGGGCGTATTGAGAAGCTTTGAGCATCCGACCCTTAAACAGAATCTCACCTCGCTGAAAGCGCTGCATCACGTGGCGCAGCTTGACGGTACGCTGCATGTTGAACTGCTGATGCCGTTTGCGTGGGCCAGCGGGTTCGACGCCCTGAAAGAGCAGGTCAGCGCCGACCTGCTGCGTCAGACCGGCGCACGTGCCATCGACTGGCGGCTCAGCCACGATATCGCCACCCTGAAGCGGGTGAAAAACCAGCCGGGCGTTAACGGCGTTAAAAACATTATTGCGGTCAGCTCCGGCAAAGGCGGCGTGGGTAAATCCAGCACCGCCGTAAATATGGCACTGGCGCTGGCAGCTGAAGGCGCGCGCGTCGGCATTCTTGACGCTGATATCTACGGCCCGTCTGTGCCGAACATGCTTGGGACTCAGGACCAGCGGCCAACTTCGCCGGATGGGACCCATATGGCGCCGATCATGGCACATGGGCTGGCCACCAACTCCATTGGTTATCTGGTCACGGATGACAATGCGATGGTGTGGCGCGGACCCATGGCCAGTAAAGCGCTCATGCAGTTACTGAATGAGACCCTGTGGCCTGAGCTGGATTATCTGGTGCTGGATATGCCGCCCGGCACTGGCGACATTCAGCTGACGCTGGCGCAGAACGTGCCGGTAACCGGTGCGCTGGTGGTCACGACGCCGCAGGATATCGCCCTGATTGATGCCCGTAAAGGACTGGTCATGTTTGAAAAGGTCAATGTGCCGGTGCTGGGCGTGGTAGAGAATATGAGCCTGCATGTCTGCAGCCAGTGTGGCTTCCACGAGCCGATTTTCGGCACCGGCGGCGCGCAGAAACTGGTGGAAGATTACCAGACGCAACTGCTGGCCCAGTTGCCACTGCACATTGACCTGCGCGAAGATCTTGATGAAGGTGAACCGACAGTGATTCGCCGGCCCGATAGTGAGTTTACCACGCTGTATCGCCAGTTGGCCGGACGCGTCGCGGCTCAGCTTTACTGGCAAGGCGAAGTCATCCCTGGCGATATCGCCTTCCGCGCGCTTTAAGCCCGACCCGACCCGCTAGCGTATTGTGAGGCCAGCGGGTAGTGCATCAGCACATAACCGCCGTGCTCGCCTTCGCCCTGTGAAATCATCTTCCAGCCATGCTTCAGATAAAATGCCTGCGCCGCTTTGTTCTTCTGCAGGCACTTAAGCGCGCCGGTTGAGGTAAAACGCGCCTCTACCGCCTCCAGCAACGCGCTGCCCACGCCGCGCCCCTGCCAGTCTGGATCTACATAGAGACTGTGCAGGAAGTTGTCATTCTCCAGCAGGCCCGCAAAGCCGACCCGATGGCCATCAGCCTCCGCAACCAGGACGGTCTCCCCCAGAATAACGCGATCAAAATCTTCCAGTTGCCACTCGCTGCCCTCCAGCCAGCGCCAGTTATGTCGTCGCGCTGCCAGAAACAGCGTACGCAGGAAAGGACGGTCGGCTTCAGTAAACGGACGAATCTCCACGGCTCAGCTCCTTATCATCTGGTCTTACAAAACTAGCAGTGATTAGGGGAGACGTGCCTAAAAGATCGCGTAAAAGATAAAGCGGGTTAAATGTCACGTAAATCGCTGTACACTGCCTGCCGGGCCAGAGAGCATCAGGCTCTCAGCGTTTGATAGCTTTCGTTTATCAGATTGATAACGTCCGCATATTAGATGTTGGCCCGAAAATTATGTAACCTGCATCACATATTTTAACGGAGGCCACCAGATGTCTATTATCAATACCAAAATTAAGCCGTTCAAAAACGCAGCATTCAAAAACGGCGAATTCATCGACGTAACCGAGAAAGACGTTGAAGGTAAATGGAGTGTGTTCTTCTTCTATCCAGCTGACTTCACCTTCGTCTGCCCGACCGAACTGGGCGACGTGGCTGACCATTATGAAGAGTTCCAGAAACTGGGCGTAGACATCTACTCCGTTTCTACCGACACCCACTTTACCCACAAAGCCTGGCACGGTTCTTCAGACACCATCGCGAAGATCAAATACACAATGATCGGTGACCCGACTGGCGCGCTGACCCGTAACTTCGAAATCATGCGTGAAGACGAAGGTCTGGCTGACCGTGGTACGTTCATCGTTGACCCGCAAGGCGTAATCCAGGCAATCGAAATCACTGCTGAAGGCATTGGCCGTGACGCCTCTGACCTGCTGCGTAAAGTGAAAGCGGCTCAGTACGTGGCTTCTCACCCAGGTGAAGTGTGCCCGGCTAAATGGAAAGAAGGTGATGCAACACTGGCTCCGTCTCTGGACCTGGTTGGCAAAATCTAATCCCGCTTCGCTCTTTCGATCATTCTCCAATCGGGTGCTGCGGCACCCGATTTTTTGACCAGGATATCACTATGCTCGACACAAATTTGAAAACCCAGCTCAAGGCGTACCTTGAGAAATTAACCAAACCTGTTGAGTTGATTGCCACCCTGGATGAGGGTGCAAAATCAACCGAGATCCGTGAACTGTTGGTTGATATTGCCGGCTTGTCTGACAAAGTCAGCTTCCGCGAAGAGAACGATCGTCAGGTGCGTAAGCCTTCATTTCTGATCACCAACCCAGGTTCGAACAGCGGCCCGCGTTTTGCCGGTTCACCTCTGGGTCACGAATTTACCTCACTGGTGCTGGCACTGTTACAGACCGGTGGGCATCCGTCTAAAGAAGCACAGAGCCTGCTGGACCAGATCGCCGCGCTGGACAGTGACTTCCATTTCGAAACCTATTATTCACTCTCATGCCATAACTGCCCGGACGTCGTCCAGGCGCTGAACCTGATGGCGGTGATTAACCCGCGCATCAGCCACACTGCTATCGACGGTGGCCTGTTCCAGAACGAGATTCAGGAACGCAACGTGATGGGCGTGCCAGCGGTTTACCTGAATGGTAAAGAGTTTGGTCAGGGCCGCATGAGCCTGGCGGAAATCGTCAGCAAAGTAGATACCAACGCGGATAAACGTGCAGCGGAAGAGCTGAACAAGCGTGACGCCTATGAAGTCCTGATTATCGGCAGTGGCCCGGCGGGCGCAGCGGCAGCCATCTACTCAGCGCGTAAGGGTATCCGTACTGGCCTGATGGGCGAACGTTTTGGCGGCCAGGTACTGGATACGGTGGATATCGAAAACTACATCTCCGTACCGAAAACCGAAGGCGCGAAACTGGCAGGTTCACTGCGCGCACACGTTGATGATTACAATGTGGATGTCATTGAAAGCCAGAGCGCCATCAAACTGATCCCGGCGGCGAAAGAGGGCGGACTGCATGCCATCGAAACTGCCTCCGGCGCAGTATTGAAGTCTCGCAGTATCATTCTGGCGACCGGCGCACGCTGGCGCAACATGGGTGTGCCGGGTGAAGAAGAGTATCGCACCAAAGGCGTCACCTATTGCCCACACTGCGATGGCCCGCTGTTTAAAGGCAAGCGCACGGCAGTGATCGGCGGCGGAAACTCCGGCGTTGAAGCGGCCATTGACCTGGCGGGTATCGTTGAACATGTTACGCTGCTGGAGTTTGCCGGTGAGATGCGTGCCGACCAGGTGCTGCAGGATAAACTGCGTAGCCTGAAGAACGTTGATGTCATCCTGAACGCGCAGACCACCGAAGTGAAAGGCGACGGCACTAAAGTAACCGGCCTGCACTATCTTGACCGTACGACGCAGACCACCCATGAGCTGCCGCTCTCTGGTATCTTCGTTCAGATCGGTCTGCTGCCAAATACCCCGTGGCTGGAAGGCGCGGTTGAGCGCAATAAAATGGGTGAGATCATCATCGATGGTAAATGCGAAACCAGCCTGAAAGGCGTGTTCGCGGCGGGCGACTGCACCACCGTGCCGTACAAGCAGATTATTATTGCCAGCGGCGAAGGGGCAAAAGCTTCACTGAGCGCTTTTGACTATCTGATTCGCACTAAATCGGCTTAATAACGTTTAGTCAGTCAGACAATAGCCCTTCAGCATTCGTGCTGAGGGGCTTTTTTTAGTCTGTTAATAGCCCGCCAGCGTCATCAGCATCATCCATATCGGCGTCGTCACCGCGGCAAACACCGTAGAAAAGAGCATACTGGCCGCCGCCGGGCCGGTAATGACATTAAACTTCTGCGACATCAGATAAACGTTTACTCCCACCGCCATTGATCCCAGCAGGACTACCACTTTACTCTCCAGCGGAGGCAGACCGGTCAGCCACGCGATAGCCCATACCGTCATCGGTTGCAGCACCAGCTTCAGCAGGCAAATGGTATAGCTCTCTTTTAAGCCGTCCCGCACCCGATAGTGCGCCAGGCTCATGCCCAGCGTGACCAGCGACAGCGGCGCGGCCAGCGAGGCCAGCATCTTTAATGGTTCAGCGGCCAGCTGCGGCAACGGGCGTTGCAGAAAACTCCAGGCTGTACCGCTGAGAATGCCGATGATGAGCGGATTCTTCAGCACACCGATCAATGTGCGCCAAAGGCCATTCAGCGAGAAGCTGCCCTGTTTCGCCCACTCGACTGAAACGGTCAGTAAAGTCCACAGGATCAGGCTGTTAAACACCAATACCAGTGCCACCGGTGGCAGCGCTTCTGGCCCGAGTAACACGGTGGCCACCGGGATCCCCAGCATCACGTTATTAGAGAAGATACCGCCCAGGGCAAAGACTGAAGCCGCCACGCCATCCAGATCGAACAGCCTTGTTGCCAGCAGTCGCCCCACGATAAACACCAGCAGGCAACTGCCGAAGAAGGCCAGTAACAGGCGCGCATCCACCGGCGGACTTTGTGAGAAGGTACTCATTACCCGAAACAGCATGCAGGGCAGCGCAACGTTAAACACAAAGCGGTTCATCCCTTCGCTTATGCTGGCAGGCCATTTTCCGAGGCGTGTCAGGCAGTATCCCAGTAAGATCAGGATAAACAGCGGGGCAGAAAGATAAATTTGATGGCTTAAGCTTTCAAACAGCAGTGGCATAGAGGGCGTCTGATCAGGCGATGATTAGTTACCAGACTAACAAATTGCTAACTAACTGTTAACTGCAACGGTGTCTGAACCCTCCGCCGTGAGGGCGACTAATCTAACCAGCGACGCGCCTGTTCATCGGTGATATCACGATAATAGACGCGATGGATTATTTCGTTACAGGCTGAGCAGCGTGCGGAAATATAGGTTGAAAAATAATATCTGCCACTGGGTGCGACGGCGCCCTGACGTTCAATAATAATATCCTGCCATCGATGACGGTGTGGAATAAGCGCTAAAAATCGCATCATACATCCTGAATAGTATGAAGTTCCGCTTCAGGAGGCAACTAACCTCATGAAATAAAATATTTTTTACGATGATGCTGCAAGCAGGTTAATTATTATTATGCAGTCAGAGACACTGCAGGAAATATTTCCTGTCAGGGGGATAAATAAAGCTAACTATAAAGAGGTATTTCGTTAACCCGCAGCATTAAGCCTTTTTTTGTGACCTAAGGCGTTGATCGGGATCATATGAATTGTTTCAGCACGGATTATTTCCCCGACAGGTGTCGCTTGCTTTCACCGTATAGCTCTCCTATGCTGCAAGCCGTAACACGACTCGGGGTGCCGCTTTCCACACGGAAAGGGCTGAGAAAAACCCGCTGACCTGAACTGGATAATGCCAGCGTAGGGAAGTCTGATGCCTGACCGCATTCGCCTTCTTGTTCGCCGGTTGGGAGCTACGATGACACATCAATCTCAACACCTTTCTGCCGCGCACTTCGCGCCCATCCTGCACACTTTCCGCCGTCAGTCACCGCTGGTGCACTGCATGACCAATGACGTGGTTCAGAACTTCACCGCCAATGTACTGCTGGCACTTAATGCCTCACCGGCGATGGTGATCGATCCGGAGGAGGCGGCACAGTTCAGTGAATTGGCCGATGCGCTGCTGATTAATGTGGGCACGTTAACCCGCGAACGGCAGCAGGCGATGCAGGCTGCCATCACTGCCGCTAATCTGGCGGGCACACCCTGGACACTCGATCCGGTTGCGGTCGGCGCGCTGACACTACGCAGTGACTTCTGTCAGCAGTTATTGAGTCAGCAACCGGCGGTGATCCGCGGCAATGCATCAGAGATTCTGGCGCTGGCACAGCAGGCCAGCGGCGGGCGGGGCGTTGATACACTGCATCAGGCGGATACGGCAATTGATGCAGCACAGAAACTTGCTGAGACCTGGAATACGCTGGTGATCGTCACCGGTGAAGTGGACTACGCCACGGATGGTCAGCGGATCCTCGCCATAAGCGGTGGCAGCCCGTTAATGACACGGGTGGTGGGCACCGGCTGTGCACTTTCCGCCGTGGTAGCGGGCTTCAGTAGTCTGCCGGGTGATCGTTTAATGAATGTCGCGGCCGCCTGTCAGGTCATGGCCCTGGCGGGGGAAAAGGCAGCACCGCAGTCTGTCGGGCCGGGCAGTTTTGCCAACGCGTTTATTGATGCACTCTGGACGCTGGAGGTGCGCAATGAAGCGCATTAATGCCCTGACGATTGCCGGTACCGATCCCAGCGGCGGGGCAGGCATTCAGGCCGATCTGAAAACCTTCTCGGCTTTGGGCGCCTATGGCACCAGTGTCATAACCGCGCTGGTGGCACAAAACACGCAAGGCGTGCAGTCTGTTTACCGGATTGCACCTGAGTTTGTTGCCGCCCAGCTCGATTCGGTGCTGAGTGATGTGCGCATCGACAGCGCAAAAATTGGCATGCTGTCAGAAACGGCCATTGTGGAGCAGGTTGCTGCCCGGCTGAGAAAGGCAGATATCCCGTTTGTGGTACTGGATACAGTGATGGTCGCAAAAAGTGGCGATGCGCTGCTCTCGCCAGACGCCGTGGCCAGCGTACGTGAGCTGTTATTGCCGCAGGTCTCGTTGATCACGCCGAATCTGCCGGAAGCGGCGGCGTTGCTCGATTGTGCTGTCGCCAGCGATGAAGCGGAGATGCGCGAGCAGGGACGGGCATTGCTGGCGCTGGGCTGTCAGGCTGTGCTGATGAAAGGCGGCCATCTTACAGCGGCGGAGAGCCCGGACTGGCTCATCACGCATTCCACTGAGCAGCGATTCAGCACGTCTCGTGTCAATACCCGTCACACCCATGGCACCGGCTGCACGCTGTCGGCCGCCCTGGCCGCGTTGCGTCCGCGTCATGCTGACTGGGCAGAGACGATTGGGGAAGCCAAAAACTGGTTACAACAGGCGTTGTTAATGGCAGATACGCTGGAGGTCGGGAAGGGCATCGGGCCGGTTCACCATTTTCATCAATGGTGGTGACGGCGAAGACCCGCACCGGCCTGACATTCAGGCGGTGCGGCTGATGAGCGATTAGGGTGCTTCAAACCAGGCGCTGTTACGCTCGGCAATGGGAGTGATTGAGAAGATCATCTCCTGCAGGTGGCGACGCATCGCCGCTTCGGCAGCATTGTCGTCATGGCCCTTGAGCGCGGCAAAAATCTCTTCATGCTGCTCAATTAGCTTTTCTGGCGGCGAGACTTCACTCAGCGTCAGAAAGCGCACGCGGTCCATTGCCGCTTTGATGTTCTCCACCGTCTCCCAGGCCAGCTTGCAGTCGATACTTTCAGCGATCAGGCGATGAAACTCATCGTCCAGCGTAAGAAAAGCCTGGCTGTCATGGCGCTCAGCGGCCATACGCTGCAGCTGGAGGTTATGTTCCAGCGCCATCAGCGCCGAATCGTCTATCTCCAGCGCCGCGCGACGAACCACCGACACTTCCACCGCCTCACGGATAAAGCGACCATCCGCTACCCGCTTAGCGGAGATTTTGCGCACAAAGGTGCCGCGCTGCGGCAATACCTGTACCAGTCCGGCTTCAGCCAGCTTGATGAACGCTTCGCGCACCGGCTGGCGTGAAACGTTGAAGCGCGCGGACACTTCCTTTTCAGAAAGCAGCGAGCCTGGCTGAATTGCGCAGGTGACAATATCTTTGCGCAGATACCGGTAAATCTGCTGATTTACCGGTTCGCTGGTCGTAATGGTATAGGCGATCGACATGCAGCAATATCCATATTACGGCTGGCAAAAGCCAGCGCGATGGGAAAGTGCCAGTCTAATCAGCGCGCTGCGTCTGCGCCAGCCCTTTTAGCTGCGGTTGAGACACTGGTGCACCGTCGCGCGCGCGCCCTGAGTGGCCAGTTTGTTATACCAGGCGGTCAGTCGGCCGACTACATCGGCATTCTGCGCCAGATCGTCGCCAAACACTTCGCGCATGGAGAGTAACGCCCGTACACGCGCTTCACCCTCTTCGCTGCTGGCGACGCATTCTGCCAGTTGCGCTTTCATCGGATCACGAATCTCAATCGGCTGACCCTTCTCATCAATGCCGCCGACATAGCGCATCCAGCCCGCCACGCCCAGCAACAGTAGGTCGCAGTCGCTGCCGCGCTGCAGGTGCCAGCGCAGGCTATCAAGCATACGTTGTGGCAGCTTCTGGGTGCCGTCAGTGGCAATCTGTCCGGTGCGATGTTTAATCGCACGGTTTTCATAACGGGCAATCAGCGAATCGGCGTATGCATTGAGCTCCACGCCCTGAGTGCGCAGCGTTGGGGCTTGCTCATCCACCATCAGTGAACGGGCGGCGGCGCGGAAATGAGGATCGGCCATGCAGTCGCTGATGTACTCATAACCGGCCAGGAAGCCAAGATAGGCCAGGAAAGAGTGGCTGCCATTCAACATCCGCAGTTTCATCTCTTCATAGGGCAGGACATCGCTGACCAGCTCTGCGCCTGCTTTTTCCCACGCCGGACGACCATTAACGAAGTTATCTTCGATCACCCACTGGAAGAAGGGCTCCGCTTCAACCGCAACCGGATCGCTGCAACCCAGGCGCACGTTCAGCGCGGCAAATGCCGCATCGGTCATGGCCGGCACGATGCGATCCACCATGGTGGAGGGGAAGGTGATGTGCTGCTGAATGTAGTCTGCCAGCGCCGGATCCTGATACTGTGCCAGCTGCACAATCACATTACGGATGACGTGACCATTTTCCGGCATGTTGTCGCAGGACATTACGCTGAACGCAGGCAGATCCTGCTTCCGCCGGCGGCGAATCGCGGCCAGAATCAGACCCGGCAGCGAGCGAGGCGAGTCTGGATTCTGCAGATCGTGCACGATGTCAGGATGATCGGGATTTAAATTTCCACTGGCGGGCTGATGGCAATAGCCTTTCTCGGTGACGGTCATAGAGACAATGGCCACCTCTGGCTGACTCATTGCGTTGATCACCGCCTCAATCCCATCACTTTTGCCGTGCAGCGCCTGAGTAATCACGCCAATGACCCGGGTTTGCAGTGAGTCATCGGCCATCTCTGTCAGGGTATAGAGCAGATTTTGCTCACGCAGAGCCTGAATCAGATCGCCGCTGTTGAGGTTAACTTCGCAGTAGCCCCAGTCACTGCCTTGTTCAGCCAGCTTATCGCTGCAGAGTGCCTGATGCGCGCGGTGAAACGCACCAAAACCAATATGTACCATGCGAGTCTTTAAATTGCTGCGGTCGTAAGTGGGGCGCTGGACCTCAGCGGGCAGGCGATCAATCTGTAACATACTCCGTCCTTATGGCAAACGGGGCGCATGGCGCCCCGAAATCATCGTTCTGTTAGCGGAACAACACTCAGACCGAAACCGGTTTATCCTGGGATTTCGGACTGCGAATCACGAACAGCACCAGGAAAGCCCCCAGCGCGGCGACACAACCCGCCAGTACAAAGGCGCTATCGAATTTACCGGTGTGCTGGACAATAAAGCCGGTGACGATCGGCCCGATGATGCCGGAGAGGCTACCCACCAGATGGATAAAGCCGCTGATGCTGCCGATACGACTCTTGTGTACCACATCCTGAATAATCGCCCAGTAGATCGCGCCGGTAATATAGAGAAAGAAAATCGACACCGACATCATCATAACGGCAGGAACCACTTCTTTTATCGTACCCGCCAGTGCCACACAAATTGCGGCTGCCAGCAGTGAGACCACCAGCACAATTTTACGGGACAACAACAGTTTGCCGGTGATATTGAAGATTTTATCGGAGATCCAGCCACCCAGCGCCAGACCAACGAATCCCACTATCCACGGGATCATGGTGGTGATGCTCATGGATTTGATATCCAGGCCGTGCGCCTGCACCAGATAGGCCGGGAACCAGCTCAGGAAGAAGAACAGGATGTAGTTGTAGCAGAAGAAGGCAAACGCCGTGACCAGGATAATCGGCTGGCGCAGGTAGTAGCCAAACGGATGCGGCGTTTCAGCCAGGTCAACCTCATCATTCGGATTGGTGGCTTTCAGGCGATCAATCAGCAGACGCTCTTTTTCGGTGACAATTTTGCTTTTTGCCGGGTTATCAGCGGCAAAGGAGAGCCAGAACGCCATCCAGACCAGACCGATACAGCAGACGATCACAAACGCCGGACGCCAGCCATAGGCCAGAGCAAGATAGCCAATGATCGGGCCGGCGACGGCGCCACCCAAAGGTGAGCCGGCACTCAGTAAGCCCATCGCTGTTGCGGCCTGTTTTTTCGGGAACCAGCCGTTAATGGCTTTGTTGGCTGAGGAGCAGATTGGGCCTTCCGCCATGCCGAATAGCACACGCAGAATCAGCAGCGACCAGAAGCCGGTCGCCAGTGCTGTCATGCCGCAGAAAATGGACCAGGCACCCACCGCCACGGCCAGCACGATTTTCGGGCCAAAGCGGTCAGTGGCGAGGCCGCCGACAAAGTTAAACAGGGCATAGCCGAAAAAGAAGCTGCCGAAAATCATGCCGAACTGCTCAGCATTGATCGCCAGATCTTTCTCCACCAGCGGCACCGTCAGTGAGAGGGCAACACGATCGAGGTAGTTGATCATGTAAACCAGGAAGAGCAGCAAAACGAGGGTCCAGCGCAGATTCTTGAACATACAAACTCCGTGATCTGTTTTCTTTTTTAATCAGGCCGGCGGGTACGCACCGGCGAAGGAGACCTGGTGTTCAGCGGGAGTTAACCCATTTGCAGGATCACTTTGCAGCAGGTGCGCGGATCTTTTTCGAACAGGGTCATCGCGCGTTCAATCTCCTGCAGCGGGAAGTAGTGCGTCACGAGTTTTTCTGGCTGGATCAAGCCTTTTTCCATCCACGCGATCACCTGTGGAAAGCGGTTGCTGTTGAGACGCGAGGTAAACAGCGACAGCTCTTTGCTGGTCAGGCTCTGCTGAGTAATGCTGCACGGTTCGCCGGAGAAGCCCAGCAGACCGATACGCGCGGCCGGTGAGGCGAGCGCGGCGGCTTCTGCCAGAATAGCGGGATGGCAGGCGGCGTCGATAATCAGCGTGGGCTGTACGCCCTCAAGCTGTGCTGCCAGCGGGATTTCGCTGTTATCGAACCGCTGATCGGCACCACTCTCTTCAGCCAGCGCCAGGCGTTCCGGCAGACGATCCACCACCATCACTTTTTTCACTTTATAGACGTTTTTCAGCACCTGAATCGCGGTAAGCCCCATTGGTCCGGCGCCATAAATCAGGGCGACATCGTCTGGCTGCGGCTTAAGAAACGCCGTAATGTTGGCTGCGATGGTAAAGGGCTCAACCAGGCTGGCAAGCTTGTCGGGGATGGCGTCCGGCAACTCCCAGGCATTTTTTGCCGGGGCCAGCGCATAGTCGCTGAAGCCGCCGTCGCGATGCACGCCAATCACCTGCAGTGTGGTACAGACATTGGGACGGCCTACCGAGCAGGGATAGCAGCTGCCGCAGCTCACCACCGGATCGACCGCTACGCGCTGACCCAGTCGGGCCGCATCGACTCCCGCACCTACCGCATCGATCACACCAAAAAATTCATGGCCAATCACGCGCGGATATTTCGCGAACGGGTTATGGCCGTGCCAGATATGCACATCCGAACCGCAGATACTGGCATAGGCCACTTTGACCCGGACTTCGCCTGCCGCCGGTTGTGGCAGTGGACGTTCAGCTATCACCAGTTCGCCTGGCTGTTCAATAACAACACTTTTCATGAGCTTCTCCTTACCAGTTCCACAGGGTGCCATCTTCAAGACGGGCGACCGGCAGATAGGCAGGTTCATAGGGATATTTCGCAGCCAGTTTCTCGTTGAACTCTATGCCAAGGCCCGGTTTGTCGCCGGGATGCATATAGCCCTGATCAAAGGTCCAGTTTGCGTCAAATAGCTCCATCATCTGTTCAGAGAAGCCCATGTACTCCTGCACGCCGAAGTTCGGCACCCAGAGGTCAAAGTGCAGTGCTGCCGCCATGCAAATCGGGGAGAGGTCTGAAGGACCGTGAGAGCCGGTGCGCACCTGATAGAGTGAGGCAAAATCAGCGATACGTCGCATACCGGTAATCCCGCCCGCATGTGTGATGGTGGTGCGGATGTAGTCGATCAGCTGCTCTTCAATCAGCTGCTTACAATCCCAGATGCTGTTGAACACTTCGCCCACCGCAATAGGCGTGACGGTGTGCTGGCGGATCAGACGGAAGCATTCCTGGTTTTCGGCGGGTGTCGGATCTTCCATCCAGAACAGGCGATAATCTTCCACGCTCTTGCCAAAACGCGCGGCTTCAATCGGTGTCAGGCGATGGTGCATGTCATGCAGCAGATGCTCATCGAAACCAAATTTGTCACGGATGGCTGCGAACAATTTCGGGGTGAAATCGAGGTATTTTTCCGTTGACCAGAACTGCTCTTCCGGCCAGTGACCTTTGGTTGCCGGCTCGTAAGCCAGGCCTTTGCCTTTCGCCATCCCGTAAGTGGTTTTCATGCCCGGCACGCCGCACTGGGCGCGAATCGCTTTGAAGCCCAGCTCTTTGTGTTTCGCGTAGTCATCCATCACTTCATCAATGGAATGGCCGGTGGTGTGGCAATAGACCATAACGCCAGTGCGTGAGGCACCACCCAGCAACTGGTAAAGCGGCATATTGGCGGCTTTACCTTTGATATCCCACAGTGCCATATCGACCGCAGAGATAGCTGACATAGTCACCGGACCGCGACGCCAGTAAGCGCCTTTGTAGAAGTATTGCCAGATATCTTCGATCTGATGGGCGTTGCGGCCAATCAGCTGCGGACAGATGTGATCTTTCAGGTAGGAGGAGACCGGTAATTCACGGCCATTCAGCGTGGCGTCGCCAATGCCGGTCAGTCCCTGATCCGTGGTGATTTTTAGGGTGACAAAGTTTCTGCCTGCGCAGGTTACAAATACTTCCGCCTTAACAATTTTCATCCTGGTTGCCTTTCAGTCAGCGTTCAATGATGAAAAAGTACGCACTTTAATACTACCATACAAGTTGGTCTGGCAGAGTTGTGAACCCAGTCACAGAGTGTTTTCAGGGGTACCCAGGCGCGGCAAAAAGGGGAATGAAAGAGGCGTTTTTTACAGACAGAGATTCAGACCGGCATTAAAAGGGGGGCTTTCGCCCCCTGAATCAGGCTCAGGAAAGGAGTTCACACTGTGGAGGCAGACGACAGCTCAATGCGCCCGCCATCACCTCAATCACGAATTCCCTTCCTGAAAGCGGCTCGCCATCAAGGTTAAAGGTCATTTCATGTGGAGAACGGATGGTCAGTGACTCCAGCTGAGCGGTGACGATGCCCGGATTGTCATCGTCGCCCGTCAGTGAGTGCAACAGGGTCGGCAGCAGCTCCTGTGCGGTGACAATGCTGACGTCCAGCCGGCCATCGTTAATCAGGGCCGAAGGGCAGAGTCGCTGACCACCGCCCGCCTGACGTCCATTACCAATGCCAATGACCAGCGCATCACCCTGCCAGTTGAAATCGGGACCGCTGATCTCGCAGGTATCAGGTTTCAGCGTATCCATGCGCATCAGGCCGTGAATAAAATAGGAAACACCGCCCAGTGCCGACTTTAGCTTTTCCGGGGTTTCCGTGGTGATGCGGGTGCCAAATCCACCCGTCGCCATGTTAATGAAGTAGTGATCCTGGTTCACTCTGGCCAGGTCGATGGTGCTGGCTTTGCCCTGGATCGCCAGACGCAATGCCGGTTCCATCTCTTCCGGAATGCCCACGCTGGTGGCAAAATCGTTGGCCGTTCCCAGCGGCAGGATGCCCAGCACCGGGCGATGATCGGCATTCGATGCCGCCAGCGCTGTCGCGATTTCGTTGATGGTGCCATCGCCACCACCTGCGACCACCGTCTCCGCCTGCAGCGCAATCGCCTCTTTGACGTACCTGTCGCCATCACCTTTTTCAAAAGTGACACGCACCGCAATATCGAAGCCTTCTTCACGAAGGGCAGTAATGGCTTCGCGCAGATCATCATTGCCCGCGCCTTTCCCATTCAGAATGAGTAGCGTTAGCGGTTTATTATCCATTTTGCGTTCCTTGGAGATCTACAGAGTAAGAAGGGGAATTTATAACATAGCTGCCAGCAGTAAATAATTGGCGAAAGAGAGAAAAAAGAAAACCCGCACGGGGGAGCCGGGCGGGTAAATGAGGTGGTTCCAGGTAAATCTGCCGTTTGTTGTTACTCATTAGCAGCAGGCAGGACTATAAAGCAGCGCTGAACAGGGGTCTGTGATCCTGTTCTGATTTCCTCAAAATGTTTCCGTTGGTAAACGATTATGTGGATCCCGGGTATCTTCACCGTGATCGAAGTTGCGCAGCAGCAGTGCAAAACGCAGATCGACTTCCTGCGGCACCCGCAACCAGACGCGATGGCCATCGCCCGGCGCAACCTCGGTGGGTTCGCCGCGCGCGTTCTGCAGCGCATCAAGCTGACAATTCAGGTTTCCTTCGGGCGTCATGATCTCCACGCTGTCGTGCAGCATAAACTTGTTCTTCACCGCCACTTCAGCCCACTCATTCCGACGCTCGCCGGTAAATTCGCCGACAAATTGCTGGCGATCGGACACGGAAAAACCCTGCTGATAATTCTGATAACTGTCATGAGTGTGGCGGCGAAGGAAGCCTTCGGTATAGCCGCGATGGGCCAGACCTTCCAGCGTCAACAGCAGTGACGGATCAAACGGCTTCCCGGCAGCGGCATCATCAATCGCCCGGCGATACACCTGAGCGGTGCGGGCGCAGTAGTAATAGGACTTAGTACGTCCCTCGATTTTCAGCGAATGAACGCCCATCTCGCTAAGCTGCTCAACATGCGCGACCGCGCGCAGATCCCGCGAGTTCATGATATAGGTGCCATGCTCATCTTCGAACGCGCTCATCACTTCGCCAGGTTTCATCTTCTCTTCCAGCAGAAACACCTTGTCGGTAGGCTGACCGATGCCCAGCACCGGCGTGACATCCTGCACTGCGACCGGCGTGTGAATACCGACGATATTCCCCACCTCATCCTGCTGGCCTTCCTGCACTTTATATTCCCAGCGGCAGGCATTGGTGCAGGTGCCCTGATTCGGGTCGCGCTTGTTCATATAGCCTGACAGCAGGCAGCGACCGGAATAGGCCATACAGAGCGCGCCATGAACGAAGACTTCCAGCTCCATCTCCGGCACCTGCTGGCGGATCTCGCCAATCTCCTCCAGCGATAACTCGCGTGACAGGATTACCCGGCTCAGCCCCATCTGCTGCCAGAATTTTACCGTGGCCCAGTTGACCGCATTGGCCTGCACCGACAGGTGAATCGGCATCGTCGGAAAAGCCTCGCGCACCAGCATGATAAGACCGGGATCGGACATGATCAGCGCGTCAGGCTGCATCTCCACCACCGGCGTCAGGTCGCGAATAAAGGTTTTCAGCTTGGCGTTATGCGGCGCAATGTTCACCACCACATAGAATTTTTTGCCCAGCGCGTGCGCTTCATTGATGCCCAGCGCAAGATTTTCGTGGGTAAATTCGTTGTTGCGCACCCGCAGGCTATAGCGCGGCTGGCCGGCATAGACGGCATCGGCCCCATAAGCAAAGGCGTAACGCATGTTTTTTAGCGTGCCAGCAGGGGAAAGCAGTTCGGGTTTCATGATCTTCTCACTGATGTCAGGTCAGTATGTCGCTTAAGGCGACAGGTGCAGGACCATTAAGAGCCTATCCCATCAGGCTATTTTATTTGCCAGTCTGAACCTGGGCAGTGCTCACAATCCTCACGTACTACGTGTACGCTCCGGTTGTTCCGCGCTGTCCGTGTCCAGACTGCCTGCAACAATTACACCTGCTGGGATAGGCTCTAAGCCCTGCAAAGGGTGCGGAATTGTAGGCAGTGAGAAAAGGGAAGTAAATTGATCGGGATCAAACTAGATCAAATGACAGGCATCGGCTTCCCAGCGATAGCCCATCCCGTAGACGGCGCGGATAAAAGGTTGCTCACTGTCGAGGTTCTCTAGCTTCCGCCGCAGATTCTTGATATGGCTGTCGATGGTGCGATCCGTGACCACGCGGTAGTCATCATAAAGATGGTTGAGCAGCTGTTCACGTGAAAAGACCTTGCCCGGTTCCAGCGACAACGTTTTCAGCAGACGGAATTCCGCCGGAGTAAGATCCAGTGGCTTTTCGCGCCAGCTGGCGAAGAAGCGGCTTTCGTCGACCCGCAGCAACGAGGCGCTTTGCGGCTCTTCCGCTGAACGCCTGACCCGGCGCAGAATCGTTTTGACCCGTGCCACCACTTCACGCGGACTGAAGGGTTTGCAGATGTAGTCATCCGCGCCCAGCTCTAATCCCAGCAGCCGATCAATCTCCTCGGTACGCGCGGTGACCATAATAATCGGCAGCTCGGAATGACGGCGGATTTCACGGCAAAGCGTTAAGCCATCGGTGCCAGGCAGCATTAAATCCAGCAGCATCAGATCGGGTGGCGTCTGACGCACATACTCCAGCACCGCGTTGCCGTCGGCGATGTGATGGGTACGGTAGTTTGAGGCGTGCAGATAATCGATCATCAGCTGCGCCAGTTTCGGCTCATCTTCGACCACCAGAATCAGCGGGTCGTGGTTTTCCTGGCTCATAAGCATTTACACAAGGGGAACATAGCGCAAGTGTAGCGCGATTTTCAGTCCACCTAAATCAGAGTGCGACGCATGAATATCGCCACCATGTGCATCAGCGATATTTTTACAGATGGCCAGCCCCAGACCCGAGCCGCCGCTGGCGCGGTTGCGCGAGCCTTCGGTGCGGAAGAAACGCTCAAAAATCTGCACCTGATGTTCTTTATCCACGCCAGGTGCGCTGTCATCAAAATCGATGCACCAGTGGGGCGCTTCATACTTCAGTGTCACTTCAACGCGGCCACCGCTGTCGGTGTAGCGCAGGCTGTTCTCAAGAAGGTTGGTGAATAACTGCATCAGCCTGCCGGGATCGCCAAAGAATGGGGCGTTTTCGGGCAGATTCAGTTTCAGCGTCAGGCCGTGCGCGCGATAGCGCTCGGCAAAGCTGCCCGCCGTCACCTCCAGCAACTGAACCAGATCGGTGGCCTGTTTGCGGTAGGCAAGGGCACCCTCATCCGATAACGACAGCTGGTGCAGATCGTCCACCAGCTTGGTCAGCACCACCACCTCGCTCTGCAGCGAGGCGATCGCTTCGGGCGTCAGTTTGCGCACCCCATCCTGCATCGCTTCCAGTTCACCGCGCAGGATCGCCAGCGGTGTGCGCAGCTCATGGGAGATGTCGGCCATAAAAGCGCGCCGCATGCTTTCGTTTTTCTCCAGCGAGCTGGCGAGAAGGTTAAAGTCACCGGCCAGCTGGCCCAGCTCATCCCGGCTGCTGACCTCCACGCGGGTAGCAAAATTACCGGCCGCCAGATGATGAGTGCCGTCGACCAGTCGCTTGACCGGCGCCAGCAGACCGCGCGCCATCAGCCAGGTCGCCAGCGCCGCCAGCAGCGTTGAAAGCCCCACGATAATCCAGCTGGTACGCCGCTGCTGTTGATCAAAGTTAATGTCGGTGCTGCGCGTCAGCCGCTCCGGCGGCGAGCCGATCACCCAGCCGACCACTTTATTGTTGCTGGTGGTGATGTTGCGTCGTGTGCCTTCGGGTGGCACCGGCGATTTTGGTCCGGCCAGCACTTTATACTGCTGGTCAAGAATCCAGAACTGGGTACGCCAGCCGTGCGGCGGTAGCTGGCTGTTGCTGTCGGGATTCTGCTCCAGCGAGCGCAGCATGGTAAAGACCAGCCGATCGTTATGGCGCAAAAAATCCCAGTTGCCGTGCTGCTCATACTGATCGGCGAGGGCATCGCTGAGCAGGTTTAACCGCTGCTCGTTGCCGCGTTTAATGTAGTCGACAAAGCCGTGCTCGAAACTCATCCGAACGCCCCAGTGCATGGTGATCAGGACCAGCATGCAGGTAGCGAAAATCGCCATAAACAGTTTGGCACCGATGCCCAGTCGCAGGTTAACTCTCATTTTTCTCTCCGGCGTCGCAAATCAACGTTGGCATTCGTCTGTGGCGGGACGCGCCAGAACACCAGCGCGGGCAGAAGAATAATCAGCGACATGCAAAGGTAGGTATAAATAAACATTGAGTGATTCGCGGTGCTGTTCGCCATGTTTTCATGAGCAAATGCGCCCAGCAGCAGCCCGGCGACGGTGACGCCAATACTCATCGACAGCTGCATAATCATCGACAGCAGGCTGTTGCCGCTGGATGCCAGCTCATCGGGCAGCTCCTTCAGCGTCAGGGTATTCATTGAAGAGAAGCGAATGGCATTGACCATGCCCTGCAGAAACAGCACCAGCGGCAGTAGCCAGACCCAACCCATGAGCGCCACCAGTGGGAACAGCAGGACCACCAGCGCCAGCGCCACCGTCGACATCACCAGCACGTTGCGGTAGCCGTAAAGATTGACGATGCGCACCACTATGCGCTTCATCCCCATATTCCCCAGCACCATTGAAATCATCATCAGACCGGCGTGAAACGGGCTGTAGCCCATGCCAATCTGCAGAAAAATAGGGGTCATAAAGGGCAGCATGCCGCTGCCGATGCGGCCGGTAAAACTGCCCAGCAGACCAATGGCATAAACGCGATTATCAAACAGCCTCAGGCTGAACAGCGCATTATCATTGCCGCGTGCATGCATCAGGTAGAAGAGCAGAGAGAACAGGCCAACGAGAATCATGGCACCCAGTAACAGCGGTGAGCCACCACTGCTACGCTGGCCATCCAGCGCCAGTGTCAGGGTTGCCATGCCAGCGGCCAGCAGAATAAACCCGGCGAAATCAAAGCGCCGCGTTTGCATAATGTGGTTGGGCATCAGCATCAGAGTGGCGATAGCGCCGGCGATGCCGACCGGAATATTGATGAGAAAGATCCAGTGCCAGCTGGCGTACTCTACCAGCACACCGCCCAGTGCCGGACCCAGCAGCGGGCCAATCTGGCCGGGCAGGGTGACAAAGGTCATGGCGGACATATATTGCTCGCGCGGCACGATTTTCATCACCGTCAGGCGACCCACGGGAACCATCATGGCTCCGCCAATCCCCTGAACCACGCGCGACAGCACCAGCTGATCCAGCGTGCCCGATATGGCGCACAGCAGCGAGCCGATACTGAACAGCAGAATCGCGCAGAAGAAAATGTTGCGCACGCCAAAACGATCCGCCAGCCAGCCACTGACCGGCAGCATCACCGCCACCGTCAGCACGTAATAGACGATCACCGAGTGCATGTGCAGCGGACTGACTCCCAGATCGTGCGCCATCGATGGGATCGCGGTATTGACGATGGTGGTATCCAGCGTCTGCATAAAGAAGCCGATGGCAACGATCCACAGTTGCCAGCGGACATGAGTGCTTTGCGTAGTCATCGATCCCCCCGATAAAAGCGTCACGCGCCGTGCCTGCCGACACACCCATTACGGCTATTGCGCGGCGGCGGTCAGCGGACGCTTTTTGCGCCGCAATTTATCCATCATCAGATAGACCACCGGCGTGGTGTAGAGTGTCAGCAGCTGGCTCATCACCAGCCCGCCTGCAATGGTAATTCCCAGCGGTTGACGTAGTTCGGCACCGTCGCCGCTGCTCAGCACCAGTGGCAGCGCGCCAAACAATGCCGCCAGCGTGGTCATCATAATTGGCCGGAAGCGCAGCAGGCACGCCTGGAAAATCGCCTCTCGCGCACTCAGCTGGCCGTTACGCTCGGCCTCCAGCGCAAAATCGACCATCATGATGGCGTTCTTTTTCACGATGCCAATCAGCAGCAGAATACCGATCAGCGCAATCAGGCTAAAGGGCGTATCGAACAGTTCCAGCGCCAGCAACGCCCCGACACCCGCCGAGGGCAGGGTAGAGAGAATCGTCAGCGGATGCACATAGCTTTCGTAGAGGATGCCCAGCACGATATAGACCGCCGCAATGGCTGCCAGCATCAGCCAGAGCTGGCTGCTTTGCGACTGCTCAAACACCTGCGCCGTACCGGCAAAACTGCCGCGCACACTGGAGGGCACGCCAATCGCGGTCATGGTCCGTTCAATCGCTTCCGATGCCTGTGACAGCGACACACCCTCTGGCAGGTTAAAAGAGATCGTAGAGGCGGCCGAGAGCCCCTCGTGGTTCACCGAAAGTGGGGCATTCGCGGGCTGCCAGTGGGCAAACCATGACAGCGGAATCGCTTTACCGTCGGCGTTTATCACAAACATCTGCGACAGGGCACTGATATCCTGGGTGTAGCGTGGATCGACCTCCATCACCACTTTGTACTGATTAAGCGGCTGATAGATAGTGGAAATCTGACGCTGACCAAAAGCGTTATTCAGCAGTGCATTGGCCTGAGAGACATCAATGCCAAGCCGGGCCATGCTTTCACGATCGTAGGTCAGCGCCATTTCGCTGCCTTTATCCTGCTGATCGGAGTTCACGTCCGCCAGCTGCGGCAGCGCGGAGAACGCCTCCCGGATTTTCGGCTCCCACGTCCGCAGTGCGCCGAGATCGTCCGACAGCAATGAATATTGATAAGCAGCATTCGATTCCCGACCCCCCGCGCGCAGATCCTGCACCGCATTCAGATAGAGATTGGCCCCCGGCTCTTTCGCCAGCTTAGTGCGCAGCCGGGCGATTATCTCAAGGGCACTCTCTTTGCGCTCCGACAGCGGCTTCAGCGAGATAAACATCGAACCGCTGTTGGTCCGCATCCCACCGGTAAAGCCCACCACGCTTTCCACCGCCGGATCGGCCCCGACAATCTCCATAAAATCCTGCAGCTTGCTGCGCATCGCCTGAAAGGAAATGCTCTGGTCGGCAGAGATAAAGCCGGAGAGTCGCCCGGTATCCTGTTCCGGCATAAAGGTTTTCGGGATATGAACGAACAGCCAGCCTGTCAGGGCGATGGTGGCGAAAAACAGCAGCAGCACCCAGCGTGCATGGTTCAGCACCACGTTCAGCGACCGACCGTAGCCCTGCTGAATCGCCATCAGTACCCGGCCCACCCCGCGCTTACGTGGCTGGCTGCGCGGCGCGTGTGGCTTCAGCAGATAAGCGCACATCACCGGCGTCAGCGTGACCGAGATAAACAGCGAGATAAGAATCGACACCGACAGCGTAATGGAAAACTCAGAGAAGAAGCGGCCAATCAGCCCGCCAATCATCAGGAGCGGCAGGAACACTGCAATCAGCGACAGGCTCATCGACAGCACGGTAAAGCCGACTTCCCGCACCCCTTTTAGCGCGGCAGCCAGCGGTTTCATGCCGGCTTCCACGTGACGGGCAATGTTCTCCAGCACCACAATCGCATCGTCCACCACAAAACCGGTAGCAATGGTCAGCGCCATCAGTGACAGATTATTCAGGCTGAAGCCGCACAGGTACATCGCGGCAAACGTGCCGATTAGCGAAACCGGCACGGCAACGGCCGGAATCAGCGTGGCGCGGCCCGAGCGCAGGAAAACAAACACCACCAGAATCACCAGCGCCACGGCGATAATCAGCGACTGCTCCACTTCATGCAGCGAGGCGCGAATAGTGGGCGAGCGATCCTGCGCAATCTCAAGATCGATGGCGGCGGGGATCACCTCATGCAGCAGCGGCATTTCAGCGCGAATCCGATCGACCGTATCAATGACGTTCGCTTCAGGCGTTTTGCGGATCAGCAGCAAAACCGCAGGTTTACCCCGTGACATCCCGGCGTTGCGCACGTCCTGAACCGAGTCCTCTACCGTCGCCACATCCGACAGCCTGACCGCCGCGCCGTTGTTGTAATGCACCACCAGCGGCTGATATTCCCGGGCAGTCTGCAGCGCGTCATTGGTTCGCAGTTGCCAGCGCTGCTGACCGTCATCCAGTGCGCCCTGCGGTCGTCGCTGATTGGCATTGGAGATAGCGGTGCGCACCGCATCCAGCGATACGCCCTGGTTAAACAGTGCCTGGGGATTCAGCGCCACGCGCACCGCAGGCAGCGAACTGCCGCCCACGGTGACATCGCCCACGCCTTCAATCTGTGACAGCTTCTGCGCCAGCTGGGTAGAGGCGTAGTCATAAAGCTGACCCGGATTGTAGGTATCTGAGGTCAGCGTCATGATCATGATCGGCGCATCAGAAGGGTTAACTTTCCGGTAGGTGGGACGCGACGGCATGCCGGTGGGCAGCAGGCTTTGCGCGGCGTTAATGGCGGCCTGCACGTCGCGCGCCGCGCCGTTAATGTCGCGATCAAAATCAAACACCAGAATGATGCGGGTGCTGCCCAGCGAACTGGTAGAGGTCATTTCACTGACCCCCGCGATGCGTCCCAGAGAGCGTTCCAGCGGTGTCGCCACCGACGATGCCATGATTTCCGGTGAGGCGCCCGGCAGCGAGGCCGAGATGACGATGACCGGAAAATCGACCTGCGGCAGCGGTGCCACCGGCAGCAGACGGAAGCCCAGCATCCCGGCCAGGGCGATGGCCAGTGTCAGCAGGGTCGTGGCGACGGGCCGATGGATGAAGAGGGCAAAAAACTTCACTCTGCGGCCTCCGTACGACCAAAGCGTCGGCGGGTAGCATGCGCCAGGCGGTCAAACAGCAGGTAGATCACCGGTGTGGTGAACAGCGTCAGTACCTGACTCAGAATCAGGCCACCGACCATGGCGATTCCCAGCGGATGACGTAGTTCGGCACCGACGCCGGTGCTGAGCATCAGCGGCAGCGCACCGAGAAGGGCTGCCAGTGTGGTCATCAGAATCGGACGGAAGCGCAACAGACAGGCCTGATAGATGGCATCTACCGGCTTCATGCCCTGTTCACGTTCGGCTGCCAGCGCAAAGTCGATCATCATGATGGCGTTCTTTTTCACGATGCCGATCAGCAGGATGATGCCAATAATTGCCACGATATCCAGCTCATTGCCGCTGAGCATCAGCGCCAGCAGTGCGCCGACACCGGCAGTGGGCAGTGTTGAGAGAATCGTAATCGGGTGAATAAAGCTTTCATAGAGCACGCCCAGCACGATGTACATCGCCACGATGGCTGCCACAATCAGCCAGACGGTGCTGCTCAGCGCCGCCTCAAACGCCAGCGTACTGCCCTGGAACTGGGTCATCAGCTCCGCGGGCATGCCCAGCTGCGCTTCGGCCTGCGACACCGCCTTCACCGCATCTTCGAGCGAATAGCCGTCAGCCACGTTGAAGGAGAAGGTCGCCGACGGGAACTGGTCCAGATGGTTAATGCTGAGCGGCGTGTGGCGCTGTTCAATACGGGCGATGGCGCTCAGCGGAACGCTGCCGCCATCACTGCTGTTAAGGCGAATCGCCTCCAGGCTCTCCAGCCCCGGTGTGGCGTTATTATCCTGCTCCAGCACCACACGATACTGATTTGCCTGGGTATAGATGGTGGAGATGAGTCGCTGCCCAAACGCGTTGTACAGCGCGTTATCGACATCGGCCATGCTGATACCGAGGCGGCTGGCGCTGTCGCGGTCAACGTTGACATAAGCTTCCAGCCCCTGATCCTGCCAGTCACTGCTGACGTCACGCAGCTGTGGCAGGGTACTGAGCCGGGTCAGCAGAGCCGGCACCCAGGTGCTGAGCGACGACAGGGAGCCGGACTGCAGCGTGAACTGGTAAGGCGTGCGGCTCGCCTGGGTATCGATGGTGAGATCCTGTACCGCCTGCAGCCAGAGCTGCACGCCCGGCAGCTGACTGACCTGTTGTTGCAGGCGTTGCTGAATAGCCGGAATGCGGTCGTCGCGTTGATCCAGAGGTTTAAGGTTAATCTGCAGTCGCGCGCTGTTCAGCGAGGCATTGGTGCCATCGACGCCGACGAACGAGGTCATGCTCTCAACCGCCGGATCTTTCATGATGATGGACGCGACGTCGCGGGTGCGCTCTGCCATGCTGGCGTAGGAGACCGACTGCGGTGCCTGCAGCGTACCCTGAATAATGCTGTTGTCCTGCTGCGGGAAAAAGCCTTTCGGGATCATCATCCACAGCAGCAGCGTCAGCACAAGGGTGCCAAGCGCGACCGACAATGTCAGCCAGGGGTGATTCAGCACCCGTTTCAGGCCACGACCATAGGCGGCCACGATACGATCAAACATCGCCTCGCTGGCCCGTGAAAAGCGGTTCTGTTTACGCAGCGACTCTGCGCTCAGCATCCGGGCGCACATCATCGGCGTCAGGGTGAGTGATACCACCGCTGAAATCAGAATCGCTACGGCCAGCGTCACGGCAAATTCGCGGAACAGACGGCCAATTACGTCGCCCATAAACAGCAGCGGAATCAGTACCGCAATCAGCGAGAAGGTCAGGGAGATAATGGTAAAGCCGATCTCACCGGCACCTTTCAGCGCGGCGGTAAGCGGCTTTTCCCCTTTTTCGATATAGCGCGAGATGTTCTCGATCACCACGATGGCATCATCGACCACAAAACCAGTGGCAATGGTCAGCGCCATCAGCGTCAGGTTATTAATGGAAAAACCGAGGAAGTACATCGCCGCAAAGGTGCCGATCAGCGACAGCGGCACCGCCACCGCCGGAATCAGCGTGGCGGGCACGTTACGCAGGAACAGATAGATAATCATCACCACCAGCGCCATCGCCAGTATCAGCTCAAACTGCGTATCGTTCACCGACGCACGAATATTGGTGGTGCGGTCAGTGAGCAGTTTCACCTCTACCGATTTGGGCAGCGTTTCCGTCAGGGCGGGCAACATGGCACGGATATTATCCGCAGTGGCGATAATATTAGCGCCGGGCTGACGCTGAACATTAAGCACAATCGCCGCATCGCGATTGGCCCAGGCGCCGAGCCAGCTGTTTTCTGCTCCCTGTTCAATGGTCGCCACGTCCCCAAGACGCACCGGTGCGCCGTTTTTGTAACTGATAATCAGCTGTCGATAATCTTCCGCGGATTTCATCTGGTCATTGGCTGACAGAGTAATAGAACGCGTCGGACCATCCAGGCTGCCTTTGGCGGAGTTAACGTTGGCATTGCTGATGGCGGTTCGCACCGTTTCACTGGTCAGCCCCAGCGCCGCCAGCGCCTGCGCATTCATTTTTACCCGCACTGCCGGGCGCTGACCGCCTGACAACGTCACCAGGCCGACACCGCTGACCTGCGAAATTTTCTGCGCGACCCGCGTTTCCACCATGTCCTGGACCTGCGTCAGCGGCATGCTGCGCGTCGTGACGGCCAGCGTCATGATGGGCGGATCGGCAGGGTTTACTTTGCTGTAGACCGGTGGATTGGGCAGGTCATTGGGCAGCAGATTAGTGGCAGAGTTAATGGCCGCCTGCACCTCCTGCTCGGCCACATCCAGCGGCAGCGTCAGCTGAAACTGCAGTGTTACCACCGAGGCACCGCCGGAGCTTTGCGATGCCATCTGTTTCAGCCCCGACATCTGACCAAACTGACGCTCAAGTGGGGCGGTAATGGAGGAGGTGACCACATCCGGGCTGGCACCTGGATAGAGCGTAACCACCTGAATGGTCGGATAATCGACTTCCGGGAGTGCCGAGACCGGCAGGAACCGGTAGCCCAGCACCCCGGCCAGCAAGATCGCAATCATCAAAAGCGTGGTGGCGACCGGACGCAGAATAAACTGGCGTGACGGCCCGCCACTGTGATCGGGAGGCATGACCTGCATTACTCACGCTCTCCTTTTGACGGCAGGGCGGCACGGGTGGCGCGCGGTGCGTTGCTCTGCGGCGCGACCACCTCGACTTTCGCGCCTTCGGTCAGACGATCCAGACCATCGGTCACGACCCGTTCACCGGCTTCCAGACCGGCGCTGACCACCACTTTCTGGCTATCCTGCAGGCCGGCAATCACGCTTTTCTTGCTGACCTTGTTGTCACTGTTGACCACCCAGACAAAGTGGCCTTCGTTGCCCATCTGTAATGCGGCAGGCGGAATCACAACGGCATTCTGCAAGGTGTTGACCTTGAGCCGAACATTGACGAACTGATTAGGGAAGAGGGCGTCGTCCTGATTATCAAACCGCGCTTTGATTTTTATGGTGCCGGTCGTCACATCAATCTGGTTATCAAGGCTCAGCAGTTTGCCGCTGGCGATTAAATTCTCATTACTGCGATCCCAGGCCTCCACCAGCAGCGGCTGGCCGCTTTTCTGTGCCTTGAGAATGGAACTGATGCTGTTCTCCGCCAGGGTAAAGACCACATCAATCGGGTGCGTCTGGGTGATCACGACGATACCGTTGGTGTCGCCACTGGTGACGTAGTTGCCGACATCCACCTGTTTCAGACCGATACGGCCGGCAATCGGTGCAGTGATTTTGCTGTAGGTCAGATTGAGCTGTGCACTGGCGACGCCTCCCTCATCCGCTTTCAGGGTGCCCAGCGTTTCATTCACCAGTGAGCGCTGGGTATCCAGCTCCTGCTGCGATACCAGCGACGTTTTTGCCAGCTTCTCGAAGCGCGCCAGGTCCCGACGGGCATTGGCCAGCGTCGCCTGATCTTTCGCCAGCTGGCCCTGAGCCTGGGTTAACGCCACCTGGTAAGGACGTGGGTCGACTTCTGCCAGCAGATCGCCCGCGTTGACCTGCTGGCCTTCGGTAAAGTGGATCGCCAGCAGATCGCCATTGACCCGGCTGCGCACCGTGGCCGTGTTAGCCGCCGTGACGGTACCCAATCCGCTAAGGTATTGCGGCACGCTCTGGCTGGTAGCCGTCGCTGCCTGAACCGGGGCGAGTGGCCGACGAGCGCCGTCACCGCCGCCCTTACCACCTCGAGGTCCGGGCGAGTCCGTCTGGCTGCTGCTCTGTGGCTGGGCAGTGCGCTGCCAGGCATAGTAGCCGCCAGCGGCCACAGCAATCAGGGCCAGTGCGATCAGGGTTTTCTTCATAACAGGGTGTCGGGTGCTCATGATTGTTGATGCTCTCCAGCAGTGACGTAGTCCCAGGCGCAGGCATCAAATGGGTAGCCTGCAAACGACAGAGTGTAGTCGCCTCTGACAGGCAAAATTTGAAGGAAATAAGGATATCTGTCAGGGCCGGGTAATTATGCCTGTTCTTACATTAATCGCAGCACAATCGTCATAAAGGCGTTAAAACACTTTGCTATGCTGAGAAACAGGCAGTTTGTCAGGCAAATTAAGGAGCAGATAATGAGTCAGAATCAAACCCGGCAGTTGGGTGACAGTGGGATTACGGTGCCGTTACTGACGTTTGGCGGCAATGTGTTTGGCTGGACGGTGGATCAATCCACCTCGTTTTCTCTGCTGGATGGGCTGGTTGAACGAGGGTTGTGGTTCATCGATACCGCCGATGTCTACTCCCGCTGGGCGCCAGGCAATAAAGGCGGTGAATCCGAAACCATTATTGGAGAGTGGCTGAAAAAAAGCGGCAAACGTGAGCAGATCGTGCTGGCAACCAAAGTTGGCATGGAAATGTCGCCTGAGAAGACCGGGCTGAAACCGCAATATATCCGTCAGGCAGTCGAAGATTCACTTCGCCGCTTACAGACTGACTACATCGACCTCTATCAGGCACACCGCGACGATCAGGATACGCCGCTGACGGAAACGCTGAGCACCTTTGACAGCCTGATCCGTGAAGGTAAAGTGCGCGCCATTGGTGCCTCTAATTACAGCGCAGCGCGTCTGCAGGAGGCGTTGAAGGTGAGTGAATCGCAGGGGCTGGCGCGTTATGAAACGCTGCAACCGCAATATAACCTGTTTGACCGCCAGCCTTATGAGTCGGAACTGGAGCCCGTTGTCATGGCGCAGGGTTTAGGCGTGATCAACTACTACTCGCTTGCCAGCGGTTTTCTCAGTGGCAAATATCGTGATGCAGCAGATGCCGGTAAAAGCGCACGCGGGCAGGGCGTGGTGGAGAAATACCTTAACCCGCGCGGTCTGCGGATCCTGGATGCGCTGGATGCCATCAGTGAAGCCCATCAGGCGACGCCAGCTCAGGTGGCACTGGCATGGCTGATTGCCCGTCCCGGCATTACCGCCCCGATTGTCAGTGCGACGTCGATTAACCAACTCGACGATCTGGCTGGTGCGATGCAACTGACGCTCACCCCCACGCAGATTGAGCAACTGAACCAGGCGAGCCGTTAACTTCAGGGGCGCCAGCGCCCCTTTTTACGATATGCCTGTGCAGGAAGTCTGACCCGCCCAAAGAATAATCAATCAGAGATCCCGATCACACTTGCATTAATAAACGGATGTTACGGGAAACTATGCGCACGTATTTATAAAAAACAGCGTTTACCCAGCACTATCCTCTGCGCGTCACTTCCCGTAACTCACATAAGAATAAACAAGATGAAAAACAGAAAAGCACCCACCTTTTCCGCTGCCAGTATGGCAACGGGCACCCTGATCCTGGCCATTTTTTCTTCACAAGCCATGGCTGCTGATGCACTGAGTCCGGACTCCGAATGGATGTTTGGTGACTGGGGCGGCTACCGAACGCAATTGCAGGATGACGGCATCAAGTTTGACGTCAACTACACCATGGAGAGCGCCGCAAATTTAGGGGGTGGCGCAAATACCAACACCACCATGCGCTACAGCGACCAGTGGACGTTCGGCACCAATTTCGACCTGCAAAAGCTGCTGGACTGGCAGGATGCCGAATTTCAGATGACCGTGACGAATCGTAACGGACAGAATGTTTCTGAGCAGGTCGCGGATCAACGCACCGGGATGCTCTCCTCCGTGCAGGAGGTGTATGGTCGCGGCCAGACCTGGCGTCTGACACAGTTCTGGTTACGCAAAGGATTGTTTAACGATGTGGTCGATCTGAAAGCCGGACGCGTGACGGTGGGTGAAGACTTCGATAATTTCGATGGCAACCTGTTCCAGAACCTGGCACTGGGCAGCGGACAGGCAGGTAATTGGCGCGGCGATCGCTGGTTCAACTGGCCGGTATCGCAGTGGGGCGGTCGGATTAAGTTCAATATCACCCCGGAGGTCTTCTTCCAGGTTGGTTTCTACAATCAGAACCGTGCTAACTACGATCGCGGAGATGGCTTCCGTCTGGATACCAGCAATTCCGAGGGCAATCTGGTGCCGGTGGAACTGGGCTGGAAACCGACGTTCGGGCCGGAGAAATTACCGGGTAATTACCGCATCGGTTATTACTATTCGTCGGTGGATGGCGATGTTTATGGCAGCTGGCGCAATGGCGGCTATCAGGATCAGGCGCATGCCTATGGCGGCTATCTGCTGTTACAGCAACAGCTGACCGCGCAGGATAGCGATGTGAATCGTGGTCTGGGCGTGCGGGTTCAGGCGGTGATGAACGATCACAAGACCTCGAAGACGGATAACTACCAGTCTATCGCGTTTACCTGGACAGGACCGTTTGATGCCCGTCCTCAGGATGAGATTGGCGTAGGTGCGTCGCGTATTCATGTGAACAGCGACTACACCCGCGCTCTGCGTCAGCAGAATCAGGCGAATGGCGAGAGCCGCTTTGACAGCCCGACCTATCTGCCGATTCAGGAAGGTTCAGAGTACAACTATGAGGTTTATTACAACGCCAAAGTGACGAACTGGATGTCACTGCGACCAAACCTGCAGTATGTGGTGGCGCCAGGCGCGGTAAGCGAAGTGAAGGATGCGTTTATCGGCGGTATCAGCGCCAATATTGCCTTCTGATAGCGGGCTAAAACGGCATCCTTAAAACCATTACGGGGAGATCGCGCTCAGGCTCAGGGAGCATTCGCCTTACGCAAAGACGCAAAAGACGCCATCCCTGGCAGGCTCAGCGCGGGCGATTACGCACCTCATCCCTGAGGTACGCCCGTAACCGGGCCAACGCTTTGCGTTGTTCAAAAAAGCTCCCGGCTTTTTTGTCCGTGGCCCGCGATGCTTTGCTACAGGCGTATGCTCCCATCGCTTTACGTTTGTGAGCCGTCTGTAGTATGCATTTCAGAACCGTATAAATTGCAGGCACTGAGCCTTCGCAGACTTTACAAACAAAAACGGCACCCTTACTAAGGTGCCGTTTTTTTTGATTACAGAACAGGGCAGAGCAGGATTAACGGAACATCACTTCCGCCCAGCGGGCCAGCCCTGCTGTGACGGAGGCGAAATCATCGCCGCCCGCAATCGGCGTATCCGGCAGCGTCTGCTGCAGTGCCGCGCGCAGTAACGGTGAACGCGCACTGCCGCCCGTCAGGTAGATGACATCGGGTTTAATCTGGCTGGTGGCTAATGCCAGCTGCACCTGCTCCAGAATTTTCTCCAGCGGCTGACTGATGGCGTCCTGCAGCTGCTCCACACCAATTTCTGTCTCTAAAGCGGCGGCAATAAAGTCGAGCGAGGCGGTATGCGCCGGGCTGGCTGACAGCGCAATCTTGCTCTCTTCCGCTGCCCGCACCAGGCGATAACTCAGCTTCTGCTGCCAGACTTTCAGCAGTCGAGCCACCACATCGCCCTGTTCAGCATCCCGCACTAAATCCCGCAGCCACTTTCCGCAGGCCGGGCTGTAGAAGTCGCTCTGTGCCGGCACATCATTTATCGCGATGGCGTTCCACCACGGCAGGGCTGGCAAGGCGGTACCTTTCTGGGTATTACCACCCAGGCCAAGGAGCGGCATCAGGGTCTTAAACGTCAGCATGATATCCAGGTCGTTACCGCCAACGCGGCAACCGCTATGGCCCAACAGGCTTTCGCGGCGGTCCGCCTTATCACGCCACTTTGGTCCCATCAGCAACATTGAGCAGTCGGTGGTTCCGCCGCCGATATCCACAACCAGCACGGTTGTTTCCTGTTTGAGTGTGGCTTCGAAATCAAGTCCGGCTGCCACCGGTTCAAACTGAAACTCCACGTCGCGGAAACCGGCACGGTGTGCCGCGCGAAGCAGAATGCCTTCAGCCTGCTGGTTAGACTCTTCACTGCCTAAGCCCTGGAAGTTGACCGGACGCCCGATCACAGCCTGATCGATAGCGTGATCAAGCTGGCTTTCGCCCTTTTGGCGGATGTGCAGCATCATGGCGCAGACCAGATCTTCAAACAGAGCAATCTGCTGCGGCTTCAGGCCAGTGGCACCGAGAAAGGATTTGGGGGATTTAACGAACCAGACATCTTCGGGATCGACCATATAGTGCTGCAGCGCGGTAAGGCCAAACTGCACACTGTTGGGCTGGACCTCAATATCTTCTTCGCGGTTATAACGCAGGGCGCGCTGCAACAACGCGGTGGTTTCGCTATCAGGTGTTGCCACCTGATGGTGGCGATAGAGCCATTCGCTGATCGACTCGCGGGTTGGCGCACAGATCATCGACGGCAGCAGGCGCTGATCATTTTCCAGCGTTAACAGACGTGGCGTGCCATTTTCGCTGACTGCAATTGAGCAGTTAGCGGTACCGTAATCGAATCCTATGAACATTTTCGCCCCCATGCCGGAAAAAAGGGGGCGACTTTAGCGCAGCTTCATCAGGGTAGCAAGCAGGTCGCACGGGAATTAACGGATAGCGAAGATCCGATCTTCGGCCAGTGCGCGTAACGGCTGCCGCTCGGCCACGGCACTGCCCCAGACGCCATCCACATCAAGGGTAGCCAGCGTGCTGAGCAGAGCAGGGACTGAAACCGGACCGGCCAGCACCACGATGTTACGCTGCGTTGCCTGGCCCTGAATAATGGTCAGCAGCATCTCATCCATCAGATTATTGTGAACGTTAGCAACCAGTTCAGGTGCCAGTACCAGGTAATCAACTACCTCGTTGCTCAGCAGAGTAAACGCGTCCAGATTTCGGCCAAAATGCTGCAATACGATACGGCAGCCACACTGCCGCAGTTGCAGCAATGCGGAATAGAGCTGATCGCCTTTGCTTAACACGCCGGCCGCAGGGAAAGCGAAACCACAGCGGCTTTCTGAGAGACCGGCCGTGACAAAGCGCTGACAGAGTTGCTCCACAAAAGCGGCATCACTGAGTATCTCGGCATCAAGCGGCAAAATAACCGGCATGCCTTTCTGATTTAGCTTTTCCACGTCGTGTCGGAAAAATACCTCAAGAATATTGTTATCGAGACGGCGTCGCAGCGTCTCATTGTGCAGGTTATTGCGCAGCAACGTTTCATCCAGCAGTAATCCATCTGCGGTTAACAGCTGTACGTCAAGCAGCCAGATAAAGGCGGCTTGCGGGGTCTTGGGTGGCGCAACAGACCAGGCGGGCAGTTCAATCTGCAGCGCATCAATCATCGCGGCATCCATTCCCTGATGGTTACCCGGCAGCGGTAAGCTATCCTGCTCATAAATCATCAGTCGTCCACGCCCACTGCGTTTGGCGTTGTAACAGGCAATATCCGCCTGAGAAAGGACGTCGCTGCTCTGACAGTTTTCTGCTGAAATTTGGGTCACTCCCGCACTGGCGCCTACATGATAGAGGCGACCCAGCCACTGGAAGCGGTAATCGTTGACCGCAGCGACGATGCGCTGCACCACGTCATGTGCCTGACCCACATCGCAATCAGGCATCAGAAGCGCAAACTCATCGCCGCCCAGTCGGGCCAGGAAGTCGCTGCTGCGCAGATGGTGCTGCATCAGATCGGAGAGCTCGCGCAGCAATGCATCGCCTGCGGCATGCCCGGCGGTGTCATTGACCGCTTTAAACTTATCCAGGTCGATAAACACCAGCACATGCTGATGCTGATGTTCAGCGGCATCAAACAGCAGACGTTTAAGCTGAAGCTCAAAGCTGGCGCGGTTAGGCAGGCGGGTCAGGGTGTCGTGGAGGGCGCTGTAACTCAGGCGCTTCATCAGTTTACGTGATTCACTCACATCCTGAATAACCATGACGGCGCCCTGTTCCACGCCCGCTTCTGAACGCAGTGGCGTGATGCTGTAATGAATATCGATGTGGCCGCCATCCGGGGTGTGGAGCACCAGGTCTTCAGCCAGACTGGGGGTGATTTTTTCCGGTGGCAGCTGGCACAACAGCAGACTCTCCACTTTTGGGCCGTTACGTCCCTGAGTAATGTGCAGCAGCTCACTGAGCGGCTGCCCGGCAGCCTGCTCCTGTAACAAGCCGCTCATTTTCTCCGCCACCGGATTCATAAAGGCGACACACATCTCTTTGTCCGTGCTGATAACCGCTTCACCGATTGAGTCCAGGGTTATCGCCATGCGCTCTTTCTCCTGAAACAGCGCTTCGTTCAGATTACGAAGCGGGGTGATGTCCTGGCAGATCCCCAGCATGCGCTCAATGCGGCCCTCTTTACTCAGTAAACGGTTCGCCTGGGTGCGCACCCAGCGCTGGCCCTCGGCATTAACCACGCGATACTCCATGTGAAAAGCACTGCGTAGCTCAATCGCCTGTTGCACCGTCAGCGCAGCATACTCCCGATCTGCGGTATGCAGCAGATGGATCCAGAGGTCATAACTGGGCGACTCATGAGGGGCGAGACCAAACAGGGCATACATGCGCTTGTCCCATAACATTTCACCGGTCAGGAGGTTCCACTCCCACACGCCAATGCCCCCGGCTTCGTTGGCCAGTGTGATGCGCTCCATCAGCCGGCGATTCACCTGCTCACTCTGCTTCAGCTCAGAAATATCAATAATTTGCGCGATAAAATAGAGCGGTTCCTGGCTGCCATCGCGCACCAGCGATACCGTGAGGCGTGCCCAGACAATCTCACCATCTTTACGAAAATAGCGCTTCTCAAACGTGTACGTATCAATCTCACCTTCCAGCAATCGGCTGGCATGTTGCAGATCAAGGCTCAGATCATCGGGATGCGTAATCTGCTGGAATGTCAGGCGTTTGAGCTCTTCGGCCGGATAGCCAAGGATATCGCACAGCGAGCGGTTAACCTGCAGCCATTTACCCTGAGGCGCCACCAGCGCCATACCGATTGCAGAGTATTCCATGGCGTGACGGAAGCGGGTTTCGCTGTCGGTGATGTGGAGCTTTTCACGCCGGAACGCATCCATCACCAGCGACATAATGTGGCTGGGGATTAACACCAGAAGGAAAGGTAACCAGCTGGAGACCGGGCCCAGCGCGCTGTTGTTGTTAACTACGCTGACCGCATCCAAAGCCAGCAGCATCGAGATAAAACTGGCGTTGATGAAGAACAGCACAAACGCCTGCAACTTGGGCAGGCGCACCGCGCACCAGAACAGGATTACGACAATAAAGGTAAAGGGCCAGGGCAGAAAACGCAGCGACAGATAACTGGCACTCAGGGTCAGGAGCAGCGTCATCAACGTTTCTGGCAACTGCCTGCCCAGCTCGCTGAACTGGCCCCGTCGCAGCGGCCAGGGCAGCAGCAGCAGCATCGGGCCTAACACCAGCATGCCGATGATTTCTGAGATCACCCATGTATAGAAGAAGGGAAACGAAGCGTGGCCGCTGACCTGCAGCGTCCAGAGCGCCAGCAGGCCACCCAGAACCGGTGTCACGATACCCACCGATAACACCATCCGTGCCCAGTCATGCAAAGAGTTCAGTGGCGCGCGCCGATCCAGCAGCGCGCGCAGCAGCATGCCACCCACACCGGCCTGGATAAGGTTTAACAGGGCGAATTTAATGTTTGAAAAGGCAGGTCCGATGATGATGGCGTTGGCCGCGGCGGTGCCCAGCACACAGGCAGTCAGCAGCAGGGGTAGCTGACGTGACGGACAGCGGAAAACCACCACAGTCATTAATGTCGTCGGGAACCAGAGCGGGGAGATTTTCCCGCTGACCACGATCAGTTCAAGACAGAACAGTGTCAGGACAAACACTATACAGCCAAGGAAAAGCGCCGAAAGCCAGCAGTTTGGCGTGCTATTTTGCGGGGACAGGATCTCTATCGTCATGCGGACTTCCGTCAGGGTGCAACGCTCCGCTACGGCGAATCAGGCACCAGTCATTCTCTGACTGCATGCTAGCACATTCGGCAAAGAAAAAAGGGGTGAAATCAATATTGCCCGTTAATCGGTGAATTGACGGGCACAGAGAAATTGATTACCAGCGTATTGATTACTGGCGGAAAAGATCGGCGCGGGTATAGGGCTTCTCCAGCCCCGCGAGGCTGGCAGAGAAACGTTCCAGAAACTGTTGCGTCGTCGCGACACGGCCATGACCCATTAATACAAACGGCACTAACAGTGCAGCACCGATCTGTGGCCAGCTAAAGCCTTTGAGCGCGGTGCGTCGCTGAGAGATCAGAAACGCAGTGCTCAACGTGAAGCCCAGCAGCAAGCCGGTGGCAACTTCACTTTTCGAGTGAGCGTGGATGACCAGACGCGAGAACCCAACCATCAGAGGAATCAGGTAACCCACGCCAATCGCCGCAATGCGCCATTTTGCTGACCAGCGTCCGGAAATCAGCCACAGCATCACTGGCCACAGGGTAGCGGACATCGCGCTGTGACCGCTGAAGCCGGTAAAATTGAAGCGGGCACTGCCGATGCCAAACCCGAGAAACAGAATCTTTGAGATGCTGACTGTCAGGCCAGCCAGGCCAAAGGCCACAATCCAGTAAAAGACCGTAAGGCGGTTATCACTTTTCCACGGCAAAATCAGCGCAATAATCACCGCTGTCGGAATCAACAGCATGCTGTCGCCAAAATAGGTCAAAGTCTTCCAGTGCATACCACTCCTGATGCATCATTCGGTCGTCATGTCAGCGACACGCGTTCAGACAACCGCGTGCCGCACAGGCCATTTTTTTATAATATGGTGTGCTGCTAGTTTATCGGTGAAATGAGTGGCGTCCAAAGGAGAAAGTCTGAAAAGACGCCGGTGCCATTTTTCTGGCATCAAAAGGCCGAAATCCCTATACTTAGCGCGAACACACCCTCTCCATTTCGGCCCGTCCGCTGCCCGCGTAATGTGTGACCAGTGGCAGGCTCCAGTTATCAGGTCTTAAAAAAGTATGACTGACAAGTCTCATCAGTGCGTGATTGTAGGCATTGCCGGCGCTTCCGCATCCGGTAAAAGTTTAATTGCCAGCACGCTCTATCGTGAAATCCGTGATCAGGTAGGTGACGAGCATATCGGGGTTATCCCGGAAGATGCTTATTACAAAGATCAAAGTCACCTCACCATGGAAGAGAGGGTTAAAACCAATTATGACCATCCGAGTGCGATGGATCATGATTTGCTGTTGCAGCATCTGCAGGCGGTAAAAGCCGGGCAGGACATTGAGCTGCCGGTCTACAGCTACGTTGAGCACACCCGCACTCAGCAAACGCAGCACCTGAAAGCGAAAAAGGTCATTATTCTTGAAGGCATTCTGCTGTTAACCGATGCCCGTCTGCGCCAGGAACTTAACTTTTCTATCTTCGTGGATACGCCGCTTGATATCTGTCTGATGCGCCGTATGAAACGTGACGTCAATGAGCGCGGCCGCTCAATGGATTCGGTAATGAGTCAGTATCAGAAGACCGTGCGTCCGATGTTTCTGCAGTTTATCGAGCCATCAAAACAGTACGCCGATATCATTGTGCCGCGCGGCGGAAAAAACCGTATCGCCATTGATATCCTGAAGGCGAAAATCAACCAGTTTTTTGAATAACCCACGTCCATCCGGACGGGGTGCAGACCGGTGGCAGGCACGCTGTCACTGGTTCGCTACACTTATGCCATGGAGTTTCCGCAATGAGATTATGCGATCGCGATATTGAAGCCTGGCTGGACAATGGCAAACTGGCCATTGAGCCACGCCCGCCTGTCGAGCGCATTAATGGGGCAACCGTCGATGTGCGCCTGGGTAATCAGTTCCGCACCTTCAGCGGCCATACCGCGGCCTTTATCGACCTGAGTGGCCCGAAACAGGAAGTGAGCGCGGCACTGGATCGGGTCATGAGCGATGAGATTGTGCTGCCTGATGGTGAAGCCTTTTTCCTCCATCCTGGTGAGCTGGCGCTGGCGGTAACGCTGGAGTCCGTGACGCTGCCTGACGACCTGGTCGGCTGGCTGGATGGCCGTTCATCGCTGGCGCGCCTCGGGCTGATGGTGCATGTTACAGCGCACCGCATTGATCCAGGCTGGCAGGGTCGTATCGTGCTGGAATTCTACAATTCAGGTAAATTGCCGCTGGCTCTGCGTCCGGGTATGTTAATCGGCGCGCTGAGTTTTGAACCGCTTTCAGGCCCGGCTGCGCGACCTTATAACCGGCGTGAAGATGCAAAATATCGGGGTCAGCAGGGTGCTGATGCCAGCCGTATTGATAAAGACTGATCTGAGGATGTAATGAAAAGAGTGATAACCACGCTGGCCATCCTGTTGGTGGTGGTCGTAACGGGATTGAGCGCGCTGGTGCTGCTGGTCAATCCCAACGACTTCCGTGCCTATATGGTGCAACAGGTTGAACAACGCAGTGGTTATCGCCTTGAGGTCAGTAACGATTTGCGCTGGCACGTCTGGCCTCAGCTCAGCATCCTGGCTGGGCGGATGAGCCTCACCGCGCCGGGGGCGACTCAGCCGCTGGTCTCAGCGGAGAACATGCGTCTCGATGTTGATCTCTGGCCTCTATTATCCCATCAGCTCAGCGTCAGCCAGGTGCTGCTGAAAAATGCGATAGTGCGGGTAACGCCCGACAGTAGCGCGCAGCCTGCCAGAAATGCCCCTCAGGGTCCCCGTGATGCGGAGCCTGCCTCGCCATCCACCGGCTGGTCATTTGATATCGCTAAACTGCGGGTAGCCGACAGTCTGCTGATCTGGCAACAGCCAGGCGGCGACGAATATAATTTCCGCGACCTCAACATTACTATGGATCAGGACGCGAACAAGCTGGCGACACTGTCTCTGAGCACGACGCTGATGCGCAACCAGCGCAACGCCACGCTGAATCTCAAAGGCCAGCTGGATGCTGCGCAATATCCGCACCGTCTTACCGGCCAGCTGCAGCAGCTCGATTACAGCTTATCGGGCGCCGACATTCCGTCTCAGGGGATTAAAGGGTCGTTAAGCCTGCAGGGCGAATGGAATGGTGACCGGCAGCAGTTCTCCTTTAGTGGTCTGCAGCTCACCGCGAATGACAGTACCCTGACCGGGCAGGGCAGTGGTCATGTGTTGCCGCCACAGCAGCTGGCGCTGGATCTGAAAGCCAGCAACCTGAATCTCGATAATTTACTCACCAGTGCGCCCGTCTCTGAAGCGCCTGGCGCGCAGCACGCCACCGTGGCCCGTTCGCCAGTGATTGCCGCGCCGCGCGAACGTACCAATGCGGACTCTCCTCTCAACGACATGGATCTGGCGCTCAAACTTCAGGCGAACAATGCGGTATGGCGCGGCCTCTCGCTGACTGATCTTTCGGTGAATGCCAGTAATCAGCAGGGACTCATGACGCTGAATACTCTTAGCGGCAAGCTGGGTAATGGCAGCTTCTCGATTCCCGGCAGCATCGATATTCGTCAGCCAGAGACACGGGTCAGCCTGAAACCGCAACTCCGGTTTATTCAAATCCAGCCATTGCTGAAAGCATTTGCACTACCGGAAAGTCTGCAGGGTAACCTGAGCCTTGACGGGGAACTGTCCGGCGATACGCTGACAGTCGAGGGGGCGAAGCGAAGCTGGCAGGGCAGGGCGACGATCAGCGCCAGCAACCTGAAGCTGGCACAGCTTAATCTCCAGCAAATGGTGCAGCGTGCTGTGGCTCGGGTCAGCGATAAGGTCAGCAGCGAGGATGCCGCAGATGAGGGTATTGAGTCGATAAGCGGTCAGGTGGCGCTGAATAAAGGTGTACTCAGCTTCAGTGATCTCAATGGTAACGGTCAGAATCTGGGATTACAGGGCGCGGGCAAAGTCGACATGGTGCAGCAACAGCTGGATGTGACGCTGGGCCTGAAAATCAGCGGCTGGCGTGGCGATGATGCGCTGGTGAAGGCACTTTCCAGTCAGCCTATCCCACTGCGTATGTATGGCGGCTGGAACAGCCTGCAATATTCCCTGCCAGTGGATGACGTTCTTCGTAACCGTCTGCAGAGTGAGGCCAGGTCACGTCTGAATCAGTGGATTGATCGTCAGAAAGAGGGCGAGAACAAAGAGAATCTGAAGAAAATCATGCGCCCCTAGCGGGCGCATTCCCTGCGCCCCGAGCAGTGGCTATACCTCGTAATCTGCGTCAGGCTGCCGCAGGATTTCAACCTTCTGAATCCGATGATTTTCAACCTGCAGCGTTCGCAGCAGATAGTCACCCAGTTGCAACACTTCGCCTTCCTGAGGAATGTGTTGCAGCTTATCCATCAGTAAGCCTGCCAGCGTATGGTAGTCACGCTGTTCATCCAGCGGCAATTTCACATAGAGCGCCAGATCGTCCAGTGGCATATGGCCGTTGGCAATCCAGTGACCTTCACCCTGAATCTGTATATCGTAACGGGCGTCAATTTCACCCGCCTCATTCGGCAGATTGCCGGCGATGGTCTCCATCACATCGCTCAGCGTCACCACGCCTTCCATTGAACCGAACTCATCCACCACAAAGGCAAAATGTGTATGAGCCTGACGAAACTGTTCCAGCGCCTGCAGCAGGGTCAGTCGCTCAGGAAACACCAACGGTTGTCGGATAAGGGCGCGTAAATCGAGAGAGTTATTGTGCAGCGACTGGTGCAGCAGATCGATAACATGCACCACACCCAGTGGTTCACTGGAGTGGTCCGTTATCAGAATGCGCGTGTGCTGATTGCGGTCGAGACGCGACATGATCTCAGCCGGATCATCACTGAGATCAATATGGTCGACGTCGTGGCGAGAGGTCATGATGCTATTAACGTGACGCTGGCCCATGCCCAGCACGCGGGCAATCATTGCCCGTTCCTGCCGATTGAAAAGCATGCTGGCATCGCTGTCAGCAATCAGTGATGAGGTTTTTGCATCCAGCTCCGCCGGTTCTGCCGCGCCGCGCAACAGCCTTAATACCGCTTCCGCCGTGCGCTGGCGCAGAGGGCGGCCAGCCGACAGCACACGGCGGCGATTAAAGTGAGCCAGCTGGTTTAACGCTTCAATGACAACTGAGAAGCCGATGGCCGCGTAGAGATACCCTTTAGGAATGACAAAGCCAAAGCCTTCCGCCACCAGGCTGAAACCGATCATCAGCAGAAAGCTTAAACAGAGGATCACAATTGTCGGGTGCTTGTTCACAAAGCGGGTTAACGGCTTGCTGGCGAGCAGCATCAGCAGAATAGCGATGGTGACGGCAACCATCATGACGGGCAGATCATTCACCATGCCCACAGCGGTAATGACCGCATCCAGTGAGAAGATAGCATCCAGCACCACAATTTGCGCCACCACTGGCCAGAATTTAGCGCCGCCTTTTTGTTGACCGGACGCCTCATCGTGTCCTTCCAGACGCGTATTCAACTCTGTAGTGGCTTTAAATAGCAGGAAAATCCCGCCCGACAGCAGCAACAGATCACGCGCACTAAAGGGGTGTCCGCCCAGCGTTATCCAGGGTTCTTTCAGGGTAACCAGCCAGGAAAGCGATGCCAGCAACAATAATCGGCACAATAACGCCAGCAGCAGTCCTATCACGCGTGCGCGGTCGCGAAGCGGTCCAGGCAGCTTCTCAACCAGAATGGCAATAAAGATAAGATTGTCGATGCCTAAAACCAGTTCCAGAACGATTAGCGTTACTAATCCCGCCCATAGCGAGGGATCTGCAATTACCTCCAGCATGTCATGTTCACCTGAATATTTTAAATTGAGTTTTCTCTGATGATAGTGGAGTGCGAAGCCACGTACAAATGGCAGGGCAGGGGGGCGATGACCCAATCAAGGCGATATATCGTGCAAAATATGAACATATGAGTGTGACGTTTTGATTAAATTCACAGAGTGCAGCAGAGAGTATTCTGGCTCATGTTTAACCCTGGATGAGATATTCACCTGTCGGGCTTATGCGATTTATCTCATCACGAGTATGGCATTAATCCTAATTTTGAAGAAAGCATTGCACTGCCTGTCAGGCCTCAATACTAATCGCTGGTAGTCTTTTTCCTAAAATAGTCCAGGGATAGCGGGACCTGCTTGTAAACAAGCCAGTAATAACTAGTATAGCAACAAGTTTGCAAACTCTGCCCCAGAGTCGTAATTCGCGAGCCTATTCGACATTAATCGCAATGTGACGAATGAGTCATTCGCCGGTGAACGTCTGCACGATGCAATGCGGTAACGTTACTGCATTACGGGGATCAATATGAATGACGACAGCGATATTGGCAGCGACAGCCAAGGGCGGTAGCGTGCCCGAATCGTGTTTTTGTTGATAAAGTGAGCAGCGCTGGCGGTGGTTAAGTCAGAGTAATCTGTTGGTATTCATCACAATATTACTGGTTTATGGTTAAGATCATTGGCGTAAACGCCGCAGGAGCTCCCCTTAGAAACGGCTCAGTCTGGAGAGGTTTCGTCGCTTAATGATTTAACAGGCGATAGCCGTTGCGGGTTTAAGGAAATAAAATAAAGAGTTAAATATGCGCGATACAGAATTTACGTTTAAAAGTCTTATTACCAAATTAATGCTGGCATGTTCAGACTTAATTTGTTTCAACGCAGCATTATTTGTGGCGATGATGCTAATTAATCTTCACTCAGGTTCGCCGCTGGCAGATATTTCTGAAAAAGAAATGAATTTAAAAATTGCCACACACATTTGTCTGTCGGTAATTTGTATTGGCTGGTTCTGGGTAAGGCTTCGGCACTATACCTACCGGAAACCTTTCTGGTTCGAATTAAAAGAAGTTTTTCGTACCATTCTTATATTTTCTGTCATCGATCTGTCGATCACCGCACTGTCGCAGTGGCAGATGTCGCGTTTCGTCTGGTTACTGACCTGGGTTCTGGCGCTGATTTTAATTCCAACCTGTCGTGCGCTCTCTAAACGTCTGCTGAATAAAAAAGGCTTGTGGAAGAAACAAACCATTATTATCGGCAGCAGCAAAAATGCGCACGAAGCCTGGCAGGCACTGCAAAGCGAAGAGGTCATGGGTTTCGACGTTATCGCTTTCTACGACGTTGATGGAACCTGTCCGCAGGAGATCATGAATGGCGTGCCGGTGCTGCGTGATGAGCAGGAGCTCTGGAGCCTGACTAACAGCGAAACCCAGTTTATCGTGGCAGTCGAGTATGAGCAGAGTCAGTATCGTGATATCTGGCTTAAATCGCTGGCGATGCATAACTGCCGTTCAGTATCAGTGATCCCGACCCTGCGTGGTGTTCCGCTTTACGGTACAGACATGGCGTATATCTTTAGCCATGAGGTGATGATTCTGCGTGTTCAGAATAACCTGGCTAAACGCACCTCGCGTTTCCTTAAGCGGGCATTTGATATCGTAGGTGCTCTCTCAATTATCCTGATGCTGATGCCAGCGCTGCTGGTGCTGGGCTTCCTGGTGGGCCGTGATGGTGGACCGCCGATTTATGGTCACGAACGTGTGGGCATGAATGGCCGTAAATTTAAATGCCTGAAATTCCGTTCAATGGTCATCAATTCCAAAGAAGTGCTGGAAGAGGTGTTGCGCACCGATCCCGTTGCACGTGCGGAATGGGATAAAGATTTCAAACTCAAAAATGATCCACGTATTACCAAAGTGGGCCACTTCATCCGTAAAACAAGCCTCGATGAGCTGCCTCAGCTCTGGAACGTGGTGCGCGGTGATATGAGTCTGGTTGGACCTCGTCCGGTCATTGAAGATGAACTCTGTCGTTATGCTGGTGATGTTGATTATTACCTGATGGCTAAGCCGGGCATGACGGGATTGTGGCAGGTCAGCGGTCGTAATGACGTTGACTATGAAACCCGCGTCTATTTCGATTCGTGGTACGTAAAAAACTGGTCACTGTGGAATGACATTGCGATTCTGTTCAAAACAGTGGGTGTGGTGTTAAAACGCGACGGTGCCTATTAACCGTGAGTCGAAATGAGCGTGCTAACGCGCGCTCAGAGGTGTTGTGCCGTTGTCAGGCGTGTCGTTAATAGCGGCCATCACCAGGGATATCGCAGTGCATCTATAGTCCGCTATGATGCAAGGCGTTTCAGGTACACCCTGGTAGATGGCCACTACGTATAACAAGTGGAGCAAGGATAATGAACGACAGGTTCAGTGCTTAAGGCTTTAGTCAGCCAGGATTTACTTTTTGTTGGACGCTTACACAGCGGCGGTTTCGCCTCTATCAATAAATAACTGATAGCGAAGATCTAAATGATTACAATCAAAATGAAATTGATACCCTTGCTGGTATCCGCCACATTCCTTGTCGGGTGTACGATCGAACCCGGTTCTCGTCTTTCTACATCAGGAAAAGATGTTATCGAGCAGCAGGATAGCAACTTTGACATCGATAAATACGTCAACGTCTTCCCGTTAACGCCTTCACTGGTTGAAAAGATGCGTCCTAAGCCTCTGGTGGCTCAGACGAACCCAGCACTGCAGAACGAAATTCAGAACTATGAATATCGTATCGGTGTGGGTGATGTTCTGACCGTGACGGTCTGGGATCACCCGGAATTGACCACGCCAGCAGGCCAGTACCGCAGCGCCAGCGACACCGGTAACTGGGTGCATTCTGATGGCACTATCTTCTATCCCTACATCGGTCGCGTTCGTGTAGCGGGCCGTACCGTCGGCGAAGTCCGTGACGAAGTTTCACGTCGTCTGGCTCAGTACATTGAAAGCCCACAGGTTGATGTCAGCATCGCCTCGTTCAAATCGCAGAAAACCTATGTTACCGGTTCAGTAACGACGTCAGGTCAGCAACCCATCACCAACGTACCGTTGACGGTTCTGGATGCGATCAACGCCGCTGGCGGCCTGGCCGCGGATGCAGACTGGCGTAACGTCGTGCTGACGCACAACGGTCGTGAACAGCGCGTTTCTCTGCAGGCACTGATGCAGAACGGCGATCTGAGCCAGAACCACCTCCTCTACCCGGGCGATATTCTCTACGTTCCGCGTAACGATGATCTGAAAATCTTCGTAATGGGTGAAGTGAAGCAGCAGACAACCCTGAAAATGGACCGCAGTGGCATGACGCTGGCGGAAGCGCTGGGCAATGCGGCGGGGATGGATCAAACCACCTCTGACGCTACCGGTGTCTTCGTTATCCGTCCACTGCACGGCACCGATCGCAGCAAGATTGCCAACATCTATCAGTTGAACACCAAAGATGCGGCATCCATGGTGATGGGAACCGATTTCCAGCTCCAGCCTTATGACATCGTCTATGTCACCTCTACACCGCTGACGCGCTGGAACCGTGTGATTTCGCAACTGATACCAACCATTGCTGGTATCAACGATGCGACTCAGGCCGCACAGCGTATCCGCAACTGGTCGAACTAAGGTCTGACCATGATTACGTCCGTGTTAGTCGTTTGCATTGGCAACATCTGCCGCTCTCCTACCGGAGAGCGCCTGTTTAAACGTGCGTTGCCCGATTTGGATGTTCGCTCCGCTGGCCTGGGGGCGCTGGTGGGCCACGCGGCCGACCGGATGGCATCCGAGGTCGCGGCAGCACAGGGTCTGTCACTGGAAGGACATCAGGCACAGCAACTGACGGCCGAAATGTGCCGTCAGGCTGACCTGATTCTGGTCATGGAAAAGCGACATATTGAACAGGTCAATCGCATCGACCCGGCTGCACGTGGCAAAACCATGTTGCTTGGGCACTGGCTCAATCAGAAAGAAATTGCGGATCCGTACAGAAAAAGCCGTGAGGCCTTTGAAGAGATTTACGGGTTACTGGAAAACGCTACCCAGAAATGGGTCAACGTATTAAGCCGATAGTTGGGATTATCCATGAATATAAAAAATAAGGTCAGAACTGCGCCGGGAGAGGATTCGAATGGATGGGATCTGGCGCATCTTGTGGGACAGCTAATTGATCATCGCTGGATCATTGTTGCCGTTACCGCATTTTTCATGCTGGCGGGAACACTCTACACACTGTTTGCAACACCGATTTATAGCGCAGATGCGTTAGTTCAGGTTGAGCAGAAGAATGCCAGTACCGTGCTGAACGAAATTGACAGCATTCTGCCACCAACGCCAGCCTCCGATACGGAGATCGAGATTCTGGAATCCCGTATGGTCATCGGTAAAACCGTTGACGATCTGGGTCTGGATACTGTGGTTGAGCAGAACTACTTCCCGGTTATCGGCAAGGGCCTGTCGCGCCTGATGGGCAACAAACCTGCTGATATCGCGATTTCGCGTCTGGAAATCCCACGCACTGTCGAAAAACGTAAGGTCGAGCTGGAAGTCACCGGTCCGGATAGCTACACCGTCTCTAAAGATGGCGATGAGCTGTTTAAAGGTAAAGTCGGCCAGCTGGAGTCGCACGGCGACATCAGCATGCTGGTGAGCGAGATTCATGCCGATGAAGGCACCAGCTTCACCGTGACCAAGCTGAATGACCTGCAGGCGATTAATTCTGTTCTCTCAAACCTGACTGTGGCAGACAAAGGTAAAGATACCGGCGTTCTGGGTCTGGAGTATCTGGGTGAAGATCCTGAGCAGATCAGCAAAGTCCTGAATCAGATTGTGAACAACTATCTGTTACAGAACGTTGAGCGCAAGTCAGAGCAGGCCGAGAAAAGCCTGGAGTTCTTACGCACTCAGTTGCCTGCCGTTCGCGCCAAGCTGGATGACGCGGAAAACAAACTGAATACGTTCCGTCGTCAGAACGAATCGGTTGACCTGTCACTGGAAGCGAAATCAGCCCTGGACTCTTCTGTTAGCGTGCAGAGCCAGTTGAACGAACTGACCTTCCGTGAAGCTGAAGTGTCTCAGCTGTTTACCAAAGATCACCCGACATACCGCGCGCTGCTTGAAAAACGCAAAACGCTTGAAGGTGAACAGGCTCAGCTGAACAAGAAAATTTCTGGCATGCCACAGACTCAGCAGGAAATTCTGCGTCTGACCCGTGACGTTCAGTCAGGTCAGGAGATCTACATGCAGTTGCTGAACCGTCAGCAGGAGCTGAGCATCAGCAAAGCCAGCACCGTGGGTGATGTCCGCATCATCGACACCGCGCAGACAGCGAATTCACCGGTTGCACCGAAGAAGCTGCTGATTATCGCCGCAAGCCTGATTTTAGGTCTGTTCGTATCAGTGGGTCTGGTTCTGCTGAAAGCCCTGCTGCATCACGGCATCGAGAACCCGGAACAGCTGGAAGAGCTGGGCATGAATGTCTATGCCAGCGTTCCACTGTCTGACTGGCAGCGTAAGAAGGATACCGAAGCGCTGGCGCGTCGTGGCAGCAAGGTGAAAACCGATCCGCACGAAACACTGCTGGCACTGGGTAACCCGACTGATCTCTCCATCGAAGCGATTCGTAGCCTGCGTACCAGCCTGCACTTCGCCATGATGGAAGCGAAAAACAACATCCTGATGATCACCGGCGCCAGCCCGGGTATTGGTAAAACCTTTATCTGTGCCAACCTGGCGACACTGGTCGCGAAAGCGGGTCAGCGTGTTCTGTTTATCGATGGCGACATGCGTCGTGGTTACACCCACGAGTTGCTGGGCGCGGATAACAAATCAGGCCTGTCAAACGTGCTCTCCGGTAAAACGGAATTCAGCCCGGCGCTGATTCAGCAGGGCGTCTACGGTTTCGACTTCCTGCCACGTGGTCAGGTTCCACCGAACCCATCTGAGCTGCTGATGCATCGTCGTATGGGTGAGCTGCTGGATTGGGCGAGCAAGAACTACGACCTGGTGTTAATCGATACGCCGCCAATCCTGGCCGTCACCGATGCGTCAATTATCGGTAAAATGGCCGGTACTTCACTGATGGTGGCGCGTTTCGAAGCCAATACCACTAAAGAAGTGGATGTCAGCTTCAAACGCTTTGCCCAGAACGGTATTGAGATTAAAGGTGTGATCCTCAACGCCGTGGTGCGTAAAGCTGCCAATGCTTATGGACATGGCTATGACTACTACGCCTATGACTACAGCAAGCCCACCAAAAGCTGATCATTGAGTAATAACCAGGGGGCGGTCTGACCGCCCCTTTTTATCGTCCTTTTGAATGACGACACGCATCAATTTACACAGGTTATTCTGTCCAAACCCACAAAAGCGATACCTCTATAAATCGCATGGCGAGCGTCAATCAACAGAATTCATCACCAGCATGGCATTGCCTGCACGCAATGTGTGACCGTCCTGTCAGGTTTACTGAAAAGCCCAACGGGAAGGCGACGCGTGATTATTGCTGGCATGAGAACTTGTGGAATTAAGGAATCACACCATGGCTCCATATTGGTATGTATCAGGGTTTTTACTGCTGCTTTCGCTATTTGAACTAGCCCTGAAAAAAGACGAACGCACCTCCCATATTTTGACGTATTTGCTCTGCATCGCGACTGTGATGCTGATTGTGTTCGGCGGTATCCGCGGACTTGGCACCGGCATGGACGATTATCAATATCGCAGCTTCTTTGAAGATTTTATCCGGCGTATTGAGGTCAACGGCTTTTTAAATACCGTGGCTTTTTTCCGTTATGAGCCGCTTATCTTTGCTATTGCCTGGATTACCAGCCTGTTTTCACATAATGCCAGCGCCTTTCTGTTTGTATTCTCGATCCTGGCGGTAGGGACAAATGCTATCTTCTTTAAAAAGATGTCACCCTATCCAATTCTGGCTCTGGCACTCTATTCAGCACATATCTTCATCAACAAAGATGTAAACCAGATCCGCTTTGGTCTGAGCTCCGCATTTTTCCTGGGGGTTGTCTGGACGCTTTATCTGAAGCGTTACTGGCTGGCATTTGGCTTCTTTATTCTTTCATTTATCAGTCACAACACCGCGGTCATGGTTGTCACGCTGATACCTTTCCTGTTCATACGTGAACGACGCTGGTTCCCGATTGCCATTATTGTACTGAGTATTCCTGCGTCAAAAGTTGGTGGTATGGGCTTTGTTACCGCTATTGCCGGACACTTAGGTGGATTAGGGGAAAGGGCAGCGGGCTACAACAATGACAATGCTGCTGGCGAAACAGGCAGCGTTTTCTCGATTTCGAACCTGAAAAACGTGATGCTGGTGTTCATCTTTGTCTACTTCATGCTGACAAATCAGATGAAGCGTGACAATTACCCTGCCTGGCGGCTGAACTATCTGTTGGTCCTGACCTTTGCTATTGGGGGAGCGATCAGGATTTTCTTCTATAACTATCCCTCAGGTGCTCGTCTCTCAAACTATCTGTTACAGGTAGAACCCATTGTTCTGACGTTGTTGATCTACCAGTCTAAAAGAGTCTGGAAGCCAGCGATGTTTGCGATGTTTATCTTTTTCCAGGTTTATTACCTCTACTACAACACCATTTCGCTTAAACAGGCGGTGATGGGCTATGAAGTGGCGCGTGAATTTAAGTTAATTCACTAAGACGAGAGCTGAAAATGATTCGATTATTTCCCCTGTTGTTGGTTACTGCACCATTACTGGCCCAGGCGACAGACGCCCCAGCCCCGGTTGTGATCGCAGCCTATGGTGACTCGACAACTGCCGGTGTGACATCCTCCGGCGGGCGCAATGTCATCATAAAAGAAAATGAAATGAACTACCTGCAGCAGATGCTGCAGGAAAAGTATGGTCCGGGCATACGTATCGAAAATCATGGTTCGCCGGGCGCCCAGGTCTCAGAACTGGTTAATTCAAAGGAAAGCTGGGATCAGCGTATGGCGCAATCGGATGCCAGCATCATTTTGATTAATTATGCCATCAATGATGCACGCGTCTTTTCGGGTAAGAACCGCTCCCATGGCGCGGAAAGTCCTGAGGAGTTTAACCACATTCTGACGGAACTGGTGAAAACAGCGAAAGCGCACGGCAAGCAGGTGGTATTGCAGCAGCCAAATCCACTGTGTGGCCGTGCTGAGCAATGGAATGTCTGGCCTTATGTTTATCAGATCAATGCGGTAGCGCAGCAGCAGCATGTACCTGTCGTGAAGCAGTATGAGCTGATTAAGCAGAAAAAAGAGTGGAGCAGCCAGATGTCTCCTGACTGTATTCATCCGACAAAAGATCTTTACCAGTTTAAAGCGCAGCAGACATTCGCGTTGTTAAATCGGGATTTTGACGCTGTTTTTAAATCGACTCACTAAGCAGGTTTTATAAAACCCGAGGAGCAGGGCGATATGTACGTATTAATGATGGTGCTGTCATTAGTAATAGCACTGATGGTATTACGGTTGTTTTCATTCCATCGCGGTGTTTATAACGGCAATGGTATTAAAAGTATCTCTGGATTGCGTGCACTGCTGGCCAGCATTGTCGCCTTTTCGCACTTTGCACACTACGTCTACTCTCTCGACCATGAGTGGATTTTCGATAAAGACTATTTTGCATGGGTGTCTCAGGGAAACTTCTTTGCCAACTCCGGTAAATTTGGTGTCGCCCTGTTTTTCATGATCTCTGCTTTTCTGTTCTATCGCTGGCTCGACAATGACAAGCTGACCACCGCTGAACTCACACGCAAACTGCTGAAGTCCCGCGTGCGACGCATTGTGCCGATGTTCTGGTTCTCTGCATTGCTGATCGTAGTGATTGGCTGGTTCAGTGGTGATGTCGTGGCGAGTGGCGCCATGCTGGTTGACGGTCTGCGCTGGTTCCTGTTTGTCGGCAACTACCATATCGGGTCAATTCCGACGGCCAATATCAATGCGGGTGTCGAGTGGACACTGCGTCTGGAATGGCTGCTCTATCTGTCGATTCCGCTGATTTATCTGCTGAATCGTGCCACCAACGGCCGCTTTAAAATGCTGTTCATCATGGGATCGATCGGGGGGATTTTAGCCGTCGCCATTGCACTGCGTCTCTGGGGGACCGCTTATACCGATCCTCGTCCGGTGCTGGGTTTTGCTACCGGGTATCTGGCATGGCACTACCGCGACCGTTTTATGGCTTTACGTACTTCTGGTCTGGCGGCTGTGGTGGCCATTACGCTGGCCGTTATCGCGCTGTTCTTTACCAGCAGTACGTTCTACTACCTGATTTTTCTCTGTCTGCTGGCCGTGGTGTTTTTCGTTATCAGCAGCGGCAATTCGCTGTTTGGCCTGCTGGAAAGTAAAACATTGATGTCAGTCGGTGAGGTCAGCTACAGCCTTTATCTGATCCACGGCATCGTGCTCTACTTCATCAAGAAGATTCCGGAATCACTGATTCAACATAACTTTTTCTTCTATACCCTGCTTTCCACGCTGTTTTTTGTGGCCTCATTCTATGTTGCCAGACTGACTTATCTCTATGTTGAGAAACCATTTATTACCAGCAGTCAGAAGAAAAAAGAGGCGGCCAACGCCTCGTCAGCAATTTAGGACATCACCGGTTACCCTGCCACGTCCAAACGTTATATCTTTGAAATGGAAATGTTTTTAATGAGGTGCTGGCAATGAAGGACATTCGCTTCTCTATCGTAATCCCCGCTTACAACGCGTCAGAATCGATTGTAACCACGCTGGATTGCGTTAAAGCGCAGACGTATCGCAATTTCGAAGTCATCATCGTGGATGATAAGTCTGCAGATGCCGCCGCGCTGGCAGAGGTGGTTCGCAGCGAACGCTATCAGGATCTCGACATCAATCTGGTGCTTTCTGAGGTCAAACTCAACGGGGCCGGTGCGCGTAACAAAGGCATTGAGCTGGCGACCGGTGATTATGTCAGTTTTCTTGACGCCGATGATGAGTGGGCTGCGGACAAACTGCAGCAGGTGAGTGAAAAAATTGCTCAACTGGACGCCCAGGGCAAAAAGAATGTCGTTATTTTCAGCCAGGTAAATATCTATCAGGACGGCACATTCCTGAAAGTGATGCCAATGCAGCCACCAGGCAAAAATGAAACCGTCGCTGAGTATCTGTTTGGCTGTTATGGCTTTATCCAGACCAGCACGATTGTGCTGAAACGGGAAGATGCGGCGAAAATTCAGTTCGATACCCGCTACATCCGTCATCAGGATTATGATTTCTGCATTCGTGCCGACCGCATGGGCTATGACTTTATGATGATCGCCGCACCGCTGGCGAACTACCATCTGGTCACTAAATTTGGCTCGAAACATAAAGGCGAATCGGTGAACTACTCGATGTTCTGGCTTGATAGCATGAAGCCGCATCTTACCCCGCGTGATATCCACACCTACAAAGCTTTTAAGCTGCCGCTGCGCTACAAAATGGACGGTAAGTCGCTGATGGCGAGCCTGAGCTTTGCTCGCTACTTCTTCCTCACCAATAAAGACAACCGTGCTTATTTTATGAACCGGGTTAAAGACAAGGTCAAAGCACGTTTTGGCGGTGAGAAAGCGATCTCCTGACGCGCACTGCGCCTCGCTCTGCTCCTGATACCAGGAGCACCTCTCTTTTCGTTTACATTCAGGGTTGAAGATGAATACTTCTGTTGGAACCGTTGGCATTGTTATGCCTATGTACAATGCCCGTCAGACCGTGTTACGCGCTGTGCAGTCGGTTATCAATCAGCACTATACCGACTGGCACCTCTATCTGGTCAACGATAAATCCACTGATGACTCGCTGGCATTTGTGCGGGAGCATTGTCAGGATCCGCGCATTACCATTCTGGATAACGCGGTCAACATGGGCGCAGCTGAGACCCGCAACGTCGGATTGCGCGCGGCCACTGAAGAGATTATTGCCTTTCTTGACAGCGATGATGAGTGGCATGCGGATAAGCTGACCCAGCAGGTAGCTGCTATCGCCGCCGGTGATGATTTTGTGATTACCGAATATCACTATAAAACCCGCAAGGCTGAGCACGACATTACCTACGGAAAGCCTTATCTGCAGCAGGAAAACTTTGTGAAAAAGCAGTATCGCGTCTGCTTCTCCTCTGTCTGTTTCCGCCGTCCGCCACAGGGACTTTTCTTCCAGCGCAAAGGCCATGAAGATTTCCTGTTCTTGTATGAATTATTCACCCGCTATAAGCAGGCTCGCGTAATTCAGACGATTCTTGTCAACTATTACGAATTAGGCGATTCCCTTTCGCGCAACAAGAACAAAGCGGCCCAGTGGCACCTTGAATTATTAAGAATTATCTATAAAAACAATCCGTTAAAAATCTATTACTATTACGCCTGGTATATGGTGAATGGTGTGCTGTTTACCCTTAAGCATCGTTGAGCCTGTCGGCAGGATTGTCTTTATTATTTGAGGTGGATAGCGTTTCATGAAAAAAATTGTCCTGGTGATCAAAGATGCTTATTCGTATGCGGGCACTGAGAACATCTGTAACTTCATGTCAGAGTGTCTTGGCGAAACACATGACGTCACCATCTACTCGCTGGAAGGCAGTGGTAAGACCTTTTATCCGTTTGAACATGTCAGACAGATTGTCAGCTTCGAAGGACAGAGCAACCCCATTAAAAGCGCGGTAGCCCGGATCCACGAAGAGGGTTTCGATACCGTCTTCCTGATCAGCATGGGGCGTCTGAGCGTCATGTTTGCCTTCTGGAATCTGCTGGCAATGAAGAAGAAGCGTGGCAAAGCCTACGCCTGCGAGCACATTGCCATTAACTCTTTCAGCAAACCGATCAAGTTCCTCAAGTTTCTGCTGCTGCGCTACTACGACCGCGTGATTGTTCTGACCGACAAAGATCATCAGGTGTTCAGCCGCTGGCACATTCCCAGCAAGCAAATTCCTAACCCCGTCGTCTACAAAGGTTTTCAGCGTCAGACCCGTCATCGTCAGGCGCTGGCGGTGGGCCGTCTGGATAACCAGAAGGGGTTTGATCTGATGCTGGATATCTGGCGCGACTTCGCACGCAGCCATCCGGACTGGACGCTGGTGATTGCCGGTGATGGTGAACTGCGTCAGCAGCTGCACGATCAGGCCGCCGTACTGGGCATCACTGACAGCGTGAAGTTTGTCGGTAAGGTTAGCAATATCAATGACTACTACCGTGACAGCGATATGGCGCTGATGACCTCGCGTTATGAAGGATTGCCACTGGTGCTGCTGGAAGCTAAATCCTGGTCACTGCCCGTTGTAGCGTATGACTGCCCGACCGGACCGCAGGAGATCATCAATCACGGTGAAGACGGTTTCCTGGTTCCGATGAATGATAAAGCCACGTTTCTGGCGCGAATGGAGCAGCTCGCCACCGATGACGCGCTGCTCTTTGCCATGAGCGATAAAACCAAACAAACCGCGCTGAAATTCGACGGTAAACAAATTAAGCAAAGCTGGCTGTCATTAGTTTAAACGAAGCTGGAAAAGCTCACTTGCGACGTGCCTCAGGGACACCGCTATGGCCAATGGCCTTATTGACTACGGGAATTGATGCATGAAAAGAAGAGACGTTTTACAGACCGCCGCCTCCGCTCTGGTGGGGGCTCTCTCCGTGAGCACCTTTTCCAGCTACGCTGCAAAAAGTAACGGTATTGCCCTGAAGCCGGTTGATGCCACCGCTATTCCAAAAGGTGACGTGCCGATCCTCACGCCAGAAAATATCTACGCGATGCCACCGCAATTCTGGCAGAGCTTTGAAGGAAAACTCTGGATTGGTAAAGCGGGTGTGGATGCCAGTAAGCCTGGCAACCAGATCCCGGTCTTTCTCCGTGACGCTAATGGCAAAGTATCCGAGATTGCGCAGCCTATCGCGTTGAACAAAGGCAATTTTACCCAGTTTATTCAGGACAATGCCGCACTGATTGCTGATCCGTCGCATTCGATGACAGTGGAAGACAGTAACGGTCAGACGCTGTTCAACATTGCGGATGTCAGTCGTCCGGGCGCGGCAGATTTCAGTCAGCGTCTGGCGCAGCCAGCGGGTTATCAGCTGATTGGTGAGATTGCGTCTGTGGCCGAGCTTCGCAAGACCCGTCCCCTGTTTGAAGGGGCCAAGGTTAAGCTGAAAAGCTGGCATGAAGGCCGTGAAGTCGGTGGCGGCGAATTTGTCGGCAGCTTCCAGCCCGTGCAGAATGATGGCGGCGTAAACTTCTCCGGTGAAGGCTTTTCCTGGCGTCGCGTGGTAGACGATTTTAATCGCCTGACGCTGTTTGATTTCGGTGCGATTGCTGATGGCAAAACTGATACGGCGCCTGCCATTATGGCGATGTTTCACTGGTCGCAACAGGCTAACCAGCAGATCTGCATCCAGTTCCCGGCTGGGACCTTTATGGTCTCATCCTGTAACCCTGGTGATAAGAATCTCAATCTCTTCCGCGTCTCTGGGGCAATGGTCAATTTCGGCTATTTCCCGGCGACCACGATCGTTTCTGACGGTAAGTCAGCGTTCGTCTTTGAGGTGAATGCCCGTCGGGTCGAGCTTTCTAACCTGATTTTTGACGGTAACAGCGATAAAAATCCGAACCAGCAGGGCTTTTTTAATAATACCTGTCCTGGCGGACAATTTTTCCGGGGTGCCTGCCTGCGCTTTAACGACGTTGGCGGCACCGCCATCAGCCTGCAGGATACCCTCGATTGTAAAATCGACCAGTGGTACGCCTCACGCTGCAGTGGCGATGTGATTAAATCGGGCTGGTCAGGTCAGAAGCAGGGCAACTGGGATCATAGCACCGCAATTGAGCTGTCAAACTTCAATGCACAGCATTGCCGCGGCGGAAAAGTTCTCAATCTGGCACGCTGCGCCCAGTCAATTATTCATAATGGCTGGATTGAGCACTGCGATAACCCGGGCGATATATCCAATGGCCAGTGGATTGTCGATGCGCTGAGCATTGAAGATTGTAAGAATCCGCTTATCGCCCATAACAGCCGCTTGAATATGCGCCAGACCAGTCTCCAGTCGGGTAGCTGGATTGATAACTCCATGCAGGGCGATCGGCTGCTCAGCATCTGGGAGATGGGGTCGACCCGCGTCGAGTCCTATGGCGTCGCACTGGATGGCAGCCTGAAGTACAACTACATCACCTCACGCTGGCGCTTAGAGAACAACACGAATCAGGAAACCTGGTTTGATCTCGGCAGCCTCTACTCACCAACAGTAGGGGATTCATGGGAGATCGAGATTTTCGGTCAGTCACAATTCAGTAACGGCAGTGGTGATAAGCCGCTGATGAACCTGATCGGCGACAAAACGACCGGCGGTCGTGCGGTGATTCACGTGCAGCGTAAGAAAGACCGCTCGGAAGCGAGCTGGTCAGCCGAAGGCAGCAGCCCGATTGTGGATGTGCGCTATGTGGCTGAGCATGACACCGATGTGCATCTCTACGTCAAACTGGCGGGCTGGACGCCGTCGGCTGCCGTGCTGGTGAAAACCACCGGCAAAGATCGCTTTGTGACCGGACGCTGTGCACGTGTTAACGCGAAGATGGAGAAGGGCAATCCACCGTCAGGTGACGCGACGAAAAGCGCGCCTCAGCGCTTCAGCCTGCACAACGGCAAAGCGGGTATCGGTGCCAACGAGCAGGGCGATCTGCTGATGGCTTCACGTCCAATCTCTGCCGATCAGGTTGATACCAGTAAGCCAGAAGGATTTGTTTCCGTGGTGATCAACGGGAAACAGGTTGCACTGCCTTACTTCGCGATTAAGTCGTAACAGCGTCTATAACGGCCGCCAGAATGGAGGCGCCGGTTTTAACAGGAGCACTACCTTTGGGTGCGTTATCCCGTAAAGCATTACTTTTAATCAGAGTTCATTTTGCCCATTGCGGATCTGGGCGGCTTTCAGAATTAAAAAAAATTCATTCGGAGTTTTTATGAAAATTTTATTGGTGGGTAACCACACGTGTGGGAACCGCGGGGATGGCGCGATTCTTCGTGGACTGATTGATTCAATGCGGTCTGCACGGAGTGATTTAGAGATTGACGTTATAAGCCGTTATCCAACCAGCTCCGGTTATCTGCTCCAGCAGGATATACAGCAGGATGCGCTGTATCTGCACAACAGCAAGTCTGGTAAAGGTCTGGTCGGTTCGTTTAAGCGTAAAGTCGCGAACCGCCTGATGCCCGATATCATGATGGCGCATCTGGGCAAGGGCGGGATCTTTAAGTCCTTCTCAGTACCACCGCACCTGAAAGCGTTTACGGAAAGTCTGGAAAAATATGATGCGATTATTCAGGTGGGCGGATCGTTCTTCGTTGACCTCTATGGCGTAACTCAGTTCGACCATGCGCTCTGTGCACTGATGGCCAAAAAGCCGATCTACCTGATTGGCCACTCGGTGGGGCCTTTCCAGAACCCGCGCGTTAATGCGCTGGCGAATTTTGTCTTTGATCGGGTCGACAGCCTGGTGCTGCGCGAATCGGTCAGCCTTGATCTGATGAAGCGCGATGGCGTGACCAGCTCTAAAGTGGCGTCTGGTGTGGATACTGCTTTCCTGGTACGTGCGCGTGAAGTCGAAAACCCAAGCCATAACCTGCTCTACTGGCAGGGCATTATCGATGGTCGTAAAACCATCGCGATCACCGTACGTGAACTGGCGCCGTTTGATAAGCGTCTGGGGGTCACACAGAAAGAGTATGAAGCAGCATTTGGCCGGGTCATCAACGCCATGATTGCGGAAGGCTATCAGGTTGTGGCGTTCTCAACCTGTACCGGCATCGACAGCTATGCCAAAGATGATCGCATGGTCGCACTGACACTGCGTGACCATGTGACGCAGCCTGAACATTACCATGTCATCATGGATGAGTTTAATGACCTGGAGCTGGGCATCCTGCTGAGTCATTGTCATCTGACCATTGGTACCCGCCTGCACTCGGCAATTATCTCCATGAACTTTGGCACCCCGGCTGTGGCAATCAACTACGAGCACAAGTCGATGGGTGTGATGAACCAGCTTGGTCTGCCGCAGATGGCAACCGACGTAAAAAGCCTGATGGATGGCTCGCTGATCGATAAGGTAAAAACGGTCCTTGCCGATTACGACAACATCAAGCTGAAGGTCAACACGGCCGTTGCGAATGAAAGGGAAATTGGCAACCGGATCACTGAAGAGATTCTCAAAGTATTAGGGTAATGTGATGAAACTGACTTTTTTCACCATGCGTTTCCCGGTTGCCTCTGAGACATTCGTACTAAATCAGGTAACCCATTTTATTGATGCCGGTTACGAGGTGGAGATCATTTCAGTCTTTCCCGGCGATTTAGTGAACCGGCATGCCGCGTTTGATGAGTATGGTCTGGCGGCGAAGACGCACTATCTGCTGCCGGAAGAGAAAATCTCAATTGTCGATAAGCTGAACCAGCGTATCAAACTGGTGCTGCCAAAAGTGACCAAACCGTCGCTGCTGCGTTCGCTGAATGTGCGCCGTTATGGCGCGCAGTCCAGCAAGCTGCTGCTGCCGTCGATTGTGGCGAATGCAAAGCAGACCTTTACTGCAGATGTGTTCCTGGTGCATTTCGGCTATGCCGGTGCGCTGGCGAACAAGCTGCGTGAACTGGGCGTGCTCAAGGGTAAACAGGCGACCGTGTTTCATGGCGCCGATATTTCCCGTCGTCACATTCTGGAAGAGCACAAACTCGATTACGTCAATCTGTTCCGCCAGAGTGAGCTGATGCTGCCTATCAGCCATCTGTGGGAAAACAAGCTGATCGAGATGGGCTGTCCGCCGGAAAAAATTCACGTGACGCGTATGGGCATTGAACCGGAGAAGTTTAACTTCCAGCCGCGCCAGGCGTTCCAGACGCCGTTGCGTATCGTTTCGGTGGCGCGTCTGACCGAGAAGAAAGGGCTGGATGTGGCGGTCAAAGCGAGCGCCATCCTGAAGCAGCGTGGCGGTCAGTTTCAGTACACCATCATCGGCAATGGCGATCAGGATGAGATGATGCGTGATTTCATCGCCCGCGAGGGGATGGAAGATTGCGTCAGCATGCCGGGCTTCAAACCGCAGGAGGAGATTCGTCGTGCGCTGAGCGAAGCCGATATCTTCCTGCTGCCGTCTAAAACCGCCGCAGATGGTGATATGGAAGGTATTCCGGTTGCACTGATGGAGGCGATGGCGGTGGGCCTGCCGGTCGTCTCAACCTTCCACAGTGGTATTCCGGAACTGATAGAGAACAACGTGTCTGGCTGGCTGGTGGAAGAGGACGATCCTGAGGCGCTGGCGGAAACGCTGCTGAAGCTCTCTCAGGGCGAAGTGGATGTGGCGCCAGTCGTCGCAGCTGCACGTCACAAAGTTGAGACTGAATTTAATCAGCATATCGCCTATGGCGAACTGGCACAGATTCTGGAGCGACTGGTGTGAGTGGATTTAAGTCACAGGCGATTTGGCTGTTCGGCAGCACCTGCTTTTCCGCAGTGTTGCAGGTTGCACAGCTGAGCTTTCTCGCCCGCAAACTGGAAACCCACGAGCTGGGCCTGTTAGCCATCATCAACGCCATCCTGGCGGTGGCGGGTGTGCTGCAGGATATGGGGATGAGCAGTTATCTGGTGCATCGCCAGAATATTACTCGTCGTGAGCAGAGCACTATCTACTGGGTGAACGTCTCACTCAGCTTGTGCACCGGTCTGATCATGTTACTGATCGCCTTCCCGGTTTCCTGGTTCTATCATCTGCCAGAGCTGACCGGGCTGATCATGCTGACCAGCCTGAACTTCCTGGTGCTGGGGCATCTGTCCCAATATCAGGCGCACTACATCAAAACCAAGCGGATGGTCTCGCTGGCGAAGATTGAGATGGGCACCAAGCTGTTTGCCTTCCTCTGTGTCGTGGCGATGCTGGAGTTCACCTCGCTCACGGTGGCAGCCGCGATTCTGGGTCTGTTTATCAACGCCTTTACCCGCATTCTTTGCATGATTGCGCTGGGCGAAAAGTCATGGCGTCCGACGTGGGAGTTCGACAAAGCGACCTTTATCGGCGCCATTCGCTACGGCAGCTATCAGCTCGGCTCGCAGACTATTAATCAGCTGCGTACTCAGGCGGATGCGCTGGTGGTGGGTAAAGTGATGGGCGCCGAGATGCTGGGTGTCTACTCGCTGGCGAAAGAGTTGGTACTGCAACCGCTGAAGCTGGTCACGCCGGTGATCAACCGTCTGGCACTGCCACGTTTTGCTGAGAAGCAGCACGATCCCGAGCAGCTGAAAAAGCTGTTCCTGAAGGGCACGCTGGGGATCATGTTGTTCAGCAGCGCGATGTACCTGGTGATTGGTATCTTCTCGCCGGTCATCGTCCGTGTGCTTTATGGTGCGTCGCATGAGCAGGTTTATCATCTGATTCCGCTAATGCTGCTGTTTGGCATGCTGCGACCGATGGGCGGCCTGACCGGGGCGATTTCACAGGCTAACGGGCGGACCAACGTAGAGTTTTACTGGAACATTGTGGCGAGTATTGTGGTGCTGGCCGTACTGGCGACCACCTTTATCTGGCCTAACGTGCTCTACGTGGCTCTGACGCTCTCTATCTCGCAGATCCTGATCTCTGCACTGGCGCATCCGTTCTTTATAAAGCCGGTGATTGGCATTCGGTTTATTCCTTATGCCCGTCAGTGGGTGGCGGTGTTGGTGGTATTTGTCGGTGTGATGTTGCTGGTAAATCACTTTAATCTGTTTGTGATGCCAGAGTGGTTTGAAGGCTGGCTCTGATTACTGCACAGATATATCAACGGGCGACCTTAGGGTCGCCCGTTTTCATTTATGGCTGGTCTCAGGCATCCAACGGATAGTGCTGCAGATCACAGTCGTCATATTCGATTACTGATTGTCTTTATTCAGTTTATGCCGTATCTGGCAATGGGCAAAATGCCGAATTTCCAAGATATGACAGAGAGTTACTGTCCGCTTTTCAGATAAAGATTATACTTGGACTTCCGGCCGATCCTGCATAATCGACCCACATCTTCATTTTATTAAACGGAATAAATATGACCAAGCTTAAAGCAGTAATCCCCGTTGCGGGCCTCGGTATGCATATGCTCCCTGCGACTAAAGCCATTCCGAAAGAGATGCTGCCTGTCGTCGACAAACCGATGATCCAGTACATCATTGACGAGTGTGTTGCCGCGGGTATTAAAGAGATTGTGCTGGTCACGCATGCATCTAAAAATGCAGTAGAAAACCACTTCGACACCACTTACGAGCTGGAAGCACTGCTCGAAGCACGCGTTAAGCGTCAGCTACTGAGCGAAGTGCAGTCTATCTGCCCGCCAGGCGTAACGATCATGAACGTGCGTCAGGCACAGCCACTGGGCCTGGGTCACTCCATTCTCTGTGCCCGTCCAATGATCGGTGATAACCCGTTCGTGGTGGTGCTGCCAGACGTCCTGCTGGATGATTCTACCGCGGACCACATGCGTTATAACCTGGCTGCAATGGTTGCCCGTTTCGAAGAGACCGGCCACAGCCAGGTCCTGGCGCAGCATATGCCAGCGTCCGATCTGACTGAGTACTCGGTGATCACCACTGCAGAGCCGATTGAACACCCAGGTGACATCAGCACCATCACCGATTTCGTTGAGAAGCCAGAAGATACTGCAGGCCTGAGCTCTGACCTGGCTGCGGTAGGTCGCTATGTTCTTTCTGCTGATATCTGGGCGGAACTGGAGCGCACTGAGCCAGGCGCGTGGGGCCGTATTCAGCTGACCGATGCGATTGCCAGCCTGAGCAAAAACAAAACCGTTGATGTTTCGCTGCTGACCGGTCACAGTTTCGACTGCGGTCGTAAACTTGGATACATGCAGGCGTTTGTCTCTTACGGACTGCGCAGTAACACGCAGGGTCGTGAGTTCCGCGAAGCTATCCAGACCATCCTCGCAAAACAAAAGTAATAAATTCGCCGCGTTCTGCGCGGCAGATTGAAAGGAGCTCACATGGCAATTTTAGTAACGGGCGGAGCAGGGTATATCGGCTCCCATACCGTACTGGCGCTGTTGCAGCGCGGTGATGATGTTGTAGTTCTGGATAACCTCTGCAATGCCTCACGCGAAGCGATTAATCGCGTTGAGAAACTGGCGGGTAAAAAAGCGACCTTCGTTGAAGGCGATATCCGTGACCGTGCCTGCCTGCGTGATTTATTCGCGTCAAATAGCATTTCAGCCGTCATCCACTTCGCAGCCCTGAAAGCAGTGGGTGAATCAACCCGCATGCCGCTGGAATACTACGAGAACAACGTAGCAGGCACCGTGGTACTGCTGGAAGAGATGCGCAACGCCGGCGTCTGGAACTTCATCTTCAGCTCATCAGCGACCGTTTACGGCGCAGATGCACCGGTTCCATACGTTGAGACCACCCCGATTGGCGGTACCACCAGTCCTTACGGCACCTCTAAACTGATGACCGAGTTCGTGATGCGCGACTTCGCTAAAGCAGAGCCGAAGTTCAAGGCCATTGCCCTGCGTTACTTCAACCCGGTTGGCGCGCATGAGTCTGGCGAAATTGGTGAAGACCCGACGGGTATCCCGAACAACCTGCTGCCATACATTGCGCAGGTTGCGATTGGGCGTCTGGAGAAGCTGGGCGTGTTTGGCGGTGATTACGATACGCCAGACGGTACCTGCCTGCGTGACTATATCCACGTGGTAGACCTGGCGGAAGGGCACCTGAAAGCACTGGACCACCTCAATAAAGTTGAGGGCTACACGGCCTTTAACCTGGGCGGCGGCAAAGGCTTCTCTGTACTGGAGATGATCAAGGCGTTTGAGAAGGCGTCTGGTAAAGCGATTCCGTTTGAAATTAAGCCACGCCGTGACGGCGACCTGCCGGCGTTTTGGGCCGATGCCTCACTGGCAAACAGTGAGCTCGACTGGCGCGTGACACGCGGCATTGATGAGATGATGCGCGATACGTGGAACTGGCAGAGTAAGAACCCGGATGGGTTTAAGTAGTTGAAAAAATCTGCAAACACCCGGCTTCGGCCGGGTTTTTTTTTGTCTGCGTTAAGAGGAATTGTATATTCCTGCTCTTCATTCTCTCTTCAGAGCCCCATTCTGACTGTTTAATCACTTAATACAGAATTATCCTGGTCTGGCTACAGTAATGATTGAACACAATAGCAGTAGAGACTTATCACAATAACAGGTAATCCGAGTCTGTGAAGAGGCGCAAAGCGTAGAACTTCACAGGCTACTATGCTGTTTTATCTGAAGTTGAATTGACTAACGCAGTATGCGATGAATGTTTAGTCGTTCTTAAGTTTTGTCGGTGGCAATGAAAGATTAGGCATATTATTTTTGCCGCACAAAATGTACTATTTGCAGTTATCCCGGAACCCGTATGCGATTGAATAAAATGTAATCAGCGCATCGACAAGCTAACCTGTGAGGGGAGGATTCCCGTCACACAGCGCATTGGTTGCTGCAAGCCAGGGGCGGTAGCGTGGCTGTTTATTCTTAATGGATAAAAATTGACCCGCTTATATGCATAGCATGTTTAAATTTGTTAGAGGATGTGGAATGTTGCTTCCAGTAATTATGGCCGGAGGAACCGGCAGCCGCTTATGGCCCCTGTCCCGCGAACTTTACCCCAAACAGTTTATCTGTCTGCATGGTGAGCACTCTATGCTGCAGGAGACGGTTAATCGGTTGACTGGCGTTGAAGCACGCGCACCGATGGTAATCTGCAACGAGGAGCATCGTTTCCTGGTTGCAGAACAGTTGCGACAAATTAATAAGCTATCTCATAACATCATTCTTGAACCGGTAGGCCGTAACACCGCACCAGCGATTGCTCTGGCAGCGCTGAACGCGGTAGAGCAGGGCGATGATCCGGTTCTGCTGGTGCTGGCCGCCGATCACGTAATTGAAGATCGCGCTGCGTTTCATCATGCTATCAAAGTCGCAACCGCCTATGCCAAACAGGGCAAACTTGTGACTTTTGGCATCGTGCCAACGGGTCCGGAAACCGGCTATGGCTACATTCAGCGTGGCGAAGCGCTGCCCGGGGCAGAGAATGGTCCTTATCAGGTTCAGCGCTTTGTCGAAAAACCTAACCAGAGCACTGCTGAGCAGTATCTGGAATCCGGAGAGTACTACTGGAACAGCGGCATGTTCATGTTCCGGGCTAAACGCTATCTTCAGGAACTGGAGAAATTCCGTCCGGATATTCTGGAAGCCTGCCGCCGCGCCATGGCTAACGTCAAGGAAGGCAATGACTTCATCAGTATCGATAAAGATGATTTTATCGCCTGTCCTGATGAGTCAGTAGACTACGCAGTCATGGAACAGACCGATGCTGCGGTTGTTGTACCGCTGGCGGCTGGCTGGAGTGATGTGGGCTCCTGGTCTGCACTGTGGGAAGTGAATGATAAAGATGCTCACGGCAACTCGCTGAAGGGCGATACCTTCCTGCACAACACCAAAAACTGCTATATCAATAGTGAAGATCAACTGGTTGCTGCTATTGGTGTGGAAAATCTGGTGATTGTGAACACCAAGGATGCAGTGCTGGTCGCGCGTAAAGATCAGGTTCAGGATGTTAAGCGTGTGGTCGAGTTCCTGAAAAGCGAATGCCGTAGTGAATATCGCCGCCATCGTGAAACCTACTGGCCGTGGGGACGTTGTGATCTGGTCGTTAACACCGGTCGTTTCAACGTTAACCGCATTACCGTGAAGCCTGGCGAAGCCTTCGAGTTACAGATGCACTATCACCGTACTGAACACTGGGTGATCCTCTCAGGCACAGCGAAAGTCACTATTCAGGATAAAACCCTTTTGCTGACAGAAAACCAGTCAACTTTTATTCCGATCGGTCACCCGCATACGTTGGAAAATCCAGGCAAGATTCCACTGGAACTGCTGGAGATTCAGTCCGGCTCTTACCTTGGTGACGACGACCTCATTTTGATTAAACAACAGTTTGCAAGTAAGTAAGGACTGACAAGATCATGGCAGCACTGACCTGTTTTAAAGCTTATGATATCCGCGGTGAGTTAGGCACTGAACTGAATGAAGACATTGCCTACCGTATTGGCCGTGCCTATGGCGAATTTATCCGCCCGAAAACGATCGCAGTGGGCGGTGATGTACGACTGACCAGCGAGTCGTTAAAGCTGGCACTGGCCAATGGATTGCGGGATGCAGGCACCGATGTGCTCGACATTGGTATGAGTGGAACAGAAGAGATCTACTTCGCTACCTTTCATTTAGGCATTGATGGCGGCATTGAAGTCACTGCCAGCCATAACCCGATGAACTACAACGGCATGAAACTGGTGCGGGAAGGTGCTCGCCCGGTCAGCGGCGACACCGGTCTGCGTGACGTACAGCGACTGGCTGAAGCGAATGACTTTGCCCCTGTAGAAGAGGGCAAACGTGGCAGTTACAAACAGATTTCTGTGCTGGATGCCTACGTTGATCATCTGATGGGCTATATCGATCTGAATAATTTCACTAAGCCGATGAAGCTGGTGATCAACTCAGGTAACGGTGCTGCGGGTCATATTATTGATGAGATTGAAAAACGCTTTAAGCAGGCCAATGCGCCAGTGTCGTTTATTAAAGTGCATCATGAAGCTGACGGCAACTTCCCGAATGGCATTCCGAACCCGCTGTTGCCAGAGTGTCGTAAAGACACCTCTGATGCGGTGCGTGCGAATCATGCGGATATGGGTATCGCGTTCGACGGTGATTTTGACCGCTGTTTCCTGTTCGATGAGAATGCTGAATTCATTGAAGGCTATTACATTGTTGGTTTGTTAGCTGAAGCGTTCCTGAAAAAAGAAGCGGGTGCGAAAATCATTCACGATCCGCGCCTGACCTGGAACACTATTGATGTGGTAACCAAAGCGGGTGGTATCCCGGTAATGTCCAAGACTGGTCATGCCTTCATTAAAGAGCGCATGCGTGAAGAAGACGCGGTTTACGGTGGTGAGATGAGTGCGCACCACTACTTCCGTGACTTTGCTTACTGCGACAGCGGTATGATTCCATGGCTGTTGGTGGCTGAACTGCTGGCAGTGAAAGGGGAAACACTTTCCGGGCTGGTTTCGGAAAGAATGAAAGCGTTTCCTTGCAGTGGTGAGATTAATTTCAAAGTTTCTGATTCGAAAGCGGTTATTACTGCGCTTCACGATAAGTATGCATCAGCTTCAGTGGCTCAGGACAATACAGATGGAGTGAGCCTGGATTGTCAGAGCTGGAGATTCAACGTCAGAACCTCGAATACTGAACCTTTGTTGCGACTTAACGTCGAAACTAAAGGTGATACCGGTGCTCTTAGCAAATTACTGGAAGAAATTGATTCGCTTATTAAAGCGACATCTGTTTAGTTTAACGCTTAGATTTTAATTTTAATTTACTTAATCATGGGTTTAAGAATGACCAATAAAATTGCAGTAATTACTGGAATCACCGGGCAGGATGGCGCTTATCTAGCTGAGTTGCTTCTTAACAAAGGTTACACCGTTTACGGGACTTATCGTCGTACCAGTTCGGTTAACTTCTGGCGTATCGAGGAGCTTGGCATTCAGTCTAATCCGGCTTTGCATCTGGTCGAGTATGATCTGACTGACCTTTCATCAAGCATTCGTTTACTTCAGGAAAGCAAAGCGACCGAAGTCTACAACCTTGCGGCTCAGAGCTTTGTAGGTGTGTCTTTTGACCAGCCGCTGACCACCGCTGAAATTACAGGTATTGGTCCGGTAAACCTGTTAGAAGCTATCCGTATCGTTAACCCTAAAATTCGTTTCTATCAGGCGTCTACTTCAGAGATGTTTGGTAAAGTGCAGGCTATTCCGCAGAAAGAAGATACCCCTTTCTATCCGCGTAGCCCGTATGGCGTTGCAAAGTTGTATGCCCACTGGATGACCATTAACTACCGTGAAAGCTATAACATCTTCGCTTCAAGTGGCATTCTGTTTAACCACGAATCACCACTCCGTGGACAGGAGTTTGTGACTCGTAAGATCACCGATTCAGTAGCAAAAATTAAGCTCGGTAAGCTGGATGTGCTTGAGTTAGGTAACATGGACGCCAAACGTGACTGGGGCTTTGCTAAGGAATATGTTGAAGGGATGTGGCGTATGCTGCAGGCTGATGAGCCAGATACATTTGTCCTGGCAACCAACCGCACTGAAACAGTCCGTGACTTCGTTTCTATGGCGTTCAAAGCGGCTGGCGTTGAGTTACGCTTTGAAGGCAAAGATGATCAGGAAGTGGCAATTGATGTAGCTACTAATAAAGTGGTAGTCAAGGTCAATCCTAAGTTCTACCGTCCTGCAGAAGTTGAACTGCTGATTGGTAATCCACAGCGTGCGAAAGACATTCTGGGCTGGGAGCCAAAAACTACGCTCGAAGAATTGTGTGCAATGATGGTAGAAGAAGATCTGCGTCGTAATAAACAAGGATTCTCCTTCTGATATGGCTAATGGCAAAAAAGCACTGATCACTGGGATCAAGGGCTTTACCGGCCAGTATATGGCAGCGGAATTATCCGCTGCCGGATATGAAGTTTATGGTTTCGGTTCAACTCCCGCCCAGAATTCCTCACGCTATTTTCAGGTTGATCTTACTAATGCAGCACAGGTAAAAATTGCTGTAGCAAGTATTCAGCCTGACGTCGTTGTTCATCTTGCAGCCATCGCTTTTGTTGGGCATGCAGACCTAAACGCGTTTTATAATGTGAATCTTTGCGGTACGCGTAACCTGTTACAGGCGCTTTGCGAAACCGCAAAAATGCCAGATGCAGTTTTAATCGCCAGCAGTGCTAATGTATATGGTAATAACACACCGGGTAAATTAGCAGAGTCGGTTTCAGCGAGACCTGCTAATGACTATGCCGTAAGCAAGTTAGCGATGGAGTACATGACCAGTCTATTTTATGAAAAATTGCCGGTTATTATTACCCGACCATTTAATTATACCGGTGTTGGTCAGGCAGCAAATTTCCTGATTCCGAAAATCGTTAAACATTTTCGTGAGAGAAAGGATGTCATTGAATTGGGTAACATAGATGTATGGCGTGATTTTTCCGACGTGCGTGACGTCGTTAAAAGCTATTCTGCGTTACTTCATTCCCGCTCATTCGGCCAGATTGTGAATGTCGCTTCAGGTAAAATGCACTCATTGAGGGAAGTTGTTGATCTCTGTCAGTCCCTGACAGGCCATGAAATTTCGATTAAAATTAATCCTGATTTTGTGCGTCCTAATGAAATTAAAGAACTTTGTGGCGATATCACTTTACTCAGTAGCTTAGTCGGTGAGATGTCGTCTAAAATTCCTCTTAGAGATACCCTGAAATGGATGCTGGAAGCAAAGCAATAAACGTCGTTTACTCTACGGACTGCATTAAATATCCTTTAACCGGTATTGGCCGTTATGCGTTTGAGCTTGCTAAACAGCTTCAGGAAAGAGAAAACGTCGCGCTGACATTTCTTCATGGCACTAAGACTCGCGACTCACTGGCAGTCGCAAGCGAGTCTGCTCAATCGGTTCAATCTCTTAAGCGTAAGTTACAAAGAAGCAAAACCGTAAGTGAAATATATCGCCTGACTTTTCCGGTAATGAAAACGATGGCGCTAAGGGGTTTTAAGAATCATATATTTCATAGTCCTAACTACTATCTGCCTCCTCGTGTGAAACACTGTGTTGCCACCTTTCATGACCTGTCGGTATTTCATTGGCCGCAGTTTCATCCGGCTGGCCGCGTTCACCTGATGCAAAAAGAGTTAAGGAATACTGTTTCGCGTGCATCGATGTTGATCACAGACTCTTATTACACCAAGAATGAGTTGGTTGATTTCTTTGGTATTGAAGACAATAAAATTACCGTAGCGCCTCTGGCCTGCAATGAACATTTTCATCCCCGGGATGAAGCAGAAACAGAACATGTACTTGAAAAATATAATCTCAAGTGGCGACGTTTCTTTCTGTATACTGGCACGATTGAACCAAGAAAGAATATACTGACACTGCTTCAGGCGTATGATCGTCTGCCCGCTCAGCAAAAATCTGCCTTCCCGTTAGTCATTAGTGGTTATAAGGGGTGGGAAAATGAGCAACTTTTTAAACTCTTTGACAAGGGCGAGAGAGAAGGGTGGCTAAAATATTTAGGTTTTGTGCCCGGTAAAGATCTGCCGTTTTTATTCAGTGCTGCAACGAGCTTTGTTTTCCCATCAATCTATGAAGGTTTCGGTTTACCGGTTCTTGAATCGATGGCATCAGGAACCCCCGTAATCTGCTCAAATGCAACATCACTTCCGGAAGTGGCTGGAGATGCAGCATTAATGCATGAACCTCAGGACGTTCATGCTTTGACAAATTACATCCAGATGATGATTGAAAACGCTGATGAAAAACGCCGTATGATTGTTACGGGATTAGCGCGCGCCCGCGAATTTTCATGGTCACAGTGTGCTGATAAAACCATTGAAGCTTATGAGCAGGTCGCGAAAAATATATGATTAAAGTTCTGCACTGTTACAAAACCTATTACCCTGATACTTTTGGCGGCATCGAACAGGTCATTTATCAGCTATCAGAAGGTGGTTTTAAATCAGGCATTGATTCTATTGTTTTTACTCATAGTCCCCAATTCGAAAACAAGAAAAACAGCCTGGATAATCACCAGGTGCATCGGGTCAAAACGCAGTGTGAATTTGCCTCGACACCGTTTTCTTATTCAGCAATAAAAGAGTTCAGGGAACTGGCACAGGATGCAGATATCATCCATTATCACTTCCCATATCCTTTTATGGACTTTATGCATTTTGCCGCAGGCATAAAAAAGCCATCCGTAGTGAGTTATCATTCTGATATTGTTAAGCAGAAGGTGCTATTAAAGCTCTATACGCCATTAATGAATCGCTTTCTTTCAAGTGTCGATCGCATTGTTGCCGCGTCGCCAAATTATGTTGAAAGCAGCCCGGTACTGCAGCAGTTTAAAGACAAAGTTGAAGTTATTCCTTACGGTCTTGATAAACAGTTTTATCAAAATAACGATCCTCCCGTTCTGCAAAAATGGCAGACAAGATTTCCGGATGGCTTCTTCCTGTTTATTGGGACGTTTCGTTATTACAAGGGCCTGCATATTCTAATTGAGGCGGCAAAAAATAGCTGTTACCCAATCGTCGTGGTGGGGGCGGGTCCTATTGAGGCTGAATTGAAAGCGCAGGCGCAGCAGTTAGGAGTGAACAATATCCATTTCCTGGGTGCGCTGGAAGACAGTGAAAAGTCTGCGTTACTGCAGTTGTGTACCTGTCTGGTTTTCCCGTCTCATTTACGTTCCGAAGCTTTCGGCATCTCCTTGCTGGAAGGTGCCCTCTATTCAAAACCGCTGATTTCCAGTGAGATTGGAACCGGAACGACCTTCATCAATATTGATCGCGTCACTGGCTTAGTCGTCCCACCATCTGATCCTGCCGCATTAAGAAAGGCGATGGATGAGATATGGAATAACCCTGAACTGGCAATGGCCTATGGTGCAGCTGCACTGGCGCGCTTTGAATCGCTTTTCACGGCAGATAAAATGATTCAAAGCTATACAAAACTATATAAATCCTTGTTAAGTGTGTGAATTTTTTTCATATAATTTCATCCGCGCAACCGCACCATTCATTACCTTTAATCCGCTATCCTGAGTTAACATACTGATCACTTACAAAGTGGTGTTACGGGTAACACCATGCGAGACCACAGACAGGAGTATGTAATGTCCAAGCAACAGATCGGCGTTGTAGGTATGGCAGTGATGGGCCGCAACCTGGCTCTTAACATTGAGAGCCGCGGTTACACTGTTTCTATCTTCAACCGTTCACGCGAAAAGACTGATGAAGTCATCGCTGAGAACCAGGGCAAGAAGCTTGCTCCTTTTTACACCGTTGAAGAGTTTGTCGAATCGCTGGAAAAACCTCGTCGTATCCTGCTGATGGTTCAGGCAGGCGAAGCGACTGATAAGACTATCGCTTCACTGACTCCACACCTGGATAAAGGTGACATCCTGATCGATGGCGGTAACACTTTCTATAAAGACACCATCCGTCGTAACAAAGAGCTTTCTGATCAGGGCTTCAACTTCATCGGTACCGGCGTTTCCGGCGGTGAAGAGGGCGCACTGAAAGGCCCATCCATCATGCCTGGCGGTCAGAAAGAAGCGTACGAGCTGGTTGCACCGATTCTGGATAAGATTGCGGCACGTGCGGAAGATGGCGAAGCCTGTGTGGCTTACATCGGTCCGGATGGCGCGGGTCACTATGTGAAGATGGTTCACAACGGCATCGAGTACGGCGACATGCAGCTGATCGCAGAAGCTTATGCTCTGCTGAAAGGCGCTCTGGGCCTGAACAACGAAGAGCTGGCTGAAACCTTCACCGAGTGGAACAACGGCGAGCTGAGCAGCTACCTGATCGACATCACCAAAGATATCTTCACCAAGAAAGACGAAGAAGGTAAATACCTGGTTGATGTGATTCTGGATGAAGCAGCAAACAAAGGTACCGGTAAATGGACCAGCCAGAGCTCACTGGATCTTGGCGAGCCTCTGTCACTGATCACCGAGTCTGTTTTTGCCCGTTACCTCTCGTCACTGAAAACGCAGCGCGTTGCGGCCTCTAAAGTACTGAGCGGTCCACAGGCTAAAGCTTTCACCGGCGACAAAGCAGAGTTCATCGAGAAAGTTCGTCGTGCATTGTACCTGGGTAAAATTGTCTCTTATGCGCAGGGCTTCTCACAGCTGCGTGCTGCGTCAGAAGAGAACAACTGGGACCTGCACTACGGTGAAATCGCTAAGATCTTCCGCGCGGGTTGCATCATCCGTGCTCAGTTCCTGCAGAAAATCACTGATGCTTATGAAGCAGATGCAGGCATCGCTAACCTGTTGCTGGCGCCATACTTCAAAGATATCGCGGATCAGTATCAGCAGGCGCTGCGTGATGTGGTTTCTTACGCGATTCAGAACGGCATCCCGACGCCAACCTTCTCTGCGGCGATTGCTTACTACGACAGCTACCGTTCAGAAGTGCTGCCTGCCAACCTGATTCAGGCGCAGCGTGACTACTTTGGTGCGCATACCTATAAGCGCATTGACAAAGATGGTGTGTTCCACACCGAGTGGTTAGATTAAAAATTAGAAGTTAGAGGCTTCTTAAGAAGCCTCTTTAAATTACGATTGAAGTTTATCTTTATGGTTTTTTTTTAAGTATATCCCTTATTATAATTAATGAAATTGGAAATTATGTTTTGAATCGGAAGTCGGAATGTGAATTTTCAGCGTGAATTAGTTTACTTAATAATCTTTAAAAGATGATATAAAAATTTTATTGTACAAAGTTAAAAAGCGACGTTAATTTTATTCATTGAGAATTATATGATTTTATTCAATGCCAGAATTAATATCATAGTTTATTTTTGCATTTAAATGAAATATTAATGTGTTAGTTAATGCTTAGTTAAGGCAGGTTTTTTTGTTGCATCACTCTATCTTAATTATAGTTATTCATTGTGAGGCGTTATTTGATTAGATGCAAGGTTTTCAAAAAAACTTAATTCACAGGGAAGTTATTAATTTAATTTTTAATGAAGGTGTAACAGTGAACTTTATAAAGCTAATTTGGGAGTATCGCGGTTTTATCATTGGAAATGTTAAAAGAGAGTTCCAGTCTAAATATCGCAATTCATTGCTGGGTGTTACTTGGAGCGTTTTAAACCCGCTATCAATGATAATAGTTTATACGGTAATTTTCTCTCAGGTTATGCGAGCAAAACTACCTGGGGTTGATTCGCAGTACGCTTACAGTATATATATATGTTCCGGTATCCTTACATGGGGTCTGTATGCTGATATCATATTGCGTTCACAAAACATGTTTCTTGATAACGCAAATCTTATAAAAAAAATCAATTTCCCCAAAATTTGTTTGCCTGTAACTGTAATCGGTGGAGCCTTAGTTAACTTTTCAATTATTTTTTCAATTTTTACCTTATTTTTGATTGTAAGCGATGATTTCCCAGGTTTGGCTTATTTTTCACTAATCCCAGTCATTATGATTATGATGGTCATGGCAATAGGCTTAGGGATTATTGTTGGTGTAATGAATGTTTTTTTCAGAGATGTTGGGCAGTTTTTTGGAATTGTCCTTCAGTTTTGGTTCTGGTTAACGCCTATTATATATCCTTCCTCAATTCTTCCGGAAAGTTTACGACCAATGATAAGTTATAATCCGATGGCGAGTATAGTGGATGCCTGTCAAAAGATTCTTGTAAATGGAATTTACCCCGATTGGATTGCATTGTTATATCCGGCATGTCTTGGTCTTATTTTATGTGTAATCGGTCTGAGTTTATTCAGAAAACACATTGGCGAAATGGTGGATGAATTATAATGGGAAGTATAATTGTTAAGAGTTTAAAAAAAGAATATAAAAGCTATACGAGTAAATGGGGTAGGTTAAGAGATTGGTGGGGAATAAGTAAAGATAAAAACTATAAAGTTAAATCTATTTTACAGGACATAAATTTTACTATTGAAGCGGGTGAGTCAGTTGGAATTATTGGCGTAAATGGGGCTGGTAAGAGTACATTACTAAAATTAATTACAGGTACTACCCAGCCGACGAGTGGTGACATAAAAGTAAATGGCCGAGTTGCCGCGCTGTTGGAACTCGGTATAGGTTTCCACCCTGATTTTACTGGCAGGCAAAATGTTTATATGGCTGGTCAGTTATTAGGCTATTCTTCCACAGAGATAGATAGCCTACTTCCAGGTATTGAAGCGTTCGCAGAAATTGGCGAGTACATTGAACAGCCATTGAGAATGTACTCCTCTGGCATGCAAGCTCGTCTGGCATTTGCAGTGGCAACAGCAACGAAACCAGACATCTTAATTGTTGACGAAGCTCTGTCAGTTGGTGATGTATATTTTCAGGCGAAATGTTATTCGCGAATAGCTGAATATAAAAAGCAAGGTATGACTTTGCTATTAGTTTCACATGCAGTGATGGATATATCCAAACAATGTGATAGAGCCATATTTCTGAAGTCTGGTCGCATATATTCTGATGGTCCGTCAAGAGAAGTCGTAAATATGTATATGGACGATCTTTTCGGTAAAAAGAAAACTCAAAACAAAAAAGAAAAAAAAGTACAGCAACTTAACCTTACTGCTGAAAATCTTTATCATACACGACCAGGTTACCTGAAAGAGGAACATCGCTGGGGACAGGGTGGTGCAAAGATTATAGATTTCCTGACAGTCTCTGATGGTATTGAATATCCGACTGTTATTAATACAAATGATAAAATTGATGTCTATTTCAAAATTTTATTTGAAAAAGATTTTGAACATGTGACACCAGGCATCTTAATAAAGAGTCTTGAAGGTGTATTTATTTATGGTAGTAACTCTTATCTTTCAACAAAAGGAAAAGTGTTACCCAGTGCTCATACTGGTCAGGTAGTGGTATACAAATTTAGTTTTAATCTCTCTTTAAATGAAGGAAACTATCTTTTATCACTAGGTCTATCCTCCGGTGACCCTACGCAAACAACCGATCCTATTGATAGACGATATGATTCAATACTACTAAAAGTCTCTAACCAATCCCATATGTGGGGACTGGTAGATATGCAGGCAGAATTTATGCAGGTTGAGGAGTTTTACGGATGATTAATCAAGAGCAGTCAATTTCAACTCTGGTTGAAAAGTTACCAGAAGTTTACCAACCTATTTTTAAGCATCCAGAATTTACAGCTCAGGCATCACGAAGCTGCCTAGATAGATTAGAAAAAATTTCATCCGTTTATCAATATATTTCTAAAGAAAAAGGGCGCCCGTTAAAGGTTCTGGACCTGGGGTGCGCGCAGGGTTTTTTCAGTTTAAATCTTGCTGAACAAGGTGCCATTGTTACTGCAATTGATTACAGTCAACCTAATATTGATGTTTGTAATAAACTTGCGTCCGAAAACAATAATCTCAAAGTAGAATTCTTCCTTGGTAGTATTGAAGATGTAATTAACGAACGAATAATGGAAGGTGAGTACGATCTTGTTCTTGGCCTCAGTGTTTTCCATCATTTAGTGTATGAACACGGCGCTGATTTCGTTTTCGAACTATTTCAACAGCTATCATTAAAAGTGGAAACGGGCATTTTTGAATTTGCTCTTAATACAGAACCATTATATTGGGCTGATTCACAACCAAAAGATCCTCGGAAATTAATTGAGTACTACTCTTTTAGTCACTACCTTTCAATGTATGGGACGCATCTTTCATCAATTGAGCGACCTTTATTTTTTGCAAGTAATAAATATTGGCACATTGAAGAGATGTATGGTGTTATTGAAACATACATGCAACGTTCACATCAGTTAGATAATTTTTATCATGGAAATAACAGGCGTTATTTCTTCTCAGAAAACAAAACTATAAAAATATTTCTTGATAATGAATCTGGTACCAACCATAAAGAGATTCTGAACGAATCACTTTTTCTGCAAAAAGAAGTTGAGGGTTTTAGAAAAGCCGAGTTAATTTCATATGGCAATTTTGAGCATGAATCATGGATGGTAAGAACTACAATTCCTGGTAAACTTTTATTGGATGCAATCATCAACAATGACAGTTATGATGATGAGAAAATAATTTCTGGCTTACTTGAACAAGTTAGCATTCTTGAAAAGAATGGTTTATATCATAATGATCTCAGGCCTTGGAACATTCTCATAGGGGATGATGGGTTGGTTTATATTATAGATTATGGATCTATAAGTTCCCAGGTACTTGATGGTGATGATTTGTATGGGCAGTTACTTTCCTTTCTCGTATTGATTAAGGAAATAGCACAGCATCGCATCAGAGAACAAGGTAGCCAAAGACCACCATTTATCTCTCCTTACGACTTCCCTGAAAAATATCAAAAGTGCTTGTCACAAGTATGGGCAATGCCTAGTCAGAAATGGAGTTTCCAGAGTGTTGAAGAAGCGTTTATAAATCCTTCTGATATGCAAATTGAGATACCTGTATCGGCTATGCTCGAAAGTCATCTCTCAACAACTGTAAACTTCTTAAGCTGGCAATTGTCCCAATTACAAAACGATTTTTCTAAGAAATTTGTTGAGTTGAATTTTAAGATTGAGAAAAATAATCAATTACTAATTGAAAAGTTTAGCGGTATTTCAGATCTTGAATCAGAAAGAATGGAAAAATCCTATCAAGAACATTTTATCAAAGTTAAAGAAAAAGTAGAAAATCTTTCTTCTAAAATTCATGACCTAAACGAAGAAAATAAAACGCACTTTTCTACTATGAAAAATGTCATTACAGAAGATGACGGGAAAAATTCAGTGGTCCAAAATCCAAACTCTCAATCATTCGATCGTGAAAAGGAAATATTAAATAATGAAATTAATGAGTTGCGGCATGTGGCTTTACATTTGCGCAAGGAGCTTGACGCCGTCTATGATTGCAATTCCTGGAAAATAACATATCCATTCAGAATTATGTCTAAATCGGCAAGATTACTATTCAAACCCCATGCGTTAGCTTCCAGAATCAAAGCAGTTCTTAAAAAAAAAAGTAGTAAGTTAGTTCCCGCAGCCAAGAGATTTGTAGAAAATCGCCCGCTTTTAAAGCAGCGGGCGATGCGGTTTCTTAACAGACATCCGGGGTTAAAATATAAGCTTAAAAAACGTGTCAACATCGTCAATATCAATAAGGATTCAGTCTCTATCTTCAATAAAGTAAATGAGCCTGAAATTCACATCGAGCATATGGAACTCAATCAAACATACTCGGTAAAAAAGTCTGGTGTGAATGAGAAACAAAAATCAGTGCTTGAGTCATGGCTCAATTAATGGATGGTTGTATAAATAATGAAGAAAATACTTGCTCTTAATTTTTTTCCCGCGTTTGTTCCTGTATCAAATGGTGGAGAATCAAAACTTTATAACTTTTATAAAGCTTTAAGCAAATATCATCATGTCACTTTACTAACGTCTACACATCCTGATGTTAGTGAAGAGATTGTTTATCACACAGCTACTTTTATCGAGCGTCGTGTTCCCAAAGACCACTATTTCATGAATTGCTGGTCAGAATTGTCAGAATATTTAACTGAAGGTCATGGCGATCTGTCCGCACCAACGATTGCAGCAAGTGCTAATTATCCAACATTAATGCATGCCGCTTATCTTCAGGAATATGAATCTGCGGACATAATTGTCCATGATTTCCCATTTACAGTGGATTATGATATTTTTATTGGTTCTGATAATAAACCAAGAATATATAATTCACATAACTGCGAAACAATACTTTATAGCACACTACATGCATCAGAAAAATCTAAGCCTATCGTTGACATAGTCGCCAGGGCTGAAAGAAAACTGTTGGAACATGCAGATCTTATTTTATATTGTGGGAGCGGCGACTTTGACTCCTTCAAAAAGTTAGCACCACATAAAGAATCTGCAATGTTCTATTCTCCAAACGGAATGATTGAGCAGGCTAAAGTTGTTTCTTCACGCGCTTCGAAGCATAAATATTCTGCCGTGTTTATAGGGAGTGCTCATTTACCAAATGTTTCAGCTGCACTATATGTTGCAGAAAAGATTGCACCTGAATGCCCGGAAATTACTTTTGATATTATAGGCGGCTGCCTGCCAGAAGGTAAATATGCAAGTAATGTAATACGTCATGGTCGAGTCACCGATGCTGAAAAAGTAATGATATTTGAAAATGCAAGCATCGCATTAAACCCAATGTTGTCTGGTAGCGGATCCAACATTAAGGCTCTTGACTATTTTTCATATGGCTTGCCTATTTTGTCCACACCATTTGGTATGAGAGGTTTTAATTTAGAGTCGGGTAAGCATTACATCGAATGTGAGTTAGAGGGTTTTCCTGAGGTACTAAATAAATACCTGTCAAAAGAATTCTACAATAATACCATGGATATTGGTGTGGAAGGTAAATTATTTGCCTCAGCTCATTATACATGGGAAGCGATAATAAAGAAATTATTGCCGAAAATAGATACTTTAACTATAAAAAAACCTAATTTCGCTTTAGTTCTTAATGATTATAATTCTTTTTCAGGTGTGGGAGGTGGGGCAACTCGTACAAGAGGTTTATATGAGGCAGTAAACAAAATTTCAGATGTGGTTTTTTTATGTTTTTCTGATGATGGAAAAATTCACTCTGATTTTTATAATAAAAATACGCATGTTATTAGTTTGCCTAAATCTACGGAACACGTGCAAGAAGTCAATGATATAAATTCTCAGTTTCATATATCTTGTGATGATATAGTTGCAAGTAATCATTGCGTTAATAATAACCTTTTATTGTCCGTCTATAATATAATCAAAAAAACGGCAAGGTTTATTATTGTTGAGCATCCATATATGACGCCGCTCCCAATTAAGTTTCATGATCGGTTCATTTATTCATCACAAAATGATGAAACAAAATTAAAATCTGACTTACATAAATGGCATCCTCAAAAAAATTACTTGATAAACATGGTTACTGCTGTTGAGAAAAGTGCTGTTGAAAAAGCCGCATTAACTATTGCTGTATCCGAAGATGATGCATATAGCCTGCTTGTTGGAAAGCGCTCTGCCGGTCCTGTGATTGTGGTCCGCAATGGGTCTCAATCGCCTGTAGAAATCAGTGATGTTGTCACTAGCAAAATCACGTCTAAGTTGCATTCAAAATCAGCTGTTTTTCTGGGCTCGGCGCATATGCCAAATGTGGATGCAGTCAATTATTTATTGCAGCATATCGTTCCACAATGTCCTGATGTCCAGTTTAATATTGTAGGTTCAGTTTGTGATTCAATCACTGTAAAACCAGCAAAAAATGTTGTGCTCTGGGGGATGGTTGACGAAGAAACAAAATGTGCAATTCTTAAAAATTCCCTTTTTGCAATAAACCCGGTTGTTTCTGGTAGCGGCTCAAACATAAAGCTAGCAGATTTTTTTGCTAACGGATTATTCGTTGTTAGTACTGTTTTTGGCCTCCGTGGTTATCCGGAAAACATTAATAGGCATATTGCACTGGCGGAACCTGAAGATTTCGCAGAAGTAATTAACAATTTATCTATCTCTGATTCTTGTTTTTCTGAAGAGATGCGTCAAGAGAGAAGAGAAATTTTCATTTCTGAACTCTCAATGGTGGGAATTGCCAGGAAATTTGTATCTGCTTTACAAAACATTGAAAGACCAAAGCATAAAGTTCTCTTCGTTACATATCGTTACACTCATCCTGAGTTAGGCGGAGCTGAATCAAATCTAAAACGTTTTCTGAAAGCATTAGGTGATACTAATGAATTCGAAATCGATGTTGTTACAACAGAAGTTAGCAAAATTAATAATCATGCACGATTTACGGAACGATACGAGTTTGACCATAGCCTTGGCGCGCCTATAGAGATGAATAATCTCCGGTTTGCCAGGTTTCCGTTAGATAGTTGTTTTGATGAACAGCAGCACAATTCCTTAAAAAGGGCATGGAGTGTGCAACCCGCTTTTGAAAAATCGATGTTCAAAAATTCTAATGTTACTTTAAGTGATGGGCTGGCTTGGGGATGGTCCGATCCTGAAGGCATTGCTAATGACGTTTATCGCTGGGGCTATTCATCCTGCTCAATTTATGTTTCACATGAAGGTGAAGTCTCACTTAAAGGTTATGTTCCTGATAAAGTAATGTTAACGCTGCAATCAGAATCAGGGGCTGTTTATTCGCATAATGAGGTTGAAGGGGGTTTCTCTATCAATGTTACCGTTCAAACAGGTATCGTCGAAATATACACCTCTTCTGCCTTTAATAATGGCAACGATCCAAGACCTTTGGGCTTTATTTTACAGAATTTGAATATTAATGGCCAAGTGATTGATATCAATCAAATTGCACTTGCTGATAAAAATCACATTCCAGCGAATGAGGTATTTGACACTTTATCCCAAGCGGCTGAAGAAACTCGATTTCCGTTGAATATTAATTTGACAGAGCTCAGAGGTCCTCATTCACATACAATGGAAGGTTTTATATCCTCCAATATCGCTAATTACGACCTCGTCATAACACATAACATCGTTTTCAAACCTGCAGTGTTTGCATTAGAACAGGCTAAAGAGAATAACGTTCCTTCACTTCTTATTCCCCATGCCCATTTAGATGATGATTATTATCATTTTCCGGATTTGCTCAATGCGGCCCGAAGTGCAACCGAGGTGTTAGCTGTCCCTAAGGCTGCTAGTGATTTTTATGCTGCTAAAGGATGTTGCTCATCGTATCTGCCAGGCGGAGCTGATACGTATGAAAAATTCACTGCAGATGACTTGTATGCCTTCCGCAAAATTTATCAAAATGAGGGGCGCTATCTCCTGATTCTTGGACGTAAATCTGGTGCTAAAGGTTATCGTTCTGTAATTGAAGCAACAGATAAACTGAATCAGGAAGGTATATCGATTAATATAGTAATGATAGGTCCGGATGATGATGGCATGGAGATTAATTCACCACATGTCACTTATCTGGGACGCCAGCCTCGTGAAGTAGTCAGGGGCGCACTCATGGGCTGCCTTGCATTGGTCAATATGAGTTCCAGTGAAAGTTTCGGTATAGTTTTACTTGAAGCCTGGCTAGCTAATAAACCTGTTGTCGCTAACAAGTCGTGTGTTGCTTTTCATGATATGGCAGTCGACGATCATAATTCCCTGTTGGTCACACCAGATGGTCTGAAAGATGCTTTAAAACTCATCGCTAACGATGTAACTTTATGTCAAAGGTTAGCTGATAACGGTTATATGACAGCACAAAATTTCAGCTGGGAAGTTGTTGAAAACAAATTTGTTGATATTTGTAGGGAAAAAGTCAGGTCTTAAATAATGTATAAGAGCCTGGTGGTGGAAGACAGGTGTGCGCTTTATCTGATTGTGATCTTCTGCACAGGCTCTTCATTTTCTTTAAAAGCCAACCTGATTTTGGGTGATTATTACTCGTCTTTTCTTAATCTTTAATGGAAAATGAACTCGTTATTTTTGCTATAGGTCATGGTATGACCTTAAAGGTAAGTTTATTTTGTTTTCATATTTGAGCTTTTACTTCGCCAATTAATCACTAAAAAGGGCTTCCCTCGGGAAGCCCTTTTTTTATCCTACCAGCAAATCCCCGCTCCGAATCTCCTTCTCACCCGCCAGCCGCACTACCAGCATGCCTGCCGTCGCAAACCTCACCCAGTGCCTTGCATAAAGGATACCGCCATGCTCTGCCACCAGTGGCGTGATATGGTCAGTAATCGGATCGACAATCTCAGCGACTACTTCTCCTGGCCGAATCTGTGCGCCAAGCGGTTTACGATGCAGAATCAGACCTGACACCGGCGAATGAATATATTCGCAACCTGCTAACGGCGTAGGGGGATTTTTCAGGGCAGGGGAGGCTGCCGCCGATCCTTCACTGTGACGCTCTTTAATCACACCTGTCTCTCCCGGCGCTTCAGCAACGTCAGGCACGTTTAAACCAATCGGTCCGTCATTGATTGCCACGATATCGTCACCGCCCGCGCTTGCCGGAACCAGTTCATCGCCACCGATTACAGGTGCAGCCACTTCCACGGAAATTGAGGGCTCGCTGTAGCCGATATAACCGCCTTCCTGCAGTGCCGAAATAATCGCATCCGCATCTTTCTCCGCCTGTTCAGGCGACACATCACGCACGCCTCGTAACTCCAGCGTCACCGGCAGCAATCCCCGTGGCATGGGGTAATCTTTGCCAAAGCGTTCTGCCAGCGTCAGCCAGGGTTCGCAGCAGGCTTCATCAAACGGTTCACCGCCAGAGATCTGCGCCAGCAGCTGCACTTCACTGCCTAACCATCGCGCCAGCGGCTCAATGTCCGGCCAGGCATGCGGCGTGGTGTAGAGATGCGGCACGGCTTCCCAGTCACAGTGCAGGTCAATCATCAGGTCTGCCTGGCTGGCCATTCGCATCAGCGTATAACGCTGCGCATCCAGCTCCGTTTTTGGCACGGTATCGCGATAGTGACGATCGATCGCGTCGCGAATCAGGCTTCGGTTCTGCGATTCACTCTGCGTCAGGCTATCCGCCAGTCCGGCCGCCAGCGTGGTACCCAGTGACGGAAAACGGCGATTAAAGTCCTGACCAGAGAGCGTATGGAAACGACCCAGATGGGTGCCGTGCCAGTGCTGTCCCAGCGCCAGGGGATTAGCAACCGGCACCAGGGTAAACGCGGCTTTGAGCTGTCCGGCGGACTCCAGCGACTGCAGTCTTTGTTTCAGAAACCATGCCACCGCCATACCGGGCAGTTCGTCACCATGAAGTGCAGCCTGGATATAGACCTGACGCTCGTGGTCCGGAGCAAAATGAAAACTGATGATTTCACGCTGGGTGCCTAAAGAGGCGCTTAACAGTGGATGATGTTGTTGATGCATACCGTGTTAATGTCCTTTAATCGGCAAAGGACGACAGCGCGCCGTCCTGAAAAAGTTAAAGTATAGTGCCGGATCGCGGTGAGGACGAAAAAGGGCGACCGCGAGGTTACTGCTGGATAGAGATATCCGTAGCGAAATAGCGCTTCTGAATCTTGTCAAACGTGCCGTTCTTTTTGATTTCGGCAAAGGCATTATCCAGTGCCGTTTTCAGCTCCGCATCGCCTTTGCGCAGGCCGATTGCCGTGCCAGGGCCGATAATCGGATCCTGAATAATCGGGCCAGCCAGCTCAAAGTCTTTACCCTGCGGATGCTTCAGGAAGCCAATGGCCGCCTGTGCGGCATCAGTGAATACTGCATCCAGCCGGCCTGAAACCAGATCGCTTTCAACCTGGGCCTGATCGCCATAAGGCACCACGGTCACACCATGCGGCTGCCATTTCGCCAGCGCATAGCGCTCCTGTACCGTTCCCTGTTCCACGCCGACTGTTTTCCCTTTCAGGGATTCAACCGTTGGCAGTATGCCAGAACCCTTACGGGCGATTAGCTGGGTGTGGGTGTCATAGAGCGGCACGGTGAAATCGATCTGTTTAAGGCGCTCTTCGGTAATGCCCATGTCAGAGAGAATGGCATCGAATTTACGCGCTTTCAGCGCCGGGATCATGCCGTCAAACTGGCTTTCAACCCAGACGCATTTCGCCTGCATCTGAGTACAGAGCGCATTGCCCAGATCGATATCAAAGCCGACCAGCTTGCCCTGTGGTGTTTTCGATTCAAACGGTGGATAGGTCGGGTCGACCGCGAAACGCACCTGTTCGATTTTCGCCTGCGCGCCAAACGCACAACCAGCCATAACCGCCACTGCCAGCGTCTGACGCAGGCGTTGAGTGAAAATGTTCATGATTTTGCTCTTATTCTGTCGTGATGCATGTTTATGCAGAGTATCGCCGGGCTGCCGGGATGGCAATTACTGCGTTATCTTCACCACGTCAGCCGCGCACAGCGACCGGTAATCTTCGGTGTTCAGGATCACTGAGCGCTCCAGCAGACCGGCGTTAAACGCGATCTCCGGATAACGTTCAAACAGCGTGGGGTCAACGACCAGTCTGAGGTCAGGATGAAAGCTGAACGGCGGGATAGCCCCGAATACGCAGCCGGTCAGCAGATCGGTCTCCGCCGGACTGGCGAGTGAGGCGCGTCGTCCACCGACCGCTGCCGCGACTTTGCCCAGATCCGCCTGCTGATCGGCTGGTAAAACTGCCAGCACATGCTGTTTAACGCCGTTGCCTTTCACATGACAGACCAGTGCTTTCGCGCCCTGGCCAATTTCGGTGCCGCGTATTGCCGCAACCGCTTCACATTTACCGGTCGCCTCGTGTTCCATCAGACGATAGCGAGCCTGGTGCTGGTCGAGCAGGGCGATTAATTTTTCATGGGTCGTCACGGTTCTCTCCCCGAGGTTTGAGTCGCCATTATTGTGTGGGATGGGGGTGAGGATTGAGAAGGATTCTGCTCAGAATCCGCATAAAAACGAAATTCTGAGCAGTATATTGCACAATTACTTATGGCGGGCGCGCAGGTTGTTAATCACCGCACTGAAGTCCAGATCCTGATCCTGTAACAACACCATCAGGTGATAGACCAGGTCAGACGCTTCATTGGTCAGCTCATCCCGATCGTTGACGGTCGCCGCCAGCGCGGTCTCAACCCCTTCTTCGCCCACTTTCTGCGCAATGCGCTTGGTGCCGCTGGCGTAAAGTCGGGCAGTGTAGGAGCTTTCAGGATCGGCCGTTTTGCGTGATGCCAGCAGTTCTTCCAGCTGATAGAGGAAAGTCCACTCAGGCACAGCCGGCGAGAAGCAGCTGGTGGTGCCCAGATGGCAGGTCGGGCCAATCGGGTTTGCCAGCACCAGCAGCGTGTCATTGTCGCAGTCAGGCGTAATGCTTACGACCTGCAGAAAATTGCCGGAGGTCTCGCCTTTGGTCCACAACCGGTTTTTGGTGCGGGAGAAAAAGGTGACATTACCTTCTGCCAGCGTTTTTTCCAGCGCCTCTGGGTTCATGTAGCCGTGCATCAGCACTTCGCCTGAGACGTTATGCTGAACGATGACCGGCATCATGCCCTGAGTTTTGTCCCAGTCGAGCTGGGACAGTTGTTGTTCGGTTAGCACGCGCGAATCTCCACTCCGTTGTCGATCAGGAAGCTTTTCAGCTCACCAATATTAATAATCTGCTTATGGAATACTGAGGCCGCTAAAGCACCATCCACATTCGCCTCAGTAAACGCGTCGAGGAAGTGCTGCATCGTGCCTGCACCGCCAGAGGCAATCAGGGGCACGTTGCAGACTTCACGCATTTTCTTCAGCTGCACCAGGTCATAGCCGTTACGCACGCCATCCTGGTTCATCATGTTCAGCACGATTTCGCCTGCGCCCAGTTTCTGGACTTCCTGCACCCACTCCAGTGTTTCCCACTGTGTCACGCGGGTACGCGCCTCGTCACCGGTGTACTGATTCACCTGATACTTACCGCTGGCTTCATCAAACCAGGTATCAATGCCGACCACAATACACTGAACACCGAAACGGTCAGCGAGGCGGGTGATCAGCGAGGGATCGGCCAGCGCTGGTGAGTTAATCGAAATCTTATCCGCACCAAACTCCAGAATGCGCGCCGCGTCTTCCGGGGTTTTAATCCCGCCTGCTACGCAGAACGGAATATCAATCACCTCAGCCACGCGCGACACCCAGCTTTTGTCGACGACGCGGCCATCAGATGAGGCGGTGATGTCATAGAACACCAGTTCATCGGCACCTTCAGCGGCGTAGCGCTGCGCCAGCGGCACGATGTCGCCGATGATCTCGTGATTGCGAAACTGTACGCCTTTGACTACCTGGCCGTCACGTACGTCCAGGCAGGGAATTATCCGTTTTGCCAGCATGCAATCGCCTCCGAAACAGTGAATTTATCTTCCAGCAGCGCACGTCCGACAATTACGCCCTGAACACCGCTACCGCGCAGGGCGGCGATATCATTGAGGTCGCCAATGCCACCCGAAGACTGGAAAGCAATCGTCGGGAAGAGCGCCGTGACTTCCTGATAGAGCGAAACATTGGAGCCGCTGAGGGTGCCGTCGCGCGAAATGTCGGTGCACAGCACGTGCTTCAGACCCACCTGCTGAAAATCGGTAATGACCTCCTCCAGCGTCACGCCTGCCGCTTCCTGCCAGCCACTGATTGCGACTTCTTTGCGGTTACTGGCATCAATGCGCACGTCTAACGCGAGCACAATCGCCTCTGCGCCAAACTCCGCAAACCACTGCTTTACCTCTTCAGGCTGTTTCACCGCGGTGGAACCGACCACCACACGACTGGCTCCGGCTTCCAGCAGCGCGTGAACATCGTCCCGGCTGCGAATGCCGCCACCGACCTGCACCGTGACATCAACGCCGTTGAGCAGAGTTTTCAGCAGCGCAATCTGGCGTTTCGCCGGATCTTTCGCGCCGGTTAAGTCCACCAGATGCAGCACGGTCGCGCCCTGGCTTACGTAATCCTGCAGACGTGGCAGCGGATCGCTGCCGTAATCGCGCTGCTGACCATAATCGCCCTGATGCAGACGAACCACTTTTCCGTCAATTAAATCTAACGCGGGGATAATCATTACATCTCCAGGAAGTTTTTCAGCAGCTGCGCGCCCGCTTTGCCCGAGCGTTCCGGATGGAACTGGACGCCGAAGAAGTTATCTTTCTGCACCGCGGCAGTGAAGGCTTCACCGTAGTGACACTGAGCGATGGTGCTGGCGTTAACAGGCATGGCGTAGCTGTGGACGAAGTAGAAGTAGCATCCTTCGTCAATGCCACGGAACAGATGATTGCCCGCCTGCGCGGTAATCTGGTTCCAGCCCATGTGCGGTAATGGCAGGCCATGAGTGTCCATCAAAGACACTGGCTCATCGATAATGCCCAGGGTCGGCACGCCGCCATTTTCATCGCTGCCGCGTCCCAGCAGCTGCATACCCAGGCAGATTCCCAGCACCGGCTGGGTACAGGCTTTCACCAGATCGATCAGGTCACGCTCCTGCAGCTGGTTCATTGCTGCCTGTGCGGTGCCGACGCCGGGCAGAAAGAGTTTGTCGGCGCGCAGCACCACATCGGGATCGCGGCTGACGTCCGGGGTGTAACCCAGACGTTCAATCGCCCACTTTACCGAGGAGAGGTTGGCGCAACCGGTATCCATGATCACCACGTTCATCACAGCACTCCCTTCGAGCTTGGCAGCGTATTGCCCTCAACGCGGATCGCCTGGCGCAACGTGCGACCAAAGGCTTTAAACAGGCTCTCGACGCGGTGATGGTCGTTCTTGCCTTTGGTTTTCAGATGCAGGGTGCTCATCATGGCGTAGGAGAGTGAGCTGAAGAAATGCTCGACCATCTCGGTGCTGAGATCGCCCACGCGCTGATAGTTGAACTCTGCTTTGAACTCGATGTGCGGTCGGCCGGAGATATCCAGCGCACAGCGCGCCAGACATTCATCCATCGGCAGCACAAAGCCAAACCGGCCAATGCCGCGTTTATCGCCCAGCGCTTTCAGCAGCGCTTCGCCGAGTGCCAGACCGGTATCTTCCACCGTGTGGTGATCGTCAATGTAGAGATCGCCTTTTACTTCGATGTGCATGCGGAACCCGCCGTGCACCGCAATCTGGTCCAGCATATGGTCGAAGAAACCCACGCCGGTATTGATTTTGCTGCCGCCTTCGCGGTCCAGCCACAGTTCAACCCGCACCTGCGTCTCTTTGGTGTTGCGCTGCACCAGCGCATGGCGATCTCGCTGCGTCAGACGCTGCTGGATGGTCTGCCAGTTCTCGCCGTCAGCGCCGTAGCGGATAGGCTGAATACCCATGTTCTCTGCCAGCTGAACGTCGGTCAGGCGATCGCCAATCACGTAACTGTTGGCGGTATCCAGCGCGCCCTCTGTCAGCCAGGCTTCCACCATTTTAGTTTTGGGCTTGCGGCAGTCGCAGTGGTCGTCCGGCATGTGCGGACAGATCAGTACATCGTCAAACACAATGCCCTGCGAGGTCAGAACCTGCATCATCAGATTGTGCGGACCGTCGAAATCGGCCTGCGGAAAACGGGCGGTGCCAAGACCATCCTGGTTGGTGATCATCACCAGGCGATAACCGGCGGCCTGCAGCGCCAGCAGCGCCGGGATAACGTCTGGCTCAAACGCCAGCTTATCCAGTCGGTCCACCTGATAATCTTCAGGCGGCTCAGAGATCAATGTACCGTCGCGGTCAATAAAAAGGGTCTTCTGGCTCATGCTTGCTCCACAGAAAAGGCTTGCAGCGCGGCGATCACTCGTGCGCACTCTTCACGCGTGCCGATGGAGATGCGCAGACATCCCGACAGGCCCGGATTTTTGTTCTGATCACGCAGGATAATGCCCTGATCCCATAAGGTTTTGAAGACTTTTGGTGAATCGGTAAAGCGCGCCAGAACATAGTTAGTCTCGCTGGGGAAAACCTGCTCAACGCAGGCCAGCTGAGGCAGTTCGGCCAGAAGCCAGCTGCGGTTTGCATTCAGCTCCGCAACATGTTCACGCATCAGCGCAATACCCTGTTCACTCAATGCCTGACCGGCCACATCGGCCACCGGTGTGGCCAGCGGGTAGGGCGCAATCACTTTCATCAGCAGGTCGATAACGGGCTTATTGGCCAGCGCAAAGCCGCAACGCAGGCCAGCCAGCGCAAAGGCTTTCGAGAGTGTACGCAGGATCACCAGATGCGGATAATCTTTCAGCCAGCCAGTCAGCGTCGCCTGAGGACAAAATTCAATATAGGCCTCATCGGCCACTACCAGCGCTTTACCGGCAGTCATCGTGAGCAATTGACGGATATCATCCTGATTAATCAGGTTGCCGGTCGGGTTGTTCGGGCTGCAAAGATAAACGACTTTCACGCCGTCCAGCTGTTCCGCGATAGCAGGAAGATTCAGCTGCCAGTCGCTGAGCGCCGGGACGGTACGGTATTCAATGCCGATGGTTTCGGCGCTGACGCTGTACATGCCATAAGTCGGTGGACAGAACAGAATCGCATCCTGCCCCGGCTCACAAAAAGCGCGCATGATCAGTTCAATCGCTTCATCCGCCCCACGGCTCACCAGCACCTGCTCTGGCGTTAAACCTGCGTAGGCTGCATAGCGCTCAATCACGATTTTCGGCTGACACTCGGGATAGCGGTTCAGCGTCTGCTGTGACAGTTCAAACGGCACCGGCAACGGAAACTCGTTGGCGTTAAGCCAGACATCGCCATTGCCACCCAGACGACGCGCCGACATATAAGGCGTCAGAGCGCGTACATTGGCGCGCGCCAGCTGCTCAATATCCTGACTCATGCTTGCTCCTTTAGTGCGGCAACGCGCAGGGTGACGGCATTTTTGTGGGCATCCAGCTGCTCGGCGGCGGCCAGGGTTTCAATGGTCGCGGCCAGATTCAGGAAGCCCTGAGGCGTCAGCTCCTGCACCGTCATGCGTTTCTGAAAATCAGCCAGGCCCAGGCTGGAACAGGTCGAAGTATAACCGTAGGTCGGTAACACGTGATTGGTGCCTGAGGCGTAATCGCCTGCGGACTCCGGTGACCAGTCGCCTAAAAATACCGAACCGGCGCTGGTGATGGAGTCCACCAGATCGCGCGGCTGGCGGGTCTGCAGAATCAGGTGCTCCGGGCCGTAAACATTGGAAATCTCAACGCATTGCTCAAGGTCGCGCGCCACGATCAGGCGGCTGCTCTCCAGCGCCTGACGCGCCGTGGCCGCACGCGGCAACTGCGCCAGCTGCTGCTCAACCGCTTCCGCGACCGCTTCGGCCAGATTACGTGACGGCGTCAGCAGAATCACCTGCGAGTCAGGGCCATGTTCGGCCTGTGAGAGCAGATCAGACGCAACAAACGCGGGGGTGGCACCTTCATCAGCAATCACCAGCACTTCTGAAGGCCCGGCTGGCATATCAATCGCTGCGCCATCAAGACGCTGACTCACCTGACGTTTCGCTTCTGTGACCCAGGCATTGCCAGGACCAAAAATCTTGTCGACGCGCGGCACGGTTTCCGTACCGAAGGCCAGCGCGGCGATAGCCTGCGCGCCACCCACCTGGAACACCTCTTCTACGCCACACAGTTGCGCGGCATAAAGAATCTCATCGGCAATCGGCGGCGGCGAACAGAGCACTACTCGGCCACAACCGGCGATACGGGCAGGTGTCGCCAGCATCAGCACGGTAGAGAAGAGCGGGGCGGAACCACCAGGAATATAGAGTCCGACCGATTTCACTGGTCGAGTGATCTGCTGGCAGCGCACGCCAGGCTGTGTTTCAACATCCACCGGCGGCAGAATCTGCGCGTTGTGGAAGGGTTCGATATTCCCCACCGCGACGGCCATCGCCTGCTTCAGTTCGTCACTTAAACGGGCGCTGGCTTCTGCTATCTGCTGCGGCGTCACGCGCAGGTTTTCCACCTGCGCTTTATCAAAGCGGGTGCTGAACTCACGCAGAGCGTCATCGCCGTTCAGCTTTACCTGCTCCAGCACGTTGCGCACCGTCAGCGTGACGTTTTCAGAGGCGGCGATGGCGGGACGTAACAGCAGCGCCTGCTGCTGTTCGGGGGTGCACTGCTGCCACTCAATCGGGGTAGAAAAGGCCATGGCTTACTCCATCATCTTCTCAATAGGCAGCACCAGAATGGAACTGGCACCCAATGCTTTCAGTTTTTCCATCGTTTCCCAGAACAGGGTTTCGCTGCTGACCATGTGCATCGCTACGCGGCTGACATCACCTGCCAGTGGCAGAACGGTCGGACGCTCTGCGCCAGGCAGCAGGCTAATCACTTCTTCCAGACGCTCACTCGGCGCGTGCAGCATGATGTACTTCGATTCACGCGCTTTAATCACGCCCTGAATACGGGTCATCATCTTATCGATCAGCTCCTGCTTGGCGGCAGGCATCTCGCCGTCACGCTGAATCAATACGGCTTTGGAACGATAGATGACTTCAACTTCGCGCAGGCCGTTGGCTTCCAGGGTTGCACCAGTGGAAACCAGATCGCAGATGGCATCCGCCAGACCCGCACGGGTCGCCACTTCCACGGAACCGTTCAGTAAACAGGTTTTGAAGCTGACACCTTTTTTGTCGAGGTATTGTTTGAGCAGGTGAGGATAAGAGGTGGCGATGCGGGACTTATCGAGGCATTCCGGGCCGGTGTACTCGGCGTCAGTCGCCATCGCCAGTGACAAGCGGCAGCCGCCGAAATCCAGGCGGCGCAGCGTGAAATAGCGCGGATCTTCACCCTGAGCACGACGTGAGAGCAGTTCTTCTTCCAGCACGTTCTCACCGATGATGCCTAAATCGACCACGCCATCCATCACCAGGCCAGGGATATCGTCATCGCGCACACGCAGGATGTCGATCGGCATGTTCTCCGCAAACGCAATCAGGCGCTGTTGCTGAAGGTTGATTTTAACGCCGCAGCGCGCCAGCAGTTCGCGTGAATCATCACTTAAACGGCCAGATTTCTGCATAGCTATGCGTAAACGGGTGTTATCTAACATGGTTCCTGTCCTTTTCCTGTCCTGAATGTGTGGTTACGTCAGCCCATAAAAAAACCCCCGGAAGACGATCTTCCGGGGGTTCTCTTGCGTTCACACCACTGGAAGATCTTGAAAGTCTTCCAGCACCAATCGCCTGAAAGACTAGTCAGGATGATGGTGGTGATGATGGTTGAACTGAACGCGTGTCATAATAATCTCGTCGATGAATGAGTATTCATTTGTGGGGTTTAACCTAACTAAGATGGCTGCGCTTGGCAACACTTTTTTAAACAGGCGATTCGGAAAGCACTGAAACAGGTTGTTCTGGTTTGCAATCCGGGGGCAAACTACGGTGAAGTCGGGGTTGATGTTTCACGTCAGGAGTCAAAATGAAGAAGGTCGCGATTGTGGGACTGGGCTGGTTGGGTATGCCGCTGGCCACGGCGTTAACCGCGCGAGGCTGGCAGGTTACCGGCAGCAAAACCACGCCAGACGGTGTTGAAGCCGCACGTCGCTGCGGCATTGAGGCGTTCCAGCTGGAACTGACGCCGGAACTGCTCTGTGATGCCGCCGATATTGAGCCGCTGTTCAACGTTGATGCACTGATCGTTACGCTGCCCGCCAGTCGCACCGCAGAAGGTGGCGAGGCCTATCTGCAGGCGGTGCAGAATGTGGTCGATACCGCGCTGGTGTACAAAGTGCCGCGCATCATCTTTACCAGCTCAACGTCAGTTTATGGCGGCAGTTCCGGTGTTAAGCGGGAAAACAGCCCGCTGGCTGCAGAAACGGTAGCCGGAAAGACGCTTGTGAAACTGGAAAGCTGGCTGCACGATCTGCCTGGGACCAGCGTGGATATTCTGCGCCTTTCCGGTCTGGTCGGGCCAAAACGCCATCCAGGCCGCTTCTTGGCGGGTAAGCAGGATGTGGCGAATGGCTCGCAGGGCGTGAATCTGGTGCATCTGGATGATGTTGTCGAGGCGATTACGCTGCTGCTGCAGTTGCCCAAAGGCGGCCGGATTTATAACCTGAGTGCGCCAAAGCACCCGACGCGTGACACCTTCTATCCTGCTGTCACGCGCCAGCTTGGCCTGCAGCCGCCGCAGTTCGCGGCAGAGGCCGTAAAAGACAGCGGCAAGCTGATTGATGGGGCACGTATCTGTAGCGAACTCGGCTTTGAGTATCGCTATGATGATCCGGTGAAGATGCCGCTGGAGTGATACGTTGATGACGATATTGTGGGGGCAGGATGCCCCCGCTGAATGGCATGAGTGCCCGTGCTATATAGTTACAACATACTTAAGGGGTTCAAGAACAGGGCAGATTGTGCTCGCAGGCAGGCCGGTAATAAGCAGGCCAGACAGCAAAGTCTGGCCCTTAACCTCATACTCCCAGCCGGTCCCTCAGCGCGTACCACACTGCGCCCATCGCCGTCAGCGGCACTTTAAACCGCCGTCCGCCGGGGAAGGGCAGGTGAGGCAGGCGGGCAAAAGCATCGAACCGTTCGGCGTCGCCGCGTAACACTTCGCTGATTAGCTTGCCGGAGAGATGCGTGCTGGTCACACCATGGCCGCTGTCACCCTGCATGAAATAGACATTGTTCTCCAGCCGGCCAAACTGCGGCATGCGCGACAGCGTCAGCAGGAAATTGCCGCTCCAGCTGAAGTCCAGCTTCACATTCTGCAACTGCGGGAACGTGCGCGCCAGTTTGGGTCGTATTAACGCTTCGATATCCGCCGGTTCACGTGCGCCATAGACCACACCGCCGCCATAAAGTAGCCGGTTATCTGCGGTCAGTCGGAAGTAATCCAGCAGGTAGTTACAATCTTCCACACAGTAGTTGTTCGGCATCAGCGATAACGCCTGGTCGGGTGTCAGCGGCTCGGTCGCGACAATCTGCGATCCACACGGCATGCTTTTCCTGCTCAGGCGCGGCTCCAGTTGCGGTGACAGATAGGCGTTACCGGCGAAGATCACAAACGTTGCGCTCACCTCGCCGTGAGCCGTTTTCACCCGATTAGGTGTGCCGTAAACCACATTGGTTGCCGCAGATTGTTCATAGATGCGCCCGCCATGTCGCCGGATGGCTTCTGCTTCACCCAGTGCCAGGTTCAGCGGATGCAGATGACCGCCACGCCGATCCAGCAGTCCGCCGACGTAGCGTTCGGTGGCGACTTCGCGGCGAATGGTGCGTTCGTCCAGCAGCTCCAGATCGTAATTGCCATACTGCTGCCATAACGCTTTCTGTTTCTGCAGATGCGCCATCTGGCGCGTATTCAGGGCCGCAAAGATGCCGCCAGGACGGTAGTCACACTCAATTGCATACCGCTTGATGCGGTCGCGGATAATCTCAGCGCCTTCAAACATCATGCCGCCCAGCATGCGGGCGCTCTCTTTGCCGTAGCGCTGTTCAATCACATCTACGTCGCGGCTGTAGGAGTTCACCACCTGACCGCCATTACGACCGCTGGCACCAAAGCCGACGCGTGCTGCTTCCAGCACGACCACGTCGTAACCCACCTCGGTCAGATGCAGTGCCGCCGAAAGACCGGTGAAACCACCGCCAATAATGCAGACGTCACACTGAATGCTCTCCTGCAGCGTCGGCCAGGGCGCATGCGTATTGGCGGTCGCAACGTAATAACTCTCCACATAATTCATAACAACCTCCGGAATGCGCCTAGAAATTTGCTGGCGTGTGGGCACTGACAATGCGGCACGGGAAGTCTGCACTGTTGGTAAAGCTGTGCGGTAAGCCGGTATCAATCACGTAGCTCTCTCCGGCGGAGAGATGAAACGCTTGTCCGTTAATCACCAGCGTAATTTCGCCTTCCAGCAGTGTGCCGGTTTCCTCGCCCGGATGACGCAGCTTCTCGCCGGTACTGGCGCCGGGTTGATACGTTTCCAGCAGCATGCCCAGCGAGCGCTGCGCACCACCGTTGTCGATCAGCTTCAGCGAAACACCCTGGCTGCCAATCTCCACCAGGTCGCCGGGACGGACAATCACTTTGGGTTCTGCGTCCGGTTTGGGTTCCGAAAAGAATTCTGACAGCGATAGCCCATAAACCTTCAGCAGCTTCTGCAGCGTGCTGACTGCCGGGCTGACTTTATCCTGCTCAATGGTACTGATGGCGCTGTGAGTCAGCCCGGCCTGTTCGGCAACCCGACGTTGCGACAGCCCCAGCGTCTGGCGAATCTGCGCCAGTCGTCGTCCCGGTGCCAGCGTGGCATCACTCATCTGCTTTTCCCCTGTGATAGCGAATGGCGGCCTGAATAAAGCCGCTGAACAGCGCCTGTGATCCCGCCGTGCTTTCTGGCTGCCACTCGGGATGCCACTGTACCGCCAGGGCGAAGGGATGATGACGCAGACTGACGGCCTCAATCAGGCCATCCGGCGCGCGCGCTTCAACGCGCAGTTGCGGGCCCGGTTCGCGTACGCCCTGATGATGCAGTGAATTGACCCTCAGTGGGCTATCACTGTCGAGTAATGTTGCCAGCACGCCATCCGGTTCGATAGTGACCTGATGTGCCGGTGCATACTGTTGATCCAGTGGCAGCGTCTCATCTTCATGATGACGCTGAAACGGCGGCTGCCCGCTCACTTCTCTCCACAGCGCGCCGCCATTCGCCACCACCAGCTCCTGCATGCCACGGCAGATGCCGAATATCGGCATTTTATGGCTGGTTGCCCAGGTGATCAGCTGAAAGGCAAGATGGTCCCGCCCCGGATCGGCATGGGGCTCTTCGCCCGGCTCGCCATAATGCCAGGGTTCGATATTACTTGGGCTGCCGGTTAGCAGCAGGCCATCCAGAACAGCCATAGCGTTTTCTAATAGATGAGGGGCATTCATCAGACTGTGGGGAAGTGCCAGCGGCACACCGCCTGCAAGAACAATCGCGTCGATATATTTGTTGTGAACCGTCTGGGTCAGATGGCCGCCCAAATCTTTCTGACACATCACTACGCCAATCAACGGCTTGTCAAAAATAATGCCCATCTCCCGCCCTCGCATCGCTGTTCGAAATATCTACCGAAAAGGCACGTCTGGTGACTAAGTGTGCAATATTTTTTCAATCTAACAACCTGCTGTTTGTTCTTCAAACAGAATTGTTACATTTGCACACTTTTTATGTTGGCGCTATGTTAGTGGTGTGGCTGTTATTTTGAGCATTACGCAAACCTAATAGGGGCGGGTGAGATCATGACTAACCTGGTAGAAGTGGAAGACTTCATGCTTCACAGTGAAGAGAAACGAACCAGCGCGTTCCAGCTTGAGGTGAAAACCTGGCTGGAGCGCCATCCTGAAACGCAGTATGTCGACATCCTGTTAAATGATCTAAATGGTGTGTTCCGCGGCAAGCGCATTCCGGTCTCTGCGCTGTCTAAACTGGAAAAAGGGTGTTATTTCCCTGCCTCGGTGTTTGCCATGGATATCCTCGGCAACACGGTGGAAGAAGCGGGACTCGGCCAGTCACTGGGCGAACCTGATAACCTCTGTCTGCCCGTCACCGGTACGTTAGTTCCCTCCGCGTCTGACCCTCAACACATTGCGCAGCTGTTGTTAACCATGTGCAACCAAGATGGCACTCCCTTTGACGTTGAACCCCGAAATGTCCTTAACCGGCTGTGGCAACAGCTGCGTAACCGAGGGCTGTTTCCGGTGGTAGCGGTAGAGCTGGAGTTCTATCTGGTGGACAAAAAGCGTGATGCTGAAGGCTTTATCCAGCCGCCGTGTTCGCCTGGTAGTGATGAACGCAATATGCAGAGCCAGGTCTACTCGGTAGATAACCTCGATCACTTCGCCGATGTGCTGCGCGACATTGACGATCTGGCGCGTCAGCAGGGCATACCGGCTGACGGCGCACTGGCGGAGGCCTCGCCCGGACAGTTTGAAATTAACCTCCACCACACGCGCGACGTGCTGCGCGCCTGCGACCATGCGGTGCAGCTCAAGCGTCTGATTCGTCAGGTGGCGGAAAATCACGGTATGACCGCAACATTTATGGCCAAGCCGTATGAGGAATATGCGGGCAGCGGCATGCATGTGCATATCAGCATGCTGGATGCGGCCGATCACAATGCTTTCGCCTGCGATGACGGCAGTGATTCGCCACTGATGAAACGCGCGCTGGCCGGCATGATCGACCTGATGCCCGCGTCAATGGCGCTGCTGGCACCTAACGTGAATGCCTATCGCCGCTTTGTTCCGGATGCCTATGTGCCGTTACAGGCCTCATGGGGCCATAACAACCGGACGGTTGCGCTGCGCGTTCCCTGTGGCGATATTGATAACCACCGTATTGAGTATCGCGTGGCCGGCGCCGATGCTAACCCTTATCTGGTGGTATCGGCTATCCTGGCCGGGATACTGCACGGGCTGGATACTCAGTTGCCGTTGCCGCATCCGGTCACTGGCAACGGTCATCATGCCGAGGGGCTGGCACTGCCGATTCGTCAGAGCGATGCACTGTATGAATTTGACAACAGTTATCCGTTGCAGAAGTTACTGGGCGAACGTTTTGCCAGTGTCTGGCACAGCTGCAAAAATTATGAACTGATGCAGTTTGAACGGCTGATTACCTCTACGGAAATTGACTGGATGCTGAAAAACGCCTGAAACGCCGGTTTACCAGCAATTCCGTGCGTTATTTTTGCATATGATGCCCCGATGGCTTGTATTTCTGCCACGGGTTGGGGCAGAATACGCGGCCTGCAAAATCAGATGATAACCGACGCTTCACGCGCCGGTTATTTTTTTTGCATCAGGTTTTAATAGAGCGTTTTTGCTGACTTAACCGAGGCCGGGCACGCACCCGGATAGATAAACACTGAAAACACGCGTAAGCGTGAGATTGAGGATTACAAAGATGGGGATGTTTTACACTCTGCCAGCTAACGCTGGTACGCGTTTTCGTGATGACTACGGCGCCGCGTCAACCGCTAACCTTTCTCCCTGTCGCTTAATGCGCAGTTGCCCTGTGACCCAGCCCAGCCAGGTTGTTGCACATGGGGGACTGAAGCATGTCGCTTAATACCTCCGCCGCACCGCAGCGTGCGCAACTCAAAAAAACACTCACGTTACTTCCGGTTGTCATGATGGGCTTAGCCTACATGCAGCCTATGACCCTGTTCGATACCTTTGGCATCGTTTCCGGGCTGACTGACGGTCACGTCGCCACCGCTTATGCTTTTGCGCTGGTTGCGATTCTGTTTACTGCTGTGAGTTACGGTAAGCTGGTACGCCGCTTCCCCTCTGCGGGCTCCGCTTATACCTACGCTCAGAAGGCAATCAGTCCGCATGTCGGCTTTATGGTCGGCTGGTCATCTCTGCTGGACTACCTGTTCATGCCGATGATCAACATCCTGCTGGCTAAAAACTATTTCGAATCGCTGGTGCCGGGCATTCCGTCGTGGATTTTTGTTGTGCTGCTGGTTGGGTTTATGACGCTCTCTAACCTCAAGGGCATCAAAACTGTTGCGAACTTCAACAGCGTGATTGTGGTGCTGCAGGTGGTTGTCATGGTCGGGATCACTGCGATGGTGATCTACGGTGTGGCAAGCGGCGTCGGTTCCGGTACGCTGGTAAGCAGCCGTCCGTTCTGGTCTGAGAATGCCCATGTGGTGCCGATGATTACCGGTGCGACCATACTCTGCTTCTCGTTCCTGGGCTTTGATGGCATCAGTTCGCTGTCGGAAGAGACCAAAGATGCAGAACGCACAATTCCTCGCGCCATTTTCCTGACTGCGCTGATTGGTGGTGTGATCTTTATCGCTGCGTCTTACTTCCTGCAGCTTTACTTCCCGGACATCACCCGCTTCCAGCACCCGGACTCCTCACAGCCTGAAATCATGCTGTTTGTCGCCGGTAAAGCGTTGCAGGTTGGCATCCTGATCTTCTCGGTGGTCACGGTGCTGGCATCCGGTATGGCAGCGCACGCTGGCGTATCGCGTCTGATGTATGTGATGGGCCGTGATGGTGTGTTCCCGGAGCGTTTCTTCGGTTATATCCATCCAAAATGGCGTACCCCATCGCTCAACGTGCTGCTGGTCGGTGCGATTGCGCTGATGGCGATTAACTTTGATCTGGTCACGGCTACCGCGCTGATTAACTTTGGTGCGCTGGTGGCGTTTACTTTCGTGAACCTGTCGGTGATCGCGCAGTTCTGGATCCGTGAGAAGCGTAACCGCACGCTGAAAGATCACGTTCAGTATCTGCTGCTGCCGCTGCTGGGTGCACTGACGGTGGGTGCGCTGTGGGTAAACCTGGAAGAGAGTTCTATGGAGCTGGGCCTGATCTGGGCCGCCATCGGGATTATCTACCTGGCCTTTGTGACCCGCAGCTTCCGTAATCCGGTGCCGCAGTTCAGCGAAGAAGTTTAATCGCGCTAACGTTGCCGCCTTTCCGCAAGAACGGAAAGGCGGCAACGGTTTAACTGGCCAGCACCAGCTCCCAGTTACCCATACTTAACAACTCCCGTCCTGCATTACTCAGTTTTTTATCGGTTATAACCACATCAAACCTCTCCAGCGGTAACGCCAGAAACGTCGCAATCCTGTTGTACTTCGAACTGTCACTCAGCAGCACCCGCTTACTGCTCACCTCACTCACCGCCTGTTTCACCATCACTTTATCTTCATCCGGCGTAAACAAGCCGCGCGGCCCCCAGCAGGAGGCGGAAATAAAGGCAATATCGATAGCCAGATGACGGAGGCTTCGTGCCGCCGACTCGCCGACACAGGAGCGGTTCTCCCGGCATACGGTGCCGCCAGTGTGAATAACCCGGCACTGACTCGCTTCCATCAGCAGATTCGCCACCATAAAATCATTGGTCACCACCAGCACATCATCCCGAGCCACCAGCTCTCGTGCCAGCGCTAATGTCGTGGTGCCGGCATCCAGATAGATGCAGCTGTTACGCGGAATGTGCCCGGCCGCGGTGTGGCCGATAGCGCACTTTTCTTCGTTGTAGAGGGCGCTTTTCGTCAGATGTGAGGGTTCAGCCGCCAGCCGATCGGCCGAGCGTACGCCGCCGGAAACGGACAACACCGCACCTTGTTCTTCCAGTTTCTGCACATCACGACGTATGGTCATGTGTGACACACCCAGCCGCTCGGTGAGTTCTGCAATGCTGACCACGCCACGATCGGCGACCAGCGCCAGAATCTGTTGATGACGTTCAACCGGAATCATATCTGCTCCCTGATAATTATCATTTTTTCACACTATAAAGTATCTGCCGCTTATCCAGAACAAAAAATAGCAGCATGCACCCCATGATAGCTTGCTTTAACGCCCTTTAAGAGCCAGATTGCGGATAAATATGCCATGTTAAAAATTGTTCCTGTTCACAAGTGTGATGTTTTTTTGTGAGGGATAACACATTTTTACCGGGAGTAAGCTGGCAGGATTAACAGTAACAAACAAATAATCACTTAATTTAACAGTGGAGGCGTAACGTGCCAGCTGAAAACATCTGTGTTATCGGGTTAGGTTCTATGGGCATGGGTGCCGCGAAATCCTGTCTGCGTGCCGGTTTAAACACCTGGGGTGTCGATTTGAACCCCGCTGCGCTGGAGAGTTTACGTCAGGCCGGCGCGCGTGATGCGCAGCCATCTGCCTCTGCCTTTGCAGACCAACTTGATGCCGTCTTGCTGCTGGTGGTGAACGCGCAGCAGGTAAACGCCATTCTGTTCGGTGAAGCGGGCCTGGCTGCAAAACTGCGTCCCGGTACCGCAGTCATGGTTTCATCCACGCTCTCCGCGCACGATGCGCAGCAGATTGAACAGCGGCTGGCCGAACACCAGTTGCTGATGCTGGATGCCCCGGTTTCCGGCGGTGCCGCCAAAGCCGCAAGCGGTGAAATGACCGTGATGGCCTCAGGCAGCGACGCAGCCTTTGCGTACCTGCAGCCGGTGCTGGATGCGGTCGCGGCCAAAGTGTACCGCGTGGGCAGTGAAATCGGCCTTGGGTCTACCGTCAAAATTATCCATCAGCTGCTGGCGGGTGTTCATATCGCCGTGGGTGCAGAAGCGATGGCGCTGGCGGCGCGGGCCGGTATCCCGCTGGAAACCATGTATGAAGTCGTCACCAATGCGGCGGGCAATTCGTGGATGTTCGAGAACCGTATGAAGCATGTAGTAGACGGGGATTACAGCCCGAAATCAGCCGTCGATATCTTTGTGAAAGACCTTAATCTGGTCGCCGATACTGCCAAATCGCTGCACTTCCCGCTGCCGCTGGCCTCGACCGCCCTCAACATGTTCACCGAAGCCAGCAACGCGGGATATGGCCGTGAAGATGACAGCGCGGTAATTAAAATCTTCAGCGGTATCACGCTGCCACAGGCCGGGGAGAAAAACTGATGCGTCTTGGGGTCATAGCGGACGATTTCACCGGTGCGACGGACATCGCCAGTTTTCTGGTGCAGAACGGCCTGAGCACTATTCAATTCAACGGCATTCCCGCCAGCGAAGAAATCACCGGGGCGCAGGCGATTGTGGTCAGCCTGAAAAGCCGCTCCTGTCCGGCAGAGCAGGCGGTTGCCCAGTCGCTGGCGGCGCTGGCCTGGCTGCAGCAACAGGGCTGCGAGCGCTTCTACTTCAAATATTGTTCTACTTTCGACAGCACCGCGCAGGGCAATATCGGTCCGGTGACCGACGCCCTGCTGAACGCACTGGGTGAAACGCAGACGGTCATCTGTCCGGCGCTGCCGGTCAATGGCCGCACCGTCTACCAGGGCTATCTGTTTGTCGGTGATCAGCTGCTGTCAGATTCCGGGATGCGTCATCATCCGGTCACACCGATGCACGACAGCAACCTGCTGCGTCTGATGACGTCGCAGGCGTCGGGAAAAGCCGGGCTGATCGCAGCGGCGCAGGTCGAACAGGGCGTAGAGTCAGTGCGTCAGGCGCTGGGCCAGCTGGCGGCGCAGGGGATCAACTACGTCGTGACCGATGCTCTGCATCAGGATCATCTGGTGACGCTGGGCGCGGCGCTAAGCGATATGCGGCTGGTCACCGGTGGTTCGGGGCTGGCTATCGGTCTGGCACGGCAGTGGGCGACGGCTGAGACCGACGCTGAGGCGGAGCAGGCCGGTCGTCCGCAGGGCGATCGCGCCGTGGTGCTTTCCGGCTCCTGCTCGCAGATGACCAACCGGCAGGTTGCCGCGTATCGCCAGCTGGCACCGGCCTGCGAAGTTGAGATTGAACACTGCCTGAAAGATGCCGAAGGGTATGCCCGACAGCTGTGCGACTGGGTAGAAGCACATCGCCATCAGGCGCTGGCACCGCTGCTGTTTGCCACTGCGGACGCGCAACAGTTGCAGGTCATTCAGCAGCGCTATGGTGCGGAGCGCAGCAGTGAAGCCGTTGAGCAGCTGTTTGCCGCCGTCACCCGTGAGCTGAAAAAGCGCGGCTGGCAGCGCTTTATCGTGGCGGGCGGTGAAACCTCCGGTGTGGTTGCGCAGAGCCTGGGCGTAACGGCCTTTCACATCGGCCCGACCATTTCACCTGGCGTACCCTGGGTTCGCGATATCCATCAGCCGCTCTCACTGGCCCTGAAATCAGGCAATTTTGGCGATGAAGACTTTTTCCGCCGCGCGCAAACGGAGTTTACTTATGTCTGAATCTTTCTCTTTCGCGGAGCAGCAGGCGCGTGACGAGATGGTCCGCCTGGGCGCGTCGTTCTTTCAGCGTGGCTATGCCACCGGCTCGGCGGGTAACCTCTCTATGTTGCTGGCCGATGGCAATCTGCTGGCAACACCCACCGGTTCCTGCCTCGGTGAATTACAGGGTGATCGGCTGTCAAAAGTCACGCCTGAGGGGGAATGGCTCTCCGGTGATAAACCCTCCAAGGAGATCGCGTTTCACCGCGCGCTCTATCTGAATAATCCTGACTGCAGGGCAGTGGTGCATCTGCATAGCCACTACCTCACGGCGCTGTCGTGTTTACAGGATCTGGACACGAACAACTGCATTCGCCCGTTTACGCCTTATGTCGTGATGCGCGTGGGTGATGTGCCGGTCGTGCCTTACTACAAGCCGGGCGATAAACGACTGGCAGAGGATCTGGCAACGCTGGCACCGCGCTACCGTGCCTTTCTGCTGGCGAATCACGGCCCTGTGGTGGTGGGCAAGTCACTACAGGAAGCGGCAGATAACACCGAAGAGCTGGAAGAGACTGCCCGGCTGATCTTTACCCTGGGCGATCGCCCGATTCGTTATCTCAATGATGCCGAAGTGGCGGAATTAAGGAGCCGATGATGCCGAAGTTTGCTGCTAACCTTTCGACGCAGTTTACAGAATACCCCTTTGCTGAACGCTTTGCGGCAGCGGCAGAAGCCGGTTTCACGGCGGTCGAGTTTCTGTTTCCTTATGACTATCCCGCCACGCAGATAAAACAGTGGCTTGATGATAATCATCTGGAGCTTGTGCTGTTCAATACGGCTCCCGGCAACATTGCGGCGGGTGAGTGGGGCGTCTCTGCCATTCCCGGACGGGAAGCGGAAGCTAAGGCGGATATCGATCGCGCCCTGCGTTATGCGATTGCGCTGAACTGCCCGCAGGTTCATATCATGGCCGCGACGGTGCCGCCTGGTGCCGACCGCCAGCGCTACGTCGAGACCTTTATCCGCAACATGCGTTATGCAGCTGAGTGCTTTGCGCCGCACGGCATCACCCTGCTGATAGAAGCGCTCAACCCGACAACCAAACCCAATTATCTCTACGCCAGCCAGTATCAGACGCTGGAGATGGCTGAACAGATCGACCGGCCCAATGTGTTTACTCAGCTCGACCTGTTCCATGCGCAGCGTGTTGACGGCAACCTCAGCCATCTGATTCGCCACTATGCCGGACGCTATCGTCACGTACAGATTGCGTCGGCACCGGATCGCCATGAGCCGGATGAGGGTGAAATTAATTATCCGTACCTCTTCGCGCTGCTGGATGAGGTTGGCTATGCCGGCTGGATCGGCTGCGAGTACATCCCGCGCGGAAAAACGACCGAGGGGCTTGGCTGGTTTAAACCCTGGAAGATAAGAACCTGATTTAACGTGCTTTAAAACCGGTGTTTCGGCACCGGTAGGGAGAGGCTTGCCTTTTTCTGGCCCTGCACCTGCTATTTCTGTACGTCGATAACCCAAAAAAATATAACAATTTCTGAGGTTTACTATGTCCACCGCACTGCTGTTAGCCATAGCGACCGCCAGCATCGTGATCCTGCTGCTGCTGGTCATCAAAGCCAAAGTTCATCCGTTTGTCGCCCTGTTAATTGTGAGTCTACTGGTGGCTATCGCGACCGGCATTCCGGCTGAAAAAATCATGGAGACGATTATCACCGGGATGGGTGGGCTGCTCGGTCATATCACCATCATTATCGTTTTGGGTGCCATGCTTGGGGCGATTATTGAAGCTTCGGGCGGTGCTGAATCGCTGGCGCAACGCTTCAGTAAAACGCTGGGGCTAAAGCGAACCGTCGCGGCCCTGACCATGGCGGCCTTTATCCTGGGCATTCCGGTGTTTTTCGAAGTGGGCTTTATCATCGTTATCCCGCTGATTTATGGCTTCACTAAGGTGGCACGCGTCTCACCTTTGAAATTTGGTCTGCCGATGGCGGGTGTGATGCTGACAGTGCACGTGGCGCTGCCGACCCATCCGGGCGCAGCCGCTGCGGCGGGCATCCTGCACACCGATATGGGATGGCTGATGATGCTGGGTATTGCGATTTCAGTGCCGGTCGGCATCATCGGCTACTACGTGGCGAAGGTCATGAACCGTCGCCATTACCCTCTGTCGGTGGAGGTGCTGGAACAGTTGCAGATGGCGAAGCCGGAGGGACAGGAAAAGAAAAATGAGCCAGCACCGCCCGGCGCGCTGACCATCTGCGGTCTGATTGTGGTTCCGATTGTGTTAATTGTGCTGGGAACGCTGTCCCACACACTCCTGACAGAAGGGAGCCTGCTGCGAAATGTGATGACCGTGATTGGCACGCCGCCGATTGCTCTGCTGATTGCCTTAGGTCTGGCGGCGTGGCTGCTGGGCGTGCGACGGGGCTGGAGCAAAGACAAGCTGGAAGATCTGACTGGTCGCGCCATTCCCACCTCAGCCAGCGTGATTCTGGTGGCCGGTGCGGGTGGGGCATTCGGTAAAGTGCTGGTGGAGTCGGGCGTGGGTAAAGCGCTGGCGGTCACGCTTGAAACGCTGAATCTGCCGCTGGTCCCGGCTGCGTTTATCCTGTCGCTGGCACTGCGTGCATCACAGGGTTCAGCAACAGTTGCCATCCTGACCACCAGTGGTTTGCTGACGCAGGCGGTAACTGGCGTGACGGATATGCAGCGGGTACTGGTCACCCTCGCAGCCTGTTTTGGCGGCCTGGGACTGTCGCATGTCAACGATGCGGGATTCTGGGTGGTGACCCGTTATCTTGGATTATCCGTCGCCGATGGTTTACGCACCTGGACCGTGCTGACGACAATAATGGGATTAAGCGGTTTTGCGCTGACCTGGCTGGCGTGGACCGTACTCTGATTCAACAATATCAGACACTCAGACCCGGCAGGTGATGCCGGGTCTGAGTGTCTCAGTACGTCAGGAAACCAGTTCCTGCGCATAAAGATAGAGCGCTTTCAGCTGCCCAACCTTTTCTGCATCCGCTTCATGCAGATTGGCCAGTCCCTCCAGCTCCTGCATAAACGCCTGTACCCGCTCAGCATTCAGCACTTCACGGCGATGCTGCAACCAGCGTTGCTGCTCGGCATCATCCAGCGTGCCGGGGAAGTTACGCGCCCGGTAGCGGAACAGCAGTTTTGCCACCCGTGCACTTTCAAAGCTCAGGTCGAGCGCGGGCAGATTCGCGGGCGCGGTCTGACGAATGATATTCATCCCGGCGCGGTCGGCATCACTGAAGAAGCCATCATAAAGTTGCGTGTCTACATCGTCTGACGGCGTAAACGGCTCCGCTTCCGCAAACAGCGTGACCAGTTTTTCCCGCACGTCGGGCTGCTGACGCAGCAGTGCCAGATTTGCCAGACAGTGCTGACGGTCAATGCCCAGACGGGCCGCATCTTCCGGGCGCAGTGTACTGGCAGGGGCCAGCACCGGACACTTGTTAATGTGCACCAGTTTTACCGGCACCGGTGGCAGATCGCCAAGGTCGTTTTTCGGCGTATAAAGACGCTCACGAAGCGTGTCGGCATCCAGTTGCAACAGCGGCGACATGTCACCCGCCAGATCCACGACGATCAGCGCATTGCGGTTATCGGGATGCCAGGCCAGCGGCACGATCCAGCTGGTGTTACCGCGCGCGGCACCAAACATGCCGGAGACATGGACCAGCGGCTTCATCTGCGGGATGTCGATCAGGTTCATCAGCTTGTTTTTGTTTCGATGAGTAAACAAAAACTCAAACAGTTTTGGCTGCTTCTCTTTTACCAGCTTCGCCATCGCCAGCGTGGCGTAAACATCAGACATCGCATCATGGGCATTTTCATGGGCCACGCCATTGGCTTTGGTCAGATGCTCCAGGCGGAAGCTGGGGAAGCCTTCTTCATTCTCCGGCCAGATGATCCCGTCAGGGCGTAATGCATAGCAGGCACGCATCACGTCCAGGAGGTCCCAGCGTGAGTTGCCGTTTTGCCAGGCCCAGCCATAAGGGTCGTAAAAGTTGCGATAGAAGATATTGCGTGTCACTTCATCATCGAAACGCACGTTGTTGTAGCCCACCACACAGGTTTGTTCGGTGGTGAACAGCGTATGAATACGCTCGGCAAACTCTGCTTCGATCATGCCGCGACTCATCGCAATCTGTGGGGTAATACCGGTAATCATCACGGCTTCAGGTTGTGGCAGGTAGTCGTCAGGCGGACGGCAGTAGAACACGTCAGGTTCGCCAACCGGATTAAACTCGCTGTCGGTGCGCAGGCCGGCAAACTGGGCGGGCCGGTCGCGAGAGGGGCTGGTGCCGAAGGTTTCATAATCGTGGAAGAGGAAAGTAGGCTGTACGCGGTCGTTATTCAAATTTCATATCCGTTCATTGCGTTCACTGACTTTATAAACAGAAAGCGAGAAAACGGCTCTCTGTTCGCTCTGAATTTGTCTGCGCACAGCAGGCTGAATTATGTTCGTTGTGTCTGGTGTGCTGATTGTGGTTCAGCCGTGTCGTGCCATTATAGTGGCCCAATACAGCCGATGGGGCTTTACCTGTATGGTAAACCATAATCCGGCATGCCAGAAGTTAAGGGTTTAGCCCGCTTCACATTGTTTTTTAGCTGCACCGCAGCAAGAACCGCAGCACCAGACGAATAAGACCCTGTTGGTGTCGTTGGCCACGCTCCCAGACCGGACGCTGTTTCGCCTGTTCTTACTGCGTCATGCCCGGCGCTCGCGGTGCAGGTCGCCCTATGAAATCTGCACTTTACCTGTGGGATGACGCGGATCACTGGCGTTAATCCGACACCTGACAGGTCAAACCCCGTCATCAGTTCATACTTTTTTTCAATTTATTCAAACCTTCACAACGCTTTTGCCGTAAAACGTGCGGCTGTTTCCGTTTCGTTTTAGAAATTTTCTCTCCCGTGTAATTAAGGATGAAGTGTTGAAAAGGCGTCTGCTGTTCACCGTTACCGCTACTCTATTTTGGGCCTCGCTGGCACAGGCTGATGCGATCCCCTTTCCTGTGACGCCTCCGGCGATTGATGCCGCTTCCTGGGTGCTGATGGATGCCACAACCGGGCAGGTCCTGACGGCGGGTAATCCCGATGAACGCCGCAATCCCGCCAGCCTGACCAAGCTGATGACCGGTTACGTGGTGGATCGCGCCATCGACCAGAAAAAAATCAGCCGCGACGATATGGTCACGGTGGGTAAAGATGCCTGGGGAGCGGGTAATCCGGTGTTTAAAGGCTCATCGCTGATGTTCCTGAAGCCAGGCGATAAACTGAGCGTCCGGGACTTAAGCCGTGGCGTCATCATCGATTCCGGTAACGACGCCTGCGTTGCGCTGGCGGATTACGTGGCGGGCAGCGAAGCAAACTTTGTCGGCATGATGAACCACTATGTCGAAAAACTGGGTCTGCAGAATACCCATTTTGAAACAGTGCATGGACTGGATGCACCCGGTCAGTTCTCCAGTGCGCTTGATATGGCAAAACTGTCACGCGCCATTATTGATGGTGAGCCGGACTTTTATGCCATGTACAGTGAGAAAACCCTGACCTGGAACGGCATTACTCAAAACAACCGTAATGGCCTGCTGTGGGACAATAATCTTCACGTTGATGGACTGAAAACCGGTCACACTGAGACGGCAGGCTTTAACATCATTGCCTCGAATGTGGTGGGCAAGCATCGCCTCATCGCCGTTGTGATGGGGGGTAAAAGTTCAAAAGGCCGTGAAGAGCAGGCGCGTAAATTGCTGGTCTGGGGCCAGAACACCTTTGATACTGTTCAGCTGTTCCACGCCGGTAAGAAGATTGGCACTGAAAATGTCTGGTACGGTAATCCTCATCAGGTCGATGTCGGAACCGCAGAAGATGTGTATCTGTCGCTGCCGCGCAGTGAAGTGCAGAACGTGAAGGCGAAGTACGTCATTAATCGCAAAGATCTGGAAGCCCCGCTGAAAGCCAATGAAGTGGTGGGTGAAATTCAGGTGATCGATAAAGATCAGCAGATTGCCCACTATCCGCTGGTGGCGCTCAGTGCGGTTGAACCGGCCGGAGTCATTACCCGCGTGACGGATTATCTGAAGCAGAAGTTCTGATTAGCCGATTGTCAGCACTAAAACGGGTAGCCTGCGGGCTGCCCGTTTTCACATTGATGCCCTGTGACTGTGTGTCGATAAAAGTTACAAAGCCGTAGCCAGTTGTTTTTAACTTCCGGGCAGGTATGTGAGACGGATGTTGATAATTGTAAGCGAACGTCAAAACTGTTTGAAATATCCCGCCCGCGCTAAGCCTGAGCCGCGTTCAGAGTTAAGATAGCCACATTATGTTCCCGCAACCGGAAAGCCACCTTGCGTCCTGATAAGCCCATATCAAAACTGGAGTTCTGGTTTTATCGCCATTACCGCTCCGTTCACGGCGTGCGCATTGCCATCGCCTTTTTGCTCTGCTTCATCTTTGTCCGGGCAACCGGGATTCCTGAAGGCACCTGGCCGCTGATTACGCTGGTGGTGGTGATGGGACCAATCTCCACCTGGGGAAATGTCTTTCCGCGCGCGCTGCAACGCATCAGCGGCACGGTGGCGGGCTCCATCTCCGGTCTGATTGCCCTGAAGCTGGAACTGATCTCAATGCCGGTGATGCTGGCCTGGTGCGGCATCATCATGGTGATCAGCGGCTACCTGACGCTGGGCAAACATCCCTACATGGCGCTGTTGATCGGGATTACGCTGAGTGTGGTGGTGGGTGCGCCAACCGGCGATTTCACCATGGCACTGTGGCGCGGCGGTGATGTGATTCTGGGATCGCTGATGGCGCTGCTGTTTACCGCAATCTGGGCGCAGCGTGCGTATACCCACTGGCGCATTCAGCTCTCTGACGCGCTGGCGGAAATGGCGAAGATCTATCACGCCGGTTTCTCGCCCAACCTGGTTGAAAAGCCGCGTCTCAACAAGCCGCTGAGCAAATTGCTGAGCAGCGTTATTAAGATGCGTGCGCTGCTGGAGCCGTCGAGTAAAGAGACGCGTATCCCGAAGTCGGTGCTTGAAGCCATTCAGACCATTAACCGTAATATGGTTAACACCATTGAGATGCAGATTAATGCCTGGTGGGCATCGCGTGAAAGCCATCTGATTATGCTTAACGCACCCGCACTTCGCCGCACCCAGCAGATGACCGAGAACACGCTGCGGGCGCTGTCGGTGATGGCGATTGAGGGAGAAACGGAAGAGGTGATTGCCAACAGCCATGAGCTGACCGAAATCAGCGGCGAACTGCGGCGGCTGATCGCCGACGCGGGCAGCGATGGTCTGGAAGAGACGCCCATCTACGGCTACGTCTGGCTGACGCTGGAACTGGCGAAACAGCTGGAGCGGATGACCGATCTGATGCGAATGGCGCTGCGCAAATAATCACCTCAGACAATGACTTAATGTGAAACCGGGTTTCTTTGCGCTAAGATAAGAGCCAGTCTGAATTTAGCTGTGAAAATTGCTTACCTGGCGGGCTAGCCGCTAAGCTGATCGTTTTGACTCTCTCCCTGCGTCAGCAGGCTCAAAGAAAGGTGCCATCATGGAAAATGCCAAGCAGTCATTTCAGGACGTACTGGAGTTCGTGCGTATGTTCCGCCGCAAAAACAAACTGCAGCGTGAAATCGTCGACAACGAGAAGAAAATTCGCGACAACCAGAAGCGCGTTCTGCTGCTCGACAACCTGAGCGAATATATCAAACCGGGCATGAGCGTTGAGGCTATTCAGGAAATCATCGCCAGCATGCGTGTGGATTATGAAGATCGCGTCGATGAGTACATCATCAAAAACGCTGACCTGTCGAAAGAGCGTCGCGAGCTGTCTAAAAAGATCAAAGCGATGGGCGTGGGCGAACACCCGAAAGCATAAGGGCATATAGCTGAGCGCTAATGCGACTTAGCTCCCATGCGAACCCGCTTCCACTCTGGTGGAGCGGGTTTTTTATTGCCCGCATAACCGCAGATTTATTTACCCGCCAGTCTTCGCGCAATCCCCTGTAGCTGCTGTGACAGCGCCACTAAATCGACCTGCTTATCAGCGGGCGGGGCGGTGGTCTCGCGGATCACCAGCGTGGTTTCCAGCGCGATGTGTGAAGCTTCTTCACCCTGAAGCCGGGCCAGCATCCGCTCGACGCTCTGTGCGCCAAGAAAGTGTAAATCCTGTCGCACCGTGGTCAGCGGCGGCTGATACCATGCGCTCTCGGCAGTATCGTCATAACCAATCACCGATATCTCACCAGGAATCGCCACGCCATACTGATGCAGCGCCCGCATCGCACCCAGCGCCATCTGATCGTTCGCGACCAGCAGCGCCTGTGGCAGATCGTCGGGCAACTGCGCCAGCAGCGCCTGGTAGCCGGACTGTGCGCTCCAGTCGCCCCGCAGTGAACAGTGCGGCGTTAACTGATGATCGGCCAGCGCCTGACGCCATGCGTTTTCACGCTGACGGGCTGACACCGAGCGCTGCGGTCCATTTAGCAGGCCAATCTGGCGATGACCCAGCGCCACGAGATGTTCAACGGCAGCACGCGCGCCGGACTCATTCGGGTACTGACACTGCGCCACCGCGGCCCTGGGTTCAACATCCAGAAAGATTACCGGTTTACTGCCACACAGCAACTGGATCTGCTGCGCCTCATCCGCCTCCAGCGGCAGATTGATCAGCAGCCCATCGACCCGCTGTGCCAGCAGTTCATTCACGGTGGCGGCCGCATCGTTACCGCTGTCCATCGCGATCACCAGATGATATCCCGCCCTCGCAGCACGCTGCTGAATCGCCGAGGCGATCTGCGCCGGTGCCATCAGGGCCAGATCGCTGGTAGCCAGGCCGAGCGTGCGCGTCGCCTTGCCCGCGAGCTGCTGCGCCACGCGATTAGGCACATAATTGAGCTGCTGCATTGCCACCTCAACCCTTTCCCGCGTGCGGGCTGACACCTGTTCAGAACGATTTAAAACACGTGAAACGGTTTGATATGAGACGCCGGCCAGTTGAGCGACATCATCGAGGGTCACGGAGCGGGAAGTCATTGAACTCTCCAAAATATGAAGCGACGAGTGTAGCAAATTTTCCTGCTGCGCTGCTGCTGCTGCTGACCACACTTTCACCGCCACACTGCCGGAGGCCATTGCCGTACCCGGTCAGTGCACTCGGCCCTGGTTAACGCTGCTGCAGATAGACCTGCAGATTCACATCCACTGCGTTCAACAGCGGCGTCGCGAGGCCATTTCGTTTCGCCCGTAGCAGCAGATCGCCTATCACCTGATCCGCTTCGATATCAAAGCCCTGGGTGAGATCGCGATACATAGAGGAGGTCATGGGCGTCGCCGGATTGTTCAGCAGCTCAAAAATGCGGGCGGTGACCGCCGGGCGCGGCTGATAGCCTTCGGCAGAGATGACGGACAGAATCTCGGTGAAAATTCCCTGTAACAGCGCTTCACCGCCGCGCGAGGTGAGAATTTGCTGGGTATTGCCGCGTGCCAGGCAGCAGACCGCGCCCAGCGTGCTCAGTAGCAGCCACTTTTCCCACAGTTCATCCATGATGTTGTCACTGAACAGGGTATCAACCTGACAGTCGCGCAGTGCGGCATCAACCCGCTGCAGCCGCGCGTCGTTTTTACCGTCCAGCGCACCGTATAAGAGCTGATGCAGCGGCGTCATCTGGATCACTTCACCCTTGTCACCCAGCGTGGCATTGATTTTACACAGGCCGCCAATCACCTTATCTTCGCCGAAACGCTGTTGTAGTGTTGCGATGTGCCGCATTCCGTTGAGAATCGGCATGATCAGGGTTTCCGGGCCGACCGCAGGCGCAATGTCATCCATGACCTGCTCAAGGGCAAAGCTCTTCACCGTCACGATAATCAGGTCATAGTGGCTTTTCAGCGTGCTGGCCTGTGTCAGCTGCGTCTGAAACTTTTCAGTGCCCTGCGGCGTCTGTAATACCAGACCGTGGGTCTGAAGCTGCTGATAACGCCGTTCACGTACCAGAAACGTGACATCCTGACCTGCCTGAATCAGTCGTGCGCCAAAATATCCACCGGTCGCCCCGGCACCTGCCATCAGAATACGCATCCCACTCTCCCTTTACTGAAAACCTCTACCTTAGAACGCCGCAGCCGGGCTTACCAGTCTTAGCAAGGTCAGAGCGCATTGTGGAGCATAAAATGCCAGGTCGGGAAAGCGGCGGCAGGGAGGCGGCAACGCAGAGTCTCCCTCTGTTCCGGTTAAACGATTAAGCCAGCATGATACGTTACAGCCGGGTGACGCCCAGTGCGGCGGCCTGCTGCTCCCATGCCACCACGACCTGATAATTGTCCCGATGCACCGGGCTGAATCCGCCGATCAGATTATCGTCGCAGACGGCGCGAAACGCAGGGTCGCTCACCAGCTGAAGCAGTATTGTACGTAACGTCTCCAGCTGGGCCGCTGACGTTGAGGCTGCTGTGATCAGCGGTAATCCGGGTGCGGCTGGCGACTCTCCGATGATATGCAGGCCGCGCAATTCCTCAGGCGCATGACGTGCCAGCAGCGCCCAGCTGACGCAGTCGATCGCCGCGATATCCGCCTGTGAATCACGCAGTGCCGCCAGCGACTGACGGTGCCCGCCGCTCAGCAGCAGCTGCGAAAACGTCACGCCCTGAAGCGCTGCGACAAACCGCAGTGTGTTATAGCCGGAGTGCGAGTACAGGCTGTTTGCCACGGCCCGCTGACCGTAAAAATCGGCGAGCGTTGCCTCTTTGTCCCGCGCCACCAGCCAGCTACGATATGCGTAACCGTTGCAGCCCGGTGCCCGATAGTGAAATGCACCGACCAGTTGCACTGCAGGCAACTGACTGACCAGCGGATAGCCGCAGGTCTGGCTCAGCAGCAACCGATCATTCTGCCAGTGTGTCAGCAAATCCTCAGGCCAGACCGGTTGCGCGGCCATACCCTGCTGCGCCAGCAGGGTAACCATCGCCTGCATCAGCGCCTGTGTAGCAGGCGGATGAATCGCATACATCGGCAAAGCGAGCAGGGTATTCATGTGTGTTTTCCGGTGGCGCGTAATGCACTCAAGGGTAGTTCAGATTCAGCAGCAACCTGCGCCCCGGCAATCTATTGGGCGTACCAGTGCCTGACAGCAGAAACCCGCAGAAACCCAAAAAGTGAAAGTCAGGCTGGTCAAAAGTAACGTGGATACGCTACAGGCTATGTCGAAAATCCTGAATATAGCGCTGAAAGATATTGACTATCAGTGGCGGCGCGGAGGGCGTAACCTTTCCCTATTGAATATCGCCTTATGCTCACAGGTGTTTAACGCCTGTCAGGAGAACTACAGATGAAAAATATTGGCTTCTTATCTTTTGGTCACTGGACGCCGTCGTCGCAGTCTGCCACCCGCACCGCGCAGGATGTCTTATTGCAGTCGATCGACCTGGCGGTCGCCGCCGAAGAACTGGGCGCAGATGGCGCTTACTTCCGCGTGCACCATTTTGCCCGCCAGCTGAGCTCGCCGTTTCCGCTGCTGGCTGCCGTGGCCGCGCGCACCAAAAAGATTGAGATTGGCACCGGCGTCATCGACATGCGCTATGAAAACCCACTCTACATGGTGGAAGACGCCAGTTCAGCAGACCTGATCTCCAATGGTCGTCTGCAACTGGGTCTGAGCCGCGGTTCACCGGAGCAGGTCATTGATGGCTGGCGCTACTTTGGCTTTGAACCCAAAGCGGGTGAAAGCGATGCGGATATGGGACGTCGTCATACCGAAGAGTTCCTGGAGGTGCTGCGCGGCGAAGGCTTTGCGAAGCCGAATCCGCAGCCGATGTTCCCGAATCCGCCAGGCCTGCTGCGCCCTGAGCCGCTTTCTGAAGGGTTGCGCGACCGTATCTGGTGGGGCTCCGGTTCCAATGCCACCGCAGAGTGGGCAGCAAAAATGGGCATGAACCTGCAAAGCTCAACCCTGAAAGATGATGAAACGGGCGAGCCGTTCCACATTCAGCAGGCAAAACAGATTCGCGCCTATCGTGAGGCCTGGAAAGCAGCCGGGCATCAGCATGCGCCACGCGTCTCTGTCAGCCGCAGTATCTTTGCGCTGGTGAATGATATGGACCGCGCCTATTTCGGCCGCAGTGGTAACGACCAGGATTCGGTCGGTTTTCTGGATGAGAAAACCCGAGCCATCTTTGGCCGCAGCTACGCCGCAGAGCCTGAAGTGCTCATTAAGCAGCTGGCACAGGATGAAGCCATTGCCGAAGCGGATACGCTGCTGCTCACCGTGCCTAACCAGCTCGGTGTCGCCTACAACGCCCATGTGATTGAGGCGATTCTGAAGTATGTCGCCCCGGAACTCGGCTGGCGTTAAGTGACCCAGCGCCCTGGATAAGCAGGGCGCTATCTGGTTTACCTTGCCCACAAATGATGCGCGTTCGTTGTAATATCTCTGCAGCCTGTGCGTGTCATCACTTTCTGATTCTTTAGCTTTTTCCCTCTGCGTTTATCGCTGGCAGGTCTCCCGACCTGACAGGGCACTTCTCACTCACTCACCCTCTCTTAGTTAATACCTGCGATTTCTGGAGTGGTGACTTTTCCCTATTTTAGTCACGCCTGCGCCGGAAGGGAGCCGCATCCACTTAGTCAGCGTTTCAGCAAATCTTCTGCTTAAGCCTTTGCTGCTCATTGCTCTTTAAAGGTCGGCGCAACGGATAATGCCTTTCCGTAATTAGTGACCATTGACAACATTGGTCACATGATTACAAAATGGCGGCACTCTCCTGCTTACTGTTGAAGGTCATCTATGCTCAGGTTCATTCCCGCCACCCTGGTTGTTTGTCTGCTGCCACTGGCGCTGGTGGGCTGCCGGGACAACGCGTCCAAAGAGGATCCGCGCACCCAGCCGCCGCTGGTCAGGGTCACGAAAGTTCTCAGCGCTGCTGATGACAGTCGCGCATTCAGCGGCATCGTGGTTGCCCGGGTTCAGAGCGACCTCGGTTTTCGGATATCGGGCAAAATCCTCGAAAGGCTGGTGGACAGCGGCCAGCGTGTGAAGCGTGGTCAGCCGCTGATGCGACTTGACCCGGTCGATCTGCGACTGCAGGCCCAGGCCGCACAGCAGAGTGTTGCCGCTGCGCAGGCACGCGTCAGACAGACCCGTGCCGATGAAGCGCGTTACCGCACACTGGTGGCAACCGGCGCGGTTTCCGTGTCGGCCTATGACCAGATTCGGGCCGCTGCGGCCACCGCGCTGGCCGATCTGAAAGCCGCGCAGGCGCAGGCCAGCGTGGCGACTAATGCCAGTGGATATGCGCTGTTACTGGCGGATGACGACGGTGTGGTGATGGCAACACTGGCGGAGCCGGGCCAGGTGGTGAGCGCCGGTGAGGCGGTTGTCAGACTGGCCAGAGCCGGGCAGCGTGAGGCGAGCGTACAGTTGCCAGAGACGCTTCGTCCCGCAGTGGGCAGCGAGGCGCAGGCAACGCTCTATGGTGCGGGTAGTGCGCCCGTGTCAGCCCGGCTTCGGCAACTGGCGGATGCAGCCGATCCGATGACGCGCACCTATGAGGCGAGATATGTGCTGGAGGGCGCACTGGCCAGCGCGCCACTGGGTGCTACCGTCACAATTTCGTTAACCAATAAACCCGTGCAACCGCAGCTGAAGGTGCCGCTGGCTGCGATCTATGATGCCGGTAAAGGTCCAGGTGTCTGGGATATTACGGGTCTGCCTGCCACTGTTACCTGGCGGCCGGTAACAGTGATCGCGATCAGTGACGAGGCGGCGACTGTGACGGGGCAGCTCAATGCAGGCGATCGGATCGTGGCTCTTGGGGCACATCTGTTGCAGCAGGGCGAGCGCGTGCGATCTGATGACGCAGCAATGACAGGGAGCCAGCCATGAGCCACGGACGCTTTAATCTGTCAGCACTGGCCGTGCGCGAACGCGCCATCACGCTGTTTCTGATCATCCTGATTACCGTGGCGGGCATCCTGTCATTTTTCGAACTGGGCCGGGCAGAAGATCCGCCGTTCACCGTAAAACAGATGACGATTATCTCCGCGTGGCCAGGTGCGACGGCGCAGGAGATGCAGGATCAGGTGGCCGAACCGCTGGAGAAGCGGCTGCAGGAGCTGCGGTGGTATGACCGCAGCGAAACCTATACGCGGCCTGGCCTGGCGTTCACCATGCTCTCCCTGCAGGACAAAACGCCGCCCTCCCAGGTTCAGGAGGAGTTTTACCAGGCTCGTAAGAAGCTGGGCGATGAGAGCAGAAATCTGCCCGCCGGGGTCATCGGGCCGATGATCAACGACGAGTTCTCTGACGTGACCTTTGCGCTGCTGGCGCTGAAGGCAAAAGGGGAACCGCAGCGCCTGCTGGTGCGTGAGGCGGAATCACTGCGTCAGCAACTGCTGCATCTGCCGGGTGTGAAAAAGGTCAATATCATCGGCGAGCAGAGTGAGCGCATCTATGTTTCGTTTTCACACGATCGGCTGGCGACACTTGGTATTACCCCACAGGAAATTTTTGCGGCACTGAACGACCAGAATGTCCTGACGCCTGCGGGCTCGATCGATACTCAGGGACCGCAGGTTTTTATCCGGCTGGAGGGCGCTTTTGATAAGCTGGAAAAAATTCGTGAGACACCGATTGTGGCGCAGGAGAGAAGCCTCAAGCTGGCAGACGTGGCTACCGTGACGCGGGGATATGAAGATCCCGCCACGTTTAAGGTTCGTCATCAGGGTGAACCCGCATTGCTGCTCGGTATTGTGATGCGTGATGGCTGGAACGGTCTGGCGTTGGGCAAGGCTCTGGCTGCTGAAACCGTCAGCATTAATCAGGCGATGCCGTTAGGGATGTCACTGACTCAGGTCACCGATCAGTCCGTGAATATCCGCTCAGCGGTCGATGAATTTATGATTAAGTTCGTCGTGGCATTACTGGTGGTGATGGTGGTCTGCTTCGTCAGCATGGGCTGGCGTGTCGGAGTAGTGGTGGCGGCGGCCGTTCCGCTCACCCTGGCGGTAGTATTTGTGGTGATGGAAGCCTCCGGCAAAAACTTTGACCGCATCACGCTGGGATCGTTGATTCTGGCGCTGGGCTTGCTGGTGGATGATGCCATTATTGCCATTGAGATGATGGTCGTGAAGATGGAGGAGGGCTACGACCGCATCAAGGCGTCTGCGTATGCCTGGAGTCATACGGCGGCACCGATGCTGGCCGGAACCCTGGTCACCGCCGTGGGCTTTATGCCCAATGGTTTTGCACAGTCCACGGCGGGTGAATACACCAGCAATATGTTCTGGATAGTGGGCATCGCCCTGATCGCCTCCTGGATTGTGGCCGTGGTATTTACGCCTTACCTCGGGGTAAAGCTGCTGCCTGACATTAAAACGGTGGAAGGCGGTCACGCAGCCATCTACAACACCCGTAACTACAATCGCTTTCGCCAGCTACTGACCAGCGTGATTGCTCGTAAAGGCTGGGTAGCAGGCGTGGTCATTGCCCTGTTTATTATCGCTGTGCTCGGGATGACGCTGGTGAAAAAGCAGTTTTTCCCGACCTCAGATCGGCCTGAAGTGCTGGTTGAAGTTCAGCTTCCCTACGGCAGCGCCATTGAACAGACAGCGGCTGCGGCTAAAAAGATTGAGACCTGGCTTAAACAGCAGCGTGAGGCAAAAATCGTCACCACCTACATTGGTCAGGGGCCGCCGCGTTTTTACCTGGCGATGGCGCCCGAACTGCCCGATCCCGCCTTTGCCAAGCTGGTCATACTGACCGACAGTCAGGATGCACGCGAGGCGTTAAAAACGCAGCTTCGCACCGCAATCGCCCGCGGCCTGGTGCCTGAAGCGCAGGTTCGCGTGACGCAACTGGTATTTGGCCCTTATTCACCTTATCCGGTGGCGTGGCGCGTGATGGGGCCGGACCCGGTACGCCTGCATGTTATCGCTAATCAGGTGGAAGCCGTACTGCGTGCCAGCCCGATGATGAGGACGGTGAACACCGACTGGGGCGCACCCGTGCCGACACTGCATTTCTCGCTGGATCAAAACCGACTGCAGGCCGTGGGCCTGACCTCCAGTGAAGTCGCCCGACAGTTGCAGTTTCTGTTGACGGGCGTGCCGGTCACCACCGTGCGGGAAGATATCCGCGCGGTCCAGGTCGTGGGCCGTGCTGCCGGAGATATCCGGCTCGATCCGGCTAAGATTGCTGACTTCACGCTGGCAGGTGCGGCGGGGCAACGTATCCCCTTGTCGCAGATTGGTGAGGTGCAGGTGAAAATGGAAGATCCCCTGCTGAGGCGGCGCGACCGTACGCCCACTATTACCGTCCGGGGTGATATCGCCGATTCCCTGCAGCCGCCGGATGTCTCCACGGCGCTGAATAAAACCCTGCAACCGATCATCGCAACGCTGCCTGCGGGCTACCGCATTGAACTGGCCGGTGCGATAGAGGAGTCCGGTAAAGCGACACAGGCGATGGCACCGCTGTTCCCGATCATGATTGCGATCACACTTTTAATCATCATTTTGCAGGTGCGTTCTCTGTCGGCGATGGTGATGGTATTTCTCACCGCACCTCTCGGGCTGATAGGTGTTGTGCCGACGCTGCTGCTGTTCGGTCAGCCGTTTGGTATCAATGCGCTGGTCGGGCTGATTGCCCTGTCAGGCATCCTGATGCGTAACACGCTGATCCTGATAGGGCAGATCCACCACAACGAACAGCAGGGGCTGGCACCTTTTGCTGCGGTGGTAGAAGCGACCGTACAGCGTGCGCGTCCCGTGTTACTGACGGCGATGGCAGCGGTGCTGGCGTTTATTCCACTCACCCACTCGGTGTTCTGGGGAACGCTGGCCTACACGCTGATTGGCGGCACGCTGGGCGGTACCTTAATCACGCTGGTTTTCCTGCCCGCGATGTATGCGATCTGGTTCCGTATTCGTCTGCCAGACAGTAAAACGGCAGTTGTGAAACCGGCGCTGTCGGAATAGTCTCAGGGTGGCGGTTGCCGCTTCGCTGCTTTTTTTAAGCACAGCGGCGGCCGTCGGTTCATTGTCTTAAGCTTTTGAAGAAGGTGCATAAAAAGGTAAAAGCTATCAAACATATAGGATGAGACAGGTGTGCGATCCTGAAAATCCTCTATAGAGTAGCGATGAAAATACAAAAAAGAGGTGTGACCATGAGCAATTCCGTTGATGAAGATGCAAAAGATGCAAAGCCTATTGTCGAAGCCGATCGCGAAGCGCCTGAGGGCAAATGTCCTTTTCACGCGGGCAAACCACCTCAGTCAAATCAGGCGCCGGGTGGCGGAACAACTAACCGTGACTGGTGGCCGAATCAACTCCGGGTTGACCTGCTGAACCAGCACTCATCCCGTTCGAACCCGCTTGATCAATCCTTCGATTACCGTAAAGAATTTGCCAAATTAGATTACTCTGCACTGAAAGCTGACATCAAAGGGTTGCTCACCGAATCACAATCCTGGTGGCCCGCTGACTGGGGCAGCTATATCGGTCTGTTTATTCGCATGGCCTGGCACAGCGCCGGAACCTATCGCTCCGTGGACGGACGCGGTGGTTCGGGCCGTGGTCAGCAACGTTTCGCCCCGTTAAACTCCTGGCCTGATAACGTCAGCCTGGATAAAGCGCGCCGTTTACTGTGGCCAATCAAACAGAAATATGGTCAGAAAATCTCCTGGGCCGACCTCTATATTCTGGCGGGTAACGTTGCGCTGGAAAACTCCGGGTTCCGCACCTTTGGCTTTGGTGCCGGCCGTGACGATGTCTGGGAACCGGATATGGATGTGAACTGGGGCGAAGAAGCGGCCTGGCTGGAACACCGTCATCCTGAATCTCTGGCGCAGTCACCACTGGGCGCCACTGAAATGGGTCTGATCTACGTGAACCCGGAAGGTCCGGAACACAGCGGTGATCCTGCTTCTGCGGCCCCGGCTATTCGTGCCACCTTCGGCAACATGGGCATGAACGACGAAGAGATCGTCGCGCTGATTGCAGGTGGTCATACGCTGGGTAAAACCCACGGTGCCGCACCCGCCAGCCACGTCGGTGTCGATCCCGAAACCGCGCCCATTGAAGCGCAGGGCCTGGGCTGGGTTAACAGCCACGGCACGGGTGTCGGTGCAGATGCGATTACCTCTGGCCTGGAAGTCATCTGGTCTCAGACGCCTACCCAGTGGAGCAACTACTTCTTCGAGAACCTGTTCAAATATGAGTGGGTCCAGACGCGCAGTCCGGCGGGCGCTATTCAGTTTGAAGCGGCTGATGCACCGGAAATCATCCCGGATGCGTTTGATTCCACGAAGAAACACAAACCGACCATGCTGGTCACTGACCTGACGCTGCGCTTTGACCCGGAATTTGAAAAAATTTCGCGTCGATTCCACAACGATCCGCAGGCGTTCAATGAAGCCTTTGCCCGTGCCTGGTTTAAGCTGACGCACCGTGATATGGGGCCAAAAGCGCGTTACATCGGTCCGGAAGTGCCACAGGAAGATCTGATCTGGCAGGATCCGCTGCCTGCACCGGTTTATCATCCAACCGTGGCAGATATCGCCCAGCTGAAAGAGAAGATTGCAGCATCCGGTCTCAGCGTCAGCGAGCTGGTGTCAGTTGCGTGGGCCTCGGCATCCACCTTCCGTGGTGGCGACAAGCGTGGTGGTGCCAACGGTGCCCGACTGGCGCTGCTGCCGCAACGTGAATGGCAGGTCAATGCCATCGCGGCACGCGTGTTGCCGACGCTGGAAGCGATCCAGCGCGAAGCACACAAGGCTTCACTGGCAGATGTGATCGTGCTGGCGGGTGTTGTGGGCGTTGAGCAGGCGGCGAAAGCGGCTGGCGTCGCGATTGAGGTTCCGTTCACGCCGGGCCGCGTTGATGCGCGTCAGGATCAGACCGACATCGAGTCGTTCGATCTGCTGAAACCCCGTGCTGATGGTTTCCGTAACTACGGCACTGGCTTTGGCAAAACCACCACTGAAAGTCTGCTGATCGATAAAGCGCAACAGCTGACGCTTACTGTGCCGGAGTTAACGGTGCTGGTGGGCGGGATGCGTGCACTGGGTGCTAACTTTGATGGCAGCCAGCATGGCATCTTCACGCACCATGTGGGATCGCTGAACACAGATTTCTTCGTAAACCTGCTGGATATGCGTACCGAATGGAAAGCGACTGATAGCAGCAACGAGCACTTTACCGGACGTGATCGTGTTAATGGAGAAACCCGTTTCACCGCCACCCGCGCCGACCTGGTATTCGGTTCTAACGCGGTGTTACGTGCCTCGGCGGAAGTCTATGCCAGCAGTGATGCCCGTGAAAAATTCGTCAAAGACTTTGTGGCCGCCTGGACCAAAGTGATGAATCTGGATCGGTTTGATATCTGACTGGTGTTAACGCGGTAAAACGCTGACAAGTGACTGCACCCCAAAAGTTGGTAATCCAACTGAGTAGGGTGCAGTTTTTTTTTGCGCGCTATGCTTTTGATGGCAGGTCTGAGGCGATCCCTTTTCCTCAGACCTGATGTGGCAGATAATTACTCGTCCAGTTTCAGCGGCGGCAACTGCGCAAAAATGCTCAGCAGCCCTTCGCCCCAGCCTTTGCGGATCATGTCGAAATAGGGGTGCGTTTCGGTAATCCGGTGCTGCTGCGCGGCACTAAAGCTGTCTTTGGGGTAGGTCATCACATCCAGCGGCAGGCCCACGGAAAGATTACTGCGCAGTGTGGAGTCCATCGAAATCAGCGCACATTGCATCGCCTGATCCAGGGCGGTGTCGTAGTTCAGTACGCGATCGATAATCGGCTTACCATACTTACTCTCACCAATCTGGAAATAGGGCGTGTCGTGTGTGGCTTCGATGAAGTTCCCCTGCGGATAGATGTGGAACAGCCGCAGACCTTCCCCGTTAATCTGTCCGCCGAGCAACAGGTTGCAGCTGAAATCTGTATTGCCGCCCTGATTTGCGCCGCTGTCCCGGGCAATGACTTCACGCACCGTTTCACCCAGCAAACTGGCGGCATCATACAGGGACGTTACGTTCAGCAGGTTTTCCCGCTCATCATCTGCGCAGCGACGATGCAGCAGACTGATAATGCTCTGTGTGGTTGCCAGATTTCCGGCACTCTGGATCACCAGCACGCGTTCATCGCTTTGATGAAAAACATGCAGTTTACGGAAGGTGGAAATATGGTCCACTCCGGCATTGGTGCGTGAATCTGAAACAAACACCAGGCCAGAGGACAAGCGCATGGCCACACAGTAAGTCATAAAATGGCTTCCTCAGGTATTCAGGATCATTGCGGAACGTCGAGCATGGCAACGGCGGCAACAGTGCGCATGTCTTCGCTTCCTCCACCTAACCGGATACCGCGGACCGGGCATGCATCAAGATAATCTATGCCGATAGCCAGTTTCAAATGCTGATTCGGTTGGCAGGTGTTATTGGTGACATCAAAGCTCTGCCACCGGTCATCCAGCCAGGCTTCCGCCCAGGCATGCATGGCCACATGTGCGGAGTCTTCCGAGTATAGATAACCGCTGACATAACGCGCCGGGATACCCAGGCTTCGGCAGCAGGCCAGGAAAACATGCGTGTGGTCCTGACATACGCCGGTTTGGGCGGAAAAGGCCTGGGAAGCGCTGTCTTTTACCGTGGTGCTGCCGGGGTTATAGGGCATTTTCAGCAGCAGTTCGCCCATCAGATTGCACAGACTCTCATGCTGTGCCTGCGGCCGGTAGTAACGACTGGCGAAATCGCGGATCGCGCCATCGGCCAGCGTCAGCGGGCTGGTGCGCAGAAACACCAGTGGTGAGAGATGCCCGCAATTATCGTCTTCCGTATTATCTTCAATCTCCACCACGCCGTTGGCGACAATGGTAATGGCCTGATGGGGCTGGTCGAGTGTCAGAACATGCAGGATATTGCCATAAGCATCCAGCGTGCGGGTGGCGTATTCCGGCAAGGTCAGATCCCACGACAATATCTTCTGATGACTGGAATCCTGTGGCGTAAGGCGAAGATATTGCGTGCTGTGTTTAACCTGTTGCGCATAGCTGTAGTGCGTCTGATGCGTGACATTCAGTTTCATTATTGAGCCTCCAGATAGGTTTGATGAATGCACTCAGCGATGGCATTGGTCTGATCCAGAAACTGCATCAGCCAGGGACTGAGACCCATCTCAACAATTTCGTCCATTTCAGTGAAGCGCAGCTGAGCGTAAAGGGTATGAACGCGACGACGGGGCTGATTACCCGCGCTGCCACCGATCTCATCCAGCTCCTGGGCCATAAGTTCGATGCAGGAAAGCAGAGAACGCGGTAGCTCGCGGCGCAGTATCAACAGCTCGGCGATACCTCTCTGGCTGATTTGTTGCTTATAAAGCGTGTGGAACGCTTCGCGGGCGCTGACTGCACGCAATAGCGTGTCCATCCGGTAGTATTCACGCACCGGATCCTCATCGGCGTTCAACAGCTGATTTTTAGCATCCAGCAGGCGCGCGGTGCTGTCTGCGCGTTCCAGCAGGGTACCGAGGCGGATGAAGTTTTGTGCATCACTGCGCAGCAAGGTGCCAAACATCGCCCCACGGAACAGATGTGAACGCTCTTTGACCCAGTCAAAGAACGCGTCTGCACCGGCAGAACCGACGCCCTGGCGGCGAATCAGTTTCATCTCTATCCACGTGGCATTGATGCTTTCCCAGACTTCAGAGGAAAGACTGCCGCGCACCGCATGCGCATTGTTCCAGGCCATTTGCAGACAACTGAAAATGCTGCTGTGGTTGAAACTGTCCAGTGCGAAGAAATTAAGCAGATTCCCCATCGACGCCTGCGGATAGTGCTCGTCGAACAGCTCCCGCGTGCCGGTCATGGTCAGCGGGACCAGCAAATCATTGTTTTCATCGCGTGCGTGGACATCACGGATCGACATCATCGACAGCTTATTGGTCACGTCCAGCAGGCGTGCAATTGTCTCGGCGCGTTCCAGATAACGTGCCATCCAGTACAGTTCGCTGGCTGTTCTGCTTAGCATGCGTCATCCTCCGTCGCATTTTCTTCCAGTACCCAGGTATCTTTAGTTCCGCCGCCCTGAGAGGAATTCACCACCAGTGAGCCTTCTTCCAGTGCTACACGGGTTAATCCACCCGGTACCAGACGAATTTCGGCGCCGGTCAGCGCAAAGGGCCGCAGGTCGATGTGACGCGGTGCGAGCCCGTTATCGACAAAGGTCGGGCAGGTGGAAAGCGCCAGCGTTTCCTGCGCGATGTAATTTTCCGGGCGGGTGCGCAACAATTCGCGGAAGCGTTCGATTTCCGCCTTGCTGGCCTTGGGTCCAATCAGCATGCCGTAACCGCCTGCACCATGAACCTCTTTCACCACCATTTTTTCCAGGTTTGCCAGTACGAAAGAGAGATCGCTCTCTTTGCGGCATTGCCACGTCGGCACGTTATTGAGAATGGGATCCTCAGCAAGGTAGTAACGGATCATCTCCGGGACGTACGGATAGATCGATTTATCATCTGCCACGCCGGTGCCTATCGCATTCGCCAGCACCACACCACCGGATCGGTAGACCGACAGCAGGCCGGGAACGCCGAGCATGGAATCGGCGCGAAACGCCAGCGGGTCGAGGAAGGCGTCGTCGATACGCCGATAGATCACGTCAATTCTGCAGGGACCTGCAGTAGTACGCATGAACACCGCGCCGTCTTTCACGAACAGATCGACACTTTCAACCAATTCAACACCCATTTGTTGTGCGAGGAAGCTGTGCTCGAAATAGGCGCTGTTAAAGCGGCCAGGTGTCAGTACCACAACGGTCGGATCGTTGACGGTGGTGCTTTCGCGCAGGGTTTGCAGTAAGTGAGAAGGGTAGCGGGAAACCGGCGCGATACGCTGCCCGGCAAACAGTTCGGGATATAACCGCATCATCATTTTGCGGTTTTCCAGCATGTAAGAGACACCAGAGGGCGTGCGAAGGTTATCTTCCAGCACGTAATATTCGCCATCGCCTCCCCGCACCATGTCGGTTCCGGCAATGTGGGCGTAAGTATCACGGTGAAGGTCGATACCCTGCATGCAGGGCTGATACTGCTCGTTGGCCAGCACCTGTTCAGCGGGGACGATCCCTGCTTTAAGGATCTTCTGGTCGTGATAAATATCATGCAGAAACGCATTGAGTGCCTGAACCCGCTGACGAATCCCGCGCTCAAGCATCTGCCATTCGATGGCCGGAATAATACGTGGCACGCTGTCGAACGGGATCAGCCGTTCCGCGCCATCGTCTTCACCATAAACATTAAAGGTAATCCCCACCCGGTGAAACAACAGCGCAGCTTCCTCTTTTTTGCGCTGGACGGCCTGCTGATCGGCTTTCTGTAACCACTGCCAGTAGTCCTGATAATGGCTGCGGTGTTTACCTTCAGCCATCAACATTTCATCAAAAAAGGGTGAATCGGAAAGGTCAATCTTGATCATCATCACCTCACAAACAGGACAGGCTGCAATTGAATCGTTCAATAACACTGACGATCAGGCATAAAGTGTGCCAGGGTGCAAAACAGGCTGAAAATCAGGGAAAAAGGGGATGAACTGCCCTGTTTGGGTGCGGCTCGCTTTCAGGTTGTGTGAAAAGAGGGCAAAAACAGGGCGCTCACTTTAAATATGGTCGCTGATGAGGCAATTGCCAGTGATGTTTGCAGAACTGCAACGGTAACAGAGCCTGTTTTTGGTGTTATGATAAGTGTATTTCCCCGTGTAATGCGCACGTGTTTCATTTAGGAGAGAAACCATGACCGCGAAACAACGCAACACGCAGAGCGTGACCATGACAGTAGAACGTGCCTTACTGGTAAGAGCGCGTGAAGCGGGCATTAATCTGAGTGCTACCCTGACAGCTGCCCTGGATGCAGAGCTTCGCTCTCATGAAGCGAAAAAATGGCAGGAAGAAAACAGAGAGGCTCTCGCAGCATTAAATCGTTTTCATGATGAGCAGGGGTGTTTCAGCGATGAATACAGGACGTTTTAATTATGCAATTCACTGTATACGGTAATACCGGGAAAAGCGTCGTTTACCCGCTGTTGCTGGATGTCACGAGCGATATTATTGGGCAATTAAATCGTCGGATAGTGATCCCATTGCTCCCTATTGAAAAGTATCCGGCAGGCCGCCGACCGGATCGCCTTGTCCCCGTCGTCAGGCTGACGGATGGCAAAGAATACGCTGTAATGACCCACGAGCTGGCAAGTATCCCTGTCCATGCCTTAGGTGCGGTGTTTTGTGATGCTTCGCAGTACCGCACTCAGGTAAAGGCGGCAATAGATTTCCTGATTGACGGAGTTTAATGTTTCTTACTTAAGCTGGTGGCCTGTCCAGGCAATGGCACAATCTCAGGCATGCTCATTTTTATTCCACGTGATGAATAGCGGATACCGCTGATGGCTCTAACGTCAGGGGAAATGGGGCTGGTTTTATTGCTGAAATTAATCTCTATTTGTTGGGCAATACGCCATTCGCCGCAGCGATAAACAGATGGAGCAAGCTATGTCGGCATATGGGTTAATTGCAGGGCCAGGTGATGAATAACAAAAAGCCCGCTTAGTTTCCTAAGCAGGCTTTTCTAATTTGGCTCCTCTGACTGGACTCGAACCAGTGACATACGGATTAACAGTCCGCCGTTCTACCGACTGAACTACAGAGGAATCGTTTGAACGGGGCGCATAGTAACGGCCACGCCGGAGCATGTCAAAGCTCTTTTTCATAAATTCGCGCAACTGCTGAAATAGTCGCCACTATCGCGTGTTATGCCGTGACAGTACGTGCTGCAAGGAGCATTCATGCGGAAAAAGAGGCACGCAAAAATGAGGTGTTTATGAGGTGTTCTGATGGTGCAAAGCGCTTGTCAGACTGCTTTGCGCGTGATTTAAGCGGATAGTTTTTTACGGCCGTCACAAAGTCTCTATTCTCGCTTTGTCAGCAACAGAAACGAAACGTAGATTTCATTTCAATCCTGAACAGAATATACGGAGTTGACATGAACAAAGTCAGAATCGGCATGATCGGCAGCGGCTATATCGGGCGTTGCCACGCCATTGCCTACGCCCAGGCACCCACCGTCTTCGCGCTCAAAGGCGAAATTGTGCGGGAGATGCTGGCCGAAGTGAATCCTGAACTGGCGGCCCGACAGGCAGCAACCTTTGGTTTTGCGCGTTCAACCGGCGACTGGCGCGCGCTGGTCAGCGATCCGGCGATTGATGTGGTGGATATCTGCGCGCCTAACTTCCTGCATAAAGAGATGGCGCTGGAGGCGATACGCCACGGCAAACATGTCTATTCAGAAAAGCCGCTGTCGCTGAGCGTGGCGGACGCGCAGGAGATGGTCGCGGCGGCTGAAGCCGCAGGGGTAAAAACGCTGGTCGGCTTCAACTATATGAAAAACCCCACCAGCCAGCTGGCAAAAGAGATCATTGCCAATGGCGAAATTGGTGACGTGGTGCATTTCTACGGCACCCACAACGAAGATTACCTCGCCAGACCGGAAACCCCGCTCGACTGGCACTGCCAGAAAGCGCTGGCCGGTCTGGGTGCGCTCGGCGATCTGGCGGCGCACATCGTCAATATGGCGCACTACCTGGTCGGTGACATTGCAGAGGTCAGCGGTGACATGATGACAGTGATCACCTCACGTCCCGATCCCAAAGACTCTGCCCGGCAGTTACCGGTTGAAAACGAAGATCAGGCCAGCGCGCTGCTGCGCTTCTCTAATGGCGCACACGGCGTGATTGAAACCTCACGCATCGCCTGTGGCGCAAAAATGGGGCTGACCTACGTCGTCACCGGCACCAAAGGCACACTGCGGTATACCCAGGAGCGCATGGCGGAGCTTGAGCTTTATCTGCATGACGATCCCGCCGGACGGCAGGGTTTCAAAACACTTCTCACCGGGCCAGCTCATCCTGATTACGCGAACTTCTGTGTTTCAGCCGGGCACGGCATCGGATTTAACGATCAAAAAACGGTGGAGATCCGCGATCTGATCAACGGTATCGCAGCGGGTGATCGCATGTGGCCCGATTTCGCAGAGGGATTGCAGGTGCAGAAAGTCCTGGAAGCGATTGCGCACTCCGCAGAGCAGCGCCGCTGGATCGAGGTGTAATGCAGCGTCACAGGTGAGAGGAAATTGCCGCTGCGGCAATGAATGCCGTCGGGCAGGGCGGGAACCTGGGTTCACCGCCCTGACGTAATCAGATCAAGCCGCTTTTTTCCCACCACAGCTTGTCCAGCGCATAGAACCGGTCACGCTGGCTCTCAGGCTGATTGAGATCGCGTTTCCACGGCTTCGCCAGAATATAGTGCAGGTTCTTCACCTCATCATCCTGCCAGAGGCCACGGTGCTGGAAGGGCAGCGTTTTTAACGCATTGTAGATATAAGGGAGCGGTTTCCAGCGTTCCGCGAACACTTCATTCAGCAGATCCTGTTCAGAGAAAGGATAAGCGCTGAGATCATCAATGGCGGCAATACGTTTTTCCAGTGCGTCGAACATTGCGTTGTCAGGCTTCAGCACCAGAAAACCGCCGTTCAGATAATAGTCGACGCTCTCCGGGGCCTGCTCACCGCGTGCCTGCCAGGTGTAATGACACTGCTCTGGCTGCCATTCTGGCGGATAAGAGGCAATCTGGTTGGGATTACAGCGGCAGGCGTGACAGGCAGCCAGCGGGTTGTCACCCAGATCCAGCGTAAACAGCTCATCCATGTTTTTAAGGACCAGCATATCCGCATCCAGGAACACCACGCGCTGATAATCGGTGAGCTGCCAGGCGCGTAGCTTGGTCCAGACCTCACCAAACTGCGCCGAGGCGTAATGCTGATCGAGATCGTCACGCGGATAGAGCGGATCGACCGGTTTAATCACACAGCCTTCATTTTGCAGAATCTGACAGTCAGCGTCTGAAATCGCCGATGTAGTCATCACCACCAGCGGCCACTGGCTCTGGCTCTCTTTCAGCGAACGGTGCAGCGCTTTCACGCCCACCAGATAATCGGGTTGTGTTAACAGCGTTACCCAGGCAAACATAGCTTTCCTCAATCAGTCAAAAAGTGGCGTGATGTAGTCGTTACCCAGTCGGCCCTGCGGGTCGAGCTGGCTGCGCAGGGCGCGGAAGGCGTCCCACTTCGGATAGATCTCACGCCAGTTGTAGCGTTCTTCGTCGTAATACTTGCCCCAGTGCGGGCGTCCACCCTCCTCGGCGAGCAATTTTTCCACTTCAGTCAGGAAGTGCAGGCCTTCCTGAGACAGCGAGCCATCATCGGCGTAATAGACGACAAAGCCGAAAAAGCAGGTGGGCTGGTCAGTTGCCGGGCTGAGCCAGGCTGACGATGCGCCAGTGCAGCGCAGGATAATCGGGTAGTGCATATGCGGACGGTTTTCGGCATACCATTGCTTGATCCGGCAAATAATGGCCGGCGTTTTTGCCAGCGGTACGCCGATTTCCACATTGATCTGGGGAACTGCAATGCCTCGGCAGAAGAGCTGGTAGATGTCACCGGTAACATCAGTGAAATCACGAAAACGGGTAACGGTGCGGAACTGTTTTCCCCCTTTGCCCTCAATCTGAGTATCGCGGTGCATATGCGCCAGCGTCTGGTCGATAGTGTCATTAAGACTCTCATCAACCTCACCCTCATGTTCCACCACCTGACGACCCTGTGCTTCATAGCGATCACGCTCTTCGGCACTCGCTTCATGGGCGTTCCAGACATGCATCACGTTGTCGTCAACAAACCACCACGCTTTGCTCAGCGGATAGTCGTTGTTCCAGCGCAACAGGTCCTCTTCAAGCATATCGGCGGACACGGCATTCTTGTGGCAGGTGAAAATGCGAAACGGCTGGGTACGAAGTTTTACCGCAGTAACAATGCCCAGCGCCCCAAGAGAAACCTGCGCGGCCGGGAAGTCAGCTTCACCACGAACAAATTCGCGTACGCTGCCATCGGCCAGCACCATCCGGATTGCCAGCGCCTCATCGGCGATCGAACTCTGCTGTAAACCCTGGCCGTGCGTGCCGGTCGCCATCGCACCGGCCAGCGTCTGAATCGCTATCACACCTGGTGAAGATGCCAGCATACGGTTCATTTCGGTCAGGCTGCGATAAACCTGCTCAAGCGGGGTCGCGCCACCAAAGGTCACGCTCTCTTCATCGCTGGCGAGCTGACCACTCAGTGCGCTGAGATCAAGCAACACATCATCATCAGCGACGTGCAGCATGCGGCCTGGCGACAGCTTGCTGCCAATCACCCGAATCTGACCGCGTGACTCCCGAAGAAGTGTCTGTAATTCCGCTTCACTGGCGGGACGCTGAACCTGCTGACGACGGCCGATCTGCGCGTTCTGCGCCCAGTTCCACAGTGCATCATCATCGGGTTTAATATGGGTCTGACGAAGCGGATAGAGGCGTGCGTCTCTGGTCACAACAGCATTCCTTATTATTGCATTTAAAAGACAAGTATCACTAAGCGTAGACTATTGCCAAATGCAGTCAGGAATGCCGGTAATTATTTACGGATGTAACGTAACGTTGCGGTGACAGCCAGCTGACGATTGCGGCGAATACTCTCCGCCTCGCTGTTATCAGGGCTAAACAGGGCGTTGAAAGTATAACGGTTTGAAACGTGGTGAACGCAGATGCTGCTGATCAGGCGATGAACATCAATGGTCTGCACGCCGGATGTAAACACGCCCTGTTGCTGACCACGCGCCAGGATATCATCCAGCAGATCCAGCGCACTGCGGTTCAGTGCTTTTATCTGCGCCGACTGGGAAATATAGCGACCGCGCAGCAGGTTCTCACTGCAGACCAGCCGGATAAAATCGGGATGCTCGACATGGTAATCAAAACTGGCTTCCACCAGCCGTGTCATAGCCAGCTCTGGCTCCATCGCCGCCAGATTAAGGCCCGTTTCATGCTGACGTATCTGCTGATAAACCTGTTCCAGCACGTCGATATAAAGCTGTTCTTTACTGCCAAAGTGATAAACCACCATGCGTTTCGTGGTCTGCGCATGCTCAGCAATCTGCTCCAGCCGCGCACCCTGCATACCAAATTCTGCAAACGTCTTTAGTGCGCCAGCAATGATGCGTTTTTTCAGCCCTTCAGGGTCATTTTTACGTTTTGTTAGTTCTGACATGGTGCTCAATAAAGTGATTCTGACCGGGGAATGTTAGCACAGTGTTGAGTGGCTGCCTGCAACCGCAGGCGCAGCAGATGCGGCAACCTGGCACACGCCGGACGATTGCAGGTATAATCCCGGATAGAATTTCACAGCTTCAGAGACGACTCAGAGACCACAATGACAAAACTCACCTTGCAAGAGCAGATGCTGAAAGCGGGATTGGTATCCAGCAAAAAAATGGACAAGGTTCAGCGCACAGCTAAAAAATCCCGTGTTCAGGCGCGCGAAGCCAGAGCCGCGGTGGAAGACAACAAAAAGGCGCAGCTTGAGCGGGATAAGCAGCTGAACGAACAGCAGAAGCTGGCTGTGCTGTCGAAAGAGTACAAAGCCCAGGTCAAGCAGTTGATTGAGATGAACAAAATTGATGTGGCAAAAGGCAACATCACCTTCAATTTTACCGACAATAACCTGATTAAAAAGATCATGGTGGACAAGCCGACGCAGACGCAGCTGATTAATGGTCGTCTCGCCATTGCTCGCCTGGCTGCTGACGCCAGTGGTGAGAGCCGGTACGCTATCATCCCGGCCAGCGTAGCGGATAAAATTGCGCAGCGTGATGCCAGCGCCATCGTGTTAAACAGCGCATTAAGCGAAGAAGCACAGGACGAAGATGATCCTTATGCTGATTTCAAAGTGCCTGATGATTTGATGTGGTAATTGTGTTCTGACCCATTCAGAACGGGCTGGCGGCAGAGAGTTGCATTACCTCGCCGCTCACAGGATGAATAAACGTCAGCCCACTGGCGTGCAGCATCAGTCTCTCTGCCTTTTCGGCGCCCGGCATCAACAGACCACCGTAAAGATCACAGCCCAGAATCGGGTGCCCCAGCTGCTGACAGTGAATACGCAGCTGGTGGGTGCGTCCGGTTTCGGGCGTCAGTTCAACCCGTGTGACCGGCAACGCGTCTCCTTCACTTCCCTGATAATAACCGCGTTCAGTGACCCGGTAGCGTGAGCGTGCGGGTTTGCCCCTGATGGTGCATATCGTCATTCGGGGAAACAACGCCGGATCTTTCGCGATGGCAGCATCAATGACTCCCTCATCATCGGACAGATGGCCGCACAGCAGGGCCTGGTAGGTTTTGTTCACGCTACGCTGGCTGAACTGCTGGCACAGAGCAGCGTTAATCGCCTTGTTTCGTGCAACAACCATCAGGCCGGATGTGCCGAAGTCGAGCCGATGCACCAGCGTGCAGCCAGGGAAAAGGCCGACCAGCCGGTGATGCACCGAATCAAGATTTTGAGGATTTTTACCTGACAGGCTCAGCAATCCGCCGGGTTTATTGATCACCAGCAGATGTGCATCCTGAAAGAGAAATGTGATCTCATCAAAGCAGGGTGGGGCGATAAACGTATCGATAATGGCAGACATGGTGCAACCGGCAGACAAAGGGCTGGAGATCATAACCTATTGCCCGGTCACTGACGACGACGACAGACTTCGCCGGGCCTTTATTCTCCCGTGATGGTTTCACCGCTTTGTGTGGCGAGCGACTGGCTGGCCTGATGCGTTCCGAACCCCGCCTGAGCAACAAATACTGAGCATACCGTCGCGGCTAACAACGTGAGAAGAACAGAAAGTTTCATGGCTGCATCCAGTGCTGATAAGGGCAGTCAGTCTGGCAGGAACGGTGACAGAGACAAACAGAACAATCCGGAAAAAAACTTTTAGTACATTTGAACAGCAACTTGCACGATTTTTAGTGATTTATTCGGGCAAGTCTCGCCTTAACGACTACAGTCTCTGGTGAGGTTGTCATCAATTCGTACCAAATGGAGGATTTTCTGTGTTAATTCAAAACGACGAGAAAGGCCACGTAATTATTGGCGAAGCGGCACTAAGCCTTGCCCTGGGTGAGAAAGAAATCAGTATCGCATCACTCTTTACTCAGCTGGGTTTGATGGCGAAATCTGAGAGCAACGCTGATCGACTGGAGAAAATCGACAAAGCCAGAAGCTGGCTGAGTAGTTTTACGTCACCAGCGGTTGCCCAGCAGCAGGTGCCGTACCTGCGAACGCTTGCAGGCCTGAACGAAGAGCTGAACTAGCCCCGATAGAACTGACGCCAGTGGACGTAGTCCGGCTCCGGCCGGAAAACGACGAAGCGGACAACCTCAACGGTTGCGCGAGAGCGTATACCGGCCGGAGATAATGTCATGGACGACACTTCTCCTGCCCTCGAAAACTGCACCTTTGTTCGCGACATCATCCCTTTCTACTACAACCTGCCAGATCCCTTTCTGCCTGCAAACTGCCAGTCTGATACAAATCAGGCGAGAGCCACATCGCTCCGGCCATCCAGCCAGATTGTATCGCTGTCTTCATATTCAAGATCTTCGCGTCGTGCCTGCGGCAGCCGTTGCGGTAGCCTTTCTGTATATCGACTGTCTGGTTGTCTGAAGATAATGACTATTTCAGCCAGCCTCGTTGTGACAAGGCTGGCTGAATTAACGTGCAGGTCAGATTGACGCGTTGCTACGGGTTAAAAACTCTCCCAGCTGGCGTCTGAGGATGCCGCCACAGGCACAGCAGGCACTAAACGTGGCGTCAGGACCGGAGTCCGGGTTTGCACGGCAGAGAGACGGAACACAGCCACTGTTTTTTCCAGTTCATCTGCCTGCGACTCCAGAGAGCTGGCTGCAGCGGAAGACTCTTCAACCAGCGCGGCGTTCTGTTGCGTGGTGGTATCCATTTCGGCCATGGCCGTGGCAATCTGAGAAATACCGCGGTTTTGCTCGTCAGATGCGGCAGCAATCTCACCCATAATGTCTTTAACCTGACTGACTGAGCGGACGATGTCATTCATCGTGGTACCGGCGCGTTCAACAAACGCAGAGCCATCCTGCACCCGGTCAAGTGACTCGCGAATCAGCGTTTCAATCTCTTTAGCGGCCAGTGAGCTGCGCTGGGCCAGATTTCTCACTTCACCCGCAACCACCGCAAACCCGCGACCCTGTTCACCTGCGCGTGCTGCTTCCACGGCAGCGTTGAGTGCCAGGATGTTAGTCTGGAAAGAGATGCTATTGATGACGTGAATGATTTCGCCAATTTTCCCTGAACTCTGGCTGATGCTGTCCATGGTGACGATAACATCCCGGATAATTTCACCACCGCGTCCGGCATTCACCGAGGCATCGGTCGCCAGCTGACTTGCATGGTGGGCGTTCTCCGCATTCTGTTTCACCGTCGAGGAGAGCTCTTCCATACTGGCAGCCGTCTGAACCACAGCGGCAGACTGCTGTTCAGTGCGCGATGACAGGTCGGTGTTGCCTGCGGCAATTTCTGCCGAAGCGCGCGCCACGCTGCTGACACCATCACGCACGTTGGTGATGATGTTCTGCAGGCTGATGTTCATCGCATCCACGGCCTGCATCAACTGACCTAACTCATCGCCACGCGTGGTTTTCAGCGAGGTTGTTAAATCACCGCTGGCGATACGCTGCGCGGCATTCAGCGTCTCTTTCAGAGGCAGCGTTATGCTGCGGGTAATTCGCCAGGCAATCAGGAGGCTCAGAAAAACACAAATCAGCGCGGCAAACGCAATACGCCACTCCGCCTGTTTAATGAACTCTGCAGAAAGCTGAGACTGGAAAGCAAAGGTATCAGAGACTGCCGCATTGAGCCGTTCAGCATCAGCAGTAAGGTCCGCAGATTCGCCTTTTTCTTTCTCTGAAGCATCAATATAGCGCGTTAAAGCCTGGCGCTGCTGCGCAAGCGAGTTTAGTAAATTTCGTGTGGCATCACTGATGGTGGGCTGAGCAAAAATATCCAGCTGCTCACTCAGCGTATTAATCGCAGTGTATTCTTCCAGGACCGCATCTCTGCTGGCCTCTGTGGGTTTATCCAGAAATGCTTTTTCAACATTGGCGGCATCAAACAGGGCGGCAGCCAGATGCATGACGGGCAGGGCCGCATCCGGTGACTGAGCCATATCGAGCGATTCAAACTGATGTGCAAAACCGATCAGGGCACCGGGTTTAATCGCATTGAGAGCGGCGGAGGTCGTTTCCGCAGATGCCACAAATTTCTCACGCTGGTTCTTATAGTCGTTGAGCAGCTGTCCCATCAGGGTGACTTTCTGCTGACCAGTCTCATCCCATTTGAATCCATCCAGCCGTTTATAAAGTGCTTCTAAATCCTTCAGGGCCTGAACGTTCTGTGACGCAAATTTAGGATCTTTGGTGTACTGGTAAAGCGTACGGTTAAGACGTGCTTTGCTTAAGGTGTTAACCATTTCTACTGTGATTGTGCGCCGGGCTGAGTTGTCTTTGATACTGCGAAAACAATCAAAAGCCATAAAGGTAATGGCAAGGGAGGCGGCTATGACGACGATAAAACCGGCGCCCAGTTTTTTCCCGATTTTAATATCGGAGATGCGTTGAGTAAGACCCATGAGGTTCACCTTTAATGAGATTCAGAAGCAGAGGAAAACGTAAAAAAGTTAAATAATGCTAAAGATGATCTTTATATCGTCAGGAGGAAGTGAACCTTTAATCTTATTTATGATTTGATGAGCAGCTAATTAATTTATTTATTATGGTTTATTCTGAAATCATTAGTCATCTAATCTTTTTATTTAAATGTAATGCACTGATTTGTAGTTAATTTAATTGAATGTCTGACATATATTGATCTTGATCAAAATTATTACTATGAAAGTGTGAGTTAAAAAAGCTGACTGTTTTCAAATGAAGGAGTTACAGGTTTTACTAATGTTTTTAATTGCACATCTCTATCAGCGATGAGTCAATTCTGCAGGCGGGGTGAAATCTGCGTATTCAGGAACACGCACGATTAAAATTAACGCGCGCGCTAAACCTAAAAAATCTTACACAACAATAACGCTACCGCTCCCGCCACGCATCCGATAGAGTAAAAATCCCACTCTCAATAGTGAGCACAACTGATGCCAGATTACTGTTTCTACACGCAGGGAAAACAGACCATTGCCCTGGCAAGGTCAGATATGAACCGCGCCAGCGAGTTGCTTGCTCAGGGGTTTATAAAAGAGGCTGAAGAAGTGCGTGCTCCTGATGAAAAGCAGGCCGCTGCGCGCTTTGCAGATATCAGAAAAGAGAATGCCATTGATCGGCATAACTTTCTGGCCGGCGCGGGAACAATGCCATTGATTGGCGTGCTCACAGCATTGGCTGCCTTTCTTTTCTGGCGAAAAAAATAATCCTGAATTCCCACAGTTCTTCAGAAAACAGTCGGTAGACTCTCTGACGCTATCGGGCACCGCATCATCACAAAAAGCGGTGCCCGGCGTTAACCCGCCAGCGTCTCTTAATATGATGGGATTATCTCGCTGGAACAAAGAATGAACACCCACGTCCGGCAAGAATATTTATTATCTGTCAGACGATCATCTTCATTCTGAATGACTTCGTATTTACGCAGTTTCCCCTTTCAAAACCACTCAACTAAACATTCTTAGGGATATTATTCATGCCCTCCGCTTGATGTGACAGCGATTAGTTTTTTTAAAATTAAAATCACATTGAGGTTAGCCAGGCGTCACCGAAAAATCACGCTGATTTTTATATCAGACCGTATTAAGTTAACGACTAATAAAATTAGTGATTTCACTAAAAATTCAGTATGGTCTGGACGTTATCCCACATTCCCCCTCACTTCTTTAGTTTTATTCCTTATCAGCTCAGGCATGCAGAAATATAATTTTCAGTATTTAATTTTATATAACAGTATTTTAATGGAATAAAAAGCTATAAACGCAATTTATATGGCTGAATATTGCGAGTCGCCGCCTGTCTGATAATAATTACCGTCATTGAGGTACGGCACAAATCAATCTGAGTGTCAGTGCAAAACGCGCTATTCAGTTCTTAGGTAAGGGCTGAGTCTGAGTGCGTATTGATGTACAGGTTGATGCTGATTAGTGAATAGTAATTTTTATTCTGCGGGTATTTCGCTCTTTACCATTTCACGAATAAATCTGCTGTCAGGTCATGCAGATTTATTCGTAAGATTTGAGAATGGAAAGTATCACAGTTGTGACGTTTTCTATTTCATGATGGAAGTGTAATTATCAACTAATAGGATAGATAAGATGAAAAAAGTTATTCTGGCTTCTTTATTACCGGTATTAATGGCCGGATCATTCGCCTCTTATGCGGCAGAAAGCGCGCCTGCGGCAATCAGTATTGATGGCGGTAAAATTAACTTCACCGGCGCTGTTGTTGCCGCACCTTGTGCTGTGGATAACTCAACGAATGGTCAGAACGTTCCGTTGGGACAGATTGCGACGAACCAGTTACCTAAAAAAGGATCAACCGGTTCTGCCGTGCCTTTCAGCATCAAGCTGATTGGCTGTGATTTATCCCCTCAGGCAGGCGCACCTGCGGAGACGAAAAACTACACCAAAGCATCCATCACCTTCACGGGTCCAACAGTAGACGCCACCACGTTGCAGGTGACAGCAAATGGTGCGGGTCAGCAGCCAGCCAAAAACGTCGGTATTCAGATTATGCAGGCGAATAAGGCTGTGCATGTTGATGGCACTGCCAGCACTGAAGCCAGCAACATCCTGGTGGGTGAAAACGAAATTCCATTCACGGCAACGTATGTAGCAACCGCTGAAACGGGTGTCACTGCGGGTGCGGCAAACAGTTCTGTCAACTTCACGGTGAACTATCAGTAACCGTAACGTCACAGCGTCCGCGACACCCTTGTCGCGGACATACGCATTACTGTTATCAGAGGAACGAACGATGCCGGGTCATATGTTACGAAACACCTTATTTACCCTCTTTATCTCCACTGCGTGTCTGCTGCCTTCTCTGGCAAGTGCAGGCGGAATAATGCTGGGAGGCACTCGCATTATTTATCCGGCAGACCAGAAGCAGGTCAGTATGTCTGTGCGCAATACGTCTGATGACAGCAGTTTTCTTGTGCAGTCCTGGGTTGAACAGTCGGATGACCAAAAAAGTCAGGATTTTGTTGTTACCCCGCCGCTGTATGTCAGTGGGCCGGGTAATGAGAACACCCTTCGTCTGATGTATGTTGGCGCGCCAGCTGCGCCCGACCGTGAAACACTTTATTACTTCAATACCAAAGCCATTCCTTCCGTGGATAAAAAGAAAATGGAAGGGAAAAACATGCTCATGCTGGCAGCCGTCACACGGATCAAATTATTTCTCCGCCCGGCAGGACTCACACCCGCGGTCGATAAAGCACCTGCTGAATTGAAATTTCACCGCGCTGGTGGACAGGTTCGAATTGAAAATCCGACACCTTACTATCTCACGCTGGTTGAGATGAAAGCAGGCGGCAACAGCCTCTCTGACACCATGGTTTCTCCACGCAGCAGCATCACTGTGCCTCTGCCATCAACCTCTGCCGGATCGATAACCTACCGGACAATAAATGATTATGGTGCGGCGACCCCGGAACTGCGTGCAAAAATAATATAACCATCTGTTTTTATTTGAATATTTTGGTGTCTGATGTATGCGTACTCTAAATAAATATAAGCAATATCAGGGAAAGTTAATTATCCAGCCCCGGCTGGCCTGCATCCTCTCACCTGTGGCGTTCTGCGTTGCTGTGGGGCTGATGTTACCCGGCTATGCGCACGCTGACCTTTATTTTCCGACGGAGCTTTTCGCGGCGGATGGGCAGGCAGTCGCAGACCTTTCACGCTTTGGGAAGGTGGGGGCGCAATTACCCGGGAATTATCAGGTTGATATTTATGTTAATAACAGGCAGGTCACCAGCCGCAACCTGCGTTTTATTGATGCCGGTACGCAGGCAGAAGCGCCAGCGGCGGATGCGCGTGCTACATCAGATATACGTGACAATACCGGGTTAATGGCCTGCCTCACCCGCCGGGATCTCTCTGAGCTTGGGGTTAACCTGACGGCGTTTCCTGACCTGAAATCAACATCAGAAGAGGCGTGTGTTTCTCCGGGGAAATTCATTCCTGATGCGTTCACCTCATTTGACTTTCAGAAAATGAGACTCGATATCAGCATTCCACAGGCTGCGATGCAAAACCGCGCACGGGGTTATATCCCGCCGGAGCGGTGGGATGAGGGGATAAATGCAGCCCTTCTGAATTACAGCTACAGCGGAAATACCAGTCATGGTCGTTACGGTAACAGCAGCAGCCACTATCTCAACCTGAACAGTGGACTGAATGTAGGGCCCTGGCGCCTGCGGGATTACCGGACGTGGAATGAATATGAAAGCCGTTATTACCGCTATCGTAAATGGCAGCACGTAAAAACCTATGCAGAACGGGCGATTGTTCCGTTGCGCAGCGAACTGGTCATGGGTGATAGCACAACCAGTGGGGACGTATTTGATTCACTGGGGTTCAGGGGAGTGCAGCTGGAGACGGACGACAGTATGTTGCCCGACAGCCTTCGGGGATTTGCGCCTGTTATCAGAGGGGTTGCCACCACGAATGCGAGAGTCAGCATAAAACAGAATGGCTACACCGTTTATCAGGCATTTGTTTCCCCTGGTGCGTTTGCGATTAATGACCTCTATCCGGTTTACTCCAGCGGAGATCTTGAGGTAACGGTTACCGAAGCGGATGGCAGCACACATAACTTCACCGTGCCATATTCATCCGTACCCGTACTTCAGCGTGAGGGGAATGTTAAGTACTCACTGACAGCTGGCCGTTTTCAGGCGGGTGGTGACAGTTATAACAACCCGGAATTCGCTCAGGGCACGCTGGTATGGGGATTACCACACAACGTCACCCTGTATGGCGGGATGCAATATTCAGAGAATTATCTCTCCGGGCTGATTGGCGGCGGGCTGAATCTGGGGCTGCTCGGTGCACTTTCCGCGGACATCACGCAGGCCGACAGTACGCTTGCCGATGGCACACGTCATAAGGGGCAGTCCCTGAGGTTTTTATACGCACGCTCCCTTAACGCTCTGGGAACAACGTTTCAGTTAACGGGATATCGTTACTCCACGCAGGGTTTTCATACGCTTGATGAGACGGCTCTCAAGGGAATGAAGGGCTGGCGGTATGACACAGACACGGTTGATGCAGAAGGAAAGCCGGTAAAGCAGCCTTATACCGATTATTACAACTTATATAACAATCGCCGCGCGAAAATTCAGGCAAGTGTCTCCCAGCGAGTGGGAGATATCGGCTCACTCTATCTTACCGGCGTCAGGCAGACCTACTGGAACAGTGCTGACGCCACGGACTCGCTGCAGGCCGGGTTTAACAGCGCTGTCGGGCCGGTGAATTATAGTCTGTCATGGAGTTACAACCGCGATGCCGGACGTGGAGGTGCGGATAAATCACTCTATTTCTCTCTGTCCGTTCCACTCAATGCACTACTGTCAGGCGAGGGAGAAAGCAGTCGTCATCCTGTGTATGCCACCTACAGTGCAGGACGAGATGGGAACGGTCATATCTCGCATCAGGCCGGCGTGAGTGGCTCCGCCCTTGAGGGAAATAACCTCGGCTGGAACCTGTCCCAGGGATATACACGCAGCAGTGGCAACAGTGGCAGTCTGAGTACGAACTACAGAGGTGGATACGGAAGTGGTAATGCGGGCTACAGCTACAGCAGTAACTATAAACAGCTGAGCTACGGTGTCAGGGGAGGTGTGCTGTTGCATGCAGACGGCGTAACCCTGGGTCAGCCGATAGGCGAAACCGGTGTTCTGATTGCTGCGCCAGGCGTATCCGGGGCGGCGATTGAGAATGAAACCGGTGTTCGTACAGACTGGCGCGGCTATGCAATCAAACCTTATGCCTCCGTCTACCGCGAAAACCGTGTGGCTCTGGACACCGCCTCATTTGATGATCACACCGATATTGATGATGCCGTCAGCCGTGTTGTGCCAACACGGGGCGCCATTGTACGAGCTTCGTTTAAGGGACATACAGGCAGTCGGGTACTGATGACGCTGACACACAACGGTAAACCGCTGCCCTTTGGGACCATCGTCACCGCCGGAGAGAAGACCGGCATTGTAGGAGATGAGGGACTGGTTTATCTGTCGGGAATGCCAGCAAAAGGAATGGTCAGTGCAGTGTGGGGCGAGGGCAAAAGTCAGCAATGTTCTGCGCCCTGGACGCTACCAGACGCAAAAGATCAGGCAGTCATCAGAATCAACAGCGTGTGTCGATGAACGGGCCTTTAAACAACAAACTCTGCGAACAGAAATTATGAACAAATTTGATCATCAGGGGAAAAAAGTAATGAAAAAGCATCTTAAGCATGGATTCGGGTTCAGGCCAGCAGCGGCAGTCATGCTCACTACCGCGATGTTGTCAGGCGGAGTAGTGGGCAGTGCGGTTGCAGCATCAGACCCCGTTGCCATCAAGGTGACGGGATCCATTGTTGACAATACCTGCACGATTAATAAAGCACAGGCCGTCGAACTGAGTCCGGTTTCACTCAGGGATTTCGAGGGAAATAACTCAACCCTGGGATTTAAGGTGGTTGATGTGGAATTAAAAGAGTGCGGTACGGGGATTACCCGGGGGGTGAAAATCACCACAGCCGGAAACGAAGATCCAGCAGATCCTAATCGTTATGCGTTTAAAAATGCTGACACAGGCGCAACGGCAGCAAAAGGTATCGGGCTTCGGTTTTACAAGGCTGCTGATGGCGCACAGCCATTTAAGGTGAATGACACGGATGGCGTAACGAATACTTCTCTGACAGCAGGAGATAACACCCTCAGCTTTGGTGCAGCTTATGTCGTGACCAACGAGGACACGCTGGCAGCAGGGAGTTTCAGCACCACGGTAAATCTGACACTGGCATATCAGTAGAAAAGGAGGAGAACATGAAAATGAAAATGAAAAAACAGAATTTATTAACCGTGATGGTATTAATGGCGGCTGTTACGGCGGGGAATAATCTGGCAGTCGCTGCAGATACCACCACAGTGACGATTTCGGGGACAGTCAGGGCGAATACCTGCACAGTAGGCAATAAAGCAAATGGCGATCTTGCACCCATATCTGTGAGTGATTTCAGGCAGGCATCCGGCACTGTTGTGGGTTCTGCGGTCATTCCCGTTGTGTTTACAGGCTGTGGTAACGGGACGACCGGAGTCAGGGTTACGGTAAGTGGAAAGGCGGCTGGAAGCGGAGGCGCGTTCAAAAATGACCATGACGGGCAGACCGGCGGAGCTAAAAACGTTGGGATTTATTTATACGATACGGACGGAACAACGCTCATCAAGGCGGGAACGGACGTTGCTGCAAAGCAGCAATCATTTACCACAAACACCACGCTGAATTACAAGGCGAGCTATGTATCACTGACAGATAAGGTGGAAGCGGGTTCAGTTCTGACGACAATCACGATGAATTTCACTTATTTGTAGTGATAATGAGTGTAATGCAACAGTTATAAAAGGCTTACGTGAGCACGTGGGATACGATGGTCGCCAGGGAATGAAATAGTGTCTGAAACACTTAATGCGCCAATAAAACTTAAACTTACCTATAAATGAAAAGACTACTATTGCTTTTACTGCTTAGTACGAATTGCTTAGCTATCCAGGTTACAACCACCCAGTTAAGTTCAAAAGGGAATAAACATTTTGTTTCTACTGTCTGGACTGTTGATACCGATATAGATGAGGAAATTAACGTCAGATGGGGGAGCAGCAGAGAATATAATGGCGGTATTTTTACAATAATACACAATGGCGTAGCTGTATTTTCAGGGCTGCCATCTTTTGTTCCCGCCAACGCAAGTCATGAAGTTAAGACCAGGGTACACATTAAAAAAGGGGATACGCTTCAGGGTCTGATAGACAATAATGCGTCTTCAGACGCTATTTATACATCTACTCGAGTAGGGATGATTGTTGGTGATGGGCGTTATGGCATATGGAATCAAACCGAATTCTATACATATTACACTTATCCCTGTAATGCAACAGTTCCTGTAGCTATAGATCTTGGTGTGCTTAATCCGGGTGACATTACGCCAGTATACATACCTCTTGAGGTTAGCTCTCCGGGAAGACTCAAATTTAATGTTGGAAATAATAAAGGTGTTATTCCATTAAAGCGTGATGCGGAAACTATTTTATCTCTGGATCTGAGTTCTTATTATGATGCCACTTACAATTCAATTTTCTGGACGAGTGCCTCAGGAACAACTATAAATGGAACAGTAATTGTGCCGCAGGATTCGGTGGGAGGGGTGGGGAGTGTCGCCGGTAGCATCACTCTTGATTGCATATAGCATTGGTGTCGATATAAAAAATTCCTAAAAATTATGGTGCCATTATTTAAAAATGACTCAATTGGGTCGGTCAGGCTGTTTCGTGCTGTTTTGTGATATTCAACACATAGAGCTAAGGGTTCCTGTTCCACAGAACGCCAGCATCACATATCCGAGGTTAGTCGTTAGGAAGAGAAGTGTGTCCTGTATAAACGGCTTGTAGTGTCAACGTAGTACGGGTTTTTTCGTGAAGAAATTTCAGGGAAGGAAATAATGAAAAAAAGAGCAAGCCTCATCCTTTTTATTCTTGCCTGTCAGGCGAGTTGGGGCGTGACATTGAATGCGCAAACCGGCCTATGGAAAAGCGAGCCAGCGGCACTATTAAGCGACTTTGAAAAAGGACACTACCTGCGAGCCGAACAAACCTATATTAGTCACACCAGAATTTATGTCTGCACGGGTGGGGGATATATGATATCGCTCCGTGATACTGATTACACGGAACTAAGCGTGACTATTCCAAAGGGCACAATCATGACATGCCAGACAACAAGCATGCGTGTAGATAATGGGATTAACATGTTCATAGGAATGCGAACGGCTCCAAACGGACGCAATGAAGGATGGCACTATCAGAGTACCTGGAAATATACTATTCCCGAAACGACCTGCAAAGCAGAAGTGCCGCCTGCAATCAACCTGGGCGACCTCCGGTCAGTCGGTACAATGACCATCGTCATTCCCGTCGACCTCCCATCCGGCGCAATACGTTTCGAAAGCAGTGACATTACAGGAGGTGTTCTGATGCTGGGAGGAAATCCTTCGGTCTCTCTCACTCCCGGAGAGGGAATGGTTGCGGGTGATCTTGCCTGGTCTATAACGGATTCTAATCCATCCATAGCCGTCACCACGACAGACGCAATGCCCGGTTCCTATTCCTCGTATGCGACGCTGACATTAAGCTGCCAGTAAAGGGGAGATTGAGAAAATGATCTGGCTTACCGATTCGCTACAAATGCAGAAAAGTAATATTTTTTTATTTTATCAAAATAATGATGAATAAATCAGCCAGAAACATGTGACACATTTTATTCCGGGACTATAAACTCATTTAAATTTATAGCGGAGCATATTAGGTAGAATAACAAATGGTGATTATTCTAATGCTTAAAAACATCAAATTGCAGTCAATGAGCGTGTTTTTCGCGCTCACTGTTCTGGGACTCTCTTTCACCACCTCTGCGCAGGAAATGAGTGCATTGAGTCCTTCTGTAGTAAATACAGGTTACATATCGGGATATCGTGCTCCAAGTCATAAGTTAAGCAAGCCCCATTTCCAGGTACAAATATTGTTGTGGAAAAGTCAACCCCAATGGGATCACTCAAACTGGTTTGTTGCCGACGAAGCGTTACCTGTTGTGGTTCCAGATATAGAAGTGAATTGCGGAAATGGTACGGTAACCGTGTCAACACGCATGTCAATATGGCGGATGGATTGGGACACAGGAATTTCTTCAACAAACAGCACATTGACTTGCTGGATTACGCGCGGTTCTATCACAAACCCCTCAATAAACGAATATAATGGGTATTACGTGGGATTTGTGATTGGAGTTGATGGAAACTATGAGGCGGGGGGCGCTGGGCCAATTAATATCCCCGCACGTAAAGAGTGTTCAGCAGGCATCAATGATTTACCCTTGGGCACGTTATTAAGCGGAGATTCCAAAAGCATACAGTGGCCTTACACAACAAAGAATGGAAGCATTGAACTCTCAGGATCACATATCAGGTCAGAAGGGACATTAGAGCTAGGAGGAAAATCCAGTGTGTTAGTGCGTCCGACCAGTAACAAGAATATAAAAGAAGGAAACCACTGGGTGACACCTGAAATTTCGCAAGGAGGTGAGATTCCGCTTTCGGTAAATGTCAGTCCGGGTGCTACGGGTGGCGTTTACCAGTCTGTTCTGACGGCCAGGCTGAGCTGCCAGTAAAAAAGACCACAATTACGCAACACGGAATGAGAAATTTTCCCGATTCGCCCTTGTTCATAACTCAGGGTGCGAGCAGTGGGGACCTGAGGTTGATTATTTAAATAATGGGTTAGAGATCGGGATATGAAAAACAACGTTTCAGAATGCTTCCGGTTTCAAAAATATTCAGGGGATAAAACATAATTATCAAGAGCATAATATTCATGCTCGGATAAAAATCTCATTCAACGAGTAAATTATCATGTTGTCGGTAACACAACAAACGGTGGTAATAGTAATGCTAAAAAAAATCATATTGCAGTCAGTGAGCGTGTTTTTCGCGCTCACTGTTATGGGGCTCCCTTTAACCGCTTCTGCGCAGGAAATGAGTGCAGTAAGTCCTTCTGTAGTGGATGTCTCAGGGGCAGCAACCGCGTGGCGTGATGGCAGGACTGATTTAAATGACAATTATCAAGTACAGATACTTCTGTGGAAAAGTCAACCACAGTGGGATCACTCGAACTGGTTTGTTGCCGACGAAGCGCTGCCCATTGTAGTGCCTAATATCGAAATAATTTGTAGCGATCAATCGGGCATGCGGGTGTCACGATGGCTAACAACCTGGCGGACAGACTGGGACACTGGAATTCCTACCGGTATGTTTTTCAAGAATATAATTACTTGCTGGCTTACAAATGGGATAGTCACAAACCCTTCAGGTAACGAGTACAGGGGGTACTATGTGGGGTTCGTGATTGGCGTAAAAGGTAACTACGAGGGCGGCGGCGGTGCCGGAGAAATTACTATCCCGGCGAGTAAAACATGTTCTGCGAGTATGAATGACCTGCCGCTCGGAACGTTATTAGCCGGAGATTCCAGAACTGTGCGGTGGCCTTTCACAACCAGGAATGGAAGCATTGAACTTTCAGGATCTCATATCCAGTCTGATGGAACATTACAGCTCGGAGGAAAATCCAGTGTGATAGTGCGCCCGACCAGCAGCCTGAATGTAAAAGATGGCAATAAGTGGGTGGCACCTGAGATTTGGGAAGGGGGTGATATTCCGCTGTCGGTAAATGTCAGTCCGGGTGCAACGGGTGGCGTTTACCAGTCTGTTCTGACGGCCAGGCTGAGCTGCCAGTAAAAAAGACCACGAAAACGCACCATGGAGAGAGAAAACTTAGCGGGTCTTTTTTGGCACTCAGTAATTCCGCCGCAGAGCAGCATAAGAGGTGAATAATATTGCCTGTTGAGGTAAATGAATATATATATCTTATTTGCGAATGCCTTACTGTATCGGTCTTAACTTTTTGTCTTCTCCGCCGCCTTCAGAGAGCAATCGCGAAATTTATGATGTTATTAATGTTAAATAAATTACATGTAACTATTGCTTTTTTTATCAGTAAAAACAAAAAAGGAGGATGATGTGGATAGAGCCATTTCACGTAATGTTTTAATCAGGGTTTTCGAAAAGTATAGTTTCAGTGAAACCAATGAATTAATTGTGTTTATGAAGTCAGTTTGCCCTCCCATTCCCGATCGGGCCGCATCGGTGTTCCTGAAAGTAAAACTGGAAGAGTGTCTTGAAAATCACGATAATGGCAGCAGCTATTTAGATGAAATTAAATGCATTATAAAAAAACTGGAAGTGCATATTAAATCCTTTGATTACTATCAATGAAAAATCTTTGTTTGTATGAACGCTCTGTTGAATTTACGGGTTGTAAACATATTCTATTTTTAAAAACAAACAGAATAATAAAGTCACCCGCAGTAATGGCTGTTTTCGGTTCTCAGATTTCCAGGCGAGAAAGCAGCAGGTTTTACTGTACTGAATTTAATCGAATAGTGTTATGAGATCGTTTTTAAAAAATATCTCATGCGCTTTTAATCGCGTGGCATACAGGTTAATGGCAGGTTATAAACATTTAACAAGTGCGTCAGATGTTTTGAGAGTTTTAACGCATGTCCCGGTTAAGTCGGGAAGGTATAGAGAGGTTATTGTCACTGCGCGTCCCACCACAAGGCGACAATTATTATAATTATGAAATATATTATCAATGCCTGTATCGGGTTCAGTCCCGCAGATGGCGTATTATATCGTATTGAAAGTGAAGATTCGGTTACGCTTCCGTTGCCAGCACAGAGATTATTGCTCATTATTCTTGAATCGGAAGGCGAAATAGTAACTCGTGATAGCCTTCTCACAGGCGTCTGGGACCAGTTTGGACTTGTTGGCTCAAACAGTAGTCTTAATCAATATCTCAGCCTTCTGCGGCGTAGCATTTCAGCATTTGGGTGTGAAAACTTTATCGAGACGTTGCCTAAGGTAGGGATTCGACTTTGCGAATTTGTTCATATTCAGAAAATAGATGAAGAGAATAATAGCGATACTACTGAAGTTATCTCAAAACGAAGGCCATCTGGACCCCTGTCAAAGATGTCAACAATCCCCAAAGACATGAACGCATGGATTTTGATTATTGCTTTCCTGGCCTGCAGCTTTATTTTTTTCGGTATATCTAAAGGCGGAGGTTCCAGCCCAACCCCTGTTTATCATTCTCTTGAAGATGGATGCAAACTGATTACTTTCGCTGACCTGAATGACGAAGCGTTATCCAGAGTCAAAGCAACCCTGACTGTTTTCATGAAAGCGAAAGGCATGCAGTGTAAACCTGGCAACCGATTCTACTTTGATGACTTATCATCGCAAGGACGGGATCACACCAAACGCACGCTTATTACATACTGCGAAGAAGATAGAAAAGGCAAAAGCATTATGTGCAATAATTTTTATTATTTTAACGAGGTTTTCAGTGAAAAATAAGAAAATGATATTTTTCATTGCGCTCTCTTTCTTTTGTCTGGCTTTATTTGTATACGGGTATCATCGTAGTGCTGTTTCTCTCCCCTTTAAATGCCTTTATACGACGCAATATCATTATATGCGTGAGGGTGAATCCTTAAATGTCCATTTAATTCATGATGTGCGAATCTATTCAAAGGATTCAGCTTACATTTTGCTTGATGGACACCTGAGAAGTTCAACAAACACCTACAAGATCAATCGTGTGATTTTATTAGGTGATGGCGAAATATCACAAGGTTCAACCTTTCGGTTCAATAAAACAGAAGTTAAACCTTCTCATGACGATAATGTCCCGGCTGAATTAGTGCATCGGGTGCTTAATGAATATTCCCTTACACCCGATACCATGCAGATTGATATTTTCCCTCTGGCTGACAAATCGTTCCTCATCGGCGGGCCATCGTCTTTTCTGAGTATATGCCTGCGCTACTGATAAGCTACAGGCAAGCCGAGGGTTATCTAGAAATCATATTCCAGCGCCAGGCGGTTCTGCCAGAAGTCTTTGTCGGATGTTGAGGTGGTCTGCACACCGGCAAAGTCGGTGATGCTCAGGCCTTTAAGCATGCCGCCAAATTTCCAGGTGCCGTACACAATATATTCGGATTGATTACTGCTCGCGACGCCTTTGGCTGGCGTTAAATCCATAAACGAGTAATGGCTGCCCAGAGAGAGGCTTTCGGTTGCGCTCCAGTTCAGATCGGTGGACCAGGCGTTGCCGCTGCCCAGATCCTGCGTGCTGGTGAAGAAGGGCTGGGCAAAATAGGGGCCGGAGGAGGTATTGTGCGCGTAAGGCGTCACCAGCGCACCGTTGCCGTATGCATCGTGGCTGGCGGTGATATGGTTGTAATTTAACGACCACTTCAATGCCTCTGCGAGGTTCATCGCAAACTGCGCGCCGTAACTGGTGCTGTTCACGTTGCCAGCCAGCGCTTTGCCATCACTTACGCCGCGAATAAACTGAATACCGATCTTTGGCTGGGAAGGAGTATCTGTCCACGACAGGAAACTGTCGGCGTATACCAGCCTGGTATAATTGTCGTAATCCTCGTACCACAACTGGCTATTCAATTTTTTATTATTCAGCCTGATGGCCCGTCCGGCTCCGGCACCCCACATGCCGTTTGTCGTGCCATCGGCGTCAGTATAGGCCGTGGTGTTGAGGAACTGGTCATCTCCCCATGGCTTGTAACGGGTGATTCTGGTGGCATGCAGGAAATTATCGCCGTCGCCATAGTTTGCGTCGATACCACGAAACAGAATGGGCGTAATACGCCAGTCGTAATCGCCAATAAACGGAATATTGATGCGCTGATCGCCGGCCGTAATGCGGAAGTCCTGATAATGCCAGCTTGCATAGGCTTCGCCCACGCCGGTCTGGTTCGGGCCGAGTTCGGTAATCAGGTGGTCGTCGCTGTGTGATATACCGCGCTGGAGAATACCGCTTACGCCTCAGGCTGAGGCCGTAATACTCTGCCGTGGCATATTTTACGCTACCGCCATAGCTGACCGTGTCCTGAGAATAGCCCGGTACAAAATAGGCATTATGGGTGGAGTAATACAGAGTGCGCAGGCTGCCGCTGACTGACCCGCAGGAGAACATGTCGCTGAGGGAATCTGCCTCCTCAGCGGAACAACCGCTTGCCCCCGGCATGGCCGCCAGCGCAGAGTTTATTAAAAGTGCCTGTGAAACGACAATAGCGCTCAACTTCAGCGTAACGCTGAATAGGTTATTTCCCATTAGTGCCATCCTGTCAAAAAGTAATAGAGCTGCCCGGCAGAAAAACTGCCGGTAATTTTTATTTAAGGGCACACACAGGCAATCGCCGCCCCGCCGCTGTTTCTGTCACCTGAAGTGGGGAGGATTATTATTATTTACTTATTAATAACAGAGGGTCTTTATCTAATACGAGGTTGTCGCGTTCCGCCCAGCCTCTGAGCTTGCCGGGGTTAAGTAATCCTTCAGGATCAAGACACTTCTTAACAGAAACGACGTCCGGTTTAATTTCTCCCTGTTTACCATCCTCAATATGATAAACATGTGGGTTATTTATTTTCACGTCATTGTCACGGAAGGTTGTCATTATTTCATTCAGTCTTTCTTCGGTTGAATAACGCACAAGTTGCAAACCGCTTGCGGTAATGTTGCCGTCATTGTCACGCAGGAATTCAATATGCGAAATAACCTCATCACCGAACAATGCTGCCATATCGATAATCTGCTGACGATAACAGGTGTGATTAAACGCTGTCTGTAAATACGTCAGAGAGCTGTCAACTTTAAGTGCGTGCAGCGTGGTGTGGTTCCAGCAATATTCCATCAGCGACGCGTTAGCCTCACGCGCTTCGTCGGCCGGCTGGCGCAGGGCGCTCTGACCGCGGTATTTTTCCAGCAGATGCGCACAAAATCCTTCGCTTTCCTGTGCGATCACACTGATTACCGCATGCTGGCTGGCCTGATAGCCTCCGTTCAGGTGACTGAAATAAGAGGGGATTGGCGCGGCGAACAGCGCGAGCTGGCGTTTTACCAGCCCGGGCGAACGGGCAAAGGCATTGGCATAATCCAGCGCGTCGGTGAAATCATCAAACACGTCCAGCCTCTCAATCCACTGATGGACCGGTGCCAGCGCCAGCGCCACCTCAAGCACAATACCGTTGCTGCCATAGGCATGATGCAGCAGCAATGCCTGTGGCGCGGGCACCTGCAGAATGCGCGGTTCGGCTTCCATCGTCATGACTTTTACGCTGAGCACATTGCCGGGCGCGCCGAGTGGGCCGTAGTTAATGGAGCCAATACCGCCAAATCCGCCGCCGTAAAGGCCGCCCAGACTGGCCAGCCGGTAGGTGGAAGGCATGCAGCGCAGTTCCCATCCTGTTGGCCGGGTCAGGGTTTCAATCTCCGCCAGCCGGATCCCTGCCTGCGCCCGTACCACGCCGTTGCCCAGTTCACATACCTGATTGAATGCGGTCATATCGACCAGAATGCCGCCCTCCAGTGGCACCAGCTGGCCGTAGTTGCCGGTCGCGCCGCCGCGCAGGATCAGCGGCAACTGATGCTGAACACAGGCTTTCACCAGTAATCTCAGCTCTTCTTCGCTGCGAGGCCTGACCACCGCATCGGCCTGTTTGTCTTCCAGTTGCCGCTTAAGCACCGGGCTGAACCAGTGAAAATCACGGGAAAGGCGTTTGACCTTCGGCGCCTGTAAAGTCCAGTCCAGCTCAGGCAGCGCCTGCTGTATCAGGGCGAGCGCCTGTTGACGTTGTTCACTGTCCATAATCTTCCTGCCTAAAGATGAATGAGGTTAATGAGATTGCACGGCTTCGCTTTCATGCCAGGCACTCAGCACGCGTCGGGAAATCCAGGACATCGCGCCAAAGAGTGCAATGCCGGTGAGTGAAATAAGCAGCAGAGCGGCAAACATCAGCGGGATGTCCAGCTGATAGCCCGCCTGCAATATCTGGTAGGCCAGGCCGGTATTATTGCCGCCGGTGCCGGCCACAAACTCAGCCACCACCGCACCGATCAGTGACAGACCGCTGGAAATGCGCAGTGCGCCGAAGAAATAGGGCAGAGCGGAGGGAATGCGCAGGCGAATGAGGATTTGCAGGCGGCTGGCGTGATTCAGCTGAAAATAGCTCAGCAGCCCCGGCGATACGCTGCGAAGCCCCTGTGTGGTATTGGAAATAATCGGGAACACCGCCATCAGCGTTGAACACACCACCAGCGACAATGTGGTGTCTTTGACCCAGATGATGATCAACGGCGCAATGGCGACGATCGGCGTCACCTGCAGAAACACGATGTAGGGAAACAGCGCGGTTTCAATAAAGCGGTTCTGTACCAGCACGAACGCCACGACTGCACCGATGACAATCGACAGTAAAAATGAAATCAGGGTGATTTTCAGGGTGAACAGCAGCGACGTCATCAGCGAACCGCAATGTGTCCACAGGCTTTGCAGCATCACCACGGGTGACGGCACCAGAAACTGAGGGATGTTGAAATAGCTCACCCAGCCTTGCCATAGCAAAATGACCACCACGGCGACTACCGCCGGATAGAGCACTTTGCGGAACGTGGGGTTGTTGATACACGGAGAAGCATTTTGCGTTTTCATACCGTTACTCCATACCCGATTGGCTGGCTTGCAGCAGGCTGTCCTGCAACTGCTTCGCATAGCGTGAAAATGCCGGACTGACGCGGAATTCTTCGCTGCGGGGAAAAGGTTCGTTGATGGCGATATCTTCCACCACGCGCCCCGGACGCGCGGCCATCATGATCACCCGCTGCGACAGGAACACCGCTTCGTGGATCGAGTGAGTGACGAACACGACCGTCAGTCCCTGTTCCCGCCACAGGCGCAGCAGGTCGCTGTCGAGTTTGTTGCGGGTGATTTCGTCGAGCGCGCCGAACGGTTCATCCATCAGCAGCAGCTTCGGGCGCGTGACCAGCCCGCGGGCAATTGATACGCGCATCTGCATGCCGCCTGACAGTTCGCGAGGCAGGACGTTGGCAAATTTGCCAAGCCCCACCAGTTCCAGCGCTTCACTGACGCGGGTATTGGCTTCAGCGCGGGGTACGCCTGCCAGATCCAGCGGCAAACGCACGTTGTTCTGCACATTACTCCACGGCATCAGCGTGGCTTCCTGAAACACGAAAGAGAGCGGAACCTGTGCTTTTTCACGACTTTCGCGGCGCCACAGCATCAGCTTGCCGTCGCTGGGTTCCACCAGACCGGCAACCATTTTTAACAGCGTACTTTTGCCGCAGCCCGACGGGCCGAGCAGCGTGACAAATTCGCCCTGATTAATGGTCAGATTGACCGGCAGAAGCGCGCGGGTGCCGTTGCTGTAAATTTTCTCCGCCGACAACACCTCGATAGCCGGAACGGTCGGAGGAATAACTGAGCGGACATCGCTCATCACGGTGAGTTTCGGGGCTAAATTCATGGCATAACCTTCGCGTCTTTAATCATCTCGAGGGTATAGGTCTGCTCAAACGGCACTTTATCCGCGTCGATGAGTTTATTTTTGACCAGCATCTCCCAGGTCTTTTTCAGACGAGGTTCAGTGATGATGCCGATACCGCCGGTTTGCGCGTCGCCACCCGTCACCAGCGCATACTTCTTCATCTGCGCAATGCCAAAGGCAATCTGGTCGGCGCCCATACGCGGGTTAGCCTGGGTAATGAGCGCGTTGCCCGCGGCGGGGTCCTGCAGGTATTCCTTCCAGCCCTGCATGGAGGCTTTCACGAACGCCGCCACGGCTGCCGGGCGTTTTTTGACGGTGTCGGCCATGCAGATAATGGAGTTGCCGTACGGCGGGTATCCCCAGTCGCTAAGCATGTAGACATAGAACGGTTTGCCACCTTTCTCGATTGAGAACGGCTCGGAAGTCACATAACCCTGCTGTACCAGATTATTGTCCGCAAGAAACGGCTGCACGCTGAAGGTGTAGGGCCGGACTTTGGCGTTACCCAGTCCCAGTTCACTTTTCGCCCACGGCCAGAATGAGGTATAAGCCTCGGTCGCCAGCAAAAAGGTTTTGTCTTTCAGTTGTTCGCCGGCCCCGACTTTATCGTGGCTGATAAACACCGTCGGCGAATGCTGGAACACCGTTGCCACGGTCACCGCATGAACGCCAGCCTGCCAGGTTTCCAGTGCCTGGCCATTGTCGCCGAGCGTACAGTCCGCCTGACCGGCGGCCATCAGTTGCATCACATTAACCTGCGGGCCGCCCATTTTAATGCTGACATCCAGACCGGCTGTTTTGTACAACCCTTTAGCCTGCGCCTCGTAAAATCCGCCATGCTCCGCCTGCGCGTACCAGTTGGTCAGGAACGTGAATTTCTCTTCCGCCATTGAACTGGCCGAAACGCCGCCCAGCAGCAGAGCCAGCAGGGTGTAAGTGGGTGAACGCCGTAGTTTCATCTTGAGAATTCCTTTATTCAGAGGCCAGAGAAGACGAAGGAGGAGTGAAGCGGGTTTGCACAAAACCGTTCCAGTGGTGTTTACCCCAGGTAGGTTCGCTGCGGACTGTCCATTCCATCAGGTGGATCTCCGTGATCGCCTGCGCCCAGCTTGCCGCCAGCGAATCGAGGATCGCGTGCCCCTGTTCGGCGGTTGCGCCAATCGGATCGCCGATTACGCCGCTCGGACCAAAATCATAAGAAGCCCAGGCGGCGACAGGGCGGCCAGATGACAGCGTCGGACAGGGAAACGCTGGCGGATAATTGGCGACCGCGTGCTCCATGTGAACGCACTCCGGTGCCAGAGCCAGCATCACTGCCGTTTCGCTGTGACCGGCATGCATCGCCATTTTCTGCTCCTGCGCGCTCAGGAACTGATTTTCCACGTTAGGCACGCTGAACACGTCGTGCGGGATCATGATCATATCGCCGTGACGCAGGCGCATTTCCCGCGAGGCCATTTGCAGCACCTGCGGTTGTCCGCCGTGCCCATTAATCATCAGCAGTTTGCGGAACCCGGCGCGGTAGAGCGATTCGGCAATTTCCAGCACCGTCTGCAACAGCGTGTCGCCGGTCAGGGTCAGCGTGCCGGGGAAATTCAGATGCTCGTCAGACTTGCCGTAAGTAATGGGCGGAATCGCGAAGGCCGGAATCTCTTCCGGAAGCCGCGCCAGTGCGTGACCCGCCACGCCGGAAGAAATCACGCTGTCCACCGAACACGGCAGATGCGGACCATGCTGTTCGATGGCGCCGGTCGGTAAGACAATCACGGTGTTAGCCTTGTCGGGCAGAGCAGCGATAGCTGTCCAGCTCAGAAAAGGGAGAAAACGTTCTGCGGGAATATAGCCGTTAATCATGCTCTGCCTCGTGTTCGGACTTGTCAGGGTTAGCGGGACTGGGGTAACCAGGCGGTGGCTTCCACTTCAATCAGCACGTCGGCGCAGGGCAGCATTTCGCTGACCTGAACCACGGTAGAAACCGGCGGTTGACCGGGATAAAAAAGCTTTCTGACCCGGCTGTAATAGGGGAAGTGGTCAAGATTGCGAAAGTACTGCACCAGCTTGATCACATCACTCATCTGCCCGCCAGCGTCTTCAATGATGTGGCGGATACTTTCGAGCACATACCAGCTCTGGGCGAGGATCGGCCCCTGTTTGATATCAGTCGAGAATTCGCCGGTTTCGCCCAACAACAGGCGTGCTTCGGCTGGGATATCCTGAAAGCCGCGCACGATGGTCCCGCTCTGCGGATTAACCGGAATCACGCCCGAGAGAAAAACAAAATCGCCCGCGCGGCGCCACGCGGCATAGTTGGCGAGCGGTTTACCCGCACCCGCTTCAAGACTCATGGGATAACTCCGGATTCCAGGTACGCTGGTGGGCGAGCCTGCCATGGTGGAAAACCAGCCGGGCTGCGCTGTTTAAAGGCCAGGTCAGGCTGTCGCTGCCTGGAAAGAGAATCAGCGTGGCATCGCTGCCAGGTGCGAGTGGCAGGCCGGGCGGTGCATCACCGCTCAGCGCGGCGACATCGCAGATCAGTCGCGACTGCCAGTCAAAAACCATATCCAGCTGCAGTGCGAACAGGGCACAGGCCAGCGTATCCAGCGGGTCATAGCTACCAGCCGGACAAAAAGCGTCCTGCACGTTATCGCAACCGAGCAGCACCGGAACGCCTGCCGCCTGCGCCTCTTTCAGCAGCGTTATGCCGCGCTGTCGTGGCGTGTGGCCGGTGACGGCATCCTGCAACAGCAGGTTGGTCATCGGCAGTGCAATCAGCGTGACGCGCTGCTCCGCCAGCAAACGCAGCACCTCCACTGCCTGTTGTTCACTGCCGGAAGCCAGTGCGCAGCCGTGGCTGCAACAGATATGGCCGCTGAATCTATTTTCTGACAGGTAATGCGCCAGCCAGCTCAGGCCGTGTGCCACCGGCGAAAGCTCTTCATCGATATGCAAATCCAGATTCAGTTGCCAGCGCGAGGCACTGCGCATCAGGTTGGTCATGGCGGCCGGATCCCAGTTGGATGAGTGGATAAATCCACCCAGCAGGCAGTGGTTCCCGCTTTGCGCCACCGCAGCGGCGATGCGGTCAGCGGCCTCGCTGTCGGCAAAAAGAGTCAGCGGGACCAGCGCCACCCGTTCCAGCATGACGCCGGGTTGTGTGATAGTGGCCAGTGCCGTCCAGGCCAGCGGCGGCGTGGCATCGAACCAGTCAATATGGGTGCGCAGGCGGGTTACGCCGTTGGCGGCGGCCCATGCCATTCCCTGTCGGGCACGCTGATGAAGATCTGCCGTGGTCCAGTGCCGTCGATCCTCATGCAGGGTTTCAATCGCGGCCAGCAGACCGGGTTTTGAGGGACGGCTGCGACCAATGGTGAAGGTTTTATCAAGATGCGCATGAGGTTCGAGCAGACCTGGCAGCGCCAGCATGCCCTGTGCGTCCCACAAATCATTCTGGTCGCGCTGAAAAGGCGTCACGGAAGTTATTTTGCCTGCCTCAACGCGCAGATCTGCCGTTACCGGTTCACCTGCCTCCTCAGGCCACCCGACAGGAAGCAGCCAGGCGGGAAGGCGAACGTTGGCAATGCCGTTTAACGGTGAGGCAAAAGAAGGAAAGTTCATATTGAGGCTCCGCATTGGCATTACAGGTCCAGGACCAGAACAGGACTCTTAGCGCGCGAACAGCACAGCGTAATCTGCGTGTTCTCCGCTTTCTCTTCTTCTGTCAGCACGCAGTCGCGGTGATCGGGAATACCGTCGATAACATCCGTAATGCATGAGCCGCAAATGCCCTGTTCGCACGACAGCATAATATCGACTCTGGCACTCAATAAGACTTCTGCAATGCTTTGGTCTGAACCAACTAAATAACGTTTTCCGCTGGATTTCAGCTCAATGTGAAATTCAGAGTTGGCGTTATTTTTGTTTATATTTTTATTGCTGAATCGCTCAAAAGATAATTGATTCTTATGCCAGTGGTGCGTCTGCATAATCTCTTCAAGGCGCTTAATAAACCCATCCGGGCCACAGGCCATCACCTGCGTATTGGCATCCGGCTGACACAGGCTCAGCGGCGTCGTGTGCCGCAGGGAATCGTTTGCGCTGCTGTCATGTAAAAAGACATTTTTTGCCAGTGAAGGTGCTGTGAGACGCGGTATATACGCCGCTTTATCCAGACCTGAAATGTAGTAGTGCAGTTCAAATTCAATGCCTTGCCGAGAAATCTGTTCCGCCATCGCCAGCAGTGGCGTAATGCCAATTCCTCCGGCAAATAACAGATAGCGCCCGGCGGCTGGCAGTGGAAAATGGTTACGTGGCATCGAGATATTGAGTGTGTCGCCAGCACTGAAATGATGATGAATAAAGTGCGATCCGCCGGTCGCGTTGTCTGCCAGTTTTACGCAGATTTCATAATATTCCCCGCCGTGATTTTCGTTGCAGAGAGAATACTGGCGCGGGCCAATCTCAGGAATGAAAACGTCGATGTGCGCACCGGGTAACCAGGCCGGTAATAATCCTCCGTCCTGTGCAATAAGTTGCAGTGAAATATTTCCTTTACCGTTTTCGCCGATCGCCTTGATCGTGACAGGAATTAATCCGGCATCATTCATCGTCATTTACCGTATTCATTTTGATGAGTCATTCATAAACCTGGGCAACCTGTTCACTGTATAACCTGCTGCCATCCGGCCTGAAAGAGCCCGCGGCGGGATGTAATGTCGATGAAACGATTGTTCCCATTGCGATGAAAGCTACGTTATTGTTGTAAAGCTGTTGCGTCCAGCGCTTTGATTCGCACATCCCGTTGCAAAAAAGAGAGCACTCAATCATGTTCGCATTCTCACGGTTTCTGCTGTACTTCACTGAAGTTGCCCGCCAGGGCTCGTTTCGTAAGGCGTCGGAAACCTTACATGTCGCCGCATCGTCAATTGACCGGCAGATCCTGCGGGTGGAAAAAGAACTGGCAATGCCGCTGTTTGAACGGCACCCGACCGGATTGCGGCTGACGGCAGCCGGCGAGCTGCTATTGCACGCCGCCAACAACTGGAAAAAGGATTTCACCCGCGTCTGCGAGCAACTCGATGACCTGCGCGGTCTGCGGCGGGGGCACGTGCGAATTGCCACCATTGACGCCATCAACCGGCAGTTTTTCTCGGCGATGCTCAGGAAGGTGCATGCTGATTATCCGAATATCTCCTTCACGCTGACCACCATGAACAACGTGGACATTCAGCAGGCGCTGATGTCTGGCGATGCCGACTTTGGTCTGATGCTTAATCCGCAAAGTTCACGAGAGTTGCAGGTGCGCGCTTTTGCAGAAATCGAGCTGGGGATTGTGGTGCCGAAAGGGCATCCGCTTGGCGACAGAAGCCACGTGCGTTTTAGCCAGTGCATGGAATATCCGTTTATCCTGCCGGCTGCGCCGCTGATGCTGGCCGAACCCGTCCAGGCACTGATGAATATCAACGGCGACATGATTAACGAAGTCGCGGTATCCAATAACATCCACATGATTCGCTCGCTGATCAAAGAGAAAATGGGCATCGGTATTCTCTGCTGGCTCGACATCATTGATGAGGTGGAAAGCGATGAACTGCAATTTATTCCGCTGACCGATCCGCAATTAAAAACGTTCACCCTTTCATTGTGCGTCGCCCCGACAAGACAGCTTTCGCTGGCCGCCTCGATGATGCTCAAACAGCTGGAGATGTTGTTCAGCGAGATCCAGATGCCGCGAGGTGATCGGGATTGATTTGCACTGTTCTGGTGCTGGCTGCTTTGTAATGAATCAAAGGTTGCAGAACCATAGCCGATAAATCCCCTGTTAACGCGCAGAGAAAGCGCATTCGTGAAGTTGGCACCTTTCTTGTATAACCCACTGTGAGTAGAAGCGGTCAGTGCGGGCAACTGCGCGGGACATTGCTCAGCAACCATTTCGCGGTTCATTTTGAGCCGGTCAGGGGAGCTGAGCCGCATTCGCTCAATGCCCCTCCGGTGATGATTAGGAGAGGAGCAATGAAGTCAGTTTCCCGCATTCCCCTGTCTTGCTGCGTGCTGAGCGCGCTGATCCCTGCCGCATTTTCACTGTCGGCACACGCCGATGAGAAAATAGCGCTACTGACATCCTGGTACGCGCAGGCGGAGCAGGGCGGCTATTATCAGGCGCAGGCCACAGGCATTTACAAGCGTTACGGACTGGATGTCAGCATTCAGTCCGGCGGCCCGCAGGTCAACGGCATGCAGTTGCTGCTGGCAAAGCGCGCGGACGTGATCATCGGTTATGATCTCCAGCTACTCGAATCCGTGCAGCGCGGTTTTCAGGCCAAAGCCATCGCCGCCCCTTTCCAGTTTGATCCTCAGGGGCTGCTGACACATGCTTCAGTCACTTCCCTCGACGATCTGAAAGACAAAACCATTTTAGTCTCCAGCTCCGGGCAATCGACCTGGTGGCCATGGCTGAAAGCACGCTATCAGCTTAGCGATTCACAGGTTCGGCCTTACACCTTCAATATCCAGCCCTTTGTGGCTGACGAAAATGTCGCGCAGCAAGCCTATGTCAGTTCTGAAGTTTTCCAGGCACAAAAGGTGGGTGTGAAATCGAATTTCTTCCTCTTCTCGGAGCACGGCTATCCCCCTTACGGCGGCATTCTGATCACCCGTCCTGAACTTATCAGCAGCCGGAAAGAGGCGATGGCTAAGTTTGTAAAGGCGTCGATGGAAGGATGGGTAAGCTATCTGCAAAATCCGGCGGCGGGCAACGCGCTGATCAAAAAGGATAACCCGAAGATGACGGACGACCTGCTGGCCTGGGGCGTTCAGCAAATCAAAGCGCACCATCTGATTGACGGCGGTGATGCGGCAACACAGGGGTGGGGCACCATGACGGAGGCCCGCTGGCAGAAAACCCGTGATTTCATGGTGAACGCCAGACTGCTGAATGCGAATACCGACTGGAAGCAGGCGTATACCACTGAAATTGTCGACCAGATGCAGGTTAAGCCCTGAGGAGTGTTGCAATGTCATCTGACGTTTTACTGATTAAAAATGCGCACGCCATCCTCACCGGCTTGCCGGGAGAAGCAGCGCGTCACGCCGGGCCGGATATTCGCGTGCGTCATGGGGTGATCGAGGCGATAGGTTCCCTGACGGCAATGCCCGACGAGCAGCTGATCGACGCGCGCGATTGCGTGGTTTATCCCGCCTGGGTGAATACACACCATCACCTGTTTCAGTCACTGTTAAAAGGGGAACCGCAGGGGCTGAACCAAAGCCTGACCGCATGGCTGAGTGCCACGCCTTATCGTTTTCGTGCCACCTTCGATGAATCCACCTTTCGTCTTGCGGTGCGTATCGGCCTGACCGAACTGTTGCGTTCCGGCTGCGCGACGGTGGCAGACCATAACTACCTTTACTGGCCAGATATGCCGTTCGATACCTCGGAAATCCTGTTCAGTGAAGGTGAGGCGCTGGGAATGCGCATTGTGCTATGTCGGGGTGGCGCAACGCAGGGGCGCGCGATCGAGAAAGATTTGCCGCAGGCGCTGCGCCCGGAAAACTTCGGGGATTACATGGCGGATATTGAACGGCTGGTGGGCCGTTATCACGATCCGAAACCAACGTCACTGCGCCGTGTGGTGATGGCACCTACAACCTTGCTGCATTCTGCACCCGGTGCGGAGTTGCGCGAAATGGCGAAACTGGCCCGCAGTCTGGGGATCCGGCTGCACAGCCACTTGTCGGAAACCGTGGATTATCTTGATGCGGCGCGTGCCAGATTCGACATGACGCCGGTGCAGTTTTGCGCGGAACACGACTGGCTGGGTGATGACGTCTGGTTTGCGCATCTTGTGAAACTGCTGCCGCAGGAAATCACGATGCTGGGCCAGACCCGCACCGGCATCGCGCACTGCCCGCAAAGCAACGGGCGTCTGGGCAGCGGCATCGCTGATTTGCTGGCGCTGGAACAGGCCGGTGTACCGGTTTCATTAGGCGTAGACGGTGCGGCATCGAACGAAGCTGCCGACATGCAAAGTGAAGCGCATGCGGCCTGGCTTTTGCAGCGCGCCCGAAAAGGCATGCTGGCGACACCGCGCTATGACGGCGGCACGTTTGAAGGCGGCGGCGACGCAGCATCTGTTGAAGACGTGGTGCGCTGGGGCAGCGCAGGCGGGGCGCAGATCCTTGGCCTGCAACAAAGCGGCACCGTACAGGTGGGCAGGCTGGCAGATATCGCCATTTACCGGCTGGATGACCCGCGCTACTTCGGCCTGCACGACATGGCCATTGGTCCGGTAGCCTGTGGCGGACGCGCTTCGCTTAAGGCGCTGATGATAAATGGCCGGGTGATCGTCGAAAACGATGTCATCCCCGGACTCGATCTGGAGGCCATGCGCCATGAGGCAATGTCTGCCGTCCGTACTTTACAACAGCGCGCTGCGCGCTAACCCTATTGATTAAGAAGGATAAGAACAATGACGCAATCAAATCAAACAGCATATGCATTACAGGAACTGGAAAAAGAAGCAGGCATGGGCGCGATGGGTGAAGAGACTTTTGCCCGTGAAGTGCGTTGCATCGATTTATCAGATTTCGAAAACCGTAAAAGTGAGATCGCCGACGAACTCTGGCGCGCAGCCGTAGAAATTGGCTTCTTCCAGGTCAGCAATCACGGCATTGCACTCGGCGATATCCGTCAGGCGTTCAGCATGACAGAGGATTTCTTCTCACTGCCCGAAGAGATAAAAGCGCAATATCCGCTGGCGCGAAACGCCGGCTGGGAGAATAAGTCTCAGGTGCGTCCATCAACCCGAACGCCAGACCAGAAAGAGTCTTACCAGATCACCCGTCCGCTGATGGCACCGCTATGGCCGACTGAACAGGAACTGCCGGCTTTCAAAGAGACCATGCTGAATTTTGAATCGCAATGCTGGCAACTGGGCATGAAACTGCTTTCCTGTTTTGCCCTCAAACTGGGCTTTCCTGAGCACTTTTTCGAGCAGGCACATAATCCGGACCTGCAAACTTACCAGAGTACGCTGCGCATGCTGCACTACTATGCCACTGAGCAGTCAGAGCAGGGGATGTGGCGCGCGGGTGCGCATACAGATTTTGACTGTCTGACGCTGCTGTTCCAGCGTCCCGGTCAGGGCGGGTTGCAGGTATGTCCTGGCAAAGACCGCGAAAGTCAGCAGTGGACCAGCATCGAGCCGCGCGAAGAGGTGATCACCTGCAACATCGGCGACATGCTGATGCGCTGGAGTGACGATCAGCTGCCGTCAAATTTCCACCGTGTGAGAAGCCCGCTGCCCGGCGAATACCAGGGTGCGCGCTACAGCCTGGCCTTTTTCTGTCAGGCTAATAAAGATGTGGAGATTCTGGGGCCGCAGGCGAAATATCCGGCCATCACCGCCGAAGATTATCTGCAACAGCGCATTCAGGCGAACTTTGCGAAAGGATAATTTGCCAGAAAGATAAAGAGAGCTGAAAAGCAAAAAGCCCGCTCTGGGAAAACTGAGCGGGCTTTTTTAATTCTGGCTTTTCTGGCTGAGATCGCCTTTGTCAGTAACTCGCTAATATAGCCGTCGCTTTCATGTAATTACGGGCATAAAAATTCCACCCTCGCATTGACGGAATTTAATGCGATCTCATTATTTGATTTGAACATGATAACAACATTCTTTGTTGCGTAAATCTCTGTTACTGCCGAACAGGCAGAACAATGTAACCAGAAGGATTTGTGTCGATTACTGTTAATGAATGAATGAATGAATGAATGAATGAATGAATGAATGAATGAATGAATGAATGAATGGATGAATTGATGAATGGATGTTGAAATATGAAGCTATTTTCTGAACCAGCTTAACTGAGATTGAAAATTTGAAGCTGCATGCATAGGCGGGATTCCCCGCCTATGCTTCTGATTCACATCAATGCGACAGAGTCAGTCAAACCCCTGAACATTACAGGGTCTTCGACTGATGTTTTTTAATTTCTGTCAGTCTCCATACGCGTAAGCGGTGGTCTGGACGGTATAGGTATCAGGTTTCACGTCCTGCGTCCCGTTTAATATAACATTGTAAGTTGTTACGCCGTTGGTGGGAACGTTGTATGAAATGTAATCGGTATTACATGTTAAACCTAACTCTGAACAAAGAGTAGAGCCAGCAGAGGCAGCAGTACTAGTAGACCTGAGTATTGACACAAGAATGGAGTTATTGCTGTCGTTTTTGCCGCTAATGGATGTTAGTTGTTGGGTACTGCCGTTAGCAGACCCTATTAATGACCCGGGCATACCCAAAGCTATGTAATGACGAGAGGCGCCGCCTGTCGACGTGATGGTACCATTTGCCACCACTCTTCCACCATTATTAGTCCCGGCGGACAGACCCGATACCGGTGTCAAAACGTTAGAAACTGTGAGCGGACCAGTAAAAGTAATGTCGGCCGACATAGTACTGGCGTCGGACAGCGCTGCGATTGCTGCGTGGGATGAAATACCCGCAATGATTATCGCTGCTACCGCTGATGCTTTAATGTTTAAAAATTTCATATCTCTATCCTTTTTTGTGTTGGATTAACGACTGCAGTCGTCCCTAAAAGTCGTAGACAGTGCGTCTACCCGACCATCTAGGCATATGTGCCACCGATGGCTCCCCGTCACCAAAAATGTCAGTGACGTGGTATTCGTGAAATCTGTATAGCGCCCGGCTGTTGCGCGTTACTGAGTGACCACCTGGCCAGCGATGTTTAAAGAGTAGGTATCCGCTTCCACCCTCTGGTCGCCATCCGCCAGAATGTCAAAAACCATTCTGTCTTCGCCGGTATGCACGGTTATCACCTGCATATCCGCCATTTCCGTTACCGCCAGTTGCTGCGGCACCAGACGCACCCGCAACTGATGCGCCGGATTCTGCTGGCCTGTCAGCACATAACGCCCTCCCTGCTGGCCGGATGCAGCCTGATCGCTCCGGAGCTGAAAGCCCGTATGAATGTCGTAGCTGACCAGCGTGCCCCTGCCGAGCTTTGTGCCGTCTCTGACAGAACCCGCCTGCAGGCCATGATTCATCTGTAACACCAGTTGCGGACTGCCCGCTGCGACAGCCGGAGCGCTGCTGGCCATGACTGTCAAAAGTGCTGCCGCTATCAGATACAATCTTTTTCTTTTCATCATTCCCCTTCTCCGGGTGATGTTTCTGTTCAGTTTTTTCGGAAGCCGGTAACTGCTTTCAGCGACAAACTGCCTCTGACAGATACAGCCCTGCTGGCCCTGGTTTTTCCGGCAGACGGTAATCAGCCCGGCACTGTTGCTTCTCTCCCCATCTCGCCATCAGGGCACCTTTTCCGTTCAGTCCGGACAGATACACCTGTCCGGCTTCACCGGTAATGCCACTGCCTGATGACGCCTGGTTTTCCGGGGTAACCAGTGCCCCAAAAGGTACCGGTTTACCGTCCGGACGTATCAGTGTCACCAGCGCCCGCCCGCCAATATGAGTAATAAAGGTGGCCGGGATAACCGCGCCTTGTGTCGGCACTACCGTCACGTCCGTCTGTTTTATTTCTGCATCAGCCGAAAGACGAGCAGGGTCCAGGCTGACAATATTCTTCCGGTAAGGCTGCAGGCCTGACTGTGTGGTGTAGCCACGAAAATCGGTTTTCACTCCCGGCCAGCCTCCAACAGCCACTCCGGACGCACCCGGCGCTTCCACCAGTGCCACGGTATCGTTCAGCGTCTGCCCTGCGGTGACACCACTGCGGGTAATCACGATGCCGCCTGACGCATCCAGTCCTGTCTGCCGGTAAGACGGACTGTAGCCGTAACGGCCATTCAGCTGACCGTAGCCCCCGCTCCAGCCAAGGTTCAGGTCGCTGTCGTTGCGGTCTCCGCTCACCGCCCCCGAACGTTGACGCTGGTTCACATTCCACTGCAACTGGCGGTCATACGCCTGACCACTGAGCCCCACCTGCTGTGTATTGCCGCCGGATGAAGGCGACGTCATCTGATAGGTCGCCCGGGTTGCCCCACCAGGCCAGCGGTCCAGTGGAATACTGACCATCATGTTAACCAGCCGGTTATCCTGCCATTTACTGCCGCTGTTCCGGTTACGGTTCTGCGTCGCATTCAGCGACAGGGAAACGCCGCGTATACTGACGCCATAGCCGGCACTGAACGACTCTGTACTCCCTTGCCCGTTGCCGTAACTGTTGCGAGAACCGCTCAGGCTGAGACTCCCCAATCCGCCCAATGACTGACTGAGCGTCAGGGTTGTCTCAAACCGGCGTTGTGCGTCACTGCCGGCTGGGTTTCCCTGCCGATAGCTGTCCATTACCTCAGACAGCGTGCTGAAACCGGATGCGTCATAGCGGGTATGGGACAGATCAAGCGAGGTGTTGGTTACCTCAACGCGCTTGCTGTAGCGCAGCCGTCCGTATCCTCCCGTTTCACTTTCACGCTCTTTCTTCTGCCCACGACCGTGGGTCCCATCCAGAGATACCGCGCCCCACGACCCGAGCAACATACCCAGCCCCGCAGTCGTCGCCTGATAGCGCTCCGCGCCCTGCAAACCGCCGTATAAGGTCAGGCTCCACGGCAGGCCATACATAACAGTGGCCTGTGCAACCAGTGGCGAATCAACCGTGTTATCTGATGCCCGATACTGCCCGGCCATCAGGTTGTACACGCTGTGGCCGTCCTGCAGCGCAATCGCCGGCGTCTGATAAGGGACGCTGAACTCCTGAGTAGTGCCGTCGGCTTCCCATACGGTAACCTGCAAATCCCCACCCGAGCCGCCAGCGGCAAAGTCACTCAGGGCAAACGGGCCGGGCGCTACCGTGGCGTTGTAAACCGTGTAGCCATTCTGCTTCACTTCTATCCGGGCCTGAGTGCGGGCAATACCGCGCACCACGGGTGAAAAAGTCCGCTGCGAAGAGGGCAGCATATTTTCATCCGAACCCAGCATCACACCGCGAAAAGGTACGCTGTCAAAAATTTCCGACGGCGTGAAACGCTCTCCCAGCGTCAGCCGGCTTTGCATGTCATACAGGCCCCGATCAAGATAGGTATAAGGCGTCTGCCAGCGGCCGGTCTGTCCGCGGCTCTTCTGCCACGTCGTCGAATTACGTAATCGCCATGGTCCCCAGTTAGCGCCGGGCTCCAGCTGCAGGTACTGCGATTCATTGACATTTCTACTCCCGACCCGGGATTCCACATGGCTGGTACCGGTCCGGTAATTCATCAGAATCGCCGGAACTCCCTCATCCCACAGCTCTCGGGGAGAAATGCCCTTTACTTCAGGGCGCAGTGCTATCTGCGGAACGCTCAGCACCAGCTGCTGCGCCCCGAAATTAAAATCAGCTCTGGCATGCGGAATAACGCGGATGTCAGCACAATCTTTGTCTGCGTCCGGGCCTTTGCCGGACAATGCCGGATAGTCTTCCGTCTTTATGCCGTAACGTAAAAGCTGCTTCCTGCTCAGGCAGGGCTGCAAAACAGGCATGCCCCGGGAATCTTCCTGCTGAACAAAAACCACTTCACGGGAATCCACCTGCTCACCATTGAGCAACACGTCAACCAGATAGGTTCCTGGAAGCTGCCCGCCCTGGTTAAACAGAGCGATATCCGCATCACTGACACCACCACTCAACTGTGAAGCATCAAATTCCCAGGTCCGGGCCATCACCGGCATTGAAAACAGCCCGGCAGATACCACGATGGTCACCACAGAAAACCGAAAGTATTTCATTATCCAGGCGCCTTATTAGTGCAACGGCGACTGAAACGTGCGGCTCTCTCCACCTTCATCAGTGATAACCGTCCACTTCACCTGACCGGCAGCGCCTTTTGGCAGGATAAAGCTGCGGGAAGAATGCGGAGCGACATATTCCCTATCCGGGATATTCATCTCCCCCACGCTGAGTGAAGACAAATTCATATAAAATGCGGAAGGGTTAGTTACCGTCAGCTTATCGCCCTGGCGTTGCCACTTAAGCGCGGATACGGCATCCATCATCGTTTCTCTCACGCCGGACGGGCGCACCAGCAGCTTAATGCAGCTGTTTGCGCTGACTTCCATGTTCAGCGTGACTGCTGTGGGCTTTAACGGTGTCCCTTTCTCATCCTGAGCCCAGACATCACTATCTTTAGGCGGAATACCGGTCACGCAAAGCCAGTGCAGCGTTTCACGGTCACCGGCCATTTGACCGCCGGTACGAATAATTCGCAGACGGCTCTGCTGCTGCGCATCCAGACGGAAAACTGGCGGGGTGACAATAAAAGGCGCAGGTGTTTTTTTATCTTCCGCAAACACTTTCCCCTGCACCAGAATGGGGTAAGTCTGCGCATTGGTGACGGATAAAGACGCTCCACTGGAGTCCGGGTTATATATCACTCGTGAAGCACCCAGTTTGACCTCGAATACTTTGGTATTGGTGACCGTCTTCAGTTCCTGCGCAAAAGCCGGAGTAGCGCCATTACTGATTAATATCGCGGCGGCCAGTACAGCCCTATAAGTTTTTTTATTACAAAGTAAATACATAACACATCCCTATCAGAGAATAATTATTCCTGACTAAACGTAATCGTAAAATACCCTTGTTAATTTTTAGGCAAACGTAAAATTAACAAAGAAATTCATTTAAAAAATACACGGCCAGATTTTTAAGAAGAGTAAAGCTTCAGATAAAAAGCGGCACAGGTAGTTAGTGAGCCGGATGATCCACAGGTGGATAGGGCAGTCGTGCAATAATGTTGAAATTCAGGTGTCATATTCAGTAATCCGCTGGTGTGTTTCCGGGTTATTTATAATTCCCATAAAGCATATTGAAGCAATTACCAGGTCATTGCTTTTATTGCTCCCTTCAATGAGAGTAAAGCTGGTTTTAAAACCTGCCTTATGCTTTATCTCAAACGTGCGACAAGGTAATAAAAACTGTCGTAAAACTTCGTTGCGCCCGGTGTTGGCCGGTTTACAACGGTGTATATTGTCGGGCGAAATCGCCGCATTGCCGTTATTTATTACAGTGATGTTTTGTGCGGAATCACTGCTGATAATCGAAGTAAACTTCGGTTTATCAGGCTGGGTGATAGCCACTGTGCCATCTCCATTCAATACATTGACTCCGATCTAAAGCGCATCACTTCACATTCATCTGGATGGCGCGGATTCAGGTACATCTATAATCACCGAGCTGAAGCAAGATGCGTACCCACCTTAACCCTCGACACTGGCCGGGACTTGCCACCTCAAGATGGAAGCAATGTTATACAGGAAAAATCAATAACAGAATGTAATTCGAATTTATCCATATTTTTAGTTTAATATTCTATTTTTTGTTTATTTGTTAGCTTAAACAGTCGCAGATTGTTGCAAACTGCCCACTACCTGACATCCGGAGGAGAGTTTAAAAGAGCATCTCCTGCCGTGAATCTGGCTGAATCAACGTAATTCCCTCCTGACAGCGGAAGGTTCAACTGTGCGAACTTACTCATACTTTCGTTAGCACCGGCGTTCCGATATCAGGACAATGATTTCCCTGAAACAGAGTCACTGGCTATCAACGCGTTCCCGTGCTTTTTATTCGCTTGTTTTAAAAATGCTACGTGCTAAAAGGGTTTAACTGTATTATGTTGTAAGATAAATCTGAGATTGAATTTATTTAATCGGGGGGATGTGAAGGTGTTGTATACCATTGATGGTTCAATAGTGTTTAATACGGATGACAGTACTCTCCGACATATACCGACGAAAGAGACCGTTCAGATTAATCTGCCTTCGGCGCGATTACTGGCACTCATCCTTGATTCTAATGGCGACATTCTGACAAGAGAATATTTGATTATTGAAGTCTGGGATAAACATAATCTCAGAGGGTCAAATGCAAATTTAACGCAATACCTGAGTATAATGAGACGTGCATTATCCGCATTTGGATGTAATGAAATTGTCATTACCATTCCTAAGATCGGCATTAAGTTAAATACTCATCATTCTGTCGTTAAATCCCCTTCCTTAGACGTAAACCAGTCATCCCCACCGGCTCATTTACCTAAGGTATCATCAAACAAACCGGTGTCTTTTCTTTCATGGAAAGTCATTGTTCTGTACCTTTGTATCTTTTCACCCGTTTTTATTGCAACAGCGGTGTTAGTCTTTAAAAAAAATACGTCTTCATTGGATGACATTAACATTTACCTAAAATCAGATTTTCTTGCAGAAGGGTGTGAGGTGGTTTTTGTTAAGGACCTTAATGAAAATAAGATGAAGGCAGTAAAAAGTAAAATCACTGCTCTTTTAGCAGAAAATAATTTAGTCTGTGATAAAAATAAAAAAATATATTTTGATAACTATACGTCTTTTTCGCCAAAAGATTATGGCCGCACATTAATTTCGTATTGCAAGCTTGGAAAAGAGAGGAATGTAACGAGTTGCAATAATTTCTTCCATATTAACGGGAATTAATATGATGTTTCCAAACGTGAGAGTTCTGATAGCTATTTCAACTGTCTGTACGGCAATTCTCCTGGGTTTTATAATTTCTGGGCCTGAAAATAAATTAATATTGCCACTGAGATGTTACTCTTTTACCCACTACGATCTGGGTGGTGAGGGAGAGACACTTAAGTTTAATGTTGCCCAGGATCTCAGACTATACAAGGACGGAACCGGATATTTTTTACTGAATGGACGGGTGTTAATCAATAATGAGGAAAAAAATTTAGGAAGAACCCTCATACTGACCAGGGGAGAAGTAAGAGGCAGTAATACAGCGCATTATTCTATAAGCCGCACCATTATATCTCCCACTGACAATACAGATAATCCAACCTTTGAGAAGCTGTTAGCTGAATTTACCGGCGACCCGGAAACTTTACAACTTGATGTGATTAATGTCGGACATCATACTTTTATGATGGGAAGTCCACTTTCGTTTGTCTTTACCTGCGTGGTTTTTTAACTGATTGCATGAAAGCTCGAAGAACCTTTGCACTAAAGAAAGAACCAGGCACTGGCGCCATTTTCTCTGACAGGCAGCAAAGGGAAAGGATGACGGAAAGGCGCAGCACAAATGCTAAACCGCTTCCTGGCTAATATCAGTGGGGCTCGATAGACGCGCTGTCTACAGGGCCGCCTGAGTAGCGTCCACGGCACATCGTTATTTGATGGTTCAAATCTGAACCTGTCAGTGATTCGCCGACCTTTAACACAAAAGCAAAAAGCCCGCTCAGGTTTCCCTGAGCGGGCTTTTCTAATTCTGGCTCCTCTGACTGGACTCGAACCAGTGACATACGGATTAACAGTCCGCCGTTCTACCGACTGAACTACAGAGGAATCGCTTGAACGGGGCGAATATTAGCGGCGTAGATCCTGCTTGTCAAAGCCCTGTTTACTGATTTGCGTTCAGATGCTCGTAAAAGCAGCGGATTGGCGGTTTTTAGTCACTTCTGATGGATTTTCAAACTGCCAACAGGATCTCACTTTGCTGGCATTTCTCAGTAGATGTTAGATGCATGTCAAAGTTTTGTTATTTGCCGATGTTAAAACAAGCGTTTCAGTGCTTTTATGATAAAAATTTCAAAACGAGATCATATGGAACAAATGAACTGCTTATCATCACGGTCGTCATCATCGACCAGAAGTGAAACGGCATTTTGAAACTAACTGTTTGCAGATCAAGTGATTGTGAAAAGGAGTGGTCGATCACAAAAATAGCCAGAACCTGAAGTCTTACCTCAAATTTTCCGAAACAGACGCCAGATAGGCTGGGTGAATGTAAAAGATATTTTTCATTCGTGGTCCACAGCCACTGAGCAAGTTAACAAATAAGAAGGGTCCCTATGAACATTAAAAAAACGATTGTCGCCTCACTGTTAGCCTGCATGTTACCTGCCGCAGTTATGGCAAAAGATATCTCAGTGGGCGTCTCTATGGCGCTGTTTGATGACAACTTCCTGACCATTCTGCGTACCTCAATGCAGAAAGAGATGCAGAAAGATGGCGTCAAAGGGCAGGTTGAGGATGCAAAAGGCGACGTTTCACAGCAGCTGCAGCAGGTACAAAACTTTATCGGTCAGGGTGTTGATGCGCTGATCGTTAACCCGGTCGATACCAACGCGGTGAAACCGATAATGGATCAGGCGAGCAAAGCAGGTATTCCGCTGATCTTCGTAAACCGCCGCCCCGGGGCTGAACTGACCGGAAAAATGGCTTATGTCGGTTCCGATTCAGAGCTGGCCGGACGCTTACAGATGGAAGCGCTGGCGAAGGCGATGAACGGCAAAGGCAACGTCGCCATCCTGATGGGTGACCTGGCAAACGAAGCGACCCGCGACCGTACTAAAGGCGTGGAAGAAGTCGCAGCTAAATTCCCGGGCATCAAAATCGTTCAGAAACAGACCGCCAAATTTACCCGTAACGATGCAGTGGATGTGGTCAGTAACTGGATGACTGCCGGTGATCAGATCAATGCCATCGCCTCGAATAACGATGAAATGGCGATTGGTGCGCTGCAGGCGCTGGGTAAAAACCCGGACAAAATCCTGATCGCGGGTGTCGATGGCACACCGGATGCACTGCAGATGCTGAAGCAGGGCAAGATGGTCGCCACAGTATTCCAGGATGCGCAGGGCCAGGGTGAAGGTGCGGTGCAGACGGCAATCAAACTGGTGAAAGGTGAGAAAGTCCAGAAAATCATCAACATCCCTTACCAGCTGATTACCAAAGAAAACATGGAACAGTTTACCAACCGTAACCTGAAATAATCGTTCCCGACCCAGCTGTACGGAGGTGATGTATGAACGCGTTTGCGCTTGAAGCCGAAGGCATCAGCAAGTTCTTCCCCGGCGTTAAAGCCCTCGACAACGTCTCGTTGCGGGTGCGTCCGGGAACGGTACATGCCTTGATGGGCGAAAATGGCGCGGGCAAATCCACTTTAATGAAGTGCCTTATCGGGATGTACCGTCCCGATAAGGGCACCATCAAAATTAAAGGGGAGCCGGTGCAGTTTCAGGACACCATGGACGCGTTGCGTTCCGGCATTTCGATGATTCACCAGGAACTCAATCTGGTGCCCTATATGACCGTCGCTGAGAATATCTGGCTGGGTCGTGAGCCAATGAAGTTTGGTTTTGTCGATCACGCCCGGCTGAATCAGAAGACGCAGGAGCTGCTCAACCGGCTGAATATCCGCCTGAAAGCGGAGAGCATGGTGGGCGAGCTGAGCATTGCGTCGCAGCAGATGGTCGAGATTGCCAAAGCGGTCTCCTGGGATTCAGATATCGTCATCATGGATGAGCCCACCTCCGCGCTCACCGAAACGGAAGTGGCGCACCTGTTTACCATCATTCGTGATCTGCGGGAGCAGGGCAAAGCAATCATCTACATCAGTCACAAGATGGATGAAATTTTTAACATCACTGATGAAGTCAGTATTTTCCGCGACGGCGCCTGGATTGCCAGCGATCAGACGGCGAAATATACCCGTCAGTCGCTGATTACGCAGATGGTGGGACGTGAACTGACCCAGCTGTTCCCGAAATTTAACAGCGCCATCGGAGAAGATGTCCTGACGGTGCGCAATCTCACCTGCAAAGATCGTTTCACCGATGTCAGTTTCAACGTCCGCAGGGGCGAAATTCTCGGCGTCGCCGGACTGGTGGGTGCCGGTCGCAGCGAGGTGATGGAGAGTCTGTTCGGCATGGAGAGCTTCGACAGCGGCGAGATCTTAATTGATGGCGTGCCGGTGACGATCGACTCACCTTCCACGGCGATTGAAAAGGGCATGGCATTTCTGACCGAAGATCGCAAAAAGTCCGGGCTGTTTCTGGTGCTGTCGGTGATGGAGAACATGAGCATCGTCAACATGCCGGAGTACAGCGGTAAAAGCGGGTTTGTCAGCCATGTGAAGATGGCGCAGGACTGCATGGACCAGATCCGTCGCCTGAATATCAAAACACCGACCATGGATCAGATCATCAATAACCTCAGCGGCGGTAATCAGCAGAAAGTCCTGATTGCCCGCTGGCTGCTGGCGCAACCGAAGATTCTGATTCTGGACGAACCGACGCGCGGCATTGATGTCGGCGCTAAAGCGGAGATTTACCGCTTAATCAGTGAACTTGCCAACCGTGGCGTGGCTATCATCATGGTCTCCTCTGAACTGCCGGAAATCCTTGGCATGAGCGACCGGGTGATGGTGATGCACGGCGGGCGTATAACCGGCATCCTCGATAAAGAAGAAGCCGATCAGGAAACCATTCTGTCGTTGGCATCCGAGTGAGGCGCGAGACCACTATGAGCAATATGAAAGCTACTGCTACCCCGGCAGCCCCGCAGCAACCCTCTTTTTTCGCCAGCCTGCGTCATAAATTGCCGAAAGATACCGGCATTTTTGTGGTGATGGTGGGGATTGCGTTAATTTTTGAAATGTTTGGCTGGTACGTGCGTGACCAGTCTTTCCTGCTCAACACCAACCGTCTGATCCTGATTGTCCTGCAGGTGGCGATTATCGGGATTATCGCCGTTGGCGTGACCCAGGTCATCATTACCACCGGTATCGATCTCTCCTCCGGTTCGGTGATTGCCCTGGCGGCGGTGGTTGCCGCGAGCCTGGCGCAGACGTCTGACAGTCTGTCACCGATGTATCCCTCGCTGGTGAATATGCCTGCGGTGATCCCTATCGCGGCCGGTATTGGCGTCGGTTTACTGGCGGGCATCGTCAACGGTGTACTTATTACCCGCACCGGGATTCCACCGTTTATTGCCACACTGGGCATGATGGTATCGGCACGCGGTCTGGCGCAGTATTACACCCAGGGTAACCCAATCAGCTTCCTGTCCGACGGTTTTACCTCAATTGGTCAGGGTGCAATGCCGGTGGTGATTTTCCTGGTGGTGGCGCTTCTGTTCCACATCGCCCTGAAACATACCCGCTACGGTAAATATGTTTACGCCATCGGCGGCAACATGACCTCGGCGAAAGTCTCCGGTATCAACGTTAATAAGTATCTGATCATCGTCTACACCATTGCCGGTGCACTCTCTGGCCTGGCGGGTGTGGTCCTGGCGGCGCGTGTCAGCAGCGGTCAGTCAAGCATGGGGATGTCATACGAGCTGGACGCGATTGCCGCAGCCGTGATCGGCGGCAGCAGCCTGATGGGCGGCGTGGGCCGTATCACCGGCACGTTAATTGGCGCAGTCATTCTCGGCCTGATTAAAAGTGGATTCACCTTTGTTGGCGTCGATGCCTATATTCAGGACATCATCAAAGGGATCATCATCGTGGCGGCGGTCTCAATCGATATGCACCGTAACCGCAAAAAACGTTAATCAGCAGGCGTTGCCCTCTTCTGCATGCGGGAGAGGGCAATGTGTACTTTTTTCTCCCTGTTCGTCAGCGATAAGAATTCCTGCTGATAGCGTTTACATTTATACCCTGCGCTTTACCGCTACGCTTCAGGTCCTGCAAGCGTTCATCAGGTGCAACGCGTTTCCACTGCACTAAAACTGTACAGTCTGTCATCACTTTTATGCACGTCTGACTCGCGGCGTCTGCACTGTCACAGTGCGCCCGGGATCCTTACCCACGATGATTACGCATTCCTGATCCTTATTAACCCTTAAGAGGTAATCAGAAACGCTTATTTTCCGGGCCGTTAGGAAAAATCTGGCTGGACACTGGCTGCAGCTCTTTAAACCTGGCCTGCATCTTGCAAAATCTCTGTTATCAGGGCGATTGGATCAGACCCATTTCGCTATTCGGGGTGAGTGACGGAGGCAAGATGAATTTAAGACGACTAAAGTACTTTGTTAAAATCGTCGATATCGGCAGTCTGACGCAGGCAGCAGAAGTGCTGCACATCGCACAGCCTGCACTCAGTCAGCAGGTCGCGACACTGGAGAATGAACTGGATCAGCAATTACTGATTCGCACCAAGCGCGGCGTTACGCCAACGGAAGCCGGTAAGATTCTCTATGGCCATGCGCGTACCATTCTGCGCCAGTGCGAGCAGGCCCAGACAGCGGTCATCAACGCCGGTCAGGTGCTGAGCGGTCAGGTGTCGATTGGACTGGCACCCGGCACTGCGGCATCCTCGCTGACCATGCCGCTGCTGCAAACCGTACGCGATCAATTTCCGGAAGTACTGGTCTACCTGCACGAAAACAGTGGCAGCGTGCTGAACGAGAAGGTGATGAGCGGTCAACTGGATATGGCGGTGCTGTACGATCGCGCACCCACTGCCGGAATTAACAGTATGCCGCTGATGAAAGAGGATCTCTTCCTGGTAGGCGCCACTGATTATCCCGGTGTCAGCGTCGATCTGGCCGATGTGGCACAGATGAGCCTGTTTTTACCACGCGACTACAGCGCCGTGCGCAAGCGGGTTGATGAGGCATTTTCACTGCGTCGCCTGAGCGCGCGCATCATTGGAGAGATCGAATCAATTTCTACTCTGACCGCAGCGATTTCCAGTGGGCTGGGTGTGACCGTATTACCTGAATCCGCTGCCCGTGCGCTGGTGGGATCAACGGATGCCTGGATGTCGCGCATTAACAGTCCATCTTTGAGTCTGCCGCTGTCGCTGAACATTTCCGCCCGTTTGCCGCTGTCGCCATCCGCTCAGGCGGTGAAGAATATCCTGCTGTCGCTGCTGAACAAGCCGCTGACTGAGGAGCGGGAGTTGATGTTAGTGGGGTAGGGGCGCTTGCAGCGGGCGGGTTCGGAATCGATCTCGCTTAGCAGCGGGCCGGGTATTGAGCTGATTACGCCTGGCAGCGGGGCGGGTCTCGCTTTGCTGCACCTTCATAATGAGAAGGTTACGTTGCGCGGTGCCTGCCCACTGAGCGGGTTACGCCCGCCAGGCTGTGGGGAGTTTCAGTTTGCCCGTGCAGGCGGACGCGTCAAGGGGCGTACGCCCGCCCCTTAACAATCCCGGCGTCCGGCAGCCTGCGCGCCCCGCTTTGCGGGGTGCCTTCGTCACGCCCTGCGGTCCGCGGACCGTCCGGACGCGCCATCCCTGGCTCGTTCCGTCCTTTCGCCGACGTCCTGTCGGCTCCTCCTGGCCTCCGGTTGTTCCTCAGCGCTTCGGATGCCTCTGTTAAACCCCCGCCGGTGGGTTTCCTGCCCGGTGGGGGATTCAGGCCGCTGAAAGCGGGGGAAGGGCTGCACTGGTCTCGCTTAGCAGCGGGCCAGGTATTGAGCTGATTACGCCTGGCAGCGGTCCGGGTCTCGCTTTGCTGCACCTTCATAATGAGAAGATTACGTTGCGCGGTGCCTGCCCACTGAGCGGGTTACGCCCGCCAGGCGGTGGGGAGTTTCAGATTGCCCGTGCAGGCGGACGCGTCAAGGGGCGAACGCCCGCCCCTTAACAATCCCGGCGTCCGGCAGCCTGCGCGCCCCGCGTTGCGGGGTGCCTTCGTCACGCCCTGCGGCCCGCGGACCGTCCGGACGCGCCATCCCTGGCGCGTTCCGTCCTTTCGCCGACGTCCTGTCGGCTCATCCTGGCCTCCGGTTGTTCCTCAGCGCTTCGGATGCCTCTAGTAAATCCCCGCCTGTAATATCCTGGTTTTTATCGGACATAGCGTTGTGTGGTGGTTTGAAAGCCAAAGCTGCTTTCGAAAAACTACCAGCGACAATGAACCCACATTAAAAAGAAGAGACAACAGTGGATAGGGTGAAGGACCACTCTTCCTGCCAGGAAGAGAGCCACAGATAATTTTTCCGACTTACAGCGATGACGTACCCAACTCAAAAAGAAGAGATAAAAGTGGGGAAGGAGGCCGTCAGAGCCGCTGAGCGGATGAGGGATTTCAGGACGAGCGGCAGGGATGCCGCGAAGAGGCGGGCTCGCGCCAGGGATGGCGCGTCCCGCCGGTCCGTAAGAAATCCGGAAGAAGCGAAGGGACCGCGAAGCGGCGGTGAAGCAGGCCGGAGCCCGGGGTCAAGGGGGCGCGGCGACTGGCGCCCCCTTGTTGGTCGCCTGCAGAGGCGTAACTGAAACTGCCCAACCCGCCAGGCGAACGAAACACTCTCATAGCCCGTTCGCGCAGCGAATACCCCCAGCACCTGCGTGCACCCCAGCCCGTTCGCGCAGCGAACACCCCCCAGCACCTGCGTGCACCTCAGCCCATTCGCGCAGCGAACACTCCCACCCTTTATTCCCTAAAGTCATAAAGCCAAATTTTTAAGTATTTCCAGTTATCAATAATTGTTCTTACCATCAAAGAATCAGATTATGTAAAGGGAGGTAAATATCGTGAATTTCCAGCAGCTTAAAATCATCCGCGAGGCGGCCCGCTGTGAGTTTAATTTGACGGAAGTCGCTAATACGCTCTTTACCTCCCAGTCGGGTGTGAGCCGCCATATTCGCGATCTGGAAGATGAGCTGGGCGTGGAGATCTTTATCCGTCGTGGTAAGCGCCTGCTGGGCATGACCGAACCGGGAAAAGCACTGCTGACAATTGCCGAACGCATTCTGGATGAAGCAGGAAAGGTAAGACGACTGGCTGATGTTTTTACCAATGAAACCAGTGGCATCCTGACTATCGCCACCACCCATACTCAGGCGCGTTATAGCCTGCCGAAAGTGATTAAAGCGTTCCGTCAGCTTTATCCCAACGTCCGTCTTGAGTTGAATCAGGGATCGCCACAGGAAATCGTCACCATGCTGCTGGCGGGTGAAGCGGATATCGGTATCGCCAGTGAAATGCTGGTGAATAACAGCAGTCTGGCGGCATTCCCCTGGTTCAGCTGGCATCACGCCTTGCTGGTGCCGAAAGGACATGAGCTGGTACAGAACCAGCCGGTCTCACTGAGCACGCTCAGCCGCTATCCTCTCATCACGTATCGACAGGGCATTACCGGACGTTCGCGGGTTGACCGTGCTTTCCAGACGGCGGGCCTGAAACCGGATATCGTGCTCAGCGCCCAGGACTCAGACGTAGTCAAAACCTACGTAAAACTCGGTCTGGGTGTCGGGATCCTGGCCGACCAGGCGTGTGAAACCGAAGAGAATGAAGAGCTGGAACGCCTGGATGCCACGCATCTGTTTGATGCCAGCACCGTATGGCTCGGCCTCAAACGCGGTCAGCTGCAGCGTAATTACGTCTGGCAGTTCCTGGAACTCTGCAACGCCAACCTGTCACTGGAAGAGATCAAACGTCAGGCGCTCTCCTACAGCAACGACGATGAACCGGTTATCGACTTCCAGATTTAAAGCGCGCGCATCCAGCCGGATGCGCAACTGTTTATGCACGGCATAAAATTTCAAAACAGCGCGAAAAACTATTTCATTCACCTTTCTCACCACGCACAACAACATCCTGCGCTGACCCGGCACGATAAAGTGGAATCAGCTGACCACAAGGGGATGTTATGTCGCGATTAAAACTTACCGATAGCGATCTGCTGCGCCAGCAGGCGCTGTTTGCCGGACGCTGGCAGGATGCGCATCAGGGCGCCACGCTGCCGGTTACCGATCCCGCTACGGGCGAAACGCTGGCCACCATTCCGGCGCTGGGCCGCACGGAGACGGAGCAGGCGATAGCCTATGCAGAAACGGTGCGCATCAGCTGGGGCAAAACCACCAACGCCAGCCGTGCCGCACTGCTGGAAAAATGGCATCAACTGATTGTTGAACATGCGGATGACCTGGCGATCATCATGACCGCTGAGCAGGGTAAGCCGCTGGCAGAAGCCCGGGGCGAGGTGCTCTACGGCGCCAGTTTTGTGAAATGGTTCGCTGAAGAGGCGCGCCGAATCTATGGCGACACCATTCCTGCACCCAGCGAGGACCGCCGCATCCTGGTGCTGAAACAGCCTGTCGGGGTGGCTGCGGCTATTACGCCGTGGAACTTCCCGATTGCGATGATCACCCGCAAGGTTGCTCCAGCGTTAGCCGCCGGATGCCCGATTATCGTTAAACCTTCGGAGCTGACACCGCTCTCGGCGCTGGCCCTGGCCGTGCTGGCAGAGCGCGCCGGATTCCCGTCTGGCGTGTTGCAGGTACTGACCGGGCTGCCCATGGAGATTGGTGCGGCGCTGACTGAAAGTCGCACGGTGCGCAAAATTTCGTTTACCGGCTCTACCCGAATCGGCCAGTTGCTGATGCAACAGAGCGCCAACAGCATAAAACGCCTGAGTCTGGAGCTGGGCGGCAACGCGCCGCTCATCGTGTTTGATGATGCAGATATTGAAATTGCGGTCGCCGGCGTCATGCTCAGCAAGTTCCGCAACGCCGGTCAAACCTGCGTTTGTGCTAACCGTATTCTGGTGCAGCGAAGTATCTATCCGCGCTTTACCGCACGACTGCTGGAGGCTGTTGCCACCCTGAAAGTGGGCGATGGCTTTGCGCCAGACAGCACCATAGGCCCGCTAATCAACAGCCGCGCCGTCGAGAAAGTGAACGGTCATATTGATGATGCGCTCAGTCACGGGGCAACGCTGCTGACCGGCGGCATCAGCCAGGGGAACGGCACGTTTGTGCAGCCCACGGTGCTCGGTGAGGTCACGTCCAGTATGCGTATCGCCCATGAAGAGACGTTCGGTCCGGTCGCGCCGCTGTTTATCTTTGATGATGAAGAGGAGGCGATTGCGATGGCGAATGACACGCCTTACGGCCTGGGTGCCTATTTCTTTACCGAGAATATCCGGCGAGCCTGGCGGGTGGCGGAAGCGCTGGAGTTTGGCATGGTCGGCTTTAATACCGGCGCTATTTCCCTGGAGGTTGCGCCATTTGGCGGCGTCAAACTTTCCGGTATAGGGCGTGAAGGGTCCCGCTACGGAATTGATGAATATCTGGAACAGAAAACATTTCACATTGGCAGTTTGTAATTAAATATTAAGAGAACGCCAGCCGGATCATCCGGCTGGCGTTTTTTTTGCCTGATGCGCAGCCTGAATTCTTCGGCGTCAAATAATAGTCTTTAAAAATTTAAAGAATTTATCCGGGATGTGAGGCACGTCGGTAAACGGTGAGTCAGGAATCGAAGAATGAGCAGCCTGGTCACTAATATCCGCTTTGGTGCAATTTCCGTGCAGGTTGCACCAGCAGGGCGCATAAATTTTGTGAAGTAAATCATCTGTTTAATTGTTCGGCAATTCCGCAAAAAATCCCCCGGCAATACGGCAGAAAATTTTTTTGCGCTGTTTTAAACGCATTTTTATTTTTTGCCCGGCTGGCATACTTTCTGCATTAGCTTATTAACGCCACAGAAATCGGCCAGTGAAAACGCTAATAAATCAGCAACTGATGGGTGTAACAAATAAGGATTTTTCCATGTTAAGTTTCGACCCTGAAAAAGTTTCTCTTCCGGCTGGCCATTATATTGGCGGCCAGCACTGCCAGAGCCAGGGCGCATCATTTGAGGTAAAACGTCCCTCGGATGGCAGGGTCTATGCCACGCTGCAGGACGCGACGCCGCAGGATGTTGATCGCGCTGTCACTGTTGCGCATCAGGTGCTGAAAACCAGCGGCTGGTCCGGCTGTCCGCCGCGCGAACGCGGTCGCGTGTTACGCCGCTGGGCCGATCTGATTGAGCAGGACACGCTGCTGGCTCAGCTGGAAGCACTGGGTTCGACCCGCCCAATCAGCGACGTTGTGCTGCATGAAATTCCGTTCACCGCCGAAGCGATTCGCTTCTATGCCGAATGCGCCGACAAATACAGCGGTGACCTCTTTCCAACCCGTGACAGCAGTCTCGGCATGCTGATTGCTGAACCTTATGGTGTCATCGCCGCGATTACCCCGTGGAATTTTCCGCTGTCGATGGCGTCGTGGAAATGCGGACCGGCGCTGGCGGCGGGTAACGCCGTGGTGCTAAAACCCTCTGAACTGACCCCGTTTTCAACCGTGCGTATGGCTGAACTGGCGATCCAAGCGGGCTTACCGGCGGGCGTGCTGAATATTGTTCAGGGCAGTGGCGCGGTGACCGGCAGCGCGCTGGTGACCCATCCGCTGGTGCGCAAAGTCTCCTTTACCGGCTCGACCGTGACCGGAAAACGCATCATGAGCGATGCCGCGCAGCACGGTATGAAACCCGTGACACTGGAGCTGGGCGGCAAGAGTCCGCAACTGGTATTCGATGACGCGGGTGACCTTGAGGTACTGGCTCAGCGCATTCTGCGCGGCTTTACCGCCAACGGCGGGCAGGCTTGCGTGGCGGGCACCCGTCTTATCGTACAACGCAATATCGCCGATCCGCTGGTTGAGCGGCTGGCCCAGCTCTGCCGCGAACTTAAACCGGGCGTCACGTGGCAGGAAGAGAGCCGTTATGCGCCGCTGATCGACGAACGCCAGGGCAACAAAGTCTGCTCGGTCATTGAGGCAGCAAAAGCGCAGGGCGCAGAAGTGCTGGTGGGCGGAGAGCGTTTTGCCGACACCGACAATGGCTGGTTCTGGCAGCCCACGCTGCTGAGCCACGTGGCGCAGGATAACCCGGCAGTGCAGCAGGAGATTTTTGGTCCGGTGCTGACAGTCCAGACGTTTGACGACGAAGAGCAGGGGCTGGCGATGGCCGCCCATGACACCTATGGCCTTTGTGCCGGCGTGCACACGCTGAGCCTGCCTCGTGCCATGCGGGCGATGCGTGCCATAGAGGCGGGCACCGTCTGGATTAACCGCTATGGGCGCTCCGGCGACTTCATTATTCCAACCGGTGGCTTCCTGGGTTCTGGCATTGGTAAAGATTTAGGGCGTCAGGCGTTTCAGGCCTGCCAGCGCCAGAAAAGTGTACTCATCGATTTCTAAGCGCAACTGACAATGACGAGGGTGTTACATGGCACTGTTTAAACCGAAATTCATCACGTTTGACTGTTACGGCACGCTGATTCGCTTCGATATGGCTGGCGCGGCGGAGCGTTGTTTCAGCGACCGCGTCGACCCGGATGCAATGCATGCCTTTACCACCGACTTTTCCAGCTACCGGCTGGATGAGGTGCTCGGCGCATGGAAACCCTATTACGACGTGGTCAGTAATGCGATTCAGCGCACCTGCAAAAAGTGGGGCGTGACGTGGAGCAAAGCCGACAGCGACTTTATCTACACTGACTGCGCCAGCTGGGGACCGCATCCTGATGTGCCCGCCGGGCTGGCAAAAGTGGCTAAGGAGTTTCCGCTGGTGCTGCTGACCAATTCGATGAAAGACCTGATCCCACACCATGAGCCGCGTCTGGGTGCACCCATCTACCTGACCATCACCGCTGAAGAAGCGGGCGCATATAAACCCCAGATGAAAGGTTTCGAGTACATGCTGGATAAGCTTGGCTGCGGCCCGGAGGAGATTCTCCATGTCTCCTCCAGCTTCCGTTATGACCTGATGACCGCCTACGATCTCGGCATCAAAAACAAGGTCTGGGTCAACCGCGGCCATGAACCGGCGAATCCGTACTACCAGTACACCGAAATCAAAGATATCGGCGGCCTGCCTGGCGTCGTCGGACTCTGAGGAACACCCCATGAAACTGGAATCGTTCTGGCAGGCCACCGCTCCCGCCTTTACCGGCGCCGCCCGCGAACCGCTGCCCGCACAGGCGGACGTGGTAGTGATTGGTGGCGGCTTCACCGGCGTCTCGGCGGCGCTTAACCTGGCGCACAGCGGCATCAGTGTGGTGCTGCTGGAGAGTGGTGATGTGATGAGCCAGGCTTCGGCGCGTAACGGCGGCCACTGCAACACCGGTGTAGCGCAGAACTTCGCCTCGCTGGTGGCAAGTCAGGGTCTGGAACAGGCCAGCCGCTTCTATCGGGCGTTCGACGATGCGGTGAGCTATGTCCAGCAACTGATCCAGGATGAAGCCATCGACTGTGACTTCCGGCTGTGCGGCAAGCTTAAGCTCGCCAGCAAAGCGTCGCATGTGGCCGGACTGCGGGAGGCGTATGAACTGATGCGTCGCACCGTGGACCCGGAGATCGAACTGCTCGACAAAACGGCGGTGCGCGACGAGATCGCCAGCGACGATTTCCACGGCGGCCTGCTGCAGAAACGGGGCGGTCAAATGCACATGGGTAAGTTTGGCGTCGGGCTGGCTGAAGCCGCTGCACGAAGCGGGGCGAAGATTTTTCCGCATCACGCGGTAACGAAGTTAGAGCGACTCAAAGGCTATCAGCACCGGATACACACGGCGCAGGGCACCATTGTGGCGGATAAAGTCCTGATGGCGACCGGCTGCTCCAACGTCGGTCCTTTCCCCTGGTTTCAGCGCCGCATTGTGCCGGTCGGCAGCTTTATTGTGGTGACCGAATCGCTGGACCCGGCGCTGCTGCGCCAGGTGCTGCCCAACAATCGGACTTACGTCACCTCGCTGAATATCGGCAACTACTTTCGCACGACTGCTGACAGTCGTCTGGTGTTTGGCGGCCGTGCCCGGTTTGCCGTCAGCAACCCGACATCCGATTCGCGCAGCGGCGAGATTCTGCGCCGCGCCATGACGCAGATGCTGCCGCAGTTGGGACAGGCAGAGGTGGATTACTGCTGGGGTGGCATGGTTGACATGACCGCCGACCGTCTGCCGCACGCGGGTGAACAGGATGGCCTGTTCTATTCGCTGGGCTACAGCGGTCACGGCACGCAGATGTCGGTGTGGATGGGGCGGGTGATGGCCGATCTGCTGACCGAAAAGCGCACTGAAAATCCCTGGCAGCGCGACACATGGCCCGCGCTGCCCGGTTATCACGGCAAGCCATGGTTTTTACCGCTCGCAGGACTCTATTACAAAGCAAAGGATCGCCTTTCATAACGTCCCGTCGGGTGCTGGCCGCCAGGTCACCAGCACCGCCAGAACATCATTCCCGGTTCGCCTGACTATTGAGGGTAGAGAGATGAGTAAATTTGATAATAACGATGCTGATGCGGTAAATCCGGCACTGACGCGCATGATCACTGAAGGCTCACTGTCACGTCGCAGCCTGATGAAAATCCTCTCCGCGGGAGCGGCGATGAGCAGCGGCCTGATCGGTTTTTCAAGGGAAGCACTGGCGGATGACAAGCCGGTTCAGGGCGGAAAACTGCGGGCAGCGATGTCGAATGCGTCAGCCACCGACACGCTCGATCCTGCCAAAAGTAACAACAGTGCGGATTACACCCGTCAGTTTATGTTCTACAGCGGCCTGACCGAACTGGATAAAAACCTGATGGCGAAACCGGCGCTGGCCGAATCGATTGAATCCAGCGACGGCATCACCTGGCATATCAAACTGCGTAAAGGGGTGACCTTTCACGATGGCAAACCGCTGACCGCGAAAGATGTGATCTTCTCGCTCAGCCGCCACAAAGATCCTGCCATCGCCTCTATCGCTTTTAAGCTGGCCGATCAGTTTAAATCGTTCAGTGCGGTGAATGACAATGAGGTGCAGCTGGAGCTCAACAGTGCCAACTTCGATGTCCCTTACATGCTGGCAACGCCACCGTTTTTAATTGTGAAGGATGGCACCACCGATTTCAGCAAAGGCATCGGCACCGGTCCCTTTGTCTGCAAAACGTTTATGCCGGGGACGCGCACCATCGGCACGAAAAATCCCAACTACTACAAGCCCGGACTGCCCCATCTGGATGAGGTGGAATTGATTGGTGTCACCGACGGTGCGGCACGCGTCAATGCCCTGATGTCGGGCGATCTGCAGATAGTGTCGACACTGACCGCCGCTGACTGCAAGCGCCTTAAAGGCAGCAATGAATTTGGTGTGCTGGAGAGTAAATCGGGCATGTATACCAACCTGATCATCCGCACCGACGTGAAGCCAGGTAACAACGAAGATTTCGTGCTGGCAATGAAATACCTGCAGCCGCGCGAAATGCTGGTGAAAACGGTACTGCAGGGATACGGCGACGTCAGTAATGACACCCCGGTTCCGCCGTGGCATCCGCTTTACAACGCCGACCTCAAGCCGCGCCCGCTCGACGTTGAAAAAGCGAAATTTCATATTAAAAAGGCAGGCATGACAGGCTCCACGGTAGAGATCATCACTACGCCGAATATTGAAGGCGCGAACGAAGGCGGACAGCTGATTCAACAGATGGCGCGTGGGGCGGGCCTCAATGTAAAAGTACGCCGCGTGCCCTACGACGGTTACTGGTCTTCGCACTGGATGAAAGATCCGATCGGATATGGCTCGATAAACCCGCGTCCAACGCTCGATATGCTCTTTTCTCAGTTCTACCTCTCTACGGCCCCGAACAACGAATCGGGCTGGAAAAATCCCCAGTTTGATCAGCTGGTGGTCGCCGCACGCGGTGAGCGCGATCAGGCAAAACGCAAGCAGATGTATGGCGACATGCAGGCCCTGATCTATGACCACTGCGGCACGATTATCCCCACCTTTATCAGCTCCACCGATGGTTATAACAGGAAGGTTAAAGGGGTAGAGGCCTGGCCGTCGGGCATGATGATGGGTTATCGCTTCCATGAGTTTGCCTGGCTGACCGCCTGATCCCCGCCTGGCCCAACAGGCTCTTTTAAGGAGTACGCCGATGAACCGATACATGATGTTCCTGATTGCCCGGCGGATTGGCGCCGGCATCCTGACTTTGCTTATCGTCTCGGCGGTGGTGTTTTTCATCACCAGCCTGCTGCCGGGTGACGCGGCACAGATGATCCTCGGCCAGAACGCCACGCCGGAAACGGTGGCGGCGTTACGGCAGCAGCTGGGTCTCGATCAGCCTTTGCTGATGCGCTATATCCACTGGCTGACCGGCATGGTGCAGGGCGATTTCGGCACCTCGTTTGCCAGCCATCTGCCGGTCTCGCAACTGGTTGCGCAGCGTATACCCGCCACCTTTGAACTGGCAGGTATCACCACGCTGATCTGCGTGCCGATGGCGCTGATCATCGGCATCATCGCGGCGATGAATCGCGGTTCCCGGCTCGATCGGGCACTGGTTATCGGCACGATGGCGACGGTTGCGGTACCGGAATTTCTGGTGGCCACCGTGGCGGTGCTGATTTTCGCCGTCAAACTGCACTGGGTGTCGGCGATGTCGTTCGGCAGCCCGGACAGCGACCTGCTGAGCTACCTCAAAGCATACGCGCTGCCGGTGCTGACACTCTGCTGCGTGCTGGTGGCGCAGATGGCGCGCATGACGCGAGCCGCCATTATCAATCAGCTCGACAGCCCCTATCTGGAGATGGCGCTGCTGAAAGGGGTGTCGCCGCTTCGCGCCGTGCTGCGCCACGCGCTGCCCAATGCGGTCGGCCCTATCGCGAACGCGATTTCACTCAGTCTCTCCTATCTGTTTGGCGGAGTGATCATCATCGAAACCATCTTCAGCTATCCCGGTCTGGCCAGCCAGCTGGTGGATGCGGTCAGTAACCGCGACCTGCCGGTGGTGCAGCTCTGCGTGATGCTGTTCGCCGCCTGCTATCTGGTGCTGCTGCTGGCGGCCGACATTCTGACTATCGCCTTTAACCCGAAATGGAGAAGCGCATGAATACTCTCTTGTTGCCCTGGCGTTTCTTTCAGTCTCTTTCCTGGTCAGGTCGGCTGGGTCTGATGATGTCGCTGTTCTGGCTTCTGATGGCGGTATTCGGCACATCGCTGGCGCCACACAGCATTGATGACATCGGCGGCGGCCCGCTGATGGGTGGCCTGACGGCGGATAACCTGCTGGGCACCGACTATCTGGGACGCGACATGCTGAGCCGTATTCTCTACGGCGCGAAATTCTCTATCGGCCTGGCACTGAGTGCGGCGCTGCTGGCCAGTCTGATCGGCACGCTGCTGGCACTGCTGGCCGCGGTAACGGGGCGCTGGCTGGAGGAGTTACTGGGCCGTGTTAATGACGCGCTGCTGGTGCTCCCAGGCAAAGTGCTGTCGCTGATGATCGTCGCGGTGTTTGGCTCCTCGCTGCCGATGCTGATCCTCACAGCGGTATTCACCTACTGGCCGGGCGCATTTCGTATCGCTTTTGCCATGGCCAGCTCGCTGCGCAGCATGGATTACGTCCGGGCTTCACGGCTGCGGGGCGAAAGCCGCTGGTATATCGCCATTCACGACATCCTGCCTAACATGGTGCACCCGATGCTGACGGACTTTGGCCTGCGCTTTGTCTATATCGTGCTGCTGCTGAGCGGGCTGAGTTTCCTCGGTCTGGGCGTTCAGCCGCCGTATGCCGACTGGGGCACGCTGGTGCGTGAAAATATGCAGGGGCTATTTGACGGTTCGCCTGCCGTCCTGATGCCCGCGCTGGCGATTGCCAGCCTGACCATTGGCGCCAACCTGTTTATTGACAGCCTTCAGGCGATGCGTCCGATGACGCTGGCGAAGGAGGGAGCATGAACGTGACACCACATACCGCCATGCCAGTGATATCGGTGGATAAACTGCGCGTCACCGCGCAGACCGATCGCGGCGAAGAGATTGACCTGGTTTCCGACATTCATTTTACCGTGCAGAAGGGTGAGGTGCTGGCGCTGATAGGCGAATCCGGCTCAGGTAAAACCACCATCGCCATGGCGCTGATGGGCTATGCCCGCAGCGGCTGCCGCATTGCCGACGGTAACATTCACGTTGCTGGCACCGATGTTAACAGCCTGACGCCAGGCCAGTTACGCGCCTTTCGCGGCAACAAAGTCGCCTATATCGCCCAGAGCGCGGCGGCATCGTTTAATCCGGGCATGAAGATTCTCGACCAGGTCATTGAGCCCGTAGTTATTCACGGCACCCTGACGCGCAAAGCGGCGAAAGAGAAGGCCATAGGCCTGTTCCGCGAACTGGCGCTGCCGAACCCCGAGACCATTGGCGACCGTTTTCCGCACCAGGTATCGGGCGGACAGCTACAGCGTCTGATGACGGCGATGGCGCTGATTGGCGATCCCGATGTGGTGATCCTCGATGAACCGACCACCGCACTGGATGTGACCACCCAGGTGGAAGTGCTGAAAGCGTTTCGCCGCGTGGTGGTGCAGCGTGGGGTCACCGCGATTTACGTCAGTCACGATCTGGCCGTGGTGGCACAGATGGCTGACCGGATTCTGGTGCTACTGCGCGGCAAAATGGCGGAGTATGGCAGCACGGCGCATCTGATTGGCGCGCCTAAGGCGGAGTACACCCGTTTACTGATGGACGCCGCGCGGCAGAAAGAGCGGCCCAGCAACTGGTGCCCGGCCGCTGCTGATATTCAGCCGCTGCTGGAGGTGCGCGACCTCAACGCAGGTTATGGCCCGCGTGGCAGCGACGGCCACCCGAAAGTGCGCATTCTGGAGGAGATCAACCTCAAACTGTGGAAAGGACAGGCGATTGGCATTATCGGTGAATCAGGCTCGGGCAAAACCACCCTGGCGCACGCCATTGCCGGTCTTAATGCCCCCAGTCACGGCCACATCCTGTTTAACGGCCACTACATTGCGGGCGATATGCAAAAACGCCCTGACAACGAGCTGCGGCGCATTCAGTATGTGTTCCAGATGGCGGATACCGCATTGAATCCGGCCCACAGCGTCGAACGTATCCTGTCGCGACCGCTGACGCTGTTTCACGGCCTGAGTGGTTCGGCCCGCCAGCAGCGACTTTATCAGCTACTGGATCTGGTACAGCTGCCACGCAGCGTGTTGTGGCGGCGTCCCTGGGCACTTTCTGGCGGGCAAAAGCAGCGCGTCAATCTTGCGCGTGCGCTGGCGGCTGAACCGGACCTGATCCTGTGTGATGAAGTGACCTCGGCGCTGGATACCGTGGTTGCCGCCGCCGTACTCGACTTAATCAGCGAGCTGCGCCGTGAGCTGGGGCTCTCGGTGATCTTTATCAGCCACGACATGCATGCCGTTCGCGCGGTGTGCGACGAAATTGTGGTAATGAAGAGCGGTCGCATCGTCACCCAGCTGGCGCGCAACGACTACGACAAGCCGACCAGTGAACTCTATTTCGAGCGGCTGAAGCGCGCGGTGCCGGAGCTGCGTCAGGGCTGGCTGGATGAGCATGAAGAGATTTTAAAAGCAGAGTGAGTTAGCGCGCTCTGATTTACCCGCCTGCAGAGCAGTGATGCATTGCGCAGGCGACGTACTTACGCACAGCGGCGATGTTGCCCTGCGCCAGACCCGATACTGACAACAGAGGTTATTGTGTTATGCCTGCACCCATTCGTTATGTACAGGACAGTGCGAATTTCCCTGATTCCGCCGATGTGGTGGTGATTGGCGCCGGTATTGCCGGTGCCGCAGCCACCTGGGAGCTGGCAAAGCAGGGAGTGAAGGTTGTGCTGATTGAGAAAGGCCTGGTAGGGGCAGAGCAGTCGAGCCGCAACTGGGGCTGGTGTCGTCAGCAGAACCGCGATGAGCGCGAACTGCCGCTGATTATTTATGCGCTGCAACGCTGGGGTGAGCTAAATGATGAAACCGGCGAAGAGCTTGGGTTCCGGCGCAGTGGTCTGGTCTACGCCACGCAGGAAGAGTCGGACATTGCGGCCTGGGACAAGTGGATCCAGATGGCAAAGGGCTATGGCGTAAACAGTTCGATTCTCACGGCGGAGCAGGCCAAAGCAATGACGCCGGGCAGCACCACTACCTGGCGGGGCGGTCTCTCAGCGCCGACCGACGGCCACGCCGAACCGCGCCTCGCTGCGCCTGGGCTGGTGGCGGGCGCGCTGAAAAAAGGCGCAATGCTGTTTCAGCAGTGTGCGGTGCGCGGGCTGGATATCGCTGGCGGCCGTGTCAGCGGCGTCTGGACCGAACGCGGTCTGATCAAAACCAGCCGGGTTATCTGCGCCGGCGGGGCCTGGACCTCGATGTTCTGCCGTCGTCATGGCATTGATCTGCCACTGGGCAACGTCATTGGCACCGCTTTCCGTACCCAGCCTATCGAGCAGGCGATCGCCATGCCGCTCTACACGCCGGGCTTTGCCTGTCGGCCGCAGATGGACGGCAGTTACACCGTGTCCGTCTCGGGTCGCGGGCGTCTGGAGCCCGGCGCACAGGGGCTGCGTTACGCTCGCCAGTTCTATCCCACATTTAAAAGTCGCCGCAAGAATCTCACCCTGAACCTTGGACTGTCGCCGTTCTTCAACGGCCCGGAGGCGATGGGTGGCTGGGCATTTGACCGCGAGTCACCGTTTGAACGCATGCGCATTCTCGATCCGGCTGCCGATGCAAAAATCGTGGAAGAGGGGCTGGCGGCGATGCGGCGTGAATACCCGGCGCTGGCGAACCTCCGGCTGGCGCAGTCGTGGGGCGGCATGATTGACAGTACCCCGGACGCGATTCCGGTGATCTCCACCGTGGCGAAACTGCCGGGGCTGGTGTTGTCTGCAGGTTACAGCGCCCACGGCTTCGGTATCGGACCGGGAGCTGGTCGACTGGCGGCGGATCTTGCCACCGAAGCCACCCCTATCGTTGATCCAACGCCGTACCGCTACAGCCGTCTGGTGGACGGCAGCGGACTTGAAACACCAGGCATGATGTAAGGAGAGTTTTAATGAGCCTGACAATACGCGCAATGACGCCAGACGATCTTGACCCGTGCTTCAGCATGACGCAGGCACTGAAATGGCCCCACCGACGTGAAGACTGGGCGCTGGCGCTGCAGCTGGGCGAGGGCACAGTGATTGAAGAGCAGGGCAGGCTGATTGGCAGCGCCGTGCTCTGGCGCTGGGGCGACAGTGCGGCCACGCTGGGTCTGGTGATTGTCGACAACCAGCAGCAGGGGCGTGGTCTCGGCAAACAGCTGATGCTGGCGCAACTGGAAAAAGTACCGGATTACAACGTGCGTCTGCACGCCACTGAAATGGGCAAAGGCTTGTATGAAAAGCTCGGGTTTGTCAGCTGTGGTGAGATTCGTCAGCACCAGACCCGTGAAGTCACCACGCTGCCAGACGTTGTGATCCCGGCGGGATGCCAGCTGCGCCCGGCGACACTGGCCGATCACAGCACGCTGGTGATGCTGGATCAGCAGGCACACGGTATGCATCGCCCGGCGCTTATTGCACATTTACTGCGCGACTGTCAGACGGTGATTTTAGAGGACGCAGCACAGCAGATTCAGGGCTTCGCCGGCCTGCGCCGCTTTGGGCACGGTTGGGCAATTGGCCCGGTGATCGCAGCTGACTTTGCGATCGCGCAGGCGCTGGTCGCCTCGCTGATGCAGTCGCTACAGGGTGAATTCCTGCGAATTGACACCGACGCCGCGCTGCCGATGGCGGCCTGGCTTGAGAGCCTGGGTATTTCTCAGGTCGATGCGCCCACCACAATGGTGCGCGGCACGCCCTGGACACCGCAGAGTATGCAGGCGTTTGGATTGATGACGCAGGCGATGGCCTGATGCATATCGTCTATAAATCGGATCCGGAACGTGGGCGGATCTGGCAGCGCTGGCTGGCAGAACATGCACCTGATATTCACCTGCATATCTGGCCAGAGACCGGTGATCCAGACCAGGTTGAGGCGCTGGTTGCCTGGCAGCCTCCGGCAGATATTCCGGCGCGGTTTCCACACCTGAAACTGCTCTTCTCGGTAGGTGCCGGCGCCGATCAGTTTGACTTCAGTGTGCTGCCGCCCGACCTGCCGGTAATCAGGATGATCGAACCGGGCCTGACGCAGGGCATGGTGGAATATGTCACCTTTGCGGTGCTCGGGCTGCATCGTGATATGCCGCGCTATTTTCATCAGCAGCGCCAGCAGCAGTGGCTCGCACATGCGGCATTACCCGCCTCACAGCGGCGGGTCGGCGTGATGGGACTGGGCGAACTGGGTCAGGCCGCGTTAGCGCAACTGGTGGCGCTGGGTTTTGACTGCGCAGGCTGGAGCCGCACACCACGCCAGTTTCCTGGTGTACGCTGCTGGCACGGCGCAGATCAGCTCGCTGATTTCCTGGCGCACAGCGAGATTCTGATCTGCCTGCTGCCGCTGACCGACACGACGCGGGGTTTGCTGAACCACACCCTGTTCAATCAGTTACCCCAGGGCGCGGCGCTGGTGCAGGCCGGTCGCGGCCCGCAACTGAACCATGACGATCTGCTCGACGCGCTGGAGAGCGGTCAGCTCCGTGCTGCCGTGATTGATGTCACCGACCCGGAGCCGTTACCACCGGATCATCCGTTCTGGCACCATCCCGCCATCTGGCTCACCCCACACATTGCCAGCCAGACGCAGAATGAGAGCGCCATTGCGGCACTGCTGGAAAACCTGCGGCGCTACCAGCGTGGCGAACCGCTGCACGGTGAAATTGACCGTTCGCGAGGATATTAAGATGGAACATTTAGTGGCACTGCGCCGCGATCTGCATGCGCACCCGGAGCTGGGCTTTCAGGAGCAGCGCACCAGCGACATAGTGGCGAATTTCCTGCAACAGCTGGGCATTGAGGTGCATCGCGGCATCGGTAAAACCGGCGTGGTCGGGATACTGAAAAAGGGCAGCAGTGACCGCATGATCGGCCTGCGCGCCGATATGGATGCGTTGCCGATGCAGGATCAGAGCGGCACAGACTGGCAAAGCCAGGCAGAGCAGGTGAGTCACGCCTGCGGCCATGACGGTCATACTGTGATGCTGCTGGGGGCCGCCGAAAAACTGGCGCGCGACGTCAGCTTTGACGGCAGCGTCTGCTTTATCTTTCAGCCTGCCGAAGAGGGGCAGGCGGGCGCAAAGGCGATGATCGAGGATGGCCTTTTCAGCCGCTTTCCCTGTGAGGCGGTCTACGCCATTCATAACTGGCCTGAACTGCCCCTCGGTCAGGTGCAGACCCGGCCCGGCGCCATCATGGCGGCAGCCGACCGCTTTGATATTCGGGTGCTGGGTGGAGGCGGTCACGCTGCGCAGCCTCATCTCACATGCGATACGCTTCTTGCGACCAGTGAGCTGGTGGTGCAGCTGAATACCCTGGTTTCACGCGCACTCGACCCATGCGAAACCGCGCTGCTCACCGTTACCCGAATGCAGGGTGGCTTTTCACACAACATGATCCCGGCAGAGGCGAACATCACCGGCACGGTGCGCACCTTCAGCCCGACCGCACAGGATACGATTGAAGCGCGTTTGCGCCAGATGGCGGCGCACATCACCGCCGCCCACGGCCTGCACGCAGAGGTCAGCTATCGGCGCTACTACCCGGCGACGATCAACAGCGCAACGGAAGCGCAGTTTTCCCTTGAGGCGCTAAAGCAGGCGGGCATCCCGGCTGACCTCGCACCACAGCCCGCGCTGACCTCAGAAGATTTTGCTTTTATGCTGCAGGCGCGCCCCGGTGCCTATCTGTGGCTGGGATCGGCACCCTGCAAGCCGCTGCACCATGCCGCTTACGACTTCAATGATGCGCTGATCCCGCATGGCATTAACGTTTTTGTCGCCCTGATTCGTCAGGGGCTGGCAGAGAAATTTCCCTGCTGAATGCAGCGGGATTTTGACAGGAAATGCCGCTGCCTGGGGAATTACGGCAGCGTAAGAAACCAGCAGGTTGCGATACTTGAACCAACCGAACGTTACGTGGATGAGGGTTTAAAATGCAGAATGTCATGGCAGAGCAGCAAGCATATTCCGATAACAGCCTGTTACTGGATGCACGTGAGCAGAATGTGCCGCGCGGTGTAGTGACCGCCCATCCGCTGGTGATCGAACGCGCCAGAGGCAGTGAAGTATGGGACGTGGAGGGCAATCGCTATCTCGACTTTGTCGGCGGCATCGGCGTGCTGAACGTCGGCCACAATCACCCTGCGGTGGTCAATGCGGTAACCCGGCAGTTGGGTCTGGTTTCTCACGCCTGTTTTCAGGTGGTGGCCTATCCGGGCTACATTGAACTGGCACAGCGGCTGAACAAACTGGTCGGCGGCGATGAGGCATACAAAAGCGCCTTCTTCACCAGCGGCGCCGAAGCCGTGGAAAATGCGGTGAAGATTGCCCGCTCGCACACCCAGCGACCTGGCATCATCGCGTTTGATGGTGCGTTTCATGGGCGTACCCTGCTGGGCGTCACCCTGACCGGTATGTCCGCGCCTTACAAACAGAACTTTGGTCCGTTCCCTGGCGACATCTATCGTCTGCCATTCCCGAACCCGCTGCACGGCATCACCGAAGCGGACTGCCTGAAGGCGATGGATCAACTCTTCGCCGTGCAGATCCTGCCTGAGCGTGTGGCTGCGATTATCATCGAGCCGGTGCAGGGCGATGGCGGCTTCCTGCCAGCCGGACCGGCCTTTATGCAGGCGCTGCGTCGTATCACCAGCCAGCACGGCATTCTGCTGATTTGCGATGAAGTGCAATCCGGCTTTGGGCGTACCGGCACCATGTTTGCCTTCCAGCAGTTGGGGATCAAACCGGATTTAATTACCCTGGCGAAAAGCCTCGGCGGCGGTCTGCCGATTTCCGGCGTGGTTGGCCGTGCAGAGATCATGGATGCGCCAACGCCAGGCGGGTTAGGCGGCACTTACGGCGGCAACGCACTGGGCTGTGCGGCAGCGCTGGCGGTACTGGATCTGTTTGAGCATGAGAACCTGTTACAGCGTTCCTGTCAGCTCGGCGAACAGCTCAACGCCCGTCTGCGACAGCTGGCGGACAAATATGCCTGCATTGGTGATGTGCGCGGCGTGGGCTTTATGCAGGCGGTGGAAATTCTCGACTTCGAAACGGGGCGTCCCGATGCGGCGCTTACCCAGAAGATCCTCGACAGCGCCTGCCAGGAAGGATTGCTGCTGATCAAATGCGGCCTGCATCGCAACACCATCCGTTTCCTGGCGCCGCTGGTCACGACCGACTCACAACTGGAAGAGGCACTGCATATCTTTGATATTGCGCTGGCCCGCGCCACGGGCCGGCTGGGTTAAATCTGCATTCCTCATTGATTTTATTAGAATAATTTGAAAGCCTCCCGCTGGTATAACCACTGCGAAGCGCTGGCGCGTTTACAGTAAAGCGTGTTATATCTTCGGGAGGTTCTGAACATTTGATTAAGCGCCTGGCCCAACAGGCTCTGACAATGAGGGGGGTGCTATGAACGGCTTAATGAAACTTGACCGCATCGACATCAACATCCTGGTGCAACTCCAGAAAGATGGCCGTATCAGCAACGTTAACCTCGCCGACGCCGTCGGTCTCTCGCCCAGTCCCTGTCTGCAACGGGTCAAACGTCTGGAACAGGCTGGTTTTATCACCGGTTATGAAGCGCACATTAATCTCACCCGCATTACCGATTCGGTGACCGTCTTTACCGAAGTCACCCTTTCAGGCCATCGCCGCGAAGATTTTATGAAGTTCGAAAGTGCGATGCGCGACGTCGATGAGCTGATGGAGTGCCATCTGATCACCGGCGGCTATGACTATTTGCTGCGCTTTATTACCCGCAGCATTGAACATTACCAGGAAGTGATAGAGAAGATGCTGGATGCGCAGATCGGCATTGATAAGTACTTCAGCTATATCGTGATTAAATCCCCGATCATGAAAAGCAGCGTGCCGTTACGATCGCTCATCGGCAAGCACACTGTGGAGTTCGGCGTATAAATGTCGGCCCGGCGTCGCCTCTCTCCTGCGTCCACCGGAGAGAGGGCCGTCACACCCATCCCGCTTTTTGGCTGCCTGCCTGACCCGTCATCCCGTTACCTCTATACCGCTTTGATCTGCCCATTCATCCCTCAGCATAAAATTTTTTTCCGTTACAAAATTCAGTGGCTGCACCCGGTTTCAGGGCGCGCTACAGCCTCAACCGTCGTCCGAACCCTTTTAAAATGATTTCAACTGATACAAGGAGTTGCCATGGACTCATTACAGATTGCTGATCAGCAGTGGCAGCGCGATATGTTCACCGTCTCTACCGATCGCCAGCGGCTGGACCTTGCCTGGATCCATATCCAGCTGGCGGAGAAGTCCTACTGGGCCAAAGGTCAGCCGCTGGCTAAAACCACGCGGGCGATTGCCGGTTCGCTGCCGTTTGGTCTTTATCACCAGCAGACTCAGATAGGTTTTGCCCGACTGATCACTGACTACACCCGCTTTGGCTGGCTGTGCGACGTGATCATTGATGAAAACTGGCGCGGTCACGGGCTGGGCAGCTGGCTGGCGACCTGCGTCCGTGAACATCCGGAGCTGCAAACGGTGCACCGCTGGATGCTTTCAACCCAGGATGCCCATCAGGTCTACCAGCGGCTCGGCTGGCGCGTTGTGCAGCATCCCGAGACGCTGATGGAATTCCCGCTCTCATAACTCTGGAGTTAACCCGATATGCGATACCGCGTTGGCGTGGATATTGGTGGATCCTTTACTGATTTCGCCGTGCTGGACCAGCAAACGAACCAGATCCATACCCTCAAAGTCCTGTCACGCCCGGACAAACCCGGCAGCGAAATCGAGACCGGGCTGACGCAATTTCAGCAGCATCAGGGCATTGATCCCGCTGAAATTGGCTACTTTACCCACGGCACGACGGTAGGGATTAACGCGGTGATCCAGCGGCGCGGTGTGCGGCTGGCGCTGTTTGCTACCGAGGGCTTCTGCGATGTTCTGGAGCTGGCGCGGCTGAAAATTCCGCATATCCATGATCTTTTCTCCCGGCGAGCCGCACCGCTGATTACCCGCGACAGGGTATTTGCCATCCGCGAACGCATTGACGCCCACGGTAATGTGCTGCACGCGCCTGATCGTCAGAGCGTGCTGGACGCCATTGAGCAGGCACGCGCTGCTGGCTGTCAGGGCATTGTGGTCTCGCTGCTGCACAGCTATCGCAACCGGCATAATGAAGCAGCAGTAAAAGCGGTTATTGAGGAAGTCGCGCCTGAGCTGCTGACCTCCTGTTCCGCTGACATCTGGCCGATTATTCGTGAGTATGAACGCACCATCACCGCCACCATTAATGCCTACGTGCAGCCGATGGTCATTCACTACCTGGAATCCTTTGAGCAGGCGCTGAAACGGCTTGGCGTAAAGCCACCGCCGCGTATCACCAAATCCAACGGTGGGGTAATGGGCGTCGGGCAGGCGAAACGCGAATGCGTCCAGATGGTGCTCTCCGGCACCGCCTCCGGGGTGATCGGGGCCAGCTATCTGGCCAGCGCCTGCGGTTTTGACAAAATCCTCAGCCTGGATATTGGCGGCACCAGCGCCGACGTAGCAGTGATCATTGACGGCAAAGTGGCGCAGGGAAACGGCGAAATCATCGGCGACTTCCCGATATTTATTCCTTCTGTCGCCGTCACCTCAGTGGGGCAAGGCGGCGGTTCGCTGGCGTGGATTGACGGGCAGGGCGTATTGCAGATGGGACCGGACAGTGCCGGATCGCTGCCGGGTCCGGTCTGCTTCCAGCGCGGCGGCACACAGCCGACGGCCACCGATGCCTTTGCCGCCTGCGGCATGATGGGCCACGGCGCGCTGGGTTATAACGCCGTGACGGTGGATGTTGCCGCCGCCCGGGCGGCCTGGCAGCCCCTTGCCGATGCGCTCACTATTTCAATCGAGGAGACCGCGGAAACCGCTATTCAACTGGCGATCTCCAGCATGTACAGCGACACCAGTGGCCTGCTGTCGCGCTTTGGCCTCGACCCACGTGAATTCTGGTTCCTCGCCTTTGGCGGAGCGGGCCCGATGATGGGCTGTTTTCTTGCCCGCGAACTGAACATGAAAGGGGTGATTGTTCCGCCTACGCCAGGCGTGCTCTCCGCGTTGGGCGGGCTGGTAGCGGACATCCGCAACGATTTTATCCGCACACTCTACGGCGACCTGACGCCTGCGCTCGCTGACACATTAGCCAGTGAAGCCGAAGCCTTGCAGCAGCGCGCCTGCGGCTGGCTGACGCAGGAGCACGGCAGCGACATGCCCTACAGCCTGCAGTTCAGCGCGGATATGCGCTATCACGGACAGTCGTTTGAAATCGACGTGCCGCTGGAGGCGAACTGGCTGATGCAGGCAGATTTCACTGCGTTGCATGACGCCTTTGATCGCCAGCATCAGCAGCTGTTTGGTCACAGTGACCCGCAGGCACCGGTGCAGTTGATTAACCTGCGGCTGGTGATCGCCTCCCCCACGCCAAAACCGGTGATTAACCGGCTCGCAACGGCGACAGAACCGGTGCCAGTGCTGAAACAGACCGATGCATGGATCGACGGCGCATGGCATCAGGTGGATGTGGTGCTGCGAACCGTATTGCTTGCCGGCCATCAGTTACGGGGGCCGGTCATCATTGCGCAGAACGATTGCACCACCTGCGTGCCGCCCGGCATGAATGTTACGGTCGATTCCTTTGGTAACCTGCTGATCACGGCGAACGAGGCATAACATGGCGATTGATGGACGTAACTTACAAATCCTGGCGAACTACTGCGCCGCTGCTGCAGATGCGATGGCCTTTACCCTGATGCGTACCGCGCACTCCACCTTTGTTAAAGAGACGGAAGATTTCTCCTGCCAGATTGTCAGCCGCACCGGACTGGCGTTTGCCTCGCCGCGCAGTTTTGGCGCACCCTGGTACAGCGGCATCGACTATGGGCCAGTACTGGCACTGATTGACGATTACGCCGACGGCGATATCTGCATTACTAATGACGCCTACGCCGGCAATGTGGCGACGCACTCGCCCGATATCCACATCTGGAAGCCGGTGTTTTACAAGGGCGAAATTGTCTGCTTCGTGGTGGGGCACATTCATAACACCGACGTCGGCGGCGCGGTGCCCGCCTCACTGTCGCGCTCGCTGACCGATATCGTGCAGGAGGGGATCCGCATCCCGCCACTGAAAATCATGCGGCAGGGGCAGCTCAATGAAGAGGTCGCCAGCATCATGCGGCTCAACGTGCGGGTGCCGGACCAGAACTGGGGTGATTTCAAAGCACAGCTGGCGTCGGTAAACGTCGGTGAGCGTAAAATCCACGACATTATCGCCCGTTTTGGCATCGACGATTTTTTACAGGGCATAGAAGGGATTCTCGATTACGCCGAAGCGCAGGCCCGCAGCATTATCAGAACCATTCCCGATGGAGAGTATTTTTATGCCGACTACGCCGATGAAGATGGCGAGGGCGGTTATCCCTGTCGTATCGCCATTACACTGCGGGTGCAGGGCGATCAGCTGGAGCTGGACTACACCGGCAGCGACCCGCAGCTGGCCTCGTCACTGAACATGCCGACCGGCGGCCGTGAACGGCATCCGCTGGCGCTGGTGGGCGTCACTTATGTGCTCTCCACACTTGATCGTTCGCTGCTGCTGAACGCGGGAACACTGCGACCGACCCGGGCGATCCTGCCGCCGGGTACGGTGATGAATTGTGAAGCACCGGCGGCGGTAGGCATGCGCTCCCTGACCTGTGCACTGTCGCAGATTGCGACAATCGGCGTCTTCTCGCTGGCGATGCCGGACCGTCTTCCCGCCAATTCACCGGGCGGTAATTCAATCATGAATATCCGCACGCAGACGCATAACCGCAGCGTGGTTGCTTCGCTGGGGCCAGTGGGCGGTGGCGCGGGTGGTACGCCGCGTCATGACGGGCCTGACGGCTCTGGCGGGCTGTCCGCCTTCCTGAAAAATACCCCCATTGAGATCAACGAAGCGGAAGTCCCGATCCGTTTTCATCGTTACGGGCTGGCTCAGGACAGCGCCGGCCCAGGTCGCTATCGCGGCGGCTTAGCGACCGAAATGGCATTTGAGATTTTCTCGCCCAACACCACGATTACCGCGCGCAACCGTAACCGGTCGGTGTTTGCCTCGGCGGGCGTGGTGGGCGGGCAGAACGGGGCGCTCTCTTACTTCCGCACCCGGCGCGATGGCGAGGTGATCAATCACGGCAACACAGACGTAATCCACTGCCAGCCGGGTGACGTGGTCGAAGTGCGCGGCCCTGGCGCGGGCGGTTATGGCCTGCCGTCACAGCGCGAAACTGAGGCGGTCATGCAGGATGTGCGCTGTGGTTATCTCAGCGTCGCAGCAGCCCGGGCGCAGTATGGCGTCGTGATCGTTGATGACGGTGTGGATGAGTCAGCCACAGCGCGCCTGCGCGCCGGGATGCCGCAACGCGCTGCGCAGCATTTTGAGCACGGCGAGGCACGGCGTCGCTTTGAAACGCTCTGGACACCTCAGCGTTACCAGTTGCTGACCGCTTTTCTGGCAGGCGCACCGGTCAGCTGGCGTCATTTCCTGAAAACCCAGGTATTCCGGGCGGTAGCGGAGACAGGCGAAACGGCGGATATGAATCAAATATTCAGTGATTTGCATCAGCGATACCCAGCCATGGCGAACAATTAACGAAGACTGCGCATCGTCGACTACGCTTTAAGTCTGCATGGACTATGAAGGCAACGTGACGATGAGCATGAAAACCAGTGATTTTTTTGTCCAGCGCCTGAAAGAGTGGGGCGTTACACGTATTTACGGCTATCCAGGTGACGGGATAAATGGCGTGCTGGGAGCTATCCAGCGCGCGAACGCTAAAGGTGACGGCATCGAATTTATTCAGGTGCGGCACGAGGAGATGGCGGCCTTTATGGCGGCCGGGCACGCGAAGTTTACTGGCGAGCTGGGTGTCTGTCTCTCAACTGGCGGGCCGGGCGCAACCCATCTGCTGACCGGGCTTTATGACGCCAAAATGGACCATGCGCCGGTGCTGGCGATTGCCGGACAGGCAGAAGCGACTGCGCGTGGAGCCAGTTATCAGCAGGAGATGAACCTGGACCGCATCTTCTCGGACGTCGCTAACTTCGTTCAGGAAGCCTCAACCCCGACACAGGTGCGCCATCTGCTGGATCGTGGCGTGCGCATTGCCAAAGCGCAAAACGGCGTGGCGGTGATCATCATTCCTAAAGATATTCAGGATGAAGAGTGGCAGCCGCCGCAGCATCTGCACGGCTTCACCCATTCCGGCAGCGGCTATCAGCGTCCCAAAGTTATCCCCTACGAAGCGGACCTGCAACGCGCCGCCGATGTGCTTAACGCCGGTAAAAAAGTGGCGATTCTCATCGGCGCGGGTGCACGCAACGCTGCCGTCGAGGTGGTACAGGTTGCTAATGTGCTGGGTGCGGGTGTGGCAAAAGCGCTGCTCGGCAAAGATGTGCTGCCGGACGACGCGCCGTTTGTTACCGGCTCGATTGGCCTGCTCGGCACGAAACCTTCATCCGATTTAATGCAAAACTGCGACACCCTGCTGATGATTGGCAGCGGCTTCCCGTGGACGGAATTTTTGCCGGAAGAGGGCAAGGCGCGTGCGGTGCAGATAGACATCGATCCCGCCATGCTGGGCCTGCGCTATCCCAGTGAAGTGAATCTGCATGGCGATGCGGCAGAAACTCTGCGCGCGCTGCTGCCGCTGCTGGAGCACAAAGCGGATCGCAGCTGGCAGGAGGATATTGCGGTTAAGGTACGTGACTGGTGGACGCTGATGGAAGAGCGTGCCATGGCACCGGCTAATCCGGTCAATCCGCAGCGGGTGGTGTGGGAGATGTCACCTCAGTTACCGGACAACGCCATTGTTACCTCGGATTCCGGCTCCTGCGCCAACTGGTTTGCCCGCGACTATCGGGTGAAGCAGGGACAGCGCGCGTCACTCTCCGGCGGTCTGGCCTGTATGGGCGCGGCGGTGCCTTACGCGATTGCCGCGAAATTTGCTCACCCGGAAAAACCGGTGGTGGCGCTGGTGGGAGACGGTGCGATGCAGATGAATAACATGGCCGAGCTGATCACTATTCAGAAATACTGGCAGCAGTGGGCCGATCCGCGCCTGATTGTCTGCGTGTTCAACAATCAGGATCTGAATCAGGTCACCTGGGAGCAGCGCGTGATGGAGGGTAACCCTCGCTTCGACGCGTCACAGCAGCTGCCGGATGTGAAGTACGCTGAGTTTGCGCAGTCGCTGGGTATGGTCGGTATTTTTGTCGACAACCCTGACGATCTGGCAGGTGCCTGGCAGCGAGCGCTCAGCGCCGATCGCCCGGTATTACTGGAGGTGAAAACCGATCCGGAAGTCGCGCCATTACCGCCACACATCACCTTTAAGCAGGCGAAAGCCTTTATGGCGTCGATGGTGAAGGGCGATCGCGGCGCAGCGCAAATCATCAGCGACACCGCCAGCCAGCTGTTTCATAAAAAGCATTAAGGGCTAAGTGGGGCGGTCGCGTCTCACTAACCTTTATTCCCGGATGCCCTCGCGTCCGGGTCTTAAACCCCTTCATCATTCTCAACGGGAGTCTTGTTATGACTGCTCATTCCAGCCCTGTCTGGTTAATCTCGGGATGTTCGACCGGTTTTGGTCGTGAACTGGCGCAGCAGACCATCGCGCGTGGCTTTAAGGTGGTTGTGACGGCGCGTGACATCGCGTCCATTGCCGATCTGGTTGAAGGACACGACAACGCACTGGCGGTAGCGCTCGATGTGACGCAGCAGTCGAGTATTGACCAGGCCGTCAGTGCGGCCCTGGACACTTTCGGCACCATTGATGTGCTGGTAAACAACGCCGGTTACGGTTATCAGAGCTCGGTGGAAGAGGGTGTGGAAAGCGAAATCCGCGCGCAGTTTGATGCCAACGTCTTCGGTCTGTTTGCCCTGACCCGCGCCGTGCTGCCCGCAATGAGAAAAGCGCGCAGCGGCCACGTGATCAACATTACCTCGGTGGCAGGCTTAATCGGTTTTGCCAGCTCAGGCTACTACTCTGCCAGCAAACATGCGGTGGAAGGCTGGTCTGATTCGCTGGCGCTGGAAGCCGGTCCGCTGGGCATTCGCGTGACCTGTGTTGAGCCAGGTCCGTTCCGCACCGACTGGGCCGGACGCTCACTGCATCAGACGCCGAGCACGCTGCCAGACTATGCGGAGACCGCCGCCGCGCGGATGAAAGCGACATCCGAATACAGCGGCACTCAGAAGGGCGATCCGGCGCGGGCCGCCGCGGCGATGATTGCTATTACCGAGCATGAAAACCCGCCACGTCATCTGGTGATGGGTGCCTGGGGCCATGACGCCGTGACCAGCAAGCTCAAAGAGCGTCTGGCTGAGATAGACGCGTGGAAACAGACGTCGGTGGAGACGGATTTTCCGGAATAGAGTTAAAGACATGACGGGCAGTCAGATACTGCCCGTATTTGTGAAACCGCGTAAACTAAAAAGCAGCAAGACCCGCATTTCAGGGTTTTTAACGAAGTATAGAGGCAGGTCCTCACTGTGTGCCGCACCTGCAGGCTTTTCTGCAGGCATCATGTGAATCCAGTCATTATCGTTACGGCTCTGTCTTGTCAAACCGCCTCGTGACAGCTGTAATTAGCCATTCCTGCAAGACCGACGCTGCTGCATTGAGCGTTTATCAACACACCCGCAAATTCATGCCTTTTTACACGCACCCTTATTGCGCAGCCCTGCGCCATCACTGTGCTGAAAAAATAAACAGCGACCTGCTTCTGACACCATAAGAATTCGATCTTGTATCCCAGCCCGTATTCCACCTCGCATCCCTGACGCAGACTCGTGAGTTCGCGGCTATCTGGCACGCTTCATGCACTAGCGCATGGGTACACTTTTGGCGAGGTAACCCATGTTTGACTCCTTATTAGACGACGATGCCACCACGATGGCCGCTCTGATCCGCAACGGGGAAGTATCAGCCTGCGAACTGACCGCTGCGGCGCTGGCGAGGATGGAACAGCGTGAACCGGCGGTGCAGGCCTTTTGCACCCCGACACCCGAGCTTGCGATGGCACAGGCTAAAGCCATAGATGTCCGACGCGCGCGGGGAGAAACACTGGGCGCGCTGGCAGGCGTGCCGCTGGCGGTAAAAGATCTCATCTGCACCGCAAACGTCCGCACTACCTCCGGTTCAGCAGCGTACAAAGAGTTCATACCCGAAGATGACGACATCACGGTGGAACGGCTACTGGCCGCTGACGCCATTCTGCTGGGTAAAACTACCGCGCCGGAGTTTGGCTACAGCGGTGTTGGACACAATCCGCTGTTTCCATCGCCGCGCAATCCCTGGAGTCTGGCGATGACGCCGGGCGGTTCCAGCGCGGGTTCCGGGGCGGCGGTGGCGGCACGCCTTTGCCCGATTGCCCTGGGCAGCGATGGCGGCGGATCGGTTCGTATTCCGGCAGCGCACTGCGGCATTTTTGGCTTCAAGGCGTCGATGGGGCGGGTGCCGTTATGGCCTGGCTGTCGTGATGAGCGCTATCCCGGCGTCTCAAGCTGGGAGTCGCTGGAGCATATCGGGCCGATGACGCGCAGCGTGCGCGATGCCGCTCTGATGATGTCACTGATGGCAGGACCGGATATGCGGGACCGCCACTCGATCCCCTGCAGCGACGTTGACTGGCTGGGTGCACCAGAACATCTTCCGGGCAAATTGCGTATCGCATTCAGCGCAGATTTTGGCTATGTGGCCGTTGACCCGGAAGTCCGCGCAGTGGTCAGCGCGGCGGTAAGGCGATTTGCTGCTGAAATCGGTGCGGAACTGGAGCTGGCCGATCCTGGCTTCCTGGATCCGGCTGCCGCTTTTGGCGCACTGGTGGCGATGGAAAGTGATCTCACCGGCATGCGCCAGATGATGGCGGAGCAGGGCAACGCGATGTCACCGCATCTGGTCGCTATGTTACAGCGCGACTGGCGGGCAGAGAACTTTACCGATGCCATCGCCACCCGCAAAGCGGTCAGCAACAGCCTTTGGCGCTTTATGCAGCGCTTTGATCTGTTGATCACGCCGACGCTGGCCGTGCCACCGTTTCCGCTGGGAATGCAGGGACCAGAGATCATTGATGGCCGTATGGTTCGCAACGATCACTGGCTCTCATTCTGCTTCCCGTTCAACTTCACCGGCCAGCCCGCCGCGTCAGTGCCTGCCGGTTTCACCGCCAGCGGCCTGCCGGTCGGTATGCAGATTGTTGGTCGTCATCTTGATGATGCTTTAGTGCTGGCTGCCAGTGCCGCTTTCGAGCGCATTCAGCCGTGGAATCACCTTCAACCCGGAATCGCCCAATGAAAACGTCTGACACACCTGCGCTGGAGCAGGAATTTGAACATGAGCCGGTGCCGCTGTCGCATCGCCATTCAACTCGCTCCGTCTCAGCGGTCTGGTTTGGATTTCCAATGATCCTCACCAATGCGCTGTTTGGCGGCATCATTACCTGGCATCTGGGCTTCTGGCCCGCGTTGATGGCCATTCTGCTGGGGAACCTGGTGCTCTTCGCCTATGTCGGCGCGTTGAGCTGGTACGCCGGAAACAGCGGAATGAACTTTGCTCTGCAGGCCAGACGCACCTTTGGCAACAAAGGCTACATCCTGGTCTCGGGGTTTCTCTCAACGGTGGTGATCGGCTGGTATGCCTTTCAGACCGGCCTCACGGGCACAGTCATTAATCAGACCTTTGGCTGGAATGCTCTGGCGGTCACGGCCTTTGCCATGATCCTCTACACCGGCATCACGTTCCTGGGTGTGCGGGCGCTGTCGGTATTAGGGATGATCGCGGCGCCGCTGTTTGTGGTGCTGGGAATGGTTGCACTGTGGCTGATCAGCAAACAGCATGATTTCTCCGTGGTGACGCAGTGGAAAGGCAGCGCCAGTGCCGCCGGCGCAATGAGCATGGGCACCGCGGTCACCATGGTGGTGGCCGGTTTTGCCGACTCCGGTACCATGACCGCTGATTTTACCCGCTGGTCGAAGAACGGACGCTCAGCGGTCATCGCCGCCTTCTCCGCTTTTCCGGTTGCGAACGTCATCTCGTATCTGTTCGGCGTGGTAATTGTAGCCACAGGCGCGGCGGTGGATCCGCTGACCAATGGCGGTAACTTCCTGCCGATGCTGATGGGGCACAATGCCATCCTGTCGGTGGTGGCTTGCCTGTTTGTCTTTATCAATCTGGGATCGGTCTGCACACACTGTCTCTACAACGGCGCGGTAGGTTTCAGCCATCTGTTCAGCAGCAAAATGCGTCTGTGGACGCTGATTCTCGGCGTCATTGGCGGCGCGCTGGCGCTGGCGGGTGTCTGGTCTTATTTCCTGGCGTGGCTCAGCCTGCTGGGGATGGTGGTGCCACCGTTTGGTGCTGTGATGATTGTAGATTTGATTTTTATGGCGCGCATCAGCGAGCAGCGACCGGCGCAGCGTTTCCGGGGTACTGCATTTGCCGCCTGGGCAATCGGTAGCGTGTGTGCGGTGATCGCCCACGTGGCATTCCCACAGTTTGGTGAAGCGGTGATCGGTCTGGTGACCGCCGCCATCAGCTACACCGTGATCAGCAAAATGCGCATACCGCGCCCGGTAATGGAGAACAGCAATGCCCGACTACAGCGTTAATTCAACCCCGTATGCCTGGCCGTTTGATGGCAGCTTCACCCCGGCTGACACGGCGCTGATCGTGATTGATATGCAGACCGATTTCTGTGGCGTCGGCGGCTATGTTGACAGTATGGGCTATGACGTGAGCCTGACCCGCGCGCCCATCGCGCCGTTGCAGCAGGTGCTGGCCGCGATGCGCGCCCTGACGTTTCCGATCATCCATACCCGCGAAGGCCACCGTCCCGACCTCAGTGATTTGCCTGCTAACAAGCGCTGGCGGTCACGACGCATGAATGCCGGTATTGGCGATATCGGACCGTGCGGCCGTATTCTGGTGCGCGGCGAACCAGGCTGGGAGATTATTCCGGAGCTGGCTCCGTTGCCGGGTGAAGTCATCATCGATAAGCCCGGTAAGGGGTCGTTTTACGCCACCGATCTGGAGCTGATACTGCGCAGTCGCGGCATCCGTAATCTGATTCTCAGCGGCATTACGACTGATGTCTGTGTTCACACCACGCTGCGTGAAGCCAACGATCGTGGCTTTGAGTGCCTGGTGCTGTCCGATTGCTGTGCCGCGACCGAGCGGCGCCATCATGAGGCGGCGCTGAGCATGATCCATATGCAGGGCGGTATCTTTGGCGCGGTCGCCACCTCTGCCGCACTGCGGGATAGCCTGGGCGTTTAGCCCCGCTCAGGCTATCCCTTCAGGTGATTAATCCCGCCTGTCTTGCACGAGGGACTTCATCAGTGCCTCAAGCTGATCGGCGGGCACTGCCTGACTGAACAGATAGCCCTGCAGCTGATTACAACCCGCATCCGCCAGCGCAGACATCTGCGCTGGCGTCTCTACGCCTTCTGCCGTCACTATCAGGCCCATGGCGTGACCCAGCTTCACCACCGATTCAATAATCGCCACGGAATTTTCCGCCACACCCAGCGACTGGGTGAACGAGCGGTCGATTTTGATTTTGTCCACCGGGAAGGTGCTGAGGTAATTAAGACTGGAGTAGCCGGTGCCGAAGTCATCCAGCGCGATGCGGAAGCCTGCTTCACGCAGCGTCACAATGATCTCGCGTGCTTCACGTTCATCCTCGATTAACACCCCTTCGGTAATCTCCAGCTCCAGCCGCTTCGGATCACCGCCATGCTGGCTGACAATTGCCATCACCCTTTCAACAAAGCCGGGAGACCGGAACTGTACGGGTGAGACGTTAACCGCCACCCGTAGCGTGGGAAAACGCTGCTGAGTGACACAAGCTTCAGCCAGCACCCAGTCGCCCAGCGGAATAATCAGGCCGGTCTCTTCAGCAATCGCAATAAATTCACCCGGTGCTATCAGGCCGCGCGAAGGGTGTTGCCACCGCAACAGCGCCTCAATGCCCACCATCTGCTGACCGCCAATATCCATCAGCGGCTGATACCAGACCTCCAGCGCCTGATGGGTCTGCAGCGCCGTGCGCAAATCGTCAGCGATGGTCTGCCGGGTTCGCACTGACTCATCCATCGCCCGTTCAAACTGACGATAGCGTCCGCGCCCGCCGCTTTTCGCTTCATACAGGGCGATATCTGCTTTGCGCATCAGCTCCAGCCGATCGATACCATCTCTGGGTGCCAGCGCCAGGCCGATGCTGGCACCGCTCCAGACATCGCTGCCAAACAGCGTAAAAGGCTGAGCTAACGCGTCGATAATGCGCTGCGCCAGGCTATTCACCTGACCGAGGTTATCGACCTCCGGCATGACCACGATAAATTCATCACCGCTGATGCGGCCCACGGTATCACAGGCCCGCACAATACGGCTCAGGCGCTGCGCCACCGCGATAATCAGCTCATCGCCAGCGTGATGACCGTGAGTATCATTGACGGCTTTAAAATGGTCGAGGTCGATCAGCAGCAGCGCGACCCGCTGATCGTGGCGTGTCGCCAGGGCCAGGGCCTGGGTTAAGTGGTCCTCCACCCGCGCGCGATTCGGCAGACCGGTCAGCACATCATGAAACGCCAGATGCTGTGCCTGCGCCTCTGACGCGCCGAGCCTGAGCATCGATTGCGAGAGGTTGACCGAGGAATTCCAGAGTCGCCGCACCATATACAGGCAGAGCAGGGAGATAGCCAGCACCGCCAGCCCGGTAGACGGCCCGATGGTACGCAGCATCTGCGCACCGGGACGCGACGGGATCCAGTTCAGATACCCCACAGCGGTCCCCGCCTGCGCGATGAGCATATAATGCGCATCGGTGCCCGTCTGCGGGGTGGCGTCGGAGAAGTGCAGTCCCTGTAACTGGTTACGTTCCGCCAGTCCCGCCAGATAGTCATCATCGATAAATTTCAGACTCACCAGCCGGTAGTAAGGCTGGGCGTCGCTGCCACGCTGAATATGACCTACCGCCAGCGCAGCAGCACGGTTCGTCACATGCGCAAAATCAGCGTTATCCTGGTGCATTGGATCTTTCACCAGCGGGGTTTGAAGCACCTCACTAATCAGCGGATCGTTGTCAGCGGCGGAGACGGGCTGGCCTTCACGCCATACTCTGACAATCTGGTTTTGCGGGCCCAGCACCATAATCAGTTGATGGCCAAACATCTCATACAGCCACTGCCCAATGTTCTCATCCAGCCACCTGCCGTTATTGCCCTCCGTCAGATGCTGCTCAAGCGGTCCCCAGTGCGACAGGCTATGCAACTGGCGCAGATGCTCATTCAGACTCTGTGAAAAAGAGGCCTCAACCATCCGCTGCTGCTGATGTCGGGCCTCGGCATTGGTGAGTGAGGTACCGACAAACAGCGCAGCGCCTGCACCCACAAACGTCAGCAACAGAATAGCCACCAGTGGAACCAGTACTTCACGCAGGAAGCTGCGGCGAAAATCAGAGGAAAGTTTAAGGGTGTTAATCATATTGTTGTTTTTCTCAGCAGCGGGGGAGCAGCTTAAAAATTAGCAGAAGTTACAAATTGTTTCACGATAACCGTTACGGTTAGTGAAGCAGGCAACGTTTTTAATCGCCTGGTGGGTAAGGGTGGGTGAAAAAACAGGGCAGCGAAGACGACGTGTTACATCAGTTAGTTTAATGAGGATCGGCAATCAATCAGGTGCCCGTGAGGCCGACAATAAACACGGTCTGCAGGCGCAGTCAGGCCGGGCCGTGAAAGTGTCAATAACGGTATCACCCGGCATTGCGTGCCAGGTTGGCTGCTATGGTTCATACTCATGGGCGCTGATTGTGTGACGAACGGATAACCGTGAAGACAACGGTTACTGTGTGTGCCACTTCGCTGACAGTCTGAGGTTGTCAGCTTACGATAAGGGAAAATAATGCCATTGTTATTCGGTGAGTTATCTGGCTTCCCGTCATGGGTGCCTGTTGTATTACTCGTCTCGCTTTCGTTTATTCTGGGCTTTCTGGCCCGGCTTATCCTGCTTGCCTTCATCCGTTACTGGCAGATTCGTGACAGAAAGCTGTTCAAATCCCTTGAGAAGCACCTTAGCGGTTCCATGTTCTTTTTCGTCCCGCTATTAATGATCAATGTCGGAATTAACTACATTAACTTTCACCCTGAGTCGCTTGAGTTAATCACTAACATCATTAACGTCTTTATTATTATGTCATTCTGCTCGGTCTTAATACGGCTGACCAACGTGGCACAGGATATGCTCTATATCCGCTATGACATTAATATCTCCAATAACCTTCGTGCGCGAAAAATCCGTACGCAGATTATCTATGTCAAAAAAGTGGTCATTGTCATCCTGGTTTTATTCTGCGTTTCGCTGATTCTGCTGAGCTTCCCCGGCGTCCGTAAATTTGGCACCACTATTCTGGCCGGTGCAGGTGTTGCCGGTATCATTATTGGTTTTGCCCTGCAGAAGTCGCTGGTCAACCTGTTCGCCGGTATTCAGATCGCGTTCACTCAGCCTATTAAGATTGATGATGCGGTGGTGGTGGAAAAAGAGTGGGGCTGGATTGAAGAGATCAACCTGACCTATGTCGTGGTGCGCATCTGGGATTTGCGTCGGCTGGTGCTGCCGATTACCTATTTTACCGAGAATCCGTTTCAGAACTGGACACGCAATAACGCCCAGATTTTAGGGTCTGTTTTTCTCTATGTGGATTATTCGATGCCGCTGGCGCCGCTGCGCCAGCATTTTGAAAAAGTCCTGAGTGAAACCAAACTCTGGGATCAGGAAACGTCGGTACTTCAGGTGACCGACACCACCGAAAAAACCATGACCATCAGGATGCTGATGACCGCACAGAACTCGCCGATCGCCTTTGATTTACGCTGCTACGTCCGGGAGAAGATGATTGAGTTTATTCAGCAGAATTATCCGGAAAGCCTGCCACAGGTCAGGGCGTCACTGACGGATAACGGGGGTGAAAAGTCAGTAAAGGCAATGGAGGAATAGCGGGGGGTTACGGTGCGGAATGGCAGTTTACCGGTGTAAGCAGGTGTAAACGCGTAGAGCCTTGAACAAGCTACATATTGACATTAACAGGCTAACTGTCAGGGGCAGCGCTGGCAACGGTTACTGTTTGCAACGCTTTCATGCCGCCTGCCAGCAGCAGCGTGACCGCCACTACCCCCATCATGGCAGCCCAGAATATGCACTGCCAGACGGGGGCCTTGTCGGTGACGCCCGATGCCAGCGTATCGACCCCCCTGGCACCTGAGTCCGCGGAGGTGACCAGGCTTACCCTCCTGTATCTGGTTCAGAAGTAAGAATTGCCCTGAGATTCAGCATTAACATCTGCACGCCCTGATAAAAATCCTGCCGGACGGAACAGAATGAACGCGTCTGTGGCGTATCCAGCGACGTCTCACCGGACTTTTGTCTGCCCTTTTAAATGCCCTGATCGGGCCGGACAAAGATTGACCTCATCGTGCTTTCGTTTATAGTTATTGGCCTGTTCTGATCAGTTTTTCGCTGAGAACAGACTTCGCTGCCCGCGTTCATCATCGCGATGCGCGGGTTAACCGCCGTCCTGAAGGCAGCCTGTTGCCGTAAAGGAGAAATCAAAACATCATGCGTCTTACGCCACCCTGAGTCGTCACCCTCCTCTTTCGCACTGAGCAATCTCAGTCGCGAATCCTTAAACATCCCCTCTGCGGATGTGCTTTTTCGTCCCTGAAATTTTGTGCCCTGACGGGCTGACTGTATTCAAAATCTGAGAAATGACTATGCTGCTGTCCTCGACGCGTAAGGACTGGCTGGGCAACGTCCGTGGTGACGTCCTTGCCGGTATTGTTGTCGCGCTCGCACTGATTCCTGAAGCGATCGCCTTTTCCATTATCGCTGGCGTAGATCCGCAGGTCGGACTCTATTCCGCATTCTGTATCCCCATCGTCATGGCCTTCTTTGGCGGCCGCCCGGCGATGATCTCCTCCTCTACTGGCGCGATGGCGCTGCTGATGGTCACGCTGGTTAAAGACCACGGGCTGCAGTACCTGCTCGCGGCCTCGGTGTTGACCGGCGTATTACAGCTGCTCGCCGGCTACCTGAAGCTCGGCAGCCTGATGCGCTACGTATCCCGTTCGGTCGTGACCGGCTTCGTGAACGCGCTGGCGATACTGATATTTATGGCTCAGCTGCCGGAACTGACCCACGTCACCTGGCACGTCTATGCGCTCACCGCGGCAGGTCTTGGGATCATTTATCTCTTCCCATACCTGAATAAAACCCTTCCCTCTCCCCTGGTGTGCATCGTCGTGCTGACCGCTATCTCCATGTGGCTGCATCTGGACGTGCGCACCGTGGGTGACATGGGCAAGCTGCCGGACAGCCTGCCCGTGTTCCTCGTTCCGGATATCCCGCTCAACCTCGAAACCCTGCTGATTATTCTGCCGTACTCGGCGGGGCTTGCCATCGTGGGACTGCTGGAGTCCATGATGACCGCCACCATCGTAGACGACATGACCGATACAGCGAGCGACAAGAACCGCGAGTGTAAGGCGCAGGGTATTGCCAATATCTGCACCGCGTTCATTGGCGGGATGGCGGGCTGCGCCATGATTGGTCAGTCGGTCATTAACGTGAAGTCTGGCGGACGGGGGCGGCTTTCCACGCTCACGGCGGGCGTAGTGCTGCTGTTCATGGTGGTGTTCCTGCGTGAGTGGGTGTCGCAGATACCCATGGCGGCGCTGGTTGCGGTGATGATTATGGTTTCCATTGGCACCTTCTCATGGCGCTCGATTGCGAACCTGCGCACCCATCCGGTTTCAACCAGCGTGGTGATGCTGGCGACCGTTGCCGTGGTGGTGGCTACCCACAACCTGGCGTTTGGGGTGCTGACGGGTGTGCTGATTGCCTCTCTGAACTTTGCCACCAAAGTGGCCCGCTTTATGGCGGTCTCCTCGACGCTGAACGGCGATACGCGTACCTATACCGTAACCGGGCAGGTCTTCTTTGCCTCGGCTGACCGGTTTACCCGCCACTTCGACTTCCGCGAGGCGCTGGATCGTGTGGTCATCGACGTGTCGCTCGCCCATTTCTGGGACATTACGTCGGTCAGCGCGCTGGACCGCATCGTGATTAAGTTCCGCCGCGAAGGCACCGACGTGGAGATCAGGGGCATGAACGACGCGACCCGCACTATCGTTGACCGCTTTGGTGTGCATGACAAACCCGAAGAGGTTGAAAAGCTGATGGGCGGCCATTAATTCACCGGAGATTTACTATGGATAACCGCGTTATTGCCTGTGTTGACGGTTCGCCGTCAACCCGTTCTGTCTGTGAATATGCGGCCTGGGCGGCCGCTAAACTGGGTGTGCCGCTCGTTCTGATGCACGTGCTGGAAAAAAATGACCCTCCCGCCGTCTCCGATCTGACCGGCACTCTCGGCATTGACAGCCGGGAGCAGCTGACTGAAGAGCTTGCCCATATTGAGGGAGAGCGCAGCCGTCTGCTGATGGCACAGGGAAAAGCCGTGCTGGCAGCGTGTGCGGCATGGCTGAAGCAGGGCGGTTATCCGGACGTGCAGCGGCTACAGAAACACGGTGCACTGGACGAAATCGTGGCAGAGCTGGGTGATATCCGTCTGATGGTGCTGGGCCGCAAAGGAAGCCGTCATCCTGTTGGCAGCCACCTGGAAAGTGTCATCCGGCTTCAGCAGCGGCCGGCGTTGATCGTACCGGAAACCTTTTCTCCGCCATTACGGGTCATGTTTGCCTGGGACGGCAGCGAGGCGAGCCGGGAAAATCTGATGCGTATGAGCGTGAGCCCGCTACTGAGCGGTCTGATCTGTCATCTGGTCATGGTTAACGGCGACGCCACGACGCTGCAGGATGCGCAGGTCATTCTTGAGAAGGCTGGCATCGTCACAGAGGCGCGGCGGCTGAAGGACCACTCCGTCACCGGCGCGCTGTGCCGGTATGCGGATGAGAATGAGATTGGCCTGACGGTGATGGGGGCTTACGGACATTCCCGGCTGCGCCGGTTCTTTATTGGTAGTCATACCTCGGAGATGCTGGCTGAAAGCCGTCAGCCTCTGCTGATGTTACGGTAAACCTTAGGGGTCAGCGCGCTTGCCGGCCCTTTTTATAACCCGGCTCCGGTGCCAGCGGGCAGGCCCCGGAGCACCTTAATTTCGCTCCACAGACACGCGTCGAATAACGGCGGTTGCGCCCTCGGGGTGATGATTCAGGCTGAATGTTACAGCAAGCCGGTTAATCATTTTTCATTTGCATAATTGATTGCTGACATAATTAAGCCTCGCTTTAACCTGGCTTTCTTATTCTGAGAAGCAAGAAGGCTTATTCCCTGAGTTACTGTTAATCCGGAAATATTTTTCCAGAATAGCGGCAAAGATTAATAAAACCTTAAGAAATCAAAGTGGCTTCTCTTTATTTATCCGGTTAATACATCCTTCCGGCCAGGGTGTTGTTATTTGTGATTTAAAATCAATAAGTTGATGAATAAGTTTTGGGTTTTTTTTGCAGGGTCTCTTCAGGTTAGAGCCTGAATGATAACCTGGTAAATTATCAGAAGCCTTAATTTAAACGCCTGAATAATAATATTAAGGGAAGTGATCTATATCAATAAATATCACTTTTTATGGGCAGATTGTGAGGTTGAGTATAATAAATTTCTACGCTATGCCGATACAGGATGTAACCCTGAAAAAATGTCAGGCGCGGGTCTTCTCCAATACCGGGATTATTTAAATGAATATTATAAAAAAAGTGTCGAAATTTAATATAGGCAGCAAACTTACGCTGGGATTTGTGCTGGTTATACTGGCGTCACTGACGATATCAGCGCTAGCTACCCTCTGTTTTTTTAAAATTCAGGTTAACTCAGCAAAGCGCGATGTCACGGTAGAAATGGTTAATGCGCTGGCGAAAGCGAGGCTGAACCGCACGCTATTTCAGTATACCCGCGACAATAAATTCATCGAACTCAACGGTGAGGCGATGAATCAGTTGTCTGCTTTGCACAAGAGTCTCGAAAAGTATTCGTGGTCAACAGAGGGGCGTGAAAAACTTTCTGTGCTCAGTACTGCCCTGACTCAGTATCAGGAAAAGCGTCAAAACTTCCTTGCGAGCAGCCACAGTGCAGCCCTTTCTATGAACGAAGCTCAGGCTATCGGTCTCGATTCAGTGGCGGAAAAACTGGCTGCGCGGCAGACTTCTGTCGCGGCAGACCTCGTTGCACCCCTGCTGTCCCTCAGCCTCAAAACTGAACAGGCTGCATTTTATGTTCAGGCGTTCATACACAAGCCAGACGCTTCCTCACTGAATAAGTACAACGAAATTAAAGAGGGTCTTTCACCCCTCATCAGCCAGTTGAGAAGCCTCGCGGATACTTCACTCGGTGCGTTTCTGGCCGATATAGAGCAAAAAACCACCTCGGGAACCGCGCTGTTAAATAAATATCTCCAGTCGGTGCAGGTCGAAAAACGCGCCTCAGATGAAATGACCACAGCGGCAGGAAAACTGAATCAGTCAATCACAGACCTCGCGTTCTTTCAGTCTGAACTGGCTCAGAAATATATGAATACCGCACTCTGGCAGATTGGTTTTGCCACCCTGGCCTGTATCACCCTCAGTCTCCTGATTGCCTGGAGAATGACCCGCAGCATCACCGTGCCGCTGAGAGAGACGCTTTCTTCGGCACAGCGTATCGCTGACGGTGACCTGACCGCCGAAATAACCAGTTCCCGTTCTGATGAGCTTGGGGAACTGATGACGGCCATGGGAGCCATGAACCAGAGCCTGCGTAACATAATCTCCCGGGTCAGGGATGGGGTGAATAATGTCGCCCGCGCCTCCTCTGAGATTGCAGCAGGTAACACCGACCTCTCTTCACGCACAGAACAGCAGTCGGCTGCCGTGGTGGAGACGGCTGCCAGTATGGAGGAATTAACCTCCACCGTTAAGCTGAATGCGGAGAACGCCCATCACGCCAGCCAGCTGGCCACGGATGCGTCACACAATGCCAGCCGCGGCGGGGACATCATCAGTGAGGTGATTACCACAATGGGCGGAATAAGTCAGAGCTCAGGCAAAATCGGCGAAATCATTACCGTGATTAACGGTATCGCTTTCCAGACGAATATTCTGGCGCTGAATGCGGCGGTCGAGGCCGCGCGCGCAGGTGAACAGGGCAGGGGCTTTGCCGTGGTGGCAGGCGAAGTGCGCAATCTGGCACAGCGCAGTTCACTGGCCGCAAAAGAGATAGAAGGGCTGATTCGGGAATCACTGGACAGAGTGAGTAACGGAACCGAACTGGTTAACCGCGCCGGCGTGACAATGGAGGGGATCGTCAGGTCTGTGACGCAGGTAAGGGACATTATGGGCGAAATTGCCGCTGCATCAGACGAGCAGAATCGCGGCATTACCCAGATTGCGCAGGCCATGACGGAGATGGATAGCACCACCCAGCAGAACGCTGCGCTGGTTGAGGAGTCTTCTGCGGCGGCCAGCAGTCTTGAAGAACAGGCGCTTGAACTTGAAAAAACCGTTGCCGTTTTCCGTGTGCCGTCTTCCGGAACATTTACGCCCCGGGCACAGCCCACCAGGCGCAACGCACAACCGTCGGTATCGCTGATGGCATCGAAAGCAAACTGGGAAACCTTCTGATCATCGTTGTATAGCATCCTGAGGGGCCGCCTGACGTCATTTCTGGCATCCGGTGGCCTCCTTCAAGGGTTAATGCCATCGGAGGTGGTAAATGTGTGATGAAAACTCCGTTAAAGCACTGCATGTTCACGTTGGTAAAGCGGTGGAGGCCCTTTTTTATGCTGGTGAGTCAGTCACTTGTGCAAAAGTCATTGCCCAGTTATGTCTGCTGTTAGATGAAGAACCTGACGGCATCCTGCAAAACGAAATAGCCAGCGCCGTCAGCCTGCTCACTTACCCGTTCGCCACAAAATGAGAGGGAGTGGGTTGCGACCCTCCGTCGCGACAGAGATTCAGATTTATGGTTTTACTCATCACGCTCCCTGGCAACGTGGCGCGTTAAGACGAGCATAGGGAATCGGACTGCTTCTCGGGTGTCAGAACGTATCACCGCAGAGGCTGTATCAGTCCGGATAAGCAAGCCTGTGACATCGCGGTCAGATATCAGTAAATATTTTGATGAATGTAATGGGATCGTGGCTGTCGCAGTGCCTTGTTTTCAGTAGTTTTATTAATGGCTTTTGGTGCTTGAGTCAGGTTTTTTTACCTGCTCGTGATTTTTAGCACTTTTCCATTCTTAGGTGTCTGGCAATGATCTGCCCGCCTTTCTCATTTATCCCTCCCGTGGCACTGCGTTCTGCACAGTCATCATCAGTCGTGCCGCGTCACGGATTTCTCCGTAAGAAATCATTTGCCGTAATGAGTGCAGATTTTGATATACCGCAAAAAAACATAAAAATAATTGTTTAGTTGCACTGAGCAACCATAAAGTGCAGGTGGGCATGACCGATAAACGAAAGGTATCTTGACTTCTCCCTCGGGTAATCTCTCATGACAATTTTAAAGAAACTTACGCTGGTCTTCACTTTTACACTGATGGCGCTGCTGTTCCTGGGCATCCTCAGCATCCGCTCTCTGGGCGGCGCACAGGATCGGTTCGATTATGTGGCCACCAACTCCCTGCCCAGTATCAATAAAATCAGTGAAATCTCTCAACTTCGTGAAGAGGCAAGACGACAGATACTGATGGGCCTTCTGGGTACCGATAAAGCGATTTTTGAAAAGCATATGGTCACCGCTAAGGAATATCTGACCAAAACGCGCGAGGCAATGGATTATTATAAAGCCCACCTGATTTCAGATGAGAAGGACGGGGAGTCAATAAACCAGGTTATTCAGAATTTCGGTGTCTATCTCGAGAAAGTAAATAAGATGGCGGGCGTTTATCAGACCGGCGGAATCGATGCTGCCAGAGCAATGGTTTCCGATCAGGGAGAGACAGCGGCGGCTTCGGTTGTGGTGAGCCAGAATCTGAAGGACCTGCTGGCTTATAACTATCAGATAGCCAACAACTTTGCAGCGGAGAACCACGCACAGTATCTGCATACGCTCTGGCTTCTGAGCAGCATTATTGTCGCCGCGGTGATACTGACAGCCCTTTCTTCGTACTCTGTCCTGAGCTATATCAGAAAAGGCCTGCAGAATTTACAGAGCACGATGAAAACCATCGAGGAAAACCTCGATCTGACCCTTCAGGTAAATCTTACTAAAAAGGATGAACTGGGCGCGACGGCTGGCAGTTTCAATGCTCTGGTTGCTAAGTTCCGGGACGTGCTGTCTGGCGTCAGGGATGCCAGCAAAGAGGTGGATACGGCGTCGGAAGAAATCGCTCACAGCAATAACGACCTTTCGTCACGCTCAGAGTCTCAGGCGTCTTCACTGGAGCAAACCGCAGCCAGTATGAACGAGCTCTCCGCTACCGTGAAACACAACATGGATAACACGGCAGAGGCGAATAACTTCATCGGTAAGGTTCATTCCATCGTCAACCACAGCAACCGGGAGCTTAACGAGTTAAAAAGTGCGATCAACGATATCTCTGTCTCTTCAAATAAGGTTTCAGAAATCATCTCTATTATTGATGGTATCGCTTTTCAGACTAATATCCTGGCGCTTAACGCCGCCGTGGAGGCCGCCCGTGCCGGGGAACAGGGCAAGGGGTTTGCCGTGGTCGCCGGCGAGGTCCGCTCATTGTCACAGCGTTCTTCCTCCGCAGCGCAGGATATCCGTGGCCTGATTGAGGAAGCCATTCAGAATGTGGATAAAGGCGTGGTCTACGCAGCGAATGTGACGTCGCGAATGGATGAAGCCCTGAGTGTCGTTGATGAAACAACGCAGTTGATTAATCAGGTAAATAATTCGTCTAAAGAACAGAGCTATGGAATCGACCAGGTGAACATCGCGGTCACGCAGATGGAAAGCAATCTGCAGCAGAACGCCGCGATGGTCGAGCAGATGTCTGCCGCTGCGGGCTCACTGAGCCAGCAGGCGGGCAGGTTGCTGACCGAGGTCAGCGCATTTAAGCTCTGAGTCAACCTGGATTCAGCCACGGTTAACGGCCGGGCCGGAAAATAATGATTTACACTTTTCCGGCCTGTCGCCTCACGTCTGCTGAGTGATTTTTAACGCCAGCCCGCATGAACAATTCTCCGCTGATTCGCCTCCGTACTGCAAAATTCCGCTGCCGGTAATGATGACACCCCTCTGAACTCCCCTGCGTACGCCTGACGAACGATGCGCACCTTTACACAGCGATTTAATAATACAAACGTGCGAAACACATTCATCGGATAGGATTGGCGGAATCTGTTCCGGACTTGTTTGATGCCGTTTCGCCTGCCAGAATCGCTTTGCTATATCACTCTCATAGCGTCCACCGTCAGATTTTCCAGAGAAAAATAAAATTATTGCACTTTTTTCAATTTGTGCAGAGGTGCAATAATTTTAACGCCCTTATATTTAACCTTCTGATAGTTAATGTTTTATTAATTAATGGGTTTATCGATCAATAAGATTTCAGCAGAGAAATGAAACGTCGGGAAACACAACTTTACATTGGTTTTTTTTAACCGGTGATCGCCGGGTGGCTGAATGAGGTTAATTTAATCAAATTGCCTGAAATTAACAGTGTGAATATCGCTTGCCGGGCAGAATATGAATATCGCCATATACTGACAGCATATTCTTTGAATGAATATAAGCCTCTTTTATTAACGATTATTCATAGCTGCATGGCTGGCACGATACCGGCGCTTAGCACAGGAGAGAGTAAAATGGATCAAACTGCATTTATGATTGGGTTTTCGGTCATGGCCATCGCGTCACTGCTTATTTACGCGACGGGTGACAAGAAATATCCCTTTGGTCACCACACTCTGGTACACGCGTCCGTGCCGTTTATTGCCGCTACTGCGTATCTGGCCATGGCATTTGGCTTTGGTAATCTCACGCTGGACAGTGGCACCATCGTGTATCTGGCACGTTATGCTGACTGGTCGATTACCACGCCGCTTTTACTGGCCGGACTGGTTATGCTGGCTTTCCATGAACAGGGTAAACCCGGCGAAATGGGCGGCTTTCTGACCGCCATCATTGTGCTGGATGTGATGATGATTATCACCGGTCTGATCTCTTCCCTGGCGGAAAATGCTGTCGCGAAATGGGTGTGGTATTCATGGTCGTGTGCGGCATTTCTGGGCGTTATTTATCTGCTTTGGGGGCCACTGCGCGCACTGGCCGCGACGCGAGGCAACACGCTGGCAGGGGCCTACTACAAGAATGTGGCCTTGCTGACCCTGGTGTGGTTTATCTATCCGATCGTTTTTCTGGTCGGCCCGGAAGGTCTCAGTGTCATCACTGATGCGACATCTGTTCAGGCATTCCTGATTCTGGATATTATCGCTAAAGTTTTCTACGCCTTCTACGCTGCGGCTAACATGAAAAAAGCGCTCTCTGATACCATCCCTGTTGGTGCTGTGAAGAGATGACAGGCCAGGTGCGGTTCGGCTGGGCAGGACTCTGGGGGGCAGCGCTCGCTGCCTCTATCAGCCCCCCTGCGTGGCAAGTGCTTTTTGCGACCCTGGCCATTGGCGTTATCGGCATGGCGCACGGTGCCAGCGATCTTGACGTCGTTAAACGCGAGCGTCAGTTCCCGTTTCTTGCCGTCTATGGGCTGGTCATTGTGATCTGTCTGTACTGGTGGCACGGTGCTCCGGCACTGGCGTTGCCCGTTTTTCTCCTGGCATCTGCCCTGCATTTTGCGCTTGAAGACGCCCCTGATGGACGCAGCCCCGAACGTCTGGCGCGGGGAATAACTATGATAGCGGCTCCCGCGGCACTGCATCTGCAGGCCTTTAGCGCGATTCTGCATGAGGCGGCACCAGGATTTTCACTGCCGGACTCTCTTGCTATGGGCATTGCCATTACAGGGGGACTCTGTGCGTCAGGTCTTATTTTTATGGGGTTGCGCCGCCAGGACAGACGTCTTGTGACCGGTACGCTGGCGTTGTTACTGCTTCCGCCTTTCGTCGGTTTTTCAATGGGGTTTCTGATTTTGCATGCGCTTCCGCAAACCAGGCAGCGGCGCGATCAGCTGGGTTGCAAAAGCTATATAGGCTATCTGCATGCCACATGGCCGGTACTGACGGCAGCCATTCTGCTGGCGGTGGGCACCATTGTGATGATGCATCCCACGGATAAAGCGGGAATTCAGGCACTCTTTGCGGCACTGGCTGCACTGGCGATTCCGCATATGCTTATTACGCCCTGGTTTGAGTCACAACATCGGGCGTGAAACCCTCCCTCTGGCAGGGTAAACGTCTGAGCATATTCACCTCTCCTTCACCCCCGCGTCACGGTTCTGTCATCTGCTTCCCTCAGGCTAACACCATCCCGCAGCGTCTTATCACTGCGTTCCCACTCTGTAACCCGTGAGGATTTCATCGTGATGGAGTTATCCAGACATCCGACCACTGTTTATCAGGCTGTTGCCGCACAACTGGAGCAGGCGCTGAAAGAGCGCTACCGCTGCGGCGACTATCTTCCTTCCGAGCAGCAGCTGGCCGATCACTACGAGGTCAACCGCCACACGCTGCGCCGGGCTGTCGATGAGCTGGTGCACAAAGGGCTGCTGCAGCGCCGTCACGGCGTTGGCATCCTTGTACTGATGCGTCCTTATGACTATCCGCTACATGCCCAGGCGCGCTTCAGTCAGAACCTGATGGAGCAGGGGAGTCACCCGACCAGCGAACGGCTGCTGGCGGTACTGCGTCCGGCCAGCAACGACGTCGCCAATGCGCTGGGCGTGAAAGAGGGCGACAACGTCATTCATCTGCGCACCCTGCGCCGCGCCAATGGCGTGCCGCTCTGCCTGATTAATCATTTCCTCGCCGACCTCAGCTGGTGGCCGCAGCTTCAGCAATTTAATAGCGGCTCGCTGCACGACTTCTTAGTGGAACACACCGGCAAACAGCTGGTGCGCACTCAGACGCGTATCAGCACCCGCCGGGCGCAGGCCAAAGAGTGTCGGCAGCTCGACATCGCCCTGCATGCGCCGCTGCTCTGCGTGCGGACGCTCAACAAAACCAGTGATGGCGCGGTGGCGGAATACTCCGTCAGCCTGACGCGCGGCGACATGATCGAACTGACTCTGGAGCACTAATGGAACAGCAAACAGATCGCCAGCGCTGGCTGTCGGTACTGGCGCACAGCAGCGCCGCCTTGCTTGAAGCGCACTGGCAGGCGCTTAGCCTCCAGCCCGAATTCACCCTGGTCCGTCCGGCAGAGATTGGGCTGACGCGACTCCAGGCGCGGATGGGCGCTACCGGCAAACGCTTTGTCATGGGCGATGCCACGGTGACACGTGCGGTGGTGCAACTGAGCGACGGTACCCTGGGTTACAGCTATCTGCTGGGGCGCGACAAAGCCCATGCCGAACGCTGCGCCCTGCTGGATGCGCTGTTGCAGCAGCCGGAAACACGGCAGTTGCTGGAAGAGAAGATTATTACCCCGCTGGCGGCGTGGCGCGAGGAGCAGCGACAGCTGCGCGCCCGTGAAATCGCCAGCAGCAAAGTGGATTTCTTTACGCTGGTTCGCGGAGATAACTGATGACTTTACTGGCAAGTTTTAACCATCCGGTCGCGGATGCGCAGCGTGCGTTTCGCCGTATTTTGAAAGCGATGAGCGAGCCGGGCGTGATGGTCTCGCTGCCGCTGCAGCAGGGCTGGGGCGCACTGTCACCGGCGGCCACAGCATTGCTGCTGACGCTGGTCGATCAGGAAAGTCCGGTCTGGCTGGATGCGCAAATTGACAATGAACAGCTGCGTAACAATCTGCGCTTCCATACCGGTGCACCCATCACTACGCAGCAGGACGCCCCCTTCGCCCTGAGCCATGCAACAGCGCAGCCCGATCCGACGCAGTTCGCGGCGGGTGACAATATGTCGCCGGAGAAAAGCACCACGCTGATTATCGAAGTGCCGTCGCTGAATGGCGGATTAACGCTGCGTCTCTCCGGCCCTGGCCTGCGGGAAACCCGCGCCATTGCGCCACAGCTGCCAGAAAGCGTGCTGGAATATCTGCGCACCCGTCCGCATCCGTTCCCTCAGGGCGTGGATCTGATCTTCACCTGTGGCGAAGCGATCATGGCTGTGCCGCGCACCACCGTTGTGGAGGTGTGCTGATGTATGTCGCGGTGAAAGGTGGCGAAAAAGCCATCTCTAATGCCCATCAGTTACAGGCTGATCTGCGACGGGGCGATCGGGCAGTAGCGGAACTCGGCTGCGATCAGGTTGCCCAGCAGCTGGGGCTGGCGGTGGATCGGGTAATGACCGAAGGCGGAATATACGATCCTGAACTGGCGGCGCTGGCGATTAAGCAGGCCAGTGGCGATCTGGTCGAGGCGATTTTTCTGCTGCGTGCCTATCGCACCACGCTGCCACGTCTGGCAGAGAGCACGCCGCTGGCGACCGGTTCGATGCGCATCGAACGCCGCATCTCGGCGGTCTATAAAGATCTGCCGGGCGGCCAGGTGCTGGGGCCAACCTATGACTATAGCCACCGTCTGCTCGACTTCACCCTGCTGGCAAACGGTGAAACGCCTGCCGCGCCGCGTGACGACCGTTCGGTGCCGGATCAGTGTCCGCACATGTTCAGCATGATGACGGAAGAAGGGCTGGCCACCGCCGAGAGTGATGACGGCAGCGAGCCGGTTGATATCACCCGCGAGCCAATGAGCTTTCCCGCTTCGCGCGCTGCGCGGCTGCAACAGCTGGTGCGTGGCGATGAAGGTTTTCTGCTGGCGCTGGGCTATTCCACCCAGCGCGGCTATGGCCGTACCCATCCCTTTGCCGGCGAGATCCGTACCGGCTATCTCAGCATCAGCATCTGTCCCGAAGAGCTGGGGTTTGAGCTGGAGATTGGGGAACTGCTGCTGACCGAATGTGAAATGGTCAACGGCGTCGCCCACAGTGATGATGCCGCACCGCAGTTTACCCGTGGCTACGGGCTGGTATTTGGCCGCGCCGAACGGAAAGCGATGGCGATGGCGCTGGTGGATCGGGCGCTGCAAAGCCGCGAACAGAATGAGCGCGTGACCAGCCCGGCGCAGGACGAAGAGTTTGTGCTGTCGCACGCCGACAACGTCGAAGCCGCGGGCTTTGTCTCGCATCTCAAGCTGCCGCACTACGTCGATTTCCAGGCTGAGCTGGAACTGCTGAAACAGCTGCAGCACGATTATCAGGAGCGCAACCATGGCTGAACTCACCGGCTATAACAACGGCTATCTCGATGAGCAGACCAAACGCACCATCCGTCGCGCCATCCTGAAAGCGGTGGCGATCCCCGGCTATCAGGTGCCATTCGCCGGACGCGAGATGCCGATGCCTTACGGCTGGGGCACAGGCGGCATCCAGATTACCGCCAGCGTGATTGGCGATCAGGATGTGCTTAAGGTGATCGATCAGGGCGCTGATGACACCACCAATGCGGTGTCGATCCGTCAGTTCTTTAAGCGGGTCAGTGGGGCAGCGACCACCGAACGCACCGCCGATGCCACGCTGATCCAGACCCGGCACCGCATCCCGGAAACGCCGCTGGAGGAAGACCAGATCCTGATATTCCAGGTGCCGATTCCTGAGCCTCTGCGTTTTATCGAACCGCGCGAAACCGAGACCCGCACCATGCATGCGCTGGAGGAGTACGGCATCATGCAGGTGAAGCTGTATGAAGATATCGCCCGCTACGGCCATATCGCCACGACCTACGCTTATCCGGTCCGGGTTAACGATCGCTACGTGATGGATCCGTCGCCTATCCCCAAATTCGACAACCCGAAAATGCACATGATGCCCGCGCTGCAGCTGTTTGGTGCCGGGCGTGAAAAGCGTATCTACGCCTTGCCGCCTTATACCCGCGTGGAGAGCCTGGACTTCGACGATCACCCGTTCACCGTTCAGCAGTGGGATGAACCCTGCGCGCTGTGCGGATCGCGCCACAGCTACCTCGATGAGGTGGTGATGGACGACCAGGGAACGCGGATGTTTGTCTGCTCCGACACCGACTTTTGCCATCAGCAGCAGGAACAGCAACATGCACAGTGAACAGCCGCTGCTTGCGGTGAACCAGCTCACCCATCTCTATGCGCCGGGCAAAGGGTTTGAGCAGGTCAGTTTTGATCTCTGGCCCGGCGAAGTGCTGGGGATTGTCGGCGAGTCCGGTTCCGGTAAAACCACGCTGCTACAGAGCCTGTCAGCCCGTCTCACACCGCAGGTGGGCAGCATTCTCTATCAGAATCGCGATCTCTATCAGATGAGTGAAAGCGACCGCCGTCGCCTGCTGCGCACCGAGTGGGGTGTGGTGCATCAGCACCCCATGGACGGACTACGTTCGCAGGTCAGCGCGGGCGGCAACATCGGCGAACGGCTGATGGCGACCGGAGAGCGCCACTATGGTGACATCCGCGCCGAGGCGAGCCGGTGGCTGCAGGCGGTGGAGATTGATGCCAGTCGTATCGACGATCTGCCGACCACTTTTTCCGGCGGGATGCAGCAGCGTCTGCAGATTGCCCGCAACCTGGTGACGCAGCCCCAGCTGATGTTTATGGATGAGCCGACCGGCGGGCTGGATGTCTCCGTGCAGGCGCGACTGCTGGATCTGCTGCGCACCCTGGTGCGCGAGCTGAATCTGGCGGTGGTGATTGTCACCCACGATCTCGGGGTGGCGCGACTGCTGGCGCATCGCCTGCTGGTGATGAAACAGGGGCGGGTGGTGGAGAGCGGTCTGACTGACCGTGTTCTGGACGATCCTCATCATCCTTACACTCAACTGCTGGTCTCTTCGGTGCTCAATTAAATGACAACGCTCACTCCGCGCCTGCGGGTAGAAAACCTGTGTAAAACCTTTGTGCTGCACAACCAGAACGGCGCAGCGCTGCCGGTGCTGCACAACGCCAGCCTGACGGTGGGCGAGGGCGAATGCGTGGTGCTGCACGGTCATTCCGGCAGTGGCAAATCCACACTGCTGCGCGCGCTTTACGGCAACTATCAGCCCGACAGCGGTCATATCCGGGTTGCACATCAGGGTGAATGGATCGACATGGCGCAGGCATCAGCGCGCCAGATTATCGCCCTGCGTCGCGACACGCTGGGCTGGGTCAGCCAGTTTCTGCGGGTGATCCCTCGCGTACCGACGCTGGAGATTGTGATGCAGCCGCTGCTGGAGCGCGGCGTCGATCGCGAATTCTGCGAAGCGCGGGCCGCCGAACTGCTCAGCCGGCTGAATGTGCCGCAGCGTCTCTGGTCGCTCGCCCCGTCTACCTTTTCTGGCGGTGAGCAGCAGCGCGTGAATATCGCACGCGGCTTTATCGCCGACTATCCGGTGCTGCTGCTGGATGAACCCACCGCCTCGCTCGACAACGTCAACAGCGAGGCGGTGGTGAGCTTAATTGAACAGGCGCGCGCACGTGGTGCCGCCATCGTCGGTATTTTTCACGATCGGGCGGTGCGCGAGCGGGTCGCCGACCGGCTGCACCTGATGCACCCGATCGACACAGGAGTGCAGGCATGATCATCAATAACGTCAGACTGGTGCTGGAAAACGAAGTGGTCAGCGGGTCACTGGAGTTCCGCGATGAGCGCATCAGCAGCTTCAGCGAAACCACCAGCCAGCAGCCCGGTGCGCTGGACGGCGAAGGTGCCTGGCTGCTGCCAGGTCTGGTGGAACTGCACACCGATAACCTCGACAAGTTTTTCACCCCGCGCCCGAAAGTGGACTGGCCCGCACACTCGGCGATGAGCAGCCACGATGCGCTGATGGTTTCCAGCGGCATTACCACGGTGCTGGACGCGATAGGCGTCGGGGATGTGCGCGACGGCGGGCACCGGCTGGATAACCTCAGCAAGATGATCGACGCCATCCGCGACAGCAACCGCAAGGGACTGAACCGGGCTGAGCATCTGCTGCATCTGCGCTGTGAACTGCCGCATCCCACCACTGCGCCGCTGTTTGAAGCGCTGATGGGCACGCCGGAGCTGGCGCTGGTGTCGCTGATGGACCATTCGCCGGGCCAGCGTCAATACGCGTCGCTGACCAAATATCGCGAATATTATCAGGGCAAATATCAGCTTAACGACGCGGAGATGGATCAGTTCGAGCATGACCAGCTCACCCTCGCGGCAGCGTGGTCGCAGCCCAATCGTCAGGCGATTGCCGGACTGTGCCGGGAACATGGCATCGCCATTGCCAGCCATGATGACGCCACCGCCGCGCATGTGGAGGAGTCCCATGCGGCAGGCAGTCGCATTGCGGAGTTTCCGACCACGCTGGAAGCTGCACGTGCCTCACGCTATCGCAACATGCAGGTGCTGATGGGTGCACCCAACATCGTGCGCGGCGGCTCGCACTCCGGCAACGTCGCCGCCTGGGAACTGGCGTCACACGGCCTGCTGAACATTCTGTCGTCCGATTACTACCCGGCCAGCCTGCTGGATGCGGCGTTCCGGCTGGCGGATGATGAGCGCAACAGCCTTGGCATGGCGCAGGCCATCGCGCTGGTGACCTGTAATCCGGCCCGCGCATTAGGATTGGAGGATCGCGGCGTCATCGCGGAAGGTTGCCGCGCCGACCTGGTGCTGGCGCACACCGCACACGGCTACCCGCACGTGCGGCACGTCTGGAGCAAAGGCCGGCAGGTGTACTGATGGCGCGGCTGATCTGGCTCACCGGTCCCTCCGGTTCCGGCAAGGATAGCCTGCTGGATGCGCTGCGGGAGGCACCGCCGCCCAGGCTGTTGATCGCCCATCGCTACATCACCCGCGCCGCCGATGCGGGCGGTGAAAACCATGTGGCACTCACCGAGGCGGAGTTTGCCCGCCGCGCCGCGCTCGGTCTGTTTGCCGTGAGCTGGGAAGCGCACGGTTTCCGCTACGGCATTGGCTGTGAGACAGAACAGTGGCTGCTGCGTGGACAGAATGTGGTGGTGAACGGGTCGCGGATGCATCTGGCTCAGGCACAGGCCCGCTTTGGCTCACAGCTGCTGCCGGTCTGTCTGCAGGTGTCGCCCGCTGTGCTGGCGGCGCGGCTGCGTCAGCGTGGACGGGAAGATGAGGTGGAGATTGCCCGTCGGCTGGCGCGTGCCGCCCAACCGCAGCCCGATGGTTGTCTGATACTCAACAACGACGGCGCGCTGGCGGAAACCGTCTGCCAGCTTCGCCAGATACTGGAGGCGCATCAATGACATCGACTTTTCCGGCACGGGCAGTAAGCGCCCGGCAGCGACATTCGCGACCAGGAGCGCATCCATGAAAATCACTTTTCTCGGCACTGGCGGTGTCACCGCCGCGCCGCTGCCGGGCTGCGACTGTCACGCCTGTCTGCGGGCGCAGCGTAACAGCACTCATGCACGAGCGCCCTGCAGTGCGCTGATTGAGTTTGGCCACGAACGCATCCTGCTGGATGCCGGTCTGCCGCTGCTGGCATCACGCTTTCCGCCTGGCTCGCTGACCCGCGTTCTGTTGACGCATTATCACATGGATCATGTTCAGGGCCTGTTTGCGCTGCGCTGGGGAGTGGGCGTGCCGATTCCGGTCTGGGGACCGCCCGATCCGCGTGGCTGTGACGATCTCTACAAACACCCTGGCCTGCTGGATTTCCGTCCCGCTTTAACCCCGTTTGTGGCGCATGCCTTTGGCGAGCTGCAGGTTACGCCGCTGCCGCTGCAGCACTCAAAGCTAACGCACGGTTATCTGTTTGACTGGCACGACACCCGGCTCGCCTGGCTGTGTGATACCTGCGGACTGCCGCCCGACACCGCCGACTTCCTGCGCGGCCAGCCGCTGGATCAACTGGTGATTGACTGCAACGATCCGCCACGTGCAGAGCCACGAAATCACAATGATCTGACCCAGGCGCTGGCGATAGCAGAGAGGCTCCAGCCGCGTCAGACCTGGCTCACTCACCTCAGTCATGAGATGGATAACTGGTTAGCCGAAAACCCGTTGCCAGAAGGCGTGCTGCCAGCCCGTGACGGCCAGACTTTGCTGTGCGGCGCGCACTGGCCTGTCACGGTTTGATCATCTGGCTGTCATCTCGTGTTCATCGCGTCACGCCTTAATAACCGGCAGAACGCAATCAGCGATGACGGAGAACACCATGGCACAGGCACTTCTGAAAACGGTGGTCGACAACGATCTGCCACCGGCCAGCCTCAGCGGACAAAAAGTGTTGTCGGTGCAGAAACTGAGTAAAGCCTATGGCGACACGCAGGTGCTGGATCAGGTCAGTTTCGACCTGCACGCCGGTGAGCTGGTGGCGGTGATTGGCCGCTCTGGCGCGGGTAAATCGACACTGCTGCACATGCTCAACGGCACAATTAACGCGACGTCCGGTGCGATTATCAGTCTTCATCAGGGCGAAGCAGATCGTAACGTGGTCACGCTTAACAGCCGCCAGCTGCGCGAATGGCGCAGTCAGTGCGGCATGATCTTTCAGGATTTCTGTCTGGTGCCGCGCCTCGACGTGCTGACCAACGTGCTGCTGGGCCGCCTGAGCCAGACCAGCACGCTGAAATCCTTCTTCAAAATCTTTTCTGACCAGGACCGGGCGCACGCCATCGAACTGCTGCAGTGGATGAACATGCTGCCGCAGGCGCTGCAGCGGGCCGAAAATCTCTCAGGCGGACAGATGCAGCGCGTGGCGATCTGCCGCGCCCTGATGCAGAACCCCAAAATCCTGCTGGCTGATGAGCCGGTGGCCTCACTCGACCCTAAAAATACCAAACGCATTATGGATGTGCTGCGCCAGGTCAGCGAGCAGGGCATCAGCGTGATGGTCAACCTGCACTCGATTGAGCTGGTCAAAAGCTACTGCACCCGGGTTATTGGCATTCAGCGCGGTGTCGTGCTGTTTGATGGCCATCCTTCCCGACTCACCGACAGCCTGTTGCACCAGCTGTACGGCGATGAACTTAACCAAATCCATTAACGTCCACAGCAAGAGAATAATTCCGAATGAAACTGACTTCTTTAGCACTTCTGACCAGTGTCATGGCGTTTGGTGTCAGCGCAGCGGATGCGCCGAAACAGCTTAATCTGGGGATTATGGGCGGGCAGAACGCCACCCAGCAGATTGGCGATAATCAGTGTGTAAAAACCTTCTTCGATAAAGAGCTGGGTGTGGATACCCAGATGCGCAACGCCTCTGACTATTCCGGCGTGATTCAGGGCCTGCTGGGCGGCAAGATCGATATGGTGCTGAGCATGTCACCGGCTTCGTTTGCGTCGGTCTACATTCAGGACCCGAAAGCGGTGGATGTGGTGGGTATTGTCGTCGATGACAAAGATCAGTCACGTGGCTACCACTCTGTCGTCATCGTTAAAGCGGACAGCCCGTATAAAAAGCTGGAAGACCTGAAAGGCAAATCATTCGGTATGGCCGATCCCGATTCGACGTCCGGCTTCCTGATGCCAAACCAGGCGTTTAAGAAGATGTTCGGCGGCACGGTGGATGACAAATATAACAACTTCTTCTCCAGCGTCACTTTCTCTGGCGGTCATGAGCAGGACATTCTGGGCGTGCTGAATAACCAGTTTGATGGCGCAGTCACCTGGACGTCCCTGGTCGGTGACTACAACAGCGGTTACACCTCTGGCGCCTTTGGCCGATTGATCCGCATGGACCATCCGGACCTGATGAAGCAGATCCGCATCATCTGGCAGTCGCCGCTGATCCCTAACGGCCCGGTGCTGGTCAGCAATAAGCTACCCGCTGACTTCAAAGCGAAAGTGGTGTCGGCGATTAAAAAACTGGATAAGGACGAGCACGCCTGCTTCGTAAAAGCCGTGGGTGGTGAACAGCATATCGGTGAGGCGACGGTCGCTGACTATAAAAACATCATCGATATGAAGCGTGACCTGATGAAAGGCAGCCGCGGCTAAGGCCGACGGTGCCCTGACTTTCCCCGTCGAGACGGGGAGAGCGGGACGCGGCAACCCCGCCTGCGTCCCGCTGCTTTAGCGCCGGAGATCCTCCTTTGACCGAATTCGAACACTACTACCAACGCATCCGCCGCCAGCAGAAACGTGACACGCTGCTCTGGTCACTGCTGCTGGTGGCACTCTATCTGGCGGCGGGCAGGGTGGCAGAATTTAATCTGCTCACCGTCTGGCAGTCGCTGCCGCATTTTTTTGACTATCTGCATGAAATCCTGCCGGTGCTGCATCTGCCGCTGCTGTTTGCCGACGGCAAAACCGAAGGTTCGCTGGCGTACTGGGGCTACCGTCTGCCGATTCAGCTGCCACTGATCTGGGAAACGCTGCAGCTGGCGCTGGCCTCGACGCTGATCGCGGTGGCCGTGGCGGCGGTGCTGGCCTTTTTCGCCGCCGACAACACCCAGACGCCGGTCAGCGTGCGGATGACCATTCGTGCCTTTGTCGCCTTTCTGCGCACCATGCCGGAACTGGCGTGGGCAGTGATGTTTGTGATGGCCTTTGGCATTGGGGCGATCCCCGGCTTTCTGGCGCTGGCGCTCCACACCGTGGGCAGCCTGACTAAGCTGTTTTATGAGGCGATTGAGTCGGCATCGGACAAGCCGGTGCGCGGCCTGGCCGCCTGCGGCGCCAGCAAGTTGCAGCGGATGCGCTTCGCCTTCTGGCCCCAGGTGAAACCGGTCTTTCTCTCTTACAGCTTTATGCGACTGGAAATTAACTTCCGCTCTTCAACCATCCTCGGGCTGGTTGGCGCGGGCGGTATCGGCCAGGAGCTGATGACCAATATCAAACTGGACCGCTACGATCAGGTCAGTATCACGCTGCTGCTGATTCTGATTGTGGTATCGCTGCTGGATACGCTATCTGGTCAGCTTCGTCGCCGTGTGACAGGAGATCGGACATGATAAGCCACGTACCTGATGTCACGCTAATGAAGCAGCAGCATCGTGAACTCTTTGCCGCGCAGCCGCGCTATCTGCGCCGTATAGGACTGATGGCGCTGGCGGTGCTGCTCTACTATCTCTTTTTCTTTTCCGTATTTGGCCTGGAATGGTCGCGCCTGCTGATGGGCTGCCAGCAACTTGGACGCTATTTCCTGCGAATGTTTGTCTGGCATGACTTTATGAACTGGCCGTTTGGCTACTATTTTTCGCAGGTCGGGATTACCCTGGGGATTGTGTTCGCCGGGACGCTGACCGCCTCGCTGCTGGCGCTGCCGCTCTCGTTTCTGGCGGCACGCAACGTCATGCACGATCGCGCGGCAAAACCGCTGGCGTTTCTGATGCGCCGTTTGTTCGATGTGTTGCGCGGCATCGACATGGCGATCTGGGGGCTGATATTCGTGCGTGCAGTGGGCATGGGGCCGCTGGCCGGGGTGCTGGCGATTATCCTGCAGGATGTCGGCCTGCTCGGCAAACTCTACGCCGAAGGGCACGAAGCGGTGGAGCGATCGCCAGGTCGCGGACTGAGTGCCGTGGGCGCCAACAGTCTGCAGAAACACCGCTTCGGCATCTTCACCCAGTCATTCCCGCAGTTTCTGGCGCTGAGCCTTTACCAGATTGAGTCCAATACCCGCTCGGCGGCGGTGCTGGGCTTTGTCGGCGCGGGTGGTGTCGGTCTGGTCTACGCCGAGAACATGCGCCTGTGGAACTGGGATGTGGTGATGTTCCTGACGCTGATCCTGGTGGTGGTGGTGATGGTCATGGATGTGATCTCCAGCCGCCTGCGTAAGCGCTACATCAGTGGGAAACCGGTGCCGTTGTGGCAGCCTGCTGCGCGCGATTAAGCCGTTCGCTGCGCTGCCAGGCGCGCTTTAGCGCCTGCACCAGTTGTGCCTGCTGCCAGGGTTTCGCCAGCCGTTCACACAGCGGCAGCGTGACCGGCTGGTGGCGCAGATCCTGACCGCTGATAAGCAATGTCGCCAGCTGCGGCCAGTTCTGATGGGCCTGCCGGATCACCTCTGCGCCGTTAATCTCGCCGGGTAGCATCAGGTCGCTGATCAGCAGGTCGATATCCGGTGTCTGGCGTAGCAGCGCCAGCGCCTCTTCACCGTCGCCACACTCCAGCGTCAGATAACCCAGCTGATGCAGATGCTCGCACAATGTTTGCCGCACCGCCGGTTCATCATCCAGCACCAGCACCAGCCGGTTACTGGCCGCTTCAACATCTGCTGCAAGGTCAGCCTCACCGGGCACAGGCGGTGGTGGGGCGATGACGGCGGCTTCCGCTGCACGCGGCAACAAGAGACGCACCGTGGTGCCCTGGCCCGGCGCGGTTTCCAGTTCTATCTGTCCGCCTGACTGCCGCACAAAGCCGTAAACCATGGACAGCCCAAGCCCGCTGCCACTGCCGGTCGCTTTGGTGGTGAAGAAAGGTTCGAAAACCTGTTCGCGCACGTCGGCGGACATGCCGCAGCCGTGGTCGATTACCTCAATTGTGACGCGGTCACGTTTTTCTCCTCCCTCCAGACGACGCTGATTCCAGATGCGCAGCCGGATTTCGCCGTTTTGCTGGTGCATGGCATCGCGCGCGTTCACCACCAGATTCATCAACGCATTTTCCAGCTGGCTGGCATCGATCCAGGCGGGCCAGCCGGGGCGCTGGGCATCAATAATCAGCTGCTGTCCCGGCAGCAGCGAGTGCTGAAGCAAGCCCTGCAGGTTATCCACCAGCGTCACCACCGACACTGCGCGCGGATAGAGCGCCTGTTTGCGCGAGAAGGCCAGCAGGCGCTGCGTCAGCTGGGCGGCGCGATCGGCCGCCTGCCGCGCCCGCTCAATGCGGGTGGCGAGGGGGCCGGGCATCAGCTGGCCTTCAGTCAGCGCCAGACTGCCGATAATCACCGCCAGCAGATTGTTAAAGTCGTGCGCCAGCCCGCCGGTCAGCTGACCGACCGCCTTCATCTTCTGGCTGTGCTGGAGCGCTTCTTCCAGGGTTTTACGTGAGGTGCGGTCCAGCACGGTATTGACCATGCCGCGCCGCGGAATCGGACTGAAACGCAGCTCCAGCGTACGGCCATCGGCCAGCCGGATCTCCTGCTGCTCACCGGGATCGTGCAGATCCACCGCCAGCGGGGCCAGCAGTTGCTGATAGTGGACGCCACGATGGACCTCACGCGGCGCAAGGCCGAGCAGTTCGGCATACTGCGCATTCCACACCACCAGCTGACCATTGTGATCAAACAGAGCAAAGCCGTCGCGCATCGCCAGGAAGGTGGACTCCAGCTGGTTACTCTTCTCTTTCAGCAGCCGTGAGGTGTGGGCCAGCGAGGCGGTATTTCGGGCAAAGACGTTAAAGGCCCGCGCCAGTTCACCCAGTTCGTCACGCCGTTGCAGCCCCGGCACGCTGACGTTCTGTTCGCCCTGCGCCAGACGCGTCATCGCGCCGGCAATCGCTGTCAGGCTCGATCCGAGATTGCGGTAGATGTAGATTCCGGCATAGCCGGTAATCGCCAGCGCCAGCAGCACAAACAGCGCGATAAAGCCGATGATCGAATCAAGTTCGTGGTGAGTGGCCTGGGTACGCGCCTCACTTTGCAGCGCAACCTGCTGCACTGACGCATTGATATCGTCATTCAGCATCGCCACCAGTGCTTTAATCCGGTAGGTAGCATAGGCGATTGCCAGGTCGCTCTGCTCCAGCGCCTCCGCCAGCGGCAGCAGGCGTTGCTGGGTAATCAGGAGTCGCTGCACGTTCTCGCCCGTGACGCCCGTCAGCGGCACGCTGCGCCACTGCGTCATCACCTGCTGAAGCTGTTCAATGACGGCAATGGGCGTGGGTGTGCGAATGGCGATGGTGATCAGCCGTTCGGTTTGCTCACGCAGTGCGGCATCCGGCAGTGTGAGCTGTTCCCGCTGCACCAGCTGGTTGATATGGCTGAGCAGAATCTGGGTCTGCCACAGATCACTCAGCATGTTGTTGCGCTGCAGATGCCGCTGATGGCCATTCAGCAGCAGGCTATTAATCGTCTGCTCCAGCATCAGGCTGCGGGCGCGGATCCGCGCGATGCGCTCCGGCTGACGGGCCGCCAGCGGTGCGCTGGCCAGCAGGCTCAGCGACTGCTGCAACGCCTGCTGATTCTGCTGCAGGCGCTGTGATTCGCTCTGATACTCCAGCGCCCCGACCACCTGCGACAGCCGCACGGCCGCCGTCGCCACATTGGCAGTATCGCGCGCCAGCGCCAGGCTGCCGTTCATATCTGCCAGCGTCTGCGCCTGGGCCTGTTCCTGAATCGCGCCGGCATGACGAAAGCCGATGATCGCCACCACGCTTACCATCAGCGTGACCGACACCACCAGCAGATTGAACATCAACAGGCGTCCACGCGCCCCGGCCTGCCACGGATAACTGCGCTGCATCCCACGACCTCTTAATCACTGCAACGATGCGCCGAGTATAGGAGCGTGATGTCAGGCGTTTATGACAAATATGAACGGCCGCTGACATTTTCCGTTTATCTGGCGTTGTTTTACTGGCGGCTATCCACAGTCCGCAGGAGCGAGGCGATGACAGCCACACCAATACTGGAAATGCGGGGAATTACCCGACGCTTCGGCAATTTTTATGCCCTGAAGGGTGTCGATCTCACGGTCTGGCCCGGTGAGGTTCACGCACTGATGGGTGAGAACGGCGCGGGTAAAAGCACACTGATGAAGATTCTGGCCGGTGCCTATACCGCCAGCAGCGGGGAAATTTTAATTGAAGGAAAGCCCTGGGCACTGAAAGGGCCGAAAGAGGCGCTGGCTGCCGGGATTACCCTGATTTATCAGGAGATCAACCTGGCACCTAACCTGACGGTGGCAGAGAACATTTTTCTGGGTAGCGAAATTGCATCCGGCGGGCTGGTAAAGCGGCGGCAGATGGCTGAAGAGGCGCAGCGGGTCATTGACCGGCTTGGCGCACAGTTCAGCGCCTGGGATTTAGTCAGCCGTCTGAGCATCGCCGAGCAGCAGCAGGTGGAGATCGCCCGTGCGCTGCAGCGCAACAGCCGCATTCTGGTAATGGATGAGCCGACCGCCGCGCTCTCTAACCGCGAAACCGAACAGCTGTTTGCACTAATCAAACGGCTGCGCAGCGAAGGCATGGCGATTATCTACATCAGCCATCGCATGGCGGAAGTGTATGAGCTGTCTGATCGCGTCAGCGTGCTGCGTGATGGGCAATATGTGGGCAGCCTGACCCGTGACCAGCTTAACGCCAGTGAACTGGTGCGGATGATGGTCGGACGCCCGCTCAGCGACCTGTTTAACAAAGACCGTGCGATCCCTTTAGGCGACATCCGGCTGGCGGTGAATCACCTTACTGATGGCGGCAAAGTGCATCCCAGCAGTCTGGCAGTGCGGGCCGGAGAAATTGTCGGGCTGGCCGGGCTGGTAGGCGCCGGTCGCAGCGAACTGGCGCAGCTGATCTTCGGCGTACATAAGCCGAAAGAGGGCGAGATCTGGATCGACGGTGAGAAGGTCACCATTCATTCGCCGCGTGATGCGATTGCGCGCGGCATCGGCTTCCTCACCGAGAACCGCAAAGAGCAGGGACTGTTTCTGGAGATGGCCGCGCAGGAAAACATTGTGATGGCGACGCTGGAACGTGACGCCAGTTACGGGATGCTCAACCGACGCAAAGGGCAGACCATCGCCAATGAGGCGATCGCCTCACTCAATATTCGTGTTCCGCATGCTCAGGTCCGGGCGGGCGGCCTGTCCGGCGGCAACCAGCAAAAGCTGCTGATCTCGCGCTGGGTGGCGATTGGTCCGCGCATCCTGATTCTGGATGAGCCGACGCGCGGCGTCGATGTCGGCGCTAAAAGCGAGATCTACCGCATGATGCAGGAGATGGCGCGGCAGGGCGTGGCGATTTTAATGATCTCCAGCGAACTACCGGAAGTGGTCGGGATGAGTGACCGCGTTTACGTGATGCACGAAGGCACCATCGTCGGTGAGCTGGAGGGCAGCCACATCAGTCAGGAAAATATTATGACGCTGGCAACCGGTGCGCACAGCGCGTCAACAGGCGAAATCTAAGGAGACCACCATGACACAACTGGCCCGCACCAAAGCGCCGACGCTGAAACGCGCCCTGATGGGCGATCTGCTGCAAACGGTGGGTATCCTGCCGATTCTGATCCTGATCGTGGCGGTATTTGGTTTCGTCACGCCAAACTTTTTTACTGAAGCCAACCTGCTCAACATTACCCGTCAGGCGTCGATCAACATTGTGCTGGCGGCGGGCATGACCTTCGTCATCCTCACCGGCGGTATCGATCTGTCGGTGGGGTCGATGCTGGGCACCACGGCGGTGGTGGCGCTGGTGGCGTCGCTTGACCCGATGCTCGCCTCGCTGACCATTCCGATAGCGCTGGGCGCGGGTCTGGTGATGGGGCTGTTCAACGGCATCCTGGTCGCCTGGGCCGGACTGCCCCCCTTTATTGTCACGCTGGGTACCTACACCGCGCTGCGTGGGGCGGCGTATCTGCTGGCGAACGGCACCACGGTGATCAACTCCGATATTAACTTTGAATGGATTGGCAACGGCTATCTCGGGCCGGTGCCGTGGCTGATTGTGATTGCCTTTGCGGTGATTGCCATCTGCTGGTTCATCCTGCGTCGCACCACGCTGGGCGTCCATATCTACGCCGTCGGTGGCAATATCCAGGCTGCACGCCTGACGGGCATCAAGGTTGGCGTCGTGCTGCTGTTTGTCTACGGCATGAGTGGCCTGCTGTCGGGGCTGGCCGGTCTGATGAGTGCCTCGCGGCTCTACAGCGCCAACGGCAACCTGGGCGTCGGTTATGAGCTGGATGCGATTGCGGCGGTGATCCTCGGCGGCACCAGCTTTGTCGGTGGTATCGGCACCATCACCGGCACGCTGATTGGCGCACTGATTATCGCCACGCTGAATAACGGCATGACGCTGATGGGCGTCTCCTATTTCTGGCAGCTGGTGATCAAAGGCGCAGTTATCATCATCGCCGTCCTGATCGACAAATACCGTACCCGTCATCATGTGAGTTGAGGCTTAAAAGGGCGGATGCGTTATCTGGCCTCCGCCACCTAAAAAACGCCATTAAGCGGTTGGCACCTTGAAAACAGCAGGAGAAGGTCTATGCGTTTTAATCCGATTGTAACCGGGCTGCTGGCGGCAACGCTGTTCAGCACCGGCCTGGCTCAGGCAAAAGAACTCAAATCTATCGGCGTAACGGTCGGCGATCTGGCTAACCCCTTCTTCGTGCAGATCACCAAAGGCGCAGAGATGAAGGCGCGTCAGCTGGCGGGCGATAAGGTTAACGTCACGCTGGTCTCCAGCGGGTACGATCTTGGTCAGCAGGTCGGCCAGATTGATAACTTTATTGCGGCGAAAGTCGACATGATTATCCTCAACGCCGCCGATTCAAAAGGGATCGCCCCAGCCGTTAAACGGGCGCGTGACGCCGGTATCGTGGTGGTAGCAGTCGACGTGGCAGCCGATGGCGCGAATGCGACCATCACCTCCGATAACACCCAGGCAGGCGCAATGGCCTGTAAATATATCTCTGACCGTCTGAAGAACAAAGGCAATGTGGTGATCATTAACGGACCGCCTGTCTCTGCCGTGCAGAACCGTGTGGAAGGCTGCATGAACGAGCTGAAAACCCATCCGGACATTAAGCTGCTCTCCTACAACCAGAACGCCAAAGGCAGTCGTGAAGGCGGACTGGAAGTCATGACCGGTCTGCTCTCGGCTAATCCGAAAATTGATGCGGTATTTGCCATCAATGACCCGACGGCTATCGGTGCGGATTTAGCGGCGAAACAGGCGCAGCGCAGCGAGTTCTTTATCGTGGGCGTCGATGGATCGCCGGACGGGGAAGAGGCATTGAAGCGTAAAAACTCACTGTTTGTCGCCACGCCAGCTCAGGACCCGCAGGTAATGGCCGCCAAAGCGGTTGAGATTGGCTATGACATTCTGCAGGGCAAACCGGCGCCGGATAAACCTGTGCTGATCCCGGTGAAGCTGATCGATCGTAATAATATCGGCAGCTATCAGGGCTGGACGGTGAAATAAGCGTTAGTGCGGCACCTTCAGGTGCCGCCTCCAAACGGCTTGCAGACTGAATCTGGCAGCAACGCATGATTTTATTGCGCAGGTAACACGGGCAGAGGAGGAAAGCGTCCCGCTGCAGGGACAAAAACGCAGGGAGCGTTTTTGAACAACGCAGAGCGTTGGCCCGGCCACGGGCGCACCTCAGGGATGAGGTGCGTAATCACGCGGGCCGAGCGTCCAGGGATGGTTTAAGCGACTTTCCGATCTGACCGTGTTCCCTTCGCAGGCTCGGTCTTACCGCTAACCAGGCCAGACTTTGTTAGCACCTTCAGGTGCCGCTTTCAGGAGGCCAATATGCAACGTTCAGAGGTTAACGACTACCTGCAACATACCCGCGAATTTTTCCGGCAGCAGGATGTGCATCTTCCGCCCTGGGCCGATTACAGCATCAGTCAGTGGCGCGCGCAGGATCGTGAAGTGATACAGGAGATTCTGGCGCTGCGGCTGGGCTGGGATCTCACCAGTTTTGGTGAGGCTGATTTTTTTCAGACCGGGCTGACGCTGTTTACTCTGCGTAATGGCTCCCCTGGCGGACAGCCCTGGCATAAACCCTACGCTGAAAAAATTATGCATGTACGTGAAGGGCAACTGACACCCATGCACTACCATCCGCGCAAGATGGAGGACATCATCAATCGCGGTGGTGGCAACCTGATTGTTGAGCTGCATAACCGCGACGGTGATAGCCTGGGTGACTCACCGGTAAAAGTATCACTGGATGGCATGCGACAGACCCATGCGGCCGGAACACAGCTGCGGCTTTCACCGGGTGAAAGTGTGACCTTGGAGGCGGGTATCTGGCACAGTTTCTGGGGCGAAAGCGGCTTTGGTGACGTGCTGGTGGGCGAAGTGTCGATGCCCAATGATGACGAACACGACAATGTATTTCTGACACCGCTGGCCCGTTTCAACCCGCTGGATGAGGATGAAGCGCCGCGCTGGCTGCTGTGTAATGACTATGCGCATGCCTTTCTCTGAGCTGCATTTATTGCGTTCGTTGCCTGACTCTTTTCTATCAATCTCAGTGCAACATTGCCGGCCTCACGGCGGCAGGCCGCGCTGAGCGTGCGGTGTGTTCACGTCAATGATTTCGCGAGGTGTTCAGCGCTATTCAGCCTGAATTTTCTGATACTGCGGGCGGGCGGCTCACCGAACAGGCGTGCATATTCACGGGTAAACTGCGTCAGACTTTCGTAACCCACATCTGCCGCAACAGCGGCGACATTACCGGGGCGTAACATAAGCGCCTTGCGTGCCTCGTAAAGCCGGAGATGTTTTTGATACTGCAGCGGGGAAAGTCCGGTGCTGGCCCGGAAACCACGATGAAAAGCTGAGAGACTCATGCCCGCAATCGCCGCCAGATCCTCCATACGAAATGCGGTGGCATAGTGTGTGCGCAACCAGTCCAGCGCCTTTCTGATCTTCGCGAAATGTCCGTTTACCTCTGCTGCCTGACGCAGTAAACCGCCCTGTGGGCTCAGCAACAGCCGATAAAGAATCTCGCGCTCCACTAACGGCGCCATCACCCTAATCTCGCCAGGCTTTGCTATCAGGCGCACCATCCGCAGCCAGGCATCCGCCAGCGCCTCATCCACCCGATTGACTGACATGCCACTCTTTGTTTTGGGCGCATCGATCATGGGCATCTGATGCAGCAGTTCACTGATAGCAGTGAAATCCAGTGTCAGGCGCACCGCCAGATAAGGGGAGGTTTCACTGGCCGCTGTAATCTCGCCTGTGGCGGGCAGGTCGAACGACGCCGTGAACATCTCTCCGGCGGAATAGCGGAGAGAGCGTTCGCCCATCTGCAGCCTTTTTTCTCCCTGCAGGATCAGGCTGACGAAAGGCGAATAGATTTCCGGCGGCAGGGGCATCGGCTGACTGACGCGGTAAAGATCCACGCGCGGAATCGCCGTCGCAGTGAGTTCATCAGCCGTGCATGCCAGCATTTCATCTCTTAATGCATCAAGCCTGTTTATGGGACACCTCTCCGGCGGTTGCCGCGTGCAGAGTGAGAAAAGCAGTAACAGGCAAATTTTAGGCAGGATTACAGCCGCCGCACAATCGGCTGAGGATTATTCTCGCTCTCTGACCATTTTACTGGAGGGGATGACATGAGAATTGAGAACGCCGTGATCATGATTACCGGCGCATCGTCGGGCATCGGAGAAGCCACCGCGCGTGCGGCGCTGGAGGCGGGTGCGCAGGTTATTTTACTGGCACGACGCAAAGACCGCCTGGTTGCCCTTGTGGGAGAATCAGGCAAAGCACTGGCTGTGGCCTGCGATGTGACGCAACCAGAGCAGATTGCAGATGCTGTCAGGCAGGGGATAGCACGCTTTGGTCGGATTGATGTGTTAATCAACAATGCCGGGCAGGGGTTGTTCGCGGCGGTTGAGGAGATTGCTGCAAGCGAGTTCAGAGCGCTGCTCGACCTGAATCTGATCGCGCCGCTGATGATGATGCAGGCGGTGATCCCGCAGATGCGGGCGCAGGGCGCGGGGTGCATTATCAACGTCAGTTCCGGTGCGACCCTGGCAACCTGGCCGGGATCGGCGGCCTATACCAGTTCCAAAGCGGGACTGAATATGCTCTCCGGCGTGGCACGGCTGGAGCTGGCAGACGCCGGGATAACGGTGTCTGTTGTTTATCCATTTATGACCACCTCGGAATTTTACCAGTCGGTGAAATCGGGACAGGACGTTGCGATTGCGCAGGCACAGCAGAGCGCCGCAATTGCGCATACGCCGCAGCGCGTGGCTGAAACGATTCTCACCGTCATTCAGAGCGGAGAGGCGCAGGTCGATCTGGTGCCACGCGTCTATGGCGGAAGTTATGAGGGATGAGTACCGGCCAGCGGAATGCAGGCCGGGTAAAGGGAGTCAGGCGATCTGGCTGGCGCGTAGCGCCGCTTCGGGTTTCATCACGTCAGCGGAAAAGACATAGCCCAGCCCGCGAATGGTGCGAATCAGGTCGGGCTGATGCGGGTTAGTTTCGATTTTGCGGCGCAGTCGCATGATCAGCACATCGATAGTACGGTCAAATACGTCCAGACTTTCGCTGTGGGTCAGCTCCAGCAACTGATCACGGGTCAGTACTTTGCGAGCATGACGCACCAGCGCGTGCAGCAGGCTGTATTCTCCCTGGGTCAGCGGCACCAGTTCATGCTGCGGATTAAACAGCTGGCAGCGGCCATCGTCCAGTTGCCAGCCGCCAAAACGCCAGCCCGCCTGTTCGGGGTGAGCCTGCGCAATGCGTCCGCTGCGACGCAGTGCTGCACGGGCGCGCGCCACTACCACGCGTGGATTAAAAGGTTTGGCAATATAGTCATCTGCGCCCATCTCCAGACCCACGACCATCTCCGCTTCCGAACCCATACCCGTCAGCATAATCACCAGCACGTCCGGCCGCTGACGCTGGAGCTGCTGCAACACCAGCAATCCGTTGGTATCGGGCAACATCATATCCAGCATCACCAGCGAAATTTCCGGGTGTTCGCTGAGCATGGAGAGCGCCTCGCGTCCCTGATGACAGCTGTAGACAGTTAACAGATGTTCACTTAACGCATCCTGCAGGACGTCGCAGACAGCAGGATCATCATCCACCACCAAAATCGCTGGCTTCATGGCGCGGCCTCAATGTTACGAAGGAGTTAATTCTGGAGTCTACACAGGCCAGAAATGGTTGCTGAGGCAGCGTGCTGAAACGTGACCAGCTTCGCCTGTGAGAGTGCGGAAGCGTGCGCTGGCGCAGAGTTTTTCAGGGTGACGTATTTGCCGCAGGAAAACGATTGCGCGGAATCGGTGCATTGCACCATAATCGCGCCCTGTTGTGATTCGGAATCTTCTTAGGAGTGGCCGGCTCTGCCAGGTAATCGATTGCGTCGGCAGGTGGCATGGCAATTGCTTAGGGCAACAGGTAACACAGGGATTTCAGGTGGTTCTGGCAAGCAAGTATGCAGCGGCCAGGGCAATGTCCCGGAAACAGAATAAATCAGCATGCAAACCCCTTTGGCAAGTGAGACTCCTGTCTCCTGTATCGAGAGATGATGATGTTAGAAAAACTATTCAAACTCAAAGCGCATAACACGACGGTTCGTACCGAGATTATCTCCGGGATCACCACCTTCCTGGCGATGGCTTATATTCTGTTTGTAAACCCGAGCATTCTGGGCGCAACCGGCATGGATAAGGGCGCGGTATTTGTCGCGACCTGTCTGGCGGCGGCGATTGGTTGTGTGCTGATGGGGCTGATTGCCAACTATCCTATTGCGCTGGCGCCGGGTATGGGACTGAACGCTTTCTTTACCTATACCGTGGTGCTGCATATGGGCTACACGTGGCAGATTGCGCTGGGTGCGGTGTTTCTCTCGGCGGTAATTTTCTTCGCGATGTCACTGTTTAAGATTCGTGAGTGGATTATTGCCAGCATTCCGCTGCCGCTGCGTGCCGGAATTGGCGCTGGTATCGGGCTGTTTCTGGCAATTATTGCGCTGGAAGGGGCAGGCATCGTGGTTGATAACCCGGCGACGCTGGTGGGTATTGGCGATCTGACTAAACCCGGCCCGCTGCTGGCGATGCTGGGCTTTGTGGTGATCGTGGTGCTGGAAGCACGCCGCGTAACCGGTGCGGTGCTGATCGGCATTCTGCTGGTGACCTTTATCTCCATGGGCATTGGCCTGTCACCGTTCGCGGGCGTTTTCTCTGCACCGCCATCGATTGCACCGACCTTTTTGCAGCTTGATATTGCCGGGGCATTTAACGTTGGTCTGGTCAGCGTGATTTTTGCCTTCCTGTTTGTCGATGTGTTTGATAACACGGGCACACTGCTGGGCGTGACCAAACGTGCCGGTCTGGCTGATGAGCAGGGTAACGTGCCGAAGATGGGCCGTGCGCTGATTGCCGACAGTGCCGCTGCGCTGTTTGGTTCGCTGCTCGGCACCTCGACCACCACCAGTTATGTGGAATCGGCGGCGGGTGTGAGTGCAGGAGGCCGTACCGGCCTGACGGCGATCGTGGTGGGTGTGCTGTTCCTGCTGGCGCTGTTCTTCTCACCGCTGGCTTCCAGCGTGCCGGTCTATGCCACCGCACCTGCGCTGCTGTTTGTGGCTGTGCTGATGACATCCGGTCTGGCTGATATTGACTGGAAAGATATTACTACCGCTGCGCCAGTCACTGTGACTGCGTTGACCATGCCGCTGACCTATTCTATTGCTAATGGCATTGCGTTTGGTTTCATTACCTGGACGCTGGTGAAGTTGCTGAGCGGTCGTGTTAAAGAGATAAATGCGGCGCTGGTGATTCTGTCGATTCTGTTTGTGATTAAGCTGGGATGGTTAAGTGCCTGATTTGCCGCGTTGCGGTGGGGGGGGCGCTTAGCAGCGGGCCGGCTATGAGCGGGTAACGCTTTTCTGCGGGCCTGGTTTAAACAGGTTACGTTGCGCGGTGCCTGCCCACTGAGCGGATTACGCCCGCCAGGCGGTGGGGAGTTTCAGTTTGCCCGTGCAGGCGGACGCGTCAAGGGGCGAACGTCCGCCCCTTAACAATCCCGGCGTCCGGCAGCCTGCGCGCCCCGCGTTGCGGGGTGCCTTCGTCACGCCCTGCGGCCCGCGGACCGTCCGGACGCGCCATCCGTGGCGCGAGCCGTCCTTTCGCCGACGTCCTGTCGGCTCATCCTGGCCTCCGGTTGTTCCTCAGCGCTTCGGATGCCTCTGGTAAACCCCCGCCTTTAATATCCTGGTTTTTATCGGACACAGCGTTGTCTGGTGGTTTGAAAACCGAAGCTAATTTTGAAAACTATCAGCGGCAATGCAGCAGCATTAAAAAGAAGAGACAACAGAGCGTGGTGTGAAAGGCCATTTCTCCTGCCAGGCAGAGAGGCACAGATAATCCTTCAGACTTACAGCGATGACATACCCAACACAAAAATAAGAGATTCCAGCGAATAGGGTAGAAGGCCATTCTTCCTGCCAGGCAGAGAGCCACAGATAATCCTTCAGACTTACAGCGATGACGTACCCAGCACAAAAAGAAGAGATAAAAGCGGGGAAGGAGGCCGTCAGAGCCGCTGAGCGGATGAGGGATTTCAGGACGAGCGGCAGGGATGCCGCGAAGAGGCGGGTTCGCGCCAGGGATGGCGCGTCCCGCCGGTCCGTAAGAAATCCGGAAGAAGCGAAGGGACCGCGAAGCGGCGGTGAAGCAGGCCGGAGCCCGGGGGCAAGAGGGCGCGGCGACTGGCGCCCCCTTGTTGGTCGCCTGCAGAGGCGTGACTGAAACTGCCCAACCCGCCAGGCGAACGAAACCCTCTCATAGCCCCGTTCGCGCAGCGAACACCAGGTACATGACAGCCCACCAGGCGAACGAAACCTTCTCATAGCCCCGTTCGCGCAGCGAACACCAGGTACATGACAGCCCACCAGGCGAACGAAACCCTCTCATAGCCCCGTTCGCGCAGCGAACACCAGGTACATGACAGCCCACCAAGCGAACGAAACCTTCTCATAGCCCTGTTCGCGCAGCGAACACCTCAGGCACCTGCGTGCACTTTAGCCCGTTCGCGCAGCGAACTAACACCAGCCTCAGCTTCGCAGCAAGCCCGTTCGCGCAGCGAACATTTCCCCCCTCGCCAGCGGCGAAAAACTTACCTGAAAGGCGGCTCATTAAACGTCCGCAACTTACGCGAATGCAACTTATCACCCTCGGCGCGCAGCAACTCAACCGCATGAATACCAATCTGCAGATGCTCCGAAATCGCCCCTTCGTAGAAGCGGTTCGCCTGACCAGGCAGCTTAATCTCGCCGTGCAGCGGCTTATCTGAAACGCACAGCAGCGTGCCATACGGCACACGGAAGCGATAACCCTGCGCGGCAATAGTGGCGCTCTCCATATCGACTGCGACGGCGCGGCTCAGGTTAAAGCGCAGAGCCGACGCGGAGTAGCGTAACTCCCAGTTGCGATCGTCAGTGGTCACCACGGTGCCAGTACGCAGACGCTGCTTCACCTCTTCGCCAGGCATATTACTCACGGCTTTTGTGGCGTCGTAGAGCGCGCGCTGCACTTCGGCAATGCTAGGCACTGGAATATCTGGCGGAAGCACGCTGTCGAGCACGTGATCGTCACGCAGATAGGCATGGGCCAGCACGTAATCGCCAATTCGCTGGCTCTCACGCAGACCGCCACAGTGACCAATCATCAGCCATGCGTGAGGGCGCATTACTGCGAGATGATCGCAGATGGTTTTAGCATTCGACGGGCCGACGCCGATATTGATCAACGTAATACCACGGCGATTCGGCGAAGTCAGATGCCAGGCTGGCATCTGGTGCTTCTTCCACGCTAGATCAGAAAGCATCGACTCACTGTCGGCGGTGTCCGGGGTCAGCACCACATCGCCGGCACAGGCCAGGCTGTCGTAAGGGGTATTGGGATCGCGTACCTGCTCAATCGCCCAGCGCACAAACTCGTCAACATAACGGGTGTAGTTAGTGAACAGCACAAACGGCTGGAAGTGCTCCACGCTGGTGCCGGTGTAATGACGCAGGCGGGCCAGCGAGAAGTCGGTGCGCAGTGCGTCAAAATGCGACAACGGGAATTTGGCGTCAGCGTGGAACAGACCGTCGGTGGTCTCATCGCCAATCTGTGACAGCTCGGTGGTCGGGAAGTGGCGTGCAATACCGGCGCTCATGGTGCGATCCAGTGACAGATCGGAGCCGTCGATCACGTAAGGATAGGGGATCTCCTGGCTGGACGGCACCACGTCAATCTCCAGCTGATACTCCTTCTCCAGCATTGCCAGCTGTTCCGCAATATAGTGACGCAGCAACGCCGGGCGGGTGACGGTGGTGCTGTAACTGCCGGTGTGGGTAAAGCGACCCCAGGCACGCGTGCGGTTCTGCTGCGGGCCTTCGCCGTGCCAGGTGATGCGCAGCTCAGGGTAGACAAACAGTCCCGCTGCCCGATCGGCTTCATCCGGCAGCGTGCCATTTTCGGTGAAAGCTTTAATCGCCGCACGCAGCGCATCAACGGCACTGTCGTAGAGGCGTTCAAGTTCATCCAGCGCCTGCTGGCTGGTCAGGTTTTTCCGTAGTGTCGGCATGGTTTCTCCTTCCTTTTTTTTCCGCAATTTGCCCCAAGCTTAGCGGGTTTGTTGCAGAGATTGGTGAAGAATCTGTGATTGCTGATTTTTCGCGCTAACGAAGCGGGAAATCTGAGCAGTACGGCTTTAAGGAAGAGTTTGCTGTACTGAGTTATGTTAAGAAAATCTTTACTGTCAGAAGGGGTGGTTAGCCGTCATTAATCGCGTTGCGGGTGACGAACTCGCCGTAAAGCAGCCTTATGCAAGCCGGCGGTAATCGATCATAACGTCAGGTAAATAATGAGAAATGCTACAGCGGGCAGGGCAGTGAGGCAGAATCTGCCGTAACGGGATTAAAAAGTTTGTAACCATGATTAATTTGCGCCGGAAAGACTTTGCATATTTCTCAGCCCCCTATCATCATTAGATCTCCTATCCAGTCACTTCTGATTTGGTAATCCTTTGCAAAATCCCGGCGTAGCAGTGATGCAGGCGATCAAGCGCACGGCGTGGTATCCAAAACGCCGCTCTTATCGCACGCTCTACTGGCGTGAAATATCGCCACTGGCAGTGCCTATCTTCTTCGAGAACGCCTGTGTGTTGTTGATGGGCGTTCTGAGTACCTTCCTGGTCAGCTGGCTGGGTAAAGAGGCGATGGCAGGCGTGGGCCTGGCTGACAGCTTCAACATGGTGATCATCTCATTCTTTGCTGCCATCGATCTCGGCACCACGGTGGTGGTGGCGTTCAGCCTGGCAAAACGCAACGGGAAACGCGCCCGCGCCGCCACGCGACAGTCGCTGGCTATGATGACGATACTCGCCTTTGTGCTGGTGATCGCCATTGAGTTCTGGGGCCATCTGATTGTCGATGCGATCGCCGGTGCGGCCGATCCCAAAGTGAAAGAACTGGCGCTGAGCTATCTGCAGACGTCCGCCTGGAGCTATCCGGCTGCGGCCATCACATTGATCGGCAGCGGGGCGCTGCGCGGTGCAGGCAACACCAAAATTCCGATGCTGATTAACGGCGGCATGAACATCCTGAACATCATCATCAGTAGCGTGTTGATTTATGGCTGCTTCTCGTGGGACGGTTTAGGCTTTGTCGGGGCCGGACTCGGACTCACCATCACCCGCTATATCGGGGCGATCGCGGTGATTTACGTGCTGATGATCGGCTTTAACGCCTCGCTGAAAATCACACTATCGAGCTATTTCCGGCGCTGGAACAGCAGCATACTGATGGAAGTTTTAGGCATAGGTGTGCCTGCCAGTATCGAGTCCGTGTTGTTCAACGGCGGCAAACTCCTGACCCAGGTCTTTGTGGCAGGGATGGGCACCAGTGAAATTGCCGGTAACTTCATCGCGTTCTCTGTTGCATCCCTGATCAACCTGCCGGGCAATGCGCTGGGCTCTGCATCCACCATTATTACCGGCACCCGATTAGGCAGGAATCAGGTGTTCCAGGCGGAACGCCAGGTGCGGCATGTTTTCTGGCTGGCGACGGCATGTCTGAGTGCGATAGCGCTGTTGACCGTACCGCTGGCCGGGTTACTGGCCCGCTTCTATACCAGTGATCCGGAGGTAATAAACGTAACGAAGCACCTGCTCTGGCTTAACGCGCTCTTTATGCCGCTATGGGCCGCGTCCTGGGTGCTGCCCGCCGGACTTAAGGGCGCGCGTGATGCGCGCTACACCATGTATGTCTCAATGTTCAGCATGTGGTGTGCCCGCGTGGTGGTCGGTTATCTGCTCGGTATTGTGCTTGGGATGGGCGTCACCGGTGTCTGGCTGGGGATGTTCCTCGACTGGACGGTGCGCGGCATCTTCTTCTGGTGGCGGCTCAACAGTGGTAAGTGGCTCAATCGCTACCGGAAGATGATCGCCAAAACCGGTTAGCGTTCTGCTTACGCCTTCCCTGATCCTGGGGAAGGCGTCAAATCTCATTCCCGCCCCAAAAAATAAAATCTCCGTCACATCTCCAGACTTCCGGTCCTAAATTCAGACAGTTGCACAAAGCCAGCCTCATCGGACAGGGTTAGCGTAATGCCTGCTGCGCACTGACGCAGAGACTACTTATCAAGGTGACCCTATGATCCGTCTCAAAACGGCGCTGGCACTTCTGCCGCTGCTGTGTAGCTGCCCGCTGTGGGCGACAACCTTTGTCTATGTGTCGAATGCTGAATCCGGCACCGTTTCTCGCTATCAGCTCAGTGAGGCGAACGGCAGCCTGAAATGGCGGGGCGATACGCCGGCCGGAAAAAAAATCATGCCGCTGGCGGCCAGCCCGGATGGTAAACATCTCTATGGTGCGCTGCGCAGTCCGCCTTATTCGATCATCAGCTGGCGCGTTACCGGGCCGCAGGGTGATCTGCAGAAACTGGCGGTCACACCGGTTGCAGCCAGCTTTCCGTGGATTACCACTGATAAGAGCGGACGCTATCTGCTGGCCGCCTCCTATGACAGCGATATCGTCACCAGCAACCGGATTGATGACAAAGGGATTGTGACCACGCAGGTCACAGGCGAAGTGAAAACCGGACCACACGCCCATTCCGTAATTACCGACGTCACGAACCATTCACTCTACGTTGGCAACCTTGGCGCGGATCGGGTGCTGCAATATACCTTTGCCAGTGACGGGGCCATCACGCCGCTGGGCACCGGTTTTGTTCAGGGTGAGAAAAACAGCGGCGCGCGTCACTCGGTGATTTCACCAGATAATCGATTTCTCTATAACCTCGCGGAGATGAGCGGCACCATCACGCAATTCCGACGTGCAGCGGATGGCTCGCTGTCAGAGCTGAAACGCTGGCCAAATGCGGTGGCGAAGAAATATAACCTGCAGCATGGCGAGCAGCGCCCGGCGGGTTACAGCGATCCGACACCGCGCATCTGGGCGGCAGACATCAAAATTACGCCGGATGGGCAATTTATCTACGTGACCGAGCGCACCTCCAGCACCGTCAGCGGCTACCGGGTAGATAAACAATCCGGTGAGTTAACGCTAATCGGCAGCTGGCCGGTTGAAAAGCAGCCGCGCAGTATAGCTATCGATGCAAAGGGCAAATGGCTGATCGTCAGCGGCGAGAACAGTGCCGTGATTGGCAGTTACGCTATCGATCCTGCCAGCGGCGAACTGAAACGGGTCGCTGAAGCACCTGCTGGTAAAGGCGCGAACTGGGTGACGCTGATTACGCAGTAACAGACCTGTTTCTGGCGCTGACTAATCAGCCGGGCAGGCTGCTTATGCCATCTCCGGCATAAGCAGCGCAGAAATTTTTGCTTCAGATTGCGCGCACAAGCAGGTTTACTCAGGTTATCAACCGATGCGGAGAACCTGAGATGAAACAGAAACTGATAGCCTGGTTTGAACAGCTGCTGAGTGGCCCCGGGGCGAGTGAGCATGGGCATGATATTAACGTCGAGTTGCTGCTGCCGCTGAGCCAGCTGTATGGGCTGGAATATTATCCGGCTGTACATCGCTATCATGAAAAATAGTGGTTGTTGTGTTTTGTCTGATTAAAGGGCCCGTCATCTGAGCGGGCTTTTTTACGCAAGGGGACTGAGAGGCTGGGCTGATTCCGTTGATGATTAGAGGCTCAATTTGGCAAAAATGCACTCAGGCAAAACAATAATGACGTCTCCTGAACGTCTCTTACGCCACGAATATCATCTCAGATCTAAAAAGCCCGGCGTTTTTTCTTTGAGCCAACTTAGTGGCATAACGGCATCTACCACTTATTGGCTAATAATGAAATGGAACAACCATTGCCAAAATGCTTATCTGAAAAAGGGTGTGGGATGACGTGTTGTTAATTGAAAGGGGATAAATATGAAGGAAGGGATATCCAGCGGGTATAAAGCAAAAAAGCAGATATCCGAAGATATCTGCTTTTTCTAATCTGGCTCCTCTGACTGGACTCGAACCAGTGACATACGGATTAACAGTCCGCCGTTCTACCGACTGAACTACAGAGGAATCGTTTGAACGAGGCGAATATTAACGGCGTCGCTCTAAGGTGTCAACAGCAAAAAATACATTATCATTCAACTGGCTAGGTTTAACGCAAAGCGATCGGGATTTAAGCAGTTTGCGCCGTGTCAGTAGCGATCCGGGTCAGCGGATCCTGCTGATAAAACTGTCGCAGATGCTGATACATGGCGGGAAAGCGTTCGGCCAGCAGAACCGGGGCCGTAAAGAAATATTCAGAGAGCACAGCGAAGCACTCAGCCGGATCGCTGGCGGCATAAGGATCAATAGTGGCAGCCTGTTCGCCCACCAGTTCGACCTCACTCTCAATTTCTGACATCGCGGCACGCAAATCCTTTTCCCACTGCGCCACGTCTCGCAGCGGTATCACCGGAACACCGCTGGTGTAACCACTGCCGCGCGCATCCAGCTTATGTGCCACCTCATGAATAACCAGATTAAAGCCGGAGAGGTCAAAGGAGTCCTGAATATCAAGCCAGTTGAGGACTACCGGTCCCTGCGTCCAGCTCTGTCCCGAGTGAACGGCAGGCGCACTGTGAACCAGCCCATGCTCATCCTGCCAGTGATCGTCAACCTCGAATGGCTCGGGATAGATCAGCACATCGTGAAACCCGTCCAGCCACTCCAGACCCAGCTTCAGGACAGGCAGAGAAAAGAGCAGGGCGAGTCGCACACTCCGCAGTTCATCAAGCTGTGCACCCTCGAGAGGCACCAGTTTTTTCTGCTGCAGAAAGCGCTTTGCCAGCTCAACCAACGCCTGTTGCTCGTCATTGCTGAGCAGGCTGAATACCGGCTGTGCCAGACCCTGCTGCCACGGTAATGTAGCCAGCATGTCGTCATGCGTTTTCCAGGGCCATTTAAACATCGCAACTCCCGCAGAGAATCGGACTATTTCACTATCCTGACGCGGCAGATATAAAAATGCCAGCATCGAATGCTGGCACCAGTTTCTGGCTACAGGGCTGAAGGCCGTCTATTCAACCCGTTAGCGCGACCGTTGTCTGTGATTCAACCCGCAAAGCGCAGGGCTAAAGCATCAGTTGCGTTCGATGCGCTGAAATTCAATGACCCAGACCCAGGGATTCACTTCCCAGCTGGTCGCGCCGTACTGTTTTTCCCAGGCTTTGCGATACGCCTCTTTAGGCGATTCTGAGTTGGCGTTCATGGTGAAGAAGTTATTCAGGAAGTGCGAATCGGTCTGTACGCCCTCTGCCCGGATGTCATCTTCACTGATGTCCTGAATTTTCTCCGCGCGGACGCCGGTAATTTCGAGGTTGATACGGCTGGCCCAGCGAGGCATATGGATGGCGGTCTGCCAGCCAAACTCTTCGGCCTCTGGCGTACTCAGTGCATGCTGACCCAGCTCATTACTGTCGGCCCGATACTGGCAATATTCCGGCAGGCGAAACGGCGTCGGGTCACGTTCATATTCGGCCAGATCGCTTTCTGGCACCATTGGGCCACGCCAGGTTTCACGCACCCAGAGTATGTCACCCGGTTTGCCATAGGGGCATTGATAGCTGATGTCAGCCATCGACATCATTTTGTAGCCGTGCAGATGGTTAGCACTCACATCGAAGGCGTGCACGCCCTCGTGATGATCCTGTCCCGGACCGAAAGCCTGAGTTTTCATAATGCGCCGGGTTTGCGTTTGCTGGCCAACCAACAGGGCACGAACACGCTGTTCGGAAAAAAGAATCGGCCGTTCTTTCATTGATTACCTCTTTTTTATTAGTAGAACCCGGTTACTGCTGTATACATCCATTCACTTCACATCTAAGAGTCATCATAAAAGCTTTAAATCATTTTGCTTAATAATTTGTCGCCTGACAGTCACTTTAAAGTTGTCACGTTGGGTATTAAAAAAACGCAAAATGCAAAAAGCGCACCAACGCTTTAGATATCATGGACGCAACATGACGATTAGCCCGGATACAGTACGTTATAACGATAAAAATAGGAACCTTTTCAGACTTTTTCACCTGCTTTTGTGCACAGTTTTACAATTAAACACGTGACAAAAAAAAGTTCAGCAGGGTCTGTATTATCGGTTAAACATCGACAAAACATTACAGCTGTTAAACTAATTTTCTTAGCGCCAATTCACTGAGGAAAGGCTGAAAACCGCCGAAATTGCGGTTATTGTGTAACAGAGATGCTATACAGATGATCCAGATCTCATTTTTCTGCCCGAAAAACTGGCAGCGCCGCTCTTTTCAACAGCACTGTAAAAAAAGTGTCATTAGCCAGTCGCTATGATGGCTTGCCGTTCGTGCACTGAACACGACAGAGAATCTGCTGTCGGTCACTACAGGGAGATAGACTATGTCACTCACACTCTGGCAATCTCGCTATGAAAGCTGGTTTCAGGCGAACTGGATCCACGACGACGGCGCGCACGATATTGCCCATTTACGGCGCGTCTGGATGAGCGCGCAGCGAATCATGACCGGTACACCCGCTGATCCATTGGTAGTGCTCACCGCCTGTTATTTTCACGATGTGGTTAATCTGCCAAAAAATCATCCGGAACGTCATCTCGCCTCAACCTATGCCGCCACGGAAACCCAGCGCATTCTGCAGCAGGACTTTCTCGATTTCCCTGCTGAGAAGATTAATGCGGTGATGCATGCCGTTAAAACTCACAGTTTCAGTGCTGGCATACCGCCTCAGACACTGGAAGCTAAAATCGTCCAGGATGCTGACCGGCTGGAGTCACTGGGCGCAATCGGACTGGCGCGCGTTTTTTACACGGCGGGTGCGCTGAATCGCCCGTTATTCGACAGTCAGGACCCGCTGGGCAAAGATCGCGAGCTGAATGATGTTAAGTGGACGCTGGACCATTTCCAGAAGAAGCTGTTGCGCCTGCCGGAAACCATGCATACCGAAACCGGCCGCATGCTAGCTGAGCATAACGCCGATTTCCTGGTACGCTACATGGCGAAACTTTATGCCGAACTGCAGGGCAATCTGGTGGGGCTGGATGAGGGCGTACTGCGGGACTTCACCCCATTGAAAACTGAATATTAAATTTTTATGACAGTATGTTAATCGAAACGGGCATCCGGTAGCGTGTAGCAATAACAAAAAGGAGCTGCCCGATGACCGAAACTGTTAATTTAACAATTAAAATTGATCCTGAGTTGAAAGAAACGATTAAACAGCTGGCGCTGGAAAACCAGATTTCAATGAGTCAGGAAATTGTGCAACGTTTGCAGGCCAGTCTGGAAACGCATCCCCATCCGGCGATTGATAATCAGTACATCACTGAAGAGGGGACTGAGGGATCAGGTGCCACTGACGTGAAATCCGATGGATTGAGCGCCAGCGAGTTGAAGCAAATTCGTTTGCTGCTCAAGAAACAGAGCAAGAAGAAGAAATAAAACAGAAACCCGTCGCAGGACGGGTTTTTTTATATCAGAACCATTACGATTTCAGCTGACGAATATGTGGCAGCAGCAACTGCGCGACTGCCGCAAACACCGGCACAACCACCGAGTTCCCAAACTGTTTATAAGCCTGCGTATCCGAGACCGGAATGCGGAACGGCTCACGGCCTGGCACATCGAAGCCCATCAGACGGGCGCACTCGCGCGGGGAGAGACGACGTGGCCGTCGTGCCATGTTCTCCGCATCCTGAAACGCTGCTTCGCCAGGAGCGCTGTCCCAGCCGCGGTCGATCAGAATTTCTGAGCCATCTTTATAGTACCGTGCCGACAGCGTTCGCACACAGCAATCAGGATTACGCGGATCGTTAAGACCAAAACCAAAGCCATTGCCTTTCGCTTTGTGTTTTTTCGCATACTGGTAGAGGTAGCGCCATAACACCGGCGACAGAATATATTTGTCGTCTGGCGCGGGCTCCAGCAGGCTCTGCAGGCTGGGCACCTGCGCCGGATAGAAACGGCGGATGTCGCGTAGCGTAAAGTCCTGCTTCTTCAGGTCGCGGCGGATACCCACCAGCACAATGCGTTCGCGATGCTGTGGCAGAAAGTGACGCGCGTCGATCACTTTGGCATCCGGACTACCGGCTCCGGCATCGGCCACGTCATAGCCCAGCTCATCCAGCGTCTCCATGATAATGGCGAAGGTGCGGCCTTTATCATGGCTCTTAAGGTTTTTCACATTCTCCAGCACAAAGAACGGTGGCTTCTTGGCGGCCAGAATACGGGCGACATCGAAAAACAGTGTGCCCTGCACCTGGCATTCAAAACCGTGCGCGCGGCCCAGCGCATTTTTCTTGCTGACGCCCGCCAGCGAAAAGGGCTGGCAGGGAAAACCCGCCAGCAGTACCTGATGATCAGGGATCGCCGCATCAATCGCGCGGTAAATCGCATCGTCATCGGTCAGACCTTCCGGCTGGGTAACCTGACGGATATCGGTATTAAAGTGATGCTCCAGCGGATCGCTGTAGTGATTGGCTTTGTAAGTGCGAACCGCCTCTTTATTCCATTCACTGGTGAAGACGCACTTGCCGCCAATTGCCTCGAATCCTTTACGAATGCCGCCAATCCCGGCAAAAAGATCGATGAAACGAAACTCAGGATTATCATAATGGGCCGGTCGGGTCGGCAGCAGACTTTGCAACAGCGACAGCTCCGCCTCGCACAACGGCGGCAAGGCGCTTTTACCCTGACGTATCCGGTTCAGCAGTGATGGCGTCCAGCAGGAAAACCCTGCCTGATGAAGGCGGGCCGTAAGATCACGAACTGAATAGATTGCCAGCACCTGCTGAACGAGATCAGACGCGTCAGCAGATGAGGGTGCAGCAGAGAGTGGGGCAGCGAGAGCGGCGGAATGCATGCGTTTTTCCTTAACAGTAAGGCGCCTATGCTATCACTCCAGACGCTATGAGGAAATTGCCGGGATGAGCCCCATGTCAGCGCCCCGGAAAGTTCTGTTTTTGCGGCATACTCTCCGAAGTCATCCGGCGACAGCTTTCGCTTTTCGTGGTGCAGACTAAAGTTACAGAACCAGCAAAAAAGGAGAGGTTATGGCTGATGTTCACTCCAGCGAAACGCGCAGCAAAAATATGCGTGCTATTCGCGCTCAGGATACGGCCATTGAGCAACGTATTGCACTGTTGCTGAAAGACCGGGGATTCAGCTTTCGCGTGCAGGATAAAAACCTGCCGGGTCGGCCTGATTTCGTTCTGACAGAACAGCAGGCAATTATCTTTGTTCATGGCTGTTTCTGGCATCGCCATCACTGCTATCTGTTTAAGATGCCGGCGACGCGAACAGAGTTCTGGACCGGCAAAATAAACAGCAATGTTGAACGTGATCGGCGCTATGTGCGCCAGCTGCAGGAAGGCGGCTGGAAAGTACTGATCATCTGGGAGTGTGCGCTACGGGGCAAACTGCGCCTCACGGATCAGGATCTGCTGGAACGGCTGGAGGAGTGGCTGATGGCGATGTCGGAGAGTGCCGAGGTCGACCATCAGGGTATTCATCATTACAACGCTGATTGCTAATCAGGAACATAATTGGTTAGATCTGCGCTTTCTCCGTGGCCAGGAGCCTAAATGAGCAGCATAAAACTGACGGTAAAACGCCTCTATCAGATTCGTGACGAGCGGATGGTTAATACCAAAGCGACTGCGCGGGTCTACTGCGGTGACAGGCTTATTGCCACGGAGGAGATTACCGGCATGACCGAAAGCCCGGTCAGCAAATATTTGCATGCTGAAGGCAAAGCAGGTGAGACGGTACGGGTGGAGTGGGATTGTGAGGGCATCGCAGAGATGACCGTTACGGAAATTGAGCGCTGCCCATGTTGTCAACATAACGAACCAGACTAAGGATAAGAATTTTGGCAGGCACCAGTTTACTGACTTTACTTGATGATATTGCAACACTTCTGGACGATATTTCCGTCATGGGGAAAGTGGCGGCAAAAAAAACCGCTGGCGTACTGGGCGACGATCTGTCGCTGAATGCACAGCAGGTAACCGGCGTAAAAGCCAATCGTGAGCTGCCTGTGGTCTGGGGCGTTGCCAAGGGCTCGTTCCTTAACAAACTGATCTTGGTGCCCATGGCGCTGGTCATTTCTGCGTTTGCGCCCTGGCTTATCACGCCGCTGCTGATGATTGGCGGGGCCTATCTCTGTTACGAAGGCGTTGAAAAGGTCATGCACACGCTACAACAGGACAAGCAGAGCAAATCACCGGAAGCGCGCAAGCAGCGACTTGACTCACTGGCTAAAGAGAATGCGGCAGAGTTCGAGAAGAAGAAGATCAAAGGCGCGGTGCGCACTGATTTCATTCTCTCTGCTGAAATTGTCGCGATCACCTTAGGGATTGTGTCGGAAGCACCGCTGCTTAACCAGGTGATTATTCTGGCGGGCATCGCGATTCTGGTCACCATTGGCGTGTACGGCATCGTGGCCGCCATCGTAAAAATTGATGACCTTGGCTTCTGGCTGCGTGAAAAAACCTCGCGGCTTGCGCAGGGCATCGGCAGCGTGCTGCTGGCTGCAGCGCCCTGGTTGATGAAGATTCTTTCAGTGGTCGCCACCATCGCGATGTTCCTTGTGGGTGGTGGCATCGTGGTGCATGGCATTGCACCGTTGCATCACCTCATCGGGCAAGTCAGCAGCGGCTTTAGCGGCTGGATCGCCATGCTCCTGAGTAATGGCGCAAACCTGGTGCTTGGTTTCATCATTGGGTCGATCGTGCTGTTAGTGGTTAACCTTATTGCCAGAGTGCGCGGAAAATCGGTATAAAGCGCACTGTGATTTACGGTCAGGAGAATGACGATGAACGACGACATTTTTGAATTTGATATCGACGCACAACTTGAGCAGGCTGAAGCGAAAGCGGAGAAAAAAGCCAGCGAAGTGCCGGATGATCTCGGCGACGAAGCCGATTGCGAAGGCTGTAAAATCTGACGTCAGCGTCAAGACCTCACTAAAGCGGATAAGTTTTTTATCCGCTTTTTTTATTTTCCGCATATCCAGCTGATTAATTCCGAATTTGCCCTTTTTTTGCGTGCCTTAACAGGCAGGAACCTTCTTTGCCTGCTATAAAGAAAATAGTCACTCAGGTTAATAACACACAGGTAATCAAAGGAGCGCAATATGGTTTTCGCAATCAGTGAAGAAGTGCAGCACAAGGAACAGGGACAGACGATGGTGGTGACCGGCTTCGCGAGTGGCATGGTGGAATGCCGCTGGTACGACGGTTATGCTGTGCGCAGTGAAGCCTTTCGTAGTGATGAGCTGAGCGCCCTGAATCCTGAGCAACTGGCGAGCTGACAGCATACAGGCCTGTGGGTCCAGTGACCCGCCAGGCCCGCTTAAAGTTTATTGATGGCCCGGCACGTCCCTGTGCCGTCCTGTTTCAGACATTCCCGTCGTTATCCTCTTCAACTGCCTGATAGATACGCTGCAGCACGTCCGGGAAAGCAGACTGGACACGGCTCCAGCTCGGTATAAACGGCTTATCGTTAGGTCGCTCAATAAAAGCCTGGCCCGCTTCCAGAATGGACTGGGTAAACATCTCTACTGCTGCCTCTTCCACATGCTGATCAAACTTCAGCCCGTTCATCGCCGCCTCATGGTTATAGGTCTCCATCATATCCAGCGCATTACGGTAATAGGTTGCCTTCAGCACACGAAACGAGTCGCTGGTAAGTGGCACACCCATGGTGGCGAGCTTACGCAGCAGTGACTGGACGATATCGCTGCTCATACGCTTCAGGCCGCCGGTGCCATCATCTTCCGCCAGAGGCTGATGCTTGTGATCGTAATTATCGGCGATTTCCACCTGGCACGACTGACGGGTGGTGTAGTTACGGTAAATCTCAGACAGCACACCAATCTCAAGCCCCCAGTCGCCGGGGATTTTAATGCCGTTCAGCACATGGGTTCGCATAGCGAACTCGCCGGAGAGCGGATAGCGGAAGCTTGACAGATAATCCAGATATTCAGAATGGCCATAGACTTTCTGCAGCGAGCGCAGCAGCGGCCCGACCAGCAGACGGCCTACGCGGCCATTAAGCTTGCCATCCGCAACCCGCGCATAGAAACCCTTGCAGAATTCATACTGAAACGCCGGGTTTGCCAGCGGGTAAAGCAGACGGGCCAGCATGCCGCGCTCATAGGTGACAATATCGCAGTCATGCAACGCCACACAGCTGGTGCGGTCCGACGCCAGGGTATAACCGGTACAAAACCAGACATTGCGGCCTTTACCCGGATTGGTGGGTGACAGACCCTCTTTGTCCAGTTCCGCATCGATCGCCTTGAGGCGTGGGCCATCGTTCCACAGAATGCGATGCCGTTGCGGCAGACGGGAGAAGAATTCCCGGGCAAACAGGAACTGGTCGCGGTCGGCGCGGTCCAGACCAATCACGATTTCATCCAGATAAGGCACTTTAGCCAGTTCATCAACGATTTTTGTCAGCGCCGGGCCTTCAAGTTCGGAAAATAGCGATGGCAGGATCAGCCCCATTTTGCGTTTGCGGGCAAAGCGTACCATCTCTTTTTCCAGCGACTCCACACTGCGGTGGGTAAGGTTGTGGAAGTTAGTGATTACGCCATTCTGGTAAAAGTCACTCATCGCATCATCCTTTTAATGCCCGTGGGCAGCTTATTGAGATTGAGTCAGAAAATAGTCCAGCCCTTCATGCCAGCCTTCAGGGCCATGATGAGCCGTGTGATAAACCTGAGCAGGGTCTGTCCGGCTGAGTGTCACCGGCGTTTTACTGTAGCCTTTAATCACCACGGCATAATCAACCGCATCCAGCATCGGGGCATCATTAGGCCCGTCGCCCAGACCGATTGTGGTGCGTGTCTCTCCGGGGAAGTGATCCAGCAGCCAGCGCAGCGCTTCGCCTTTACCGCTCCCGGCGGGAAGGACATGCCAGAAACGCCCGCCCTGGGTCAGCGCAAGACCTTCAGCGCGCAGTGTGTCATGAAAACGGTCAAAGGCTTCGTCACTGTCGCGCCAGACAATGACTTCAGAAGCGTCGCGCTGACGGGACAGCGCTGATTCCGCTTCGCTTAATCCAGTCATTGAGGCAACCTCCGGATCAGAGAAGTCATGAAAACCGGTAAAGCGAAATTCTTTTTTTAAAGCAGCCAGACGAAGACAGAGGTTGTCATAAGTCAGCGTATTATCAGGCAGGCGAATCCGCTGTTGATCCTGTGTCTGTATCACGGCGCCATTCTCAGCAATAAACGGCGAACCGCTGATGCCGAGCCTTTTTTGCAGCGGAATAATCTCGGCTGCCGTTTTGCTGGAACAGATCACCAGCGGAACCGCATGGTGATTCAGGGTGGTGAGCCACTCGGTGGCCGCATCCCAGCGATAGGTATGATGGTCTAGTAGTGAACCATCCAGATCGGTAATAACCATTAACGGCTGGTGGAGATCGGGCATTTACAGGCTCCTTACATCACGTTCGCGACTAAAGCGGCGATTTTTCAATATTATAGTTGAATATGGCTCACACTTTTTTTCCTGTGCCATTGGCCTGAAATCCAGGATAATTCTTAAAACCAGGCCGCAATAACCAGATGGATGCATGAAGTGTGCGGGGGCGCAATGACCAGCTGGCGCGGTGTTTCCGGTAACATTTTTTCCATATCTGTCTGACATGTTGCAAAAATGTGCATATCTGATGCTTGTTTCAATTCAGGGATAGGGTAATCTGCAGAGGTGTTAAGAATTCCCTGGTGTAACGAATGAATTTTTTACCCGGCCTTCCCGCCGGGTATTTTTTTGAAATCGATTTCAGCCATCAAATTCTCAGGCGCGATAATTCGAAATGTCGATCTCAAACGCCTCTGCCAGTTCGGTGTAGGAGTGAAAAACCCGGCCTTCAACTTCCACCCGTGGCTGCTGGTCCTGATCCATATACTCCCGAATCTCTCCAGACGTTCTGGCCTGAATAGCCGTTAGTAAACCCTCGATATCAACCTGTAAATCTGACGGCTGACCCTCGCTGTGCTGCATTTCGTCTTTCATTTTCTGACTCCTGAGAGCAAACAGAATATTGAGTATAGAACCTGATGCAGAGAGGCGGGGGCGGGCAAATTTCAGGCAAAAAAAAGCCCGCGCTGCGCGGGCAAAATCCTTGTTACTTTCATGTTGGCTGCACCTATTGGGCTGATGCAGTCAGAGAAGTGTATAGGCGAGTCGCGTAAGAAATCTTGCGGTAAAACGTTAAGATACTGCAAAACTTTATCCTTACTCAGATTTACCTGACTTTTTGTCCTGACAGAGCAGATTCAGCTATAGTTGATAATAAATCTGATTTTTATCAATACCTAAAGGAATGGTTATGGACATTTTACGAATTATTATTGCGATATTGCTGCCACCACTGGGCGTGTTTATGCAGGTTGGTTTTGGCGGCGCATTCTGGCTGAACATCCTGCTGACGATCTGTGGTTATATCCCGGGCATCATTCACGCCGTCTGGGTTATTGCCCGCCGGTAACGCGCTGCATTGGCACGGTTCTTCGTTTAGACTGTATTCAGGATATTATCTGGAGAACCGAAATGAAGGTAAATGACCGCGTCAGCGTTAAAACCGATGGCGGCCCCCGTCGCACAGGCAACATTCTGGCTATGGAGCCATTCAATGAAGGCACTATGTTTTTAGTGGCGCTGGAAGATTACCCATTGGGTATCTGGTTTTTTAATGAAACAAACCAGCCGGATGGCATTTTTGTAGAGCCTTGCCAGGATTCCTGAACCTGACGCGCAATAAAAAAGCCGCGTTTCCGTATACCGGAACGCGGCTTTTTGCTGTTGGTCATCCCTCGGCAGTCGTCGTCCGCCAGGAATGACTGGCGATGACCTTAGAAGGTTTCCCAGTTATCAGTACCGGTGGCGAGCGCAGGACGTGCTGCCAGTGCCGGTGTTTTGAGTGGTGCAGCAGCGCGTGGAGCCACACCTGCGGTAGCGGGGGAATCGTGCAGGCGGAATGCGGCCACCGCCTGTGTTAATTTACCGGCCTGATCTTCAAGCGAGGCTGCTGCGGCTGAAGCTTCTTCCACCAGCGAGGCGTTCTGCTGGGTAACGTTATCCATCTCGGTAACCGCCTGGCTCACCTGCTGAATGCCGCGGCTCTGTTCATCCGACGCTGCGGCAATCTCTGACATAATGTCTGTGACGCGACGGACTGCTTCTACAATTTCACCCATCGTGTTCCCGGCCGCGCCGACCTGATGCGAACCGTCATTGATCAGCGTAACCGACTCCGCTATTAAAGATTCTATCTCTTTAGCAGCCTGCGCACTGCGCTGGGCCAGACTTCGCACTTCGCTCGCTACCACCGCAAAACCACGTCCCTGTTCACCAGCCCGTGCCGCTTCAACCGCCGCGTTCAGCGCCAGGATATTGGTCTGGAACGCAATGCTATTAATGACATTGGTGATCTCAGCGATTTTCTTCGAGCTGCCGGAAATATTGGTCATGGTTTTCACGACATTATTGACCAGATCGCCTCCGCTGCGCGCTTTGCCTGAGGCATCCGCGGCGAGCTGACTGGCGTGATGCGCATTCTCGGCGTTCTGTTTCACTGTGGCGGTAAGTTGTTCCATGCTGGCTGCAGTCTGCTCCAGTGCCGCCGCCTGCTGCTCGGTACGGGACGAGAGATCGGTGTTACCCGCTGATATTTCGCTGGAACCCTGATAAATGGCCACTGCGCCTTCACGCACCGTACCGACGGTGGTCACCAGCGACTGCTGCATCATCTGCAGATTGTGGATCAGTGTACCAATCTCACTGCGACCAAAGGGCAGGGGAGCGGAGGTCAGATTGCCCTGCGCAATACGCTCGATACGCAGCACAGACTGACGCAGGGGGTTAATGACCACGCGGCGCAGGAACACAAAGGTCAGCAGCACCAGCACCAGTGCGGCACTGAACGCCACAGCCATTGAGATAAAGCCGATGCGCGATTGCTGATCCGCTTCAGCGGTAATGGCATTGGCGCGGTCAGTACGAATCTTGATCGCTTTGAGTAATACCGCGTTGTACTCGTCATCCAGCTTGCGGGTAACGTCCGTCTCCTGAGCGATAATGCCCTCAAAACTGCCCTGTTTACCGGAATCGATCATCGGTATCAGGCCTTTATTGATGTAATTGTTGAAGCGGGTCTGCAGTGTGGCGTCCAGTTCAACGTCTGCTGGCGTCTTCACTACACGCGCCATATAGACCGCAAACCCCTGCTTTGCCTGTTGAATACGTTTTTCAGCGGCGGCGATATTGGCACGAAAATCGTCCATTTCGCCGATACGTGCGGCGGCACCGGCCTGAATAATGGTCAGTCGCGCAGTGCGCAGGTGGTTTGAACTGTTAGAGAGGCCCATACGAACCTGAATTTCGTCCGTGGCATCATCAAGTGAGTGGTTGCTTAAAATCAGAAAGTAACTGGCGACACCAATGCAGAGTGCGAACAGCAGCAAAATGCCGCCGAAGATCAGGCTAAACAGCGGCACCAGGCGGAGATTTTGCCAGATGCCAGCGCTTTTCTGTCCATCATTATCTAATGCAGTGTTCATATCCTTGCTCTCTTGAGGCTGTTGTTATAAGGCATAACATCGGCAAAAGAGCGAAAAAGGTTAGCAGTAAGAATGAGACATGGATCGCAATTTAGTGCAAAAAAAAACCGGCCATAGCGGCCGGTTCTTCAGGATTTACGTTCAGCGAATATTAACGTAAATACCCGAGGTCACATTATCGGTCAAACGCACCACATGATAAATAACCTGCTTATTATGGGTTTTGATTTTGCGTTTAATATTACCTTTGTGTGACGATACTGTTTTAGCCTTAATTTGCATTTTATCTGAGATCTGGATGGTATCATGACCTGACATCCACATCTTCAGCATGTTTGACTCAGTCTGGCTCAACGTTAATGGATGAACATCCATGCCTGAAGAGATGCGTGCAGACTGGTTAAGCTTCTTCTGCAAATAGGTGCCGAGTAAGGAGTCCAGGGTCGATGTCTTCATCGATTTTGATGTAATAATCAGGTTCTTACGAACGTAGAGATATTCCTCAAAATGGATATTGCTAATCGCCATGAATATAAAGAACAGCGTGTCCGGATGCTGCGTAATAATACTGCGAATACGTTCACTGGAATCTGACTCATGAATGAAACAATCTTCATTAATAAAGACGACACCAGGATTTAATTGCTCACATTTCTGCTGTAGTTGCTCAATATCGGAGACAGAAGAGATATTTTTCTTCTTAACTCCTTTTAAAGACATATAGTCTGATAATCCCAGGCGTGTGTAGTTGCAGGAATCCATAATAATAGTTGGCATAATAGCGACCCTCACCAATTTGTTATCCGTTTAAATCAACGATGAATACGCGTTGCGGTACGAGAGAGATTTCTTAGATACTTTTTATTCTGCTCGTGCAGTTTGGCAACAGGCAACCGCCCATAAAAGTCTTCATCCCTGACCCGTTCTGCAAAAATTTTGTGCCGCCATGACGTCACACACTCTCCGACCATGGCGGGGGAGTGCCAGTGAAATGTCGGAAGCAGTAAAACGCATTTTTGAGAGCTGTATCACTATCCGCGAAAACAAAGCGTTTTCTGATAGGACAATTCTCAAAAGCATTTGTTTTACGAAAGTGTGATGTCTCAGCGTGCGTTGACAATGCCGGAAAAAACATTTTTTAACAAGAAAAATCACTTAAAGAATTTTTTCGTGTAAATACAGTGTTTTGCCGGTTTTGCCTGCACATTCACAGTCTGACCGCTTCTGTGAACCACCCGACTAAAATACGCGAAGCCCGGTTTAATAAGAATTATTTTCAGACTCTGCGCACGTTTATCAGAATTTCCTTAGTTGCATTCTTGAAAACATGGTTCTGAAGATGCATGGATGGTTTTGTGATACTTAAGTGTCGCTATGCAAAGATAGTTAGAAACTTAACGTTCAGGGACGGGATAGTTCTGTCAGGAACAGGGCGAGTAAATCAAAAATTTCACCGAACAAACGTTCACAGAACGGGGCTAGCAGGGGCATCAGCAAGCTGATGGTTAAAATTCCAACTGATAAGGTAATAGGGAAGCCAATTGCGAAGATTGATAACTGTGGTGAAACACGATTTAACAAACCCAGTACCAGATTTACCATGAGTAACAAAACGATTAAGGGCAGCGCTAACATCATGCCATTAAGGAAAATTAATCCGCCCGACTTCACCAGCGCCATAAACGCGTTGGCATTTATCGGCTCACCGCCAATCGGCAGCGTGTGAAAGCTGTCTACCAGCAACGAAATCAGCCACAGGTGCCCGTTAAAGCTCAGGAACAGCAGCATCGCCAGCATGTCGAGAAAACGGGCCAGCACCGGCATGTTCAGGCGGCTGCCGGGATCGAAAAAGGTGGCGAACGAGATGCCCATCTGCAAACCAATCACTTCCCCGGCAAGGCGCACAGCCGCAAACGCGAACTGCATGGTGAAGCCGAGGGCAATACCAATCAGCATCTGCTGAATCAGCAGCAGAAAGCCGGGAGGTGAAAACAGCGTCACATTAACAGCCGGTAACAGCGGCATGACCAGCCAGGTGATCATCACCGCCAGACCGATTTTGACACGCTTGCTGATAGATCGTTCATTGAGGATGGGAGCAGTGGCGAATAATGCCATGATGCGCACCAGAGGCCAGAAGAACTGGCTGACCCAATGAACCAGCTGGCTGCTATCGAGAGTAATCATCAGCCGATGATGTATGGCAGGTTAGTAAAGACGGTGCGGATATAATCCAGCAGCAGATTCAGCATCCACGGACCGGCAATGATACCGGTGGTGGCAACGGCCAGAATCTTAGGAATAAAGGATAAGGTCTGTTCGTTGACCTGCGTCGCCGCCTGGATCAGGCTGATCAGCAGGCCACTGACCAGGGCTGCCAGCAGCAGCGGGGCGGCCAGCATCAGGGCGACGCGCATCGCTTCCTGTCCCATTACCATTACTGATTCGGGTGTCATATGTTGCTCCGGTAAGAAAAGGGGGATCAGGAGTAGAAGCTTTGCGCCAGTGAACCGACCAGCAGTTGCCAGCCATCGACCAGAACAAACAGCATCAGTTTAAACGGCAGCGCGATAGACGCTGGCGGGACCATCATCATCCCCAGTGCCATCAGCACACTGGCAACCACAAGATCGATGATCAGGAACGGGATAAACACGGTAAAGCCAATCTGGAACGCCGTCTTCAACTCGCTGGTGACATAGGCGGGCAGTAGAATGCGCATCGGCACCGCTTCAGGGCCGGCAATCGGGGCGGTATTCGCCAGACGGGCAAACAGCGCTAAATCGGCTTCGCGGGTCTGACGCAGCATAAATTCGCGCAGTGGCTGGGCGCCTTTATCAATCGCCACATCCATGCTGATCTTGTCCTGACTGAATGGCAGATAAGCGTCCTGATAAATTTTGTCGAACGTCGGCGCCATAATAAAGAAGGTCAGAAACAGCGACAGTCCAAGCAGTACCTGGTTAGGCGGCGCCGAGGGCGTGCCAAGGGCGTTACGCAGTAAGCCAAACACGATGATGATGCGGGTAAAACTGGTCATCATCAGCAGCACGGCCGGAATAAAGGTCAGTGCAGTGATAAAAACCAGCGTCTGAACCGGCAGGGACCAGCTCTGACCGCCGTTCGGCAGTGAGTGGCTCACCAGGCCCGGCAGCTGGGCATGGGCAACCGGTGCCAGTAACAGCAGTGGCAGTGAAGGAAGCAGTCGACGCATCATTGTGGTTTTCCGGGACGTTTAACCAGGTTCTGTAACAGCTGACGAAAATCCTGTGGCGCACTGTTCACCGGCGTCACAGCGACCGGTTCACCCGGCGGCAGCGTGTGCAGATGGGTAACCTGCTGTGCGGTGACGCCCAGCACCAGACGGGCATCGGCGGTATCGATAATCACCACCCGCTCACGCTGGCCCACCGATACGCTGGCGGTGAGTTTAAGCTCCTGGCTGCTGACCTTTTTCGGCGCGAAGCCGACACGGCGCGCCAGCCAGGCGCAGGCCAGAATCAATAAGATAATCACGGCTAATACGCTGCTGACCTGAGCCAGCATAGAGCCGGTTGAGATCGCCTGAGCGTGCGGTGCAGCCGGTTGCAGCGTTTGATTCTGGCTATTCATAATGTGACTCTTAGCGACTCAGACGACGCATACGTTCAGATGGGGTGATGATGTCAGTGATGCGCACGCCATATTTGTCGTTCACCACCACAACTTCACCCTGAGCGATCAGGTAGCCGTTGATCAGAATATCAAGCGGTTCACCTGCCAGGCCATCCAGGGAGACCACCGAACCCTGCGTTAAACGCAGCAGCTCTTTAATGGTCATTTTGGTGCGACCCAGTTCCACGGTGAGTTTCACCGGGATATCCATAATCAGATCGATATCCTGCAGCGATCCAGCAACGTTGGCGCTGTCGAATGATTTGAAGACGTCGTCGGTCTGCGGCGCACTGCTGCTGCCGACCTGCTCATTCATCGCTTCAGCCCACAGATCGTCCGCAGAGATATCGTCAGACGGTTTATTACTGTCAGTCATGGGGCTGTTCCTCGTTCAGCGAATTCAAAATCGGGTTAATCAGGTGTTCGACACGGAGCGCGTACTGACCATTCATCGTGCCATATTGGCTGGTTAAGACCGGGACGCTATCGACATGGGCGATAATGCGTTCCGGCTTCTCAATCGGCAGCACATCACCGGGTTTCAGCTGCAAAATCCGTGACAGACGCAGTGAGGTTTCGGCAAAGTGAGCAATCAATTCCAGCTCAGAGTGCTGCACCTGTTTGACCAGGTTGTCGCGCCAGTGGTTATCTTCCTGACGAGAGTTTTCGAGCGGTGGGTTCACCAGCAGCTCGCGCAGCGGTTCAATCATTGAAAACGGGATGCAGATATTAAACTCACCCACCAGGTTACCAATCTCCACCTGGAACGGCGTGTTAACCACGATATCGTTCGGTGAAGTGGTGATGTTGGTGAACTTAACCTGCATCTCTGAACGTACATACTCAACGTCCAGTGGATAAATGGCTTTCCATGCGTCGCTGTAACCATCCAGCGCCAGCTTCAGCATGCGGCGAATAACGCGCTGCTCGGTATGGGTAAACTCACGGCCTTCAACTTTCGTCGGAAAACGTCCGTCGCCACCAAACAGGTTGTCGACAGCGATAAACACCAGGCTTGGTGAGAACACCACCAGTGCTGTACCACGCAACGGTTTCAGGTGGATCAGGTTCAGGTTGGTTGGCACCGGCAGATTGCGGGCAAACTCATGGTACGGCTGAATCTTGATCGCCCCGACGCTGATATCCGGGCTACGGCGCAGCAGGTTGAACAGCGCCATACGGAAACTACGGGCAAAACGCTCGTTAATAATCTCCAGCGCCTGCAAACGCTCGCGCACCACGCGGCGCTGGGTATTCGGATCGTAAGGACGAATATCGCCTTCCGGTCCGTTTTGTTTCTTTTCTTCTTCCGCGCTGCCACTGTCGCCGTTTAAAAGGGCGTCAATTTCAGCCTGGGAAAGAATGCTATCGCCCATTGATTCACCTCAAAATGAAGGCAGTAAACAGCACGTCGCTTACAGCCTGCGGAGGTTGACCTTTTACCAGCGGGGGTGTCAGCGCCTGTTTGATTTGTTCAACAAGCGCCTGCTTTCCTTGCTCTGTCGCCAGCGCCGCAGCGCTTTGACGCGAGAGCAGCAGCAGCAAACGGCTGCGCACCTCAGGCAGATAGTCATTCAACCGACGCCGGGTATCCTCATCGGCCAGACGCAGGGTAAAGCCTACGTAAAGCACGCGGTCGGGATCGTTGTCGGGATTGACCAGGTTAACCGTAAATGTATCAAGTGCAAAAAAGACCGGAGCGGGAGGCGGTTCAACTTTCGCCACCTCAGGCTTATCGCCCTCATGTTTATTCATCATTCGCCAGACTGCATAGCCTGCCGCGCTGCAAGCAGCCAGCGTCACAATGAGCAACACTGGTATTAAGAGTTTACGTTTGCGGCCTTTTGCTTTCGCGTTATCAGACATGGTTGCAGTTACTTCCTGTGAATTATGGGCAAGCCTCTCGGCTCACGGGACAGATTATCCGCGTCTTAAGTCAAACCAATGGGTAGAAAAGACGCGGGTTTTACGCTTACCTTCAGCGTTTGCCGCTGTCAGGCGAAAGTATCGACGGCGCTGTTGCCGCTAACACGAGCCTGAAGGGCGGCGGGAACGGCAATCGGCGTAATGTCGGTATCACTGTCCTGGGTGAGGGAGAAGCGGCCGTGCTGTCCATCGCGGCGCGCCTCCTGTTGTTGCTGGAATTGCTGGCCCTGCGCGGAACTGTCACTGCTCACCTGACTCTCGCCCAGGTTAATACCGCTTTCTGCCAGCGCACTGCGCAGCTGCGGTATTGCGGCTTCCAGTGCCGCTCTGACGTGGCTATGGCCGGAAACCAGATTAATTTGTGCCTGGTCGTTATCCAGTTTAAGGCTGATCTGGATAGCGCCAAGGTCTGCCGGATGTAATCGCAATTCCGCATTCTGCTGGCCGTTACGCGTGAACATCACAATCTGCTGACTCAGCGCCTGTTGCCACTCGCCGCTGCCCAGCTGTGAGTTCAGCGTTGGCGTTGACGGGGTGCTGATGGTCGCGGAGGCGGTCACCGCGGCGGGCAGGCTGCTGGCGGTGGCGACGGGCATCGCGTTGATCGTGCTATCGCTGGTGCTGGCTTTGATCGCATGATCATCCTGCTTAACCATATTGCTCAGTGCCTGCTGAAAACTGCTATCAAGCGTCAGGCCATTGCCTGTTGCACTCTGCGCGGCGGTGTTGCTCTGGCTGGCGGCAGTCGTGACGGCAGGTTTGCTTTGTGCGTCGCTTCTGACTTCAGCCTTCTCATCGTCACCTGCTTCGTGGCTCGGCTGTGCGCTGCTCAGCAGTTGCGTCAGCGACGTCTGACTTTTCCGGCCGGTGTCGGTCTGGGCAATCAGCTCGCCCGCCTCACTGCTGACTGGGTTCGAAGGCGTCGCTGTCGGTGTCACCGCACCGGGTAACATGGCGAACAACGCCTGCACATTTTGCATGTCAGTGGCGCTTAAGGGTGCCACGTCCGGCTTGTCTTTATCATCGGCTGATTTTGACCCAGCTTTAATATTTTCCGGTTTAAACAGGGCGGTCAGCGCAGCAGGATTATCCAGCGCCGCCATCAGTGCATTGAGGGGGGCTTTTACGCGGGTATCTTCGGCTGTTTCTGCTTTGGCGTCAGCGGATTGCGCCACTTTCCCATGCTGTTTAGCCAGGCCGAGCAGCTGGTTCCCCAGTGCAGTCAGAAAGTCCTTAGGCAGCGCGTCTTCACCCGCTGCAAGATCGGTTGAAACTGATGGTTCCGCGTCGGTTTTAACCGACGCTTTCATGGCAATATTTGGCAGCGTAATCATTCGCCTCTCCTCGATGCGGCCCGTTGGGCAAATTCGTCCATCCGTTTCTGATCGAGACGGTTTTCCTGTCGTAATGCATTTTCTGCTGCACGCGTTATCAGCGTCTGATAAGCGTTCAGCCGCTGCTGTTTGTCGCGCCAGTTGATCAGCGCCTGCTCCAGCCGCTGATTCCAGTTATTGAGCTGGTTACGATGCTGCTCAATCGCTTTTTCCAGCGTCTGAATAAACTGGTGATAGTTGGTCCAGCGGGTGCTGGCGATACCGGATGACATATCGTCGTTGAGCTTGTTGCGATATTCATCCTGATAATCGAGCAGCATTGTCAGCTGCTCGTTTGCGGCGTGCTGGCCGCGACGCATATCGCCTAAATAGATGGCGGCACGTTCGAGATCCTGCTCCGCGAGGTCGCGCAGCGTATCAATGGCATTTGCAGTTTTCATTGCCGTTACCTTGCGTTAATTATCGTGACTGGCCAAACAGCGCATGCAGATGCAGGGTGGCGTCGTCGTAATCGCTGCGCTCAAAGATGCCCTGTTGCAGGAAAGCTTCCATCTGCGGATAGAGCGTGATCGCTTTATCCAGCATCGGATCGCTGCCGGCGGCATAGGCGCCGACGCTGACCAGATCGCGGTTTCGCTGGAAGCTGGAAAGCAACTGCTTAAACTGGCGCACCTGTGCATAATGGTTCTCATCGATCAGATGCGTCATCGCACGACTGATCGAGGCTTCAATATCGATGGCCGGATAGTGACCCGCTTCGCCCAGCCGGCGCGACAGCACGATGTGGCCATCGAGAATGGCGCGCGCCGAGTCTGCAATCGGGTCCTGCTGATCGTCGCCTTCGGTCAGAACGGTATAAAAGGCAGTGATCGAGCCCCCGCCGTCGATGCCGTTACCGGCACGCTCAACCAGCGCAGGCAGTTTGGCGAACACGGACGGCGGATAGCCTTTGGTTGCGGGCGGTTCACCGATTGCCAGGGCGATCTCACGCTGCGCCATGGCGTAACGGGTCAGGGAATCCATAATCAGCAACACATGCTTGCCGCGGTCGCGAAAATCTTCCGCGATGCGCGTGGCGTAAGCGGCACCCTGCATACGCAGCAGCGGTGACACGTCGGCCGGCGCGGCGATAACCACTGAACGGGCACGGCCTTCAGCACCGAGAATGTTCTCGATAAAATCTTTTACTTCACGGCCACGTTCGCCAATCAGACCGACCACGATTACGTCGGCTTTGGTGTAGCGCGCCATCATGCCGAGCAGCACACTTTTACCCACGCCAGAACCGGCGAACAGGCCCATACGTTGTCCGCGACCGACCGTCAGCAGGGCGTTAATTGCCCGCACGCCGGTATCCAGCACGTCGGTAATCGGCGTACGCTGCAGCGGGTTAAACGGCGGGGTGTTCAGCGGTGCGCGATAGCCGGTATCCGGCGACGGCAGGCCATCCAGCGGTCGACCGCTGCCATCAAGTACGCGGCCCAGCAGTTCCGGGCCCAGCATCATCTGTTTGCCTGCCTGCGGGTTCTCACCGTTCTGGCGCGCATAGACACGCGCACCCGGTAAAATGCCGTCCACTTCTTCCAGTGGCATCATCAGCAGTTTCTGCCCGTTGAATCCCACCACTTCGCTTTCGATTTCACTGATGGTTTTGCCATCGTTGCGTTCGATCACACAGGTCGCACCCAGTGGCAGCTGTAAGCCAGTCGCTTCCAGCACCAGGCCGGTGGCGCGGGTCAGGCGGCCATAACGGCGCACTGGCTGCACCTGGGCGATCCGTTTCTCAAAGGCGTCGAGCGAGCCAAGCCAGCGATTCAGACGGGTGGTCATTAAATTTCTCCAGGTGCAGCAAGACGGCAAAGTTCCTGCCAGCGGGTCGCGACGCTGGCATCCAGGTCGCCATCTTCTGCGCTGAGTTTGCAGCCGCCAGGATGGAGTGTGCTGTCTGCAATCAGGCGCCAGCCATGCAGGTCCAGCGTCGGACCCAGGGTCTGCTCGATACGTTGTAAGTCATCCGGATGAACACGCAGCTGTGGTTTGCCGCTGAACATCGGTTCCTGCTGCAGTAATCCCTGAATCTGGCGTAGCAGGGCGGTACCATCTACCGTGGTCGCCTGACCAATGACCGAGCGAGCCGCTTCCAGCGCCAGCTGCATCAGACGGGCAGCAATCACGCTATCCAGTGATTCCAGCGTGTTCTGAAATTCCGTCACCAGCTGCTGCATCCGTGCCTGAAGGGGCGCCTGCTGCTGCTGGGCATCGGCCAGACCCTGCTGAAAACCGGCGTCATAGCCCGCTTTCTGACCTTCGGTTACACCCTGCTGATAGCCTTCGTTGTAACCCTGACTCTGTGCCTCTTTCCGCATCTGCTGCTGCAGACGTTCAAGCTGCTGTTGCTGCTCATCAATGCCATCGCCATCTTCAGCGTCGTAAATTTCTGGCTGCAGCTCCGGTTCAGGCGCATCAAAACGGCCTAAATCATTGGGTTGCCACAGCTGCCATGGGCGGGCAGAAAATGCATCAGACATACGTTTCCTCGCCACCACCAATCACCATCTCGCCAGATTCGGCCAGGCGGCGAACCACCAGCAGGATTGCTTTCTGTTCGTTTTCCACTGCCGACATACGAACCGGACCACGGTTGGCCAGATCGTCGCGCAGGATATCGGCCGCACGGGCTGACATGTTTTTGAGGAATTTCTCGCGCAGTGGCTGTTCGGCACCTTTCAGTGCAACCAGCAGCTGCTCGGACTCCACTTCCTGCAACAGACGCTGGATGCTGCGGTCGTCCACTTCCACCAGGTTTTCGAACAGGAACATCTCGTCGATAATTTTCTGCGCCAGTTCGCCATCGAAGTCGCGTACGGCTTCGATAACCGCTTCTTCCTGCTGCGTTTTCATCAGGTTGATGATCTCGGCTGCCGTTCTCACGCCGCCCATCTTCGCGCGCTTGAGGTTGGTACCATCCAGCAGGCCATTCAGCACTTCGGTCAGTTCGGCCAGCGCAGCTGGCTGGACACCGCCAAAGGTGGCAATACGCAGCATCACATCGTGACGCAGACGTTCGTCGAACAACGCCACAATATCGGCCGCCTGAGCACGCTTGAGATGGACCAGGATGGTCGCGATGATCTGTGGATGCTCGTCGCGAATAAGATCGGCGGCAGCCTGCGGCTCCATAAAGTTGAGCGTTTCCATGCCGCTGGTGGTGTCGCGCGTTTCGAGAATGTCCTCCAGCAGGCTGGAGGCGCGCTCTTCGCCCAGCGCCCGGGTCAGCACCGAACGCAGGTATTCGTTAGAGTTAAGGCTCAGTGCCGCGAACTGCTCAGCATCCGCTTCGAACTCACGCAGCACCTCTGTCAGCTGTTTGTGCGACACCTGACGCATATTGGCCATCGCACCACTAAGATGCTGCACCTCGCGCTGATTCAGGTGTTTGAAAACTTCCGCAGCACGCTCTTCACCAATGGTCATCATGAGGATGGCGCTTTTTTCGGTTCCGGTCAGACTCATAGCTCTTTACTCATCCATTCGCGAATTACCAGCGCGACGACGCGCGGATCGTTTTCTGACATGTCGCGGATGCGTTGACTCATCACTTCTGCGCTCATGCGGTTGTTTGACTTACGTTCCTGATCCAGCTCATCTTTGCTGAGCTGCACATTAAAGGCTTCTTCCTGCGGCTGATCAGTAGCGGCGCGGGCGGCAACGGCTTCAGCAGCGGCTTTCTCTGCGGCCTGCTTGCGAACCAGATGCGGACGAACCATCTTGCGGTAGAGGACGAAGGCGACCAGAGCAACCAGCAGCCACTTACCGGCATCCATCAGCTGATCAAAGAAGGACTGCTGTTGCCAGAATGGCAAATCAGTGGTCACAGGTTCAGTGGTGTTAAACTGCGAGTTCACCACGTTAATGCTGTCGCCACGGCTCTGGGAGTAGCCCATCGCTTCGCGTGTCAGGTCTTCAATCTGCTTCAGTTGTTGTTCGTTCAGCGCAACGGCTTTGCCTTTATCATCTGCACGGAAGTTCACCACCACCGCAACCGACAGGCGCTGTACGTCGCCGACGTTGACTTTGGTATGACGAATGGAGCGATCCAGCTCGTAGTTAACCGTGTCATCGCGACGTGAATTCGTCGGGCCTGAGCTGGCCGGTGCAGTGCTGGTGGTCTGGCTGGCGTTATTCGCCGCGTTGTTCTGACCATTCGCGGCCTGACCATTGGCTGCGTTGTTAGGTGTAACCTGCGCGGTGTTGGCTGGCGCCGGCTGGTTAGAAAGTGCGCCCGGCACGCCGCCCGGATAAGGGCTGCCTGATTGATCGCTGGTGCTGGTCTGACGCGAACGAATCGCTGAGTTCGACGGATTAGCGTTAGGCTGATATTTCTCGTCAGTCTGCTCAGCAGTGTCGAAGTTAATCTGCGCGGTAACCTGCGCATGCACATTGCCCTGGCCAAGAATCGGATTCAGGATCGCTTCAATACGTTGCTGGTAACGCGCTTCAACTTCAGAGGAGTACTTCAGCTGCGCGTCATTAAGATCGCGACCGGCAGAATCAGAACGGGTCAGCAGGCGTCCGGTCTGATCGACCACCGTCACGTTGCCCGGCGGTAAACCGGCGACGCTGCTTGAGACCATGTGGGCAATGGCCTGAATCTGGCCTTCGTCCAGCGCACGGCCAGGTTGCAGCGTTAAGGTGACTGAGGCGGAGGGCGCTTTCTGCTCACGCACAAATAAGGTGGGTTTAGGCATCGCCAGATGAACGCGGGCACTTTTGACCGGGCCCAGCGATTCGATGGTGCGCGCCAGTTCGCCTTCCAGCGCGCGCTGGTAGTTAACCTGCTCGCTGAACTGGCTGATACCGAACTTCTCTTTATCCAGCAGCTCGAAGCCTACCGAGCCGCCTTTCGGCAGACCCTGCTGAGCCAGACGCAGACGCAGCTCATGCACATTCGCTTCAGGCACCATTAATGCGCCGCCGTTTTCGGCGAAGCGATAGGGAATGTTCATCTGCGTCAGCTGCGTGACGATGGCACCGCCATCCTCATCAGTGAGGTTATTATAAAGGACGCTATAAGATGGCTGTTTCGCCCAGAGCACCATCGCGATCACGATTGCTATGACAGCAGCCGCGGCGATGACTAAAGGAATACGCGGATTTGCGCGCAGGCGAGCTAACAGGTCACCGAAGCCTTTCTTTTCTTGTTCTGTTGTGGCGGCTGTACTCGCATTCATGACCGTTTCCTGCCTGACGTAATTGACCGGGTAAGTTGAGATGGCAAAACAGACTCCCTGACCTGCGTAGATAAAATTTCCACTTCAATGCCAGGCATTATTAGGTGATAAGCAAAATTCGATGGCTGGATAAGGTAGGGTTTTTGATGTTATTTAGCGGCTTTGTCTCATTGACAACGTGCTAACTTTTGCTCACATCAAAAATGTCACCCTCTTTAAAAGGTATCGTTCATGTCCATTCAGGCAATTGACGGCGTACTGCAGCAGCTACAGGCGACCTCACTGCAGGCCAGTAATCGCAGCAGTGAAGCACCCAATCAGATCGATTTCGGCGCGACCATGAAAGCGGCGCTGGATAAGATCAGCGAGACGCAGACTACCGCACGCACCCAGGCGCAGGATTTTGAAATGGGGAAACCCGGCATCGCATTGAATGATGTGATGGTCGATCTGCAGAAGTCTTCAATCTCAATGCAGATGGGGATTCAGGTCAGGAACAAACTGGTGTCGGCGTACAGCGAAATTATGAATATGCAGGTTTAGGCAGGTAACTGTCTGAAGCTGTTGAGGTTTATCATATTGCCACTTTCGTGGAGCACGTATGTAGCACATGATCGCTCATTTTCGTGTTGATGAGTGATAGCTGCTCGGTATTGTTTTCTGACATCCAGGCGCTATAAACCCGGTACACCATCTGCGCATCGGAGTGACCCATTTGCGATGCAACGTAGTTCGGGTTTGCGCCTGCTGAGAGCGCCCAGCACGCGAACGTATGACGGGACTGATAGGCTTTCCGGTGACGCAGGCCTGCACGCCTCAGTGCGCCGGTCCATGTCTGCCCAAGAGACTCTGTTGAGTAATAGGCTCCCGACCGGCTATTGACTGCAGTCACGCTGGGATTGAACACGAATGTCTTCTGTTCCTCAATGCGCCCGCCATACTCCCTGGTATGAAAGTTGAATAAGGTCTGAGGATACATTCGGGTCAGCTCCCTTTGGTCGCGAAGAATATCGACTGCTGCATCTATCAGGCATATGACACGGTTGCCAGCCTCTGTCTTGGGTGGCGTGAATAATCCCTGCGGTGTCAGGTTGCGGCTGACTGTCAGCGTCTTTGCCTCAAGGTCTACATCCTCCCAAGCCAGAGCGCATATCTTGCAATAGCGTAATCCTGTCACAATGGCGAGTGCCCACATATTTGCCGTCTCGCTTACTGCCCTTATTTTGATGAGGCAGGCATACCCCAATTAAAGCATAGAATTATTAAACGGCCATATGATGATAATTATAAAGAGTGAGCTAGTTCATTAAAACATTTTTTACGCCCGATAGATGATAATTATTTAAATAATAAAATAGCCGGAGGTTTACAGGCAGAATAATTTTGTCTGTGATTGTCTGTGATTGTCTGTGATTGTCTGTGATTGTATTTGAGGGGTTTATGAATTTTCAAAGAAAAAGCAGGCAAGGTATGTCACTTTGCGGGCATAAAAATAAACCCCTTATAAAGTTATAGCGCATCAGGGAAGCTTGTTTTTCATAATAGATATGATTAAGTGTTAGATGATGTAATATCTCGCATTGGTCAGGCTCCAATAATTTCTGTCAGTAAAGGTTTTAATGCATATTACGATGCGATTTAGTCATTGTCAGCCAGATATTATTGTAAGGTAAAATTGTTTATCATGGATCAGATGTTTTAGATGGTGCTGAATATCAAAATAAGTTAAGTTGGCATTGTCCAACCTAATTAAAGCTACGAGATTGAATTTATAAATTTACACATTGCAGTCATCGGGGGCTAGCTTCCTGTTAGCGAAATCCAAAACTATTGGAACATCGTGTGGTTGGAAAATCCCGCTCACTAATCTTGAAGTAAAATATTAGCAGCAATGAACAATCTGGAATAAATCTGTAAGGGAATGAGGTTATTAAATAACAAGTCTTGAGTTGAAGGGATTGTAGCTTCGACGTTGGCTTGTGCCTCGGCCTGAGTCGTATGAAAAGGTCAAAATTTTTTATAAGCAAAGGTTAAATGAAAATAATGATATCAAAAACGCTAAGGTATTCTCAATGGCATTTTAACTTAAAGTTAATACGTCTCTTTTAGATTTTATTCCCGTCGATGTTATCAATTTATATTCTAAGATAAATTCGACGCCGGTCATATAGTGATAAAGAGAGTTACAGCCGCATAAGCGGCTGTAATTTTTTATTTTTTAATGCCGACTATATAAACATCTCCATATTTGAAATTAAAAGAACGGCTGCCAAGAGCGTTCACAATTTTCGCGTATTGAGATTCATCCTTTAATAAATAAACTGCATCTTTATCAAGGTTGATATTGTTAATGGCATTAACTATTTCTTCAGTTTGCTTATTCCATGTGTCACCATTAAATCTTGCAAAATAACCGAAGTTCATAGACATATCATTTGTGGAGGCTAAATAAGCCCACTTGACATATTCACTTGAAAAGCTCCATGGGACAGGAGTTAAAAGTTTCTTATAGTTTTTGGATACATAAGTAATATTACTGTCTTCAATAATATATGAAGAATTTTGTTTAGAATATGACTTACTTCTTTCTTTGTATATTTTATGCACATCATATACATTAAGGAAAGAAATTATTGATGCAATAATAATCAACTTCTTTCCATTGAAATGCTTACTAATATATACCGCTGTGAATGCAAGTATCCCATAAAAAGCAACCCAGCCAAATCTACCGGTAGCTCTGAATGTGCCTGTTATTCCTTTAAGAAACGAGGGGTCATAGAAAGAGATTAAAGTGCTTTTACCTATTGTTATATTGTTGGATAAGGCATAGGCAAATATTAAAGCCACTACAAAAACTATTATCTTATTATTTTTTATTGAGCTTTTAAAATCCGAAGATTTAATTTTTAACGCGTGAAATCCTATAGTCATTAAAGCGATTATTACCCCAAAACCGATATAATTTAATCCTTCATAATCGCCACCTCCATAAGGCATCGGCTTTATTATTGATGAATAGGGTTCATAATAAGGATTGATAAAAGAGTTGATATTTAGTTTGTAATATCCATAACCATCAGCAGAAAAACTGTTTGAAATAGTAAAGTACCCTATTGCATACATTAAAATAAATAGTACAAGAAGGCATGTTGCCATTTGCCTGCACATGTCTTTAAGTAATAATTCTCTCTTTATTACTCGATTTAAATTATCTGCGAGATAGATAGCTAATGACATGGCTAAAAGATAAGCATGAACCCATGATGACAAACATAAAAGAACTATCCATGACTTAGCTTTAAAAGTTTTGGAAAAATAGAAAAAATATGAAAATATAATAATCCAATGTGCAGAAAGTGCAAAATGACCTCCCGTACGGTTAGTGAATGGTACAGCAGTTATGAATATTATTGAGAACAATAAAGCGTAAAGATTTTTTCCAGTTAATTCTTTTATCAGAAGAAAAGATGAAATACCCTGTAGTATAAAGCAAGATAAAATCCAAATGCCAGTATATTGAAATGTAGTAGGTAAAAGCGATGATATAGATTTAAAAAAAATAGCCAGCAGTGGAATTGAGTCAGTATAAACAATAGAGTTATTCAGCTCAATGCCGTATGAACTATTTTTTCCAATTGGCCACTGAAGAATGGGTGTATGTCTGAAAAATTCCCATCCAAGCCAGTGTTGAGCAGGATCTCCAGACATCAGAAAGCCTATATTAGTTACATCAAGAGTATTCATTCCGCCTGCAAAGCAGAAAAAAATCAGACCAATTATGCCCGAAGATATCAGGTAGTAGTTTATTTTCACTTGCCAGCCCCATTTTTAGTTATATATCGTGGTCTTTTTTTAGTTTCAAGGTAAATTCTGCCAATATATTCGCCCATCACACCAATTCCTATAAGCTGAATGCCGCCCAGGAAAAGGACAGAAACCATGATTGATGTGTAGCCACGCACCGGATTACCGAAGAAAATCTTGTCAACGATCATCCATCCTCCAAAAAAGAAAGCCATTGCTGCAACAATCAGGCCGAGGTAAGTCCATATGCGAAGTGGAAAGGTAGAAAAGCTCGTGATTCCTTCAAGAGCAAGATTCCAAAGTTTCCAGCCGTTGAATTTAGATATGCCGATTGACCTTTCTGCTCGGATATATTCGACCACATCAACATTTCCGCCTACCCAGGAAAGAATACCTTTCATAAAAAGATTTCTCTCAGGAAGATTTTTAATGTGTTCGACAATTTCGCGAGACATCAGACGGAAATCACCAACATTTTCTTCGATTTTTGGCGAGCTTATTTTATTGTGTAAGCGGTAAAACCATTCGGCAGTTTTGCGTTTGAGATGTCCGTCAGTGCTTCTGTCAATGCGCTTCGCTAAAACCATATCAGCCCCTCTCTCCCAGCACTCGATGAGCTTAGGTATCACTTCAATAGGATCCTGAAGGTCGACATCAATGGGGATCACAGCATCACCCGTCGCGTGCTCAATACCAGCGAATAGAGCAGCCTCTTTTCCAAAGTTACGTGTAAAAAAGACATTTTTAATTAAGAGATCGCTCTTCTGAATTTCTTTCATAATGCCAGGAGTTTTATCCGAACTTCCATCATCAACAAAGACAATTTCAACTTCATATTTATCAAGAGCATTTAACTCTCTTACCGCCCTATGAAAATATCTTATAGCATCTTCTTCATTGAAGACGGGTACGACCAGGGAAACTTTCATTTTCTCTCCCTAAATATTACATGTTTAGAATAAAGGAAACCGCTTACAAGACTGATTGCAGAGAATACAATTAAAGTAACCAAGGGGTTGATTTTCATTAGATCACCACAGAAGCCTACCAGTGTCGCTAATGCTCCCATAAAGAAAACATACATCATGTATCTGATTGTGGTTACTTCAGCATTAAAGGTCCATTTCGCGTTTGCGAAAAATGAAAAAGTAACAGCCAAACAAAAAGCAATAAAGTTTGATAGAGATTGTGGTTGACCATTTGTTATGCAGATAGCAAATGCCACCCAGTGTATAAGGGTGTTTGCAACCCCAACGGTCATATAGCGAGCGAATAACTGGACCATCTTATGCTCCATAAAAAGATGTAGAATATTCTCATTCTAGCCTTTTATGATCAAGTAATGGTTCTTTTATATACCCTTGAGCGGTGCAAAATTGGACGATTTTGGCATGTTGGTATTGACTGGTAACCCACTTTCAACTTCAATCCGAAGCTTTAACCATTACAAGCCATTTGAAAGCTTTAATCACTACATGTAGCGCATGAGTAAATATTTAGTAGTATGTTATTGATATTATTAAAAATTAAATTATCAAATGGCAACAAGGCTATTGGGGTGAAACCTTGAGTTCAACATTATTACTATAAGAGTTATCCAGAGTTATCTCAATGCGAAAAATTTTTCTGGACCTAACTCATAACCCACGCCATACGCTAAAGATTCGGCCTGTATCGCGCATCCCCTTAGGCTGGCACAGGCAAAACCTCACATTCGCGACGTGGATTATTCATCACTATTCTCAAATAGAGAATTTTTTATCTCAAAGGTTATGGCTTCTCAAAGCAAAATGTTTACAGGAATAGGCTGTACAAGGGCTTTTTATTTCAGATAGATACTTCTGAGCCGATGTTGGTACATGAGCCTTCATAGGCCTAATTTTTGCTGGAGTATGTACATGTAGCAAAAAACCTAAAATCAACTCAAAACCACCACGGCAGTTTGTGACTTGCGATATGCCTCCGTAAAACCACGTCTCAACGCACAGCAACCTGATACGCTAAATATTCAAAGTGAAATCATGAATATGCAGGTTTAGGTGAACTGAACTCGCTGCTTAATGAGCACTTGCGTCCTTGCGGATGATGGATGCCAGCAACCCCCTCAATTACGTTGCTGAGTCTTTGGGCCTGCACTGGCATCCATGCAGGCACCGTTGGCTATACTGACTCATATTATGAGCCTTGCAGCAGTGGTCTCACTTTCTGGCACAGGCGATATCTCACTTCCTATCAACAGGACGCCAGCCGGATGCTAAAAAAACTTATTCTGATAACTTCGCTAATCAGCTTAACGGCGCCAGCTTTTGCCGCCACACAGTGCGGGCCGTTTAACCTTCAAACTGATAAAAGTGGCTGGTTCTCAGTCAACGGGGAACGCGCGAAGATCCAGAAGGTCACGTTTTCAAAAGAGAAGGGCGATTACGATAACGCCACGATAAAGTTGCTGGTTAAAAACAGCAAAGCGCCGGGCATGATAGACATGGAGCTGACGAATCTGGAGGGCAAAGGAATGTTAAGGGCGCAAATCGTCCGCACCAGTCATAGTCAGATCCGCTTACGAGGGCTCTATGATTGTGAACCGGCTAAATAGCCTGACCAGCGACCAGTCCAGCGATGCCGCTAACGCATGGTTTTGCAGTTTGTAATCATCGCTGAAACCAGTGCGCTGATGTCCGGCGCTTTTGGATCGTAGTAAAACGTCGCGCTGGTCTGATGATGGCTGAACTTCGCAATTTCAATCCAGGCAACGGTTTCATTATCCTTTTCGAGGTTATATCGCTTCGTGCCATTTGGCAGCGGATCATCCTGCTCCAGATAAGCCCGCTGATTCTGTGCCATTTCGGTAAGGCAGGATTCAACCTGATAAGGATGACCGTCGAACCAGGCGGTCTTCGTTTTCGGGTGCAATCCAACCCGACCCATATCCACGCATCCGCTCAGCAGGCTTACGCTCAGAGCAATTATTAATCTATTCATGGCATCCACTCTCGTTATTATTTTCCCGGCTAATCTGCGCCCTTAAGGCATGGTTACGGACCTGTGATTAAATCAGCCAGAGCAGATAGTACAACACTCAGCGTCACCGATTCATGAATACAATGCATACCCGCTTTACTTACAGTTAACTGAGGCTGGATGGCATGGTCAATTTACGGAAATTGAACACAATTGGCTGCTCGAAAATAAACCCTCAGGGTTTAGTGAACAGTCTGTCAGGGGATTTTTGCCATAGTAAAACAGGAAGATAACGAAGCGGTGAGAAACGATATTACACAAAGCTTTCCTGGTCTGGGAATACCGGCGTACCACTTCCCTGAGGTTTACTTAAGCAACAGTATCCAGCGCGCCCAAAGGGCGCGCCTCTTGCACATCAACTTGCTTTGTAAGGATCTTTTTTATCATCCTGGCTGTCATCATTTTTGCGCGGCACTTCACCATGATCTTTCGGCGCATCAGTGGCAGGATGATCATCTTCTTCATAGGCATTGCCCGCGTTTGGTGCAGCTTCCGGCAGGCTTTTGCTGACATCACCTTCTTTCTTACGTTCTTCATTCGTATTGTGCTTAAACATAACTCACTCCTTTTGTTCCAGTGCCTTAAGTCTAGACCAGCCCTGACATCGCGCATTACATCGGGCTCAGGAGAGCAAAAAAAGCCCGCCAGAGGCGGGCTAATCGGAGTTTCTCTCATACTGAACACGTCATTTTTCGATGTTCGGGTGTGTGCAGCACAATCATGCTAACGGGAAAAGTTTGATGCAGAAATGGACAAATCTGTCATATCACCTGCGGCAGGTCACATTCCCGACGATAAAAATGTCGATAAATAAATTCGATTGAAGAGATTAATAAAAGGCATATAGTGACCTGCGTTACTAGGAGATAGAAATTATGTTACGAGACTATTTAAAGATTGAAGCAGAAGACCAGCTGATTGAACAGCGCACACTGAGCCTGAGAAATCGTGGTCAGGAAGAGGTGACGGAGTGGATCATTGTGAGCCGTCAGGGTGTCAAAAAAGGCGGCGTGACCCTGTTCGACAAACTCAGCACCCGCCGCTCATGGCCAGTCAACTATCGCATTATGCAGACTGATTTGCAGGGCAAGGTAGTGGTGGATCAACTGGTCGACGCCCTGTAGTTGCACGGCTATGACTCTGGCGACTGTTGTTCGCTGAAAAGCTAACCCGCACCCGGCGGTTTTTTTTATGGCTGCCGATAGCGGCGTAATTCAACCAGTGTTCCAATCAGTTGCAGGCTGTCCCGGCTTGAATGCAGCTCGGGAAAGTTGATATTGACCGGAGCCAGTTCAAACTGCGCAACACCCTCTTCACTGCCTCGCTGACGCCAGGTGCGCAGCAGGGCATTCTGTTGCAGCATTGCCAGCACGCAGTCGCCGGGCTGAGGTGCCAGGCTGGGATCAATGATCACCACATCCCCCCGCAGAATCGCGGGCGTCATCGCCTGTTCTTCTACCCGGATGGCGAAACTCTGTTGCGAAAGCGCCATATCGTTGTGCATCAGTAGCTCATGCCGCACAGAGCTGGCGTCGTTCAGCCATTGTGCGACATCGCGCTGAGAAAGCAGCGGGATCTGGTGCAGGCCAGCCCAGCTATTTTCGCTGAAAACAGGACCATCCCCATCTATCAGATAAGCCGGCGTGCAGCCCAGCGCTTCGGCAAGCCGAAGCAGGTTTTCACCGCGCGGCAGCGTCTCCTCTTTTTCCCATTGTGAAATAGCTACATGGGAAACTTTTACCTGTTGCGCCAGTTGCTTCTGCGTTAATTGCAGTGATTTACGTCGGAGTCGGATGCGGTCACCCAGCGTTTCGTTTTTCATCAGCTTGACTTTTTAGTTGAGATTGACTTAAGTATACTTAACTCTGGTATTTAAGCAATCTTAAATTCAGGGTGGAGGACGTGGCTGTTCTGCACGCAGTGTGTTCCAGAGACCTTACCGGACAAAGGGGTGTGGCATGGAAAGTAGTCTGATTACCAGTATGGGTGCATTAGTTCTGGGTGGGGGGGCGGCTGCACTGTTCTGGAAACCGTTATTGGCGGGTATTGCGTCAATCGTAACCAGTAATCGAGCCGGCGGCGAAATTATTACCAGCTACAAAGAGCAGGTGGTATTGCTGAAAGAGAGCAACCTGTTGATACGGGAGGAGAACGATGAGTTACGTGAACGTCATGACAGAAATCTGCGACGTATTGCGACACTCGAAACGGATCTGCGGTTAATCAAGAATGCCGTAGGTATTTTACTGGCAATGACCGAAACCGATCAGAACGATAAATTTCGTAATGAGATTGATCGGCTGATCTCAACTCTGGAGGATCGCAGCGATGTCAACGATTAACAGGCTTAAGGCACCTATGTCATACCAGCGCAAAGTTATCCTCGGCTGCATTCTGCTAAGCTGTTCGATGATTTGCATTCTGATGACAATTATTTTTGTTTACGTCAGTAACACGGCAAATAAGCGGGTTGAGGAGATTCGGGCAGATTATCGGGTCATTGCAGCGCGGCGTGATGACCGGGTGGATTTGCTGACCAGTCAGGTTGCAGCCTTACAGCATAAGCTTGATGTAATACCGGAGCGCGTCGCCGACAAAACGATCACAAAAGTGAAAGAAGTCGTGATTGAGAAGGAGGTGCCATCCGCGAAACCCACGGAGAAACCATAACTTCCGATTATTCTTAGTGCGGCTTCGCTATTATCGACTAGTTTTAAATCTCCGGACGACATTTTGTATCTGAACTGGCGTCCGCTGATTGGCCGGTAGATGAACCGCTAAGCCTAAACACTTTTGATAACTGACCAGAAGGAAATTTAGCATGAGCGATTCAACAGAAACCAAGACCAAAAATGACTATCTGCGCGATGTGACTTCGCAGTTGAAAGAGATGCGCCACTACGCGCAGACCAACACCGAAACCCTGTCCAGCCATTGGTTAGCTTTTGATGCGGGTGAGTATAAAGACAAGACGAACGCCGATCGTATCGATGCGTTGCTGAATAAGCAGGGGAAACTGCTGGAAGATCTGGATGCCGCCATTCAGGACATCGAGATTGAAATTAATCACAGTGAGCAGGAGAGCTGATTCATCTCCCGCTGACTGATGCGGTGGCCGCTAAAGGATTAGTCGGCCACCAGCCACATTTCCGCTTCGTCGAACATCTCTTCAACAATACGCGCAACTGTCGCCTTGTCGTTCTTACTCAAATCAGTATCAATCGCGTTACGTTCCATCGGCTTGACCTTAACTTCGATGTCAGGAAACACCCGATGTACCCGCTTTTCCAGCTCCTCACGAATCATCTCGCGAGCACCCGGTAAACCGGCAACGTTGCGCTTGTCATAAATCAACTCAACAAACATGATGGCAATCCATTCAGGGCAAAATCGCTGATATATAATACTGTAAATAAAAACAGTAGCAAGGCAGTACCCCTGATTTCGCGTAAATTTTTATCTCGCTCAAACCTCAATCTTCGACTAGCAAAATGCGCACGCATCGCGACATAATGTCGGCTTACTTTTCAGGAGGTCCGCGATGCGACAACTGGTCATTGATATTCTGCTAAAGCTGGCAAAGATGGACGTCGACGCAAAAGAGCTGACGGCGCAGCTTGAAGCGCAGTCCCTGCTGGTTGCAGCGCTGCTGGTACAAGCGAAACAGGACAACTCGCTGACCATTACAGAAACGGTGCAGGATGCCATCATTACCGCTTCGCAATCGTCGACCGAGTTTCTGCAGTCGGATGTTGATCTGCTGCTGACGCACATCAATCGTCTGCTTGCGGTTGCAAGCTATGTAGAAGTGAAAGGCAAAGCCACGGAAGAGCGAGAGTAGGGCCATTTATCAATACGCCTCCGGAGAGGAAAGCCCGGCAACCTCTCCGGAGGCAGTTAAGATGCTCTGCCTGTAAGGGCAATCATCTCCTGCGGCATGACGTGAAAGTATCGCGTTGTACTCTACTGCTTCATCCGATGCTGTACGGCAGGCTGAAAGGTGTAATTTACACCTGTCCTGTGCATTGAAAATTACAGCTCGTTTTTGATGCAGAACTCTTCCCAGCTCATCCCCAGCGACTCAGCATGAGATTTAAGATAGGTCTCGATAGCCTCAGCCGCTACCGCTTTATCCGGCTCAGCGAGCTGAATAGAAAAAATCATCCCATCCAGATTTTTCTGCCGCAAAAAGGCTGCATAGATGCGTTCGGCATGCCATTCACGCAGCTGTCGCAGCGACAGATTAGCGGCACGGGCGTCGCTCTCCGTCAACTCATCCAGTGCTGACTGAAAGTCGGGATGCGCGGTAAAAAACATTTCACGTGCCTGGGCATAGTAGGCTTCTGGCGTTTTCATATTTATATTCCTGAAAGTCTGATGCAGCGCGTCAGTGTATCGGGTTGTCTTCCGCTTGTCAGGCGTGCCAGAGCCCATTCAGACGGCCAGTTGCCGATCAAAAGGCTGACCGGTCTCCTGGCTCAAGGGTAAATTCTGCTGTAAACAGCCGCTCGCGGGTGTCTGAACAGCCAGATACCTTGCGCTACGCAGTGGAAAAATTATAACGTAGCCGCCATTGACGCGATCTTAGGGATTAAACATGAAAAAGTGGATGCTGATTGCCGCGCTGGCACTGAGTGGCTGTGCGCAAATCAACGATTATGAAAATGCGGTACAAACGCCGGCACCGGCTGAGTTGCAGGGGAACTGGCAAACCGTCGGCCCGCAGAGCAGCTTGATCAATGGACAGGCCATGGCCAGTCTGATTGTCAATGCGGATGGCAGCACGCTGGATTGCCGTCAGTGGATGCGTGTGATTGCGAAGCCAGGCAAACTGACCCGTCTGAACGGTGACTATGTCAACGTGACGCGCAGGATACGCGTGATGCCGCTGGTCGTCGATAACAGCGAACTCAACTATGACGGTCTGACCCTGCGCAAGGTGGCGCGTCCGACAATAGAGTGTCAGCAGGCCCTGGAAGAAGTGGCTAAACAGCCGAAAGCCGCAGTGATTCAGAATATTGAACCGCAGCTGCTGCGCACGCCGATTACTGAACATAACGCGCAGTCGTAACCGCAGCCCATAAAAAAACCGCCCCGGCAGCGCATGCGTCTGCCGGGGCGGTTTTACGTTTACTCAGTCAGTTATTTTGCTACTACCCAGACGCTGACGCTGCCACCGTTACAGACAAAGACTGCGGTACCGTGCTCGTCTGCGGTAATGGTCTCTTCACGGTTGCCCAGATGATCGCGCCAGACCTTATCGGCAAAGCCTTCGCCCATCGGCACACTTTTCTCGCCCGCATCGCCGTTCGACATGATCACCACACAGCCAGGCTGCGTTTCGGTACCGCTGCGGCTGAACGCCACGCAGTTGGGATGATCAAAATAGTCGGTCTGTACGCCCCAGCCATACTGCTGACGCGCCCGGATTAATCCTTCGAGTTCAGGAATGACCGGCATCTCAATTTTGTGCGTCTCGCCGTCGCCTCCCTCATCTTCGTAAGTCGCCCCGAACAGGTCAGGATAGAAAATGGTCGGCACGCCCTGCTCACGCAGCAGGATCAGCGCATAGGCCAGCGGTTTGAACCAGGCCTCTACCGGCGCTTCCAGCGACTGCAGCGGCTGGGTGTCATGGTTGGCCACGATCGTCACGGCATGCCACGGATCCGCCACCACCAGAGAGTTAGCAAAAATCTGGCTCATGTCGTAGGCGCTGCCTGCGGTTGAGGCCTGATGGAAGTTCATATGCAGTGGCGCATCAAACAGCATGGTTTTGCCTTCCACCTGATGCACATACTCCTGCAGCTTCTCGGTTTCAAACGACCAGTACTCCGCGACGATAAACATCGGCTCTTCAGCCACTTCCTGAATATGATCGATCCACTCTTTATAGAACCAGGCCGGGATATGTTTTACCGCATCCAGGCGGAAGCCGGTGCAGGGCACCTGTTCCATCACCCAGCGCGCCCAGTATTTCAGCTCTTCCCTGACCGCATTGTTGCGGAAATCGATGTTGGCACCCATCAGGTAGTCGAAGTTGCCCAGCTCGTTATCGACCTGATCGTTCCAGCCTTCGGCGGTATAATCGTTGATGATTTTGAAGACGCCGTTTTCGTCCGGGTTTTCGATGTGATCTACGCCGCTAAAGCATTTGTGGTCCCAGACAAATTTCGAATACTCACCGGCACGGGCAGGAAAGGTGAATTTCGTCCAGGCCTCGCAGGGCACGACCTCGTCATAAATTTCATCACGGTTATCCGGATTGACGCGGTTAACACTGATCGCCTCTTTCTCGTCAGCACCCATTTTGTGGTTCAGCACCACATCCAGCAGTACCCCAACGTTGTGGCTGCGCAGGGCTTCTGTCGCCGCCAGTAACTGCTGTTTGTCGCCATATTTCGTGGCAACGCCGCCTTTCTGATCAAATTCCCCCAGGTCGAACAGATCGTAGCTGTCGTAACCGACTGAATAGCCGCCTGAACCTCCTTTGTAACACGGTGGCAACCACGCCATGGTGATACCAATTTCGCTGAGCCAGGCCGCGCGATCGGCGACTTCCGACCACAGTTTGCTGCCATCCGGGTAATACCAATGGAAAAACTGTAATAACGTTGGGTTTTGCATGTACCACACTCCAGGGGATGATGAGAATCAAGTATGGAGTAAGCGGCAGAAAAGAGACGCCGCGCAGAGAAATAAATCTGGCGGCGTAGCAGAGAAGGGGATCAGGAGAGCGTTTCGCGCGGCACCATGACTAAGCCGCCCTGACTACCATAAGCAGACATGACCGATTTCTGACGGGTGTTCTGACCGACCAGCGAGGCCAGTTCATCCATCCGCGCCTGCAGCAGGCGCTTCACTTCGCTTTCGTTATCCAGAATATGGCGCAGCACCGGGCGTAACTGCTCCTGCGTCTGTGTTGAAGGTGAAGCAGCATCTGTCGATTGGGCTAAGTTCTCCACCGCACTGACATACTCCATCTCCCTGCTGATCAATTCATCCCATTCGCCCTGTGCTGCATGACGCAGCATTCCGTGGCTGAGATCGAGTAACTGTTGGTAAACGGCAAGCAGATGCGGTGCAGTTGTCATTAAACGGCGTCCTGAACAGGGTTAGGTTGAACCACTTCTTTCCAGGCATCTGCGATATTGCGCAGCAGGCCTTCGACCTCTTCGACCGCTGCAACATCATTGTGCATGTTGGCATGCACCAGGCGACGGGTCATATAGTCGTAGAGACTCAGCAGATTATCTGCCAGTTCATCTCCACGGCTTTCAGCCAGGCTCTCTTTCAGGCCCGCTTCGATAATATTGATCGCTTTGGAGATAGAACTGCCTTTGCCTGCAATATTGCCATCCTGCATGAACAGACGTGCGCGGATTATCGCGCTCAGTGCGCCGTCGAACAGCATTCCAACCAGCTGTTGCTGGCTGGCGCTCATGACGGCGCTTTCGACGCCAATTTTTGCATAGGCTTTGGTGCCTGTAGCGGTGTACATGGTCACTCCTGTTATTTTTTGGACGAATCGGACGTGTCAAACTGCTGCGTCAGATAGGTACTGGTCGAGTTAAGTTTGCTGATGGCCAGATCCAGCTGGGTAAACTGCGTCTTGTAACGAGCAATATCGGCATCAATACGATCGCTGGTGGTGTTATAGAGGGCGGTTAAGTTGTTCAGTGTTTTACTGACGCCATCGGTGGCCGACTGAACAATCCCTTTGGACGACAACCAGCTCGTGATGTTGATCCCGATTTTGGTGGTAATACCGGTGGTTTTACCGTCGCCTACAATCATCTCTTTAACGCCTGCAGCATCTTTATCCAGCGCAGCACTGACCTTTGTGGCATCCAGTTTCAGTGAACCCGTTGAAGGATCGGTAGTGATGCCAATCTGCCCCAGCGATTTATAGGCAGACGAGCTTTGTGCGTTGGTCAGCATGCTTTTCAGCTGCGTTTCAATTGTGCGCAGTGTACTGTCACCCAGCAGGGCGCCATTACTGGTGTCCTGGGAACCGCTGTTAGCATCGACCTTGGTGTATTTGGTCAGAGTATTAAACTGGTCCAGCAGCGAGTTATAAGCATTCACCCAATTGGTGATGGCACTTGAGGCTTTTGACGTATCCTTGGTGATGGTTAGCGTCTGATCGCCCGTGGTCTGCGAAGTCAGATTTAAGGTAATGCCTTCCAGCGCATCACTGATCTGGTTGCTGCTGTTCTCAATCGCCACGTTGTTAACCGTGAGCTGTGCATTCTGCGCTTTCACGCTTTCCGTCATTACATTGCTGCTGGCGGTTGAATCAAAACCTACAATTCCCTGCAACTTGCTATCGCCAGTGACAGTGATGTTAGCTACCGCGTTGTTGCTGCCGGTTTTATTGGCGCTCATGGAGAGACGGAAGCTACCGTCCGACACTTTGATAATCGTCGCGGTGATACCGGCATTCGCGCCATTGATAGCGTCCCGCATGCCGGTCAGCGAAGTCTGATCGCTGGACAGCGTCACAGTTTTGCTGGTGCCATCTTTTAAGGTAATCGCAATACTGCGGCTGGCTACCGAACTGTCGCCCAGCGCATCGCTGTTGCTGCTCTGCACCCCTGACGTCAGGACCTGCGCCTGCGCCAGCTGCGTCACGTTAATAGCGTATTTACCGGCCACAGTGCTGCCAGAGGTTGTGGCTGTGAACGCGGAGGAGCTGCTTGACGCCGTGGTAGCGGTAAACAGGTCTGCACTGCTCAGGGCAGTGTTCGCGGTCTGAAACGTCGTCAGTGAGCTTTTCAGTGTGGAATAGGCACTGAGCTTTGCGGTGTAAGCCGACTGCTGGGTTGAAATAGGTGTCAGTGCTGCTTTTTCAGCAGTTTGTAAGCTGTCAAGCATGGTAGCGAGTGGCAGGCCGGAGCCCACACCGAGATTACTGATACTGGCCATGTTACTTCCTTTATAAGGTCGACAGGGAAATTGAATACCTGGGTTATCGGCCTTTAATAAGGAAAGTTTAAAGTTATTTGCCTTAGTGTAATCCGATAAATAAGCGCTATAGAGAAGGGTAATTCAGCGGCTAGAAAATTGATGAATTAAGTCTAAAGAAGTTCGGACGGGTGGCGATAACTTAAAACGTGACAGGCTGAAGCAGAAAAGTTCGCCTGGTACTAAAAAAATTCTAAAGGTTGTTTAACGGCAGACGATAACAACTTTGACGGCGCTGAAGCCGGCGGGTTGAAGCCCACACCTTAACCGAAAGACTTGATTAACAGGAAAATTTATCATGGCCCAAGTCATTAACACCAACAGCCTCTCGCTGATCACTCAGAACAACATCAACAAAAACCAGTCTGCTCTCTCTTCTTCAATGGAGCGTCTGTCATCAGGTCTGCGTATTAACAGCGCGAAAGATGACGCTGCAGGCCAGGCTATCGCTAACCGTTTTCAGTCAAACATTAAAGGTCTGACTCAGGCTGCCCGTAACGCCAACGACGGTATCTCTGCTGCGCAGACCACTGAAGGCGCGCTGTCAGAAATCAACAACAACTTACAGCGTGTTCGTGAGCTGACTGTACAGTCTCAGAACGGCACCAACAGCCAGTCTGACCAGGACTCCATCCAGGACGAAATCAAATCCCGTCTGGATGAGATCGACCGCGTATCAGGTCAGACTACCTTTAACGGCGTGAACGTGCTGGCTAAAGATGGCACCATGAAAATCCAGGTTGGTGCAAACGATGGCGAAACCATCTCTATCGACCTGAAGCAGATTGACAGCAAGACCCTGGGTCTGACTGGCTTCAACGTAAATGGTACTGGTTCAGTAGCTAACACTGCAGCGACCAAAGCTGACCTTGATGCAGCTCAGCTTACCAGTGCTGGTGCAGCGACAACTGAGCCAAGCGGCGCAGTTAAATATACTGTAAGTGCCGGACTTAAAGCTTCAACAGCCAGTGAAGCATTTGCAAGCCTGGGTAATGGTGCGAAAGTTACTGCCGCGTTTGCTAATGGACTTGGCGATGCAACTGCAGCTGCAGCAAACCATACCTACACACTGGACAAAACGTCAGGCAGTTATTCTTATAACGTTGCAGCCGGCGACAATACCTCAGCAGCTCAACTGCAATCTTTCCTGACGCCAAAAGCAGGTGATACAGCTAACCTCAATGTTAAGATCGGCTCTACTTCTGTAGATGTCGTCTTGTCCAGCGATGGCAAAATTGCTGCAAAAGATGGTTCAGCACTGTTTATCGATAGTACCGGTAACCTGACCCAAAACAACTCAGGCTCTGTGACCGCCGCTACTCTTGATGGTTTAACTAAGAATAACAATGGTGCTGCTGCTGTCGGCGTATCAATCACAACTGCAGATAATACTACAATCACGTTAGCAGGCAGTGCAGATACTGGTACTACAGCAGGCTCAATTGCTCTGCAGAATGTTAAAATCAGTGCCTCAGCTCTGCAGTCATCTACTGCTGGTAAAGCATTTACCATTGATGCTGATGGCAATGGCGCCGGTTCAGCTGGTGACATTCAAGTCGCTGCCAACGGTGATATTAAAACTACTGCGGATGGTACGACTTTCTCAGCTGCCTTTACTGATGCTAAAGGGGCTCTTACTACCAGCAATGAACAAAACATCTTCCTGCAGACAGATGGTTCAGTAACAAATGGTTCTGGTAAAGCTGTGTTTAAAGATGCATCTGGTAAATTCACCACTGATGCAGCAACTACATCAGCAACCACTGCTGACCCGTTGAAAGCGCTGGATGCCGCTATCAGCAGCATCGACAAGTTCCGTTCTTCACTGGGTGCGATTCAGAACCGTCTGAACTCAGCGGTAACTAACCTGAACAACACCACCACTAACCTGACTGCTGCACAGTCTCGTATTCAGGATGCTGACTACGCGACCGAAGTGTCAAACATGTCTAAAGCGCAGATCGTACAGCAGGCGGGTAACTCCGTGCTGGCGAAAGCGAACCAGGTTCCACAGCAGGTTCTGTCTCTGCTGCAGGGCTAATCGCTCTAAAGTCCGATATAAAACCCCGCTTCGGCGGGGTTTTTTTTGCCCCGAATTTATGCGCTGCGCCCACATCATTTTGAATCTCATTTGGCAGTGTCATCGATTTAACAAAGTACTTTTTCAGATCAGGCCGGCTGAGCGCACTCAATAGATGATTTTTATTTATACAAGCAATGCCTAAATTGAGCATTACGCTTCCAACCCACTGCCCGGAAACGCTATGATTAGGCCTTTGAAATAAATTGTTACCTGAGTCAGGCTGCCCCCAAATGAAAGCTTTTATTATCAATCTCGATTCTTCAACCGAACGCCGTGCCACTATTGCTGCCCAGTGTCAAAATGCAGGCATCAGCTACGAATTTATTCAGGCTGTAAATGGCAAACAACTGAGCAATGAAGAGATAGCGCTACACACGCAACCCCTAAACTATGCGTTTAAAGCCGGTGAAATTGGTTGTGCATTAAGCCATATTAATATTTATAGAAAAATTGTAGATGAGAAAATCCCACAGGCGCTAATTCTGGAAGATGATGCCTTGTTAACTGAGCCATTGCCAATAGTGTTAGGCAGTCCGGCACTGCAGCTGAGTACGGTTAAACCCACTCTGGTGTTGTTATCAAGTGTTAATAAATATGTAGATAATCCAATCGCAACTGTGACTGAAAGTGCTCAACTTTATCCGGTTTACAGTGCCACGACCTCACATGCTTATGTCATTAATTTTGAAGCGGCAAAGCGGTTGCTTACTCTTCTTTATCCAGTCTGGATGGCAGCGGATAAATGGTGCGTGTTTGAGGAGTATGGGGCATTCCAGTTACTGGCTGTGCATCCCGCGCCAGTACTGTTGCACGAAGTAGCACAACAGACGACCATTCAGCAGATTGATGATGTTGAAAATCATAATCGGCTAAAACGTGAACTCTGGTCCAAAATTATGGCGAAACGTCCACTTCGTGCAAAGCTCCGTCAGCGTTACCGTCGCGCCGTGCTACCTCTGTTGCATGAAATTGTTGATGTTAAAGCCGCTGTTAAGCAGTCATAAAACTTGCGGAAAACTTTGCGCACGGTGGAACAACCAGAAAAAATGTCTCCATCAGTGCGCTGATAGCCCTGACATGACTGTCTTAAGAATCAGAATTTAAAAAATCGATGCTGAGCATATTCAAAGCCGACGCATCCTACTCATCCCGTTACAGTTCCCCCCACGCCTGCCGATAACCCTCTACAGAACAACATCAATTTTGATTTTCACTTTGTGGAGTGTCTATGCGCTTCAATTACGACCTGTTACCGGGCGAGCGGCTGACCTTCGACGAGATCGCCCGGCGTTATGCTTTGCAATACCCTGATGAGAAAGAGCTGACAGCCCGCGCGTTGCTCAGTCCCTCAACGGGCCTGCGTACGCTAAAAATTCGTGCGGTGTTCGCGCAGGAAGAGAGCAATAGTCCGCTGGAGGACTTGCTGTTCATCTCCCATGACAACGAGCGAAAAAATTACCTGCGTCGTTTTGAGCACTACCTGAAGCAGAATCTCTCTTTCCTCTACTTCCGTCGTAGCGAGAACGAGAAGCGCGAAAACCTGTGGAAAGTGATGGGCAGCAGCCAGGTTTTCGCGATGATCGATCCGCAATCCGCCACGGCACAAAATCTGCTGAACAGTCGCGGCTACAAACTGGTGCTGATGCATCAGGATGATGATGACGCTTACTGGCAGCTCTTCAGTCCCCAGGCCGATCCCTGTTTTCCGCAGTCGCAGCGCATTCAGTTCATCGTAGTGCTGAGTACGCCGCAGCACAAAGTTCCTGCGGCGGTGATGCCCGGAACGGAGGTAGGGCGTCGGGTTAAAGCGCGGGTGCTGCAACGCGCCAGTCAGGCGGAATTCAGCGCCGGTGTCAAAGCACGCTACGGCGCCTGTGTGATGACCGGAACCGAGCTGACCGAACGCCATAACTGGCCGTGGGTGGAAGCCTGCCATATCGACACACAGGAAGGCGATGACGGTATCCTGGCCGATAACAGCATCGATAATGGCCTGTTTTTACGCAGCGATTTACAGCGGTTATTTATTAACCGACTGATTAGTATAAATGGTGAGTCGGGAGAGATTCAGGTGCACCCTGGCGAGGAGGCGCGGCAGCATATCGCACCCTGGTATCAGGAGCTGGATGGTCGCGTCTGCAGCCTGTGGGCCGCCGTACCACCCGCCACGCGGCAACGGCTTCGCGCCCGTCGTTAATTTCTATTGATGGGTGCAGAACGATATGCACCCTGACTTAACAAAAATGAAATAGCCTCGTTTTACCCCGCCTATTCAGTCAATCGAAAACGCTACAGAATTGCATAATCATGCCGATAACTTCATTAACGCAGGGTAGTCAACGTGAACGATTTCTATACCGCCGAAGGCGTGATGGACAAGCATTCGCTCTGGCAGCGCTACGTGCCGCTGGTGCGTCATGAAGCGTTGCGTCTGCAGGTTCGCCTGCCGGCAAGTGTTGAGCTTGACGACTTGCTGCAGGCAGGTGGGATAGGGCTGTTAAATGCCGTAGAGCGCTACGACGCGCTTCAGGGTACAGCCTTTACCACCTACGCCGTGCAGCGTATTCGTGGCGCAATGCTCGATGAGCTTCGCAGTCGGGACTGGGCACCACGCAGCGTGCGTCGTAACGCACGTGAGGTGGCTGGCGCAATGCACAGAGTTGAACAGTCGCTGGGGCGTTCTGCTTCCGAGCAGGAAGTCGCGCAGCAGCTGAACGTTTCAATGGAGGAGTACCGGCAGATCCTGCTGGACACCAACAACAGTCAACTTTTCTCCTACGACGAGTATCGGGAAGAGCACGGCGACAGCGCGGAGCTGGTGACGGAAGGCCATGAAGAAGCCAATCCACTTCACCAGTTGCTTGAAGGGAGTCTGCGTGAGCGCGTCATTGAAGCGATCGAAGCGTTACCCGATCGTGAAAAGATGGTGCTGACACTGTACTACCAGGAAGAACTGAACCTGAAAGAGATTGGTGCGGTGCTTGATGTGGGTGAATCCCGTGTCAGCCAGCTGCACAGTCAGGCGATTAAACGCCTGCGGGCCCGACTTGCGGGAGCGCGCTAGCAGTATCAGTTCCTGGCGATTCAAAATTATAAGAAACCGGGGACTCAGTAATGGGAGCCAAGACCAAGGCCAGACCGTTAAGTCGTTATCTTAAAGACTATAAACACAGCCAGAGCAATTGTTCACACTGTGGCAAGGTATTAGATCGAATGGCGCTCGTTTTTCGTGGCCAGATCATCAATAAAGAGGCCATCGCTCGGATGGACCAGATGATTGATGAACAGCTGTGGCTGAAGCTTCAGCCCGAGCTGACCGCGCTTTGTCGTTTTTGTAGTGATATTTTTTGCAATACCCATCCTAATTACTTCGACATTATGGCGTTTAAACAGTACCTGTTTGAACAGACAGAGATGAGCCCGAGCACGATTCGTGAGTATGTGGTGCGTCTCCGTCGACTGGATGAGATGCTGAAAGCCAAAAATTTCCCGGCCGAAAAGCTTAAAGGAAATAGCTGGCATCAGTGTCTGGAAAGCGATCTGCCCGATGCCGGTAATAACAATTACCGCATTGCGCTGCGCAAGTACGATCAGTTCTTAGGCTGGCAGCAGGCGTAAGCCTGATCTGCACCGATTGTTCCCCCGCGTGCCTGTGGCACAATCCTCTTTTCCCGCCAGCCGGGAAAAAGGGGCGGGGGAGCACGGCGCTTCTTCCTCCTGGTTTTTTCCCTGCACTTCCGTCTCACCGCATCTGCTGACACCTGAATCAGGGTGATCCTTTTCGCATCTTCTGCAACACTGTAAGGATAATTCCCGTGCCCAAACGGAGGCCGCATTGTCTTTACATTTGTTACACCAATTCCCACGTCTTGAACTGCTGGGCGCACCGACGCCGTTAGAACATCTGCCACGGCTTTCTGATTATCTGGGGCGCGATATTTTCATCAAACGCGATGACTTCACGCCTGTCGCGATGGGTGGCAACAAGCTGCGCAAGCTGGAATTTCTGGCGGCCGATGCCCTGCGTGAAGGTGCCGATGTGTTACTGACTGCGGGGGCTATTCAGTCCAACCATGTGCGTCAGACGGCGGCAGTTGCTGCCCGGCTTGGCCTGAAGTGCGTAGCGCTGCTGGAAAACCCGATCGGTACACACGCTGAAAACTACCTGAGCAACGGCAACCGTATGTTACTGGATCTGATGGATGCTGAAGTGATCATGGTGGATACGCTGCACAATCCCACTGAACAGCTGGTTGAAGAGGCAACCCGGCTGGAAGCTCAGGGTTTCCGGCCTTACATAGTGCCGGTCGGCGGCTCAAATGCGCTGGGTGCACTAGGCTATGTGGAGTGCGCACAGGAGATCGCGCATCAGAGCGAAGGCGTGGTTGATTTTGCCGCGGTGATCGTTGCTTCCGGCAGTGCTGGCACCCATGCCGGACTGGCGGTAGGACTGGAGCATCTGCTGCCGGAAACCGAGCTGGTGGGCGTCACCGTTTCACGTCAGGTTGACGCGCAGCTGCCGCTGGTTGAGCGGCTGCGTCAGTCGCTGGCAGAGACGCTGGAAGTACAGGTTAAGGCACCGATCACCCTGTGGGATGACTATTTTGCGCCACGCTACGGCGAGCCGAATGATGAAGGCATGGCGGCGGTAAAACTGCTGGCGCAGCTGGAAGGGATCCTGCTGGATCCGGTTTACACCGGCAAGGCGATGGCCGGACTGCTGGATGGCATCAGCCAGAATCGTTTCCGCCGTGAAGGTCCGTTGCTGTTTATTCATACGGGCGGGGCACCGGCGTTATTTGCTTATCATCCTTCAGTCTGAGACAAGCGAATAAAACAGTTTATACTCCGTGCGTTATCATTTTGAACAGGCAGCGATACGCGGTGCTGCCCTTATAAGAACACACACACAATACTGTCAATAATGGGGTGAATATGTCCTTTTCTCGTGCAGGTCGTCAGATGGTGATGGGCGTTATGGCTGTGGCGCTGATTGCAGGCGTCAACGTTAAAACCTTTGCAGCGGAAAACCTGCTGAACAAAATTAAAGAGCGCGGCACGCTGCTGGTGGGGCTGGAAGGCACTTATCCGCCATTCAGCTTTCAGGATGAAAAGGGCAAGCTGACCGGCTTTGAAGTGGAATTTGCGGAACAGCTGGCGCAGCACATGGGCGTCAAAGCGAGCCTTAAACCTACCAAGTGGGATGGCATGCTGGCTTCACTCGACGCGAAGCGCATCGATGTGGTGATCAACCAGGTCACTATCTCTGATGAGCGCAAGAAGAAGTATGACTTCTCTACGCCATACACGGTCTCCGGTATTCAGGCACTGACCATGAAAGCCAACGCCAGCACCATCACCAAACCGACTGATCTGGCCGGTAAGAAAGTGGGCGTGGGTCTGGGCACCAACTACGAGCAGTGGCTGCGCGAGAATGTGAAGGGCGTGGACATCCGTACCTATGATGATGACCCGACCAAATATCAGGATCTGCGTTCTGGCCGTCTGAATGCGATTCTGGTTGACCGTCTGGCCGCGCTGGATCTGGTGAAGAAAACCGGTGACACCATGGCCGTCGCGGGCGATGCGTTCTCCCGTCAGGAATCGGGCGTGGCGATGCGTAAAGGTAACGACGATCTGCTGAAAGCGGTCAACCAGGCCATTGCTGACATGCAGAAAGATGGCTCGCTGAGCAAGCTGTCTCAGAAATGGTTTGGCGCGGATGTGACGAAATAATGCAGGAAAGTCTTCAACTGGTGCTGGATTCAGCACCTTTTTTATTAAAAGGCGCGCTGTTTACGCTGCAGCTCAGCATCGGCGGGATGTTCTTTGGTCTGCTGCTGGGCTTTATTCTGGCGCTGATGCGTCTGTCACGCTTCTGGCCGGTTCGCTGGCTGGCGCGGATCTATGTCTCGATTTTCCGTGGCACGCCGTTGATCGCCCAGCTTTTTATGATCTATTACGGCCTGCCGCAGTTTGGCATTGAACTGGATCCGATCCCCTCTGCAATGATTGGTCTTTCCCTGAATACCGCCGCTTACGCCTCAGAGTCACTGCGCGGCGCGATTTCATCAATTGAACGCGGTCAGTGGGAAGCGGCTGCCAGTATCGGCATGACGCGCTGGCAAACGCTGCGCCGGGTCATTCTGCCGCAGGCCGCGCGCACCGCGTTGCCACCGCTGGGCAACAGCTTTATCAGTCTGGTGAAAGATACCTCGCTGGCAGCGACCATTCAGGTGCCGGAACTGTTCCGTCAGGCGCAGTTGATCACCTCACGCACGCTGGAAGTCTTCACCATGTATCTGGCGGCCTCGCTAATATACTGGGTGATGGCAACGGTGTTGTCTGCGTTGCAGAACCGGCTGGAACAGCATGTTAATCGTCAGGATTCGGAGTCGAAATGAGCGCCATTGAAGTCAGAAAGCTGGTGAAATCGTTTAACGGCCAGACGGTGCTCCACGACATCGACCTTGATGTTGCCGCTGGTGAAGTGGTGGCGATTATCGGCCCCAGCGGCTCAGGTAAAACCACGCTGCTGCGCAGTATTAATTTGCTGGAAGTGCCGGATAGCGGCACCATCCGCGTCGGGGAGATTACTGTCGATGCCGCGCTGGCGCAGAGCAAGCAGAAAGAGCAGGTGCGTCGTTTGCGTCAGCAGGTCGGCTTTGTCTTCCAGAACTTCAATCTGTTTCCGCACCGTTCGGTGATGGAGAACATTATTGAAGGGCCGGTCATCGTTAAAGGCGAGGCGAAAGCGGATGCAATAGCCCGTGCCCGCACTCTGCTGGAAAAGGTCGGGCTGAACGGTAAGGAGGAAAGCTATCCGCGCCGTCTGTCAGGAGGACAGCAGCAGCGCGTGGCAATTGCACGTGCACTGGCGATGCGGCCGGAAGTCATTCTGTTCGACGAGCCGACCTCCGCGCTGGACCCGGAACTGGTAGGCGAAGTGCTCAGCACCATTCGTGCCCTGGCCGAGGAGAAACGAACCATGGTCATCGTCACGCATGAGATGAGCTTTGCCCGCGACGTTGCTGACCGCGCCATTTTTATGGACCAGGGACGTATTGTCGAGCAGGGCGATGCGAAAACGTTGTTCAGTAACCCTCAGCAGCCGCGAACCCGTCAGTTCCTCGATAAATTCCTTAATCAGTAATTCCACTGCCTTCTCCGGAAGGCAGTTTTATTCCTCCCGTACGCCTGTTTTAACGCAGCAATGGACTGCTTTTTCCTGAGTGTGCGGCGCAGTATCATAACTATTTATTTAGCCGTTAAACCTTTTGGCACATCTGACAAATCTTTTCTTTTCATCGGATATTAAATGGCTTTTACTGATGCCACTTTCTCTTATTTATATTTTAGCGATCATCAGGGAATATTATCGTTTTTCCTGAGTGAAGTGGCGGTAATAAGCGTATCGTTTTGCCAATTAATAAGTGTAAGGAAACGTTCAGTCAGGTAAATAACTGTAGCAGCAGGGCCACTCCACGGCTTTTAAGAGTTTCGCTACATTCAACTTCGGCTCAATGGCGAATAATCGCTGGATAACCATAAAAGCAAAACTGTTTTCCTCGCTTTTACATTCCAGCATTCTGACCTACACAGCAGGAGTCATTGAATGAGCCAGACGAAGTCAGACCAGATATTATGGGTGGATACCCTTAAGGGCGCCTGCATATTGCTGGTGGTCCTGTACCACACGGTTTTACCCGGCTTTGAAGGAACCATGAAATATCTCACTGCCGGTTGGATTCCTGCCGAAATATGGATACAGTTTAATACGGTATTGTCGCCGCTGCGTATGCCCGCCTTTTTCTTTGTTTCAGGATTGCTGGCGACGAATGGCATTATTAACCGGCCCTGGAAACAGGTGTTTACCAGTCGTATCACCAACCTCTTTTATCTCTATATTCTGTGGGGCTTTATTCAGTGGTGGTCCATCATAGGCATCTCTACTGAAATTACCGGCCACCGTATTTCCCAGAATCTCAATGCTGCCTATGCCGGTTCGCTGCTGGAATTTCTTAAGCTGACTTTTATGGCCATGAGTACGTCATGGTATTTGTATGGGCTGGGGCTCTATTTCCTCTGTGCCAAAGTTTTTCGTCAATATAAGCTGGCCCTGGTGGTGGTGGCGATCCTGCTGAATTATCTGGCGGTGGAAAAAGTGATTCCGTTCTGGGGTCCCCAGAGTCTGGCCCAATATTTCCTGTTCTTCCTGTTAGGGGCATTCTGGAGTCAGACCATGCTGCGCCTTAGCGAGTGGCGGCGCGAGAACCTGATGCCCTGGGCGCTACTGGCGGCGGTTGCCGGGATTCATGTGATTTTCGGTCTGGATAAGAGTCTGTTCCTGTGCGTACTGGCTGTGTTGTTCAGTATTGCCGCGTGCCGCTGGCTGAATCAGCATTTCAGCATGCGCTATCTCAACTGGGTTGGCCGCAATACACTGCAGATTTACGTTATCCATCGTATCTTCATCGAGTTCTTTGGTATGTCTGCGATTCTGTTCGCGCAGCGTCATCATCTGTTTGAGCAGGCGTGGTTTTCGTTTCTCTGGGCTTGCTTCTATCCGGTGGCGATAGTCGGTCTGTGTTCGCTCTGCTCAGTGGCTATCTGGTCGCTGACCAATCGCGGCGTGGGGCAGTCGCTGTTTGTATTTCCGACACTGGTTAAGCGGGCGCATGGAAGGGGATAAGAGTCGGTTTGCAGCGAGGTGTGCGGTAGCTTCCACCCGGAAGCGGGCAGGGTAGGTTTTGCAGCGGGGTGATTATGGGCGGATATCGCTTTGCAGCGGTTTGGCACTGAGCAGGTTACGCCCGCCAGGCGGTGGGGAGTTTCAGTTTGCCTGTGCAGGCGGACGCGTTAAGGGGCGTACGCCCGCCCCTTAACAATCCCGGCGTCCGGCAGCCTGCGTGCCCCGCTGTGCGGGGTGCCTTCGTCACGCCCTGCGGACTGCGGACCGTCCGGACGCGCCATCCGTGGCGCGTTCCGTCCTTTCGCCGACGTACTGTCGGCTCATCCTGGCCTCCGGTTGTTCCTCAGCACTTCGGATGCCTCTGGTAAACCCCTGCCGGTGGGTTTCCTGCCCGGTGGGGGATTCAGGCCGCTGAAAGCGGGGGAGGGCCTGGTGGGTTTCGCTTTGCAGCGGGCTGACATTGAGCGGGTTACGTTGCGCGGTGCCTGCCCATTGAGCGGGTTACGCCCGCCAGGCGGTGGGGAGTTTCAGGTTGTCCGTGCAGGCGGACGCGTTAAGGGGCGTACGCCCGCCCCTTAACAATCCCGGCGTCCGGCAGCCTGCGCGCCCCGCGTTGCGGGGTGCCTTCGTCACGCCCTGCGGCCCGCGGACCGTCCGGACGCGCCATCCCTGGCGCGTTCCGTCATTTCGCCGACGTCCTGTCGGCTCATCCTTGCCTCCGGTTGTTCCTCAGCGCTTCGGATGCCTCTGGTAAACCCCCCGCCTTTAATATCCTGGTATTATCGGACACAGCGTTGTCTGGTGGTTTGAAAACCAAAACTAATTTTGAAAACTATCAGCTGCAATGCACCAGCATTCAAAAGAAGAGACAACAGAGCATGGTGTGAAAGGCCATTTCTCCTGCCAGGCAGAGAGGCACAGATAATCCTTCAGACACATACTCAACACAAAAAGAAGAGATAAAACTAGATAGGGTAGAAGGCCATTCTTCCTGCCAGGCAGAGAGCCACAAATAATCCTTCAGACTTACAGCGATGAAGTACCCAATACAGACAGAAGAGATAAAAGCGGGGAGGGAGGCCGTCAGAACCGCTGAGTGGATGAGGGATTTCAGGACGAGCGGCAGGGATGCCGCGAAGAGGCGGGCTCGCGCCAGGGAGGGCGCGTCCCGCCGGTCCGTAAGAAATCCGGAAGAAGCGAAGGGACCGCGAAGCGGCGGTGAAGCAGGCCGGAGCCCGGGGTCAAGGGGGCGCGGCGACTGGCGCCCCCTTGTTGGTCGCCTGCAGAGGCGTGACTGAAACTGCCCAACCCGCCAGGCGAACGAAACCTTCTCATAGCCCGTTCGCGCAGCGAACACCAGGGAGATGACAACCCACCAGGCGAACGAAACCTTCTCATAGCCCGTTCGCGCAGCGAACACCAGGGAGATGACAACCCACCAGGCGAACGAAACCTTCTCTTAGCCCCGTTCGCGCAGCGAACACCTCAGGCACCTGCGTGCACCTCAGCCCCTTCGCGCAGCGAACCCCCCCTTAAGCTTCAGCGCTACCCAATCGTCATCAGACTCGCATTACCCCCCGCTGCCGCAGTATTCACACTCAGCGAACGCTCAATCAGCAGACGTTCCAGCAGCAGGTTGGTCTCGCCGCGGGCAAAGCCCTGCACCGACACAATCGCGCCGTCACGCGCCGCAATCTGTTCGCACAGGGTGCGCAGCTGATCGGCATCGCCGTGATAGATCACCGCATCAAACTCCGACGCTAATGGGTCACGCGCCAGCGTGATGCGTGCCTTCACGGCGTCAGGCAGTGCCGCTCGCAGGGTGCGATGCAGCTCATCATCCGGCCACAGCGCTTTACTGCCCACGCTGGTGACCGCAGCCAGCTGGACTAATGCATCCTGCTCGTTGTCAGCCAGACAGAGCACCTGGTCACGCGGCAACAGCGAGAAGGTGTTACGTTCGCCGGTCGGGCCAGGCAGCAGGCGGACCACGCCCGCCTGGGCCAGCTCGCCATAGTGCTGGCAGAGTTCAGCCAGCTCGGACTTATCTTTAGCCCAGTTGCTGAGTGCCTGATGCGGTGCCAGCAAAGAGTGACGGAGCGTGCTGTCGGCCGGGCGCTCGGCATCCTGACGATCAAAGGTCAGACGCAGTGCGCTATCCGGGCGATGGGCCAGCAAGCGATAAAGATAGAGTGGGCCACCCGCTTTCGGACCGGTCCCTGATAAGCCTTCACCACCAAACGGCTGAACGCCGACCACGGCGCCGACCATGTTGCGGTTAACGTAGAGGTTGCCAACCCGGGCGTTCGCCGTCACCTGCGCGATAGTTTCGTCGATGCGCGTATGCACGCCCAGCGTCAGGCCATAGCCGGAGGCGTTGATCTGATCAACCAGCTGTGGCAGGTTGTTGCGGGTGAAGCGCACGACGTGCAGCACCGGCCCAAAAATCTCTTTATCCAGATCGCTGACCTGATTCAGCTCAATCAGCGTCGGTTTCACAAAGGTGCCGCTATTCCACTCTTTGCTGTCCTGCGGGTTATCCTGCACCGCCTGATACACCGTGAAGCCCTTGTTACGCATCGCCTGAATATGACGGTCGATATTGGCTTTGGCTTCGGCATCAATCACCGGGCCGATATCGGTAGAGAAGCGTTCCGGATTGCCCATGCGGCACTCCGCCATCGCGCCACGCAGCATCTTCAGCGTATGGTCGGCGACATCTTCCTGAATACAGAGCAGACGCAGGGCAGAGCAGCGCTGTCCGGCACTGTCGAAGGCCGAGGCGACGATATCGATCACCACCTGCTCAGTCAGCGCGGAAGAGTCGACGATCATCGCGTTCATCCCGCCGGTTTCCGCAATCAGCGGCACCGGACGACCATGTTGATCAAGGCGACCGGCAAGATTGCGCTGCAGCAGGGTTGCCACGGCAGTCGAGCCGGTAAACATCACGCCGCGAATCCGATCGTCTCCGGTCAGCTGTGCACCGACCGTTTCGCCCTGGCCTGGCAGCAGTTGCAGCACGCCTGGCGGCACACCCGCATCCAACAGGATCTGAACCGCCTGCGCGGCAATCAGTGGGGTTTGCTCAGCCGGTTTTGCCAGCACGCTATTGCCAGCTGCCAGTGCAGCCGCAACCTGACCCGTGAAAATCGCCAGCGGGAAGTTCCACGGACTGATACAGACGACCGGGCCAAGTGGACGGTGCGTTTCGTTGTCAAAATCGTCCCGCACCATACCGGCGTAGTAATAGAGGAAATCAACGGCTTCACGGACTTCCGCGATAGCGTTGTTATAAGTCTTGCCCGCTTCACGCACCAGGATACCAATCAGCTGTTGCATCTGGCCTTCCATCTGCTGTGCAGCGCGTTCCAGAATCGCAGCACGCTCCTGCGGCGGCGTGGCAAACCAGATCGGTCCGCTGTTCACGGCGGCATCCAGTGCCACAGAGACCTCCTGCTCAGTAGCTTCACGAACCTGACCAACACGGTCACCCGGTGCGGCCGGGTTGAGGATATCGCGCAATTCGCCTGCACCCGCTTCACCCTCAATAATGGGCTCGGCCAGACAGGGCTGTGCGGCGCTGCTCAGCAGAGCGCTGGATAGTGAGGCAAGACGATGTTCGTTGGCCATATCCAGACCCGCAGAGTTAACGCGGTTATCGCCATACAGTTCGCGTGGCAGAGGGATCTTCGGATGCGGCAGGCCAATGGCGCCTTCGCTGGCACCCAGTTTCTCGACGGCAGTCACCGGATCGGCTACCAGCTCATCGATCGGCAGCGAGGTATCAGCAATACGGTTAACAAAGGAGGTGTTGGCCCCGTTTTCTAACAGGCGACGAACCAGATAGGCCAGCAGGGTTTCATGGGTGCCCACTGGCGCATAGATACGGCAGGGACGATTAAGCTTGCCGTCCGCCACTTTGCCGACCACCTGCTCATACAGGGGTTCGCCCATGCCGTGCAGGCACTGGAACTCATACTGGCCCGGATAGTAGTTATTGCCCGCCAGTTGATAGATTGCCGCCAGAGTGTGTGCGTTGTGCGTCGCGAACTGCGGATAGATCAGGCTTGGCACAGCCAGCAGTTTGCGGGCACAAGCCAGGTAAGAGATATCGGTGTAAACCTTGCGGGTATAAACCGGGTAGCCCTCCAGGCCTTCCATCTGGGCGCGCTTGATTTCGCTGTCCCAGTACGCGCCTTTCACCAGACGGATCATCAGGCGACGGCGGCTGCGCTGTGCCAGATCAATCAGCTCATCAATGACAAACGGACAGCGTTTCATGTAGGCCTGAATCACAAACCCGATGCCGTTCCAGCCTTCCAGCTCTGGCTCGAAACAGAGTTTTTCCAGCATATCGAGTGACAGTTCCAGCCGATCGGCTTCTTCTGCGTCGATATTGATGCCGATGTCATAAGAGCGGGCCAGCAGCGTCAGTGATTTCAGAATAGGGTAGAGCTCGTCCATCACCCGCTCATACTGCGCGCGGCTGTAGCGGGGATGCAGTGCGGAGAGCTTGATAGAGATGCCAGGTCCTTCATAAATGCCACGTCCATTCGACGCTTTACCAATGGCATGGATCGCCTGCTGATAAGAGAGCAGATAGGCTTTGGCATCGCCTGCAGTGAGTGCCGCTTCGCCCAGCATATCGTAAGAGTAGCGGAAACCTTTCTCTTCCAGCTTGCGGGCGTTAGCCAGCGCTTCGGCAATGGTTTCACCGGTAACGAACTGCTCACCCATCAGACGCATCGCCATATCCACGCCTTTGCGGATCAGTGGCTCGCCACCCTTACCAATAATGCGGTTAAGCGAGCTGGAGAGGTTTGACTCATTGTGGGTCGAAACCAGGCGGCCGGTAAACAGCAGGCCCCAGGTCGCTGCATTGACAAACATTGATGAGCTGCGTCCCAGATGTGACTGCCAGTTGCCATTGCTGATTTTGTCGCGAATCAGCGCATCGCGCGTGGGCTTGTCAGGGATACGCAGCAGCGCTTCAGCCAGGCACATCAGCGCTACGCCTTCATGTGAGGAAAGAGAGAACTCCTGCAGCAGGCTTTGCACCATGCCAGCGCGTCCTGTTGCCCCTTTCTGGTGCCGCAGTTTGTCGGCGAGCTGATAAGCCAGCTGATGGGTTTTCTCTGCCAGCGCTGCCGGCAAGCGTGCCTGCTCCAGCATCATTGGTACTGCATCAGTCTCCGGACGACGCCAGGCGGCGGTCACCGCTGAACGGGTCACTGACTGAGGTAAAATCTGCTCTGCGAAGTCAAGGAACGGCTGGTGAGACTCCTCTGGCTGGGTGTCATCGGACTCCGCGACCGCCAGGGCAGAAAGCGGAATTTCCGGCACGGCGTCGCCGCTTTCAAGCTGGCCCAGGTAGTTAAAGATCGCCTGTTTAATCAGCCAGTGTGGCGTGCGATCAATCCGCTGTGCAGCCAGTTTGATGCGCTCACGTGTTGCGTCATCCAGTTTTACACCCATGGTGGTTGTAGCCATGACTCCAGAGCTCCTTGTAGTGGTTCGGTACGGCGTTGGCTGCACTATCACTTAAGTTGCAACTTTGTGCAACCGTGTTAAATGTGAGCCAGTTAACACCCTTTAAATGAGGCCGATTGTTAAATTTCTCAAAGCGGTATGGGTATTGCTGCAAGATCCTCGCCAGGTTGGCAAGCCTGATAGAAAGCGGTTTTCTGGCGGGTAATCGGGTGGTGCAACCGGATAACTGTGAGCGAGTGCAACCTATCAGCACGTTTTCACAAACGGTTAGTGAAATCACTGTAACGCCTGTGTTAAATCCATTGTGCGCGCCACGCCTTTCCGGCAGGATACCGCGCCGCTGGGAAATGACTGACGCCCTGACGAAAAAATCGACCCGCTTTGCCCCGTTCCGGCTGGCGGGTAGCTGGCGATTTCTCTGGGATATCAAATAATAAGTGGAGAGACAGATGAGTGTAAGTACACCAATGCTGGTGACCTTTGTGGTTTATATTCTTGGGATGGTATTAATCGGTTTTGCGGCTTATCGCTCAACCAAAAACTTCGATGATTACATCATCGGTGGCCGCAGTCTGGGCAGCGTGGTCACGGCACTCTCTGCCGGTGCATCCGATATGAGTGGCTGGCTGCTAATGGGATTACCGGGTGCCATTTTCATCTCCGGTATCTCTGAAAGCTGGATTGCAATTGGCCTGACCATCGGTGCCTGGCTGAACTGGAAAATCGTGGCGGGTCGCCTGCGGGTCCAGACCGAGCATCATGACAACGCGCTGACGTTGCCGGACTTCTTCTCCAGCCGCTTTGAAGACCACAGTAAAATCCTGCGTGTCATTTCTGCCCTTGTGATCCTGGTGTTCTTTACTATCTATTGCGCCTCGGGCGTGGTGGCCGGTGCGCGTCTGTTTGAAAGCACCTTTGGTATGAGCTATGAGACTGCCCTGTGGGCGGGTGCAGCGGCGACTATCCTCTATACGCTGGTGGGTGGGTTCCTGGCGGTAAGCTGGACCGATACTGTCCAGGCAAGCCTGATGATTTTTGCGCTTATCCTGACGCCGGTGTTTGTGATTATCGCGGTTGGCGGCTGGTCTGATTCGATGGCAGTGATTGAAGCGAAAAGCCTGGAAAACCTCGACATGCTGAAAGGGCTGAACTTCGTCGCGGTCATCTCGCTGCTTGGCTGGGGTCTGGGTTACTTCGGGCAGCCGCATATCCTGGCGCGCTTTATGGCGGCAGATTCACATCGCTCAATTCGTGCCGCACGTCGCATCGGTATGACGTGGATGGTGCTTTGTCTGGCGGGCGCTGTGGCGGTGGGCTTCTTTGGTATCGCCTACTTCCAGAACAACCCGACGCTGGCAACGGGCGTTAATGATAATGCTGAGCGCGTCTTTATTGAGCTGGCGCGTATTCTGTTCAACCCATGGATTGCGGGGATTCTGCTGTCAGCGATTCTGGCAGCCGTGATGTCAACGCTGAGCTGTCAGCTGCTGGTCTGCTCCAGTGCCCTGACTGAAGATCTCTACAAAGGTTTTCTGCGTAAAAATGCCAGCCAGAAAGAGCTGGTGTGGGTAGGGCGTCTGATGGTGCTGCTGGTGGCACTGATTGCCATTGCACTGGCGTCTAATCCGGAAAACCGCGTGCTGGGCCTGGTGAGCTACGCCTGGGCGGGTTTCGGTGCTGCGTTTGGTCCGGTTGTGCTGTTTGGCGTCTGCTGGAAGCGCATGAACCGTAACGGTGCGCTGGCGGGTATGATTATCGGTGCGCTGACCGTGCTGGTGTGGAAACAGTATGGCTGGCTGGGACTGTATGAAATCATCCCTGGCTTCATCTTTGCCAGCATCGCGATCGTGGTCTTCAGCCTGATGGGACGTGAACCTTCAGCAGAAGCGCAACAGCGCTTTGTCGCCGCAGAGGCGGAGTTCCAGACCAAATAAGCGAAGCGTTGATCCTCAAGGCCCGTCCCGAAAGGGGCGGGCCTTTTTGTTACAAAGATAAATCACCTAAAGATGAAATTATCTCCGCCAGTAACTTGTTTTTTTCGCAGCGATAATGATAATCGGTATCGTTTACACTTTACCTGATTTTACTATTTATTGACGCTGCTTAACATTCAAGAGGTTGGCGATGTTTGTTCCTTTTCTCATCATGCTGCGTGAAGGGCTTGAAGCCGCGCTGATAGTCAGCCTGATAGCCAGCTATCTCAAACGCACCCAGCGCACCCAATGGTTTCCGGCGATGTGGGCGGGCGTGTTTATCGCCGCTGCACTCTGTCTGGGCCTGGGTCTGTTCATCAATGCCACCACCGGTGAATTCCCACAAAAAGAGCAGGAGCTGTTTGAAGGTATTGTGGCGCTGATTGCGGTCGTCATCCTCACCTCAATGGTGTTCTGGATGCGCAAAGTGGCACGCAATATCCGGGTCGAGCTTGAGCAGGCGGTCGATCAGGCGCTGCACCGCTCCGGTCGTGGCGGTCTGGCGCTGGTGCTGATGGTATTTCTGGCCGTGGCACGTGAAGGGCTGGAGTCTGTCTTCTTCCTGCTGGCGGCCTTTACTCAGGATGTTGGTTATGCGCCGCCGATTGGCGCGGTGCTGGGGCTGGCAACGGCGGTGGTGCTGGGCATGCTGCTCTACTGGGGCGGTATCCGCCTGAATATGGCGCACTTCTTCCGCTGGACCAGCGTATTCATTTTGTTTGTTGCGGCGGGCCTGGCGGCGGGCGCAATTCGTGCGTTCCACGAAGCGGGCCTCTGGAATCGCTTTCAGGATGTGGCGTTCGACCTCAGTAATACTTTATCGACCCATTCGCTGTTCGGCACTTTGCTGGAAGGGATTCTGGGATATCAGGAGGCCCCAAGCGTGAGTGAAGTGACCGTTTACTTCGTCTACCTGATCCCGGTGCTAATTTTGTTCTTTATGCCTGCGCGTCCTGCTGCGTCGGCCACGGTGTAATCAGACATTTAACAGGCGCGCCCGCCGCGCCGGCAACTTAACAGGGAATATCGAGATGACAATGCGTTTCCGCCGCAAGGCACTGCTGCTTCCTCTGCTGGCGATCTCCGCTTCGGCTGCGGCAGCGGTTCCTCAGGTCACCGTTAGTGTCAACGACAAGCAGTGTGAGCCGATGAGCTTAACGGTCAAGGCCGGCAAGACTCAGTTCCTGATCAAAAACAACAGCCAGAAAGCGCTGGAGTGGGAAATCCTCAAGGGCGTGCTGGTGGTTGAAGAGCGTGAGAACATCGCGCCAGGTTTCAGTCAGAAGCTGACCGCCAATCTGGAAGCAGGCGAATATGAGATGACCTGTGGTCTGCTGAGCAATCCTAAAGGCAAGCTGATTGTTGAGGCGGGCGAGGGCACGGCGAAAAGCACCACGTCCGCGCGTATGCAGTTAGAAGGCCCGATCACCGCCTATAAAGCGTATGTGACGGATCAGGTGAATCAGCTGGTCAGTAACACCCAGGCGTTTACTGACGCTGTTAAAGCGGGTGATGTGGAAAAAGCCAAAACGCTGTTTGCGCCGACCCGTCAGTATTATGAGCGCATTGAGCCGATTGCTGAGCTTTTCTCCGATCTCGACGGCAGCATTGATGCCCGTGAAGATGACTACGAGAAGAAGGCAGCCGATCCTAAGTTCACCGGTTTCCACCGTCTGGAAAAAGCACTGTTTGCAGATAACAGCACCAAAGGCATGTCGGACTACGCGGATAAGCTGAATAAAGATGTGAAAGATTTGCAGGTGCGCATCAGCGAACTGGCCTTCCCACCAGCTAAAGTGGTTGGCGGCGCGGCCGGTCTGATAGAAGAAGTGGCCTCCAGCAAAATCTCCGGTGAGGAAGATCGCTACAGTCGTACTGACCTGTGGGACTTCCAGGCCAACATTGATGGCGCGCAGAAAATTGTTGAGCTGCTGCGCCCGATGGTGAGCAAAGCGAACCCGCAGTTGCTGGCTAAGGTTGACGCTAACTTCAAAAAAGTCGATGCAATCCTGAGTAAGTACCGCACCAAAACCGGTTTCGAATCCTATGAGAAACTGACCAGCGCCGATCGTAATGCGCTGAAAGGACCGATCACCGCGCTGGCGGAAGATCTTTCGTTACTTCGTGGCACATTAGGTCTGGATTAATCATGAGTCGTAAGGAAGATGACGCGCAGCCTGCGCGTCGTCGTTTACTGAAAGGCCTGGGTCTGCTGGGCGGCGCGGCGGCAATCGGCGGCGGTTGTCCGTTCCATGCCGCTGCTGCGGACAGCTTTTCGCCCGGTACGGTCACGCCGCAGGCGCGACAGCAGACGCAGCCGTTTTACGGTCCACATCAGGCGGGCATCACAACGCCCCAGCAGGCATCAATGATGCTGGTGGCATTTGACCTGCTGAGTAGTGATAAAACGGAATTGAAGCGTCTGTTCCAGCTACTGACCCAGCGCATCGCCTTTCTCACCACGGGAGGGCCGGCACCTGCGGTGACTAATCCGCAACTGCCGCCAATGGATTCCGGCATTCTTGGGGCGACGATCGCGCCTGATAATCTGACGATTACCGTGTCGGTGGGCCATTCACTGTTTGATGATCGCTTCGGTTTAGCGCCTCACAAGCCGAAAAAATTGCAGCCGATGACGCGCTTCCCCAATGATTCGCTTGATGCCAGTCAGTGTCATGGCGATCTGCTGTTGCAGATTTGTGCTAACACGCAGGATACGGTGATTCATGCTCTGCGTGACATCATCAAGCATACGCCTGACCTGCTGGGTGTACGCTGGCGACGCGAAGGTTTTATCTCTGACCACGCGGCACGCAGTCAGGGGCAGGAGACGCCGATCAATCTGCTGGGTTTTAAAGATGGCACCGCCAACCCGGATACGCACAATCCTGCTCTTATGAACCAGTTGCTGTGGGTGACCGCCGATCAGGATGAGCCTGTCTGGGCGCGCAATGGTAGCTATCAGGCAGTACGACTCATCCGCTTTCACGTTGAAATGTGGGACCGCACCCCACTGGGTGAGCAGCAGACTATCTTTGGTCGCGAGAAGCTGAGCGGCGCGCCACTGGGCATGCAGCATGAACATGACGTGCCGGATTACGCGCGTGACCCGGATGGTGAGGTCATTGCACTGGATGCGCACATTCGTCTTGCGAACCCCCGCACGCCTGAGACCGCCAGTAGCCTGATGCTGCGACGTGGCTACAGCTACTCTGCGGGTATCTCTGCATCCGGGCAGCTGGAGATGGGATTATTGTTCGTCTGCTACCAGCACGATCTGGAGCGTGGTTTTCTCACGGTGCAGCAGCGTCTGAACGGTGAAGCGCTGGAAGAATATATCCGTCCTTTTGGCGGTGGTTACTTTTTCGCTTTACCCGGAGTTGCCGACGCCAGCCATTATTTAGGGCAGTCGCTACTGGAAGCTTGATTAATTTTTGAACAATGCGGGCGGGCCTGTCTCATGCCGCCCGCGGTTTACCATTTTTAGGTATTAATGGCTAAGTTTTAACTGAGATTTTCCGGGCGCCGGATTTATATAAAATATGGTAATTAACTGAAATATAAAGATTTTACATTTTGCCTTAAAAGAAATACTTACCCGCGATTAGCAATTCCTTTGCCAGCAGGTAAAATTACTGTTGCAAAGGCCCAACAAAATGGTGCAATTTATTAATCAGGCGTAATCGTATGTGTTGATGTATCACACTGGAGTTCGCGAATGGGTCGAGTCTTTAATGGAAAGTCACTGTCACTAAATAAATTGCGCCTGACCGCGAGGGCAATTCTGCCTCGTTATTTCTCCCTTCCTTCAACCATTTCTTTTGTCTTATCGCATCCTGTTTTATCCGGTGTTCAGCCACGTCATAGTGTTGCTGCATACCCATTATCCTGTCCTGTCATGGCTCTAAAGGAAGCCAACTGAAACCTCTAAAGCGTTCACGTAATCGCAACGGGTCAACGACCTCGCGCGGGAAATGAAACCAACTGAAAGGTGCCACTATGGGAAGACAGAAAGCAGTGATCAAAGCGCGTCGTGAAGCAAGAAGAGTGCTTCGCAGTGACTCTCGCAGTCATCGTCAGCGCGAAGAAGAGTCGGTCACTTCGCTGGTGCATATGAGTGGACTGGATGCAATTGGCATGGCGCGTGATACGCGTGACCGGCTACCAATTGAGGCCCGTAATGAAGCTCAGGCGCACTATCTTAATGCCATAGGAACGAAACAGCTGATCTTCGCAACCGGTGAAGCCGGATGCGGTAAAACCTGGATCAGTGCTGCGAAAGCAGCTGAGGCCCTGATTAATAAGGATATCGACAGGATTATCGTTACGCGCCCGGTACTACAGGCAGATGAGGATCTGGGTTTCCTGCCTGGTGATATTTCTGAGAAATTCGCCCCTTATTTCCGCCCGGTTTATGACATTCTGGTTAAACGTCTTGGCGCATCATTTATGCAATATTGTCTGCGTCCGGAAATTGCCAAAGTAGAGATTGCGCCTTTCGCCTACATGCGAGGCCGCACCTTTGAAAATGCTGTGGTGATTCTGGACGAGGCGCAGAACGTTACCGCCGCGCAGATGAAAATGTTCCTGACCCGACTGGGCGAAAACGTCACAGTCATTGTTAACGGCGATATTACCCAGTGCGACTTGCCCGCTGGGGTGCCTTCCGGTCTCGCGGACGCGCTGGCGCGTTTTGAAGAGGACGAGATGGTTGGCATTGTGCGCTTTGGCAAAGAGGATTGTGTGCGTTCTGCGCTGTGTCAGCGCACCCTGCACGCGTATAGCTAGCGTTTGATTGAGTAGAAGTGTAGCGCCCAAACCCGGCTTCGGCCGGGTTTTCTTTTCAGGCAATCCCTCAACAGAGTTCATTCTCATCTAATAAGTGATTTCACTCTCATTTTCCCATGAAACCGGTTGCATGAAATATCTCTCAGGATACCGTGAAACCGGTTGCATGGCCGGTTTCCAGACTGTTATGCAAATATTTTCACTTTTTCAGACGGTATAGTCAGTGACAATGAAAGGGAAAAAATATGACAGGCATCAGGGATTACAATAAGTTAGCAAGCGATATTCTTTATGAAGTTGGTGGGGAAGAGAATATCCAAAGTTTTACCCGCTGCGCCACGCGTTTAAGGCTGGTGCTTGTTAAAACGCCCGCTGAGGCGAAGCGTAACGTGCAACGTTTGTCAGGTGTCATTGCCGTAGTCGAGAGTGGCGGTCAGTTTCAGGTTGTGATCGGTACCCATGTCGCCGATGTGTTTAATGCAATGTGCGGCCTGGTAAAAGAGACAGGAACGCCGAAACAGCTGGGAAAAACACGCAAACTGGATGCGGTCATTGCCACGATGTCGGCGGTATTCGCGCCTATTGTTTATATTCTTGCAGCGGCAGGTATCCTTCAGGGACTGCTGATTGTTCTGGGTTTGATTGATGTTGATATTAAAACAACCGGTACATTTGCTGTACTCAACTTCATGTCCTGGACGCCGTTTGCTTTTTTGCCCGTATTTATCGCTATTACGGCCGCACGGCATTTTCAATGTAACCCGTTTATTGCTGTCCTGTGTTGTTGTGCGTTAATTAGTCCGGACTGGACTTCGCTGGCAGCGCGCATTGCCGGGGGAGAAAGCATCAATTTCCTTTTCTTCCCGCTTTCTGAAACAGTTTATACTTCTTCAGTTTTACCTCCCTTGTTTCTGGTTTGGGCACTCTCCTGGCTTGAACATCGTGTAGTCAGGTGGTTACCAGAGGTCATCAGTCCGCTTTTTACCCCATTAATCTGCTTTGTGGTGATTGTGCCGCTGACTCTGATCGTCATTGGTCCGATTACCACCTGGGCGGCTTTGGCGGTAGCAAATGGCTATAACGCATTGTTCCATGCTGCGCCCATGCTGGCCGCGGCGGTAATTGGAGGCATCTGGCAGATTATCGTTATTTTTGGCGTTCATTGGGGTATTACGCCCGTCATTATGGCGAACTTTGATACGCAGGGTCATGACTCCTTCCAGGCTTATCAGACTATCGCGGTTATCGGTCAGATGGCGGCAGTGTTAGGTGTCTTTCTGAAAACCCGCAACGCACGGTTAAAAGCAACTTCGCTCTCTGCCGGCGTCACCGCTATTTTTGGCATCACTGAACCGGCGATTTATGGCGTGACATTGCGCTTTAAAAAACCCTTTATCTGTGGCTGTATTGGTGGGGCAATTGGTGCCGTTGTTGCCAGCCTGTTCGGTAGCCTTTACTACGCGTATGCTGCACTGCCGGGTCTGTTTACGCTGGTTAATGCCATCAGCCCTGATGCGCCGATGTCGTTTATTGGTGAGCTTGCAGGTGCGGGTACGACAATAGTGCTGACTATTTTGATGGTGCAGTTTGTAGGCTTCGACGATCCCGTCGATGAAGAAGAGTCTGCGCCTCTGGCATCCACCCCGCAGGCAACATCCACAGCGGCGAGTGGTCAGGCGATTGATATTCTTAGCCCGTTAAAAGGAGAGGTCCTCGCGCTGGAAAGTGTTACTGATGAGGTCTTTGCCGGTAAGGTGATGGGTGACGGTATCGCCATTAAGCCGGCCGCGGGAAAAGTGGTGGCACCCTGTGATGCGAGGGTGGAATCCCTGATCGCTTCCCATCATGCCATCGGGTTATTGTGTGATAATGGCGCAGAGTTGCTGATCCATGTTGGATTAAATACGGTCGAGTTGCAGGGGCAATATTTCCGGCCGTTGGTAAAAGAGGGGGATGTGGTTAAAGCAGGTACACCACTTCTTGAATTCGACAAAGACTGCATTGAACGTGAAGGCTATGACCTGACAACACCCGTCCTGGTGGTGAACAGCGAAGACTTTATTTTAACAGAATATCAGTCTCAGGGTCCCATCGGGCCAGGGATGCCGCTGATGTCTATGACACAAAGAGAGGGGGCTGGGCGCGCACAGGTTAAATGATCCAGGTGTTAGTCGATACGATTTATGCGTATAACGCTTTACGGCCTGGTTCAGCCTGGGTGGTTTAAGCCATCCAATGATTGAGGTTCCTTAATGGTCACAATACAGGACATCGCCAGGGTGGCTGGTGTATCAAAAGCCACCGTATCGCGTGCGTTAAGTGGCAAGGTTTTTGTGCGGGAAGAGGTGAAAGCCAGAATTATGCAGGCTGTAGCTGATACGGGGTATCGACCCAATCTGCTGGCACGAAATCTTTCTACTAACAAAACGCATTCGATTGGGCTGGTTATCACTAACGGATTGTACAACGGGCCGTTCTTTTCAAGCCTGGTTTATCAGGCGGCAACGCTCAGCGAGAAACAAAACCGTCAGCTGGTGCTCGCGGACGGTAAACACAGTGCTCAGGACGAGCGCAATGCGATTGACTTGCTTATCGAGCTCCGTTGCGAAGCGATTATGCTCTACCCCAAGTATCTTTCAGTCAGTGAGCTGGATGATATTGTCGATAAAATTCAGACGCCGATAGTGGTCATTAATCGTGAACTCATCAGAAATCGACGCCGCTGTGTGTTCACCGACCATCAGCGCAGTAGTGAAGAGATGATGGCGCATCTGTTGGCGCACGGGCATACCCGGATCGCATTTATATCGGGATGCAATGATTCACCGACAGGTGAGCGTCGTTTACAGGGCTATCGTAATGCACTACTGAACGCGGGGATCGAGCCGGATCCGCAATTAGTGGTGCAGGGAAGCTGGAGCACGGAGAGTGGATACGACGCCGGACTCCAGCTATTAGCGCGCAATATTCCGTTCACCTGCGTGCTGGCGGCCAATGACGACATGGCCATTGGTGTGGCAAAAGCGCTTCAGGACGCGGGCAAAACTATACCTGGTGATATTTCACTTGCCGGGTTTGATGACTCAGTGATTGGAAAGTATTACACACCCTCTCTAACGACTGTTCGTGTGCCTATTGATGAAATGATACAGGATGCGATTAAGATTTTATTGCATCCCGATGAGAGCGTCCCGTCTTCTCATCAGGGAAAGCTGGTAAGCCGGGATTCAGTGACGCCACAGGCTGTGGCGGTGTGAGACTGGTGGCAGGCGCAAACACTAGTGTCTGCCCTGCGCAAATTTAAGGCTGTGACTTTGCATTTAAAAGGTGTACGGCTCTCACAATAACCGTCATTCAGGCTCTTCTTCGGAATGTGGCGGTGAGAGGGGGATTGATTCGCTGCGCTCACCCTTCGGGCAACGTCGCAGGCTCCGCTGTCCAGCGGGCTTTGCCCGTTGTCGAACCCCGGCGGGGGTTCTCATACCCCTCTCTCAGTGCAATATGCAAAAAAAAAGCCTGAACAAACGTTCAGGCTCTTCTTCAGAATGTGGCGGTGAGAGGGGGATTGATTCGCTGCGCTCACCCTTCGGGCAGCGTCGCAGGCTCCGCTGTCCAGCGGGCTTTGCCCGTTGTCGAACACCGGCGGGGGTTCTCACACCCCTCTCTCTGTGCAATATGCAAAAAAAAAGCCTGAACAAACGTTCAGGCTCTTCTTCAGAATGTGGCGGTGAGAGGGGGATTCGAACCCCCGATACGTTGCCGTATACACACTTTCCAGGCGTGCTCCTTCAGCCACTCGGACACCTCACCACATTTACTTCGCCGACCGCGCTGGGTCAACGGGGCGGTACTATAGGGAGTCGGCTGAAAAGGGTCAAGCACTATTTTTCTCTTTTGATCTATTCGCTTAAGCTCTGAACGAATCGATTTACTGCGACATAAAACCGGGGATTTATGTCGCATATTTTGCTTCGTTAAAGGCTAAATCAGCTCTTCACCCGATTCGCGAAACTTTTGCGCAGTTTCTGCAGCTTCGGTGGGATTACCGCCATGCAGTAGCCGTTGCGCTGGCCCGCGCCTTCCCAGTAATCCTGATGATAGGCTTCGGCAGGGTACCACTCTTTCAGCGGCTCAATGGTGGTTACCACCGGCACATCATGGTCAGCCTGAGCACGGGCAATGGCGGCGCGCGCTTCTGCTTCCTGTTCTGCGTTGGCCGGGAAGATCGCCGAGCGATACTGGGTGCCGATATCATTGCCCTGACGGTTAAGCTGGGTCGGATCATGCGTCACAAAGCTGATATCCAGAAGATCGCCGTAGGTCACTTTCTCCGGGTCAAAGCCAATGCGGATGGCTTCTGCATGACCGGTTGCACCACTGCAGACCTGCTCATAAGTCGGATTAGGACGGGCACCACCGGTATAGCCACTTTCAACCGACTCTACGCCGATCACATCTTTAAACACCGCTTCGGTACACCAGAAACAGCCGCCGGCGATAACTGCATATTCGATAGCCATAATAATTTACTCCTGTCAGGTCGAAAGAGGTGAATGGGGGCGCGACAGACCGCTTTCAACTAGATCAGCATCTCCGGTTTAAAATCTCTGCTCCTGTCCACTATTTTCTCGCTCATCACGCTGAACCGGCCCTCGCCGGTATAGTGCAGAGTAGTGGGATATTCCGGCTGCTCAGCAACATGGGCTTTCACGATCTCAAAAATAAACAGGTTGTAATTAGCGACCATCGAATCGTCATAGAGCTGACACTCAAAGCTGGCAAAGCATTCGGCAATCATCGGCGCGCCCACGACCTGAGCCGGTTCAGGCGTGAGGCCAAAAGCCTCGAACTTATCCAGCTGGTCTCCGTGGCTGTTGCCAATCCCTACAACTTCATCAATCAGTGAGGCCGAAGGGATATTCAGCACGCATTGACCGCTATTCCGAATCAGCTCATGGCTGTGATTCATGCCGGCAATCACGCAGCCGACCAGGGAGGGCGAGAACTCCATCACCGTGTGCCAGCCAAGTGTCATGATGTCATGGTGATCTTTGTACTGTGAACTGAGCAGCAGCACCGGCCCGGGTTCAAGATATTTACGGGCTTTACTGACCGGGAAAGCATATTTGTGCATGCGTTGGCTCATGACATAACTCCTTTAGCGTAAGGGTGCCATTAAGTGTAGAGCACCCGGCGCGGAGAGCAGGAGCCTCAATGGTCAGAAATGCGAGGTTGATAGCGGAGGGAAGAGCGCTGACATTTTACTGCAGTATCGCGACCTTAAGGTTTCCTTAATATGCCGTCGCGATACTGCCCGCTCTAAGTGAGGATAATATTATGAAAACTGTACCTGTCTCTCTTCCTGTTACTGCTTCACGTCCGATTAGTGAATATGCTGCATTCCTGATTGCCGCAGCCACCGTTGTTCTTTTCCTGTCAGCCTGGTTTACTGCTTAAAATTTAACGACGGCCCGACACCCGCTTCGGTCGCGACGATTCCCCAGGAAAAACTGAAACCGGTGTAGCTGGACGATACGGCTGACAATGCTCAGCCCAAGTCCGATACCGCCGTAACGACTGTCCATGCGGATAAATGCCTTACTCAGCTCGCCACTTTTACTCTCATCGATACCGGGTCCCTCATCTTCCACCACCAACATCAGGTCGGGAGCAGAGAGCAACTGCACACTGATCGTGCTGTTATCCGGGCTGTAGCGATGAGCATTCTCTACCAGGTTACGCAACAACATCTTCAGCAGCGTGGCATCACCGCGCACAAACTGCTCCTGCGGCAAATTGAGCAACAGCGTCTGCTGATGCGCCTCCAGCATGATACTCAGCTCCGCCTCCATCGGCAGGATCACATCTTCGATCAGCCCGACGTTCTGATAGGTACCAGAGGTAAACGACTGCCCGGCACGCGCCAGATTCAGCAACTGCGACACGCTGTGTGTCATTTGATCCAGGCGCTGCACCAGCGGCTGAACTTTGACATCGCTATTACGCTCAATTAATTCCAGATGCAGACGTAATCCCGCCAGCGGCGTTCGCAACTCATGCGCCACATCAGCAGTGAACAGCCGCTCGCGCTCGAGGCTGCTGTTCAGACGCGCGACCAGCTGATTGATCGCCTGGGTCACGGCATCGATCTCATGGACCTGACTGTAACAGGCGACAGGCTCGAGATTTTCTTCGCTGCGACTCTCCAGTTCACGCTGCAACTGATAAAGCGGCCGGGTAATCCATTTTACCGCCTGATAGCAAAGCAACAGCGTCAGAGTAATCATGACCAGACTAGGCACCGCCAGGCTGGCTACCGCTTCATGAATTTCACGTTTAACGTGACTGTCCATGTTACGTTTCTGCAACTGCGCTTCCACCAGAAACTGAATCTGCTCTTTACTCTCATGCCATAACCAGATCACGCTGATGATCTGAAAGACCAGCAGAATCAGGCCGATAGCCAGAATGAGGCGAAAGCGCATACTACGGTGATCGAAACCTCTTATCATGTTGCCTCACGAACGCCATCCTGCGTTACCAGCGCATAACCGAAGCCACGCACGGTGCGAATAGCGCTTTTACCAATTTTGTCACGCAGATTATGGATATGTACTTCCAGCGTATTAGTAGAAGGCTCGGTCTCCCAGTTGTAAATATCCTGGTAGAGAATTTCACGGTGCACCGGATTTCCAGCCTTGAGCATCAGCCGTGACAGAATCGCAAACTCTTTAGGTGTCAGGTCCAGCAGCACGTCATTAAGCATAATCTGGCGATGGGTCATATCCAGCGCCAGCGCACCCACTCTGACATGACTGTCGCCCTGATTAACGTGACGGCGGATCAATGCGCGGATACGCGCCAGCAGCTCATCCAGCGAAAACGGTTTAATCAGATAGTCGTCAGCACCCGCGTCGAGTCCGGCAATCCGCTCGTTGATGGTGTCGCGCGCGGTCAGAATCAGCACGGGTGTCATCTGCTTCTGGCGACGCAGTCGTATCAGAAAATGCAGGCCATCTTCGTCCGGCAGGCCAAGGTCCAGCACCACCAGACTATAGAGGCCGCTGGCGAAGTGCGCTTCAGCGTCCCGCACGCGCGTCACGCCATCACAGACATAGCCTTCACCCTCCAGCGCCAGTATCAGACCCTGCAACAGCAGAGCATCATCTTCAACAATCAGTATCTTCATTAAGGTTGGCTCCGACACGACGTCAAAATATCATCCGCTGGCACATATTCGTGAGTCGCGGTGCCGGTTAATCCCAGCATGGTTGAAAACAGATTATCCTGTGAAAATTCGTCTGTCGCCGCCAGTTTATTCAGGCAACTGCGATTAACGGCATAGCGTTTCTGATAATCATCGGAAAGCCAGATCAGAAGCGGCACATGTTTCTGGGTATCCGGTGCAATAGCATAGGGCAGGCCATGCAGGTAAGCCCCGTTTTCACCCAGCGATTCGCCATGGTCTGACAGATAGACCAGGCTGGTGGTGAAGCGATCCTGATGCGCACGCAGTACGTTAATGGCTTTATCGACAATATGATCCACATTGACCAGCGTATTGTCATAAGTATTGATCAGCTGTTGCTGCGAACAGTCCTGTATCTGATTGGTATCACAGGTCGGTTCAAACTGACGGAACTGCGGCGGATAGCGATGGCTGTAAGTCGGACCATGACTGCCAATGGTGTGCAGCACGATCACCGCATTGCCTTTTAACTGACTGATGTATTCATCCAGACCGTGGAACAGCACGTCGTCATAACACTCACCCTCAATGCACATACCAGGCAGGTTCAGGCTGGTCATATCCTGATGTGGAACACGATCGCAGGCACCTTTACAGCCGCCATCGTTCTCATTCCACAACACGCTGATCCCGGCACGCTGAATGACATCGAGCAATCCTTCCTGGTGCGCGGCCAGCACATCATCATAATGTGCGCGCGGCATATTAGAGAACATGCAGGGCACGGAAACCGCCGTAGCGGTGCCGCACGAGGTGGTGTGCGGGAAATAGATCACATCATCTTTCGCCAGTAAGGGATTGGTCAGACGGCCATAACCGCCCAGCGAGAAGTTTTGCGCGCGTGAGGTTTCACCCAGCACCAGAATCGTCAGATTCGGCTTGCCGCTGCTGCGGCTGGGTTGCAGGTGGGCATCTTCACCGATACGGATCAGCGGCGCGTTCTGCAGCTGCTCGTGTTTATACCAGGAGAGCGTCGCCGCAATGCTGTTAGAAGGACTAAGCGCTTTAACCAGCTCGCGGTTGTTGCGAAATAGCGAGGCGTAATCTTTATAGAAGAGCAGGGCGACCAGCACGATCAGTGCGGCTGAGAGCAGCACGCTGAGCAGTCGCGCCAGCACGCCGCGCCACCGCTGCTTTTTGATTCGCGGCCAGAACACCAGCAACGCCATCAGCACCCCTGAGCTAAGCAGGGTCACGAGCAGCTTTGGCGTGATCAGCGCAAAGGATTCCGAAGCCGTGGTGTCCATCATGTTGGTGATCATCGAGCGATCGACCACGATGTTATAGGTCTGAATAAAATATTGTGCCGACGCGGAGAGCAGAATAAACAGCACGGCCAGCAGGCGATCCAGCCAGATAAACGAGGCCAGTGTAATCACGATATTAATGACGCTAAAGGCGACCAGCGGCATCGATAAAAACACCAGCGTGGTATGCAGGTCGTTCAGCGGCATTATCGTCAGAACCTGACGGTAATAGGCAATATTAAGGAAAATCGCGATGTAAACCGCAGCCAGAATCAACAACGTAAGGCGGCTGATTAGCGGCCTTTTAAGGGTTAACGCCATGTGAGCAGGAACCAAAGTAATAAAAGTGTCACGAGAATGCACTTTCAATATTAGGAATACCTTAAGAAACTTAAGGTTTGAATGTGGCTGGCTGGTGAGGCAGCGATACAACAACGGCCGCAGCGAACAGTGGATCGGCGAAGGCCCGTAAAGCTAAAAAAAACAGATGTGCAGTGCGCTCTTATGCTGTCTTAACCGCAGCGGCTGGCATGAAAACTGCATATTTCTGGCATAACCCCTGTTAATGACTACACTTAATGTGAAGATGTTCTCAGTTAGCCAGTATTGTCAGCAATGCGCTTGCAAGTTTGAGGAGAGTGACCTATTCAATCACCGCATTTTATCCCTCAATCACCGTTTTATCAGAATTTCCCGCTTGCTGACCTGACTGCGTCAGGACATTCTTGTTTTAACTCAATGTTTTATTAAAATTCGATTTTCAGGAGAAGTAACGTGACTCAAGCGGCAGATACCCATGCCAGGTACCCGACATTAAGCAGCGGGCAATACGCCTTCTTTTTTGATGTCGACGGCACGCTGGCAGCGATACAGTTCCGTCCCGAAGCGGTATTTATTCCTGAGCAGGTCATTGCGCAACTGCAGCGACTCTCTGCGCTCTCACAGGGTGCACTTGCGCTGGTTTCTGGCAGACCCATAGAACAACTTGATGCGCTGGCCGCGCCTCTGCACGGCCCGGCCGCGGGTGTGCATGGTGCTGAGCGCCGTGATGCCGAAGGTAATCTGCATCGCATCAGCTTGCCAGCTGAGGTTGAGCAACCGCTCAGAACCGAACTGCAGGCGGCCATGGCCGCGTGGCCAGGCACTCAAATGGAGATCAAAGGCATGGCCTTTGCGCTTCATTATCGTCAGGCGATGCAGCATGAGCAGGATGTCATGCGACTGGCCGAACAGTCAGTAAAGCGTTTCCCGGGACTGGCGCTTCAGCCGGGAAAATGTGTGGTAGAAATCAAACCATCAGGTATCGATAAAGGCGCCGCAATAGGCGACTTTATGCAGCAGTCCCCTTTTGCCGGACGTACGCCGGTCTTTATTGGCGACGATCTCACTGATGAGAAGGGCTTTCTGGCCGTCAACGAACGACAGGGCGTCTCTATCAAAGTCGGCGAAGGGTACAGCCAGGCCGATTATCGGCTTAGTGATGTCGATGCGGTTTACGGCTGGCTGGAAAAAACATTATTACTATTAGAGCAAGACAACGTCGGTAAGGAGTTTAGGTTATGAGTCGTTTAGTGGTTGTTTCTAACCGTGTCGCCATGCCAGATGGGTCTAAAACCAGTGCTGGCGGCCTGGCCGTCGGCATTCTCGATGCTCTGAAAAGCACCGGTGGAATGTGGTTTGGCTGGAACGGTGAAATCAGCGAGTTCACTGGCGAAGAGGTAGAGGACGTTAAGGTTCAGGAACATGAAGGTATCGAATATGCCTCGTTCCCGCTGAGCCAAAACGATTACGATCTCTATTATTGTCAGTTCTCCAATACAGTAATCTGGCCTGCCTTCCATTATCGCCTCGACCTGGTGCAGTTCCAGCGTGAAGCGTGGGAAGGGTATTGCGACGTCAATGATTCGGTGGCGCAGCGTTTAAAACCGCTGATCAAGCCTGATGATATTGTCTGGATCCACGATTATCACTTTTTACCGTTTGCCGCCGCACTGCGTCGCGCAGGCATCAATAACCGCATCGGTTTCTTCCTGCATATTCCGTTCCCGACGCCTGAAATCTTTAACGCGCTGCCACCACACAAAGAGTTGCTGGAAATGCTGTGTGAGTATGACCTGCTGGGCTTCCAGACCGAATCCGATCGGGTGGCATTCCTTGACAGCGTCAGCCAGCTCACGCAGTTGCAGAATAAGGGCGACAAAAAGCATCGTGCCTTTGGCAACACCTTTATGACGGAGGTGTATCCAATCGGGATTGAGCCAGACAGCATTAAAGAGATGGCCGAAGGACCGCTGCCGCCGAAAATGGCTGCCATGAAGAAAGAGCTTGGCGATGCGCGCAACATCATTGCCTGCGAACGTCTCGACTATTCCAAAGGTCTTCCGGAGCGTTTCCTGGCTTATGAAGCGCTGCTGGAAAACTTCCCGGAGCATCGCGGCAAGATCCGTTATTCGCAGATCGCCCCAACTTCCCGTGGCGATGTGCAGGCGTACCAGGATATCCGTCATCAGCTGGAGACCGAAGCAGGGCGCATCAACGGTAAGTACGGAACGCTGGGCTGGACCCCGCTCTACTATCTTAACCAGCATTTCGACCGTCGCCTGCTGATGAAGATCTTCCGCCTCACCGATGTCGGTCTGGTGACGCCGCTGCGTGATGGGATGAACCTGGTGGCTAAAGAGTATGTTGCTGCGCAGGACCCGGACGATCCAGGCGTACTGGTGCTGTCGCGCTTTGCCGGGGCAGCAAATGAGCTGACCTCTGCGCTGATAGTCAATCCTTATGACCGTGATGAAGTGGCCGCTGCACTGGACAAGGCGATTACCATGCCGCGTACCGAAAGGATTTCACGCTACAACGACATGATGGCGGTATTGCGTAAAAATGATATTACCGCATGGCGTGAAAGCTTCCTGAAAGACCTGGAACGCATCGACCCACGTAGCGTTGACCATAACACGGCCAACAAGGTTGCAACCTTCCCAAAACTGGCTTGATCTGAGTCCAGGTTAAGATGATAAAAGCAGTGATACCTGAGTCAGGGTTTCGCTGCTTTTTTTTGGTACCGCTCACAGAAAAGCCGCTCCGCATCTGTTATGGACCCTATGTGGTAAGCATGCGATAGTGCCTGCCGAGAGTACGCAGAGTGGCGCGATTCCTGCAATCTCCGCAATTCCTGCAACGCCCACCATGTCCCAAACCCCTTCAGCACGGCCCCTGCCGCTTTATTTACCTTCTTTACTCAAGTTTTCCGGCAGGCTGCCGATAGTGTTAGTGCCAACCTATAACTCCTCGTTAATTCATTCGACATTCTTATGTAACCCCTTGTTACATCGGATATCTCAGCCCGGACACATCTCTGCAACTGTTAACACCCGTTGTCAGAAAATTCGCGTACTGCCGTATAAACCTTAACGGTTTCATTACTTACCTGCTGCGATACTCCCGTTAAGTAACTAATTTAACAGCAATTACGCGCATCGCCTGCCAGCACAATCTTCTGATAACGCGTGTTTGGCTGGTTCTAAATAGGGTGTTAAAACGATTAACACCCCATATTCATTCCTGACTGCTCAAAGCGTCGAATAGCGATGATTTTACCCCCTATTAAACCTTTCTCAGGACCAATTGGACTTAAAATTGCTCTTTTTTGAGCGAAAAATGACCAGTCGGTAAGAGATCGTAAAGGGTTGCTGAAGAAATTTGCCTTAAAAGTGTGACCTGCGTCACACTTTATCTAAAATTACGCGTCACTGTCGTTGTATGTCGAAATCAGACGATATAGATTTGCCTTGTTTTCGGATTAGTCCTAAAAAACGTAAGAAGATGTCACGGAAGATGTCCAGAACTCGAAAATAGAATGGCATGGATTTTCGACCTTCGGTGGGTCTGAAACCCACAAAAAACAGAAGGCGAAAACGGTGACATTAATTATATGTGAAGTTTTTTTTGCCATCTTTTGATTTAACAAACAGCAGCTCGAACCGCAGAGTTTTCTCTGCGATACAGTTACGTCGCATCTCTCAGGATGGAAAAATAATGGGCACCTCTGAAGTACTGAAACATATTTACGATCTCAACTTGTCTTATTTACTGCTGGCACAGCGCTTAATTAACCAGGATAAAGCCTCAGCGATGTTTCGCCTCGGCATTGACGAAAAAATGGCGAACGCATTATCTGAATTAACATTGCCTGAAATGGTAAAAATGGCAGAAACCAATCAACTGGTTTGTCAGTTTCGTTTTACCGACAGCAGCAGCATTAGTCGGCTGACGCAGGAATCTCGCGTGGATGATTTACAACAAATCCATACAGGAATTTTATTATCCAGCCGTTTACTGCGTAATGCGTCTAAAGATGATGCGCCAGCTAAAAAGAGAGCAATGTCATGAGTGAGAAAAGTATTGTTCAGGAAGCACGTGATATTCAGCTCGCAATGGAGTTGATCACACTGGGTGCACGCTTACAGATGTTAGAGAGTGAAACCCAGCTCAGTCGTGGTCGTCTGATCAAGCTGTATAAAGAATTACGTGGCAGTCCGCCACCGAAAGGCATGCTGCCGTTCTCCACGGACTGGTTTATGACGTGGGAGCAGAACATCCATGCTTCGATGTTCTGTAATGCCTGGAAGTTTTTACTGAAAACTGGCCTGTGCAGCGGCGTAGATGCCGTGATTAAAGCTTACCGCCTGTATCTTGAACAGTGTCCTCAATCGGACGAGGGCCCTCTGTTGGCGCTGACTCGTGCCTGGACCCTGGTCCGATTTGTTGATAGCGGTATGCTGGAACTGGCGGATTGTAAGAGCTGCAGCGGCAGCTTTATTAACCATGCGCATCAGCCGGTTGGCAGCTTTACCTGCAGCCTGTGCCAGCCGCCATCACGTGCCGTAAAAAGACGTAAACTTTCTGCAGAACCTGCCGATATGTTTCCACAACTGCTGGATGAACAGGTTAAACACGCCGTTTAAATTTGTTCGCATTGTGGAAGCCATCCAGCAGCGGTTAATACCGCTGCTTTTTTTTTGCTTGCGGTTCAGGAATAGCACCTGCAGCTCTCTGGCTTAACTTCCACCAACACGTTACGGACGTAAGGATTTTTTGTGCTGATAATTATAGGTTACCTGATTGTTTTAGGCTCCGTGTTGGGCGGATATGCGCTGGTAGGTGGCCATCTGGGCGCGCTTTATCAGCCTGCTGAATTATTAATGATCGGCGGTGCCGGTGCGGGTGCTTTTTTAGTCGGCAACAATGGCAAGTCGATTAAAAAAACGCTGAAAGCGCTGCCTAAATTATTTCGCGGCTCCAAATACAATAAAGCCGTTTACATGGATTTAATGGCGCTGCTTTATCGCCTGATGGCGAAGTCGCGCCAGCAGGGGATGCTGTCGCTGGAACGGGATATTGAAGATCCGAGCCAGAGTGAAATTTTTGCTAATTATCCTCGTATTCTTGCCGATAAACAGTTAGTCGATTTTATCACTGACTATTTACGTCTGATGGTGAGCGGCAACATGAACGCCTTTGAAATCGAAGCGTTGATGGATGAAGAGATAGAGACCTACGAACATGAGTGTGACGTACCAGCGCAAAGTATTGCTGCAGTAGGTGATGGTCTTCCTGCATTCGGTATCGTCGCAGCAGTAATGGGCGTGGTTCACGCACTGGCTTCTGCTGACCGTCCGGCCGCTGAGCTGGGTGCGCTGGTAGCGCATGCGATGGTGGGGACTTTCCTTGGCATTTTGCTGGCGTACGGGTTTGTCTCCCCGCTGTCGTCAGTATTGCGCCAGAAGTGTGCGGAAACCACCAAGATGATGCAGTGCATTAAAGTGACATTGCTGTCGAGCCTGAATGGTTATGCGCCGCAAATCGCGGTGGAGTTTGGTCGCAAGACGCTTTATTCCGCCGAGCGCCCATCGTTCAGCGAACTGGAAGAGCACGTGCGTAACGCCAAGAACCCGGCTAAACAGACGTCAGACGAGGCTTCATGAAACACGGCAATCGCCCAATTGTGCTGATCAAAAAGCGCAAACATAAAGGCCATGAAGGCAGCCACGGATCGTGGAAGATTGCCTACGCCGACTTTATGACGGCGATGATGGCCTTTTTTATGGTGATGTGGCTGCTCTCTATCGCCAACCCGCAGGAGCTGGTGCAGATTGCAGACTACTTTAAAACACCCCTTAAAGTTGCGATTACCGGTGGTCAACGCAGCAGCGACAGTACCAGTCCAATCCCTGGCGGCGGTGACGATCCGACCAAAAAGATTGGCGAAGTTAATAAAGTTGTCGATATGGATGCCCAGAAACGCAAGCTGGATGAGATTCGTCTCAACCGTTTACGTGAAAAGCTCGACCAGCTGATCGAAGCGGATCCGCGCCTTAAAACGCTGCGCCCGCATCTGATCATCAACATGGTGGAAGAGGGGCTGCGTATTCAGATTATCGACAGTCAGAATCGCCCGATGTTTAAAACCGGTCGGGCCGAGGTGGAGCCTTATATGCGCGATATCCTGCGTGCAATAGCGCCCATCCTTAATGACATTCCGAACCGCATCAGCCTGGCCGGACATACCGACGATTTTCAGTATGCCAGCGGTGATAAAGGCTACAGCAACTGGGAACTGTCGGCTGACCGTGCGAACGCCTCACGCCGTGAACTGGTTATTGGCGGTCTGGACAGTGGCAAGATTTTACGGGTGTTAGGCATGGCCGACACCATGAGCCTGAAAAATCGTGGCGGGAATGATGCAGTGAACCGCCGCATTAGCCTGCTGGTGTTGAACCACGACACCGAAGCGGCAATTGAAAAAGAGAACGCAGAAAGTGATGCCGTCCAGATCAGCGATCCGGCGGCGATTGAACAGATTACCGCACCTGCAACACCAGGCAGCGCGGTGAATACAGCAGCCCCCTCACAGCCGAGGTGATTCCCGTGAGTATGGACATCAGCGATTTTTACCAGACGTTTTTTGATGAAGCCGATGAGCTATTAGCGGATATGGAACAACACCTGTTGGGTCTGGACCCACAGGAGCCAGATTCGGAACAGCTTAACGCCATCTTCCGTGCCGCTCACTCCATAAAGGGTGGGGCCGGAACCTTTGGTTTTACGGTATTGCAGGAAACGACTCATATCCTGGAAAACATTCTGGATGGTGCTCGTCGCGGCGAGATGCAGCTCAGCACCGACATCATCAACCTGTTTTTGGAAACCAAAGATATTATGCAGGAACAGCTCGATGCTTATAAAACCGCGCAGGAGCCTAACGCGGAGAGCTTCAAATATATCTGTGAAGCGCTGCGCCAGCTGGCGTTAGAGGCCAAAGGTCTGCCGGTTGAAGCACCGGCCAGTGTTGCCACTGCCAGCGCAGAGCCCGCCAGCACCAGCGGCCTGCGTGTACAGCTGATCGATCTCAAAGAGAAAGAGGTCGATTTGATGCTGGAAGAGATGAGTAATCTGGGCACGCTGACCAATGTGCAGAAGGGCAGCAACATGCTGGACGTCTGCATTGATGGCGTCGGTAAAGATGACATCGTGGCGGTGCTCTGTTTCGTCATTGACGAAGCGCAAATTCGCTTCCCGGCCGCTGATGACGCGGTTGCTGCACCGGTTGCCGTCGTGGCCCCCGCCGCACCTGTGGTGGAAGAGGTTCACACCGCGACCGTCACCGAACTGCCTGTGGCAGCGGCGAAGCGTGAAACTAAGCGCGCTGCGGCGCCGGCTAAATCAAGCGAATCCACCAGCATCCGCGTAGCCGTGGAGAAAGTCGATCAGCTGATCAACCTGGTGGGCGAACTGGTGATTACCCAGTCAATGCTCGCCCAGCGTTCCGGCGAACTCGATCCGGTGGCGCACGGCGACCTGCTGAACAGCATGGGTCAGCTGGAGCGTAACGCCCGTGATCTGCAGGAATCGGTGATGTCGATTCGTATGATGCCAATGGAATATGTCTTCAGCCGCTTCCCGCGTCTGGTGCGTGACCTGGCAAGCAAACTTGGCAAAGAGGTCGAACTGACATTGCTGGGCAGTTCAACCGAACTCGATAAGAGCCTGATTGAACGCATCATTGATCCATTAACACACCTGGTGCGTAACAGTCTTGACCACGGTATCGAAACGCCAGAGAAACGCCTTGTCGCCGGTAAAGTGGCAACCGGTAACCTGACGCTTTCAGCGGAACATCAGGGTGGCAATATCTGCATCGAAGTCTCTGATGATGGTGCCGGTCTGAACCGTGAACGTATTCTTGCAAAAGCGCTGTCATCAGGCCTGCCCGTTCATGAGAACATGAGCGACGAAGAGGTCGGCATGCTGATTTTCGCCCCAGGCTTCTCTACAGCAGAGCAGGTGACGGATGTTTCAGGACGCGGCGTCGGTATGGACGTGGTGAAACGAAATATTCAGGAGATGGGCGGTCACGTTGAAATCGCCTCGAAGCAGGGCAAAGGCACGACCATTCGTATTCTGCTGCCGCTGACGCTGGCCATCCTTGATGGCATGTCCGTTCGCGTCGCCAATGAAGTCTTTATTCTGCCGCTGAATGCGGTGATGGAGTCGCTGCAACCGCGTGCCGAAGATCTCAAACCGATGGCCGGTGGCGAGTGCGTACTGGAAGTCCGTGGTGAATATCTGCCACTGGTTGAGTTGTGGAACGTCTTTGATGTGCAGGATGCTAAAACCGAAGCCACTCAGGGCATCGTGGTGATCCTGCAAAGCGCGGGCAAACGCTATGCGCTGCTGGTCGATCAGCTGATTGGTCAACATCAGGTGGTGGTGAAGAACCTGGAAAGTAACTATCGCAAAGTGCCGGGCATCTCCGCTGCCACCATTCTTGGCGATGGTAGCGTAGCGCTGATTGTCGATGTTTCAGCACTGCAATCACTTAACCGTGAAAAACGTGTGGCTGGCGCTGCCGCCTGATTGATAACGAAAGGGTAAATAACATGAATGGAATGGCAACCGTGACAAAAATTGCTGGCGAAACTGTGGGTCAGGAGTTTCTGGTCTTCACGCTGGGCGACGAAGAATACGGCATCGATATCCTCAAAGTTCAGGAAATTCGCGGTTACGATCAGGTAACACGTATTGCGAATACCCCTGATTTTATCCGCGGAGTGACTAACCTGCGCGGTGTCATCGTGCCCATTATCGATCTGCGCGTGAAGTTTGCGCAGCCCGATGTTGAGTACAATGAAAACACTGTGGTTATCGTGCTGAATCTGGAAAATCGTGTGGTTGGTATTGTGGTTGACGGCGTTTCTGACGTGCTGTCGCTGACTCAGGACCAGATCCGACCTTCACCGGAGTTTGCGGTGACCATGTCGACCGAGTACATGACCGGTCTGGGTGCGCTGGGCGATCGCATGCTGATTCTGGTCGACATCGAAAAGCTGCTGAGCAGCGACGAGATGGCGCTGGTTGATAATCTGCGTAGCGCGTAATCGGGTTATCACGGGCTGGTTAACACTGGCCCGTGATAGTTGCATCGTGAACAAGCCTTTTAAAATCAAAGAATAAAGCGACTCCCCCTAATTTCCCGCCATCACCTGCCGATAATCCCTGCGTCACTTTTTTGATTACCTCCTTTTTTCAGGGTTACGCATGTTAACGAAAATCCGTGTTGTCACCAGTCTGTTGCTGGTATTACTGGTGTTTGGGCTGTTACAGGCCTTCTCCGGTTCCGTCTTTTACTCCGCATTAAGTCACGATAAGCAAAGTTTCGCTGTTTCTCAGCTGGCGATGCAAAATACGCAGGCGCTAAATGATGCCTATATGAGCCTTAACCAGAGCCGTGTATTACTGACACGCATTCAGCTCCGTCTCGCCACCAGTAAACTGGAAGGCAAAACAGCAGATGTTGCCACGCTGTTTACAGACAGTCAGCGCTTCCAGCAGGAGGCAGAGGGCTTCTATAAGACGTTCAAAGAAACGCCAGATACGCCAGGACAGGATCAGCAACTTAACGACCAGCTTGATCAGCGATACGGCGACTATGCGGCCGCGCTTAACAGCCTGCAGAGCGCGCTGCAGGTCAATGATATGGTCGCGGCGGGCAAAGCCCCGGTTGCACCGAGCCAGAGTGCCTTTCTGACGTTGTACCGCGAGTGGCGAGCCGACCAGAGTCGGCTGACTACACTGGGCGTGGCAGAGAACAGCAGTGCTTATAGCCATATGATGTGGATCCTCGCTACCATTATGGCTGCCGTGGTGGCGGTGATCGTGCTGTGCTGGTTTGGCCTGCGCAAAATCGTGATGGCGCCACTGAACAGCAGCATTCATCACATTCAGCATATTGCCCGGGGCGATTTAACCCAGCCTATCGTGGTGGAAGGGCGCAATGAAATGACCCAGCTCGCGGCCAGCCTGCATGATATGCAGCAGTCGCTGGTGCGCACCGTAACCAATGTACGTGAAGGATCGGATGCGATTTTCACCGGCGCCAGCGAGATCTCTGCCGGGAATAATGATCTCTCCGCCCGCACGGAACAACAGGCGGCCTCACTTGAGCAGACGGCAGCCAGCATGGAGCAGCTCACCGCCACGGTAAAACAGAATGCTGAAAACGCCCGCCAGGCGTCACAGCTGGCACTCAGCGCCTCCGAAACCGCAGAGAAAGGCGGGAACGTTGTGGCTGGCGTGGTGAAAACCATGAGCGAAATCGCCGGCAGTTCGAAGAAAATTGCCGATATCACCAGCGTGATTGACGGGATTGCGTTCCAGACCAATATTCTGGCGCTTAATGCGGCCGTTGAAGCGGCGCGTGCCGGAGAACAGGGTCGCGGTTTTGCTGTGGTGGCGGGTGAAGTGCGCAGTCTGGCGCAGCGCAGCGCCCAGGCGGCAAAAGAGATCAAAGGATTGATCGATGACTCCGTGAGCCGGGTCAACGTCGGTTCGCAGCTGGTTGGCACCGCGGGCGAAACCATGAGCGATATTGTCAGTGCAGTCACACGCGTCACCGACATCATGGGTGAAATCGCTTCGGCGTCGGACGAGCAGAGCCGTGGTATCGATCAGGTCGGTCAGGCGGTCACCGAGATGGATCGCGTGACCCAGCAGAACGCCTCATTGGTGGAGGAATCCGCTGCGGCGGCAGCCTCGCTGGAAGACCAGGCCAGCCGGTTAAGCCAGGCCGTGTCTGTGTTCAACATTACACGCGGCACCGTGCAGCAGACACTGACAAAGCATCTGCCGATTGCCGCGCCAGCCACGGTTGCGCAGATCCCCCGCAAAGCCCTGACGGCCCCCGTCAGTGATACCCACTGGGAAACCTTCTGATGTCCCGTTGCGCATCCTGAGGGATGCGCAACCCTCCCCGTTATTCCTCTGCTTAAAGCCAAACTCAGCAGCTCATGCTGATAAAAATAATTACAAAAGCCACTTCTCTCCTGAAAGCACCAAAAAGCGTTAATTAATCCTGAAGGGTCGCCGATATAGCCGCTGCACCTTAATCAACCTGCAGGGGAACAAGATGTTAAAAAAAATAAAAGTGGTAACCAGTTTAATCGCAGTACTGGTTATCTTTGGCGCGCTCCAGTTAGTCTCTGGCAGCCTTTTTTGGTCAGCACTTAATAAAGACAAAGCTTCCTTCGCGCTGTCTCAGGTCTCTAATCGTAATGTTACTGAGATGACAGATGCTTATATTTCTTTAAACAACAGCCGTACCACGCTGAACCGCGGCATGCTTCGATTACAGACCAGCATGGCATCGCAGATGAACGGCGGTCAGCTTGATGAACTCATTTCCAAAGCCAATAACCAGTTAGCAGAGGCCGATCGTCACTTCAAAATCTATTACCATCTGCCTACCACAGCCGGTCTTGACGAGACGCTGGGGGACAAGCTTGAAGCTGATTACGCCAGTTATGAAAACGGCCTGAAAGCGATGGTAAAAAGTCTGCAGGCACGTGACCTGGAAGGGATGTTCAAACAGAACATCGAACAGAAGCAGGTGGCGATGCAGGAGAGTTACAATAAATGGCGTGCGCTGCAGACTGCACTTTCCGACAAGGGCATGGAGCAGAACCACAACGCGTACACCCAGATGATGTGGCTGCTGGCCATCATTGGCGTTGCGGTACTGGCGGTGATTATTATCTGCTGGTTTGGCCTGCGTCAGGTGCTGATTCAGCCCCTGCAACAGCTTCTGGCACAGATTCGTGCTATCGCCTCCGGTGATTTGACTCAGCCTATTGTGGTTGAGGGACGCAATGAGATGAGCCAGCTGGCCGCAGGCATCCATGAGATGCAACAGTCTCTGGTGATGACCGTGGGTAATGTCCGTGATGGCTCAGATGCCATCTTTACCGGTGCCAGCGAAATCGCCGCCGGTAACAACGACCTGTCGTCACGAACCGAAGAGCAGGCCGCCTCACTGGAACAAACTGCCGCCAGCATGGAGCAGTTGACCGCCACGGTGAAGCAGAATGCGGACAACGCCCGTCAGGCGTCGCAACTGGCGCTGACCGCCTCCGAAACCGCACAGCAGGGCGGAAAAGTGGTTAATGGCGTGGTCACCACGATGAAAGAGATTGCGGACAGCTCGAAGAAAATTGCTGACATCATCAGTGTGATTGACGGTATTGCCTTCCAGACTAATATCCTGGCGCTGAATGCCGCCGTTGAAGCCGCGCGGGCCGGTGAGCAGGGGCGTGGTTTTGCAGTGGTGGCGGGTGAAGTGCGCAGCCTGGCACAGCGCAGCGCCCAGGCCGCAAAAGAGATCAAAGGCCTGATTGAAGACTCCGTCTCTCGCGTTAACGATGGGTCACTGCAGGTTGAGAGCGCCGGCAGTACCATGAATGAGATTGTGGGTGCCGTGACCCGCGTTACCGACATCATGGGCGAAATCGCCTCAGCGTCTGATGAACAGAGCCGCGGTATTGAACAGGTCGGCGTGGCCGTCACTGAAATGGATCGCGTGACGCAGCAGAATGCTTCTCTGGTTGAAGAGTCTGCCGCCGCCGCCGCCGCTCTGGAGCAGCAAGCCAGCGTTCTGACCCAGGCAGTCTCAGTATTCAAAATTTCCCGCGCCTGATTTCCTGCTTTTCACCATGGCAGCGGCTTTAAGCTGCTGCCATGCATAAAGTTCCCCCTGACTCCGCCGATAAATAAACACGAATCGCCAACCAATGAGGTGTGTATGTTTAGTCGTGTACGAGTCGTTTCCGGCCTGCTGTGTGTGCTGGCGCTGTTTGCGCTGCTGCAGATTTTTTCCGGCGGAATGTTTTTCAAAACTGTCAGCTCAGATAAAGAGAATTTTGCTTATAACCAGCGTCTGAATACGTTGCAACAGGCGATGGGCACCTCATGGGTTTCGCTTGTTCAGGCGCGCAACACCCTTAACCGCGCCGGTATCCGTTTTTTGCAGGATGCACAGATGTCGGGGTCGGGAGCCAGCGTGAAAGATCTGGTCGCCCTGGCGGGCGAGGAACTGAAACAGGCCGAAGCCAGCTATCAGATTTTCAACGATAACCTGTCAGAAAAGGGCAAAACAGCTGAAAACGTCCTGACGTTACAGGCGAACTATAAGGCCTATCACGATGCCCTGGCAGAACTGATGGTCTTCTTCACGACCGGTAACTTCAAAGGTTTTGTCGATCAGCCTACGCAGAGTTTCCAGGACAAATTCCAGAAAGATTACACCGCCTGGCTTGAGCACAACAAAGAGCTGGCACAGGAGGGTGTAAAAACAAACCAGCAGGCTTACAGCCGCTCTATCACCATTGTTATTGCCACGCTGGCCGTGACATTGCTGATGATTGTTCTGGTGTGGAACGTGATGCGTTCAGTGCTGATCCGTCCATTGCGTCAGAGCATTGAGCACATCCAGCACATTGCACGTGGTGACCTGACCCAGCCGGTGGAGATTAACGTACGAAATGAAATCGGCGAATTGCTGACTTCACTGCAGCACATGCAGCAGGAGCTGGTGCGTACCGTTCGCACTGTCCGTGATGGCTCCGACGCCATCTATACCGGTGCCAGCGAAATTTCTATCGGCAATAACGATCTCTCTTCGCGAACGGAACAGCAGGCCGCCTCGCTGGAGCAGACTGCCGCCAGCATGGAGCAGCTGACCGCAACCGTGAAACAGAATGCTGAAAACGCCCGTCAGGCGTCGAAGCTGGCGCTGACTGCCTCAGAAACCGCGCAGCAGGGCGGCAAAGTGGTGGATGGTGTGGTCACCACGATGAAAGAGATTGCGGGCAGCTCTAAGAAGATTGCCGATATCACCAGCGTGATTGATGGCATCGCTTTCCAGACCAACATCCTGGCGCTGAATGCCGCGGTTGAAGCCGCGCGTGCCGGAGAACAGGGTCGCGGTTTTGCGGTAGTGGCGGGTGAAGTCCGCAGCCTGGCACAGCGTAGCGCCCAGGCCGCCAAAGAGATTAAAGGGCTGATTGAAGATTCCGTTAGCCGCGTTAATACCGGCTCAGTGCTGGTAGAGAGTGCCGGTGACACCATGAGCAACATCGTCAGCGCGGTTACCCGCGTCACTGACATCATGGGTGAGATCGCCTCCGCGTCAGACGAGCAGAGCCGTGGCATTGACCAGGTGGGCCTTGCGGTGACCGAGATGGATCGCGTTACACAGCAGAACGCCTCACTGGTTGAAGAGTCAGCCGCCGCCGCTGCAGCGCTCGAAGATCAGGCAAGTCACTTAAAACAAGCGGTGTCAGTGTTCAATATTGGTAAAGAATTTGTCGCTCAGGCCGTTAACAAGACAACGGCGATGAAAACTCTCCAGTTAGATGCACCGTTAGCCGTTGGTCGTTCGTCTGCGTCACGCAGCGACGACAACTGGGAAACCTTTTAAACGCCCGTGGTCCGGTCGCTGTTACAGCGCCGGGCATCGCAGCAGACAGTTAATGTATTAAGTTCGGGCCAGGTGCAGAGATGAAAAAATCGACGATTTTAGATCAAAATGAGACGACAACGCTGCTGTCGCAAATGGTGCAGCGTTTGCCGCTCTCCGATACGCATTTTCGCCGTATCAGCCAGCTGATCTATCAGCGTGCCGGCATCGTATTGGCCGACCACAAGCGTGAGATGGTTTACAACCGTCTGGTTCGTCGTCTGCGTACGCTGAATATCGACGATTTTGGTCGCTACCTGGCGCTGCTGGAGTCCGATCCAAACAGTGCCGAGTGGCAGGCTTTTATCAATGCGCTGACGACCAACCTGACCGCGTTCTTCCGCGAAGCGCATCACTTCCCGATTCTGGCGGAGCATGCACGTAAGCGACAGGGCAACTTCAGCGTCTGGAGTACCGCAGCGTCAACGGGTGAAGAGCCTTATTCGATCGCCATGACGCTGGCGGAAACGCTGGGCACAGGACCTGGCAAGTTCCAGGTTCATGCCAGCGATATCGATACTCAGGTACTGGAAAAGGCGGTGGCAGGGGTTTACCGCCAGGAAGAGCTGCGCACGCTGTCACCGGCGCAAATGCAGCGTTTCTTCCTGCGCGGAACCGGTCCGCATGCCGGTATGGTGCGGGCGCGTCCCGAGCTGACCAATATGGTCACTTACGCGCAGCTTAACCTGCTGGCGAATGACTGGGCGCTGCCGGGTCAGTTCGACGCTATTTTCTGTCGCAATGTGATGATCTATTTCGATAAAGAGACGCAGGAGAAGATTCTGCGTCGGTTTGTCCCACTGCTAAAACCGGGCGGCATCCTGTTCGCCGGACACTCAGAAAACTTCAGTCAGATCAGTAAAGAGTTCTGGCTGCGTGGGCAAACCGTCTATGGACTGACGAAGGAAAGATGATGAGCAAAATCACCGTGATGTGCGTAGATGACTCTGCGCTGATGCGGCAGTTGATGACAGAGATCATCAACAGCCATCCGGATATGGAGATGGTCGCTACGGCGCCCGATCCGCTGGTCGCCCGCGATTTGATCAAGCAGTTCAATCCGCAGGTGCTGACACTGGATGTGGAAATGCCGCGCATGGATGGCCTCGATTTCCTTGAAAAACTGATGCGGTTACGGCCAATGCCGGTGGTGATGGTTTCATCGCTGACCGGAAAAGGCTCCGAAATTACGCTGAGGGCGCTGGAGCTGGGCGCGGTGGATTTCGTGACCAAGCCGCAGCTCGGCATCCGTGAAGGGATGCTGGCGTACAGCCAGATGATTGGCGACAAAATTCGTGCGGCTTCCCGTGCGCGCCTGCATAACCGCACAGCGATGCCGGTGCCGGCGACACTGAAAGCGGGTCCGCTGCTGAGTAGTGAGAAGCTGATTGCGATTGGCTCCTCAACCGGCGGAACGGAGGCGATTCGCCATGTGCTGCAGCCCTTACCGGCAACCAGCCCGGCACTGCTGATTACCCAGCATATGCCGCCAGGGTTTACCCGCTCCTTTGCCGAGCGTCTGAACAAGCTGTGTCAGATCACGGTAAAAGAAGCCGAAGATGGTGAACGTATTTTGCCAGGCCACGCCTATATCGCCCCAGGCGCAATGCACATGGAGCTGGGCCGAAGTGGTGCCAACTATGTGGTGAAACTGAATGAAGGGCCCCCGGTAAACCGGCACAAACCCTCTGTGGATGTGCTGTTCAAATCGGTGGCGATTAACGCCGGACGAAATGCGGTGGGGGTCATCCTCACCGGAATGGGCAACGATGGTGCGGCCGGGATGCTGGAAATGCACCGGGCAGGCGCCTGGACCATCGCCCAGAACGAAGCCAGCTGTGTGGTATTTGGCATGCCGCGTGAGGCTATTGCCACGGGCGGCGTGAGCGAAGTCGTAGATTTAAGCAACATCAGCCAGCACATGCTGGCGAAAATTAGCGCCGGACAGGCATTGCGTATTTAACAGGCCCGTCCCGCCGGGCGAGACAACTCAGGAGTAGATATGGCAGATAAAAACATGCGCTTTTTGGTAGTAGACGACTTCAATACGATGCGTCGTATTGTGCGTAACCTGCTGAAAGAGCTTGGCTTCAATAACGTAGAAGAAGCGGAAGATGGTGTGGATGCCCTCGGCAAACTGAAAGCGGGTGGTTTCGACTTCGTGATTTCCGACTGGAACATGCCAAACATGGATGGCCTGCAGCTGCTGCAGACCATTCGTGCTGACGCGGCAATGAGTACGCTGCCGGTGTTGATGGTCACTGCGGAAGCCAAGAAAGAGAACATTATCGCCGCCGCCCAGGCGGGTGCCAGCGGATATGTAGTGAAACCTTTCACTGCGGCAACCCTGGAAGAAAAGCTGGGTAAAATTTTCGAAAAACTGGGCATGTAAGGGGATGTGATGAGCGACTTTCCGAAACCAACTGAGGATGCCGCGGCACACGACATCATTTCACGTATTGGCTCTCTGACGCGCATGCTGCGCGACAGTCTGCGCGAGCTGGGGCTGGATAAAGCCATTGCCGATGCGGCTGAAGCCATTCCTGATGCCCGCGATCGTCTGGATTATGTTGTGCAGATGACGGCGCAGGCCGCTGACCGTGCGTTGAACTGTGTTGAAGCAGCACAACCTCATCAGGATAAAATGGAAGCCGGGGCAACCCAGCTGAAAGGACGTTGGGATGAGTGGTTTGAGAACCCAATTGAACTGGGTGATGCGCGGGAGTTGGTGACGGATACGCGCGCATTCCTCACCGCCGTGCCAGAGCATACCGCCTTTACCAACAAGCAGTTGCTTGAAATCATGATGGCGCAGGATTTCCAGGACCTTACCGGTCAGGTGATCAAGCGTATGATGGATGTGATTCAGGAAATTGAGCGCCAGCTGTTAATGGTGCTGCTGGAAAACATGCCAGAAGTCAGTGCTGAAAAGCGTCAGGAAGGCACCAGCCTGCTGAACGGACCGCAGATTCACGCTGATGCACCAGGCGTGGTGGCGAACCAGGATCAGGTTGATGACCTGCTGGACAGCTTAGGGTTTTAAGCGTCGTTCGCCCGCGTGCGGGCGAAACAGCTGAATATTATAATAAACAGGGTCACCGTCCGGTGGCCCCGTTCTGCATTGTCAGATCCATCCCCGAAAGAACGCCTGTTTTTCCCATCTTATCTCCGCTTTGACTTAAGCCAGATTTGGCATCCTATGCTCAGAATTCCTGCCAACCGAGGTTTGTCGTGTCTGATAGCGACGAGGACAAAACAGAATCGCCCACGGCCCACCGACTTGAGAAAGCGCGTGAAGAGGGCCAGATTCCGCGTTCGCGCGAACTGACATCCGTACTGATGCTGCTGGCCGGCATCATGATCCTGTGGATGGGCGGCAACATGATGGCGCACCGGCTGGCGGCGATGGTCGCCACCGGACTTCGTTTTGACCACGGCATGGTCAGAGATGACAAAATTATCGTCAGCCACATTGGCAGCCTAATCACGCAGGCACTGATGGCGCTGCTGCCGCTGATGGGCGGTCTGGTGCTGGTGGCGATTGCCGCCCCTATGCTGCTGGGCGGTATCGTTTTCAGCGGTAAATCGATCAAGTTTGATCCGAAAAAGATGAACCCGATTGCCGGCTTTAAGCGAATGTTCGCCGCTCAGGCCTGGACCGAACTGTTTAAAGGTATCCTCAAGACTATCCTGGTTGGCGCAGTGGGCTGGTGGTACATCTGGAGTCACTGGCCCGAGATGCTGCGACTGATCAGTGAAGCACCGGTGACCGCGCTCATCCACGGCATGGAGATGATTGCGGTCTGCTGCTCGCTGGTGATGCTGGGGCTGATACCGATGGTGGGCTATGACGTTTTCTGGCAGCTCTACAGCCACTTTAAAAAGCTGAAGATGTCGATGCAGGAGATTCGCGACGAGCATAAGCAGCAGGAAGGCGACCCACATGTTAAAGGACGCATCCGTCAGCAGATGCGCGCCGCTGCGCGACGCAGAATGATGGCAGATGTGCCGAAAGCCGATGTCATCGTTACCAACCCGACGCACTACTCCGTCGCCCTGCAGTACAACGAGAAAAAGATGAGTGCGCCAAAAGTTGTGGCGAAAGGGGCCGGCGAGATCGCGCTGAGAATTCGTGAACTGGCTGCTGAACACCGCATCCCGGTTCTGGAAGCACCGCCGCTGGCGCGTGCGTTATATCGTCATACCGAAATTGGTCAGCACATCCCTGGCGCGCTCTATGCTGCCGTGGCCGAGGTGCTGGCGTGGGTCTGGCAGTCGCGTCGCTGGAAGCGCGAAGGCGGCCTGATTCCAACCAAACCAAAAGACCTGCCGGTTCCGGCAGAGATGGACTTTGCAGGAGAGAGCAAAAACGATGGCTAATAACCTGGCCGTAAAGCTACGTTTACCGGGCTTTAAAGATATGCAGTGGCAGGTACTGGCCGGGCCGGTACTGATCCTGATGATCCTGTCGATGATGGTTCTGCCATTGCCGCCGTTTATCCTCGATCTGCTGTTCACCTTTAACATTGCGCTGTCGATCATGATCCTGCTGGTGGCGATGTTCACCCAGCGGACCCTGGAATTTGCGGCGTTCCCGACCATTCTGCTCTTCTCAACATTGCTGCGTCTGGCGCTGAACGTTGCGTCAACCCGTATCATCCTGATGGAAGGGCACACTGGTGCCGCTGCCGCCGGACAGGTGGTTGAAGCGTTCGGTCACTTCCTGGTGGGCGGTAACTTCGCCATCGGTATCGTGGTGTTTATCATCCTCGTGATCATCAACTTTATGGTTATCACCAAGGGTGCCGGTCGTATCGCGGAAGTGGGTGCGCGCTTTGTGCTGGACGGAATGCCCGGTAAGCAGATGGCAATCGATGCCGACCTCAACGCCGGTCTGATCGGTGAAGATGATGCCAAACGCCGCCGTGCAGAAGTGACCCAGGAAGCCGACTTCTACGGTTCGATGGACGGTGCGAGTAAGTTCGTTCGTGGTGATGCCATCGCCGGTATCATGATCATGGTCATCAACGTCATCGGCGGCCTGCTGGTGGGCGTGGTGCAGCACGGTATGGATGCGGGTCATGCCGCAGAAACCTATACGCTGCTGACCATTGGTGATGGACTGGTTGCGCAGATCCCGGCGCTGGTTATCTCCACTGCTGCGGGTGTTATCGTGACGCGCGTTGCCACCGATCAGGATGTCGGTGAGCAGATGGTCACTCAGCTGTTCAAAGATCCCCGCGTACTGATGCTCAGCGCCGGGGTGATTGGCTTACTGGGTCTGGTGCCTGGCATGCCTAATTTCGTATTCCTGCTGTTCACCGCCGCCTTACTGGGTCTGGCCTGGTGGTTGCGTGGTCGCGAAGCACAGCCGAAGAAGAAAGTGGACGTTGCAGGCAGCATCAGCAACAAACCGGCAGACACGCCTGCCGCCACCGAAGCGTCCTGGACAGATGTGCAGCTGGAAGATACCCTGGGCATGGAAGTGGGCTACCGCCTGATTCCGATGGTCGATCATCAGCAAAACGGTGAGCTGCTGGGACGTATCCGCAGTATTCGTAAGAAGGTTGCTCAGGATGTCGGTTTCCTGCCGCCGGTGGTGCATATCCGTGACAACATGGAGCTGCCGCCTGCGCGCTATCGCATCCTGATGAAAGGGGTAGAGATTGGGAGCGGTGATGCCTATCCTGGCCGCTGGATGGCGATAAACCCTGGCACGGCTGCCGGAAGTCTGCCTGGTGAAGCGACCGTCGATCCCGCCTTTGGTCTGGCAGCGGTCTGGATTGATAGCGCACTCAAAGAGCAGGCGCAGATTCAGGGCTTTACAGTCGTCGAGGCCAGTACCGTCGTGGCAACCCATCTCAACCATCTGATCGGCCAGTTCGCCAGCGAACTGTTTGGCCGTCAGGAAGCGCAGCAGCTACTGGATCGCGTAACCCAGGAGATGCCGAAGCTGACTGAAGATCTGGTGCCAGGCGTGATTTCACTCACCACGCTGCACAAGGTGCTGCAGAACCTGCTGGTGGAGCGGGTGTCGATTCGCGATATGCGCACCATCATCGAAACGCTGGCGGAACACGCGCCGGTGCAGAGCGATCCCCAGGAGCTGACCAGCGTGGTCCGTGTGGCGCTGGGCCGTGCGATTACGCAACAGTGGTTCCCGGGTAATGACGAAGTGCAGGTTATCGGGCTGGATTCAACGCTGGAACGTCTGCTGTTGCAGGCGTTGCAGGGTGGTGGCGGACTGGAGCCGGGTCTGGCCGACCGGCTGTTGAGTCAGGCACAGGCCGCATTGCAGCGCCAGGAGATGCTGGGGGCACCGCCGGTGCTGCTGGTCAATCATCCGCTGCGTGCGCTGCTGGCGCGATTCCTGCGCCGCAATCTGCCACAGCTGGTGGTGCTCTCAAACCTGGAGCTGAGTGATAACCGTCAGATCCGTATGACTGCCACCATTGGAGGCAAATAATGCGCAGACTGATCATGGCATTGCTAATGATGCCGCTGATGGCTCAGGCGGCTGGAGGGGCCTGGAGTGCCACGGCTAACGGACCGCTACTAGCGAACCGTGGCAGCTGGCAACGGGCGCAGCCGCTGACGCCACCCGCTGACGTCGGTGGGGAAGTCAGCATCATTAACTGGCGCTATGAGCTGAGCAGGCCGGCGCCCTCTGGCCTGGAAGTGCGGCTGTGCGGTGAACAGCGTTGCACGTCGCTTGAAGGTGCCAGCGGCACCACGCGCGGTCTGGCGCATCTGAATGCCGGTGAGACATTGCACATGGTGTTTGGTTTTGCTGGCAGCGGGGCGCTTCCACCCGGATTACGGGTGGTCAGCAGTGAAGTGATGGTCAATTACGAATAATGAATCAGCAACGTTGATTCCTGCGCGGGACAAGCCGATGCACACCAGATATGTGCATCGGCTGTTGCGTCGTTTACAGAGCAACAATTAACGCACTGACTATCAATCGATACATCAGGCACCGACGCAAAGGTCAGAATTCAGGCATTAACGCCTTTCATTCCCTCTTCCGAGTAACGCCCCCCTTTAACTTCTATTTGCCGGTGAAGTGCATTCAGCAACAGGATATCGTTCTCTTCCAGCTGAATATCCGCGGCCTGCGCATTTTCATTAAGATAAGCGATCTGCCTGGTGCCCGGTATCGGCACAATTCTTTCGTACTGGGCCAGGAGCCAGGCCAGCGCAATCTGCCCGGTGGTGGCGTGATATTTCTCCGCCAGTGGCGTAATCGCGTTTACAAGCTGCAGGTTGTGATCGATATTCTCCTGCTGGAAACGCGCGTTATTTTTGCGGAAATCATCCCCGGCAAAATCACTGTTCTGGCGGTATTTACCGGTCAGAAAACCTCTGCCCAGCGGGGAATAGGGCACCAGACCGATACCGAGCTGTTTCACCGCTGGCAGGATTTCTTCTTCAATGTCACGCGTCCACAGAGAATATTCCGTCTGCAGCGCGGCCAGCGGATGGATGGCGTGCGCCCGATTCAGCGTGGCAGCCGACGCTTCACACAATCCAATCCGGGCAATTTTCCCCTCTTTCACCAGACGGCTCAGACACTGCATGCTCTCCTCAATCGGTGTTGCCGGGCTGATACGATGCAGATAAAAGAGATCGATACGCTCGACGCCCAATCGTTTCAGGGAGGCATGGCAGCTGTGGGTAATGTAGTCCGGCTGATTGTTAATGGTACGGGCATAAGCCTCATCTGCCGGACGCTCAATACCACATTTGGTGGCGACGGTGAACGTCAGGCGTTCAGCCTTGCTCATCCCGGCAAGAAACTCACCGATCAGCTGCTCATTGTGGCCACGTCCGTAAAGATCGGCGGTATCAATGAAGGTGATATCCAGGTCGCGCAGCTGGATAAGCAGCTGGAGAGACTGGCGGTCGTCGGAGTGACCGTAAAATTCGCTCAGCCCCATCGCGCCATAGCCTATGGCGCTGACATCCAGGCCCTGACTTAAGGTTCTCTTTTTCATTGTTTCTCCTCGTGAGTGAAAGGCGATTGTTTCACCCCGCGTGAAAGCAATGAATTGCTCTTTTCGTCATGCAAAAAAGGTATCAGGAAAGGTAAGGCCGGGGACAACACAGGAGCGGGCGGAACCGCGCATCATCAGCCACAGGCAGCGCAGCGTAAGAGGGCGGCGACTCAGTCCGATGAATGCGGGTGAGCGTCGTGATCGGCTGACTGTGAAAGCACGCTCAGCGCATTCAGCACTGCCGCATTTTTTTCATTGGCGCGAATGGCCGCATAAACATCAATCGTCAATTGCCGCGCCGCGCTTTCAGTCAGCGGGCGATAACAGAGTCCTGCCTGGTTAAAGGTACATTTTGACTGCGGCATCAGGGCGAATCCTTTGCCTCTGGCGATGTGCGACAGCATCAGCAGGGAATCATCCGGCTCTCTTATTCGTTTTAGCGTGACGCTGAGCGTCGCAAAGTAGCGTTCGCATTTATCGTAAAACTGCGGATTGGCACTGCGCGCAAACCAGAACAGCGGCAGGTCAGACAGCGCGTCCAGTGAGACCTTTTCTGTTGCCAGACTGGCAGGGTGCTTTGACGGCATAGCGAGCAGCAGCGGTTCACGGTAAACCCAGGTGTACTTAACCAGAGTTTCCGCTTCAGGACCTTTTTCGCCAGTGAGAATTAAATCCAGGCTGTTTTTGGCCAGGCTTTGCAGCAGTTGAGCGGAGGTCAGGCTGGGCATCTCCATTTCATCGCTGGCATGGAAACTGGCGAGCTGCCGGTTAAGCGGTGCCATTAATTCAAAGTTGAGCGTGCGGGTCAGTCCGATACGTGGTCGCACGGCAGCAGGCTGCTTTAGGCTATTCAGCGCGGTAAGAATCGATTCTGCTTTTGCAACCAGCGCACGGCCAGCATCGGTGAGCATCACCTCATGAGTCGTACGGCTGAACAGCGGCTGACCGAGCAGATCTTCCAGGCTCTGAACCTGACGGGTGAGCGGCGGCTGCGTCATGCTGAGACGTTCTGCGGCCCGGCGAAAATTAAGCTCGTGCGCAACAGCCAGAAAGCACTGCAATTGTTTTATGGTGGGAAGATGACTGCTGATAAGGTGCGCGGCGACAGACATAACACCATCCTGCTGCGGAAATTTGGGGGGCGTTCAGAGCGGAAAACTGAGAACAGCAACGGAGAGGGAAATCCCTCTCCGTTTTACAGATTACATGCGCTCGACGGTGTCGATACCCAGAGTATCCAGACCCTGCTTCAGCGTCTTCGCCGTCAGCGCAGCCAGCTGCAGACGGCTCAGGCGCGTTGCTTCTGATTCTGCGCTGAGAATCGGGCAGTGCTCGTAGAAGCCGGAGAACAAACCGGCCAGATCGTAGAGATAGGCACACATCACATGTGGCGTGCCGTCGCGAGCGACCTGTGTAATGACCTCTTCAAACTGTAGCAAACGCGTGGCCAGCTGCGCTTCGCGCTCTTCACTGATCACAATCTCTGCATCCAGCGAATCGGCATTAATGCCCGCTTTACGGAACACGGAAAGCACACGGGTATAAGCATACTGCATGTAAGGCGCGGTATTGCCTTCAAACGCCAGCATGTTATCCCAGTCGAAGATGTAGTCGGTGGTGCGGCTTTTTGACAGATCAGCATATTTGACAGCACTGATACCCACCACTTCCGCCAGGGTTTTCACTTCCGCTTCGCTCATCTCCGGGTTCTTCTCACGCACCAGCGTGTAGGCACGCTGATAGGCTTCATCCAGCAGATCAGAAAGTTTGATGGTGCCGCCGCTACGTGTTTTAAATGGCCGTCCATCTTTGCCCAGCATCATGCCGAATGCATGGTGCTCCAGCGGCACAGATTCCGGCACATAACCCGCTTTACGGACAATCGTCCATGCCTGCACCAGATGCTGATGCTGACGTGAATCGATGTAATAGAGCACGCGATCGGCGTTCAGCGTTTCGTAACGATATTTCGCACAGGCGATGTCCGTCGTGGTGTAGAGGTAGCCACCATCCTTTTTCTGGATGATGACGCCCATCGGCTCGCCTTCTTTGTTCTGGAATTCATCCAGGAACACCACGGTTGCGCCTTCGCTCTCGACCGCTAAGCCTTTCTGTTTCAGGTCGGAAACAATGCCGGGCAGCATGTCGTTATAAAGACTTTCACCCATGACATCGTTGCGCGTCAGCGTCACGTTCATGCGGTCGTAGATTTTCTGGTTCTGACTCATGGTGATGTCGACCAGCTTCTTCCACATCTGGCGGCAATATTCATCGCCACCCTGAAGTTTCACGACATAGCTGCGCGCACGCTCGGCAAACTCAGGATCTTCATCATAAGTGCGCTTGGCTTCACGGTAGAAGCCTTCAAGGTCGGCCAGCGCCATCTCTGCGTGATCTTCATTCTGCTGCTTTTCCAGGAACGCGATCAACATGCCGAACTGCGTACCCCAGTCGCCAACGTGGTTAGCGCGGATGACGTTATGACCAAGAAACTCCAGCGTACGCACCGCCGCATCACCAATGATGGTGGAGCGGACGTGACCGACGTGCATCTCTTTTGCGACATTAGGGGCGGAGTAGTCGACCACGATGGTCTGCGGCTCAGCCAGCTGCACGCCAAGGCGCGGCAGGCTAAGCGCCTGACGGGCGTGTGTTGCCAGCCAGTTGTGGTCAAGGAAAATATTAATGAAACCCGGCCCGGCAATTTCAACCTTGCTGGCGATGCCGGTCAGGTCGAGGTGCTGAATCACCGCTTCCGCTAATTGTCGCGGTGCCTGTCCCAGCTTTTTCGCCACGGCCATAATACCGTTGGCCTGATAGTCTCCAAACTGAACCCGTGCAGACTGACGAACCTGCGGTTCGCAATCGGCGGGTGCGCCGGCTAAAACCATTGCCTGACTGACTTTTGCGGAAAGAAGTGCCTGAATATTCACCGAGTTACCTTCATAAGCTGAACAACGCCCTGGGCTGCTAAACCGGGCTGTCATCATCTTGCCTTAGCACATCGCGTTACGGCGGGGCAGAAACGGATGGGGCAGACAAAATGGAAAAAAATGAGGGGAAAAGTATACGTGAATTGTGGATGGGCGTCAGCAGTTGGATGAAGCGGGGAAACAGAGCTGAAGAAGATGTTTCCCGGAGGCGTTAGCGACGTCGCAGATGACGACGTGGGTTCTTTACGCTTTTATCTTCAAGCACCTTCCAGTGGCGCGAAATTGCGAATCCCATCAGTGCGATCAGGACAGCGACAACGATGAGCATAGACATATAGCCATTCCTTTTGTTTGTGTTAGGTCAAATTTATAGGAAGGCAGAGAATGCTGCAATTGTTTACCAGTCAATTGAGAGTTATCTTATTGTATTAAAGAAGTTGATTATAATCATACATTTAACGCACTTTCATCAAGGAACTCATGGTCCTAAACAGGGGATAAATCCGAAATGAAAGATGTTATTATACGGTTTTGCGTTAAATTTCAGTCCAAATAAGATGAATCTTATCATTATGTGACGTCGGGCACGCGGCGCACCATAAACGAGACTGTTTATAAATGCTAAACAAATTGAGAGGATTTACGGTGTCAGAGCGATCTTTTCCGGCAGAATTGGACGATTTAAAGACAGATTTAAGGCGTTTTGAAGAATCGTTGCAAAGTTTTGCGCAGCAACTTGGTTTGCGCCTTAACGATCTTGAAGTGGACCATATTTCGGTGCGTTGTCATCAGGACACGACGGCGATGCGCTGGCAGCAAGGCCTGCAGCAGATGGGTACTCAGTTTTCAGCGACGATGATTAACGGACGGCAGATTTGCCTGTTTAAACTACATGATCCACTGGTCGTGGCGGGCAGAGAGATCGATGTGGTTGAGCTGCCGTGGCCGGGTGAGAAGCGTTATCGCCATGAAGGCTGGGAGCACATTGAAGTGGTGTTACGTGGCAATCATCGGACGCTGGGCGTGCGCGCGATGGCATTATTGTCTGATGAGGCACTGACGCAGCCCGGCATTTTCTTTAAAACCAGCTCACCGCAGGGCGAGAATGAGCGTCTGCCTAATCCGACCCTGGCGGTGACGGATGGGCAGACAACCATCAAGTTTCATCCGTGGCGACTGGAGGAGATTGTCGCCAGTGAGCAGCACTAAATACGGGCAGCCACGGCGCGTTTCAGTCGGGCAACCGCCTCGTCCAGTAACGCTCGGGTACAGCCGAAATTGAGCCGGACAAACTGGTCGTTGCCGAACTCACGTCCGGCGGTTAAGCCCAGTCCGTGCTTCTCAAAATAGAGGGCAGGACTGGCCACACCCAGCGCGCTGGCATCAATCCAGGCCAGGTAGGTTGCTTCCGGCGTGGCAACTGACAGACCGGGCATTTTATTGACCTGTGATACCAGCCAGTCCCGGTTACTGCGCAGGTAAGCATTCTGTGCCTTCAGCCAGGGCTCACCTTCGCGCCAGGCTGCTGCTGCTGCGGTGATGGCCAGAATATCTACATCCGGCACAATGCCGCGTCGCACCCGGTTAAAGCGCGCGCGCAGTTCAGCATTCGGTATGATGGTGATGGACGCACCCAGACCGGCGATATTGAAACTCTTGGAGGGCGACATCAGCGTGACACTTCGCTGGGCCGCATCCTCACTTAGCGAAGCAAACGGAATGTGCTGCACGCCCGGTTCCAGTAGCAAATCGCTGTGGATCTCGTCTGAACAGACAATCAGATTGTGTTTCTGGGCGAATTCCAGCTGCGCCTGCAGTTCGTCATGGCGATAGACTGTGCCGCCCGGATTCTGCGGGTTACACAGCATTAACAGCCGTTCTTTACCCCCAGTCTGTTCTTCGGCTGCATCCAGATCCAGCAGCCAGCGCCCCTGTTGCAACGTGACAGGCACATTGATCTGACCTCGCTCTGCCAGTTTTGCCGCCCCGCGAAACGGTGGATAGATCGGCGTGGGAGAAATCGTCAGCTCGTCCGACGCAGTGAAGGCACGCACGGCGAGATTCAGTCCGCTCACCACGCCCGGTAAAACCACAATCCATTCCGGATTGACGTGCCACTGATAGCGTGAGGCGAGCCACGCAACTGCGCTGTCGAGAAACGCTACCGGCGTATCGCCATAGCCAAAAATGCCATGCCCGGCGCGGGTTTTGATCGCATCGATAACGCAGTCAGGCGATCGGAAATCGGTATCTGCCACCCACAACGGCAGAATGTCCTGGTCCGCATATTTGTTCCATTTAAGGCTATCGCTGTGACGACGGTCTATCCGTTGGTCGAAATTGAATGCCATAGTTAACTTTCCCGGTAAACTCATTTCAGCAGCCAGACTAACTGATGAATCTGCCTTGAACCAGAGTCATGTAAAGGAGAAGAGAATGACCACACTGGAAATTTGCTGCTATGGCGTGGATTGCGCCGTGACCGCACAACAGGCGGGCGCCGATCGGGTTGAACTTTGTGCCGCACCGCGTGAGGGTGGTCTGACCCCATCGGCAGGGATGCTTAATGCCGCCCGGCGCGAGGTTTCAATCCCGGTTCATCCTATTGTCCGGCCACGGGGTGGTGACTTTTGTTATACCGCGCGCGAGTTTGAAGCGATGAAATCGGATGTGGCGTTGATACGCGAACTGGGGTTTCCGGGGCTGGTCATTGGGATGCTGGATGAGGACGCGCATATCCATCATGGTCAGATGCGGCAGATTATGGCGCTATGTGACGGCCTGTCAGTGACATTCCATCGCGCCTTCGATCTGTGTCACAGCCCTAAGCGAGCGCTGGAAGAATTAACAGATTTAGGGGTGGCGCGCATTCTGACATCCGGTCAGCAACACAGTGCTGAAAACGGAATTGCACTCCTCAGGGAACTAAATGAGGCCAGCACCGGTCCTATTATTATGGCGGGTGCCGGGGTTCGTCTCAGCAACCTGCAAAAGTTTCTCGACATGGGGATTGATGAAGTTCACAGCTCGGCCAGTCGCCTGATGGTGTCGCCGATGCGCTACCGCAAAGCGGGGGTCTCCATGTGTTCTGAAGCCGAAAGCGATGAGTTCAGCCGCTACTGTGTAGACGGTGATGTCGTTGAGGCGATGAAAAGTGTAATGCAGATGAGCACCGTCCGCGTCGCCTGAACCACAACAGATTTTGCCGCGCAGCACGCCGATCATTGACGTGGTGTTTGCAAGTACCAAACCCCAGTATTCTTGCTGGGGTTCTTTTTGTCTGAAGCCCTCTCAATTGCAGTGACCTTATTTCGGGGTTCTCTGGCATTGTTATGATGTGAGCGGAAGATGACATCTGACGTTTATGCCTTTTCACCTCTCTCATCTTTGAAAGCAATGCAGGCCGGAATCGTCAAAGATTGGCGCTGTTTATCACCACAGCGTTTACACTGAAAGCAACATCGCCTGGAAATTACCCTATGAAACGCAATCAGATTCTTGTTTTAAGCCTGATGCTGACTGCCTGGACTGGAAGCGCAGCGGCCAGCGCATGCAGTCCGAATAATGCGGCCGTTGCGAACAGTAATAACCTTATTCTGCTGGGGGGAAACGCGAAAGGCGCTGTGAAGCAGGTGATTGCGGGCGAGTTTGGCAAAGATGTGAATTCGCAAAAGCGGGTGCTGGGGCAGTTTGACGCCTGCGGCGATCTGACCGTCGCCGACGTCAGCTACGATAAAAGCGAACGTAATGTGATTCTCAGCATGGAGCAACATATCGCCAGAGTGCAGGGCGGCTGGGTGGCGGAATATGCCTATCTGGTCAAAGTGCTGAAAGAAGGTAAGGAAGTCGTCGTGGATAATCGACAGGGAACGATTAACTGGCAGAAAGGCCGGCATGGCACGATCACCAGCGCCTCTGATAGATTTACCAGCATGGGGAAAAGCGGCTTTACCGACATCACCTATCGCTATGATCCCCAGCTACGGCTGGAGAAGAGCGTGGCGCGCGGCAGCGATCCGCTGACCAACGGCGAATTTCACTATCACTGGAACCCAAAAGGTCTGATCACGCGCACCACATCTGCAAGAGGCACCGACGAATACACCTATGATCCTCAATGGCGTGAAGTACGACTTAGCGGCACCGAGACCACACCGCTGAGCACCATCCGGTCGGTTGATGAGTGCCAGTCATGGGATGAGGTCGGCAACTGTACACTCAGCTATCTGCATGAGACCGAAATCTTTACGCGTGGCACTATCGAGCGCCACCTCAGTTCGGCTTACAAATATGAGTACTGGAACCAGCCTGCGGCAGAAGAGTAACAGGCGATCGGGTGATCGCCCGCTCCTGACCTATTTTACAGTCTGACTAAAGGTATCCAGTGCCAGCAGGGCATTTGCGATATCTTCGGGTGACAGGTGTGGGTTGAGGTTTTTCAGCGTATCTCCCTCACTGTTTGCCAGAGCCCCCACTTTCACCAGATTCTCCCAGCTTTCATTTTCCAGATGCAGCTCCCTGAGTGTGGTTGGCATATTGATTGAGCGATAAAAGCGTATATAGCGCGCAATATCCTCATCCGTACGCTTCTCAAGCACCATCTGCGTCAGCGTGCCATAGGCAACTTTCTCGCCATGAGTCAGATGGTGGATATCGCCATCGATGGCGGTAAAACCATTATGAATCGCGTGGGCGGCGGCCAGACCACCGTTCTCAAACCCCAGTCCCGAGAGCAGCGTGTTGGCCTCAACGACCGCTTCCACCGCTGGCGTTACCCGTTTTTCGGAAACGGCAATATAGGCGCTGTAACCCCATGTAAGAAGAGTTTCTTCACAGGCTCGGGCAATGGCCAGTCCGGCAAGTGTCGGATCACCGTTAACCATTGATTTCGCATGCGAACGAGCCACGGCCTGCGCTTCAACCCAGGTCGCCAGTCCATCTGCAATGCCTGATGCAAATAGCCGTGCTGGCGCACTGGCGCAGACTGCCGTGTCCACGAGCACCAAATCTGGATTTTTGCTGTAAAAGCGATAGCTATCGAATACACCGCTGTCAGAGTAGATGACCGACAGGGCGCTACAGGGCGCATCGGTGGACGCAATGGTTGGCACGATAGCCACCGGCCGTTTAAGTTCATCCGCCACCGCTTTAACTGTATCCAGCGTTTTGCCCCCGCCCAGGCCGACAATCACATTACAGCCCTGACTTTTTGCCAGCGCACTGAGTCGGGAAATCTCATTACTGGAGGCTTCGCCATTGAATTGCTGCCAGCTGAATTTCACGCCAGCGGAATGCAGGGCGTGTTGCGTCCGTTCGCCAATCAACGTCCAGACCGTGTTATCAGCCACCAGAAAAGCCTGATCGCCCAGTTCAGTCAGATACGTTCCCAGCTCATCCAGCACACCTGCGCCCTGTACATATTTACGGGGTGAGGAAAAAATAAATTTACTCATAATCAAAACTCCCTGATATGAATGAATCAACCTGATCCAGTCTGGCACAATCCGGGAAGAGTGGCAGTTGATGAAGGATTGCGCTCACCGGAGCTGTTAAGCTGCGTGGACACCCCAGGAGATAACGGAGAAATTATTATGAGCGCGATGCTCTTTTCATTTCTGCTTGCGATAACCATTCTGACGCTCACACCCGGATTTGACACCGCACTGGTGTTGCGAACCGCTATCGCGCAGGGCTGGCAGCGCGCCTGCGCCACCGCGCTCGGCGTGACGCTGGGCTGTCTGATCTGGGGAGTGGCGGTAGGCCTGGGGCTGGGTGCGCTATTGCTGGCCTCTGAAATTGCATACAACCTGCTGAAGTGGATGGGGGCGGCCTGGCTGCTCTGGCTCGGTATCAGGCTACTGCTTAAACCGCGTCAGCAACCGCTCATCGTGAACGAACAGCCTGTCAGGTCGCAGGGTTATCTGGCCTGCTTCAGTCGGGGGTTGATGGGGAATCTGCTGAATCCAAAAGTGGGCGTGTTTTACGTTACCTTCCTGCCACAGTTTATTCCGGCCGGGGCGTCCGTGGCGCTCTGGTGCACGCTGATGGCGCTGGCACACATGCTGCTGGGGCTGATATGGAATGCCGTATTAATCGGCGGCAGTCACTATTTTGCGGGACATCTGCAAAAACCGCGGGTATTGAGGGTGATGGATCGCCTGACCGGCTGCGTGTTTATTGGATTTGCGGCGAAACTGGTGTTGTCTCGCCGCTGAGACTTAAGGTTTGGTGGCGACCAGCACGGCGCGCAGCGGAGCCGGATAGCCCTCAACCGTTTTGCTCGGGTCATCGGGATCGAGGAATTCCGCCAGCGACTCGCTGGTCATCCAGTCTGTCCGACGTTGTTCTTCGGTGGTGGTCAGGGCGAAATCGACAATCCGTACATCGACAAAGCCGCTTTTCTCCAGCCAGCTTTTCAGCGCCTCGGCGGAGGGAATAAAGAAGACGTTGCGCATCTGCGCATAGCGCTCACCGGGCACCAGCACCTGATTCACATCGCCCTCAATGACCAGCGTCTCCAGCACCAGTTCACCGCCGCTCACCAGCTGATTTTTCAGCTGTAACAGATGATCCAGCGGGGAACGGCGATGGTAGAGCACACCCATCGAAAACACGGTATCAAACGCCTGTAACGCCGGTAACTGTTCAATACCCAGCGGCAGCATGTGCGCCCGGCGATCATCGTTCAGCAGCTTACGCACGGCTTCAAACTGCACCAGGAAGAGCTGCATCGGATCAATGCCGACCACCAGATGCGCACCCGCACCAATCATCCGCCACATGTGATAACCGCTGCCACAGCCAACATCCAGCACCGTCCGGCCCGCCAGCGAGGATATATGCGGCAGGACACGCTCCCATTTCCAGTCAGAACGCCACTCGGTGTTGATATGGGTGCCATAGAGGAAATAGGGCCCTTTACGCCATGGCATCAGGTTACGCAGTAATTTCTCAATACCCTGACGATGACGATCGCTGATGTCATCGCGGTCGGCGGTGACGCTATGCAGCAGGTCGAGCTTTTGCGGCTCCAGCAGCGGCAAATACTCCAGCGACTTGTACCAGTCACGGAAGTGGCCATGCAGGTTTTCACGCTGCCACTCGCTGATTTGCGCCGGTAATACTTCCAGCCACTTCGCCAGTGGACCTACGGCAATTTGCTGATAAAAACGGCCAAAGTCGATCATTTCAACGCCACCAGAGATCCAAAATTAAAGCACTGGAACCAGAGTTCGGCGTGCGAGAAACCGGCCTGTTTCAGACGGGCTTTATGGGCTTCGACGCTGTCAGTCAGCATCACATTTTCCAGCATGCTGCGTTTCTGACTGATTTCCAGTTCGCTGTAGCCGTTGGCGCGCTTGAAGTCATGGTGCATGTTGAACAACAGTTCACCGACTTCGGCATCTTCAAAACTGAATTTCTCCGACAGCACCAGCGCGCCACCGGGTTTAAGTCCCTGCCAGATTTTTTCCAGCAGAGCCAGACGTGCGGGTGGCTCCAGAAACTGCAGCGTAAAGTTAAGCACCACCAGCGAGGCGTTTTCTATGTCAATATCACGGATATCCGCTTCCAGCACCGTCACCGGCGTATCAGCGCGAAACGCATCCAGATGACGACGGCAACGCTCCACCATCGCCGGGGAGTTATCCACTGCGATGATCTGGCAACCCGGGACATGAATATTGCGGCGCACCGAGAGGGTGGCGGCGCCCAGCGAGCAGCCCAGGTCATAAACCGTGCTGTCGGGAGTAACAAAACGTTCTGCCAGCATGCCAATCATCGAAATGATGTTGGAGTAGCCCGGCACCGAGCGCTGAATCATGTCTGGAAAGACTTCAGCTACGCGCTCGTCAAAAGTCCAGTCGCCCAGTTTTGCAATGGGCGCTGAGAAGAGTTGATCGCGGTCAGACATATCGAAAATCCGAAGAGACGACGGAAAGGGCGCTATTCTCGCAGAAAGTGGGGCGGCCTGCACCCCTTAACCCAGGGCGACTTAATGGAGTGTCAGCACCAGTTCCCACGGCAGATAAATAAGATTAAAAATGACCATGCCGCACAGGGAAAACAGCGTCAGCAGCATGCCATATTTACGGCCAGCCATGGCGCTGCTGCGTAAACCCCAGGCATGAAGTAACCGGCTGATGAAAAAGAGCAGGCCAGTGAGATGCACCATCCAGATATCGGCGCCATTCATCTCCATCATCACCAGCAGCAACAGCGCCAGCGGGATGGTTTCGATGGCATTGCCGTGAATGCGAATCGCCATTTTCAGGTCGTGATAGCCGCCATCGCCATACGCTACGCGATAGAAACGGCGGTAACGCACCACGTCCATTGTAAATTTCATCACCAGCAATGCACCCAGTACGACGTATAACGCGCTAATCATTGTCACTCCGGTATCCATCCGTAAAGTGGCTATTCTATCCAGCGCACAGCACGCTGTCCTGTACAGTGATCAAAACAGTGACGTCTGTTGCGGCCAGTCGGGTCCATTGCCAATAGCCGGATCGATCTGCTGCAGCTGCGGCCATAGCGCCTGAACCAGCGGAAACACCTGACCCATATCGGGCGTATGCAGAAACAGCATGGCGTCGCCCTGTTGCTGCCATTGCGAGAGCTTGTCACGCCAGATCTGAAACAGCGGCACGGTCTCTTCCACACTGTCGCTGCCGATAAAACGGACCATTGGCTGCGAGCCTGTTCGCAGGGCATGAGGCGGCACTTTAGGCTTCTGAGCACGGGCCACCAGGGCTGCCGGGCTTTGCGAGGTGGAGGCGTGAACCGGGCGGCTGTCTAACATGACGCGATTGATGCCGCGCTCAAGCAATCCGCGATTCAGCGTCCGCTCTGCGTCACCTTTGGCAAAGAAAGCCGGATGGCGGACTTCGACGCCATAGTGAAAACGACGCGGCAAACTATCCAGAAAGCGCCACAGATCGGCGATCTGCGCCGGAGAGAAGCTGGCAGGCAATTGCAGCCAGTACTGACCGATGCGATCGGCCAGCGGCTCCATCAGGCGCAGGAAATCGGTCAGCAGTTCGTCACTGTGCTGTAGCGCCGCCTGATGGCTGATGGTGTTGGGAAACTTAAAGCAGAAGCGAAACGCATCATGCGTCATATCGCGCCAGCGCATCACCGTTTCGGTATCAGGCAGCGCATAAAGCGTGGTGTTTCCCTCTACACAATGGAAGTATCGGGCATAGTCCGCCAGGCTCGTGATACCCCAGCGTTTCCAGTGTGAATGCCCCCACTGGGGCAGGCCAATACGAAGTGTCACGCGCGCTCCTGGCTATGGGTTAAGATGCCCCATTATCTTCTATGTTCGGTCAGGTGGGCAAATGCACACAGGAAATCGCTGCTTTGGCGTGGATCTGCTTATCCTGCCTGGCTTTTTCCATTATAATGACCGCCATTTTTGCGACAGCATCGCAACAGGTAACGCGGCCGGATGCTGTCAGCTGCAGCGGCGAAGTTAAAAGGATAGTGTTATGCGTACAGAATATTGCGGACAGCTCAATCTGTCTCATGTAGGTCAGCAAGTCACGCTTTGCGGCTGGGTAAACCGCCGTCGCGATCTGGGCAGTTTGATTTTTATCGACATGCGCGACCGTGAAGGCATCGTGCAGGTGTTTTTCGATCCCGATCGTCAGGACGCATTTAAGCTGGCTTCTGAACTGCGTAACGAATTCTGCATCCAGATCACCGGCACCGTGCGTGCGCGTGATGAGAAGAATAAAAACAGCGACATGGCGACCGGCGAAGTCGAAGTGTTTGCCCAGGCGCTGACCATCATCAACCGCTCTGAGCCACTGCCGCTGGACTCTAATCAGACCAACAGCGAAGAAGCACGCCTGAAATATCGCTATCTGGATCTGCGTCGTCCTGAGATGGTGACGCGTCTGAAAACCCGCGCAAAAATCACCAGCTTTGTCCGTCGCTTTATGGATGACGAAGGGTTCCTGGATATCGAAACCCCGATGCTGACCAAAGCGACGCCAGAAGGCGCGCGTGACTATCTGGTGCCAAGCCGGGTTCACAAAGGCAAATTCTACGCGCTGCCGCAGTCACCGCAGCTGTTCAAACAGCTGCTGATGATGTCGGGTTTTGACCGCTACTATCAGATCGTTAAATGCTTCCGCGATGAAGATTTACGTGCCGATCGTCAGCCCGAATTTACCCAGATCGACGTTGAAACCTCCTTTATGACCGCGCCTCAGGTGCGTGAAATTATGGAGCGTTTAATCCGCAATCTGTGGCAGGACGTGCAGGGCGTTGATCTCGGCGAGTTCCCGCAGATGACTTTTGCGGAAGCGATGCATCGTTACGGTTCTGATAAGCCGGATCTGCGTAACCCGATGGAGCTGGTGGACGTGGGTGACCTGCTGAAAAACGTGGAGTTCCAGGTCTTCTCTGGCCCGGCTAACGATGAAAAAGGCCGTGTTGCGGCACTGCGTGTGCCAACCGGTGCGCAGCTGAGCCGTAAGCAGATTGATGAATATGGCAAGTTCGTAGAAATTTACGGCGCGAAAGGCCTGGCGTGGATGAAAGTTAACGTCCGTGCCGACGGCCTGGACGGCGTGCAGAGTCCGGTTGCCAAGTTCCTGAATGCAGAGATCGTCGAAGGCATTCTGAGCCGCACCGGCGCGCAGGATGGCGACATCATCTTCTTTGGCGCCGATCGCGCCAAAGTGGTCGCGGATGCACTGGGTGCGCTGCGCCTGAAAGTGGGTCGCGAGCTGAACATCACGGATGAAAAAGCCTGGGCACCGCTGTGGGTGATCGACTTCCCGATGTTCGAAGAGGACGAGGAAGGCGGTCTGGCTGCGATGCACCATCCGTTCACTGCACCAAAAGAGATGAGCGCAGAAGAGCTGGCTGCGGATCCAACCCGTGCCGTGGCGAATGCCTACGACATGGTGATCAACGGTTATGAAGTGGGCGGCGGTTCAGTGCGTATCCACAACGGCAAAATGCAGCAGACGGTGTTCAGCATTCTGGGTATTGAAGAGCACGAGCAGCGCGAGAAGTTTGGCTTCCTGCTGGATGCGCTGAAGTTCGGTACGCCACCGCATGCGGGCCTGGCGTTTGGTCTGGATCGCCTGACCATGCTGCTGACCGGCACCGACAACATTCGTGACGTTATCGCGTTCCCGAAAACCACGGCGGCAGCCTGCATGATGACCGAAGCGCCAAGCGAAGCGAACCCGGCTTCTCTGCTGGAGCTGGGTATTCAGGTCATTAAAAAAGAAAAGCCTGAGAGTAAATAATGGGCTATAAACACCCGGTTTCAGTGCTGGTGGTTATTACGGCGCGCGATACTGGCCGGGTGTTGATGCTGCAGCGACGTGACGATCCCACCTTCTGGCAGTCGGTTACCGGCAGCCTGGAAGCGGGGGAGTCACCGCTGGCGACCGCGTGTCGTGAAGTGAATGAGGAGGTCGGCATTGACGTGCTGACTGAGCAGCTGGAGGTGGAGGATTGTCATCGTCAAATCGACTTTGAAATCTTTCCCCATTTCCGCCATCGCTATGCGCCTGATGTCACCCATAATCACGAGCACTGGTTTCGCCTGCAACTGCCGGAAGAGCGCGATGTGACGCTCACCGAGCATCTGGCGTTTCGCTGGCTGGCGCCTGCTGAGGCTGCAGCATTAACCCGATCATGGAGTAACCGCCAGGCAATTGAAGAATTTATCTGAATGCTCGCCATCGCCCGGTATTCCGGCGGCGAATAGATTAAATTTTATGAATCTGGTGAGTTTTAACAGGACTTCACCAATATATTGAACAGCCAGGCATCATCCACGCTGCGACATTGTTTACCACCTGCGTGAAGTCATCAGCATACTGTTGTACGTGATGATCATGCGCGATGCTCGCCCAAAGCGGGTACACGGTTTTTTAAAAACGGTGTAAGCACCGACGGTAAACAGGCTCGCAGCCAGGATAGCCTGCACCCTGTAAAAGATCGGAGAAACGTTAAAATGGCAGGACACAGTAAGTGGGCAAACACCAAACACCGTAAGGCGGCGCAGGATGCTAAGCGCGGCAAAATCTTCACCAAAATCATTCGTGAACTGGTGACAGCGGCCAAGCTGGGCGGTGGTGATCCGGGCTCAAACCCGCGTCTGCGTGCCGCGATGGATAAAGCGCTGGCGAACAACATGACCCGCGACACCATGGATCGCGCTATCGCGCGCGGTGTGGGCGGCGATGACAACGCCAACATGGAAACCATCATTTATGAAGGTTATGGTCCAGGCGGTTCAGCCATCATGATCGAATGCCTCAGTGACAACCGTAACCGTACCGTGGGTGAAGTGCGTCACGCCTTTACCAAAACCGGTGGCAACCTGGGTACTGACGGATCCGTGGCTTACCTGTTCAACAAGAAAGGCGTGATCTCTTTTGCGCCAGGTCAGGATGAAGATGCGGTAATGGAAGCGGCCCTGGAAGCGGGCGGTGAAGACGTTGTCACCTATGACGACGGCGCGATTGATGTTTTCACCGCATGGGAAGAGATGGGCACGGTGCGTGATGCACTGGAAGCACTTGGTCTGAAAGCGGATACCGCAGAAGTGGCGATGATCCCGACGACCAAAGCCGAAATGGATGCGGAAACCGCACCAAAACTGCTGCGTCTGATCGACATGCTGGAAGATTGCGACGATGTGCAGGAGGTTTATCACAACGGTGAGATCTCCGACGAGGTGGCGGAAACGCTGTAATGGCGTCTGTCGCCCTGTTAACCGGAGAGGCGTAATGTCGATTATCCTGGGAATTGATCCTGGCTCACGCATCACCGGTTATGGTGTTATTCGTCAGACTGGCCGCCAGCTCACTTATCTGGGCAGCGGCTGTATCCGCACCAATACCACCGAGTTACCCGCCCGCCTGAAGCTGATCTATGCGGGCGTCTGCGAAATCATCACGCAGTTTTCACCCGACTTCTTCGCCATTGAACAGGTGTTTATGGCGAAGAATGCCGACTCCGCGCTGAAACTCGGCCAGGCGCGCGGTGCCGCCATTGTTGCCGCGGTTAACCACGATCTGCCTGTGTTTGAGTATGCCGCCCGTCAGGTGAAACAGACCGTGGTTGGCATCGGCAGCGCCGAAAAAAGTCAGGTGCAGCACATGGTGCGAACCCTGCTGAAGCTGCCCGCAAACCCGCAGGCGGATGCCGCCGATGCCCTGGCGATAGCCATTACTCATTGTCACGTGGCCCAAAACGCGGCACGCATGAGTGACAGTAAGCTGGTGCTGACGCGCGGACGATTGCGTTCGGGTTAGCGCTTATCGCTCAGGTCTCACTCTCAGGCTGGATATTCATCCAGCCTTTTTTATGTTATAAAATCCGCCACATTCTTTAGTTAAGGAAGCATTCAGGTGATAGGTCGTTTACGGGGCAATATTCTGGAAAAGCAGCCGCCACTGGTGCTGCTTGAGGCACACGGCGTCGGTTATGAAATTTACATGCCCATGACCTGTTTTTATGAGTTGCCTGAACTTCAGCACGAAGCGGTAATTTTTACCCATTTTGTGGTGCGTGAAGATGCGCAATTACTGTTTGGTTTTAACAGCAAGCAGGAGCGCGCGCTGTTTCGCGAACTGATTAAAGTGAATGGCGTCGGGCCCAAGCTGGCGCTGGCGATCCTCTCCGGCATGTCGGCGCAGCAGTTTGTGACTGCCGTCGAGAAAGAAGAGATCGCATCACTCGTAAAACTGCCCGGTGTGGGTAAGAAGACGGCTGAGCGACTGGTGGTCGAGATGAAGGACCGCTTCAAAGGGATGCATGGCGACCTGTTTGGCGGCGATTCTGCGTTTACGCTCACCACGCCGAGCGCCGAGCCGGAAACCAATGATGCGGAATCCGAAGCGGTTGCAGCGCTGGTTTCACTGGGTTATAAACCGCAGGAAGCGAGCCGTATGATCAGTAAAGTCGGTCGACCGGATGCGGATTGCGAAACCCTGATCCGCGAAGCGCTACGCGCCGCCATTTGAGGTAAGTCATGATAGAAGCCGACCGCCTGATCTCCGCTGCCAGTATCAGCGAAGAAGAGGTTATTGACCGCGCGATTCGCCCGAAGATGCTGACCGAATATGTCGGTCAGCCGCAGGTGCGTGAGCAGATGGAAATATTCATCAAGGCAGCGCAACTGCGCGGCGATGCGCTCGATCATCTGTTGATCTTCGGTCCGCCAGGGCTGGGTAAAACCACCCTGGCCAACATCGTGGCCAATGAGATGGGCGTCAATCTGCGCACCACATCAGGTCCGGTGCTGGAGAAGGCGGGCGATCTGGCGGCGATGCTGACCAACCTTGAGCCCCATGATGTCCTGTTTATCGATGAAATCCATCGTCTCTCACCGGTAGTGGAAGAGATACTCTACCCGGCGATGGAAGATTATCAGCTGGATATCATGATTGGTGAAGGCCCGGCTGCGCGTTCGATCAAACTCGATCTGCCGCCATTTACGCTGATTGGTGCCACCACGCGTGCTGGCTCGCTGACCTCGCCGCTGCGCGACCGTTTTGGCATTGTGCAGCGTCTGGAGTTCTATCAGGTTAAAGATCTGCAGCACATCGTGGGCCGCAGTGCTGCCTGTCTGGGCCTGGCGCTGAGTGATGAAGGGGCATTAGAGATCGCCCGTCGCGCACGCGGCACACCGCGTATCGCCAACCGCCTGCTGCGTCGCGTTCGTGACTTCGCAGAAGTGCGGGCAAACGGTGATCTCAGCGGTGAAGTCTCCTGCAGCGCGCTGGATATGCTTAACGTTGACAGCGAAGGGTTCGATTATATGGACCGTAAACTGCTGCTGGCGATCATCGACAAATTTATGGGTGGGCCGGTGGGGCTGGACAACCTGGCTGCTGCCATTGGTGAAGAGCGGGAAACCATTGAAGATGTGATTGAACCCTTCCTGATTCAGCAGGGCTTCATTCAGCGCACACCACGTGGCCGGATGGCCACGCAGCACGCTTATCGTCACTTCGGTATGACGCGCGAAGAGTAACTACATGGCCGGTTTGCGTACCATGCTGAAGATAAACAGGATGGCCGCGCAGAGCACAACCGACGGCCCGGCAGGCGTGTCGTAGAACGCGGAGAAGGTCAGACCGCCGGTGACGGCAATCACACCGATGACCACCGCGACGCCCGCCATGCCTTCCGGTGAGCGCACGAAACGGCGTGCGGTCGCCGCCGGGATAATCAGCAGTGAGGTGATGATCAGCGCACCAACAAACTTCATCGCTACCCCAATTGTCAGCGCCGTAACCAGCATCAGAACCAACCGGGTACGCTGGATATTGACGCCATCGACCTGCGCCAGCTCCGGGCTGATGGTCATCGACAGCAACGACCGCCACTGCCACGCCATCACCAGCAGCACGATCACCACGCCACCACCCATCATCCAGAGATCGTCGGGTGTGACCGCCAGCAGGTCGCCAAACAGATACGCCATCAGATCGACGCGCACGTTCTTCATCAGGCTGACCACCACCAGACCCAGCGACAGCGCACTGTGCGCCATAATGCCCAGCAGGGTATCGATAGCCAGATGCGGACGACGCTCCAGCCAGACCAGGCCTAGCGCCAGGCAGACCGTGACCAGAATCACCGCATAGTAAGGATTCACATTTAACAGCAGGCCAAATGCCACCCCGAGCAGAGAGGCGTGCGCCAGGGTATCGCCGAAATAGGACATCTTGCGCCAGACCACAAACGAACCCAGCGGACCTGCAGCCAGCGCTAACATCACACCGCCTATCCAGCCCGGTAATAGCAACTCAATCATGATGAACCCTGTCTTTTGCGTAAAACGATACGTCCCTGAAGATCGTGACGGTGATTATGATGATGACGGTAAATCGCCAGCTCTTCTGCGCCACGCGGGCCAAACATCGCGATGAATTCCGGATGTTGGGAGACCGCTTCCGGGGTACCGGAACAGCAGATGTGGTGGTTAAGGCACAGCACTTCGTCAGTTTTAGCCATGACCAGATGCAGATCGTGGGAGACCATCATCACGGCGCAGTTCAGTTCCACGCGTAACTGATTAATGAGGTCATACAGCGCAACCTGACCGTTCACATCCACGCCCTGCGTTGGCTCATCAAGCACCAGTAGCTGAGGCTGATTCAGCAGCGCGCGGGCCAGCAGCACACGCTGAGTTTCCCCACCCGAAAGTTTTTGCAGCGGCGAATGAAGCAGGTGGCCCGCCTGCACGCGTTTCAGGGCAGGCAGAATCTCCGCGTTTTTACTGCCACGCGTCAGGCGCATAAAACGCTCTACTGTTACCGGCAGAGTAGGATCGATGTGCAGCTTCTGAGGGACATAACCAATACGCAGGCCGGGATCACGCTGAACGGAACCGGACGTCGGGGCCAGCAGGCCAAGCACCACACGCACCAGTGTTGATTTACCGGCACCGTTGGGACCCAGCAGAGTGAGGATGCGACCAGGCTGCAAGGCCAGGCTGACGCCAGATAGCACATTGCGCTGGTTAAATTTTATCGAAACGTTATCGAGTGTGACAAGTGAGGTCATAGTATTTACAGGTTGCACAGAATTTCGAATGTTATAATATCACATTCCACCTCATGGTCACGATGGAATGACGCAATATGTTACACAATAAAAAGGGCGCAATTTTCGCCTTAGGGGCTTTAACTGTTTCAGCTTTATTAACCCTTCCTGCCCAGGCAAATGTCGTGGCTTCACTCAAACCGGTAGGTTTTATCGCTGCGGCCATTGCCGATGGCGTCACGCCGGTAGAAGTGTTGCTGCCGGACGGGGCATCTGAACACGATTACTCCCTGCGCCCCTCTGATGCAAAACGCTTAAAAAACGCGGACTTAGTTGTCTGGGTCGGGCCTGAAATGGAAGCCTTTATGGCGAAATCTGCAGCTGAACTTCCAGCCCAAAAAAACCTCGCTATGGTGAACATCGACGGGGTAAAACCGTTATTGATTAGCGGTGGTGAAGATGAAGAAGATCATGCAGCGGAAAAATCCGAAGATCAGGACGCAGATGCTCATCACCATCATCACGGCGAGTTTAATATGCACCTGTGGTTGTCGCCAGAGATTGCGCGCAAAACCGCGGTTGCAATCCATGGAAAATTATTGGAACTTATGCCGCAGGATAAAGCCAAACTTGACGCCAACCTCCAGCAGTTTGAGGTAGCTTTGGCGGACACGGACAAACGCGTTAGCGCACAACTTGCTCCGGTTAAAAATAAAGGATATTTCGTTTTTCACGACGCTTACACGTACTTTGAAAAGCACTACGGTCTTTCGCCCACCGGGCACTTTACCGTCAATCCTGAAATTCAACCGGGCGCTCAGCGTTTACACCAGATACGAACACAGTTGGTTGAGCAAAAGGCGGTCTGCGTCTTTGCTGAGCCACAATTCAGGCCAGCAGTCATCGATGCTGTCTCCCGTGGAACGCAGGTGCGCAAAGGCACACTCGATCCCCTGGGCACAGACATCAGCTTAGCCAAAGACAGCTATGTGAAATTCCTCTCACAACTGTCGAGCCAGTATGAAAGCTGCCTGAATGGAGCATGAGGAATAGGTAAAAGTGCAGCAGATAGCCCGCTCTGTCGCCCTCGCATTTAATAATTTGCCGCGCCCCCACCGCGTAATGCTGGGATCGTTAACTGTAGTCACTCTGGCCGTCGCTGTCTGGCGGCCTTACGTTTATCATCCCACGGATGATGTGACGCCCATCGTTAAAAACATTGAGCTGGATAAGAACACCCTCCGCACGCTGTTGCCGGAAGCCAGTGAGCCGATCGATCAAAGCACACCGGAACCGGACGAAGAGCTGCCAGCGGACGATGTGGACACCGACGCGCCGGAAACAGCTGGGGTTCACGACTACACCGTCTCATCCGGCGATACCCTGAGCAGCGCACTGAATCAGTATGGCATCGACATTAGCGACATTAACGCGCTGGTGGTAAGCGACCGGGATCTGCGTAATCTGCAGGTGGGTCAGCAACTGAGCTGGACGCTGGATGATGATGGCGGCCTGAAAACCCTGAACTGGGAAATTTCCCGGCGCGAAACCCGCACCTATGAGCGCACCCCATCGGGTGGCTTTAAGATGGAAGCGGAGATGCAGAAGGGTGAATGGCGCAACAGCGTAATGCAGGGTGAAGTGCGCGGCAGTTTTGCCGCCAGCGCCATGCGGGCGGGATTGAGCAGTGCCGAAGCCAGCGCCGTCATTAAAGCGATGCAGTGGCAGATGGACTTCCGCAAACTGCGTGCGGGAGACCAGTTCAGCGTTCTGATGTCACGCGAAATGCTGGAGGGTAAGAGTGCACAGAGCCAGTTGCTGGGTGTGCGCCTGCGTAGCGGCGGGAAAGACTATTACGCCTTCCGTGCTGAAGATGGCAAGTTCTACGATCGCAACGGCTCCGGTCTGGCGCGCGGCTTTATGCGTTTCCCGACGGTTAAGCAGTATCGTGTCTCATCGAACTTCAATCCGCGTCGTCTTAATCCGGTGACCGGTCGCATTGCGCCGCATAAAGGCGTCGACTTTGCGCTGCCGATTGGTACGCCCGTGCTGGCAGTCGGGGATGGTGAGGTTGTCGTGGCAAAGAACGGCGGTGCTGCGGGTAACTATGTGGCTATCCGTCATGGCCGTCAGTATATGACCCGCTATATGCACATGAAGAAAGTGCTGGTGAAACCCGGTGAGAAAGTGAAGCGTGGCGACCGTATCGGGCTGTCAGGCAACACCGGGCGCTCTACCGGCCCGCATCTGCATTTCGAAATCTGGATCAACAATCAGGCAGTTAACCCATTAACGGCGAAACTGCCGCGCATGGAAGGTCTGACTGGCAAAGATCGCAGTGATTATATGGCGCAGGTGAAAGCCTGGTTGCCTCAGCTGGGTCTGAAGTAAGCGAATTTCGTCAAATCGCACAAAAACCGACGGCATCTCCGTCGGTTTTTTGCTATCTGGCGCAGGATGATTGCAAATTTTCAGGTCGTCACTATCATAAGCCGGTCATTGCTTGAGGCGAGTGCATGGAAACCCGTAAAAAAAATAACACTGAATTTATTCCCGTTTTTGAACGTTCTTTTCTCAAACCTAAGTACTGGGGCAGCTGGCTGGCAATTGGTGCGCTGGCCGGGCTGGCTTATTTACCGCCGAAAGTGCGCGATCCGCTGCTGGGCCGTTTAGGCCGTTTTGCCGGTAAGCTGGCAAAGGGTGCACGTCGCCGTGCGCTGATTAACCTCTATTATTGTCTGCCGGAACTGAGTGAGGCGCAGCGCGCTACACTGGTCGATGAGATGTTTGCCACGGCACCGCAGGCGATGACGATGATGACCGAGCTGGTGCTGCGCGATCCGGCACGTATCCGTGAACGCGTCGAGTGGCATGGTCGTGACATCATCGATCAGATGAAAGCTGAACAACAGAATGTGATTTTCCTGGTGCCACATGGCTGGGCGGTGGATATTCCTGCCATGCTGCTGGCGTCAGAAGGCCAGAAGATGGCGGCGATGTTCCATAATCAGAGCGAACCGCTAATGGACTATGCCTGGAATACGGCACGTCGTCGTTATGGCGGCCGGTTACATGCCCGCAATGACGGCATTAAGCCGTTTATCAGTTCAGTACGTCAGGGTTACTGGGGCTATTATCTGCCCGATCAGGATCACGGTCCTGAGCACAGCGAGTTCGTCGATTTCTTTGCCACGTACAAAGCAACATTGCCTGCAGTTGGTCGACTGATGAAGGTGTGTCGTGCCCGCGTGGTCCCACTGTTCCCGGTCTATAACAGTGAAACACATAAGCTTGAGATTTATGTGCGTCCGCCGATGGATGACCTGCTGGAAGCAGACGATCGTCAGCTGGCGCGCCGGATGAATGAAGAGGTGGAAGTGTTCGTTCGTCCGCATCCCGAGCAGTACACCTGGATCCTCAAGCTCCTTAAGACCCGCAAAGAGGGTGATATCGAACCCTATTCGCGTAAGGAGCTGTATCCGCGCAAATAGAAAAAGGCCGCTTTCGCGGCCTTTTATGATCATGAAGTTTGCGCTACGGAGCATGCTTTGCTACTGGCCTATGCTCCATCGCTTTGGCCAGGGTCGCCGTCTGAGAAAAACGACTGCGCAGCTTGTTATAACGCCTCGAGCCGGCTGCGGCGTTTACGCTCACGCATAAACAGAATAACCAGCCCAAACCACAGCACGCCGCTGATAAAGTTAATCAGACAGAACCACAGCGTGCCGCCGCTGAAATAGCCACTTTTCGCCAGTTCAATTCCCACCGCCAGCGTCAGAATACTGATCATCCCCAGCATCGCGGCTACGCTACCTTTACCTTCATTACTGGCGTAAAGCGTCAGGCGATACAGCCCGGCATTTACCATTCCGGCACCAAAAGCGTAGAGACTCAGACCGGCGGTAATCAGCAGATAACTATGACTGTTGAGCAGGCTTGCTACCAGCGCAAGACTCAGACCAATCAGAATGGGCCAGGCGGCGAACTTCACCGGCTGTTCAATCGGGACCCGTCCCGCCAGCTTACTCAGCGTCAGGTTACCGGCGATCATTGCCAGAAACACCGGCAGCTGCAGCAGGGCATACTGCATGCGTGACAGACCTTCATCATGCATCAGGATCACCGGCGAAAGGGCAACCCAGGTGAGGATTGGAATAAACACCAGCCCGATAGCAAAAGAGCCAGACACCACCAGACGGTCTTTCATTAACCGGCCATAGTTGCGCGCCAGATTGGGCAGGGCGATAGAATGACTGCGGTCGCCTGCAGTTTCGGGCATCACACGCCACAGCACCACAAAAGCGACCAGGCTGCAGGCGGCAAACAGCCAGAACATGCTGCGCCAGCTGCCAACAGTGAGCCAGGCGGCACCAGCCAGCGGGCCTGCCAGCGGAGCCAGTAACGCTACGTTAGCCATCAGCGCCATCATGCGCACCGCCAGCGCCTCATCAAAGGCTTCCTGGATCGCGGCATAGCCAACTGCGCCGATAAAGCAGAGGCTGATGCCCTGAATGAAACGCAGGCTGACAAATTCCTCAATTGAGCTGACCCAGTGCGTCAGCATGCAGGCGACTGCAAAAAACAGGATGCCAGACAGCATCACCGGTCGCCGGCCAAACTTATCAGAGAGCGGACCCAGCAGCCATTGCAGCACTACACCACCAATCAGGTAGGCGGTTAGCGAAGTAGAGACCCACTCAGGGCCAACAGAGAACTCACTGGTGACGATCAGCATACCAGGCTGGATCATGTCGTGAGCAATATAGGTAGCAAACTCGAATAGCACTAACGCCAGAGGAAAAAGTAAAATTCGGCCGGTAAGCTGGCTGATAGGCTGGAAACGGGGCATCTTGCCTCCTTGTCAGAAAAGAAAACGCGACTGCCAGGCAGTCGCGTCATTGATTCTACACCGACAATGTCAACCCAGACTCAATTAATCCACGCGAAGCACACGGGTGGTGTTGGTGGTGCCGGTGGCGCCCATCACATCACCCTGCGTCACGATGACCAGATCGCCGGAGACCAGGAAGCCTTTATCACGCAGCAGGTTAACCGCGTCGTGTGCAGCAGCGACGCCGTCGTTGTTGCTGTCGAAGAACACCGGCGTGACACCGCGATAGAGTGCGGTGAGGTTCAGGGTGCGTTCATGGCGCGACATCGCAAAAATCGGCAGGCCTGAAGTGATACGCGAGGTCATCAGCGGCGTACGGCCAGACTCGGTCATGGTGATGATGGCGGTCACGCCCTGCAGATGGTTCGCAGCATACATAGAAGACATAGCGATCGCTTCTTCGACGTTGTCGAACTGCACATCCAGACGGTGTTTGGAGACGTTAACGCTTGGAATCTTCTCTGCACCCAGGCAGACCTTCGCCATCGCTGAAACGGTTTCAGCCGGATACTGACCTGCGGCGGTTTCCGCAGAAAGCATCACGGCATCGGTACCATCCAGCACGGCGTTTGCCACGTCCATAACTTCTGCACGGGTCGGCATCGGGTTAGTGATCATCGACTCCATCATCTGGGTCGCGGTAATGATAGTGCGGTTAAGCTGGCGGGCACGGCGAATTAACGCTTTCTGAATGCCGACCAGTTCCGGATCGCCAATCTCAACGCCCAGGTCGCCACGCGCAACCATCACCACGTCAGAGGCCAGAATGATGTCATCCATCGCTTCCTGGCTGGCAACAGCTTCGGCACGTTCCACTTTAGCCACCAGTTTGGCGTCGCAACCCGCTTCACGCGCCAGGCGACGTGCCAGGTTCATATCTTCACCACAGCGTGGGAAGGAGACAGCCAGATAATCGACACGGATTTTGGCGGCGGTGATAATGTCCGCTTTATCTTTCTCGGTCAGCGCTTCAGCCGACAGGCCGCCGCCCAGCTTGTTAATGCCTTTATTGTTCGACAGTGGGCCACCGACAGTAACTTCGGTGAACACTTTCATCTCCTGAACTTCCAGCACTTTCAGCTGCACGCGACCATCATCCAGCAGCAGAATGTCGCCTGGCACCACATCTGCAGGCAGGCCTTTGTAGTCGATTCCGACACGCTCTTTATCGCCTTCGCCTTTACCCAGATTGGCATCCAGCAGGAAACGGTCGCCGATATTCAGGAAAACTTTGCCTTCTTTGAAGGTTGAAACACGAATTTTGGGGCCCTGAAGGTCACCGAGGATAGCCACATGGCGACCCAGTTTTGCCGCGATTTCGCGTACTTTATCGGCACGCAGCTGATGGTCTTCTGGCGTGCCGTGAGAGAAGTTGAGTCGTACAACGTTCGCGCCGGCAGCGATGATTTTTTCCAGGTTATTATCACGATCGGTAGCCGGGCCGAGGGTTGTAACGATTTTGGTTCTTCTGAGACGTCTTGACATCGAGGACTCCGTAAACATTTAAGCGTGTCATGGACAGTGGACACAGCAAGGTTATCTATTCTATATGATCGATGGGTTGTGATACGACTCACATTGTAAATGTGATGTTAATTTTTTTGCTGATCATTCTTTTCCCGAATGGTGTTCTTTTCGTAACGCGACGCTTTCAACGCCTCTTTCACGCGTTTCAGGTTTTCCCGGAAGGGCGCACCCCGTTCCAGAGTAAAACCGGTCGCCAACACATCAATCACGGTCAACTGCGCCAGGCGCGACACCATCGGCAAATAGACATCAGTATCTTCCGGTACATCAAGCACTAAAGCTATCGCTGCTTCATGAGCAAGGGGTGAATCGGGAGAGGTGATGGCAATAACGGTGGAACCGTTTACACGGGCCAGGCGAGCCAGTTCTACCATATTTTTTGTGCGTCCAGTATGCGAAATAAGAACAAATACGTCACCGGCTCGACTATTTATGCAACTCATGCGCTGGATCACAATATCGTCCGACCAGATGACCGGCAGATTAAAGCGCAGAAATTTGGTGAAAGCGTCATGCGCCACTACAGCGGACGCACCGAGCCCGAAAAAGGCGAGTTTATCGGCCTGCGCGAGCAGGGTTACCGCCTGTTGCAGATGCGCGCTGTTCAGCTGATCGCGGACCCGCTGCAGCCCTGACAGCGCCGAGCCGAAGATTTTGTGGCTGTAGTTCTCTGCTGTGTCGTCGTCTTCAACGCCCCGGCTGACCCAGTTGCTGCCTTTCACCAGGCCCTGCGCCAGCTGCAGTTTAAAGTCGGGAAAGCCCCGTGCACCCAGTCGGTGGCAAAAGCGGTTCACGGTGGGTTCACTGACGCCGGCAATGCCGGCCAGTGTTGCGATGCTGGAGTGCATCGCCGCCTGCGGTTCAGCCAGAATCTGCCGGGCGACTTTCATTTCCGCTTTGCTCAGCGCTGCAAACTGCGCCTCAATTTTTTCCAGCATATTCATAAGCTGATGACCATAATCACTTTTATCAATTTCAATTATCACTGTCGCAGGAGCCGATTAACAGAGACTATATCGCGCCAGCACCCGGCAAGCGCAACGGCTGACAAGTTGATTGCTCTTTTTTTTGGGATACTTTGACCGGTGCCAGATTTTCCTGACACCAACAGAAACAGAAAAAAACGGCAATCCGCACGTGTCATCACACGTGCTTAGCACATCCGGTACAGAGTTAATGCGGTTGACCCGGCGAGTCGGTTTACCTGGCGCAGGGAAAAAAGTACATTGTGCTGAAAGAAAATAATAACCTGGACCCGGTGGCAGAAGATGCATCACCACCGGACTATCCTGCAACGAGGAGAGGAAAATGGCGGTAACACAAATAGCCCAGGCATGCGATCTGGTGATTTTCGGTGCCAAAGGCGATCTTGCACGCCGTAAACTGTTGCCTTCACTGTACCAGTTAGAGAAAGCGGGTCAGATCCATGAAGAAACCCGCATTATTGGTGTCGGCCGTGCTGAGTGGGATAAAGCGGAATACACCAAAGTGGTACGTGAAGCGCTGGAAACCTTCATGAAGGAGAAGATTGACGAAGCGCTGTGGGATAAACTCAGCAACCGTCTCGACTTCTGCAACCTCGATGTTAATGACACCACGCACTTCCCGAAACTGGGCAAGATGCTGGATCAGAAAAACCGCACCACCATCAACTATTTTGCGATGCCACCCAGCACCTTTGGCGCGATCTGTCAGGGCCTGGGCACGGCGAAGCTGAATGCCAAACCGGCGCGCGTGGTAATGGAGAAGCCACTGGGCACCTCACTGGAAACCTCTCAGGAGATCAACGACAGCGTTGGCGAATACTTTGAAGAGAGCCAGGTGTTTCGTATCGACCACTATCTCGGCAAAGAGACCGTGCTTAACCTGCTGGCGTTGCGCTTTGCTAACTCCATCTTCGTGAACAACTGGGATAACCGCACCATCGACCATGTGCAGATCACCGTGGCCGAAGAAGTGGGCATTGAAGGCCGCTGGGGTTACTTCGATAAAGCGGGCCAGATGCGCGACATGATCCAGAACCATTTGTTGCAGATTCTGACCATGATTGCGATGTCGCCGCCGTCCGATCTCAGCGCCGACAGCATCCGTGACGAAAAAGTGAAAGTGCTGCGCTCGTTGCGCCGCATCGATCAGACCAACGTACGTGAGAAAACCGTACGCGGTCAGTACACCGCTGGCTTTGTGCAGGGCAAAAAAGTGCCGGGCTACCTGGAAGAAGAGGGTGCCAATAAAACGAGCGCCACAGAGACGTTCGTGGCGATCCGTGTCGATATCGATAACTGGCGCTGGGCAGGCGTGCCGTTCTACCTGCGTACCGGTAAGCGTTTACCGACCAAGTGCTCTGAAGTCGTGGTCTACTTCAAAAACCCTGAGATGAACCTGTTTAAGGATTCCTACTCAGAACTGCCACAGAACAAGCTGACGATTCGTCTGCAGCCGGACGAAGGTGTGGATATCGAGATCCTGAATAAAGTGCCAGGCCTCGATCACAAGCACAAACTGCAGACCACCAAGCTCGATCTGAGTTACTCCGAGACATTTAACCAGTCGCACCTCGCTGATGCTTATGAGCGTCTTCTGCTGGAGAGCATGCGCGGTATCCAGGCGCTGTTTGTGCGCCGTGATGAAGTGGAAGCCGCATGGACCTATGTCGATTCTATTATCGAAGCATGGGCTGCGGATGGCGATTCCTCCAAACCGTATCAGGCGGGCACCTGGGGTCCGGTGGCTTCGGTCGCGATGATCACCCGCGATGGCCGGTCGTGGAACGAATTTGAATAACTAAAGTACTGATAAAGCCCGCAACGCGGGCTTTTTTTTCGCCGTTAAAACGTGTCAGAGCATGCGGATAAAATTGAACTGCTGTTTCAAAATGGTCGCAGGATGATAGACGCTCAGGAAACGAATCATGTATGGTAGTGACGCAATTTACAGGGCAGGAGCCGATGCTCCATGACCGGGTCATAATCCCGGTGTTATCAAGCAAGGGGAACTGATGAAAAACTGGAAAACGAGTGCTGAACAGATTCTGACCACCGGACCTGTGGTGCCGGTCATCGTGGTGAACAAACTCGAACACGCGGTGCCGATGGCGAAAGCACTGGTGGCGGGCGGTGTCAGAGTGCTGGAAGTAACGCTGCGCACACCGGTGGCGATGGATGCCTTACGGGCGATGATCAAAGAAGTGCCGGATGCGATCGTTGGTGCGGGAACCGTGATTAACCCGCAGCAGTTACAGGAAGTGACCGATGCCGGTGCGCAGTTTGTTATCAGCCCCGGCGTCACCGAATCGCTGCTGAAAGCGGCGGTTGACGGGCCGGTTCCGTTGATTCCGGGTATCAGCACTGTTTCTGAGTTAATGACGGGTATGGACTACGGTCTGCGCGAGTTTAAGTTCTTCCCGGCAGAAGCGAATGGTGGCGTTAAAGCGCTGCAGGCGATTGGCGGACCTTTCCCGCAGGTGCGTTTCTGTCCGACCGGCGGCATCTCCCCGGCCAACTATCGTGACTATCTGGCGCTGAAAAGCGTGCTCTGCATCGGTGGTTCATGGCTTGTGCCTAACGATGCGCTGGAAGCGGGCGACTGGGATCGCATTACCCGCCTGGCACGCGAAGCTGTGGAAGGCGCGAAGTAAGTAATAGCGGTGAGCATTTGCTCACCGCATAACGTCAACCCTGAACCGTGACCGCGGCTGCGCTGGCAACCGCACGCGCAATCGCCTGTTCGGTGCTATCACCGCTGGCGAGCGCCACACCAAGACGACGCTGACCGCTGATCTCCGGCTTGCCGAACAGTCGCAGTTGCAGCCCTGCACCCAGTGCTGCTTCGACATTCACAAACTGTACGTTCTGGCTGGTCAGTTGCGGCAGGATAACGGCAGAAGCAGAGGGACCATACTGACGAATCCCGCCAATAGGCAGACCCAGAAACGCCCGTACGTGCAGCGCAAACTCAGACAGGTCCTGCGAAATCAGCGTGACCATACCGGTGTCGTGTGGGCGCGGTGATACTTCACTGAACACCACCTCATCTCCGCAGACAAACAGCTCAACGCCAAACAGACCATAGCCGCCAAGCGCCTTAACGACCTCTGCGGCAACATCCTGTGCCCGCTGCAGCGCCAGCTCACTCATCTGCTGCGGCTGCCATGATTCACGGTAATCGCCATCTTCCTGACGATGACCAATCGGTGCGCAGAAGTGAATGCCATCGACGGCGCTGATAGTGAGCAGGGTGATCTCAAAATCGAAGTTGACGACGCCTTCAACAATGACGCGACCGGCTCCGGCGCGACCGCCCTGTTGTGCGTAGTCCCAGGCTTTATCAAGCTGGCTGGCGTCGCGGATAAAGCTCTGGCCTTTACCCGATGAACTCATCACCGGCTTCACAATGCAGGGAAAGCCAATCTCTGCGGCGGCTTCGTCGAAGCGCGCCTTGCTGTCGGCAAAGCGATAACGGGAGGTTGGCAGTGACAACTCTTCAGCCGCCAGGCGACGAATGCCTTCGCGATTCATCGTCAGGCGTGCGGCACGGGCAGTCGGAACCACGCGCTGGCCTTGCTGCTCCAGTTCAACCAGGGTATCCGTGGCGATGGCTTCAATTTCCGGTACCACAAAATCCGGCTTCTCTTCCGCTATCAGCGCAGCCAGGGCCGCGCCATCCAGCATGTTAATCACATGGCTGCGATGGGCGACATGCATCGCCGGGGCATCGGCGTAACGATCAACCGCGATCACTTCCACACCCAGACGCTGACACTCCAGCGCCACCTCTTTACCCAGTTCACCTGAACCCAATAGCATTACACGCGTCGCCGCCGGACGCAGCGCTGTTCCGAGAGTCGTCATACATTCACCTAAGCAGTCAAATTCGCGCGCAAGTATAAACGAAAACGTTTGCGTTCTCATCTTTCGTGCCGCCGACATCGCTTTTTGCCGTACTTTTCCCGCTCTGACGTTTCCTGACATCCTTTTGGTCAGGATAACGGCTGACATCCTGAAAGGAGTGAACGATGAATAACTGGTTGCAACAGATTCAGTCGGTGCTGACAAAGAAGGGCGGTGAGAGCAAGTCGGGCGGTGGCTTAAGTGACATGCTGGCACCCGGCGCGCTGGGCGGTCTGGCTGCGATGCTGATCTCCAGTAAGTCGTCGCGCAAACTGCTGACCAAATATGGCGGCAAAGCCCTGATTGTGGGAGGTGGTGCGGCGGCAGGCGCGGTACTGTGGAACAAATACAAGCAGCGGGTCAGCGAAGCGCATCAGAATGAGCCTGACTTTGGTGTGGCACAGACGCCCGTTGACCTGCGCGCTGAGCGCCTGGTCACTGCGCTGGTGTTTGCTGCTAAAAGTGACGGGCATATCGACGATCAGGAGCGAGCCGCGATTGAGCAGAACATTCATCAATCCGGTTATGGCCAGGATGCAGAACAGCTGATTCAGAAAGCGATGAATCGCCCACTGGATCCTCAGTGGCTGGCAGCTGATGTGAAAAATGAAGAGGAGGCGCTGGAGCTCTATTTCCTGAGTTGTGCCGCTATCGACGTCGACCACTTTATGGAGCGCAGCTATCTCTCCGCCCTGGGCGACGCCCTGAAAATTCCTCAGGATGTTCGTGATGGCATTCAACAGGACCTCGAGGCCGAAAAAGCCCGTCTGCCTGCCAGTTAAACCCTCGATTCTCCGCCAGCGGGTCACTGAAGATGTTCCGCTGGCGGCAGCTTCTCACCCTATGTCTGGCTTCCCGCTGCTGAAGTGTTACGCTTACAGATCATTACGTTGATGGAGACGGATGGATGAAAGCACCCATCGCAAAAAAAATACCCCACGAGATGACGCTGCATGGCGAGACCCGCGTTGACAATTATTACTGGCTGCGCGACGACAAACGCGAAAACAGCGAGGTTCTTGATTACCTCCGAGCCGAAAATAATTACGGCAAAAAAATCATGTCGTCGCAGCAACCGCTGCAGGACCGGGTGTTAAAAGAGATTATCGATCGGCTGCCGCCGGAAGATCACTCCGTGCCTTATGTCAAAAACGGCTACCGCTATCAGAGTCGTTATCAGAGCGGTAACGAATACCCGGCCTACTACCGTCAGCCCGCAGCAAGCGATGAATCGGGCGAGTGGAGCCTGCTGCTGGATGCCAATCAGCGCGCCTCGCACAGCGATTTCTACACCATGGGCGCGCTGCATATCAGCCCGGATAACCGGGTCATGGCGCTGGCGGAAGATTTCCTGTCGCGGCGGCAATATGGCATCCGGTTCCGTAACCTGGAGAGTGGCAGCTGGTATCCCGAAGTGCTGAGCAACGCCTCATCCAGCTTCGCCTGGGGCAATGACTCACGCACCCTTTACTATGTGCGCAAGCACCCGCAGACGCTGCTCTCTTATCAGGTCTGGCGACACGAACTCGGTTCGCCGCAGTCCGATGATAAGCTGGTCTATGAAGAACGCGATGACACCTATCATCTCAGCGTGCACAAGAGCACCTCCAAGCAGTTCATCATGATTGCGCTCTACAGCACTAACACCAGCGAAATCCAGTTAATCGATGCGAACTTCCCTGATGCGCAGCCGCATGTGTTTTTGCCCCGCCGTCGCGATCACGAATACAGCATCGATCATTACGATCATCAGTTTTTCATTCGATCAAACCGTGACGGGAAAAACTTCGGGCTCTACCGCAGTCGCTATCTGGATGAGTCACGCTGGGAAACGCTGATTCCTGCGCGGGAACAGGTGGTGATGGAAGATTTTCAGCTGTTCCGCGACTGGCTGGTAGTGGAAGAGCGTCAGCGCGGCTTAACCAGTCTGCGTCAGATCAACTGGGCCAGCGGCGAGACCAGTGGCATCGCCTTTGACGATCCGACCTATGTGACGTGGCTTGCTTATAATCCCACGCCCCGCACCAGCAAACTGCGTTATGGCTACTCGTCCATGACCACGCCGACCACGCTGTTTGAACTGGATATGGATACGGGTGAACGTCGCATTCTGAAACAGAGCGCGGTGAAAGGCTTTAACGCGGAAGATTACAAAAGCGAGCACCACTGGATCAAAGTCAGCGATGGCACCGAAGTGCCGGTCTCACTGGTTTATCACCGCAAGCATTATCAGCCCGGTCAGAACCCGATGCTGGTCTATGGCTACGGCGCTTATGGCAGCAGCATGGATGCCGATTTCAGCGTCAGCCGTCTGAGCCTGCTGGATCGCGGCTTTGTCTATGCCCTGATTCAGGTACGCGGTGGCGGTGAGCTGGGACAGCAATGGTATGACGGCGGTCGCCTGCTGAACAAAATGAACAGCTTTACTGATTTTATTGAGGTGACGGATGCGCTGGTGGCACGCGGCATCGGCCACCCGGAGCGGCTTTATGCCATGGGCGGTAGCGCAGGCGGGCTGTTGATGGGCGGGGTCATTAACCTGGCACCAGAACGGTTCCACGGCGTGGTGGCTCAGGTGCCATTTGTGGATGTGGTTACCACGATGCTGGATGAGTCGATCCCGCTGACCACCGGTGAGTATGACGAGTGGGGCAACCCCAATGATCCTGAATATTACCGTTATATCCGCCAGTACAGCCCCTATGACAATATCGAGGCGAAGGATTATCCCCATCTGCTGGTCACGACTGGCCTGCACGACTCACAGGTGCAGTACTGGGAACCGGCCAAGTGGGTGGCGAAGCTAAGGTCGATGAAAACCGACAATAATCTTCTGCTGCTCTGCACCGACATGGATGCCGGTCACGGCGGCAAGTCCGGACGCTACAAAGCCTACGAAGGGATCGCGATGGAGTACACCTTCCTGCTCGGACTGGCGCAGGGTACCTTGCCGCCAGCCCAGGATTACTGAGATTCAGAGAGGTATTTATTCAGCGCCTGCCGCAATGGCGGGCGCAAATCACTGACATTATTCAGTACCCACTTCAGGTAGCCAGGATCTTTTCTGGCAATTACGGCAATCGCCTGACCGCGATATTTGCCGAACGGCAGAATATCGTCGCGCTGTGCCGCCGGTTGCGAACGCACAATCATTTCGGAGGCACTCCAGCCGGAGGTCTCCATGATACGGATCAGCAGCGCCGCCGTGACATAGCAGTCATACAGTGCGCGGTGCGCATGAAGCTCAGCGGGTGGCGTGACATCCAGCTTCAGCGAATGACGTAACGCCTGGTTGCCATATTTAATGCCCGGCCAGAGCTGGCGCGCCAGCTGCATGGTGCAGATCCATTCGCCGTACATTTCAGGCAGCATCCGCCGATCAAAACTGGCGTTGTGCGCGACATAAAAAGCGCTGCCGTAATAGCGTGGAATTGCCTCTTCAATCGTGGGTTTACCGGCGACCATTGCTTCGGTGATGCGATGCACGGCCATCGCCTGACGGCTGATCGGGCGGTCCGGTAGGGTCAAATCGCTCATCGGATTCACAATTCTACCGTCGACCACATCCACGGACGCAACTTCAACTACGCCGCCCTGCAGGCCGCAGGTTTCGGTATCAATAACGCGGAACATCATTGCTTCATCTTCGGTTCATAAGGAAGGCGCGACAGGCTGAGTGATGCCTGACGGTATTGCATCAGACGCTGACGAAACCAGTCACGCAGCGCTTCAGGCTGCTCCTGCGCCACCATCTCGGCGACGACCGGCATGTTATAGCGCTCTTTAAACGCCACGCCTGCGGCCGCCAAATCGACATTTATCTTGTCTTTCTCTTCCTGGGACAGCAATGCAAGGTTACGGCTCATAATTATCTCCTGACGATAGCCGGCAAAAGTAATGTTTTCGTCGGTCTGAATCAAGGATAAAGGATCGCATCGCTGGCCTCGACAGTGTAAAACCAGCAGCGTATCCTTTTGCCACGTTTACGCCCTGGCGGCGGTTAAAAGGATGATCTTATGCAGAAAAAAACTATTTCCCGCATGATTATAGCAGTGACGGCCGCGGGCATGATGGCCTTCAGCTCGCTGGCGGGGGCGCATGCACACCTCCAGTCTTCTCTCCCGGCGGCCAAAGCGCAGGTTACGACATCCCCTGATGCGCTGACGCTGAACTTCAGTGAAGATATTGAAGCGGCGTTCAGTGGCGTGACGCTGCTGGACAGTGCACAGAAGCCCGTCGTGACCGCCAAAGCCCGCGTTGAGTCTGACCAGAAAAAACGCCTGATTGTTGGCCTGCCGCAGCCGCTAAAAGCGGGAAGCTATCAGGTTAACTGGCATGTGCTGTCGGTGGATGGACATAAAACCGCTGGAAGCTATCGCTTTAGTGTGAAGTAACCCGGTGACAACCCTCTGGATCCTGCTGCGCGCGCTGCATTTTACTGCCGTGATGTTGCTTACAGGCAGCGCCTGTTACAGTGCGCTGCTGGCGCCCAAACGCTACCGATCCCTGTTGGCGATTCAGTTAAATCCGCTGGTGAAGGGGAGTGCCTGGCTGGCGCTGCTCAGTGCTGTGGCGATGCTGGCCTGCCAGAATGTGTTAATGAGCGGCACCAGCACTAACCTGACCGACATCCATATCTGGCTGGCGGTGCTGAGCACGCACTTCGGTGCGGTGTGGCAGTGGGAAATCATTTTCGGCGTGCTGGCTGTTGGTGCGCTATTACTGACCGGACGCCTGCGTCAGCAGGTGTTACTGCTGGCTGGCGTTCTGCAACTGTCCTGCATGGCGCTAATAGGCCATGCTGCGATGCGCGATAGCTGGCCCGGCGTTCTTCAGCAGATTAACCATGCACTGCATCTGATTGCGGCGACGTTCTGGGCAGGTGGATTACTGCCACTGTTGCTGTTGATGCGCGAGGCACGGCAGGTTGATCGCCGCACCGATGCGATTCGCACTATGATGCGTTTCTCACGCTATGGTCATCTGGCGGTGGCGTTAACGCTGCTCAGCGGGGTGATAAACAGCGTAATGATCGCGGGCTGGCCGCTGATGTGGCACGATTCACGCTACGTTATATTGCTGCTGTGCAAAGTGCTGCTGGTTGCTCTGATGGTTCTGGTGGCGCTGATTAATCGATACTGGCTGGTGCCGCGATTCCGCCTGGCGGGCAGCGGGGCGCAGCAAAAATTTATTCGCATGACGCAGCTTGAACTACTGCTGGCATGCGGCGTGGTTGGGCTGGTCAGCGTATTTGCCACGCTGTCGCCAGCCTGAATGTAGTTTAAGAGAGAAAAGGGTAGTTATGTTGCTGAAGAAAGTGATTCCCGCAATCCTGTTGTTATCCGTATGCGGCCAGGCGCTGGCGGCGCAAATCATTACCGTCAGCCGCTTTGAGATCGGTAAAGATAAGTGGCCCTTTAATCGTGAAGAGGTGATGCTGACCTGCGAGAAAGATGGTGCGATGTTTGCCATCAATCCGAGTACGCTGATGACATACCCGCTGAACGACATCGCTGACACACTGTTTAAAAACAAGCAGGTGAAAGCCCAGCCGATCAGCGTGATTCAGGCCGAAGACAAAGCCCATCCGGGCCAGATGATGAGCCTGCAGCCGATTATCGAACGCACTCAGGCGCTGTGCGGAAAATAGGCCTTTCGGGTGCAGCCTCGCGCTGCGCCCACTCTCCGAAATTTTGCCGTTGCGATCACAATCTGATCCAGTTTATGGCCCTGATTCCCGCGTTTGCTGGCATTTCCACCGCGCTGTTCTAATCTTAAATGGCAAGGCGACACCGCCTTCATAAATGCCAACTTTTAGCGCACGGCTCCTTGAGAGCCATTTCCCTGGACCGAATATAGGAATCGTATTCGGTCTTTTTTTGGTTGGCATTTAAAAACAGCATCTTAGATTAAAATCAATGAGTTGAAAGCCACCCTGTTGCCTTCTGTTCTACTCTGCTGGACTCTGTGCCGCCACTTTGTCGCCATTTTTCTTCGCCATCAATGCCAGCGGATTACAACGAATTGCATCCTCAAGATGGTCTGGCGCGAAGTGCGCATAACGCATCGTCACCCTGATGTCGGAATGCCCGAGAATTCGCTGCAGCACGATGATATTTCCCCCGGCCATCATAAAGTGACTGGCAAAGCTATGGCGCAGTACATGGCTCATCTGACCTTCAGGTAATTCAATACCGGCTAGGCGAATGACCCGATAAAACTGGCGATAACACTCTGCAAAAAAACGTCCCTCTTTGTCTTTTAATTCGTTATACAGGGCGTTGTCGATGGGTACCGAGCGGTTCTTTTTGCCTTTGGTATTGATGAAAGTGATTTTGTTTGGAGCCAATTGTGAGGCTTTAAGATTCGCGGCTTCACTCCACCGGCACCCGGTTGAAAGGCAGATTTTGATAATCAGCGTCAGATCAGGGTTATCGTGAACTTTGCAGGCGGCAAAAAGCTTTTGTATCTGGTTTTCAGTCAACCATGCCATTTCTTTCTCTGGCTGATCAAACTCCCGTATATTTTTAAGTGGGTTGGGGTAGCTGATTTCGCCAAGCCGTTCCAGCTCATTAAAAAGAGCGCGCAGAAATGCATGTTCACAGTTAATGGTACCCGGTGAGACCTTTAAAGATTTATCACTGGTTTTGTATCCGTTCTTTATGAGGCCCTGTAAACGTCGCTCCCGATAATGTGCCCAATCCTTCGAAGTGATAGAGGCAGCAACGGGGTTTCCCATGCCATTACAGATAATGTTGAGTTTGCCGAGTCGGCCTTTTCTGTCACTTAGTGAGCAACCGTGCAGTTTGTACCATAGCTCGATAAGTTCGCTAAGCTTGCGGTTATCCTCTTTTTCAGCCAGCCAGGGTTTTGCCTTCATTTCGTCCTGAGTGTATTGCTCAAAGGCAATGGCTTCAGCTCGGGTCCTGAACTGCCGCCTCACTCGTTTACCATCCCTTCCATTGAGATAGCACTCGCAGAGCCACTTACCTGTATTTAATTTCCTTATTGCCATGAAGCCCCCTTGATAAAAGGGGACTAAATTACTGTATATAAAAACAGTATTCAATGTATGATTATGGATTTTCAAACATGAAAAAGCCCGCTGAGCGGGCTAAATTAATGCAGCAGGGAAGGTTGCTGTTGGCTGGTGTAGAGTGGCACCTTATTGATTTGCCCAGGCGAGACAATCATTCCAGTCACGGTCTCGTGCGTTTTGAATGTGCAGCTGCAATTAATATTCTGGCACTGGTGATAACGTTCTTTTGTTTCTTTTGAAACATAGCGGCTGCTTTTTGCGTGGGCTGCTGTCTGGCATAAAGGGCAGTGCATCATCATCAATATCCTCAAAAAGGGCAGGGGAGAGCTACTTAGTTTGAATATGCAAATCGTGTTTTGCAAATTACACCCGAATTAAGCAGTTTCCGTTTCACCCTCTGTTTCTGACTGATATTCAATATCTGAAAGCAGCACTTCAAACTCAAGCGTGGTTGTATACCCGCTGCCGCTCAGGCTATGCGTCACCTTACTGATAATCCACGGCTGCGCATCGATCACCGACTTAAAGCCGCTCACCCTGACCGGCGTTTCCGGGTACAGGTCGGCACGTCCCATCGCGAGCGTAAGCGAGAACTCAGCGACGCCGCGCTGCAGCTTATCCCACTTTGCTTTAGCTGCCCGCATCGCGGCCGCTTTCGTCGCATACACGGTCGTCAGCGTAAAAATGTTGTCTTCAGTCCCTGCGAGGTAATCGCCCTCTCGGGCCTCTGGTGTTTTGGTCGCAGTCGTCTTTTTCTTTTTAGCCGCCGGATGCTCCAGCGCACGCAGGTGTTTAACCTTCGGCTTACGCTTTACCTTAACTTTCTTGGGCTTAGGGTCTTTGGTGTGCAGCCAGCTTGCCGCGACACCCGTATATGCGCCACGGTCGGCAATGCTGAAGCTGTGCCGGTCGCCGTCCTGTCGCGTAATCGTCATCTGCGGGATTGGTTTGCCGCTGGCGGTGACACCGTTACCGGGCTTTATAAAAAGAAGCCGCCCGGCCTTCACTGCCGCAACCGCGCCGTACAGCGTGGCGAGTCGCGTCAGGAATTTAGCATCTGTCTCCTGCGTCTGGTCAATGTGCGCTACGGCAATTCCGGCGAACCCATCAGCCAGCATGGGCTTTAAGTTATTTCGTGCGGCTATCTGCGTCACGACTTCCCCCAGGGTGGTGTCGTGATAGGACACCTCCCGGCGGGAATTAAGCGAGCCACGAAAATCGGCACTGCGGGCGCGAATGGTCATGGTGTCAGGCGCGCCGTGGTGCTCAACCTCATCAACGGTGAAACTACCTTTGCCGAAAAGCGTCTGCCCCTTCCAGCCGAGAAACAGCGTTATCACTGCGCCGCGTACCGGCATTGCCAGCTGGCCGTCGGCGTCGTCCAGCTCAATATCCAGCTGGTCAGCTTCAAAGCCGCGATTATCGGTCAGTGTCATCGAGATAAGGCGATCCCGGATATTGGTTGTGACGTCCTTAGAGTTAACCTTCAGCATGAAATCTGGCGTCAACTGCGCCCCGGCCTGCACCGGCAGGCTACTTATCCCGATCATCCGAGCAGCCCCCCTGCAGTTGAAATCAGGCTACCGGCCGCCGACTTCACGCCGTTAATTGCTGACGTGAGCTGCCCTGGCAGACTGGCGGAGCCGCTGATAAGCCCGTCAGCCTGTTTCTTCAGGTCGCCAAACATCGAGGTAAGCGCCTCGTCAACGCGCTTCAGGCTCAGGGTAAACATGATTTTGCTGGCCGTTCCGTTGGGGTAAAACTCGCTGAAGGTGTTAGAAATACTCTCGATCACGTACATGCCGTAAATCATGCCGCTGCCGCCAATCAGCGGCCACGCTGCCCCCTCGTCGGCCATCAGGCGGATTGTCATCAGCGACAGCGAGCCGCCCGTGATTTCCGGGCGCAGCTCCCCGGATAGCGTGATTTTTTCATCGCCCGGCCCGATAAACTGCGCCGCCGGACGCTGCCCGAACCGGCTGTTAGTGGGCCAGCGATAGTCGATATTCTGCTGCATATCCCCGTAAGGCAGGGTCTGTCGCATAAACGGCATCATGCCGTAAATCATCATCATCGTTTAATCCTCCCAGCCCATTTTGCTGCGGTTCTGTGCCTGCCGGTTGCGCTGCTCTTTAGCCTGGTGCTGCGCCATCAGCGCCATTGCGTCGTCTTTGGTCATGCCCTCGTGCATGTTGATTTCATACTGATAGGTATTCTGGCTGCGGTCGGTGAATCCGCTCCCGGCTGACGGAGCTGAAACCGGGCGGTAAGGCGCGCCACCGTAAGCGATGTTGTATTGCAGCCCGCCGGTATCTGCGCCCGCGCCGCCGGTTGCTACCGCATCGGGCGTCGGAACCTTGTCTTTCAGGCCATCGGATTTCGTGTCGATAATGCCGAGCTTATCCAGCACCCAGTTAATGCCGCCCATAAGCTGATCGAGTGCGTGACCTGGAATTTTCAGCGCCTCGGCCAGCATGTTGCCGAACTTCTTACCCATGTCTCCGGCGGCGGCGAGTTCGGTCTGCGTGGATTTCAGCGGCTCCAGCAGTTTGCCGAACCAGTCCCAAAGCTCTTTGACCTTGCCACCCACCCAATCAAACACCGGCTTTAACGAACCGAAGGAGTCACTGATCGGCCCCATCGCTGCGGTGAAGCCTTCGGCCATGCCCGCGATAAAGGCGCTGATGGGTTCCCAGTATTTCCGCACCAGTAGCGCCCCGGCCACGATTACTGCCGCGACGGCCAGAACCGGCAGCGTGATAGCGCCGAGCGCGGCCGTAATCGCGCCGCCTGCGATGCTGAATGCCGTGCCTAGGAAGCCCGCCCCGGCAATCAGGGTATTCACGCCCGCTATCACCGGCCAGGCTACCAGCCCGATTGCGCCCAGCGCCCCGGCCAGCATCAGCCCGCCCATTACCACTTTTGCGATACCGCCCGCCAGCTCAGGGTTAGCCTTAATCCAGCCATCCACCTTGAGCAGCAGCGCCGCCGTGTCCTGGGTAAGCGTGCGCAGGCTGCCGTCGTTCTGATCAAACAGGTCGGTGCCGATAGCCTCATAAGCAGACTGCAGCTCTTTCAGGTCGCCGCCGAGATTATCCTGCATGACCTGGACCAGTTCGGCGGTTTTGCCATCAGAGGCTTTAAACGTGGCGGTCAGCTGGTCGAGCTTGCCGGTTGAGGCGGCGGTCATCAGCACGGCGGCCGATGAGCTGGCCTCCTCGCCAAAGATGGTTTTCATGTACTCGGCCCGCTGGCCCGTTCCCAGCTTGTGACGATCAAAGCTCGCCTGCATTTCTTTCAGGATGGTGAAGATCGGGCGGGTATTTCCTTTGCCGTCTGCCGTTTTAATTCCCAGCTCTTTGATAGCCTTGAATGATTCGCCGGTCGGTGCCTGCAGCCTGCTCAGCACGGCGCGGCCTCCCGTACCGGCCATTGAGCCGGTTATTTTGGCATCGTGCAGAGCGCCGACCATCGCTGCCGCCTGCTCAATGCTGACGCCCGCGTTTTTCGCTACCGGGGCGACGTAGGTCAGCGCATCGCTAAGCCCGTCAAAGTCAGCGGCCGTTTTATTCATGGTCATCGACAGCACGTCGCCGATGTGTGCCACCTCATCGTTTGAAAGCTGGAAGGCTGATTTCATCCCCATCAGCAGCCCGGCGTTTTCCTCCATCGTGCGCTTGTTTGCCAGCGCCATGTTGAGCGTAACCGGCGTAACGGCCTGAACAGCAGCGGCATCGCCGCCGCCTTTGGCGATAACGATTTGCGCGCCTGCCGCATCATCGGCAGAGGCGGCCGTTGTATCGCCCAGCTGACGCGCCTGCGCACGCAGGGCCTTCATTTCCGGCGATTCTTTTCCCACGCCGAGCACGGCCTGCAGCTCGGAATTCTTCTGTGCGAAATCAAACCCCGGCATCAGCAGCGAGGTTGCCGCCATGCCGCCGACCGTTGCCGCACCGATACCGGCCGCGCCCATGTTGCGCACTTTACCCGACAGCTCCTGCCCTTTGCGGTAGCGTTCGCTGGTCTGGTTCAGTCGCTCCTGCTGTGCATTCAGCCGCTGCAGCTCCATTTTCTGCCGACTCAGGCTGACGGTTGCCTGCGCCGAGGCGGATTTCAGGCGCTGCTGCTCGCTGCTAAGGGCTTTGGTGGAAATCCCCGCGGCGTTAAGTGCCTCGCGCTGCTGCTGCACCGAAAGGCGCAGGCTGTTGGACTTCGTCTGCAGCTCTGCCGCCGCCTGCCGGGCCTTTTCCAATGCGCGGGCCTGCTGTGTCGTCGGGCGCTCGGTGTTTTTAAACTGCACGGCCAGCGCGGCCGCCTCCTGCTTTGCGTCTTTGAGGCTCTGCTGCGTGACGGCCAGCTGTGCGCTGGCCTTGCGGAAGCCGTCAATTTTCCCGGCCTGCGCATCCAGCTCCTTAATAGTCGTCTGCGTCTGGCGTATGTCTGACGACAGGTTTTTAGCGGCGGTCTGCACGGCTTTGAAGGGGCGCGAGGCTTTGTCTACCGCGTTCAGCAGCACCTGCACCTTGAGGTTATTGCTCATCCGGGGTTGCTCCGCTGCGGATAAAGGCTTTATGCCGCCAGTCCATCAGCTCGGCCAGCGGCATGTCGTACATCTCGGAGGGTTGCCAGTGAAATATCGTGGCAATGTCGGCCATCAGGTCATTGACCGTCAGGCCGTGCGGCCAGTCTAGTCGTCCGACTTCGACTGCAAAAAACCGATCACCTTTCCGCCCAGCGCAATCAGGTCAACCGGATCAAGCGCGTTACACTCGGCCTTTGTCAGTGATGGCAGGGTAATGCGGGGCAGCACGGTCAGCAGGGAGTCAACATCTGACTGGCACAAATCGGCCAGGCGCACGCCGCGCAGGCTTCCGGCCGTCGGTTTAATCAGCTCCACGCTTTTGATTTCGGTTTCGCCGCGCAGCAGCGGGGTTTCAAACTCAACAATGTTATCTTTCTTTTCCATGATTGTTCTCTGTTCACTGTAGTCAGGTAAAGCCAGCGGCGGGCGCTGGCGTCAGGGTTTATACCAGGCCGAGGTTTTTACGGCGCTGCTCAAGACGGTCAACGCCGTTGACCTTCTCCACCATGTTAATGGTGTCGATTTCGATCAGCTCTTTGCCGTTAAAGGTGAGCTTGTAATAGGTGTTTTTACTGGTGATTTTGGTTTCGGTGTCTTCGCCCTGTTTGGCTTCGCCAAAATCAAACGACTGATGCTTACCGCGCACCTCAATCTCTACCGCGATTTCCTCGCCGGTATCGTCGCGCTGGTAAGAGCCGGTAAAGCGCAGGGGGATGTCAGACGCCCCCCACTGCGTGAGTACCAGCTCATCAATACCGCCGATGCTCCACTCAACATCGAGCGCGTCATCTTCCAGACCGTTATCAATGAAGGCCGCGCCGCTCATGCCGCCCGCGCGGAATGGGTCGAGCTTGCGCGCCAGCTTCGGCAGGGTCACGGCGGTGACGACGCCCTGATAGCTGTTGGCGTTATTAAAAAGGTTCATGCCCTTCAGTTTGCGTGGCAGTGCCATTTATCCGGCTCCTCAGCTGTTCACGGATGCGGCGAAGTTCGCCAGATAGGTGTCGGTAATGCGCTGGCGCAGGGTTAAATCTTCCAGCGGCGGAACCGGCGTATAGTCGTAATCAATAAAGAGCTTGCCCGCCTTCAGGGTGTCTTTATCGTTGGCGCTTTCGTCATACCAGGCTGACGCCCCCAGCAGATAACCGGCGTTAACCAGCTCGCGGAATTTCGCATTGATGCCCGCGATAATCTCGCGCACCAGAACCGGCGTCAGCGGCTTATCAACCGCCCACATGTGCGCCTCGGCCATCGTGTCGGCCAGCACCTGCGCCGTGCGGGTGTAGTTCTCAAACTGAAACAGCGGGTCATCGCTGCAGGTGCGGTTGCCCCAGAAGCGGAACCCGTCTTTACGGATCAGCGTCGTAACGTCGGCCTCGTTGAGCAGGTCGGCGTCGGTGCCGGTCTGCTGCAGATCCCAGAACACCGATGCGGAAATACCGGTCACGCCGTTTACGCCGACGTTAGACAGAGTTTTATGCCAGCCTGTGTCATTGTCGATTTTGGCGCGAAGGCCCAGCGCACGGGCAGTGGCAAAGGCGGTATCGGATTTACTGGTTGCGGTGTTCCATGCAACGAAATCAGGCCAGATAACCATGATTTCGCGCTGGCTGAAGTTCTGGCGGTACAGGCGGACTTCGGAAATGGTTTTACATTCCCATGCTGACACATAGGCAAAGGCGCGCAACTGCTCCGCAATGCTGGCAAGCGCGGTTGCCACTGGCAGTGAATCCAGTCCCGGCACGCCAAGGATGCGCGGCTTCACATCGAGCTGGGTCTGCGCGGCGAGCAGCGCTTTCATGCCGGTATACTGGCCGTTTTCATCCGTGCCGCCGATGATATTGGACGTGGTTTCGGCTTCGTCGGCACCTTCAGCCACGCGCACGACGACGGTCACAGGCTTGGACTGATCGGCAATAGCCTGCAGCGCAGCGGCGAGCGTGCCTTTTTTACCTGCTTTGCCGATAGCTGCCTGCACGTTGGTGATGAGTACCGGCGTATTAAGCGGGAAGGTTGCCGCGTCCGCATCCTGCGCGGTGCAGACCATGCCGACGATTGCGGTTGATACGGTTGAAATGGTGCGCGTGCCGTCGTTGACTTCGACGACGCGGACACCATGATGATAATCAGACATCTGATGCACTCCGTTTTGAGGGTGTGCTCAGGGTGTCAGGTCATTGAATAGGATGCATGCTGTTACGGTTTGTTGGTCTGTCAGTAAAACAATTAGCAATATTCAAAAAAAACGGATGCACGAAGTACAATACTCCTCATGCATCCTCTTAAAAAATCTTGTCATAGCATTAATAAATATTTGATCTTATTTTTGATACTGCCTTAACTTATCAAGCAATTCGTCAATGGCTTCATCCTGTTGAATATCGTCTTCTTTCTGACTTTCAGAAGTTAGTTCATCATGATCTGAGAAAATACCGGCTTGCCTTTCGGTCAACTCGCGAATCATGTCTTCAATTTCTTTGCTATGATGCTCCTGAATATGCTCATCTATTGCTTGAGATAGCTCCTTCATTCTTTGTATATCTAATTCTTCTTTTACTGCTTCCTCGGCTTCATCTTCCCATTCTGCAATCGTATCTTCAATTTCTTTTAGGCTAAACATTCTTACTCCTTATTGATAAGGCATTTGGCTATATCTACTATCGAATAAAAACTTTGGCTATTAATACTAGCCTGTAATTGCATACATTTTTATGATAGTTTAAAATTGATTCACTGCTTTTAAATTAATGACTTTTAATCATACACGCTTTAGACGTTGAGCTTAACTGTATCTTTTATACATTTCTGCAACCGTAATCCGTGCACCCCTATCAAATTGCTAAATAATAGCTTTTAACTGTTCTGGTTTATCCGGCCATACGATACCTTGCCTATCACTGGTATCAATCCGGCTGAGAGCCACCCGATATCGTTTCCATTCAGCCAGACGGGCAATCTCTTCTTCTGTTGCAATACTGATATCAACCGCATCCTGCAGCGGCGCGATTGTCCGGTTTGCCACATCCATTTCAGCGGCAAGCCTGCTGCTGGCAATCAGTACTGCGTTCTCAGCTTCTGTAGCCGGGGCACTAAACACGCCGCCACTGTAGTGATAATTTACATCGGGCTGTTCGGGTAGCGCGGTAATATCCACCCATACCAGTGACGGATGATAGAGTTTTTCAGGCTTCCCATTCAGCGAGACGATCTCAGCAACGCACTGATTTTCAATCCGGGCATAAGTTTTCATCAGCTGAATTCCTCAATGTATATAATACCGTCAGCCCCGTAGTTACCGTAGTAAGGCGAAGTTCGGATGTTGCCTCCGCCGCCCACACCAAATGAAGCCCGGTCGTTTGATGCAATCCCTTCGCCACTCCGTGAAGCACCTCCCCAATAGCTGGCTCCACCGTCCCCGGAACCCCCACGATAAGGGTTAGTGCCTCCGGTAATAACGCCGGGGGAATCGCTGCCGTCGCCGCCCTGAATATTGATATCCCCGCCAACTGCAGTTCCCCCGGCTCCTCCTGCATCACCAACTGAGTTCGCACCGTTGCCCGCTGTAATCTGCCCGTTAAAGGCACTGCTGGTTGAATTGATGCTCTCTTTGCTGCCAGCGCCAACAACCCCCGCATACGTTTTGCTGTCATCAACAGCCAACATTGCGATTGCCGTACCGCCAGCGCCGCCACCGGCACCGCGTGCGCGATAGTTTTCGCCCCAGCCCAGAAAACCATAACCGCGCCCGCCGCCGCCGGTAATGATGATTCGTGCGCGTTTAGTGCCTGGTGTGGGTTTGTAGCTGATCGCGCCCGGCGTCGTGAAAATCTGGCGGCCAATCCAGCGCCCGGAAAACTTTTCGCTAATACCGAGGTTTTTAAGAACGTCAGCAACCAGCCCGGCGTCTTTGATTTCTGCCAGGGCGCTTGCGATTTGCAGGTACTGGCTGTGTGGGTTTTTAGCATCGGTGTGAGTTTTCATTACGCTGTCAGCGTAGGCTTTCACCTCGAGCACGGCATCATCAACATACTTGCGCGTCGCCAGCACGACTGACGGATCAATCTTCAGCGTAACGGCTGTTGTGCTGTTCACGATTAAAATCATACGCACGGTCTGCGTGCGCCCGCTGCCTTCAGCCAGTTGCGGCTTATAGGTTTCCGGGCAGTTAGCAACGGCAATCAGTACGCCGTCGGCGTCATAGAGACCAATCTCGCGGATCCAGAAACCGCCCTCGCTTTCCGGGATAATCTGCTCCGCGATAATCTGGCTACTGTTTGCCGCGTCAACGGTCAGCGAATTAAGCTGCGCGCGGCGCTTCTCGCCGATGAGCTTAGTCTGCGCCGCGTCAGGCGTCGGCAGCGTGCCGCCACCATCGCCGACGCCCATCGAGGTGATATTCACTTTTGTGCCAAGTGCGGCGGCGTTCGCCAGCTTAGCCGCGCCCTGATTGGTCAGCAGGGCAAAATATTTTGTCGTCATGCGCTCACTTCCGTCAGGTCAATAAGATGCACCGCCACGCCGGAATAACCCGGCCCGCCGACGCTGATAAGTTCAGGGGTATAGGGATAAACGGTCAGCTCGTCGCCGCTGTAGCTGGCAACGGCAACCGGCAGCGCGCCGTTCACGTCAAGATTGATAGACAGGCCGATAAGGTGACGGCTGCAGGGCTTTGCATCGGCTATCAGGCGCTCCAGCTCGTTATACATTTCCTCAGTAATGCCGGTATCGAGTACGCCCACATCCAGCCGGAACGTGCCTGGCGCCTCACCGGTTTTCCACCACTCGATTATTTTGATGAGATAGCCCAGCGGCTCAACGACGCGGCGAATAGCACCTATCGTGCCCTTGTGCCGATGCACATACTGCGAGGCGGCAACAACGGCGCGCTTTGTTGATTCAGGCCAGGCTGAATCCCAGCGGTCAACCGACCACGCCCACGCCAGATAGGGCAGAAGCACCACCGGGCATGTGTAGGGATTCCACAACTGGCGCAGCGGCACGCTCATAGCGCCGGGACTTGCCAGCGCCTCGGCGGCAGCAACCTCAAGCGCTGACGAGCCGGTCGGCAGCAGGCGATCACTCATCCGAGCCTCCCACGGTCAGCGTGTAGCCTGTGCAGTAAGCGGCCTGGGTTTTGTCTAGCACCACGTCAGCAGAAGGCTTGATAAGGTTGACGCGCTGCACGCCCTCAACGTGCATGGCGGCATACAGCGCAGACAGGCGAATGTCGCGGCCGAGACGCTTCTGCACACTGACAAAGGCTGCGAGCTTTGCCTCTGAGGCGGCGCGGATTGGCTCCGCTTCCGGCCCCGGATAGAGGTACAGCTCGGCCACGATTTCGTATTCCACAATCTTTGCTGACTGCACGCTCACCCGGTCGGCAACCGGGCGCACGTCCTCATCATTGAGCGCTGTATTCACCACGGCAAGCAGATCATCACCGGCCACGCCGTTGCCCTCACGCGCGAGCACTGTCACCGTGACCACTGAAGGCGACGGGCTTATGGCTGATGCATCGGCTACCCGGCCGTCAGCACTTCTGGCATGGTACTCATAAGCGCCGGTTGGCCCGGCCACGCTCAGCCCTTCAAAGGCGGAGGCGATGCGCAGCCGGAAATCATCGTTACTTTCCATCACTGCGGGGGTTGGCGGAATGGTTGTATCGTCGGCCGGGGTAATGATCAGGCGGGGTACGCCATTGTTTACGCCGAGCTGGTCAAGGTCGCCGTCCAGCGCATACGCAACCATGACGGCCTTTGCCGCCTCGTTGATGCGCTGGCGCAGGATCAGCTCACGATAGGCATTTTCCTGCAGCAGCTTAACGATAGGTTCTGACTCCAGCGTCAGCGTGCGGGCGACGGCGTTCTGCTGGTCAGCAGGGTAAAGGGAAATCAGCGTCTCCTTCCGCTCGGCCAGCAGGGTTTCATAGTCCAGCGACTCCACCACATCTGGCGCGGGCAACTGGCTCAGGTCGATAGTTGCCATAGTCTCAGCTCACAGGAACGGTTAAGGAAAAAGGCTGCGCGTTGTCGGTGCGGTTGCCGGACAGCTCAACCACCATTGCGCCGTTGATATCCGACTCAAAGTTGATGGCAGTCAGCTTTACGCGCGGCTCCCATTTCAGGATCGCCATATAGCAGGCCGACATAATCTGCAGGCGCAGCGCCTCGTTTTGCGGCTGGTCAATCAGGGCGGATAAAAGCGAACCATACTGGCGACGCATCACCCTGGTGCCGACAGGAGTCAGCAGAATGTCACGCACTGACTGCCGTATATGATCGAGGTCGATCAGCGCGCCGCCGGTTTCCCGGTTCATGCCGATATATTTTTCGGTTGTCATATCGGTTCTCCCGTCTGGCCGCCGCTGTCGCCAGGATGTTTATGCTTGTGTAGAACCTTGCCGTTTGATGAAAGGCTGCCGCCGGTATGCGTCACGTCGCCTTTCATCGTGCCGCCCTGGGTGACTTCCAGCTGCGCTGTTTTGAGCAGTGCTGTGCATTCCACTTCCGGCGAGTCGAACAGGATTTTTACCGCCGCTTTAATAGCTGCGGTCTGTATGCCGGTTGCAGTCAGCGCGCCGTTTTCCGGCTCGTACTCGATCACCGCGCCGTCAGGAAATGACCAGCGCATCGCATCGGCCGAGGCTGACGGAGCCGGGTTGTCATCAGAGAAAATCCCTGGCAGCACAAAGCCGGTATCAAGTTCTCCGCCGAGGCACAGAACAAGCACCTGCTCGCCCACTGATGGCGCATTCCAGGAACGGGTTTTACCCGCGCGGGCGCTCAGCCAGTGCAGCCAGCCGGTCGTATTTTTTCCTGTATCGACACGGCACAGCCCGCCGTCAAGATTGACAGCCGACACGGTTCCGATGCGGATCAGGTTGCGCAGCAGGCGCTTGATTTCTAAGAGTTGTTCATTCATAGCCATTAATATGACTATGAATCATTGAAAAGAGTATGTATGAATGTTTACTGAAGGATAGACAAACAGTGTAAAAAGTTAACTGCAATTTAAGGAGTTATGGATAACATTCATTTTATTTTCTTTATGTTATATGCCCTTGGACCTTTAGCACCTTTTTTAATTATGAAACTCACTGGAGCACCTGCAAAAAGATGTGAATCCTCAGCAATATCTTCATAGAAAAAGAAAACGTCTTTCCCTTTTTTTCGAGTTATAAAACCAAAGCCTTTGAAGGGATCAAAGGTTTTTACAACTCCTGAATGCTCCTCTTCAATAATCATTCCCATAACTCCTTCTTGCTGGGTAGGTTCTTAAAATTAGCTCTAATTCTTTTTCGCCATATAGAAGATGATATGGGATTGTTTCTTGATAAAATACCAAGCTTATATAAAGTCTTATTTATATTACTGACTTCTCCAGCACTGTATTGTATTTTGTTTTTTATGGTTAGGAGACTTTTACACTCCATAATCAATTTTGACGCCATTTTCTGATCATATAGAGGTAATACAACAGAAAGTCTGGCTCTAAGAGAGTCATGACTTGGCTGGCCTAATCTTTTAAGTTTTGCAACAAGGCCTGATGATTTATTCCATAGTTCATGAAATTCTTGACTATAGGGATCTGACTTATGTTTTTGTTCACAAGTTTTTACAAGAATTCTTATGTATCGACGCTCGTCCCGAGTTGTTTTAGGTTCCGAATGTCCTACCCACAAGCCTGTAACCTGAAAACCATTCTTGATATTCTTATTGTTCTCAATGCTGGTTTTTTTATTGTTATGTTTGAGATTATATTTTTTAAACAAACCCACTACTTTTTTTATAGCTTCCCCAACCTGATGCTCGCTTAATTGTACAGGTGAGGATAAAGTCACGTCATCGAGTAACCTAGTATAGGTCACACCCATTTTTCTAAAATAAGAAACTAGGCTGTATTCGCTATTGAAAAAAACTAGATTTGCAAGATATGAAGAAGTGCATGCACCCTGAGGCAGTTTGCCTTTATGAGTTGTCAGCTTAGTTAAGACATCGCATACTGGATCTGGAAACTTGAAGAAGTATTTATAAATGTCATGTACTTTTGGAGTCTTTATATTGTCATAAAAAGACTTAATGTCTAAGCCTATCAAATGGCTTGGTTTTGACTTTGAATGTAAGCGAGCATTTTCTACGTAATCACGCTTACTAATTTCATCTTTGATTCCACCCTGAAGATAAATAGGGTATTTCACTTTCTCAAAAATTCTAGAATTGATTTTTTTCTGCAATCTTTTTAAGAGAGGCTTAGGTTCATAAACCGTCCTATCTTTTCCCTTCTTAGTGCAGACGGTAAACTCATGATATGAAGTATCACTTTTTATTGATAACTCAATGAGAAGACTCTCTCTTATACCGAGAGTTTTAGCGAGAACATTTACAGATGATATTGCTTTATGAGGGTAATAAGGCTTGTCCATAAGAATTTCGCGTCGTAAATGAGTTAGGAGTAAATTAATTGATTAACCATGCATGAAGAAATTTCATAACCGCAGTTAAAAAATTAACCAAAGCGATTGAAGCCACTAACGCAGTCATCAAATTGCTTTTATTGTTTCCGTCGACTTGCTCATGAGCATTACTTGATTCTGTTTTAGGTAATGTCATACCCTTTTTAAAACCAAATGTCATATTAAGTTTAAGTTTGAAATTAAATTTCATCTTTGATATCTCTGTTTAGGACACAAAATTGTGCCGCCAGACCAGAGGTCAAATAAGGTAAATTATGTCGACTTAAACACTCCTAACTCCGTACGCCAGACAATAGTCGGATAAATTAGCTGCATAACATGCTGCAAAACGCATATTGCACGAAACGCACTAATGATACCCGTGAGGCCGGTCATGATCCCGAGGGATCGCCAAAAGGCATCGTTACCTTATTAAATGACATTTGTAAAAGAGCGGCAACAGGCGCGATACACCTGAATAATGTTGCTTTTTGATAATAGACAACTTCAGTCATCAGAAGCAACATTTTTTTTCACTTTACTGATAAATTTAACTTAAGTGAGAAATGATAATTTCACCAATTAAATGCGTGTCAGTCTCATTCACGCCTAAAAGCGGGCGTTCGCTATATGGAACTTGTTTAGCACCACGTAATGGCCTGTCGCGCAGCCCGTAATGATGCACGCGGGCCATGCGCTGCACGTTGCCCGCAAACTCGATCACGGCTTCATTCGGGCTGGCCTGCGTTTTCATATATTTAGCGGTGCGCAGCTTTGCGAACATCTCGCGCTTTATGCGGCCCTTTTTGCTGCGCACCGGCTGCGTTTTGCGGGGCTTGAACGGCGTGCCGTCTGGTGCCTGCTGGCGCTTAATGTTCTGCTGCTGATTCGCGCGCAGCTTCTTCGCGATGGTACGCGCCATTTCTTTACGCGCCGGGGCTGACAGGCTGCTGATAAGCGCCTCAAGCCGGTCATTTACCCGCTGCAGCTCGCTCATGTCTGCCACTCGCTGACCAGCTCGCCATGAACATAAAGCTGCACCGGCCGGGCGTCATTCTCCGGCAGCGGGTTCTCGCCGACGTGGGTCACGTGCAGCCCGTCGTCGGCCCGCTTCACGATCACGCGCTCGCTCAGCTGCAGCTCAATGCTGATATCGCTGGCCGTGTCGCTGATAACATCCGCCTGAAAGGTAAAGCCCGTCCGGCGCTTTTCCTCGCTTGCCATAATCTCGGGTTCATTCGTTCGCAGCCAGGCAAGCAGCGGCACGATCAGCAGGTCGATGTTACCGGCGTAGTCGGTAATGACCATGTTAAGCCGGTACTGGTATTCAAACGACAGCGAGCTGGCAAGCGTCGAGACGATGCGCCCGCTGTCGATAAACACGTTCAGCGCGTCAGGGTTTCGCTGCAGCTCCGGCACGCTGTCGGTCAGCGCCTGACGCAGTTGTTGTGGTTTCAGCATCGTGTTGTTCCTGGCAGTCTTTGATTATTTCGACCTGCAGCCCGCAGGCGGCGAGTGCGGCCTCAAGCTGACGATTGTCAGCCGCCAGATCGCCAGCGGTTTTAAGGCTGTTTCCCGGCACCGGGCAGCTTGTCACGCGCGGACACCCAATCCAGATAATCTCTGGCGCTGGCGAATGCCGGGCGGGCGTGCAGCCGGATAACATCGTCAGGCAAAGCAGCAGCAGACCAGTCACGCAGTATCGGATTAGCATCGGTTTCTCTCTGTATGGTCATTTCACGGTTAAGCGCGGCCGTGCTGGCGCGTCCCTGCATCAGCCGCAGCTCGGCCTCACGTTTCTGGCTGGCCCTCGCATCGGCATCCAGCCTGGCTATCGCTTTATCGCGGCTTTCGATACCGGCCGACAGCGTGCCGATAATGCGCTGCGCACTGGTCAGATCGTCTTTGGCGACTTTCCACTGCCAGCCAGTCACGCCCAGCGCCAGCAGAGCCACCGCCAGAAGCAGAGCTATCAGGCGCGTCATTTGACACCCCGCAGGCAGTAAGCCGTTTCCGCAGCGCGGCGGTTTTCCAGCCCGCGATTTTTCACGCCCTTAACGAACATCCAGCGCCGCAGCTCATTACAGGCATCAAGCCAGTGCTGCATCATGATGTAACGGGCAAATGTCGAGCTGCAGGCCGCGCGCACGCCGACGTTAAAGGCGAATGAAACGGCCGTGTCATAGACCGGCTGTGGCATATCGCTGCGCATACAGGCATCGATCCCGCGCTCGACGCGCATCACGTCATACACCAGATTGACCGCCGCCTGTCGCTCGCTGATCTGGCTTTGCGGCTTCACGCCCTCTGTGTGACCGATTCCGTTAGTCCAGACTCCGGCGCTGCACTGATAGGGCGAGGTGCGGCACCCCTCGGCGTTGGCGATAAGCGCAAGTCCGGCCTCGGACGTTTTCAGGGTTTTAAACTGTGGCAGCAGCGCGGCAATTGCCAGTACGGCCACCACGGCGCAGCGTTTAACGGTCTGGCTCAAGGCTCACCCCCCGCAGGCGCTGCAGCTCGTAGGTTTTACGGCGGTAATGCCAGTTGATAAAGAACGTCGCCACGTTAGTAATGAGCGTGATAACGGCCACGCCGGAACCGACCATAAAGGCGATATCCTGTGGCGTATGACGGCCGAACCACATCAGGATGAGGCCAATCAGGTAATTGATCACAGAGCTGATTTTTTCCATTTTTAGTCCCACAGGTTGACGGTTTCACCTGCTGAAGATTCCGGCAGATCAGGCAGCGTCACCTCGCAGCCGTGCGGCAGTACCGGCCCGCTTTCGGCGAGGCCCGGATTAGCCGCGTAAACCAGTTCGACGGCCTGACCGGTACGCCCGTAATAGCGCTGACAGATTTCATCAACGGTATCGCCCTGCTGCGCGTAAACGTTCATCAGAGCAGATCCACAATGCAGCCAGGCTTACCGGCGATGCGGCTTATACTGAATCGTGCGTCGCGCCAGTACTCGTCGGCGCTCGCCTCAATCTCTCCCGCCTTTTTCGTGCCGCTGGCGTCGTAGCCGCGATAGCGCTCAACGATGGTGGCGGCGGTCAGCGCGCCGACGGCGGCAAGGTAGGCCGTAATCTTTTCGCTCTCGCCGTCCAGCGATTCCGCAGGCACGTCGGCCAGCACCTTAAAGCCCGCCGCAATCTGCGCGGCGCGCCAGTCGTACAGCTCGGCGTTCACTTCTGAAATCGCCGTCTTCACGGCCAGGCGCAGGCGCTGCGCCGTGACCGTTCCCTCATAGCGCAGCGAATCGCGCAGCTGCTGCAGGTCAACGTCAGGCCAGAAAAACGTATTCTTTACCGGCGGCTCGGCAGCGTCTGCCGGTCGCGGGGCGGGGATAATAACCGTGTTATTCATAATCGGCCTTTGAAATAGGTGGGCGGTGGAGGAGGGCGCAGACACTGTAAGTGCGTTGCCGTCCTGCCGCCCGTGCGCGGGGTCGCGTTCGGTCAGCGGCTGGCGATGGCCTGTTTTTTCAGCGCCGTTCCCAGCCGCTCAATGTCTTTTTTGACGCCGCAGCCGTCGTGCAGCTGATGCGCCCTTACAAGGTGGGTCATCGCCTCCGAAGCCCTGCCCGCATCGCGAAGCACATACCCGGTTATCTTGTGCAGCTTGGCGCGCACCTGATCGGGCATGTCTTCGGATTCTGTCATCGCAATGGTTGCCAGCAGCGGGTCAACATCGACCGGCGCTTTTGCCGTCCAGGCGCGCGTTGCCGCGCTGGCGACTTCCTCGGCCAGCAGATAAGGCAGGCTGGCGCGCTTAAAGCCGTCAGGCGGCATAAGGCCATGCGGCAGCGCGTACCGGGCAATCTCCAGCGCGCCGGGCACGTCGCCCGCATCGAGCCGCCAGATCATGACGGTCATCAGCACGGCATCCTGTGCGCCTTTGCCTTTTTCCAGCACGCCCGCTACCCACGGCAGGTACTCCGGCAGCATCTGGCGCTTAAGCTCCGCCTTGCGCTCGTTAGAGTGCACTTTCTTCAGGCGGCGCTTATCGTCGTTGAGCTTGATGAGCATCTGCTCATAGCCGCTGGCGTGACGCAGCGGGTTGTCGGCACTCTGCGAGGCTTCGATAGCCTCCTGGCGCATGCGGTGACATCGGGCAGGGCTTAACATGCGTTACGCCTCCGGGGTTACTGTTGCCGGGGCTTTTGCAGCCGCGCTGAACTCACCGACTTCGATGTTTTCAACCAGGCAACCGGCCGCGTAATCCTCGATCACGTAGTCCTCGTTAATGGATTCATAGTTTTCGATGCGGTCGCGTTTTGGCACTTCGTCAATCAGGCGGCGATGCGTGCCTTCCTGCCAGTAAACCGACAGGTTATCGAGGCGGGTGATCATCAGTGCGCTGGCCGGGAAGTACGGCACGCGCACCGCTGGCAGGTTGCCGATTCGCTTCTGGCTGACGATAAGGTCGGCTGCCAGCTGCTCGGTGTTGGCCTGCGACTGGTTGACGATCGGGAAGTACTTGTCAGCCAGCAGCTGACGGCCGCAGATCACAACCAGTTCCGGGTCTTCCTGATACCACGGCTCAATCAGGGTGTTGGTGGCATCCATCACCAGCGCGTCGAGGTTGGCATAATCGCCGCCTTTGCCGACGCGGATTTTCGCCGACACCACGGCACCGGTTTCGTCGGTGACTTTGCTCAGCACGCGCTCCGGCGCATGCTCGCGGTACTTCTGCAGCCAGCCCACGGCTACGTCCTGCAGCATCGGGAACTTCGCACGGTTCGAGGTTTTGGCGCGGGTCACGCCGTTGAAGCCGATCATGATGCGGTCAAGCGCCTGGCGCTTTACGATGGCGTCACGCAGACGGGCCTGAAAATCTTCATAACGCGCCCACAGGTCGAGCGTGTTATAGCGGATATGAAAGTCATAGTTGACCTGCACACACTCATAGCCGTTAGAGTCCAGCGCAGCAAAATCAGCGGTTTCGCGCTCATCGCCGCCTGCCGTGTCGGTCACGCTGGCAATCGAGCCGGACACGCCGATCCCGATTTTCTCGCCCTTCATTTCGGACACCGGCACGATGTTGACGCGGGTCAGGAAGTCGGAAGATTCCTGCACGCGGCTCATCAGGGTCTGCGTGACCGACGGCTCAACGGTAAACTTTTTGTTCATGTCGTCGGTTTCGACGCCGTTCAGCTCGGCGAGGCGGGTCATGAACTGGTTAAACTTAAAGCGGGTATTCTTGCGCATTGGCGTTCCTGTTTATCTCTGTGTTGGGGTTTAACGTTCAGGCAACGCCTGATTAGCAGTCGGTCTGCGCGCCGGACTTCGGATCGCTGCCGGTTGCCGCCGGGCGGCGGTTAAAGCTGCCGTCGGTCTGCGAAAGCTGGCCCTGCAGCGCAGCGAATGCGGCGCGGTCTTCCCCGGCCTGCTGCTCGATGGCCTCCAGACGTGCGGTGACGGACTGCTCCAGCGCCGACAGCTCCTGCGTCTGGCTCTCCGCGTTCAGCTGCACCTGCTCGGCGACGGCTGTTACCGCCGCGCTGACGTCGGCGAACTGCTCGCCATCGGTTTTCTTTTTGGCAGAGAACATCGCCGAGATGCGCGCCAGCAGGGACGGTGACGGCTCGGCCACTTCCTCAAACTCGATGACGGTTTCTTCAGCGGCGGTAAAGAGGTTGCCTTTATCCAGCTTGCGGGACGCCAGCGGATTAACTCTGGCCGTGGCGCTGAAGCTCAGAATCTCAGTGCCGAGGCTTGCCGGGTCATCGGTGACGGCCAGGCCGACGAGATACGCCTCGCCCGTGTCGGCGAACTCCGGGTTAACTTCAATAGAGGTGTAGATTTTCTGGCGCGCTTTGGTCAGCCCGACCAGCTCAGGCGTCGGATCAATCCAGCCGAACAGCGCCAGCTTGCCCTTGAGCGGGCCGTCGCCGATTTCTTCCGCCTCGACGGCGGTCACGTCGCCAAAGCGGCGGAAGGTGCTGTCAGCGGCATAGCCCCGGATGTGTTCCATGTTGATGCGTGCGCCGTACATTTCCGGGCTGTAGTTTTTCGCCATCTGCGAAATCCAGTCACGGGAAATGACACGGCCGTCAGTGGTTGCGCCTTCAACTGCGATACGAAAACGCTTTGCTTTTATTGCTGCCATTAATCAGGCTCCGGTCAGGTGTTGGGTCGGTTCGGGGCCAGTTTCCCCGTCGCCACCCAATCGCTCAACGAATGCCAGCCCGCTGATGCATCAGCAAACAGGGACAGCAGGCGCGCCATTTTCGGCCCCGGTAGCCTTGCCGGTATGAACATGACACCGACAACCATCATCAGCGATCCGCGCCGTCAGGCCGCGCTGCTTTACTGGCAGGGTTATTCCGTGCGCCAGATTGCGGAGACGCTCGGACAGAAAACGCCAACCGTGCAGAGCTGGAAGCTGCGCGACGCGTGGGACGACGTTGCGCCCATCAGTCGCGTTGAATCCAGCATGGAAGCCCGGCTGATCCAGCTCATCATGAAAGAGGTAAAGGGGAATGGTGATTACAAAGAGATAGACGCGCTCGGCCGTCAGATTGAGCGCCTTGCCCGCGTTGAGCGCTACCGCAGCAGCGGCAACGAGGCCGACTTAAACCCTAACGTGCGCAATCGCAACAAAGGCGAGCGCCAGCCGGTTGTTAAAAATGAATTCAGCGAGGAACAGACAGACAAGCTGACCGGCGTGTTTATGGATAACTGCTTTGAGTATCAGCTCAACTGGCATAAAGCCGGGCTGACTCACCGCATCCGCAATATCCTGAAGTCACGTCAGATTGGCGCAACGTTTTACTTTGCCCGCGAGGCGCTGATCGACGCGCTGACCACCGGGCGCAACCAGATATTTCTTTCGGCCAGCAAGGCGCAGGCGCACGTCTTTAAAAACTACATCATCGACTTTGCCCGCCAGGCTGATGTTGACCTGAAAGGCGATCCCATCGTGCTGCCGAACGGGGCGCGCCTGATATTCCTCGGCACCAACGTGCGTACCGCGCAGAGCTACACCGGCAACCTGTACCTGGACGAATATTTCTGGATCCCGAAATTCCAGGAGCTGCGCAAGGTCGCCAGCGGCATGTCGCTGCACAAAAAATGGCGCACAACGTACTTTTCCACGCCGTCGGCCCTGTCGCACAGTGCTTATCCGTTCTGGTCAGGCGAGCTGTTTAACAAGGGGCGTCGCAGCAAAGATGACCGCATCGAGATAGACCTGTCGCATTCTCACCTGGCGAAAGGCGCGCTGTGCGGTGACGGACAGTGGCGGCAGATTGTCACGGTTGAGGATGCGCTGACCGGCGGCTGTAACCTGTTCGACATTGACCAGCTGCAGCTTGAGTACAGCCCGGCGGAATATCAGAACCTGCTGATGTGTGAGTTTGTCGATGATGAGGCGAGCGTGTTCCCGTTCGCCGAGCTGCAAAGCTGCATGATCGACAGCCTAGAAGAGTGGGAAGACTTTAACCCGTACCTGCCGCGCCCGTTTGCATACCGGCCGGTCTGGATTGGCTATGACCCGTCGCATACCGGCGACAGCGCAGGCTGTGCGGTTATCGCGCCGCCGCTCGTTGCGGGCGGAAAGTTCCGCGTGCTGGAGCGTCACCAGTGGCGGGGCATGGACTTTGCCGCGCAGGCGAAATCTATCGAGAACTTAACGAAAAAATACACCGTGGAATATATCGGCGTGGATGCAACCGGCATCGGCCAGGGTGTTTTCCAGCTGGTACGCCAGTTTTATCCGGCCGCGCGCGAAATCAAATACTCACCCGAAGTCAAAACGGCGATGGTACTGAAGGCAAAAGACACTATCAGCAGCGGGCGGCTTGAGTATGACGCCGGGGCGACAGATATCACGCAGTCGTTTATGGCTATCCGCAAAACCATGACGGCCAGCGGCAACCGCTCAACCTATGAAGCGAGCCGCAGCGAAGAAGCCAGCCATGCAGACGTTGCCTGGGCCATCATGCACGCACTGTTAAACGAACCGCTTACCGCAGCCAGCGGCGGCGCTAACCCCTCTATTCTGGAATTTTACTGATGAGCAAACGCAGAGGCCGCAAGGCTCACACCACCACACAGCCGGTACAGGCAACCGCACCGCAGCAGCACGCCGAAGCGTTTACCTTTGGCGATCCGACGCCTGTCATGGATAAGCGCGACATTCTGGATTACGCCGAGTGCATCGGTAACGGGCGCTGGTTTGAGCCGCCGGTCAGTTTCAGCGGGCTGGCTAAGAGCCTGCGCTCGGCCGTGCATCACAGCTCGCCGATTTACGTAAAGCGCAACATTCTGGCTTCGACCTTCATTCCGCACCCAATGCTCAGTCAGCAGGAATTCAGCAAGTTTGCGCTTGATTATCTGGTCTTCGGTAACGCCTTTGCCGAGCTGCGCCGTAACAGCCTGGGTAAGCCGCTGCGCCTTGAAACCACCCCGGCCAAATTCACCCGCAGGGGCGTGAAGGATGGCGTTTACTGGTTTGTGAATGACTGGAAAGAGCCGCATGAATTTTCGGCCGGCAGCGTGTTTCACCTGCTGGAGCCGGATATCAATCAGGAGCTTTACGGCCTGCCGGAATACCTCAGCGCGCTTAACTCCGCCTGGCTGAATGAGGCGGCGACGCTGTTCCGCCGCAAGTATTATCAGAACGGCGCACACGCCGGTTATATGCTCTACATGACTGACGCGGCGCAGAGCAGCAGCGACGTTGACCGGATGCGCCAGGCGATGCGCGATACAAAAGGGCTGGGTAACTTCCGTAACCTGTTCATGTACGCGCCGAACGGCAAGCCGGACGGCATTAAGATCCTGCCGCTTAGTGAAGTGGCGACGAAAGACGATTTCTTTAACATCAAGAAGGCCAGCCGCGACGACCTGTTAAGCGCGCACCGCGTGCCGCCGCAGATGATGGGTATTTTACCTGAAAACAGTGGAGGATTTGGAGATGTGGAAAAAGCGGCAAAAGTTTTTGTAAGGAATGAACTCCATTCCTTACAAAATAGAATCTCAGATATGAACGAGTGGGTTGGAATAGATGTAGTCAAGTTTAAAAATTACGACCTTTAATTTTTATGTGCTCGATGGTTGTATTTGATCTAGAAGATCGAGCACAATATCTTCATCCTCATCGAACCCTGATTGTAAGACTTTTAGGTGGTCTGGATGGGAAATGCCATGCAGACAAGCAAACTCTTTGATAAAGTCATTCTTAGAGCTCATCATTTCGGTAATGTCATTCTCATCGCCAGAAAGTAGTTTTATGAAGTTCCCACCAAACTCAGTGTTAGGGAAATTCATTTTATATAATCCTAAAATAGATAGTGATTGTTCTACTACGCTAGGATCGCTATCTTCAAGTTTTGATATATCAAATGTCACCTCATTTCCATCAGCAACAAGTAGTTGCGCAGCTGCCTGTGTGGTATTAAGACCCATCTGAATAATCTGAGTAACATCTCTACTAATTAAGCTCTTTGCGATTGCATTAAGCAGATACAGCTCTGGATATTTTATCGTTTTACTCAACAAAACATTTAACTCTTCTTTGTTGAGCAAGTATAATAGTCTTCCAGCTGTATATCTTATCTTAGGGACTCTTCTTTTTTTCTCATAATCAGACTCAGCTGAATTAAATAATGCATCTTCTTCATCCAAAACCCTCAATAAGCTATTCTTGCATTTCTTAGCTGATAATAATATGGATTCAATCGATAAGGATTTTGACTTTCGCCGAAACCACTTTTTAAAGTTGTAATTGCTAATGAATCTCTCAATGTAACTTTTATTACGAATGGAATTTGAGTAGTCTAAAACAGGTATCCTAATTCCATTTTCTTTAAACTCTGATTGTAAAGAGTCTGTCTTTTCAGGATTGAGTAATAAATATTTCTTAATATCACCAATTAAATAGCCCCAGCCTCGGCTTAGATTATCTGAAAAGTCGTGTTCACCTGAAAGCCATTCGTTGGTAGATATCACAAAATCTTTGGTTTTGTCGTGTAGTTCTAACTTCTTTTCAAGCAGGGTTTCTCTTAGAATGCTTCTCCAAGATTCAATTTCTTTCTCATCACCTATCATTATAATGTCATCAACGTAACGGTAGTAATGACCATCTGTTATATCATGCATTTTGATATCAATGTCTTTTAATATTAGATTTGCGATAACATGGCTGAATGACGGGCCGACAAGAAGCTTTTGGTTGTCATGAAAAAATGTCGAAGCTGTAATTTGGTTTTCTAATAAAACCAACCCGAGGTCAATGTACTTCCTGTCAATATTGTTTTTGGTAGTGTGTTCTTCCCATGTGGATTTAGCATCTTCTAAGGAAATGCTAGGATAAAACTTTTTAATATCACTATATGAAAGTTTCTTACCAATATTTGAATTACATGCTAAAGCTATATCTTTTTGTCTTCTAATTAATCCATCGAAATAATTAATGAAAACACCATTTTTTGATGTGGCGTCCTCAAGCATGTAACTGTAGACATAGTTCTCAGGGTGCATTTTTGATACTTTGCTAATCTCAGTTATTAGGAAAGTTTCGGCCAATGCTTCGTTAGGTGAAGGGTAAAATATGTCACGAAAAATGTATTCATCGCCAACGGTTTCTTTAAAGTGTTTAACATTTATATAGTTTTTTTTTGTGTTGTTAGCAAGTCGTGTACAAATGTTACTTATCCAATAATCTGTTTTGGACGTCGGTGCTTCAAGATAATACCTTAAAGCTAAGTAAGGGATGATATCTCTTTTACGATATGCAGATAATGCTTTGACGGCTAGAGTGGTCTTCATTGATCATTCCTTTGAGTTAGTCTAAAACACATAATTTTCATTCTTGTTTTGAACTTAACATCCTTAAGTGGATGCGAGCAGTTAATCTCAGTTTCACAATGTAGGTCATCCTCAATTTTGTTTTCTTGAATAAAGAAAGGGAACTTTGTGAAGAACCACTTTGCTATTTTTCCGACAATTTTTCTTGCCTTACTGATTTGTGGTTCAATCCATATGACATGACTATTATCATCTTTGTTAACATGGAAAATTGATTCGAAGCTATTTTTTGCTGAATCCCAGTTTTGTTCGCTTCCTAAAAAACCGGAAAAGTTAGTTATTAAAATCAGTTTGCACGGAATCCCTTTTCCTTTCTCATACATCTTGACAACAAAATCTAAGTTATTTTGAAGATTAACTGCATCCCAATCTGTTATCTCATACTCCACAATTATTGCTTGAGTCGCTAATAGTGGTTTTAATCCTTCAATTTGCCTAGAAAAATAATCTCTTGCTGATGGCGAAATTTCGCCAGCTAGTATTTTCAAGTTAAGTGGATATCTGGGGAGGATATTTTTACTTCTTAATTCATATAGTGTTGATAATATAGATACGCTTCCAGAACCAGCTCCTGCAGGAATATCTAATAAGAAAACGTCTCCGCCAGAAAATATGGATATATATGTATCTGATGCAAGTTTAGCTTTATCTAGTGGATCAATAATAGAAAGAATTGTTCTGGCACATGAGCCAGTGTATTTATTGGCTAGATGCGTGTCGGTTTCGCATTTATCCTGCCCACCTGTACTATTACTAACACTATCATTTAAAGCCATCTCTCGTAGGTTTTCACTATCAAGTAATTGAACCCAGCTTGAAATTAACTCTCCGGGCAATTTTAGAGTCTCCTCCTTAACATCCCATAGAGAAACTGGGATTTGGTTTAAGGGAAGAAAACGTTTTTTTTCTCTTAATATCATTTTGTTATTTTTAGTTGAAAAGGAGGTGGGTCAAATTAAATAATTTTTAAGAAAAACTCAATTTATTTTTTGATTTACATGTGTTCTCGCGCAATGCTATCCCCGCCACGCCTGCCCGCTTTATGCATCGCTTTTCATGCATGTGCATGTACCAGCTCTGAGCGTGCCAGCTCTGGCCTTACAAACGTATAGCGATCCAATTTGGATCATGCGGATTCATGCAAGCATATGCACTTTGATGCAGAAGCAAAAAGCCACCTGAAAGGTGGCTAGTGAACGGTATGGAAGGGGCAATCAATCATTCTGCCTGACAGTAAATAGCGGCTTCGAAAATAGCTGTGTCGATTGTCCCTGCCATGTCACTGATCATCGATAGTGCCATTTTTAATTCGTCTTCTTTGCAATGTGCGATCAGCGATACGTCAGCAATGAATTGAATGCGGGCAACTGTTTCACTTAGATTATCTATGTTCATCAAATGATTAACTCCTTCTAGTCAAAATATACTGTATGTATAAACAGTATCATGATGAACTAAAATCGTAAACAATCGTGCGGCTCAGATTAGTCCGACTGCCGTTTTATTAATCAGGCAACTGTATGCCTCTTTTTCTCGCTAGTGCATTGAAGCGCTTTAATGGGGCGGCATTTTTGCGACGTCTATGGAAGAGATACCCGCTTGTACCGCTCCAGTAAGAAAGCTCACCAACTTTGATTTTGTGACCTTTCATCATGCGGACAGCTTCACCGTCGGACAGTGTCAACCTTGAGATCTCAAAGAAACTCTTTTTCAAAGCATCCCGTTCTGCGTAATGACTCAGTTCATAGTGATATTTGTCCGGCTCAGGTTGCTCTTGTGCTGGCTTTTCTCTTAATCGCTTAATAATCCTTCTGCGCACGGCGCGAGTAGGGGGCTTAGAGAAATCGATAGCAGCTTTAGAATCTGTTGGCTCCGTACAGTTATTGACAGAACTCCGAGAGGACGCAGGCGCGTCCTTAAATTCAAAACCCAAATCAACGGCACGTTTTGGGACAATCTTCCATTGCATCAGACGGGTTAAAATTGGCGTATCGTCGCCAACTTCAGTTGCGTAAACACCCTTAATACGCACGGTTTCCTCTCCGTACTCATTTATCTCTTCGCTTGCCTGATACCAGGTGCGCACAGCCAGCTCGTCGCGGCGCACGAACGGGCCACCCTGCGCGTTAACGTATCCGGCCCAGTCTCCTGCGTCGGCGGCGTCATGCGCGGCCGCAAACTCAACGCTCAGGCCGTGCGCGGTTTCGCTGTCTGCCATGCGGCGCAGCTCGCGGTAAACCGTGACCGGCGCACCGCCCACAAACTGAAATTGCCGGATGTGCCAGCGTGCCGCCCAGGCAGAAACGGCCGAGGCAGTTTCTTTCAGATCTTTTCCGCTCTCGTCGTCTGTCTCACCATCCAGCGCATAACCATCAATATTTTTGGAAATGTATTTAGCGACGTAACCTGTCGCGCTGCCTTTATGCGGGTCGATAGCCTCAGCGTGAAAGCGGGCCTTACGGGCTTTGTCGGTTGTCAGCTCGCTGCCGTCTTGTTGCCAGGCGTAGTCGCGCATAATCTCGCGCACGCGCTCAGCCTGCTCCGGGCGCATAAACATGAGCATGTGCCAGTGCGGGGTTGCATCATGATGAGGCTCAGCAACGCGGATCCCGAAGATGCGGATTTCTTCGCGGTGCAACTTAGCGCGGATTTTCTGCCAGACACTGCAGAGATAACGCTGCGTTTCTGCCGGGCTGGCACCGTTCCATTTACGGTTGCGATGCCCGGTTTTGATTGTGGCGTGATAACGCGCGGGGGCGGTCAGCGTGTAGAATTCGCCGATAAAGCCCATTTCATTGCAGATATTTTCGAAACCGCGAATGCGGGTCATCAGCTCGCAGCGGCGGATCGCCGGGTTAGCCACGCTGCCGTCGTATTTTTCAATCAAGCTGATGCGGTTGCCTTCTTCGTCTTCTAGTTCCATTCCCTTCAGAAACTCACGGGTGCGGCGCTTCTGCTCGCGCCACTCTGAAACGGTCATGGTGCTGGCGTAGGGGGTGTGCTTTTTGCTGACGTTAGCCAGGGCAATCTGAAGATGTTCACGCCATGATGCGGCCACGCGACGCAGCCTGCCTTTCCACCACTTTTCCGTCTGCATACGCAGGATTGCCGGAGTAACTTCCTCCGGGTCAAAAAGGCGCGACGTGACCTTTTCCCACAGGGGGGGCGTCTGGCTCAGCTCGCGGGTGATGGTGGAGGCGGTCATGTAAACACGGTGCGTGTATTTGTAATCTGACTCGTCGCTGGCCTGCGCGTGTGCCTGTACCAGCTCGGCGAGGATGAAATTAGCAACATCCCCGGCCAGTAGATCGACGTCGGCGCGCGCCATGTCAGGCAGTCGGTTGAAGCGGCGCATCAGATTGAAAAGCTGACCACCGGCTACAGCCGCATTGTCACGCTCAGTTGCGTTACCGCCGAGTAACTTTAATGTGCTCCCCTTCATTACCCCGACACGATATTGAGCGTTAACGGTTTCAACGCGTGGCAATGTGCGCTCAACAAATGTCTTTGCTAAGTACGCATTGGCGCGGGCTGTTCCCTGCGTCTTTTCCAGATCGCTGATGCGGCGTTTAACGTCGAGTTGTATCAGAGCAGGCTGCATAACGAGCAACTCCTGCGCACGCACTAAAGCCGCAATCATCTGACTGCGGCTGTGCATTTCCTCATAAGTGGGATAGGGGCTGGCAATGGCTTCCCGTGGAGCATTCCACGGGTAAGCAAATTCCTCATGCATCAGGAATTACCCTGCCGGTGTTTACTGCGATGTTCCTCAATTTCCTGGCAGGAAACGCAGCGAGTTACACCCAGATACGCGCGCCGGCGCTTTTCAGGAATTGGGTCATCACAGTCTTCACAAAATGAGGCGCTTATAGCAGGCGCGCGATTGACGATATTGGCGATATTTCGAGCCAGCATTTCATCGGTGCGCTGCTGCACGATGTCCATTGAGTCAGCCATTAGTGCGCCTCCTCAATCTTAGCCTGAATTTTTTCCGCTTCCTGATTAAGTAGCTCGGCTGCTTCGATGTGTGTCATTCCATCACTACGGATCTTCCATGCCAATACATTGAGGCGTGAGGCCATAAGTTCTGCACGAGCAAGACGCTCTTCCTTGCGCGCATCATTCAGCATCATATCGAGTTCGATATAGGAACCAGGCTTAGTGGTACCAGATGATTTATTCAGCATGTGATTTTCCTTTCTTCAGGCAAAGCGAATCCCGGCGGGTTTACGCCAATTAATTGCTTTGGGTTATTTAGCTTAAAAGAGTCATTCGTTTGGGAAATAAACTCACAACGGCTTTCAGGTGGTTCATTGTGCGAATCAACGCGTTTCTTTCATCAGTAGTGAGATCAGTAAAATCGGCTGAGTGCCGGTCTTTACCGATGTTTGCCAGAAAGAAAATGGCACTTAAAGCACGCTTGTTATCCTGATAATTGCTGTCTGTTACATCGCGCATTTCAGCAATAAAACGGGCTACATCTTTTTCACAATTACCGCCCATCAATTGCGCGCGGAGTAGAGCGACATGATTCAGTGCGGCAACGCGTTGACCGGTTGTCAGTTCGACCAGCATGGAATCGCCTTCGATAGCCATGATTTGCTCCTCTTAGGTAATGCTTGTGCTTTGACTTCTGAAGCTGACGGTGTTGCCGGATTCCAGCGCTTACCGTTTTCTCCCATAATCCAGCCGTGTCCGTATGACATGGATGGGCTTTGGCGTGTGAGCCTTGCAGCCAGTGAGATCATGATTCCCCCTCAACTCATGCCAAACGATGCACCGATGCCGCTGATAGCATCGACAGTTGAGGACAGTGCCGGGTTAGCCTGAATGCGCGCCTGTACTGCCATTGCGGCCAGTGTTAAGCAGCGAATACCGCTATTAACATTTTGCAGCAGGCCACGTTTACAATTGGCAGTCATAGGTTCTGTAGAGGTTGCCCCAGCTGCTAACTGGCCCACTTCTGCGGTGGCTTTCATGACATACAGGGGGAATTTTTCATCAGCTACTTCGTTTACCGGCACACAGGGGAGGCACTGTATTTGCGCCAGCAGGCCATCAACCAACGTTGCATCCTCAGTGACATCGGTAAGGGCTAAAACCTCTAAGACGGTAAGCTGATGTGGCTGGTCTGGATTCAGCTTGTTACGCAACGTTTGCGCACGCATGCCGGACTGCTTAGCGACGTCTTCCATGTTGTGAGCTAACGCGAATTTGCGACAGGCATCATCGTAATGGGTATGGGTAGAAACCTTGAAATCAAACATGCTCAGATCCTTCTTAACTTGCAAAATCAAGTTATGGTTTGATATAGCGGCATTTGATTGCTTGTTGGCGGTTCTTCTCACGCCATGCAGCAACATTGATAAGAGGATTGCCATGTTTCGTCATGGTGGTTTCTACCACTTCGCCGGTCTTACGATTAGTGCGGTTCTGTGTGTAGGTGAAAGATGGAGTAGGGGCAAGCAAGACAACGCCATTAGCAATCCATTTCTCCAGCACAGACAGGCTGATGCGGTTGGCTGCAGCAAAGTCCTGCTTAGACATGGTTGGGGATGTGGCGAGCGTGACAGCTTTGTTTACGGCGTCGTTTACCGCGTCGCTGATAGCTGGCATCAAAATCGCTGCGACATTGGCAATAAAATCTTGAGATTGCACTAAGTCAAATGCGTTCTGGCTGTTTGCATTTTCAGTATGCATAACGCAATATCTCCTTTGGTCCGTTTTGTTCTATCGTGTTTCATGTGGTGTGAATGCACTTTAGATCGTAAAAACGATTTGGTAAATGATTATTTATCACTTTTTGGTGTTTTTATGATTGCAGAGAAAGGCGGTAGCGCTCAGATTCTCGAAAGATTGATGTCTTCTTATGGTGTTAGCACGCAGAAAGACCTTGCAGCAGCCCTTGAAATTCCTGCAAACAACATTAGTGGCTGGACGCAGCGTGATAGTGTTCCAGGAAACTCAATAATCAAGTGCGCGTTGGACACTGGTGCCGATTTGCAATGGCTAGTAACGGGTGAACTTGCAAAAGCAAAATTTGAAAATGAACCTAATGCTCCAAAAGGCGAGGCTCTTTATAGCGAGATAACTTCAAACGGCGGCAAGCCTGTACTACGTCGGATCATGGATGCTTATGGCTTTACGCTTCAGAAGCAACTCTGCGACCTGTTTGGCATATCATCCGGCACAGTCAGTACATGGGTGCGCAGAAATTATTTTCCTGGAGATGTAGTAGTGACTTGTGCACTCGATACAGGTGCCTCATTAGAGTGGCTCGCTACAGGGAAGGGTAAGCATCACAACAATTGTCTTAAAGATTTAAGTGGTCATGAGATCCCGCATAAGAATTTGGCAGCAGGTGTGTTGATTGATAGCGGGACTTGGTTAGCAGATTTTAGCTTCATTAAACAACCAATTATTGAGCCAATATTTATTTCAGGTAACGTCGAGGCATGGATAGTAGACCAGAGTGTTAAAGACATAAGTAACGGCCGCTGGCTAATTGGCATTGATGATAAATATGATATCTATGATATAGCACTATTGCCGGGCCGAAAGTTAAACGTGACAGGTAAGGGCAATAATTTTACATGTGGCGTCGAGGAAATAAAAGCTGCTGGTAAAGTGGTGCTAACACTGACTTATAATTAATATGAATTGCAATTTTCATTCAGGCTTATTCTGCTAATATTTCAATAGATTGATAGCATGAAAAATAAAAAAACTTTTAAATTGGAGGTGCATTAAGATGGATTATTTCTGGATCACACAAAAACCGAAATCTCAGCTTAAAGAATTGGAAGAGGGCTACATTAACTCGCGGCCCTCTGTAAATTACAGTTATTATAGGGAGTCAGTCAAGGATATAAGAAAAGGAGATGTGTTATTCTTCTGCTCCAAAGGAATAATTTCATATATTGGAGTTACAGAAAGCTCAGTTATATATAGTGAAGATAAGGAAGGCGAACTATGGAGAGTAAAGTTTAAGCATTTTAAATTGGAAAATCCCGTTTCGATTTTAGAGCACAAAGAGTATTTGGTGGATAATAAAAAAATAAAGTACTCACCAATAACTTCTGAGGGAAAATCCCAAGAGGGTTACTGCTCTAATATCCCAGCTAATGTGGCTAATTTTTTACTCTCAAGAGCAGGCGTTTTTTTATCTAATGGTAAAGCAGTTGCATTAAAAAAAGGTTTGAACAACCGAGTGCATAACCTTGCTGAACTGCTAGTTGAACTTAAACGAAGTGATGTTTTGAATGTTATAAAAAGTTATAACACATTGAATAAATCGCATTATAAATATCAGCAATCATCAACTTATGATCTTAAGTATGGACTCGAACTTTTTGCTCCAAAGGTTATATTTGGCTTCGCAGCAGCCAAAGTAATAAACAGGCCATTGTTTTCAGACGAGTTTTCAGGTGGTAATGGCACACCGTGTTTTGAGATTTTGAAAAAATTGGGTTTTGAAATTATCGATAAAGCAGTTCCTGATGTACAAAAAAATGATGTTGAGATAAGTGAGATAAATAAAGACATTTCAGAAATTGAAGAAAACATAAACATTCCTGTGACCGAGCGCCAACAGCTTGTCGATGCAAGAATAGGGCAGGGTAAGTTTAGGCAGGATGTAATTGCATTACATAAAAAATGTATTGTAACTGGAATTGAGCTTCCTGATTTGTTGAGAGCGAGTCATATTAAGCCTTGGAGAGACTCAACGAATCAGGAAAGATTAGATCCTGGAAATGGCTTACTTCTATCCGCCAGTGTTGATGTTCTTTTTGATAGAGGCTTTATAAGCTTCAAAGATAATGGCCAAATGCTCATTTCGGATAAATTACGGGGAACTGACATTTTAGAAAAGTTAGGCATTGATCCTGAAAGGAAATTCTTAATTAATCCCAGCAATGCTAAGTATCTTTATTGGCACAGAAAAACATATTCCTATCAGTAACTGCATTTTAGCAATTACTGTATTTATGATCAGCGCTGGCGATGCCGCCATAACATCGCCACTTGCCACTATAACTTTATGATTTAAATAGTTATTAATAGTATTCGGTCTTTTTTTGGTTGGCACTTCGTATCAATGACTTAACGTGAAATCAATCAGTTAAGCCCGCTCCTGTTACTTCCTGTTCTACTCTGCTGGACTCTGTGCCGCCACTTTGTCGCTATTTTTCTTCGCCATCAACGCCAGTGGATTGAGTTTACTAAACCTGCCGTTTCTATCCTTTAGTAAATAACTACGCAGCCTGCTTATACCCTGTCGCAATAAGTACGCTTATGTTGCATTTTCAGCATCAATATCCTGAACGATTTAGAACATTTTACGATTGTGGTAGAAATTGTGCGCCTGGCATCGTTTATTCAGACGATGCGGACACCATAAAGATAATCAGACATTTGATGCATGCTGTTTTGAGGGAGTGCTCATGGTCTGACATCAGGGAAAGGGGCACACGCAGTTGCCGTCTGTTAACAGGATCATGGGCATCTATCAGAAAATGATTGTTTTATCTTCTTGTGGCACTATAAAACAGCCATTGTCATGAACGAGGGATTGAGAATGATTTCAGGAACAGCAGCAAAACAGGAATTCGGACGTTACTACACATTTGAGTCGAGACTGCCTCAGGGCGTTTTTTTTGAGATTCGGCCCAGCCATTTGCCCCGAAATGCAAAGCCCGTAACAGATGAAGCCAGCGGAATGTGTATCGGTTACACGGTGGTACAGGCTCCGGGCTTATGGCAGATTTATGATGTGCAGGGACATTTTGTCAGGCTGGAAGAAGCGCCGCTTGAAACACCCCTGATCGATCCCACTGATATTGCCCTGTTTGGCTTGGGTATTTTTCGTATCCTTCGTACAGGGCGGGTGCTGTTTGAATCAGGGGCACGTGCCGCTGTTTATGCGAAGCTCAGTCACTCCACTATATCCTTTCTGCGCAGCAGACTTAAACTCGGGCTGCATGCACGTAACCTTAAAATGACCGAGACTGCTGCAAAACATATGTATGAACCGAGTCGCTATGTCCCTCTGCAAATTCAGGAAAGAGCGATTCGCTATGGCAGGCGGATGGCAGATCCCCGCAAAGGTGAAGGTATGTTCAGATATGAGACCAGATTGTTTAAACTACGCTTTAATAAGCAAACAATGGAATATGAGTATAAAGAATACACACTTGAAGTCGTCGTGCGTGAGTCAGACTGGACGATATCGCATTTTAAATACATGGATTGACAGACTGGACAACTTGTATGTTTGATTTGCGCAATGAAGATTTCACATTTGTAATTTCTCCCTTTGAAAGAATCTCAGACGATGAGGCCGACCCGGTTGATCATCTATGGGACTGGATCCAGTCCTGGATTGAGTTCTCTGTTAGCGGCCTTAAAATGCAGTTTCAAACTGAATTTACCATCGGCGAGCTAAAGGTTTTAAAGGATGAGTTTTTCGCACATTACCAGGCACTTATCACGCAGCGTGAATTAAAACCTTTTAATTTTCGCAGCGAACGTGGCCAGCTCAATATGGTTATCAGAAAAGTTACGGGTAAAGAAGGTGTTATAGTGGAGTTTGATATCCGCCCTGAACCACACGCCGACAGCGTTCAGGTTAAAGGTGACTTCAGCCTTAATGAAAGCTATTTTCCTGACATTCTGAAGCGGCTTGATGAAATGATTCAATGGCAGAATTAAACATTCTGCCATTGAAAATTTTAATAGAAAGCTACGGGCGTAAAACGAATTTTCTATTCAGGCGTTTTCGGCCAGATGATAGCTGGCGCATTTGTGATATCTGCAGCCTGTACCGCCTGCACGTACTTCATCCAGGTGGTCAGTGTGGGTTTATCCGCATCAGTAATGATGCCGGGCAGCAGCTGCGTCTGCCATGCCTGAGTAATTCCGTTGACCTCACTCACGCCCGCTGACTTTTCGCTGGCCGCTGCGTCAAGCAGTAGCTGCTGCTGCGCATCGCTGTCGGTTAGCCACTTTTCACCGTCCCACTTATCAAACGCGGTTGCCGGAGAATGCGTTATGGTGTCCGCCGGATTGTCGCCCAGTACCGTGATTTTCACCGGCGCGCCGCCTGAAATCGGGTAAGCCGTTTCACCGAGATGGTCCGGCACGCTAATGTTGGCTTTCATCGTGCCGCCCTTTTTGACTTCCAGCTGCGCAGTTTTGAGCAGCGTTGCGCATTCCACTTCTGGCGAGTCGAACAGGATTTTACCGTCGCTTTGATGGTTGCCGTCTGTATGCCGGTTGCGGTCAGTGCGCCGGTTTCCGGCTCGTATTCGATCACCGCATCGTCAGGAAATGACCAGCGCATCGGCCCAGGCAGACGGAGCCGGATTGTCATAAGAGAAAATTCCCGGCATCACAAAGCCGGTATCAAGTTCACCACCGAGGCACAGTTCAAGCACCTGCTTACCCACTGACGGCGCATTCCAGGAGCGGGTTTTACCCGCGCGGGCGCTGAATGTCTTCGGGTTGTTCATTCATGATTTAGATTTTATTTTCCCCACAAGCTAAAGCTAACATCAGTTACGCATAGCCAGCCCGTTGCGGCAGGAAAATGGCTACGCCATGCGCGTTATAACATCTCGTCCAGTCTGATTGGATGTTTCTTCTGACATTCTATATGCTTATTGGATATTAAAATGATCATGACACTATTTCACGTAGATGCAGTGTTTACAACGAATAAAAATCAGATGCTATAAATGAGAGGTTGAATAAGTGAAGCGTGTATTTTTATGGCTCATGCAATCATTTATCTATTTAATTCCTGCTGTTTTGATTGTTGCAGGAGTTTATATTTTCATTCGATTTATTTCTGAACATGCGGCGATTATTAGCATAATATGGGTGATGGTTGTTTCTTATGTGTATATTAAATACAATCGATGGTGTTAGGTTTGTTAAGAGATCTTCGTGATCCTGATTTAATCGATAGCGTTAAAGTGTGAAGTGTGACGAAAAAAATGATCTCCTTAGTGAGGTTGGCTGCCATTTAGCGATTATATAATCTGGTTTCTCTGGTTAAGTCCTGTCTGAGATATGATTGAATCAGGCTCGTGCTACTTCTTATTTTCTGATATGTAAATCATCTTAATAACTGCTCTGTTATTCTTACTTTGGGTCCCCTTAATACTCATGATACCCCCCATTTTACTGCCAGCAGAACAGAGGCTTTCCGGACGCTTCTCCTCAAAATTGATCTCAATCAATATATCTAAACATCTTCCCCGAACGGTCCTCCACGTTTATTTAACGTATAAAAACCACGTCGTAACCTGCCCCGGTGATTTTTAACCAGGGTTTATTATGTTCTTAAAAAAAGTTATTCCTTGTGCGCTCGTAGCGTTAGCGAGTGCATCCATGTCTGGTTGTGTGATGGCAGAGGGAGGATACCATCGCGGCCCATCATCTGAATGGCATCATCACCATGCGTCTTATCAGGACCAGCAAAATGATAATGGCTGGAGCCACCATGCCGGACCAGCCGCATCAGAAAATAACGCTTCTCAGCATCTGGGGCCACCGCCAGCGACGTATAGTGCAGCCCAGCATCTGGGGCCACCGCCAGCCTCGGATGATTCTACTGAACACAGGGGACCGGCAACTGACAGTGGCATTCACCGCTGGCAACCGAGCGACTCCGCTGAGTAATTGATACGAAGCATTTAGATGAACAGGGGCGCTATCGCCCCTTTTAACCGGTAATCGCCGTCTGAAAAGGTTCTTCGCGATAAACGTGCTTCACGCATTCAATAAGTCACTCATGATTTCCAAAGCTTTAACACGCAAAATCCCTTTAGCAACGTACCTCAAAACTGACGTCACTCACAAAGGCTGCAACAACTCTTTCTGTCCCGCACCCAAAGCTAATCTGTAATCTTGCCATCATTCCCATTTGGCATATTCTGGTGCTTCAATCAAAAGGAGTAACGTTTATGAAAGCGGCAATTGCTAATAGTGAACACAAGGTTGAAGTCGTTGAGAAGACACTGCGTCCTCTCAAAACCGGTGAAGCCCGGCTCAGGATGGAATGCTGTGGTGTATGCCATACCGATTTGCACGTGAAGAACGGTGATTTCGGTGATAAAACGGGCGTGACGCTGGGTCATGAAGGGATCGGTATCGTTGAGGAAGTCGCACCGGATGTGACGTCACTCAAGCCTGGTGATCGGGCCAGCGTAGCCTGGTTTTTCAAAGGCTGCGGTCACTGCGAATACTGTAACTCCGGTAACGAAACCCTCTGCAGATCGGTAATCAATGCTGGTTTCACAGCCGATGGCGGCATGGCGGAAGAGTGCATTGTCGTTGCAGATTACTCGGTCAAAGTCCCTGATGGACTTGATCCTTACGCTGCCAGTAGCGTCACCTGTGCCGGTGTCACCACCTATAAAGCGGTTAAGGTGTCAGAAGTTAAACCGGGACAATGGCTGGCCATTTTTGGTCTTGGCGGGCTGGGAAATCTCGCGCTGCAATATGCAAAAAATGTCTTCAACGCCAAAGTGATCGCGGTTGATGTCAGCGATGGTCAGCTGGCACTGGCAAAGGAGATGGGAGCCGATCTGGTGGTCAATTCGGCCAGCGAAGATGCAGCGCGCATTATTCAGGAGAAAACCGGCGGAGCACATGCTGCTGTGGTCACGGCGGTAGCTAAAGCGGCCTTTAATTCGGCGGTGGATGCGGTGAGAGCAGGAGGGCGTGTCGTGGCTGTCGGACTGCCGCCGGAAGCGATGAGCCTTAATATTCCCCGTCTGGTACTCGATGGCATCCAGGTGGTGGGATCACTGGTCGGAACGCGAAACGATTTGGCAGAAGCCTTCCAGTTTGCGGCAGAAGGGAAAGTCGTGCCTAAAGTGACCAAAAGGAAGATTGGTGAGGTCAATGACATCTTTGATGAGATGGTGCAGGGCAAAATCCGTGGCAGGATGGTAATCGACTTTACCGGTCACTCTGCTGATTAAAATTCATCTGACTCCTGCAAAGGCCCGCATCCTGCGGGCTTTTTAATATCGTTAAGATCTCTCTGAGCCTTTCAGAGCACAATCCTTCTAACCATTAATAAGCCAGTCTTTATGTTTCATGATGTGATTTTGACTTGAACTTTACCGGTAACATTATAATTTATGGGGTGAAAGGTTATTACACACACGTGCAGGAGGGTTATTTATGGTCAAGCATCACTTACTTAAATCTATTGAAATAACAGCGATTGTGCTCTTTGTTCTGATACTGGTATATCTGATTTTCACAGGGTTACTGTCATCAACAGGCGTGGATCACGCCTGGCCTTATCCCACTAAGTAACTGAGTGCCGCACCAGGGAAAGCATTAATAAAATGACCCTCTCACAGGGCAAACAACCCCGCGATGGCGAGGTTGAATTGACGTTAAACCAGATTCACTGACAGCAGTATCAGCTCTTCGGTTTCCAGCGACAGACTTTTTTTGGTTTCGAACATAAAGGTTTCCAGCGCCTCCTCGACATCGTCGCCCTCAATAAAGGCGTGAGTCGTGACATGATTTTCACCTTTTGGCTTGATCACGTAAGAAACAAACCACTTCTTCTTTTCCATAATGCTTATCCTCGTTTTAAAGCCTGATGCCGCGTTTTGGCAATGGTATGTTTTTCTGCCAGACATCTAGCGGGTGGTGTGGAGTTCGACCAGCAAAGTCTAGTTCACCTCAGCAGGCGTGCTGGCGACGGCATGTGATAAACAGCTGTTCAGAGCAGATAGATTGTGTAAGCGGCAATAAAAAAGCCCCGTCTGGGGCTTTTTAAAAAAGAATGGCCGGTGTTAAAAACTCAACTGGTCTGATCGGCCAGCTTCGGCTTCAGCACGCGTTTACCCATCTGAATGCCGGGCTTCTCAACATACTTATAGAGTAAAGAGGCCAGCGCATAGGTTAGCGGGATGGTTGAGACACAGACGATCAGGAAGCGCATCATGTCGCTCTTAAACTCAATGTCGGTGTGAGTGAGCAGCAGGGCAATCATCGGGATCACAATCAGCAGGTGCAGCAGATAGACCGAGAACGAGACGTCACCCAGCCAGGTACTGAGACGGTTGTTCAGCAGCTTACGTGGCAGAGCAATCAGCGTTGCCATCAGGCTACCCTGTGGGTATTGCCACAGAATCGCTGCCATCCCGACAATCATCAGCGCTTCCATCATCACCTGCAGCTTGATCGCGCCCATTCCCATTGCCACGCTCACGACCGGGCCGAGCAGCGCGAAGGCGACATAGAGCAGAGATTTACGGCGAATTGCTTCCGCCAGCAGCATGCCCGCCAGGAACATATTTAGCTTTATCAGAATCATGGAAGGCATTTCAAACGCCTCATAATAATCTGCCAGCACATACCGTCCGGCGCAGCAGAGCGCCATGATGCCAATCAGTGAGGCCGCATAACCAAAGCGCAGCGTCACCAGCATAATGAACGGAAACAGCACATAGAACTGCATCTCCAGCCCGATGCTCCAGTCAGGCAGCACGGTATTGAAACCATATTCGGGCAGCAGGCCGAACAGGAAGCTGAAGTGAGTGAGGATGTTTGCCAGCGACTGATCGGTATAACGCGACGATTCAGTGGCGGTGCCGGAATAAAAATGCGCGATAGTGTCACGCATCTCGCCAAACCATGGGCCATAAATCAGCGCGATGATTAACAGCAGATAGTAGAGCGGGGCGATACGGAAGAAGCGACGGATCCAGAACTTTTTAATGGTCTCCATGCTCTGCCACGGCTCTTTCTGCTGACGTTCAACATAGTTTTTCGCCATCAGATAACCCGATAACAGAATAAACAGATCGACCCCGATGCCAGGCGATGAAATCAGTGTGATGTGGCAATGTATCAGTAAGCTGATATGGCCAACCAGTACCCAGAGAGAGGCGATGCCGCGTAACCCCTCCAGCTCCGTGGACCAACCTCGTGTTGCAGACATAACTCTTCCTCGTTTTTATCCGACTTTTGGCGCTCACTAAGCCTTAAGACAAGAGATATGTAAACGGGCCTTTACAAAAGTGAGAAGATTCCGACGCGGTCTGGAAGGGGAAATCAACTCAAACTGGAGAAGAAAGCACGGAAAGTTAAGGGTGTACAAAGGCACACCCATAACAAAAATAACTGAATCAAAATGCCTGTTATGCCAGCTTTAACAGGATCATGCCGGCCAGCAGCAGGGTCAGGCCTGCCCAGCCTTTACGATTCAGCCGTTGATCGAATAATACCCAGCCGGCCGCGACAGTCGCGATAATTCCAAAACCACCCCAGACCGCATAGGCAATCGACAGATCGATACCTTTTACCGCCTGAGCCAGTGCGCTGAACGCAAGCAGGACACAGCAGAGTGAAAGCAGACCGTGCAACGGTCTCTTAAACCCATCAGAATATTTAAGGAATATATTGGCGGCAATCTCCAGCACGATAGCCAGCGCCAGCCAGGCTGAGTGGACGAAATCAGCGATGACCATAATTAACCTCCGCTGATGAGTGCGTGCCGGTTTTGATCAACACAATTCCAGCGACCAGCGTCATCAGTCCGCAGACTTTCATCGCAGACAACGCTTCATCAAAGAGCTGTACGCTGAATAATGTAATCAGCAGGATGCCAGCGCCTTCCCACAGGGCGTAAGCCACGCCCAGAGCAATACGTTTAATGGCGAAGCTCAGCAGGATATAAGAACAGGCAATCATGCCCAGCATCATCAGGTAGCCTGAGTGGCTGCCGTTGAGGCTGGACCATTTCATAAAAAGGGTACCAATAATTTCAGTGATAATCGCGAGTGACAATAAAACCCAGGCGCGCATGGGAACTCTCCAGCAACGAAAAATGACGACCTGCCATAACGCACAGTGTGCAGGCAGACTCAAAACAGTATCGATGTGGTGAGGAAACTACAGGGCGTTACGCCAGTGCTGATCGGCGGCATTCCAGCAAGAGGGGAAAGCGGGGAAGAGGTAGGACATGAACATTCTGCTCATAAAATTTACAACGCATCCACATTGTTGCTTCTCATCAGTGGACGGATAGTGTCTCCGGTAAAATAGATGCTGGGTTTATAGCATTCTGCAAATCATCAAATCAACAGCAGATACTGCTTTGTTTGATTGCGGTTAAGGTTCAGGGGGTTTACCGGGGCGAGTTTAGAAAATGATGGCGGGTAATAACAAATGCGATACATCAGGCAAAAAAAGTGCCGGACAACAGTCTGCCCGGCACCTTATAAGTGACACTGTAACTAACTATTCAGCGCGCTGGGGGGCTGTACGAACCGGGGCGTCACCAGCAACATAGTATGAAGCGGTGCTGCGAGGCAGTGGGTCGCGTCCCCGAATCTTATCGGCAATCTTCTCGCCAACCATGATGGTGGTCGCATTCAGGTTGCCGGTGATGATCAGCGGCATAATCGACGCATCCACCACGCGTAATCCTTCCAGCCCATGCACGCGACCTTCGCCATCAACGACAGACATTGGATCGTTACCCATCTTACAGGTACCGCACGGGTGATAAGCGGTTTCGCCGTGATTACGGACGAATTCGTCCAGCTGTTCATCCGTCTGGCAATCCAGGCCTGGACTGATTTCACGGCCACGATACTTATCCAGCGCCGGCTGATTGATGATCTGGCGCGTGATGCGGATAGCATCGCGGAACTCATGCCAGTCCTGCTCATGCGACATGTAGTTAAACAAAATGGCCGGATGACGGCGCGGGTCGCGCGACTTGAGTCGCACATGACCGCGGCTTGGCGAACGCATTGAGCCGACGTGACACTGGAAGCCATGCGCATCAACGGCGTTAGAACCGTTGTAATTAATCGCTACCGGCAGGAAGTGATACTGAATGTTCGGCCAGCTAAACTCTTCGCGGCTGCGGATAAAACCACCCGCTTCAAACTGGTTACTGGCGCCGATACCGGTACCATTAAACATCCACTCTGCACCGATTTTCGGCTGATTCCACCACTTAAGGGCCGGATAGATTGAAACCGGCTCTTTACACTCATACTGAAGATACATCTCCAGATGGTCCTGCAGGTTTTCACCCACGCCCGGCAGATCGTGAACCAGTGGAATATCGAACTGCTTCAGCAGCTCGGGTGAGCCCACGCCAGAACGCTGCAGGATCTGCGGCGAGGCGATAGCGCCGGCACACAGCAGCACTTCACGGCGAGCGGTCACTTTGTTAATGGTGTTGCTGTCGCCCTGCAGATATTCCACGCCGACTGCGCGTTTGCCATCGAACACAATGCGATCGGTGGTGGCATGAGTAATGATCTTCAGGTTTGCACGGCCTTTGGCCATGTCGAGATAGCCACGTGCGGTGCTGGAACGGCGACCGTTTGGTGTTACGGTACGATCCATCGGACCAAAACCTTCCTGCTGATAGCCGTTGAGGTCATCAGTGCGCGGATAACCCGCCTGCACGCCTGCCTCAATCATGGCTTCAAACAGCACGTTATTGCCGGCTTTAGGCGTGGCGACGCACACCGGGCCATCTCCACCGTGGAAATCGTTCGGGCCGATATCACGGGTTTCCGCTTTACGGTAATAAGGCAGGCAGTCCAGATAGCTCCAGTTCTCCAGCCCTGGTTCACTGGCCCAGTTATCGAGGTCCATCGCGTTACCACGGATGTAACACATGCCGTTAATCAGTGATGAACCGCCCAGGCCTTTTCCGCGACCACATTCCATACGGCGATTGTTCATGTACGGCTCTGGCTCAGTCTCATACGCCCAGTTATAGCGTTTTCCCTGCAGCGGGAAGGCGAGGGCAGCAGGCATCTGAGTGCGAAAATCAAAACGATAATCCGGGCCGCCCGCTTCCAGCAACAGGACGCTGACGTTGCTCTCTTCGGTCAGGCGGGTGGCCAGAACGTTTCCTGCGGATCCGGCGCCAATAATAATGTAATCATATTCCATTCGTCGTTCCTCAGGTTAAGTTATTAAAAGACTGACTGAAAACGCGTCAGCTCAACCTGCACGGACTTCACCTGGGTGTAGCTCTGCAGTGTCATCAGGCCATTTTCACGGCCAATGCCGGAGTGCTTATAGCCACCCACTGGCATCTCTGCGGCTGATTCGCCCCAGGTATTAATCCAGCAGATTCCTGCTTCGATCTGATGAATCACGCGGTGCGCTTTATTAAGGTCCTGCGTCACCAGTCCGGCGGCCAGACCAAATTCGGTGTCGTTGGCGCGGCGAATCACTTCTTCTTCGGTTTCATAGCTCAGGATCGACATGACCGGTCCGAAGATCTCTTCACGGACGATCTTCATCTCATCACGGCAGTCGGTAAACACAGTCGGTGCAACCCAGGCACCCTGGTCGAAATCACCACCGGTCAGACGTTTGCCGCCGCACAGCAGGCGTGCGCCTTCAGCAATGCCCGATTCGATGTAGCGCATCACGTTATCGCGATGGCTGAAGCTGACCAGCGGGCCAAAATTCGTGGCGGGGTCACGCAGATCGCCAGCCTGTATACGGGCAACGCGTTCGCTGATTTTGGCTTCGAATGCCGCTTTCAATTTTGCAGGAATAAAGACGCGGGTGCCGTTGGTGCAGACCTGTCCGGAGCTGTAGAAGTTCGCCATCATGGCGATGTCAGCGGCCAGATCGAGATCGGCATCATCAAAGATAATCAGCGGGGATTTACCACCCAGTTCCATGGTGACTTCTTTGAGCGTTGAACCCGCTGCATTCGCCATCACTTTTTTGCCGCTGACAACGCCGCCGGTGAAGGAGACTTTGTCGATACCAGGATGCTCAGTGAGCAACTGGCCGGTGACCGAACCGATGCCCGGCAGCACGTTAAACACGCCATCCGGCACACCTGCTTCGGTGTAGATTTCAGCCAGCTTCAGGGCAGTAAGCGGCGTCACTTCGCTGGGTTTGAAAATCATTGCGTTACCCGCAGCCAGAGCTGGGGCTGATTTCCACAGGGCGATCTGAATCGGGTAGTTCCAGGCTCCGATACCGGCGACTACGCCCAGCGGTTCGCGGCGTGTATAGACGAAAGAGGTTTCACGCAGGGGGATCTGCTGACCTTCCAGCGCCGGAACGAGCCCTGCGTAATACTCCAGCACGTCTGCACCGGTGACGATATCGACCGCTGAGGTTTCGCTGTAAGGCTTACCGGTGTCGAGCATTTCCAGCTCAGCCAGCGCATCATTCCGCTCACGCAGAATATCAACAGCGCGACGCAGGATGCGCGAACGCTCCATGGCGGTCATCGCGGCCCAGACTTTCTGGCCTTTTCTGGCGGCAGCAACGGCGCGATTGACATCTTCCTGGCCGGCGGCATGAACCTCTGCCAGCACTTCGCCGTTGACCGGGTTAATCGTCTGGAACGTTTCGCCAGATGCTGCGGCAACATAAGCGCCATCAATGTAGAGTTTCTGCTCGGTAAATCGGGACATGTTTTCTCCTTCCGTTATTCGTGCTCGCCAGCCAGTTGCTGACGGATGAATTGGGTGGTCAGTGTACGGGCGATGACCGGGCTGAAAGGCTTTCCACTCAGCGCGGCGCGGAGCCAGAGACCATCTATCAGGGCGGCCAGACCATGTGCGGCCAGTCGTGCCTTTTCCAGTGGCAGTTCACGCCGGAACTCGACCACCAGTGTAGAGTAGAGTCGCCGGCTGCTGACCCGCTCCAGGCGGTTGAGCTGGGGCTGATGCATGCTGCTCGACCAGAAGTCGAGCCAGGCTTTCATCACTGCCGTGTGCACCTGGGTTTCATCAAAATTCCCATCAACGATGGCATGCAGGCGCTCTTCTGCCGGTGCATCGCGAAGCGGTTGTAACCGCGACAGTACTGCCTCACGGAGCTGGCGCGTGACATCACGCATTGTGGCTTCCAGCAAGCCGTTCTTATCTTTGAAATAGTGACTGATGATGCCGGTGGACACACCCGCCCGACGGGCGATCTGGACGATAGTGGCATCATTAATCCCCACTTCATTAATCGTGCTCAGGGTCGCATCAATCAGTTGCCGACGTCGTATCGGCTGCATCCCTACCTTTGGCATAGCTACCGCTCCACCCTCAAATCGAGCCCCTATTTAAACTTTTTTTGATTGCACGTTCAATATAAAAAGAAACTTTGTTAGGATGCTGTTCTCGAAATGTAGCGAAAGCGAAACGGCAATGAGTGCTAAAATAGGCTGGTTTGTCTGAGCGATTAAAAGGAAATGACAGAACGAAACAGGGCCGCACGGCCGGAAAACCGTGGACGGCAAGACTTATCCATTGCGTATTTTCAGGAAATAAACCAGAGGTAATCGATGAATAATCCACCTGCCGGTGAAAAAGACAGACTCAATCCCGTTGTATTTTATACCTCTGCCGGATTGATTCTGACGTTTTCACTTGTGACGATTCTCTACAGTGAACTGGCCGCGAGCTGGATCCTAAAGGCGGTAAACTGGGTCTCCGCCACCTTTGGCTGGTACTACATGCTGGCTGCCACGCTCTATATCGTGTTTGTGCTCTACATGGCCTGCTCACGCTTTGGCTCGATCAAGCTCGGGCCTGAGCACTCCAAACCCGAGTTCAGTGTGCTCAGCTGGTCCGCCATGCTGTTTGCTGCCGGCATCGGGATCGACCTGATGTTCTTCTCGGTCGCCGAACCGGTGACGCAGTATATGCAGCCGCCGGAAGGTGCAGGGCAGACTCTGGAAGCAGCCCGCCAGGCGATGGTCTGGACGCTGTTCCACTATGGACTGACAGGCTGGTCGATGTATGCTCTGATGGGCATCGCGCTGGGCTACTTCAGCTACCGCTATAACCTGCCGCTGACCATCCGTTCGGCGCTCTATCCCATCTTCGGTAAACGCATCTATGGCCCGATTGGCCACACAGTAGATATCGCGGCCGTGGTCGGCACCATCTTTGGTATCGCTACAACGCTCGGTATCGGGGTCGTGCAGCTTAACTACGGTCTGAAAGTGCTGTTTGATATCCCGGAAGGCCTGACAGCGCAGGCCGCGCTGATTGTGCTTTCCGTCGTGATCGCCACCATCTCTGTCACCTCGGGCGTCGATAAAGGGATTCGTTTTCTCTCCGAACTCAACGTGATCATGGCGCTGGGACTGATTCTGTTTGTGCTCTTCTTCGGTAACACCGAGTTCCTGCTGAATGCACTGGTGCTGAACGTTGGCGATTACATCAACCGCTTCATGGGTATGACGCTCAATACGTTTGCCTTTGATCGCCCGACGCAATGGATGAACAGCTGGACGCTCTTCTTCTGGGCGTGGTGGGTGGCCTGGTCGCCATTTGTCGGCCTGTTCCTGGCACGTATCTCACGCGGTCGTACCATCCGTGAGTTCGTACTGGGCACGCTGATTATTCCTTTCACCTTTACGCTGCTGTGGCTCTCTGTGTTCGGTAATGCCGCGCTCTATCAGATCATTCACGGTAATACCGAGTTTGCGCAGGAAGTGATGAACCATGCGGAACGCGGCTTCTATAGCCTGCTGGCGCAATATCCGGCGTTTAAACTCAGCGCATCGATCGCCACAATCACCGGTATGCTGTTCTATGTGACCTCGGCGGATTCCGGTTCGCTGGTACTGGGTAATTTCACCTCGCGTCTGAAAGACATCAACAGCGATGCGCCGAACTGGCTGCGCATCTTCTGGTCTGTGGCGATTGGGGTACTGACCCTGAGCATGCTGATGACCAACGGTATCACTGCCTTGCAGAACACCACGGTGATCATGGGGCTGCCGTTCAGCTTTGTTATCTTCTTTGTGATGGCCGGGCTGTTTAAATCTCTGAAGATTGAAGACCACCGTCGGGCCAGCGCCACGCGCGACACTGCGCCTTATCTGGCACATGCCACCGATCGTCTGACCTGGAAGAAACGCCTGTCTCGTCTGATGAACTATCCTGGGTCGCGTTATACCCAGCAGATGATGGAAAAGACCATTTATCCGGCGATGCAGGAGGTAGCGAAGGAGCTGGAGTTGCGTGATGGCCGCGTGACGCTGGAAAGCGTTGAGGCAGATGAGGCTAACCCGATTGGCTATCTGGACCTGCGCGTTCATCTGGGCGAAGAGCAGGACTTTATCTATCAGGTCTGGCCGCAGCAATATTCGATTCCGGGCTTTACCTATCGCGCCCGCAGCGGTAAGTCGACCTACTACCGACTGGAAACTTTCCTGATGGAGGGCAGCCAGGGCAACGACTTGATGGATTACAGCAAAGAGCAGGTAATTATCGACATACTGGATCAGTATGAGCGACACCTGAACTTCATCCATCTCAACCGTGAAGCACCGGGCAGCAACATCAGCTTCCCGAGCGTCTGAGTCAGGGCCCGTCAGTGAGCAATTGCTGGCGGGCTTTTTTTTCGCTACCGTCGTCCTGAACTAACCGTCTTCACCTGACGAAATCGACTATCTTTAGGGCTTTCTGGCCTGATGCCAGAAAAGCACAGACAGGGAGTCATGATGGGAAAAATATTCAGTACGTTTCTGCCGCTTTACACGACCACGTTGCTGATGCTGCTCGGTTCCGGTTTGCTGACCACCTATGTCTCATTACGGCTGGCCAGCGAGCATGTCAACGGCGCGCTGATCGGCTCAATCATTGCGGCCAACTACATCGGACTGGTGATCGGCGGCAAAGTGGGGCACAACCTGATTGCCCGCGTCGGCCATATACGCGCCTACGTTGCCTGTGCCGGGATCATTACCGCGTCTGTGGTTGGTCACGGGCTCACCGACTTTATTCCGTTGTGGGTCTTTCTGCGTCTGATTATCGGGCTCTGCATGATGTGTCAGTACATGGTGCTGGAGAGCTGGCTTAACGATCAGGCGGAATCATCCCAGCGCGGCATGATTTTCGGCTTATACATGGTCGCCACCTATCTTGGACTCAGTGGCGGACAGGTGATACTGAGCCTGCAATCGGGCTTTGGCGTCAGCACCCTGCTGATCGTGGCACTCTGTTTCGCACTCTGCCTGGTGCCAATTGCGCTGACGACCCGCACTCACGTCAGGCCGATGACACCTGCGCCGATGGAACTGGGCTACTTTATCCGCGCCATCCCTAAACTTCTCGGCACCACAATGGTGACCGGTATTGCCATTGGCGCGTTCTACGGCCTGGCACCGGTCTACGGCAGCAGTAAGGGATTTACTACCAGCCAGACCGGCTATTTTATGAGTCTGACGATTTTTGCCGGTCTGGTATCGCAATTTCCGCTGAGCTGGCTTTCTGACCGCTTCGATCGTCAGCGACTGCTGTTTATCATTGCCATCCTGTTTGCCGTGGCCTGCGTGCCGCTGGTGGTGTTGCCGCACCTGACCTTCCACTGGATGATCGGCATCGCCTTTGCTGCCAGCATGATGCAGTTTGCGCTCTATCCGTTGCAGGTGGCGCTGGCCAACGATCAGGTTGCCCCTGAGCGTCGTGTCTCGTTAACCGCCTGTCTGCTGATGGCATTTGGTATTGGTGCCAGTATCGGGCCGCTGGTGGTGGGCGCGCTGATGGAGCCGCTCGGCAGCAATATGCTCTATCTCTTCTTTATGCTCTGCGCGTTGGTGATCGGCGGGCTGAGTTATGTTCGTGCGCCAGGCCCGCTTCCGACGACTGAAGTGCCGCTACCGCACGTGGTGATGCCTGACAGTCTGGCTACGTCGCCACTGGGTGCGGCGTTGATCCCGACGCTGGAAGAGGAGGTCATTCAGGCGTCAATGGGCGGTCAGGAGCCGGACGATGAAAGTGAGAGTGACGAGGGAGCAGGTGACGAAGAACCTTTGACGGGGGATGCCCCAGAGCATCAGCAACATAAATAGCGTCTGCACGGCATTGCCTTGCTCGCCGTTGTCGGTTCGTTACTGGCATGATGTCCGGATGTGGTACATACCTGTCCGTTTACTGGCTCGACATCCGGACCAGTAAACGCGATGCTGACGGATACACTTCTTCAGGAGTCACACTATGCTGGAACTTCGCCCAAACTGTGAACGCTGCGACGTTGATCTGTCGCCATCCTCTCTGGCGGCACGCATCTGTTCGTTTGAATGCACCTTCTGCGCTGACTGTGATGAACAGCTTGCGCATGTCTGTCCCAATTGCGGCGGTGAACTGGTGCGCCGTCCGGTGCGTCCGGCAGATAAGTTGCAAAAATACCCGGCTAAATTGCGCAGTTGATCCCAATTGACAACGAATATGATTCGGACTGGATAGCCTGTCGTCTCTAATGTCGTTATCATCAGTGTCGTCCCTGACAGAGCTACCACCTTAACTGAGTGCCGGAGATAAGCGCCGGAAGGGACGCACTTTTCACCCGCCATAAATTTTTTCTTCCCCCGATGGCCTTGCACGCTCTGCCTGCTTCCTTTGCACTCTGCTTTCCCTTTTCCCATGCCGGTTCAGGTTGAGCTCTGACTATACTTTGGGGATATTTTTAGCAGAGAGGCGGGGGGCAGCGATGTATTACCACGTCCTGAATGGCGCGGAGTGGCGGGGGATCTGGGTCGTTGGCGATCTGCATGGTTGCCGTCGCGAACTGGATCTATTGCTGGAGCAGCATAAGTTTGATCCGCAGCAGGACTTACTGATTTCGGTTGGCGACATTATCGATCGCGGGCCGGATAGTCTGGGTTGTCTGGCGCTGCTGCAGGAACCCTGGTTTCGCTGCGTACGGGGAAATCATGAGGAGATGGCGCTGTCGGCATTGCAGGGGCAGGAGCGGGCGCTCTGGCAGATGAACGGGGGAGACTGGTTTTTTCGTCTGCGTGGCGCGGCGCTGATCGCGGCACGTCACGCGCTGCGCCGCTGCCGTGAGCTGCCGCTGATCCTTCATCTGCAACTCGGCGAGCGCATTATTGTCATTGCTCATGCGGATTATCCTGCTCAGGAATACGCGCTCAATAAGCCACTCGACTGGCAACAGGTGGTCTGGAGCCGTCAGCGGCTGGAGGGTATTGATTCAGGTGAACAGGCAGGCATCCGTGGCGCGGACGCCTTTTACTTTGGGCACACGCCACTAAAACAATCGCTGACGATTGCCAATCTGCACTACATCGATACCGGTGCAGTGTTTGGCAATCATCTGACCCTGCTGCGACTCAAGTGAGTTACCGGAACAGGCGTCCGTCGCGAACCAGTTCACGTGGGTAGCTGTTCTTGATGCGGGTACCGACTTTCTTTGCCAGCCCCAGCGGCTGGTGCTGATAAGTAATAATCATCTCGTTGTTTGCGGGGGCGGTTTCCGGATAGATATCCCGGCCGCGATACCACTCTTCCGCCTCTGCCGCCGTCAGCTCAAAGGTCTGCGTCGTATCGGGCTGCGCCAGTGCAATCACCGCTTCATGTTGCCAGCGATAACCTTTGGCAAACGTTTCTGCCAGCTTCAGGCCAATGCGTGAAAACCGCACTTTGCCAAGCAGCGGGGTGACGGCTTTAGGGAAAAGCCAGATCTCTTTATCACGCTGCCACAGCTCCAGTGAGTCATCCCATCTTATAGAGACGGCCGCGGCGGCCTGCGCGATCTCACTTTCCAGTTTGCGGCTAAGGTGAGAGAAGGGCAGCTTACCGACTTTATAACCTGGCACTGGCAGGGGCTCAACCGATGCGGTTTTACGCAGACGGGCCACGAAGAAACCTTCGCTGTCGAACATTTGCGGGAAGACATGCAGATAACCTTCTGGCGTCGCGGCCTTTTCGGCACCGCTAAACAGCCCATCCAGCGGCACGACCTCAACTGCATCCGGGTAGCGCTGCAACAGCCAATCAATCACCTGCTGATTCTCAATCTGGTTCAGGGTACAGGTCGAGTAGACCAGCGTGCCGCCTGCTTTGAGTGCGTGAAAGGCGCTGTCGAGCAGATCGCGCTGAGTATCGGCGATCGCTTCTGTGCTGGCCAGCGACCAGTTTTTCAGCGCGTCAGCATCTTTGCGAATCACCCCTTCGCCGGAGCAGGGCGCGTCGAGCAGGATGGCGTCGAACTGTTCCGGCAACGCTGGGCCGAATACCCGCGCGTCAAAGTGCGTTAAGGCACTGTTGCTGACGCCGCAGCGGCTGATGTTGGCGTGCAGCACTTTTACCCGGCTGGAGGAGAATTCGTTTGCCAGGATAACGCCCTGATTGTCCATCCGCGCAGCGATCTGGGTGGTTTTAGAACCCGGCGCCGCCGCCATATCCATCACCGCGCTGACCTCTGGCTGAGCGTCAAACAGGGCGGTTACCGGCAGCATGGAGCTGGCTTCCTGAATGTAGAACAGGCCGCTGAGATGCTCAGCGACGCTGCCCAGCGGCAGGCTCTCATCTTCCCGGCTGATCCAGAATCCCTCTTCGCACCACGGCACGGGCGTCAGCTGCCAGCCATAACCTGCAGTCTGGCTCAGGAAATCGGCCACGCTGATCTTCAGGGTATTGACGCGAATACTGCGGCGCAGGGGTTGCTGACTGTACGCAATAAATTGCGCGAAGCTCGCCTCATCGGGCAGGCTCTGACGCATTAACGAGAGAAAATCGGCGGGGAAAAACGAAGAAGCTTCGGACACGGGCACATTCCAGTTAAGGCAAAGGCGGCAGTGTATCATGCGGAAAGGAAACGGGCAGCCTGGCTGCCCGTTTGAGGGTTTGAATAACGTGAAGGCTCAGGGAGCATACGCCTTTCGCAAAGACGCAAAAGACGCCATCCCTGGCATGCTCAGCGCGGCCCATCCCTTAGCTACAGGCGTATACTCCCATCGCTTTACGTTTCGAGCCGTCTGAAAGAAGCGGCCCGTTCAGACTCAATTAACGCGGAGACGGAATTGCCGTTCCCCAGTTACGCCACTCTTTCGGCGCTTCATCCTGCAACAGGAAGTGTTTATCCGGATTCGCCTGCGGCGCCAGCGGCACCGTCGGAGGCGTCGCAAACTGAATGCCACCACGAATAAACTGCTGGAAGGTCCCGGTTTTCACCACGCCGCCCACCAGACCGAAGTCGAGGTTGTAACCGGACGCCTGCCAGAACACCGAGTTATTACGCACCAGATGCTGGTACTTCTTACTGATGCGCAGGGCGATCTGCACGCGATCTGCCATCGTACCCAGCGAGGTGCCGGTCACCGTACCCACTTCGACACCGCGGAACAGCACCGGCGTACCCAGCGACAGCGAGCCTGCCTCCGTGGCATCAACATAAATGTTCAGGCCATTCAGGTAACGTGAATCGGTGATCGTGCTCTCCTGCAGCTCGAAGGTGCGCACCGCACCGCCTTTGCCCGGATCCACGTTAACGTAAGGCTGCAACAGGGTTTCCAGATGATTCACTCCGGTGGCGGAAATCTCCGGTGAAACCACGGAGAAACGGCTGCCGAGACGGGCGAAATCATTCACATACTCCGGATAGAGCACCGCTTTCGCTACGACCTGGTTGTTATCTTTGCTCAGCGACAGTGACTCCACCTGGCCGACATTAATTCCCAGATAACGAATCGGCATACCGGCCGAGAGCTTACTGGCGTCGTAGGTGTGCAGCGTAATCTGACTGCCCACCGCGCGTGCCGCCGTCTCAGACGGATAGAGCACGCGTTTTGCCCCTTTGGCCGACTGCGCACCACTCATATTGTCGAAGCTGATTGCGCCTTTCAGCGCACGGTTAAGCGGCGATGCCTGCACCGTCAGGCCGCTGCCGTTAAGGCTCACACGTGCGCCGCCCTCAGCCCAGAACACGCTCTCGCTGGTCAGTAGCTTGCGATATTCCGGCTGGATATGGACCGCAATATCAAAGGCATCCGCGCGCGGTGTAACTTTGACAATTTCACCCACCTGATACTTGCGATACAGCACGACAGAACCGGCCTGCACGTCGGGCAGGCTGTTGGCGGTCAGCATCAGCGTCGTAGAAGGGCCATCACCCGTGATGCCTTCTTCCGCTTTTTCAGCATCAGCGTAGAGCGGGTAGGTGCTTTTCGGCTCGCCTTTTTTGCCCGGATCCAGCCTGATACCGCCATCCACCCACTCGCGGGCACTGGCGCCTAACACCTGCATGCCATCAAGACCAAACTTCACATCAAGCCGACTGTTAACGACAAATTTGCTGTCGCCATGCACCAGATCGCGATTTTCAGGATTAACCGCCACCACGAAGTTAACGCCATTTTCATCCAGCGAACGTGATATCACCTGGCCAATCTGCATACCGTGGAGCATCAGCGGCTGGCCCTGGTCGATACCATAACTCTCCGGTGCACTGAGTTTAACCGTCAGCACATTAGGTTTCTGCAGCAGAGTCTCATTGGACGCCAGTACGGTGAAGTGCTGTTGCGGCTCGCCTTCGCCAGGCACCAGTTCCAGCGTGTTGCCGGTCAGCAGAGAGCTGAGGCTGGTATCCGTCAGGCTGATTTTTGGACTGTGCATCTCAATGCGGGTGCCGCTGCGCATCAGACCCACCACGGAAGGATCGATGGTCAGCTCGCCGGTGACTTTGCCGCCATCCAGCAGGTTCAGTTTGGTCAGTGTGCCGACCTCCAGGCCCTGATACATCAGCGGGGTGCTGTCTGCCTTGAGATTTTTTCCGTCAGGCAGGTCCAGTGTGATCTGAACGCCACGCTGACTGTGTGCCAGATCGGGATAGAGCCGGTAATTCTGCTCCGCTTTGGCCGTTTCCGAACCCTGAGGGGAGTCAAACGCAATTGCACCATTCACCAGCGCTGCCAGGCTCTCCAGCTGGACTTTAGCGCCGCTCAGGCTGACGTCAGCATTGACGCCCGACACATTCCAGAAGCGGCTGTTGGTCTTAACCAGATTGATAAAGCGACGGTCAATCAGTACATCAATTGCCACGCCATCAGCTTTATTATCAATGCTGTAGTCATAGACACGGCCAACCGGAATTTTGCGGTAATAGACCAGCGAGCCGGTATTGAGCGAGCCAAGATCCGGCGCATGCAGATGAATCATCAGTTCGCCGGTATTCACGCGATATTTAGGCTGAGTATCCAGCGCGGTAAATGCCTCGCTGGGTTTGCCTTTGCCTGGCATCATCCCGATATAGTTACCGCCAACCAGCGCATCCAGCCCCGACACACCTGCCAGTGAGGCTTTAGGCGTCACCAGCCAGAACTGCGTGTCTTCACGCAGCGCGTCGCGCATGTCGCTTTTGATACTGGCTTTAATCTGAATGCGGCGATAATCGTCGCTGAGATTAATGCCCTGCACGGTGCCCACTTCCACACCCTGATACCGGATCGGTGTGCGGCCCGGCACGATACCATCCGCCGTCTGGAAATTGATGGTGATGGTGGTGCCGCGCTCCTGATAGTTGGCCCAGAGCAGCCAGCCTGCGATGAGCATCGCAATGATCGGCAGCAGCCAGAAGGGCGAAATTTTACGCTTATTGCGCAGCGTGGCGTTAGTCGGTGTAGTCGGCGTTTCCTGTTGCATGTGCATCCCAGAGCAGGCGGCTGTCCAGCCACTCAACAGACATAATGGTCAGGATGACGGCCGCGCCAAAAAACAGCGCCGCCGGTCCCATGGTAAAAGCCAGCAGCTGATCACGGTTGACCAGCGACATGGTTAACGAAATGACAAACAGATCGAGCATTGACCAGCGGCCAACCCAGGTGACAAAGCGTAGCAACCGGATGCGGGTTCTCAGCCCCTGTTCACAGCGAAAATGAATACTGAGTAACAGCGTCAGCATCACCAGCACCTTGATAAAGGGCACTAAGATACTGGCGATAAAAACAATTGCTGCCACCGGAATGTTGCCTTCAGCCAGCCCCAGGATACCGGAAAAGATCGTGTCTTCACGCCGTGAACCATTCAGGTAAACCACGGAAATGGGCATCAGGTTCGCAGGAATCAGCAGCACAATCGAGGCGATCAGTGCGGCCCAGGATTTCTGAAGACTGTGACGGCGCCGGAAGTCGAGCGGCGTATGGCAGCGCGGGCAGCGGCCCCGTTCATCGGCTACGCCCGTGTTGTGACAGTTCAGGCAGACCTGCATTTCGTTGCGGGCCATATTGCCGGGACGTTGCGGGTAGAAATGCTCCCACAGCTGCTCAATATTCAGGTGGATCATCGTGAGCACGCTCAGTACCGTCAGGGCAATGTAAGCTGCCAGCCCGTAACCGATCTCCAGCGACGCATAGTCCTGCACTTTAATCGACGCCACGGCGATGCCGATCAGATAGATATCGAGCATGACCCACTCTTTCAGCTTCTCCAGCATCAGCAGTACCGGGCGCAGGTTCATACCAAGCCGATGACCAATGCCGAGATAACAGATGCCGGCCACCAGCGTCACCGGTGCGCCGATGGTGCAGAACGCCACCATTGAGGCGGTCAGCACATCACCCTGCTGAGTCATCTGGATCACGCCTTCCAGCACGCTGGCATTGATGCGCATGCCAAGCAGCCGGATATCCACCAGCGGCAATGAGAATGCAAAGGGCATCAATACCATCATGGTAGCGGCCATCGCCATAAGGCGAGTCATTGACCAGTCCCGACCACTGAGAATCTCGGCATTACAGCGCGGGCAATAAGCCGACTGATGCGATTTCACATCCGGTAAGGAAAAAAGGGTATCGCATTGCGGGCAACGCTGATAACGTGCGTGAGGCAATGTCTGGCTGATAGCGTGAATTTTCATAGGGTGATGCAATCTTCGCTCTTCAGAAGTAACAGATATCGGTCATTAAGACATTGTCTGTGTGCCTGTCTCGGGCATCACGCTTCGATCCACAGAATGCTAAGGGTATAGCAACTAACGCTATGATTCACCTTGTGGCTCTGGATATTTAAAACTTATTTTTAACGAACGGTCTGTATCTCATGTACAGATGTCATTGGTAACGGTTGGATAATGAACAAAACTGCCTTTTACGCCGATTTGAATCGCGATATGCGCGCCTTACTGGCGGGAGAAACGGCGTTCCTCGCCGCGATGGGAAACTTCAGCGCGCTGCTGTATGAACGTCTCGATGGCGTGAACTGGGCAGGTTTCTACCTGCTGACGGAAGCCGATACGCTGGTGCTGGGTCCTTTCCAGGGCAAAATTGCCTGTGTGCGCATTCCGGTCGGTAAAGGTGTGTGTGGCACGGCGCTGGCAGAAGAAAAAGTGCAACGCGTTGACGATGTGCATGCCTTCCCGGGCCACATTGCCTGTGACGCTGCCAGCAATGCTGAGATTGTGATTCCTCTGAAAGTGAATGGCACGGTGGTTGGCGTGCTGGACATCGACAGCGTGACGTACAATCGCTTTGACAGCGAAGACGAATCGGGGCTGGTCACACTGACTGATGGGCTTTGTGAAGTGCTTGCGAACAGCGACTTAGAAAAATATCTGCAGCTGACGCGCAGCTAATCGACTGGATCACATGGCATTTAGCGATGTTGTCATTATAATGTCGCCTGTTCATGCCTGCGCTGGTCGGCAAACCCGTTGTAATCAGGAAATTTCATGGAAAATCAACCTAAGTTGAATAGCAGTAAAGAAGTCATCACTTTTCTGGCGGAGCGCTTTCCGCACTGCTTTAGCGCTGAAGGTGAAGCGCGTCCGCTCAAAATCGGTATCTTTCAGGATCTGGTCGAGCGTGTTCAGGGCGAAATGGGTCTGAGCAAAACACAGCTGCGTTCCGCGCTGCGTCTTTATACGTCAAGCTGGCGTTATCTGTACGGCATTAAAGCCGGTGCTATCCGTGTCGATCTCGACGGCAACGCCTGTGGCGTGCTGGATGAGCAACACGTTGAGCATGCACGCAAGCAGCTGGAAGAAGCGAAAGCCCGCGTCCAGGCGCAGCGTGACCAGCAGCGCGCTGCACGTCGTGAAGCCGGCGAAAGCGAAGAGGGCGCAGCACCGCGTCGTCCACGCAAGCCCGCGGCTCGTAAGCCTGCAGAAGGTGACGCTGCGCGTAAACCGCGTCCGCAGACCACTGCAGCACCGCGTGCGACCGCTTCACAGCATCGCAAGCCAGCCCCACGTCCGGAGCAGGAAGCCCGACCCATCACTGATACCTCAACTTTGCAACCCGGCCAGAGTATTAAAGTTAAAGCAGGCAAAAGTGCGATGGACGCTACCGTTCTTGAAGTATCAAAAGACGGCGTTCGGGTCCAGCTCGCTTCCGGCATGGCAATGATTGTGCGCGCAGAACACTTGCAGTTCTGAAACGGAGGCTAACCCCGGCATGAACACCCTTTTTAAAGTTGGACTTATTGCGGGCCTGCTTTTAGCAGGCCCATCCTTCGGCGCAGAGAACATTACGCGCGCCGACCAGATTCCCCAGCTTCATGAAGATCCGCAGGATCCCACTGTCAGTGAGCGCGTCACGTCGCGCTTTACCCGTTCCCACTATCGCCAGTTCGATCTGGATCAGAACTTTTCAGCGAAAATTTTTGATCGCTATCTGAACATGCTCGACTACAGCCACAATGTGCTGCTGGCATCGGATGTGGCGCAGTTTGCCAGCAAAAAAACCACCGTGGGCGATGAGCTCCGCAGTGGCAAGCTGGATCTTTTTTACGATATTTATAATCTGGCGCAGAAACGCCGTTTTGAGCGCTATCAATATGCGCTGACGGTGCTGGCGCGTCCGATGAATTTCAGCGGCAATGACGCTATCGACATTGACCGCGCCAAAGCGCCATGGCCGAAAAATGAGGCTGAACTAAACGCGCTCTGGGATGCCAAGGTTAAATATGACCAGCTGAGCCTGAAGCTGGCCGGTAAAGACGACAATGAGATTCGCGACGTTCTGACTAAGCGTTACAACTTCGCTATCCGCCGTCTGGCCCAGAGCAACGGTGAAGATGTTTTCCAGCTGGTGATGAACGCTTTCGCCCGCGAAATCGATCCCCACACCAGCTATCTGTCGCCGCGTAACACCGAGCAGTTCAACACGGAGATGAGCCTCTCCCTGGAAGGCATCGGTGCGGTTCTGCAGATGGATGACGACTACACCGTGATTAACTCAATGGTGGCAGGCGGCCCGGCAGCGAAAAGCAAAGCCATTACTGTTGGCGATCGCATTGTAGGTGTCGGACAGCCAGGCAAGCCAATGGAAGATGTTATCGGCTGGCGTCTTGATGATGTTGTTGCAAAAATCAAAGGGCCTAAAGGCAGCAAAGTGCGCCTGGAAGTTCTGCCAGCCGGTAAGGGCACAAAAACCCGTACTGTCACGCTGACGCGTGAGAAAATCCGTCTGGAAGACCGCGCGGTGAAGTTGACCATTAAAAATGTCGGCAAGCAGAAAGTCGGCGTGCTCGATATTCCTGGCTTCTATGTCGGTCTGACCGACGACGTGAAGGTCCAGCTGCAGAAACTGCAGAAACAGAACGTCGACAGCGTGGTAATCGACCTGCGTACCAACGGCGGCGGCGCGCTGACCGAAGCGGTATCCCTTTCCGGCCTGTTTATTCCGAGTGGTCCGGTGGTGCAGGTTCGCGACAACAATGGTCGGGTGCGCGAAGACAGCGATAACGACGGCGTTGTTTACTATAAAGGTCCGCTGGTGGTGCTGGTCGATCGCTTCAGTGCTTCAGCCTCTGAGATCTTCGCTGCCGCAATGCAGGATTATGGTCGCGCAGTGATTGTTGGCGAGCCAACCTTTGGTAAAGGCACCGTTCAGCAGTATCGCTCTCTGAACCGCATCTATGATCAGATGCTGCGTCCGGAGTGGCCAGCGTTAGGCTCCGTTTCTTATACCATTCAGAAGTTCTATCGCATTAACGGCGGCAGTACACAGCGCAAAGGCGTCACGCCGGATCTGCTGATGCCAACCGGCGTAGAAGCGGCTGAAACCGGTGAGAAATTTGAGGATAACGCACTGCCGTGGGACAGCATTAAAGCGGCAACCTATACCAAAACCGGTGATGTTAAACCGCTGGTTGCGCAGCTGACGAAGCAGCATGCAGATCGCATCGCACAGGATCGCGAGTTCCAGTACATCATGAAGGATATTGCCCGTTACAATGCCCTGAAAGATAAGCGCAACATCGTGTCACTTAACCTTGCTCAGCGCGAGAAAGAGAACCACGAAGATGATGCCTCACGCCTGGAGCGCATCAACGCGCGCTATCAGGCAGAAGGCAAAAAACCGCTGAAAAACCTGGATGAGCTGCCGAAAGATTATAAAGAGCCGGATCCGTATCTCGACGAGACGGTGAAGATCGCAAATGATCTTGCCCAGCTGGAGAAATCCCAGCCAGACGCATCCGCGGCGAAATAAGCCGCTGTTGCCAGAAAAAGCACCGCTTAGCGGTGCTTTTTTTTGCGTCCGTAAAAGTTTCCATTAACAAATGATTAGCGCACGAGAAGCCGCCTGCAGGCTGGGTTGCTCATCAGGCGTGTCAGAATGTAAAGTTATGTCTTTTTAGGCACTTAAACGTTAAGGTTGCTTGAAAAGCAGCCCAATGCCCATAGGATATGGATCCGCGTATAGGCGCGTGAACTACTGAGGAAGATTAACAAAAATGATGCGTATTGCTCTTTTCCTGATGACCAACCTGGCTGTGATGTTGGTATTCGGGCTGATTCTCAGCCTGACAGGGATCCAGTCAAGCAGTGTTCAGGGCCTGATGATCATGGCAGGCCTGTTTGGCTTCGGCGGTGCGTTTGTTTCACTGCTGATGTCGAAGTGGATGGCGCTGCGATCGGTTGGCGGTGAAGTGATTGAACAGCCACGCAACGAAACCGAGCGCTGGCTGGTGGATACTATTGGCCGTCAGGCCCAGCAGGCGGGCATTGCGATGCCACAGGTCGCGATCTATCACGCACCTGACATCAACGCCTTTGCGACCGGCGCACGACGTAACGCCTCACTGGTTGCTGTCTCAACCGGTCTGCTGCAAAACATGAGCCGTGATGAAGCGGAAGCGGTACTGGCACACGAAGTGTCGCACATCGCTAATGGTGACATGATCACCATGACGCTAATCCAGGGCGTGGTGAACACCTTTGTGATTTTCGTTTCACGCATTCTGGCGCAGATCGCGGCAGGCTTTATGTCCGGCAACCGTGATGGTGAGGAGAGCAGCAACGGCAATCCGCTGGTCTACTTTGCGGTGTCGATGGTGCTGGAACTGGTGTTTGGTATTCTCGCCAGCATCATTACCATGTGGTTCTCCCGTCACCGTGAGTTCCATGCCGATGCCGGTTCAGCGAAGCTGGTCGGTCGTGAGAAGATGATTGCGGCGTTACAGCGTCTGAAAACCAGCTATGAACCGCAGGAGCCGAGCAGCATGATGGCGTTCTGCATCAACGGCAAAGGCAAATCATTCAGTGAGCTGTTTATGTCGCATCCGCCGTTAGATAAGCGTATTGAAGCATTGCGCAGCGGTCAGTATCTGAAGTAGCACTAAGCAGAGCAAACAAGGCGACCCGCGGGTCGCCTTTTCTGTTTTAGATATCAGCAGCAGATGGAATCTGACAGCAATATCTGAGCTCAAAAAGCAGGGAATCCAGAGAGGAGCAAAGCGTCCCGACGCCTGTACAAAAACGCCGGGAGCGTTTTTAAACAACGCAAAGCGTCGGCACGTTTATGGGCGCACATCATGGATGAGGTGCGTAATCGTGCGGGAAGACCGTCATGGATGACAGTCGTCTTTCTGATCTGTCAGGGTTCCCTGTGCAGACCCGGCCTTACAGCGAATCGGGTCACATGCTGTAAGGCGTTCGCTTTTTTTGCTGCCATCAGGCGCGGGTCTGCGTCATGCGCGACACGCTCACCAGTGCCGCCACGGCGGCAAAGCTGCCCGCCAGCAGCAGCGAAACGTGCGTGCCACGCTCATCAAACAGATTAAACATCAGCGCAACCAGCGCAGCACCCATACTCTGACCCAGCAGGCGCGCGGTACCCAGCATGCCGCTGGCAGCGCCGCTGCGGTTACGTGGAGCAGAGGTGACAATTGTGTGGTTGTTAGGTGACTGGAACAGCCCAAAACCGGCACCGCACAGCATCATGCGCCAGATAATATCACCATCGCCAGGGTTTGCCGGCAGCCAGGCGAGCAGGAACAGCCCCAGGGCGAACATCGCCAGCCCGATTCCTCCCAGCAGTCCGGCATGCACCCGCTCAATCAGCCGGCCGGCTATTGGCGCAAACACCATGGTCGCCAGCGGCCATGGCGTCAGCAGTAAACCGGTTGCCACCTCATCACGCTGCAGGACGTTTTGCAGGAAGAAGGGCAGTGAGACCATCGCCAGCATCTGCGCGCAGAAGGAACAGACCGACGTGCCCATCGACAGGCTGAAAATGGGGATACGCAACAGATCAACCGGCAGCAGCGGCACCGCCATGTTTAACTGACGACGAATAAAGAACCAGCCTGTCACCAACAGAATAACGACCTCCGACAGCACCAGCAGATGACTCTGACCCTGCGCAAAACCGCTCAATGCGGAGATAATCAGACCAAAGAACAGGGCATTCATGATCGCGCTGGGCACATCAAATTTCTGTGCGGTGGCTTTCTGCGGATTATCGGGCAGTGTGCGCAGCGCCAGCCCCAGTGCAATAGCACCCAGCGGGACGTTAATCAGAAACAGCCATTTCCAGCTCGCTACCGACAGAATCGCGGCCGCCACCGTTGGGCCTGCTGCTGTGGACACCGCCACTACCAGCGAGTTAATTGCCATGCCGCGTCCCAGATAGCGCTGGGGATAAATAATGCGTATCAACGCCGTGTTCACACTCATCAGTGCGGCGCCGCCTAACCCCTGCAACACGCGGGCAAAGGTCAGCATAGTTAGGGTGGTCGAGAAGGCGCAGAACAGCGAGGTCGCAATAAACAGTGCCAGGCCGGCCTGGTAGACGCGCCGATAGCCCAGCATATCGCCCAGAAACGAGAGCGACAGCAGCGAGACGATAATCGCAATCTGATAGGCATTCACAATCCAGATTGACTGCGCCGGGCTGGCATTAAGTTCACGCGAAATGGTCGGCAGGGCGACGTTTGCAATCGCGCCATCCAGCACCGCCATGGTCAGCCCGATAGCGATTGTGGCAATAGCCATATAGCGCTGACGGCTTGGTAATCCATCCTGCGGAGGAGAAAGAGTCATAAGTTAATTACTAAAGAGGGTGAATATCATCATGCTAATGAAATTAACGCTGAAATGCAGCGATCGAACGGATAAAAAACTGTCTTAAAATATGACGTATGGGTTAAAGCATTGCTGCCATGCTGCGCCTCACTCTATACTGACTATCCGTTCCATTTTTTTTGAAACAGGTTTAATAAGGTGCGCGATGTCCATTGCTGAAAATGATAAACAGCCTGATTCGGTCTCTTCTGTTCTTAAAGTGTTTGGCATTTTGCAGGCGCTGGGCGAAGAGCGCGATCACGGTATTACTGAGCTCGCGCAGCGCGTCATGATGTCAAAAAGCACCGTCTACCGTTTTCTGCAGACCATGAAGTCGCTGGGCTATGTCACGCAGGAAGGCGAGAGCGAGAAGTACTCACTGACGCTGAAGCTGTTTGAGCTGGGTGCCAAAGCATTACAGAACGTTGATTTAATCCGCAGCGCGGATGTGCAGATGCGTGAGCTGTCGCGTCTGACCAAAGAGACGATTCATCTGGGCGCGCTGGAAGAGGACAGTATTGTCTACATCCACAAAATCGACTCGCTCTATAACTTGCGTATGTATTCACGCATTGGTCGTCGTAATCCGCTGCATACCACTGCGATCGGTAAAGTGCTGCTGGCCTGGCGCGACCGAAGCGAAGTTGAGGAGATTCTACGGGATGTGGAGTTTAAACGTAGCACGGCCAATACGCTGTTAAGCGCGGAGGCGTTGATTACGACGCTGGATCAGGTCAGAGCGCAGGGTTATGGTGAGGATAATGAAGAACAGGAAGAGGGATTGCGCTGCCTCGCCGTGCCGGTATTCGACCGATTTGGCGTGGTGATTGCGGGACTCAGTATCTCTTTTCCCACCATTCGTTTTTCAGAAGATGCCCGTCAGGATTACGTGGCCATGCTGCATCGTGCGGCGCGCACGCTTTCATCAGAGATGGGCTATCACGACTACCCGTTCTGAAAACAGCGGGCCATCCGGCCCGCCATTCTACTAGTTATCGATCACTTCTCCACTTTTCTTCAGCAACGGGCAATCCGTTACGCCCACTACGCCACTGTCAGTGTGCAGATACTGCGCGCTGATTACGCCGCGAGCGGTCAGATAACTGCATTGCAGGCCAAGTCCGGCTGCATTTTTAGTGCTGCCGGTTAGTACGCCATAGCCGGTAAACAGCATCGCCAGCCAGATCACCGCTAGCAAGCCTATCGTGCGAATCAACAGTTTCATTATGTCTCCTTGTGAAAGATAACTCAGCGCACAACCTGGTGCTGCCGGTTATGATGATATCAGCATGCCTCGGTTTTCAGGCGGGATCGATCAGAGATAACTGAAACGGCAAAATCTGCATTGACGTGATCCCCATTATCTTTTGTGATGGCTAAAGGTAGAATAGGGGGTTGGCGTTTTCACTTTGTTTTATGAGGCAGTTATGAATGAGTTAGCCGCAAATCCCGGACCGCTGGTCAGTTATGGCCTGATGGTCATTATTTTAATTGTGGCGTTTATTGCCTGGTTCTTTGTTAACCGGGCCAGCGTACGCGCCGGAGAGCAAATACACTTACTGGCGTCGTTGCTGGAAGAGCAGAAGAAACAGAATCAGTTGCTGCGCCGTCTGATTGAGATGCAGCCCGTCTCCGAGGTCAAAAAAACCGATGAAGATGCGGAGAAACGGGACTTTATCCGGTTAATTCCGGAACGTTAATCACAGCAGAGAGGCAGGATGGCCTGGAAAAATCCGTGGTATGACAGCAGTAAAGCGCACCATACGCCCGAGGGGTTCTGTAATCCAGAACCGGAGCAGCGCCAGCCAAGCGATCTGCAGCGCTGGCGCAGAGAGCGTAAGGCTCAGGGACTGCCGCATCCTCCACAGCAGGGCTATGCGGCGTTCACCGATCAATGGTGGCAGCCAGCCGACATCCGCGGCAGTGACGATCGCATCTGGTGGCTGGGACATGCTGCCGTGCTGTTGCGGCTGAATGGGCAATATATCCTGATCGACCCCGCGCTCGGCTTACGCGCCTCGCCGTTCTCATTTGCCGGACCGCAGCGAAAAACGCCTGCGCCGCTTAGTATCGCTGATCTGCCGCGTCTGGATGTGGTGCTGATTTCTCATAACCATTACGATCATCTTGATTGGACCACCGTTAAAGCCATTGTCCGGCGGTTCCCTCAGGCAACCTTTATTGTGCCGCTGGGTCTGGCTAAATGGTGCAGGGCGCGGGGCGTGAAACAGGTGCATCAGCTCGACTGGTGGCAGCAGGTTGCGGTAAAGGGCCTCTGTTTTGATGCGGTTCCGGCACGTCACTGGAGCATGAGAACACTACGCGATCGAAACCGTTCGCTCTGGTGCGGCTGGGTTGTGCGGTCTGCCTCCGTACGTTTCTGGTTTTCGGGCGACAGCGGTTATAGCGACAGCCTGCTGGACATTCCGGGCAGACTGGGGCCGTTCAATTTGGCCGCTTTGCCGATTGGCGCCTATGCACCGGAATGGTTCATGGCAAGCCAGCATATGAATCCCGATCAGGCGGTGGCGCTGTGGCAGGCAGCAGACAGGCCGTTAACGCTGCCGATCCACTGGGGCGTGTACGAACTGGCCGATGAGTCACTGGATGCGCCACCAAAAGAACTGGCAGATGCGCTGCTGCGGGCAAACGAGCGAAACGACGGCTTCACGCCCTGGCGAATAGGTGAAAGCCGAAGGCTGAATAATGCATCCCAGGAATTATCCTAAACCCTGATGGATAAATAAAAGCCAGTGCTTTTTTATCTGATATCAATTTTTCAAATCGAAAGTTAAATTATTAATAAGAAAAATCGTCTTCGATGCTTTTATTTGGAGCAAGGCTAATGTGTTACTCATGGTTTTGGTGCAAAAAATGTTGTTTGTACAAAAATAAACAGCGGTGTACAGGATTGACGTCTGATTTCTGATATCTTCAACCGTTACCGCTTCGCTTAATCATTCTGCAATTGCCATATTTGTGAAATATTAATTTCTTATGGTATCCATCGAATTCACACTGGCAGCCCTAACGTGGCACCGCGCTGGCAGGGCAGGGGCGATATTCGTGCAGACATGCGTAAACGCAACTGACAGGCAATGTGAGCCTTTTGGCAATTATGTGCGCGGGCTCTCTGAGCCCCTAAAAATGGCTTGCCATTATTTTTAGGATATGTGATAACAATTCCTGAGTTAAACGAGGTACAGTTCTGTTTATGCATGGCATCTTCAGTAAAGAAGTACGAGTAAAGACGTTGACGTTGAATACCGCTTCCTTGCCGAACCTTAATTAGTGCCTCATGCAGTAATGTCTCTGGTTTTTCTGTATGACAGCCTTCGGGCTAAATAAACATCTAAAGGAATTTGCAAAATGGCAAAGATTAAAGGTCAGGTTAAGTGGTTCAACGAGTCTAAAGGTTTTGGTTTTATCACCCCTGCTGACGGCAGCAAAGATGTGTTCGTACACTTCTCTGCTATCCAGGGCAATGGTTTCAAAACCCTGGCTGAAGGCCAGAGCGTTGAGTTCGAAATTCAGGACGGCCAGAAAGGCCCGGCAGCAGTTAACGTAACTGCTATCTGATTCGACTCCGCCTCGGTGCGTCGCACCCTGACACGGAATCTCAAAGCCCTGGCTTCTCAGCCGGGGCTTTCTTTATGCTTCCGATGCGTAAACGATAAGGTTACACTGCGCCGCGTTATCTGATGCCGGAGCACCTTATGTCCCTGATTTGCCCTCTTTGCCACTCACCCCTGACCTTCACAGACCGCAGCTGGTGCTGTGAAAATCGCCATCAGTTTGATCAGGCGAAAGAAGGCTACGTCAATTTGCTGCCCGTTCAGCACAAACGCTCAAGGGAGCCGGGTGACAGTGCAGAGATGATGCAGGCACGGCGGGCGTTTCTTGAGGCAGGCTACTACCAACCGCTTCGTGATCAGGTCGTCAGCCTGCTCAACCCGGCACTGACCCAGCCGGCGTGCAAAATTCTTGATATAGGCTGTGGCGAAGGCTACTACACCGCCGCACTGGCCGAGGCGGCAGGCGAGGATGCACAGATTTATGGCCTGGATGTGGCCCGAATGGCAATACGCCTGGCGGCAAAGCGCTATCCTGCGGTGCGTTTTTGCGTCGCCTCCAGTCAGCGCTTACCCTTTGCCGATCATTCCCTTGATGCGGTTGTACGAATCTATGCACCGTGCAATGAAGCGGAACTGGCGCGCGTGTTGAAGCCGGAAGGACGGGTGCTGACCGTTACACCAGGCCCGCATCATCTGCAGCAGTTCAAAGCGCTAATCTACCGCGAAGTGCAGTTGCATGTGCCGGAGCAGAAAGCGTATCCAGGATTCCATCAGGTTGCCCAACAGGCGATGCATTACCCGATGGCATTAACCAGTGCAGCCGCGACGACCCTGCTGCAAATGACGCCGTTCGCCTGGCGGGCGCGGGAAGATGTCTGGCACACCCTGCAGCAGAGCGAGCAGTTCAGCTGTGATGCCGACTTTACTCTGACTATGTGGCAACGCGACTAACGCGCCTCGACCAGCGTGTTGTAGATGCGCTCCAGATCGTCGAGTTGTTGCACCGCAATCAGCAACCGGCGCTGTTCAAGCTGAATGACCAGAATACCATCTTCAGAGAGATTCATGCCCTGAATTCGCCGGTAATCGATCCAGACACCGGCGTAAAACAATCCCTGATTCTTCATCAGTAACGCCGGTTTTCGCAGCCAGAAGAGCCAGAACGCCAGAAAACTCAGCACCATCAGCAGTGAGGTGGTGAGCTGCGGGCCGTGATGACTGACGTTGTTCCAGAGCAGAATAAGCAGCAGGCCGATGAAAATCAGGCTATCAAGCTTATGCTGCCTGCGCAGCACGACCCGTAAGCGGGTTGGCCCATGACGACGCGGCAGAATCGCCTCATGGTAAACGGCGAACCCCATCAGGCCGACGATACAACACGCAATCAACGCGTCAGTTAAAGACATCAATATCTACCTCAAACAGGGTGAGCTCAGCCGGTTGTCGCTCAGCTCACCACGCTTAAAAGCCGGGAGCACAGGCTCCCGGCTGGATAAAATTACAGACCGAGCAGACCGATCCAGTAACCAAAAATACCGATAGCAAAGAAGCCAACGATAATCCACAGCGCGTTCACTTTACGGCGTAAAAGCCACATACAGCCAAAGGTCAGCAGCAGCGGCACCACGCCCGGCATTAGCTGATCAAGGATCGACTGAACCGTGGTGACGGTGGTTTTACCGGTGGAGTCGGTGATGCGCGAGACGACAAGCGGGATGTTAACGTGCGTCCACTTGTTAACCAGTGCCCCCATGACAAACAGGCCCAGAATCGAGGCGCCTTCCGTGAGCTTCTGCAGAAAACCGCCGCCCATGTCGCTGACAATGTCGATCCCTTTACGGTAGCCGTACGCCACGCCGTAGTAGCGGGTTAGTAGACGCGCCAGGTTAAACAGCACAAAGAACAGCAACGGCCCCAGCAGACTGCCGCTCATTGCGATACCGGCTCCCAGCGCGGCAAACACCGGACGTACCGTGCCCCAGAAGATCGGATCGCCGACACCGGCCAGCGGTCCCATCAGGCCGACTTTCAAGCCGTTAATCGCCGCATCGTCGATGGGTGCGCCGTTGGCACGCTGCTCTTCCATCGCCATGGTGACGCCCAGTACCGGCGCGGCCACATAAGGATGGGTGTTAAAGAACTCCAGATGACGCTTTATTGCCTGCTTACGTTCATCGTTGTTTTCCGGATAGAGACGGCGGATCACCGGCACCATTGAGAAGCAGAATCCCAGCGCCTGCATACGTTCAAAGTTCCATGACCCCTGGAATAGGTTCGAGCGCATAAAGACGGCGCGAACATCCCCGGCTGTCAGTTTCTTTTCGACTTTCGTAATATCAACCATGTGCTCACCTGTTCCTTAATCGAGTTCGTTATCAAGATCGTTTGCGGTTGCTGCACCATTGGGCGCGCCTGCTACACGGTTGTATTTCGGGCTGAGCTGAATATAGAGCACGGCCATGACCACGCCAATCACGCCCAGCGCCACCAGGTTAAAGTTGGTGAAGGCGGCAGTGACAAAACCGAGGTAGAAGAACGGCATCAGGTAGCCTGCGCGCATCATGTTGATGACCATCGCGTAACCGACTACAACAATCATGCCACCCGCGATATTCAGACCGTTGGTGACGACTTCAGGGATAGAACTGAGCAGAGCGTGAACCGCGCTGGTGCCGACCGAAATCGCCACAATTAGCGCCGGAATAGCGATACGCATCGCCTGTAACAGCAGAGCAGAGACATGGATCCAGGAGATGGCGGTGAGGTTACCTTTTTCGGCGGCTTTGTCAGCTGCGTGCTGGAAGGCCACAGTCAGGGTACGCACGATAATGGTCAGCACCTGTCCGGCCGCCGCCAGCGGAATGGCCAGCGCGATACCGGCGCCCACACTCTGACCGCCAGCGATAACCAGGATGGTCGAGATAATGGAGGCGAGGGCGGCATCAGGCGCCACGGCGGCACCGATGTTCATCCAGCCCAGTGCAATCATCTCCAGCGTACCACCGATGATAATGCCGGTTTTCATATCCCCCAGCACGATACCAATCAGGGTACAGGCCACCAGCGGTCGGTGAAACTGAAACTCATCCAGAATCGACCCCATACCGGCAATACAGGCGACAATAAAAATTAAAATAATTTGTAGCGAGGTTATTTCCATCATACTTCTTGTCCTCAGCAGGATAACGACGAGCCCGGAAACGCAGGCGCAGAAGTGCTTCTGTTACGCGTTAACTTTCGCAATCAGATCCATCATTTTCAGTTTCTGGTCAGTGGAAACTTTACGCACTTCCAGTTCAATATTGCGTTCGTTGAGTTTGCGGAAGGCGGCAATATCTTTTTCATCAACCGAGACTGCATTATTCACCTGGGTTTTTCCCTGACGGAATGCCATACCTCCAATGTTGACAGTTTTAATATCGACACCCTGTTCTACGACGCGCAGAACATCGGTGGGATTGGTAAACAGCAGCATCACGCGATCCTGACCATACTTCGGGTTATTCCAGACCCGCACCATCTTATCGACATCCACTACATGGGCTGTCACGCCGGGCGGGGCGACCTGCGTCAGCAGGGTTTTACGCACGTGGTCGTTGGCCACTTCATCACTGACCACGATAATGCGTTGGACGTTGGTCTCTTTCGTCCAGCGTGTCGCGACCTGTCCATGAATCAGGCGGTCATCAATACGCGTCAGTCCGATTTTCATGTGGTCACCGGGCGCCATCGGCTTAGCCGGTTGCGCGGCAGCAGCCGGTTTCACCGCAGCCGGTGCCGGTGCTTCTTCTTTGGCTTTCAGAGCTTTAACCCCTTCGCGACCGGTCTCGACCGCGACAGCGACCAGATCGTCAAAGGTGGGGTCGTCATCGCGTGCCATAAGCGTTTCAACCAGCATCGGGATATTAACCCCGGCGATGACCTCATACTGGGGCTTGTCGACCACGATACGGCTGGCTGCATTAAACGGGCTGCCACCCCAGGTATCGACTAAAAACAGTACTCCCTGACGGGTATCCAGTTCCGCCAGTCGTGCCTGATATTTTTCAATTAATGTTTCTGCATTTTCACCGGGGACAAAGTCTATCCAGCCGACATTGTCCTGCTCGCCTAACAGCATTTCTGCTGTTTTCAGCAGTTGTTCCGCTGCCCAGCCGTGTGTACCAATTACAATCGCAATGGTCACGTGCTACCTCCGTTTACTCGAGATGCTCATTTGAGTGAATGAACTGTGTTGGGTGGTGCTTTGACTCTATTTCATAACCTGGTAATTCAAATTATGGGTATAGCGTCGGAAAAACATGGGCTAATGACGTTATGGCGATAAAGTCGCGATTTATTTTAGTGTTCGAAAAAATAAATTATGTGATGTCTGTCAGCTATTCACCCCATGAGAAGAAGAGTGGCCTTTTTTATGCGCCTGATCATCCCTGCTGCAGATTGTAAAAATAAGAAAATTTTTTGACGCAAATCACCGACCTGATACATTAACGTTCTGTTTAATACTCAGGAGTAACGGGCTTCAGCCCACCTTTATGGATCGTCACCGACGTCGCTTAACCTGTTCTTTGCGCCTGCTGGCGCGTCACCCTTCGCCTCGCGGCGTTTTCAACGCTTTACCGACCATCCGGATGTCACGCTTCACTGCGCTGATACGCACCGGCTCAATCTGTTCCCTGTTCTGGAGTCATAAATAATGGAATTTTTATTCGACCCCTCAATCTGGGCGGGTTTACTGACGCTCATCGTGCTGGAAATCGTACTCGGCATCGATAACCTGGTGTTTATTGCCATTCTGGCCGACAAACTGCCGCCAAAGCAGCGTGACAAGGCCCGTTTGATTGGCCTGTCGCTGGCACTGGTTATGCGTCTGGGCCTGCTGTCACTGATTTCCTGGATGGTGACGCTGACAACACCTCTTTTCAGCGTAGGCGGTTTCAGCTTTGCTGGTCGTGATTTAATTCTGCTGGCGGGTGGTCTGTTCCTGTTATTTAAGGCGACGATGGAGTTGCACGAGAGACTGGAGAACCGGCAGCTCGACGGATCAGGTAATCGGGGATATGCCAGTTTCTGGGCAGTCGTGACGCAGATTGTGGTGCTGGATGCGGTCTTCTCGCTGGATGCTGTGATTACGGCTGTAGGTATGGTCAACCACCTGCCGGTGATGATGACGGCTGTGGTGATTGCGATGGGTGTAATGCTGCTGGCATCCAAGCCGTTAACTAACTTCGTTAACGCGCATCCGACCGTGGTGGTGCTCTGTCTGAGCTTCCTGTTAATGATCGGTCTGTCACTGGTAGCAGAAGGCTTTGGCTTCCATATTCCTAAAGGTTATCTCTATGCGGCAATCGGCTTCTCAATTCTGATTGAGATGTTTAACCAGATTGCGCGTCGAAACTTTATCCGCCATCAGTCCAATCGTCCGATGCGTGAACGTACCGCAGAGGCGATTCTGCGCCTGATGGGAGGCCGCAATCGTGCCCAGATGGCCAGTAACAGTAACACCAGCAGCAGCGAAGAGGCTGCGCTGGCGGAAGCGATGCCGCAGGAAGCGTTTAAAGATGAAGAACGTTACATGATTAATGGCGTACTGACCCTGGCGTCACGTTCAATTCGCAGCATCATGACGCCGCGCGGTGAAATCTCCTGGGTTGATGCGAATCGTCCGGTGGATGAGATTCGCGGTCAGCTGCTTGATACCCCCCACAGTCTGTTTCCGGTCTGCCGGGGTGAGCTGGACGAAATTGTCGGCGTAGTCCGCGCTAAAGAGCTGCTGGTGGCGCTGGAGCATGGCGTGGATGTGGCAACCTTTGCGGCCAATACCCCGACCATTGTGGTGCCGGAGACGCTGGATCCGATTAACCTGCTTGGCGTGCTGCGTCGTGCGAAAGGTAGCTTCGTTATCGTCACCAACGAGTTTGGTGTGGTCCAGGGCTTGATCACGCCACTGGACGTGCTGGAAGCGATCGCGGGTGAATTCCCGGATGAAGATGAAACGCCAGATATTGTGGCGGACGGTGATGGCTGGTTAGTCAAGGGCGGGACCGATCTGCATTCGCTGCAGCAACTGCTCGATTTCCATGAGCTGGTCGACCCGACAGAGGACCACGCCTCGCTGGCCGGTCTGCTGATTGAGCAGAAAGGGCAGTTGCCACTGCCGGGCGATGTTATTGACATCACTCCGTTGCACTTCCAGATTATCGAAGCGACCGACTACCGTATCGATTTGGTGCGTGTTACCAAAGATAAACCGCATGACGAGGATGAAGAAGATTAATTCTTCGCGTTGATGCGCAAGTGCTGCCGGCATCATCGGCGGCGCTGAATTTTTCCGTCAGCCGCTGCTTTGATGCCGCGGCTTTTTTTTATCTGTGAAGTCGCGTAATCAGGCAGGGCGCAGGGACTTTGACGCGGTGCTTATCTGCTGGCATCCGCCTGATGCAATATCAGCCAGGCCGGAAAATCCTGCAGGGGCATCGGACGGGCAAAAAAGTAGCCCTGAAGGTAATCCACACCGCGTTCACGCAGATAAGCCGCCTGTTCAGCCGTTTCTACGCCCTCAGCGACCAGACGGATGTTCAGGCGCTGGGCCAGCGAAATCACCATATCCGTTACCGTCGCGTTGATGGCGTCAGTGCCGATAGCTGCTGTGAAAATTTTGTCTATTTTCAGCACGTCGGGCTGCAGGTCTTTCAGATAGGAGAGTGAACTATGACCGGTGCCGAAGTCATCAATCGCCAGCTGAACGCCGATCTCGTGCAGCTGCGCAATGACCGATTGATCCACTACCGGGAGTGCATCCCGCTCGGTGAGCTCCACCATCAGTGTCGGCACTGGCGAGGCGGGCCACCACAGCTTTTGCAGATCTTCAATAATTGCGCCGTCCCGGAAATGACTGGCAGCCACGTTGATAGCGATATGGAAGGCGGGATCCGTGGGCAAGAGCGGTAGCTGACTCACCACTTCATTCAGCACAAAGCGCGTCAGCGGCTTGATCAGATTCTGGCGCTCAGCCAGCGGAATAAAAACATCCGGTGCAATCCAGCCCTGACGGGCATTATGCCAGCGCATCAGTATCTCAATACCGTCGCACTGACTACTTTTGCTATTGATCAGTGGCTGGCAATAAACCATAAACTCGCGGGCGGTAATCCCATAACTGATTTGCCAGCTCAGGCTCATACGATTTGCGGTTGCCAGCCAGATGATATAGCCCATAAGCAGGCTCAGCAGCACTGCCAGCGGCAGCTGTGAGGGAAGCGTTGCCAGCGCCGATCGGGTAGGAGAGGGGCCATAGAGTGTAAGCGTGAATGGATAGCGCAGCGAGCCTTGTTCATAGCTCACCTCATCGTCTGCAGCGACTGTAGACTCGATCAACGGATTACCATACTCCAGGCTCTGTCCGTTAACGTTAAACACGGCGCGTTCAACCCAGGGTAACTGCGGCTCCAGCAGATAATTGCTCATCATTTCGATGTTAATTACCTGCAAAATGCCTGAGCGGTTATCCGGGCTTTTTGGCGTCCACAACATTAAAATTGGTGAGCCTTTGAGCAGGTAATCATCGGTTGAGAGCGTCATACGCTCGCCGTTATAGGCAAGGTCAGGATAAGTCTGGCTAAAAGGAATCGCGCGAGGTCCATAAACACTGGAGCAGTAAAGCACATCGTTATCCACCAGCAGAATCGCCCGGAGCGTCTGCAGAGAAGAGATTTTTTCGATAAGTGGAAAACGAACATCGTTGCAGGGTACACCCACGAGGCCCAGCGTATTATTCGCGGAAACTTCCAGCGGCGAAAACATCCGGTCAAACCGCATAATCGCTTTATTGGCGAAATCCATTGCCTGACGTTCGATACGTGACTTTTCTTCAAAATAGCGAAAGGCCAGCGTCAATATCATGACCACGATGGCGATTGAGAATGCTATGAGCAAACGCTTGCGTCTGAATTGTCCAACAAATTGCTGGGCCATAAACATCAGTATCCACCTTCCCAAAAAGCCAGAATAAAGCAAAAAATTACGGGGTTAGTATCGGCACGGCCAGATCAAAATTGAGGCCGAAATGCAGAAAAGCGGGTCTGGAAAGCGACGAAAGCCGGACGGCTGCGCGGAAAACACTCTACCGTTAAAACCTGCGCTGAGATAGCGCAGGATGCGGATTTTATTACAGTTGAACGTTATTTAAACATTTAAACGTTTCGTTCAATCACACTGCACTTTAATTGCCAGACCGCCGCGTGAGGTTTCGCGGTATTTAGCGTTCATATCTTTGCCCGTTTCATACATCGTCTCAATAACCTTATCCAGCGAGACGCGAGGTTCGCTGGTGCGACGAAGTGCCATTCGCGCCGCGTTAATGGCTTTAACTGAGGCGATAGCATTGCGCTCAATGCAGGGCACCTGAACCTGACCGGCGACCGGGTCACAGGTTAGTCCCAGATTGTGCTCCATGCCGATTTCAGCGGCCACGCAGACTTGCTCAGGACTGCCGCCCAGCAACTCGGCCAGACCGGCCGCCGCCATGGAACAGGCCACACCCACTTCACCCTGGCAACCCACTTCCGCACCGGAAATAGATGCGTTCATTTTGTACAGTACGCCAATGGCGCCGGAGGCAAGGAAATAGCGCAGGAAAATATCGGGGGTCACCGGCTCGATAAAGTGATCGTAATAAGCCAGCACTGCCGGCACGATGCCACAGGCACCGTTTGTAGGTGCGGTGACGACACGACCGCCTGCGGCGTTCTCTTCGTTGACGGCCAGCGCATACATATTAATCCAGTCGATAACAATCATCGGGTCACTGGAGTGCTTAGTGGAGGAGGTCAGGAGGCGACGCAGTGAGGCAGCACGACGTGGTACGCGCAGCGGTCCGGGCAACACACCTTCGGTATTCAGACCGCGATCGATACAGGCCTGCATCGTCTGCCAGATATCGGTGAAATAGGCATAGATCTCATCGCGGCTGTGAAGCGCCAGCTCATTTTTCATCACCAGGCCTGAGAGGGAGAGGCCGGTCTCATGGCAGTGCGCCAGCAGATCTTTAGCGGAATGAAACGGCCATGGCACTGACACTTCATCCAGTGCCGACTGCCCAAAGTGCTCTTCATCAACGATGAAACCGCCGCCAACGGAGTAATAGGTCTTCGACAGAATCAGCAGGTCACCTGCAAACGCCAGCAGACGCAGACCATTTTCATGCAGCGAGAGGTTCTCGCTACGGAACACCATACCGCCTTCGCGCGGAAAATCGACTTCATGCGCGCCTTTCGCCAGCAGCAGACGCTCACGCTGTTCGACATCTTTAATAAACGCGGGTATCGCATCAATATCCACGGTATCGGGCGATTCACCTGCCAGACCCATGATAATCGCGATATCAGTGTGGTGGCCTTTGCCGGTCAGAGACAGAGAACCATAGACATCTACGGCGATTCGGGTCACCTCCTGAAGCTTTTCCTGTTCGCACAGCAAATCCACAAACTGTTTACCCGCTTTCATCGGGCCGACAGTATGCGAACTCGATGGGCCGATGCCCACTTTGAACATGTCGAAAACACTAATCACAGGTGACACTCCTCACAATTATTCTCAGTCTGCCGGGGCAGTTTATGGCGCCCATAGTAATAGTCATGCACCAGAAAAGAGCGCTTTTTCGCATGAAATAAACTTATCTAAAACGATAGAAAAAATTATAGCGCAGCCCGGCAGGTCGCTGGTGAGCACCTGAGGAAAAAACAGACAAAAAGGTTTCAGAAGGCGATCTGGGTGCTCAATGAACGGATGATACCGGCGGTCATGCCCCACACCAGATAATCCTGATAGCGCGAGAGCCAGACCGGATGGCGTACACCGGCCCGATGCACCTCCAGCGCGCTGTAGCGGCTTAGCTGCAAAGCTTCGGCCAGCGGCATCTCAAAAGCACTGCTTACTTCATCGGTGTTAAGAGTAAGTCGTAAATCGGCCGGAATAATGCCCAGCACGGGCGTGACCTGGAAGCCGGTGCTGCTGGTGACGGCAGGCAGCGCGCCCAGTATTTCGACCTGCTGCGGATCGATGCCGACCTCTTCCTGCGCTTCACGTAGTGCTGTGTTGATCAGTGAGGCGTCGGTGTCATCCTGCATCCCACCGGGAAAGGCGACCTGTCCGGCGTGCTTGCGCAGGGCCTTTGAACGCTGCGTCAGTAATAAACCCGGCTCAGGACGGGCCACAATGGGCACCAGCACCGCAGCATGACGTCCTGAAAGACGCTGGGTGCTGCGGGCGGGTTGCTGCAATAAAAAACGGCTGCGAAAAACATCAATCGTCAGTGCCAACTGAACCTCCTGCCTGCTCAAGTGCCGGTAAGATCCGGCTGACTTTATCAAGCGTTTCCTGATACTCCGCTTCCGGATCGCTGTCAGCCACCAATCCGCCACCGGCAGAGCAGTAGAGTTGCTGGCCTTCGGCGATCAGCGTGCGAATCGTGATGCTGGTATCCATCCGGCCACACAGGCTGATATAGCCGATGCTGCCGCACCAGGCATTGCGGCGCTGCGGTTCCAGCTCATCAATAATCTCCATTGCCCGAATCTTAGGTGCACCGGTTATCGAGCCGCCAGGAAAACAGGCGCGCAGTAAATCAGTGGCCTGTAGGCTGTCAGGTAGCTGCGCCCGCACCGTGCTCACCAGATGATGCACGGCGGGGAAGGGTTCAACCACAAACAGCTCTGGCACCGTAACCGAACCGGGTCGCGCCACACGGCCAATATCGTTGCGCAGCAAATCAACAATCATCAGATTCTCAGCCCGATCTTTCTCCGCATGGCGCAACGACTCCGCCTGTTGTGCGTCGGCAATCGGGTCGTCACAGCGTGGCCGGGTCCCTTTAATGGGGCGAGTTTCAATCTGCTTGCTATTCAGCGACAGGAAGCGTTCTGGCGACAGGCTGAGAATTGCACTGTCAGGCAGCCGCAGAAACGCGCTAAAGGGTGCGCGGTTAGCCGCATTGAGGAGAGTGAATGCCTGCCACTCATCACCCTGATAACCCGCCTGAAAACGCTGTGCCAGGTTTACCTGATAACAGTCACCGGCTTGAATATAAGCCTGAACGGCGGCAAAGCGCGCGGCGTATTCGGCATAGCTCATATTAGAGCGCCAGCGGCTTGTCAGCGAAAAGGGTACAGTTTCGCGTACAGGCCACTGTGCCAGCCAGGCGGCACGTTCTTCAACATTACTCAACGCCACGAGCGTGAGGGTTTGCTGATGATGGTCGGCAATCAATGCCCAGTCATAGATTCCTGCCGCCATGTCAGGCGTAGTGAGATCGGCTGCAGCCCGCTGCGGCAGGGACTCAAACCGGCGGCCCAGGTCATAACCAAACAGGCCCAGTGCACCGCCCTGAAACGGCAGCGCCTCGCTGGATGCAGGTGTGACGCCCAGCGCATCACACTGTTGCTGCACCAGCAACAGGGGATCGGCGGTTGATTCGGTCGTACCGGTTGGGTCGCTGAGCGACGTGATTGCGCCGCGGGTCACCAGGGTGGCGCGGGGATCGGCGGTCAGAAGATCAAAACGGTTGTCACTGTGGCTGGCCTGCGCGGAGGAGAGCAGCATCGCCCAGGGCAGATGGGCAAGGGTGGCGAAACGCTGAGTCAGCGCATCGGGGGTATAATCAAGCGTGAGGGTTTCAACAATCATCGGGCAGACAAATCAGAAAGCTAAGAGGCGCTCAGACTGACATATTTTTTCCTCACTGGCACCTGTTAGTTCCACGTGGGATACTGTCCGACCCAACGCAGGAGTAAAAAATGTTTATTGGATTACCGGCTCTCTCTCATGAGCAACAACAACAGGCCGTCGAACGTATTCAGGCGCTGATGGCAGGCGGGCTATCGAGCGGTGAAGCAATCGCCCAGGTGGCGCAGGAAATCCGCGAAAATCACAAGGGCGAACGTATTCGGGCGTTATTCGAAGACGAAGATGACGAAAACGAAGAAGAGTAACGCCCGGGTTTATTAACGTGCAGCGATAATTTTAATTTCGATCTTGTACTTTGGATTTAGCAGACCGGCCTGAACCGTACAGCGCACCGGCGCATTGCCCGGCGAAACCCAGGCATCCCAGGCGCGATTCATGGCGGGAAAATCGGCTTTATCTACCAGGAACAGCGTCGCATCCAGAATTTTACTTTTATCGCTACCGAGCCGGGTTAGAGTGGCGTCAATCACCGCCAGCGCATTGGCGGTCTGTGCTTCTGCGTCGGCATCCAGATTTTCAGGCACACTGGTGTAATAGATTGTGTCGTTATGAATGACGGCTTCGGACATACGATGTTCCGGGTCAATGCGGGTAATACTCATCGGTTTCTCCCTGGTTAATTGCGCATTAGCCTGGCACACTCCTGATATCGCTGTCACCTCTTACGCTTTACAGGCAGCGCTCAACAATCGCCTGTCTGTCGGCCATCACTTCCGGGGACATCCGGAAGGTGGTGAAATATTTCACATCAGCACCTTTTCGGCGGGGCGAAACATCCGCAAAAATAGAATCTTCCCAGGTAAAGACGCTGATCTCACTGCCGTTCGGCTGGGTATGAGTGGTGTTATCCCGTGCAATGACGCTGGTGGTGGACCAGCCGCGATAAATACAGTCGCTGAGCTGAGGGACGGTGCGGGCGCTTTGGCCCTGGAAAACGGGTTGCTGCAGACGAGCCTGATCAGGGGTAGGTGCCTGGCAGCCGCAAAGCAGCAGTACGCCAGCCAGAGATCCGATGCGGACATAATTCATGATGTTCCTCCGCCTGAAGCAGGCAGCCGGGTTTAGCCATCTGCGAAACATCACCTGAAGGGCAATGTTAAGCCAGTCTCAGCACATCAGCCTACGGGTGCCACATCCCAACAGTAAGCTGATTTAATCATTATAATCCTGCCTTTTCATTACCTGATGTGTTCATTTGCATTTGATAACTGCATCACACTGTGGCGCTAACTGCGCTGATAATGAGGTGTCCTTAATCGCGCCTGCTGTTAGCGCTGACAGGGGGTAAGAAACACGGAATTAGGGGAACTGGCGGCTTAAAAATGTTATAAATCAGTCATGAGATTGCGCCACAGGTTGAGGATTAAAGCATGGCGAATACGCAGTATCTTTTTTGGGTAATGGCTGGCGCACTGACGCTGCTGTTTATTGTTATCGCGGCATTTGTGGGGTTATCCAAAGGCAGTAAGCAGGGATTTGTTACCTTTGCAGTGCTGTTCATCATCATGCTGGCGGGTGCACTGTACCTGCATCATTAGCAAGGTGCGGTTGGGCTGTTTTCAGTCCATTACAGTGAATTCACGTTTGGTTCACATTTCAGGTGGAAAGTGTGCGGCCTCCAGTGAGGGTTAACTATGATCAGTTGAAATAGCAGCCTTGCTATTTATCACCGGAGGTAATTATGTCTGAACGTCCTGATTACGATGAACCGCTGCCAGATGATGCTGAGATCTATCCGGAAGATGAAGAAGAGGATGAGGAAAACGATCCCTTAGAAAAGGATGTTTAGGCGTTTGAAACGGTTGTCTGACGACCTCTATTTCTTCTGAATTCTGACTCACACCGCAAAACCGCCAGTCGCGCAGTTTTGCGGTTTCTACACCGGTCTCATTGACTCACTTCTCTCCGCGCCTTTTCAGCTTTACCCGGGTTGCTGGAATCTGGCTAAACAACGCCTTGGTGATGACCTTCTGACCGCTCGGGTTATTCAGATAAACTGCCCGCATAAAATCCTTCAGTCATTAGTCTTACTGACATTCATATCGATGAAAACCCTTATTGATTCCTGCGCGGATGCACGGCGGTTTATCGCCTTACAGATTAAAAAGCGAATGGAATAATGTCCCTGTTATTAATTAGCTTATTCAGGAGGGTATTTAATTAAGCGGTAAAATTTCAGGTTTTGTTATCGTACTTTCGGGTCACGTACCGCCGCACCTGAAACGGCTAAAATCACAACCTATTGATATTTAACGATTTTGATTTGTTGATCCAATACTGACATAATTACAGTGTTTTTGCCGTTCTTAGAGAGGGTATGTGGCAGACGATTTTGCAGTGGATGGCGCACTGGCGTTGGCGATCGCGGGTTTTAAACCGCGTGAAGCACAACGTGAGATGGCGCAGGCGGTATCTGAAGCCGTAAAACAGCAGGGTGAACTGGTGGTTGAAGCCGGCACCGGCACCGGCAAAACCTATGCTTACCTGGCACCCGCCTTGCGGGCCGGAAAAAAAGTCATTGTCTCCACCGGCTCAAAAGCGCTGCAGGATCAGCTTTATGGCCGCGATCTGCCCACCATGATTAAGGCACTGAAGTTCAAAGGGAAAACGGCCTTGCTGAAAGGGCGATCTAACTATCTCTGCCTGGAACGCATGGAACAGCAGTCGATGGCCGGCGGTGAGCTGACCGTGCAGGCGCTAACCGATCTGGTGACGCTGCGCAGTTGGTCATCACAGACAAAAGATGGCGATATCAGCAGCTGTGCGGGTGTGACTGAAGATAGCCCGATCTGGCCGCTGGTGACCAGCACCAACGACAACTGCCTGGGCACGGATTGTCCGCGCTATAAAGAGTGTTTTGTGGTCATGGCACGTAAGCGCGCCATGGACGCAGATGTGGTGGTCGTTAACCACCATCTCTTTCTTGCCGACCTGGTGGTAAAAGAGGGGGGTTTTGGCGAACTGATTCCCGAGGCTGATGTGATGATCTTCGATGAAGCCCATCAGTTGCCCGATATCGCCAGCCAGTATTTTGGTCAGCAGCTCTCCAGCCGTCAGTTACTCGATCTGGCCAAAGATATTATTACCGCCTACCGCACGGAAGTGCGAGACGCCCAGCAACTGCAGAAATCAGCTGACCGACTGGCGCAATGCGCACAGGACTTCCGCCTGTCATTAGGCGATCCGGGTTATCGCGGTAATTTGCGCGAACTGCTGAGCGATAACCAGATACTGCGCATGTTCACGCTGCTGGACGATGCGCTGGAGCTCTGTTACGACGTTATCAAACTCTCGCTGGGGCGTTCAGCTCTGCTGGATGCCGCCTTTGAGCGCGCCGCGCTTTACCGTACCCGCTTAAAACGGTTACGGGCGATTAACGAGCCGGGCTACAGCTACTGGTATGAATGTACGTCGCGTCATTTTATTCTGGCGCTGACGCCGCTCTCGGTCGCTGAACGCTTCCGGGAAGTGATGGACAACCGTAAAGCGGCGTGGATCTTCACCTCGGCCACCCTGGCGGTGGATGAGAAAATGGCCCATTTCGCCGAACGACTGGGTGTGAATGCGGCAAAGAGCCTGATTCTGAATAGCCCGTTTGACTTTGCGAAGCAGGCACTGCTCTGCGTGCCGCGCAATCTGCCTGAGCCTAACCGTCCCGGCGGCGCCCGCCAGCTGGCCGCGATGATGAAACCGCTGATCGATGCCAACAAAGGCCGCTGTTTCTTCCTCTGCACATCGCACCTGATGATGCGTGAACTGGCGGCAGAGTTTCGCGCCTCAATGACCCTGCCTGTGCTGGTACAGGGTGAAACCAGCAAAGGTCAGTTACTGAAACAGTTCATCGACAAAGGCAACGCCCTGCTGGTGGCGACCAGCAGTTTCTGGGAAGGGGTTGATGTGCGGGGTGATGCGCTGTCGCTGGTCATTATCGATAAACTGCCGTTCACCTCGCCGGAAGATCCCCTGTTAAAAGCCAGAATGGAAGATTGCCGGATTCGTGGCGGCGATCCCTTCACGGATGTGCAGCTACCGGATGCCGTCATCACGCTGAAGCAGGGGGTGGGGCGGTTGATCCGTGATACGGATGATCGGGGTGTGCTGGTGATTTGCGATCAGCGGCTGGTATCACGTCCTTATGGCGCGTTGTTTCTCAACAGCCTGCCACCTACGCCGCGCACCCGGGACATTGATCGTGCCATCGCCTTTATCCGTCAGCAACCCGAACCAGACGCATAATTTTATGCTAATATGCGCGCCGTTTTCTTTCTTCTGAGGTGGTCATGTCAGCCCGAATTTTAGCGCTGGATACGGCGACAGAAGCCTGTTCAGCAGCCCTGCTGAATCAGCAACAGATTGATGCCCGATTCGAGATCGCCCCGCGTGATCATACCCAGCGTATTTTACCGCTGGTCGAAGAGCTCCTGCTGGCGCAGCAGCTGGAACTGACCGAACTGGACGCGCTCGCCTTTGGTCGCGGCCCGGGCAGTTTTACTGGCGTACGCATTGGCATTGGCATTGCGCAGGGCCTTGCACTGGGCGCAGCACTGCCGATGATCGCGGTTTCTACCCTTGCAACGCTGGCGGAAGGCGCATGGCGCCTTCACGGGGCAACCCGGGTATTAACAGCGATTGACGCGCGGATGGGCGAAGTCTATTGGGCCGAATATCAGCGTGATGAGCACGGTGCCTGGCAGGGCGAAGCCAGCGAAAGTGTGTTGTCGCCGGAAGCGGCACTGGCACGCATGCAGGCGCTCTCTGGAGAATGGATGACCGCTGGCACCGGCTGGCAGGCTTATCCTGGCCTGCAGCAGGGACATGAACTGACGCTGATTGCCAGTGAGGTCATGCTGCCTGCCGCTCAGGATATGCTGCCGCTGGCGATGCGTGCACTGGCGCAGGGGAACACGCTGCTGCCGGAGACGGCGGAGCCTACTTATCTGCGTAATGAAGTCGCCTGGAAAAAATTACCTGGCCGGTAAAATGCACGCAACTTATTGTTATGCGTCCAGTCTAAGTCTTTACCTAACGGGAGAACGTCTATGTCGTCAATGTGTGGTAAAGGGCTTTCAGGTCTGCTGCTGACCTGTGTGCTGGCGTTAACCGGTTGTGTCTCGATTCCCGACACACTGCAGGGCAGCTCGCCTCAGCCGCAGCAGGATTTGTTGCGGGTCATGAGCGATCCTTCGATCTTCGTCGGGCAGGAATCTCGCTTTGGCGGCAAGGTCGTGAATGTCACTAATCTGAACGGCAAAACCCGGCTTGAGATTGCTGCCCAGCCGCTGGACGATAGCGCCAGACCGCGTCTGGGGGCGGCGTCGGTCGGGCGGATTTATGCCGATATCCACGGCTTTGTTGATCCAGTGGATGTCAGAAACCAGTATGTCACTGTGCTGGGTACGCTGAAGGGAACGGAGCAGGGCAAAATTGGTGAGGCAGATTATAAATTTGCCGTTATTGATGTACGAGGTTACCAGCGCTGGCGTCTCGCGCAACAGGTAACAGCACCGCCTCAGCCAATGGATCCCTGGATCTGGTATGGTCCGACTCGTCATCGCGGCGGCTACTGGGGCCCAAATCCTTACTGGGGTATGGTTAACAGTGGCCCGACTGAGGTGCAAACCATACTGACCGAGTAACGGTGAGAAAGGTGATATCCAGCCCGGTTGCGGTGCTCGCTGCCGGGCTTTTTATTTGCCTGTTTTCGCTGCACGAAATTTAGTGATGCACTTCGCAACCTCAACATGCCAAACCAGGCAAACTGGTACAATCAGTTAAAATATTGTTAACAAAACAGATTGGCTGAGGCAGCGATGGAAATACAACATAATTATCGGGGTGAATCCTTGAATAAGGTTTGGCTGAAACGCTACCCGGCAGATGTGCCTGCCGAAATAAGTGCAGATCGTTACACCTCGCTGGTGGATCTATTTGAGCAGGCTGTAAAACGCTACGCTGATCAACCCGCGTTTATAAACATGGGTCAGAAGATGAGTTACCGTCAGCTGGAGGAGAAGAGCCGCGCGTTTGCCGCCTATCTCCAGCAGCAGCTGGGCCTGAAAGCGGGTGACCGCGTGGCCCTGATGATGCCTAACTTATTGCAGTATCCGGTGGCCCTGATTGGTGTGCTGCGCGCAGGTATGGTGGTGGTCAACGTTAACCCGCTCTATACGCCACGTGAACTCAAGCATCAGCTCAATGACAGCGGTGCCAGCGCCATCGTCATCGTCTCGAATTTTGCCCACACGCTGGAAAAAGTGGTGGCGGAAACCGCGGTGCGTCATGTCATTCTGACGCGGATGGGCGATCAGCTGGCACCCATAAAGGCGACGCTGGTTAACTTTATCGTCAAGTATGTGAAGAAGCTGGTGCCTAAATATCATCTTCCTGGCGCCATCTCCTTTCGTCATGTTCTGGACGTGGGTGCCACACTCAATTATCAGCGTCCGACCGTCTCAAATGACGATCTCGCTTTCCTGCAGTACACCGGCGGCACGACCGGCGTAGCCAAAGGGGCAATGCTGACCCATCGCAACATGCAGGCGAACCTGGAGCAGACCCGCGCGACTTACGGTAAAGTGCTGCGCGACGGTAAAGAGTTTGTCGTCACTGCGCTGCCGCTTTATCACATTTTCGCTTTAACAGTGAATGGCCTGCTTTTCCTGGAGCTGGGCGGTCAGAATCTGCTGATCACGAATCCGCGTGATATTCCTGGCTTCGTTAAGGAGCTGGGTAAATTTCCGTTTACCGCTATCACTGGCGTGAACACGCTGTTCAATGCGCTGCTCAACGATGAGCAGTTCAATAAGCTCGATTTCTCAACGCTGCGTCTTTCGGCTGGTGGCGGGATGGCTGTGCAGAAAGTGGTGGCGGAACGCTGGGAAAAGCTAACCGGACACTATCTTCTGGAAGGCTATGGCCTGACCGAATGTTCGCCGCTGGTGTCAGTCAATCCGTATGACATCAGCTGTCATACCGGCAGTATCGGCCTGCCGGTGCCCTCGACAGACGTGCGGATTCTGGATGACGATGGCAACGAAGTGCCGCCAGGTGAGCCGGGTGAGCTCTGCATCAGAGGTCCCCAGGTGATGCTGGGCTACTGGCAGCATCCGGAAGCGACAGCGGAAGTGCTGAAAAATGGCTGGCTCCACAGCGGTGATATTGTTACCGTTGATCAGGAAGGCTTTATCCGCATCGTTGACCGCAAAAAAGATATGATTCTGGTCTCCGGTTTTAATGTCTATCCGAATGAAATCGAAGATGTGCTGATGCAGCATCCTAAAGTGCGTGAAGCGGCGGCAATTGGTGTGCCGAGCGATCTTTCTGGCGAAGCCGTAAAAGTCTGTATCGTGAAAAAAGACGCGTCACTGACCAAAGAAGAAGTGCTTGATCACTGCCGCCGTCAGTTGACCGGCTACAAGGTGCCGAAGATCATTGAGTTTCGTGATGATTTGCCCAAAACCAACGTCGGCAAGATTCTGCGGCGCGAGTTGCGTGACGAGGTAAAACCCGGCGCGAGCTGAATCCGGGCAAAATTGAGGTTGAACGCCGGCATGTCCGGCGTTTTTATTGTTTTTAACATGGAGCGCCGCGCGTTGTTAGCTGCGGTGGAAATCAGACGTGAACTATTCCCTTATCGACCAGGATGATCAACTGGCAGACGTGTGTCAGAAAGCGCGCCAGCAGGCGGCGGTGGCACTGGATACCGAATTTGTCCGTACCCGTACTTACTATCCTCAGCTTGGCCTGATCCAGCTGTTCGACGATCACCAATTGGTGCTGATTGACCCACTGAATATCCGTGACTGGTCACCCTTTATTGCGTTGCTTACCGACACCCGTGTCACCAAATTCCTCCATGCCGGAGGTGAAGATCTGGAAGTCTTCCTGCACCGTTTCGGCGTGCTGCCGACACCGATGATCGATACACAGATTCTGGCGGCCTTCTCCGGCCAGCCGCTCTCCTGGGGCTTTGCCTCAATGGTGGCGCATTTCACGCAGGTCGAACTCGATAAAAGTGAATCACGCACCGACTGGCTGGCACGTCCTCTGACCCAGCGTCAGTGCGAATATGCGGCGGCAGACGTTCACTATCTGCTGCCGATTGCGCGCCAGCTGATGATCAACACTGAAGAGGCCGGCAACATGGCGGCGGCGCTCAGTGAGTGCGACAATCTTTGTCAGCGTCGTCTGGATAGCCTTTCGCCGGATGAAGCCTGGCGGGATATCACCAATGCCTGGCAATTGCGTCCGCGTCAACTGGCCGCACTGCAGCGACTGGCGGCCTGGCGTCTGAAACTGGCGCGTGAAAAGGATATGGCGGTTAACTTTGTTGTGCGCGAAGAGCACCTGTGGAAAGTCGCGCGCTTTATGCCAGGTTCACTGGGTGAGCTGGATCATCTGGGACTGTCAGGTCATGAAATCCGTTTCCACGGTAAAACGCTGGTGGCGCTGGTGGCCGAAGCAGAGGCGCTGGATGAAAGTGAACTGCCGGCTCCGCTGGGCAATCTGATCGACCATCCTGATTACAAGCAGGTGTTTAAAGCGATGAAAGCCCTGGTGCAGCAGGTCAGCGAGCAGAGTGGGTTCAGTCAGGAATTACTGGCGTCACGACGTCAGATTAATCAGGTATTAAGCCAGCACTGGGGTCTTAAGCCACAGGGGCGTCAACCGGAATTACTGACCGGATGGCGGGGCGAACTGCTGAAACCCGGCATTGAGGAGATTCTGGCGGGTTGTTAACGGTAAAAATTTCCCCTGCCAGAGCGCAGGGGAAATTCAGGAAACCGTCAGCGTCATTTAGTCACTTCATCCGTTTCCGGCAACGTTACGTTCAGCTCCAGAATCGAGATATCGTCACCTTTCTGATCGAGCTGCACTGTCACCATTTCTGGATCGATCTTCACATATCTGCAAATCACTTCCAGAATGTCGCGCTTAAGTTGCGGAAGATAATGGGGCTCACTGTCGCCCCTTCTCCGTTCTGCCACGATAATCTGCAGCCTTTCCTTGGCTATGTTGGCAGTGTTCTTCTTCCGGGATAAAAAGAAATCAAGTAATGCCATGGTTTATCCCCCGAACAGGCGTTTCAGGAAACCCTTCTTCTCTTCTTCGATAAAGCGGAAGGGGCGTACTTCACCGAGCAACCGTTCAACGGTATCGGCATAGGCTTTGCCAGCATCAGATTCGCCGTCAAGAATCACCGGTTCACCCTGGTTAGAGGCACGTAACACCGATTGATCTTCAGGAATCACGCCAACCAGAGGAATGCGCAGAATCTCCAGCACATCTTCCATGCTCAGCATATCGCCACGGTTAACCCGGCCAGGGTTATAGCGGGTCAGCAGCAGATGCTCCTTCACCGGATCCTGACTGTTTTCCGCACGACGCGATTTAGACGAAATAATACCGAGGATACGGTCGGAGTCACGCACAGATGAGACTTCCGGGTTCGTAGTAATAATGGCTTCATCAGCAAAATAGAGCGCCATCAGTGCACCGGTTTCAATCCCTGCCGGTGAATCGCAGACGATGAAATCGAACTCCATAGCGGCCAGGTCGTTCAGAACTTTTTCAACACCTTCGCGAGTCAGCGCATCTTTATCACGGGTCTGCGAGGCGGGCAGAATGTAGAGTTGCTCAGTGCGTTTGTCGCGAATCAGCGCCTGGTTCAGCGTGGCATCGCCCTGGATAACGTTGACGAAGTCATAAACCACGCGGCGTTCACAACCCATGATCAAATCCAGATTACGCAGACCGATATCAAAGTCGATCACGACCGTCTTTTTGCCTTTCTGCGCTAAACCGGTGGCGATGGCCGCGCTTGACGTGGTCTTACCAACGCCCCCTTTACCGGATGTAACTACAATAATGCGTGCCATAAATGTTGATTTCCTTAACAAAAGAAAAGGGGCCTAATTAAGTGTCTGGATAGTCAGCGCGCCATCCTGCAGGCAAAGACGCGCGGCTTTACCAAAAAATTCTTGCGGGATCTGATCCATGATCCAGTACTCTCCGGCAATCGAGACCAGCTCGGCGGCCAGGTTGGTACAAAAAATCTGGCAATTGCGGTCACCACTGGCACCCGCCAGTGCGCGACCGCGCATAATGCCGTAAATATGAATGTTGCCATCGGCGACCAGTTCGGCGCCGGCGCTGACGCTGCTGGTGATAATCAAATCAGCGTCACGCGCATAAATCTGCTGGCCTGAACGCACCGGCGTGTTCACGATGCGCGTTTTCGTTGCCACCGTTTCGGTGACCACCGGCAACGGTTCAGGAACTGGCACGGGTGGTGGCGCTTCTGCACGCGGTCTGGACTCTTTGCCTTCTGCCAGAACCGGCAGGCCTGCCCGGGAGATCATGCGTTTCAGTGCGTCATTTTTGCAGCCGCTTACGCCGACAATACGTAAACCGGTGGCGAGAATCGCCTGCTGCAACTGTTTCCAGTTGACATCGGCACTTAATGTGGCGACGTTAAGTACAACCGGTGCGTTTTTCAGGAAATCCGGAGCCTGATCAATCTTGTCCTGAAGTGCCTTACGAATCACCGCAGGGTCATGGTGGTGCAAATGGACGACAGATAGGGTGAAACTGCTACCTTTGAATTCGATTGGCGTTTGCGACATCTGTCCCGACTCAGTCCTGTTTTCACTACCGTTAGCAAGGCGATGATAAAATCATCACTGAAGCGCTAACGGTGAATATTCGAAGTTCTGCAAGCATGTTATAGTTACAGCTATATTCAGACAAGCCTCAACGCCGGTTAATTCGAGTAAAAAATATGTTTTGTGTGATCTACAGAAGCCCGTTACGTGACCAGACTTATCTCTATGTAGAAAAAAAGGACGATTTCTCGCGCGTTCCTGAAGAATTGCTGAAAGGGTTTGGCAAGCCGCAGTTGGCGATGGTGCTAAAGCTGGCGGGCCGCGACAGGCTGGCAAATGCAGATATCAATAAAGTTAAGCAGGGATTGAGTGAGCAGGGCTATTATTTGCAACTTCCTCCGCCGATTGAAAGTCTGCTAAAAATTCATTTAGAGGCTGATAAAAAAGTTTAACTCAGATTCTTCTGTAAATATAAATCCTGTCGGCGTGATCCTGGCAGGATAATATTGCTCGACGCTGCGTAAAATTAACGGCGCAGCTTATCTGTTTCACCCGTTTTCACCCGTTCCTAAATTTCCTGCTCATTTTTTTTGCCTGATTTGTACGATTATTCAGCACCCCAGCGCCGCCATTTACGCTTTTTGACAAATTCCATCCCCCGGACCGTTAAAAGGATCTTATTATCACGCCATGAGGTTGGCATTTCGATCAACACAAAAGCAAACATCAACCCGCCAGCAGCGCTGGCATCACACCTAACCTGAACAGGGGATGAGCATGTATCAGCATCGTAACTGGCAAGGCGCTCTGTTAGATTTTCCGGTCAGTAAAGTGGTTTGCGTGGGCAGTAATTACGCAAAACACATTAAAGAAATGGGCAGCGCAACCCCGACTGAGCCGGTGATCTTTATCAAGCCGGAAACAGCGCTGTGTGATTTACGCCAGCCGCTCTCTATTCCCGACGCATTTGGCGAAGTTCATCACGAGGTCGAACTGGCCGTGCTGATTGGCGGGACGCTGAAGCAGGCGACGGAGGCACATGTGGCTAAAGCGATTGCAGGTTATGGCGTGGCGCTGGACCTGACATTGCGTGATCTGCAGTCCGGGCTGAAAAAAGCAGGCCAGCCCTGGGAAAAATCCAAAGGTTTCGATAACGCCTGTCCGGTTTCCGGTTTTATCCCGGTGTCAGATTTCAGTGGCGACCCGCAGAATGTCGAACTGAAACTGGTGGTGAATGGTGAAGTGCGGCAGCACGGTAACACCGAAGATATGATTCATAAAATCCTGCCGCTGATTGCCCACATGAGCCACTACTTTACCCTGCGCGCCGGTGACGTGATTCTGACCGGTACGCCAGAAGGGGTGGGCCCGATGCGCTCGGGTGATCAGCTGGAAGTCTCCCTGGCGGGTCATGGCATCAGCACGCGCGTACTCTAAAAACTTGCATCACCGCAGCATAGGCTTTATAAGGTGCGGTTTAGGCACAACCCGGACAAATCATCATGACAGACACCCCTTTCTGGCAACAAAAACGCCTGGCACAAATGAGCGATGAGGAATGGGAATCCTTGTGTGATGGTTGTGGACAGTGTTGCCTGAACAAGTTACAGGACGCAGACACCGATGAGATCTACTTCACCAATGTCGCCTGTAATCAGCTCAATATTAAAACCTGCCAGTGCCGCAACTATGAGCGCCGCTTCGAACTTGAAGAGGATTGCATCAAGTTAACGCGCGAAAATCTGACCACGTTTAACTGGTTACCGCGTACCTGTGCATACCGGTTGCTGGGTGAAGGTAAAGATCTCCCCGTCTGGCATCCGCTGCGAGCCGGTTCTAAAACCGCCATGCACGCGAAGCGTATTTCTGTAAGGTATATTGCCGTGCGCGAGAGTGAAGTGCGGGATTGGGAAGATCACATTATTGATCGCCCCGATCGCAACGGCTAAACGCGTCGCGTGGGTCGTGATGTAAAAAAAGGCTGCCACTGGCAGCCTTTCCTGATCTCAGCGACTAAAGAGATCGCGACGTTTTGGTTTTAGCGGCTGGGCAATCAGTACCAGCGCCGCAACCAGCAGATAACCGGCGAATACCACAATCATCCACTGTGGCATGCTGAGCGTCAGGAACGTCCAGCTGCGATCAGCGCAATCACCGGTAGCCTGAAAAACGGATGGCATCCACTTATCCAGCGGTAATCCGCTGGGGAAGCGTGCGGCGAAATCACAGGTGGTGAATGGGTTAGGGTGCAACTGAATCATCGTATGTTCATAGGAGAGACGCAGTCCTTCCCAGGCACTGTAGATCCACAAGGCCAGCGCGCCCAGACGCAACGGCGATTTAGGCGCAATTGCGCCCACCAGACCCGCACCCAGCACACCAAACAGTGCATTACGCTCATAGATACACATTACGCAGGGCTTCAGGCCCATCACATGCTGAAAAAAGAGTGCCGTCAATTCCAGTGCAAGCGCCGTCAGTGCCAGTAATAACCAGGCTCCACGCCCCCGTGAACATTGATTCAGATATCGCAACATATTGCATTCCCTGTAAACGTTAATGCCACGCAGTGTAAACCAAAAGCGTTTGCAAACCAGCCAGTCGCAAGGAAAAATCGTGTGCAAACATGACCTGATTCTGATCCAGAACAGCTTAAATGAAGATCTGCAGAGGCTATCGCCGCGGAGGTCGCATCAGCACGGCGATTGAAATCAGTCAGGCGGAGAGAGTGGGTCGCATAAGGCAGTCAGTGAAACGGCTGGCAGCAACTATCCGGCGAGAACAGTCCACGCATTCAGGACGCCATTATGCTGTTTGCGGACACAGGCTGTTTAAGCGCATAAAACTGTTCTAGCGACAGTTGTCTCTGGGCAGCAGAATAGATTGTCAGCCAGTCTGAAATATGCGACTACGCCCGGTTTAATGAGTACGCAGGCTATATCCGCTATAGGGCGTCTGGTATGATGAGTCCCCATCATGATGAGAAAAGCAACGAGAACACATTGCTATGGTTATAAAGGCTCAGAGTCCCGCGGGATTTGCTGAAGAGTATATTATTGAAAGCATCTGGAACAGTCGCTTTCCGCCAGGATCGATTCTTCCTGCTGAGCGTGAGCTTTCTGAACTGATTGGGGTAACGCGCACTACCTTGCGTGAGGTGCTGCAGCGACTGGCACGCGATGGCTGGCTGACGATTCAGCATGGCAAACCGACACGGGTAAACGATTTCTGGGAGACCTCCGGCCTCAATATTCTGGAAACCCTGGCTCGTCTCGATCACGACAGCGTTCCGGTGTTAATCGACAACCTGCTGTCAGTCCGCAGCAACATTTCATCGATTTTTATCAGCCGTGCGCTGCGCCATCATCCGGACAAAGCACGTGAAGTGCTGGAGACAGTCAGCGCCGCAGCCGATCAGGCTGATGCCTATACCGAACTTGATTATCGCGTGTTCCGTGGCCTGGCATTTGCGTCAGGTAACCCAATTTATGGTTTAATTCTGAATGGCCTGAAAGGCCTCTATACTCGCGTTGGTCGTCACTACTTCTCTAACCCGGAAGCTCGCCAGGTCGCGCGCGATTTCTATCTAAAGCTTCTGGCGCTGTGCGATAAAGAACCAGGACAGGATGAGATTGTGGATGTGGTGCGCAACTATGGTCGCCGCAGCGGTGAAATCTGGCACAGCATGCAGAAAAATTTGCCTGACGATCTCGGCAACAAACGTTAAAAAAAAACCGGACATCGCGTCCGGTTTTTTGTTTCTAAACCGTCACCTTCAACTGACCCCTCAAAGTGAAGAACCGCGTGGAGGATTGCGGTCCAGCAGCTCCACACTGCCATCCTCGTTCTGCTGTTCCAGAATTACATCGAACCCCCACAGGCGGTGCACATGCTTCAGCACCTCGCGACGGCTCTTATCCAGCGGCGTGCGGCTCTGCGGCACATAGCGCAGGGTCAGCGAACGGTCACCGCGCACATCAACGTTGTAAACCTGAATGTTAGGCTCAAGGTTACTCAGGTTGTACTGTGCGGAAAGTTGCTGACGAATCGCCCGGTAACCCGCCTCATCGTGGATCGCCGCGATTTCGAGATAGTTATTGCGGTCATCATCCAGCACAGTGAACAGCCGGAAATCGCGCATCACTTTCGGCGACAGGAACTGGCTGATAAAACTCTCATCCTTAAACTCACGCATCGCAAAATGCAGTGTTTCCAGCCAGTCGGAACCGGCGATATCCGGGAACCAGTAGCGGTCCTCTTCCGTTGGCGACTGACAGATACGCTTAATATCCTGCATCATCGCAAACCCTAAGGCGTAAGGGTTGATACCGTTGTACCACTGACTGTTATAAGGCGGCTGAAACACCACATTGGTGTGGCTGTGCAGGAACTCCATCATAAAGCGTTCCGACACTTTGCCTTCGTCATACAGGTGATTCAGGATGGTGTAGTGCCAGAAGGTTGCCCAGCCTTCATTCATCACCTGGGTCTGTTTCTGCGGATAGAAATACTGGCTCACCTTGCGCACGATGCGCAGGATCTCACGCTGCCAGGACTCCAGCAGCGGGGCGTTTTTTTCCATAAAATAGAGCAGGTTTTCCTGCGGCTCAGAAGGGTAGCGTGCGGCTTCAAAAGCCACCGCCTCGGTCTCACGTCGTGGCAGCGTGCGCCACAAGGTGTTTACCTGACTTTGCAGATACTCTTCACGACTTTTCTGGCGCGCCTTCTCCTCCTGCAGGGAGATCTTCTGCGGGCGTTTATAGCGATCGACGCCATAATTCATTAAGGCATGGCAGGAATCGAGTAGTCGCTCGACCTCTTCGACGCCATAGCGCTCTTCGCAGTCACTGATATAGTTTTTGGCAAACAGCAGATAATCGACAATTGAGCCGGCATCGGTCCAGCTGCGGAACAGATAGTTATTTTTGAAGAATGAGTTGTGGCCATAGCAGGCATGCGCCATCACCAGCGCCTGCATGGTCATGGTGTTCTCTTCCATCAGGTAGGCGATGCAGGGATTCGAGTTGATGACAATCTCATAGGCCAGCCCCTGCTGACCGTGCTTATAACGCTGCTCGGTCTCGATAAACTTTTTACCGAATGACCAGTGTGAATAGTTGATGGGCATGCCGACGCTGGAATAGGCATCCATCATTTGTTCAGAGGTGATCACTTCGATTTGGTGCGGGTAGGTATCAAGCCGGTAGAGTTTAGCCACCCGGTCGATCTCTGCTAAATAGACATCAAGCAGTTCGAATGTCCAGTCTGGTCCGTCATTGAGTCGTTTGCTGTCTCTGATGGCTTCGTCAAAGATTGTCGTCATAGCGCACCTCTTTTTTGCAAACCGGCTGACCCGAAAGACAACCCGTTCTGGTTATTTAAGGCTTCGTCCTGAAAAAGGGAACCCGAAAAAAACTGAGCGAACACAACAATGATAGCCCACTGTCGCTTATCCGAAATGCGAACTCAAATGAATTCTTTGGCACAAAATCATTAAGAGTGTTGCAGCAGAAAATTTAACAGCCTTTAATGCGACCATTAATTTGAAACGCGGAATATCATCCTGTTTATAAGCGGAATGTATGGGGTTGAAGGATTCTCCTGCAATGTGCAGATTTAACTGCCTCTATTGTCATTTATTTCTGTCTTTCGTGATTAAGGCGCATAAAGCGCTGAAATTAGCCGGACGGCAAGATTTTAGTTACCTGAAAAGTGAAAAAGATGTGAAATGGATGCTGAATTTATGGGGTGGTGTCCGCTGTGTAAATCCGCTGACTATCATCTTCTTAACAGTGAATTATGCTTTTACATGCCGGGTGGGGGAGCTATGCACGTTGTAATTCTTGGAAGTGGTGTGGTGGGAGTGGCAAGCGCCTGGTATCTGGCGCGCGCCGGACATCAGGTAACCGTCATCGATCGTCAACCCGCGGCGGCGATGGAGACCAGCGCGGGTAATGCCGGTCAGATCTCACCCGGTTATGCCGCACCCTGGGCCGCGCCAGGCGTGCCATTGAAAGCAGTGAAGTGGATGTTTCAGCGCCACGCGCCGCTGGCTATCCGGCTGGATGGCAGCAGTTTTCAGCTGGAGTGGATGTGGCGCATGCTGCGTAACTGCGACATCAACCACTATCAGCAGAACAAAAGCCGCATGGTACGGATTGCGGAATACAGTCGCGACTGCATGAAAGCGCTGCGTTCAGAGACCGGCATCGCCTATGAAGGTCGTCAGGGTGGAACATTACAATTGTTCCGCACTCAACAGCAGTTTGAGAGCGCCAGCAAAGATATTGCCGTGCTGCGCGACGCGGGCGTGCCCTATGAGCTGTTAGAGGCGCATGAACTGTCACGCGTTGAGCCAGCCCTGGCGGCAACGCAGCATAAACTCACTGGCGGATTACGGCTGCCCAACGATGAAACCGGCGACTGTCAGCTTTTCACCCAGCGTCTGGCAAAAATGGCCGAAGAGGCGGGCGTCGTTTTCCGTTTTAATACTCCGGTCGATCATCTGCTGCGCGATGGCAATCGTATTTATGGTGTGAAGTGTGGTGAGGAGATCATCAAGGCGGATAGTTATGTGGTGGCCTTTGGTTCCTACTCCACCGCGCTGTTAAAAAATGTCATTGATATCCCGGTCTATCCGCTAAAAGGCTACTCTCTGACCATTCCGATTAAAAATCCTGACGCTGCGCCGGTTTCGACCATTCTGGATGAGACTTACAAAGTGGCGGTGACCCGTTTTGACGATCGTATTCGTGTGGGTGGCATGGCAGAGATTGTTGGTTTTAACACCAAACTCACTGAAGCACGTCGGGAAACGCTGGAGATGGTCGTCAGTGATCTCTATCCTGAAGGCGGTCATGTCGCGCAGGCGAGTTTCTGGACCGGGCTGCGTCCGATGACGCCAGACGGTACGCCGATTGTGGGTGCCACGCCAATCTCCAATCTCTGGCTCAACACCGGTCACGGTACGCTGGGCTGGACGATGGCGTGTGGTTCTGGTCAGCTGCTGGCCGATCTCATCTCCGGTAAAAAGCCTGCCATTGCGGCGGATGACTTAGCGGTGTTCCGCTACTTACCCGGTTTCGCGGCGACGTCATCGCCGCTGCGTAACGCCAACGCAACTCGTTAAGTCTTCAGGGAGAGAGAGGATGTCACGTCCGATTATCGCTACCATCAATCAGCAGGCGTTACGTCAGAACCTGGCGGTCGTTCGCCAGGCGGCACCTGCATCCCGCGTCTGGTCAGTGGTGAAAGCGAATGCTTACGGCCATGGAATTGAACGCGTCCGCGAGGCGTTATCTGCCACTGACGGCTTCGCACTGCTTAATATGGAGGAGGCGATCCAGCTGCGTGAGCAGGGCTGGAAAAAACCGATTCTGTTACTGGAGGGATTTTTCCAGCCAGAAGATTTGCAGTTAATCGATCGCTATCGTCTGACTACGAGTGTGCACAGCAACTGGCAAATCAAAGCACTGGCCAGTGCCCAACTCTCTGCCCCGGTTGATATTTATCTCAAAATGAACAGCGGGATGAACCGTCTGGGCTTTCGCCCGGAGCAGGTCAACGGCGCGTGGCAGAAACTGCGGGCGCTGAGCAATGTGGGTGAGATGACGCTGATGGCGCATTTCGCCGATGCTGAAAATCCGCAGGGTTTAGTTGCACCGCTGCAGCGCATTGAGCAGGCGGCAGAAGGGTTGAGCTGCCCGCGATCGCTCTCTAACTCCGCCTGCACCTTATGGCATCCTGAAGCGCATTTTGACTGGGTTCGTCCTGGCATTATTCTCTATGGCGCATCGCCCAGCGGTGACTGGCAGGACATTGCAGGCAGTGGCCTGCAGCCGGTGATGACCTTAAGCAGTGAGATTATCGCGGTTCAGCAATTACAGGCTGGCGATGGCGTGGGTTACGGCTATCGCTATCATGCCAGCACGGCGCAGCGGATTGGCGTGGTGGCCTGCGGTTACGCTGATGGCTATCCGCGTCATGCCCCAACCGGCACCCCGGTCTGCGTCGATGGTGTGATGACGCAGGTGGTGGGAGCCGTCTCCATGGATATGATTACCGTGGACTTAACGCCTTGCCCTCAGGCTGGCATTGGCTCAGCCGTTGAGCTTTGGGGTGAGCAGGTGAAAATCGATCAGGTAGCAAAAGCAGCCGGAACGGTAGGGTATGAGCTGATGTGCGCCCTGGCACCCCGCGTTCCGGTCACCGTTATTTAAGCGCGTTCAGGCTGCCGCGCATCTTTCTGCTGCAGCGCCAGGCGATAAACGCCAGCGCTGCACCCAGCAGCATCATTAGGCTCAGCGAGAGCTTCTCCGCCACCGGCAGCGCAACGATTACCAGGCTGCCTGCTGCACCACCGGCCATCTGAATAAATCCCTGCAGGGCGGACGCCACGCCTGCCTGTTGCTGATACGGCTCCAGCGCATAGCTGGTGGCGGGTCCTACCGTAAAGGCCAGTCCGGCAACCGATACCGCCACCGGGAACATGTAGAGCGCCCAGTGTGTTTGCATTTCCGCCGGAAATATCTGCGTTCCCGCCATCAGTAGCACCGCGCCCAGCAGCATCGTTAAAAACCCCATTGCCAGACAGAAAGGGCGACCCGCTTTGCGAATCGCTTTATTCACAAACATGCTGACAAACATAATCCAGAAACCGTTGGCCCCGAAAGCAAACGAGAACTGGATCGGCGTCAGGCCGCCTTCGGTCATTAATACCTGTGGTGCCAGCGACACATAGGTCAGCACCATGCCAAGCGCACCGGCATTGGCAAAAGCGAACGCCAGAAAACGCGGCTGACGCAGAATTTCAGCGTACTGCTTAACCGGTAATCCTTTCACCCGCAGGGTATCTGCCGGGCGCGTCTCGGGCAGCCAGATAATCACCAGCAGCGTAATCAGCAGACCGTAGGCGCAGAGGAACCAGAAGGGCGCGCGCCAGTCAAAGGCGCTGGCCAGCAGGCCACCCAGTAACGGAGCGAGTGCCGGAACGATATTCAGTGCGCCGTTCAGGAATCCATAGGCACGTGCGGCATCATCGCCACTCAGGCGGTCGCGCACGCCGCTAAAGGCGACAACGGCGCTACAACAGACGCCACAGCCCTGCACCAGACGAGCAAGGACGAACAGCGGGAATGACGTTGCCGTGGCAGCGATAGCACTGCCGGCGATGTAAAGCGCAAGTCCAAGCAGGGCAATTGGCTTGCGGCCATAGTTGTCCACCAGCGGACCCGTGACCAGTTGTCCCAGCCCCATGACCAGCAGAAACAGTGGAATCGTGGTCTGAACCAGATTAACCGGCGTATCCAGCCCTTCTGCGATTTGTGGCAGCGTGGGCAAATAGAGATCAATGCCTAAGGGTGCCAGCAGCACCAGGCTTAATAACAGCAGCGTAAATTTTTGCATAACAACCAGAGGGTAACGTTCTGTTGAAAAACGATCGAAGAGGGTAATGATTCAGAGGTAAAAAAGATAGAGGAAGTCGTGCGGAAAGTGCGATGCCTGCTGTAAACAGGCATCGCATTAAAGGCCTAGTAGGCGCCGTCGCGGCGTAATACCACCCCTGCGGTTTTAAACAGGATCGCGATATCGGTCCAGAGCGCCCAGTTTTTGACATACCAGGAGTCAAAGTAGACGCGGGTGTCATAGTCGATATCGTTACGTCCGCTGACCTGCCAAAGACCTGTCATGCCGGGTTTAGCCATCAGGTAATAGTCGACATCACCCGCGTAACGCTCCAGCTCCGCTTCGATAACCGGACGCGGACCCACCAGGCTCATCTCGCCGCGGATCACGTTCCATAGCTGCGGTAACTCATCCAGACTGGTTTTTCGCAGGAAGCTACCAATACGGGTCACGCGCGGGTCGTTTTTCAGTTTGAAATCTTTGTCCCACTCAATCCGCGCCTCTTCACTGGTTGCCAGTAATTTCTCCAGCACCTCTTTTGAATTGGTCACCATGGAACGGAATTTCAGGCATTTGAATTTTTTGCCATTCTGGCCCACACGTTCGTGACCATAAATTGCATTGCCGCCATCGCGTTTCACCATGTAGCAGAGCAGAGCGAAGATCGGGCCAAGGAACAGCAGCAGCATTGACGCCACAACGATGTCAAAGGCACGCTTCATGAAACGGGAGGAGTGTTTCGCCAGGTTGTTGCTGACGCGCAGGATCATCACTTCATGGCTAAAGATAAAGGACATGTCCGTACCATAAAGCGGTACACCGCGCAGCGTTGGGATCACTGAGACTGAACGGCAGTTCATCTTCGACAGGAATTTCAGCCAGCGATCGCGCATTGGCTGCTGCTCATACTCCATGGCAACAATAAACTGCACGTTATCACGGTCAATGGTCTGCCAGTTAATGTCTTTCCAGGTGATAACGGGCACGCCATTCACGCTCTGCTGGGCAGGAACATCATCAACCGAGATAAAGGCCTGCACGTTGTAGCCCAGGATCTCTTCACTCTGCAGCGCCGCATAAGCTTCGGTGGCATTGCGGCCGGAACCGATAATGATGGTCTCTTTCTGCCACTGGCCCGCTTTATTGATGGCGCGTTTCACCAGAGCACGCATCAGTGGGAGCAGCAGCAGGGCATATGTCCAGCTGAAGACCCACACCATGCGGGAGAAGTCCCATTTAGAAAAAGCGATCAGTGCGAGGTCGAGCAGTGAAAAAACAAATAATGTTTTAACGATCTCTTTCAGCTCAAACCAGAACGGTTTGCGATAAGTATAGTGACGCAGACGTACCCAGAACCAGCCGGTACACATTACTGACATAATAAACTGTGCCACGAAACGATATTCGATCTGGTGCGGTGGAATAAAGGTATCCAGTTCGCCCCAAATACCTTGTATCGTCGCGGCAGATAAAAACAGTGCCAGATTAAGTGCAATCAGATCGGAAAAGCTCAGGGCGAATTTCACGATGATATTTTTACGCGTGCCGCTCCATGAGCGGCTCGGGCTATTCATTATCAATGTACTTGCCATAAAACCTGCTCTCTTTCTCAAGTAAAAGATGGCCTGACCAGAATCAGGTGCGCGCTCAGGAGTGGGCCTCTGAAAAATTAAAAAATAATTTTCAGTCTGTTGCAGTCAGTAAAGCCAGTACAGCTGCAAAAAAGATAACGATTAAAGCGTGATGATAATCACGGAATGTTGCAGCATTGAGAATGAGTATGCAGGAGTTATTTGACAGAGTTAATACGGAAAAAATCTGAAAACATCAAAACTGATTAAAGTTTTAAATAGCTAGATTGCTGATTTTATTAGATAAAATAAGGAAGGGGTCAGTTATAACCAAACTGTTTAAGACGCTTTTTAGGAATTACCGCCGAATCTGACGACTGGCGGTAATGATCGCGCATCAGGCAGGTTTCTTTAAAATCCAGCGGTCCTGCTGTTTATCGTAATGGCCGATCTGCAGATTCACAGGTTCCCCATCAATCCAGGCCGGGACGCTGGTATCACGATCCCAGCCATCAAGTTGCGTAATTAAACCGGGATTAGTGTGACAGGGGATACTGACAGTGTCCGGATTCTCACCGCCAAGATCGGCATCAACAATCTCATAACGACCAATTTTAACCACGTGTCCCATTCATTTCTCCCGTTTTTACTGGCATAGAACGTTAAGCTTAGCGTATTGAGAGAAAATAACGTGGCTGAATCATTAGGATTATTCCTTCTCTTCCGCTGGCCGGACACCAATTTTCACAATACGATTATCCTCTTTCTCAGCGACAGTCCATGTCAGTTGATTCCACTCCACCTGATCGCCGACCACCGGTGAACCGCCGAGCATAGCCAGAACCAGCTGTCCCAGTGACTGCTGATCATTAGTGCTCTCATCCAGTTCCAGTCCGTAAATCTGCGCAACATCGCGCAGGCGAGCTTCTGCATCCAGAATAAAGTCACCGAAGAAGCGCTGGTCGAGCGAAACCGGCGGTGACTGACTGAACATCTTGCCCAGCGCGGGAAGATCGCGCTCGCGGCCAATGACGCAGATAACGTCGTTCTCTTTCAGACGCGTCCCGCCATTGGGATGCATCAGCACATTGTCACGAAAAAGGGCAGCGATACGCGTCTCGCGTGGCATCTGCAGATCACGCAGTGCGGCACCGACACACCACTTGTCGGCGCTGAGCTGGTAGACGAACTGCTCCCAGGGATTTTCCGGATGAATATCCAGACCCACACGGCTGATAGGTGAAGCGGTTGGCGGCACCACCACTTTGGCTTTTTTGGCGGCAAAGCCCAGTGAGGTGCCCTGCAGCATCAGGGAGACCAGCACCACAAAGAAAGCGATATTAAAATAGAGCGAAGCGTTCTCTAGGCCTGCCATCATCGGGAAGACCGCAAGAATAATCGGTACCGCACCACGTAAGCCGACCCAGCTAATAAAGACCCGTTCACGGGTAGTGAAGTTGCGAAATGGCAGCAGGCCAATAAAGACCGACAGCGGACGTGCCACCAGAATCAGCCACAGCGAGAGGAGCATGGCTGGCACCGCGATGTGCCACAAATCAGAGGGTGTGACCAGCAGCCCCAGCACAATGAACATGCCAATCTGACTGAGCCAGGCCATACCGTCAAAGGTCTGCAGAATGCCGTGGCGGTTACGAATCGGGCGGTTGCCTAGTAAGAAGCCACAGAGATAGACCGCCAGAATGCCGCTGCCCTCTAATACCGTGGTCAGAGCGAACACCAGAATGCCGCCACTCAACGCCAGCAACGGGTAAAGGCCAGGAGCCAGACTGATACGGTTTATCAGTTGCTGCAGCGCCCAGCCGCCGCCCAGGCCTAATACGATACCCAGACCGAACTGCTGTACCAGATGCACCAGGAACATCCAGTCAAGACCGCTGCGGCCCTGTTCAATCATTTCAATCAGTGTAATGGTGAGAAACACGGCCATCGGGTCGTTGCTGCCCGATTCAATCTCCAGCGTGGAGCTGACGCGCTCATTCAGGCCTTTGTCACCCAGCAGTGAGAAGACTGCGGCAGCATCCGTAGAGCCAATAATGGCGCCAATCAGGAAGCCCTGCATCATGTCGAGGTTAAAGAGCCATGCGGCCACGACGCCCGTTAAACCTGCGGTGATCATCACGCCGACGGTGGCCAGCGACAGCGCAGGCCCGAGCGCGACTTTAAACGAGCTGGCTTTGGTTCGCATACCGCCATCCAGCAGGATGATTGCCAGCGCCAGGTTAGAAATTAAGTAAGCCGCGGGATAGTTATCGAAAGCGATGCCGCCGATACCATCAACACCGGTGAGCATACCCAGTGCGAGGAAGATAACCAGAATAGGGATGCCCAGTCGGGATGAGAAAGAGCTGAGCAGAATGCTCGATGCTACCAGCACGGAACCGATGATAAAAAGACTGTAGACAATAGTGTGGTTCAAACCCGGTCTCCTGAGATATGACAGTGCGCTGCAGCAACTGCTGACAAATATCCATGCTATCTCTGAAAGATAATGTTTTATCAAGGAGTTGTCATTGTGAAAATGATCATTATACGAATTGCTTAAGAGGGTATGGAATCAGATTAATGTGAAGAATGAGGGGGTTGGCAGGCAAGCGGGAGAAAACAGACTGTTTTAGCAGGTTATTCGGCAGATAAAAAAAGCCGGTGATTAACCGGCTTGGTGGGTCAGGCTTCCGTTGCCTGTTTATGAAACAGCGATCGGAACACCGGATAGATATCTTCCGGCTCGCGGATATGTTCAATGGCAAAGTTATCGAATGTTGCCTGCAGATGCTCATACTCACGCCACAGCGTCTGATGCGCACGGCGGGTAATTTCGATATAGCTGTAATAACGCACGACCGGCAGAATATGCTTGGCCAGAATCTCATGACAGAGCGGTGAATCGTCCGCCCAGTTGTCACCGTCCGATGCCTGCGCTGCGTAGATATTCCACTGCGCCGGGTCATAGCGTTCTTTCACGACTTCATCCATCAGTTTCAGTGCACTGGACACGATGGTGCCGCCCGTCTCCTGAGAATAGAAGAACTCCTGTTCGTCCACCTCTTTGGCCTGCGTGTGATGACGGATATAAACCACATCAACGTTCTTGTAGGTGCGGCTCAGGAACAGGTAAAGCAGGATATAGAAGCGTTTCGCCATATCCTTGGTGGCCTGATCCATCGAACCTGAGACATCCATCAGACAGAACATGACCGCCTGGCTGGAAGGCTCCGGGCGTTTCTCGAAGTTTTTGTAGCGCAGATCGAAGGTGTCGATAAAGGGCACCCGTTCGATGCGCGCCCGCAATTCAGCGATCTCTTTGCGTAGCCGCTCCTCCTCCAGCAACTGAGCCGGTTCAGATTTCTCAATCTCCTGCAGCGTCTCTTCCAGTTCATGCAGCATACGGCGTTTCCCTGCCGTCATTGCGGTACGACGCGCCAGTGAGTTCTGCAGCGAACGCACGACGCTGATATTGGCTGGTACGCCGTTAGAGGTGAAACCGGCACGGTGAGTCTTATATTCATTAAGCTGACGATGCTGGTTGCGGCGCAGGTTAGGCAGGGCAAGATCTTCAAACAGCAGGTCAAGGTACTCATCTTTCGAGATCTGAAAGACAAACTCATCCTGTCCTTCACCATCCTGACTGGCATTACCCTGTCCGCTGCCACCACCGCCGCCGCCCTGTGGACGCTCAACACGGTCATTCTGCACAAAATGGTCGTTACCCGGATGGACCCGATGACGATTCCCGCCGCGTCCCTGATGGAAAATCGGCTCATTGATGTCGTCAATAGGTATAGAGACGGACTCACCGCTGCTGACGTCGGTCACCGAGCGTTTATTGATGGCCTCGGAGATCGACTGCTTAATTTGCGACTTATAACGGCGAAGAAAGCGCTGGCGGTTAACCGCGCTCTTGTTCTTACCGTTAAGCCGGCGATCGATGAAATAGGCCATGGTATTCCCCCAAACTACATTGTAAGCAGGTCGGGCGCACCCGACCCTGTCAGACCGGTATCACTTACCGGCAAGCTTACCTCTATCAGGACGATTTACGTACACGCAGATACCATTCACACAGCAGGCGAACCTGTTTGCGGGTATAGCCTTTTTCCATCATGCGATCGACAAAATCATCATGTTTTTTCTGCTCATCGGTAGAGGTCTTGGTATTGAACGAAATCACCGGCAGTAACTCCTCGGTATTCGAGAACATTTTCTTCTCAATTACTGTGCGTAACTTCTCGTAACTGGTCCAGTTTGGATTGCGACCATTATTGTGTGCTCTGGCGCGCAGCACAAAATTGACGATCTCATTACGGAAGTCTTTCGGGTTACTGATACCAGCGGGTTTCTCAATTTTCTCCAGTTCCGCATTGAGCGATTCACGATCAAACAGCTGTCCGGTATCGGGATCGCGATACTCCTGATCCTGAATCCAGAAGTCAGCATAAGTGACATAGCGGTCAAAGATGTTCTGACCATACTCTGAGTAGGACTCCAGATAAGCAGTCTGAATCTCTTTGCCGATAAACTCAGCGTATTTAGGAATCAGATAACCTTTAAGATGTTCAAGGTATTTCTCTGCCTGATCCTGTGGAAACTGCTCACGTTCAATCTGCTGCTCCAGCACATAGAACAGATGAACCGGGTTGGCGGCCACTTCAGCGTGGTCGAAGTTAAACACCCGTGACAGGATTTTAAAGGCAAAGCGGGTCGAGAGACCGTTCATCCCCTCATCCACACCGGCGTAGTCGTGATACTCCTGCCAGGACTTCGCTTTAGGATCGGTATCTTTGAGGCTTTCACCATCGTACACCCGCATTTTGGAATAGATACTGGAGTTCTCAGGATCTTTCAGGCGCGACAGGATAGAGAAGCGTGCCAGCGTTTCCAGCGTGCCGGGTGCGCAGGGCGAAGTCGCCAGCTCACTGTGGTTAAGCAACTTGTCGTAGATTTTGATCTCTTCAGAGACCCGCAGGCAGTAGGGCACCTTGACGATATAGACACGGTCAAGGAACGCCTCATTATTCTTGTTGTTACGGAACGTCACCCATTCAGATTCGTTGGAGTGCGCCAGAATAATGCCGTTAAACGGCAGGGCCGAAATGCCTTCGGTACCGTTATAGTTCCCTTCCTGCGTCGCCGTCAGTAACGGATGCAGCACTTTAATCGGCGCTTTAAACATCTCGACGAACTCCATGATGCCCTGGTTCGCGCGGCAGAGAGCACCGGAGTAGCCGTAGGCATCGGGATCGTTTTGCGCATGGTTTTCCAGTTTACGGATATCCACTTTACCCACCAGCGCAGAGATATCCTGGTTGTTCTCATCGCCGGGTTCAGTTTTGGCGATCGCCAGCTGTTCCAGAATCGACGGCCAGACTTTAACGACTTTGAAACGTGAAATATCACCACCAAAATCGTGCAGACGTTTAGCGGCCCATGGCGACATAATCGTGCCGAGGTAGCGGCGCGGTACGCCATACTCTTTTTCAAGAATGTGCGCATCTTCCTGCGGGTTAAACAGGCAAAGAGGGTGGTCATTTACCGGGCTGCGTTCGCCGTCGGCACTGAGCACATAAATAGGCACTCGCTGCATCAGCGACTTAAGCCGTTCCGCCAGTGAGGATTTACCGCCACCGACCGGCCCCAGCAAATAGAGGATCTGTTTCTTCTCTTCCAGTCCCTGAGCGGCATGTTTCAGGTAGGAGACGATCTGTTCAATCGCTTCCTCCATGCCGTAAAACTCCTCGAACGCTGGATAGCGTCCCATCACACGGTTGGAGAATATTCTGGAAAGGCGTGGCTCCTGAGCAGTGTCGACCATTACCGGCTCTCCGATAGCCATTAACAGTCGCTCTGCAGCGTTGGCGTATGCACTGCGATCCTGCTTACAGATAGCAAGAAATTCCTGCAGTGTGAACTCTTCGTCCTTGGCAGCTTCATAACGCTGACGATAGTGATCGAATATATTCATAGCGATGCCCGTCCTTTCGTTTTTAGCACAGGTAAGGAGCACAATTAATGGCTTGTAGCAGCTCCCGGAAGATATTCTCTGTTGAGTACAGCAACCCTTATGCCAACCTGATCTTTTTTATCGGGATACACAACGTTTGTGGTTACTCTGCTCGGTCAAATTCTATGCTGTTACTTCTAACTGTAGATGGCTTCTAGGAAATTTCCTCCACGGGTTTAGGTGAATGAGGGGAAGATCAAGAGTAATTCAGGTTTGTCGTGAGATGAGTTCATATGGGTGATGCTTTAACTTAACGTGTTTTTAACCTTAAATGCCACTTTGATTGGTGAGTAACTTAAAGGAATTCGATATAAGTTAATGCAGCCGTAAAAAAACGTTAGACTTCCTGTTTGATTGTTATATTTATGGAATGAATAAATTGTGAACCAATTCAAATTTAAGACGCTTGTTGCACTTCTGCCTTGTTATTTACTGAGCTCGCAGGCCTTTGCCGCACCGCTTTCTCTTGGTGCGTCGGTACTCTATGCCCAGTCACCTTATCGCGGCGGTCAGGATCGCTATATCCCCCTTCCGGTGATCAACTATGAGGGTGAAGACTTCTGGTTCCGCAGCCTGCAGGGTGGCTACTATCTGTGGAAAGATCCCCAGAACCAGCTTTCGCTGACGCTGCTGGGTTCACCGCAGGAGTACAAACCCAGCGAGAATGACCTGGGCGACATGAAAGGGCTGGATAAACGCCGTATGACGCTGATGGGTGGCGCAACGTATCGTCACGTTGCTGACTGGGGTATTGTCCGTACTTCATTACTGGGCGATGTGCTGAACAACAGCAACGGGATGATGTGGGATTTAACCTACCTTTATCGCTTTGAGATGGGCGACTTCAGTCTTACTCCGGGCATCGGTGCTATCTGGAACAGCGCCAATCAAAACCGTTACTACTACGGTGTCTCCGGCCATGAAAGCGCCCGGACCGGCATCAGTCGCTATACGCCTGATGACAGCTGGTCCCCTTACGTTGAGCTGAATGCCAGCTATCAGATTTCTCCGCAGTGGAATGCCAGCCTCACAGGACGCTACACGCGCTTTGACAGCGAAATCAAAGACAGCCCGATGATTGATAAAAGCGGGCAGGCGTTAATCTGGACAGGTATCAGCTACACCTTCTGATAACGCTTCATTCGCACCAAAAGAGGGCATTTATTGCCCTCTGTTCTTTTACAGGGCCCCGAAAGGGGGCGGGAGAGCAGAATGCGCAACACGATTAACTTTGCTGACTTCAACAATCTGCCGGTCATTGGCCAGGGCACCTGGTACATGGGCGAAAATCCGGCGCAGCGTTCCGCTGAAATCGCTGCACTGCAGGCAGGTCTTGAATGTGGTTTGCAATTGATTGATACCGCCGAAATGTACGCCGACGGCGGAGCCGAAGAGGTGGTCGGGCAGGCCATGCTGGGGCGTCGCGACAAGGCGCTGCTGGTATCAAAAGTCTATCCGTGGAATGCAGGCGAAGTGGATGCTATTGAAGCCTGTGAGCGCAGCCTGCGCCGTCTGCAGACCGATTATCTTGACCTTTACCTGTTGCACTGGCGCGGTAATGTTCCACTGGAAGAGACCCTGCGCGCCATGGAACGCCTGCAGCAGCAGGGCAAGATCCGTCACTGGGGCGTCTCGAATTTTGACACAGACGATATGGCAGAACTGTGGGATGAACCGGAAGGAAGTCAGTGTACGACCAATCAGGTGCTCTATCATCTGGCGTCACGCGGTATTGAATTTGATCTGCTGCCGGCATGTCAGCAGCGTGAGATGCCGATAATGGCCTACTGTCCGCTGGCACAGGCAGGACGGCTGCGGGACTCACTCTTTACCGACCCGGTACTGACGCAGATTGCACAACAGAAGGGCATTAGCGTCGCGCAGCTTCTGCTGGCCTGGGTCATTCGTCAGCCTGGGGTGATTGCCATTCCCAAAGCCAGCTCAGTCGTTCACGTTCAGGAAAATGCTGCGGCACTGGAGGTCGTCCTGACCGATGAAGAGTTGCAGCTCATCGATCGTGCCTGGCCAGCACCACAGCATAAGTTACCGCTTGATATCGTTTAGCCGCTGACCTTGTCGCCCGCTGCGGCTTTCTTCTTCAGGCGGAAAGTCGTGGCCAGGCGTGCTGGCTTCTCACCTGCGCTGCGTAACGGTTTGCTGATGCGCGCCGTCTCCACGCAGACCATGGTTTTATAACCCTCATTCGCCATATCCGACATGCTGCAGGAGAGTTCCACACCCGGATTCCACGTGACAACGTCACTGTGGTGGTGGTGATAAACCTCAATCTGCCGTTCACCCACCGTATCATTGATCACCGAGCAATCTTCTGCGGCGGTAAAGATACGGTCGATGCGTCCCGGATAACGTTGCTTGCCGTCGCTGCGGCCAGCTTCACCGTTATTCACCTTGTCGATAAAACTATTGCCCAGACCGGAAACCTCAACGCCGTTGATGTCGCTGACGGTAAAGTAGCTGTGCAGCGCTGCTGTGGCTTCGAAGTCACCGTAGGCTTCAAGTTCGATCTCACAATGCTGGCCCAGGCGGAAGCGGGCAATCAGGGTAAACTCATGCGGCCAGAGCTTCAGCGTCTGTGCGTTGCTCTCCAGCACCAGCGTCAGCATCACGCCATCTTCATTCTCATCATGCGCAGTCAGCTTCCACGGTTGAATACGGGCAAAACCGTGTGCCGGTTCGCCTGCAGGGCCGAACCACGGCCAGCAGATGGGGACACCGCCACGAATTGCTTTGCCCGGTGAGAAGAGACTCTTATCGCTCAGCCAGAGCACCGGCTTTTCGCCGCTTGGCTGCCAGGCGATCAGATGCGCGCCCTGCAGGGTGATCGCAGCCCGAACTTTTGGGTGACTGATGACAATCGCCGGGAGTTCACCTACCTGACGCTGGGTGAGGTAAGGGGAAATCTGATTAACCACCGGCAGAGTAAACAGCTTATCTTGCATGTTCGATTCCTTCCTGTACGGATAAAAAAAGGGCGACCGAAGTCGCCCTTATTCTCAATGCTGTCTGGCTGCCTTATTTAGCAGAAACCAGTGCAATCAGGTCGAGAACTTTGTTTGAGTAGCCAGTTTCGTTGTCGTACCAGGAAACCAGTTTCACAAAGTTGTCGTTCAGCGCGATACCGGCTTTAGCGTCAAACACTGAAGTCAGGATTTCGCCGTTGAAGTCGGTAGAAACCACGTCATCTTCAACATAGCCCAGAACGTCTTTCATCTCGCCTTCTGCAGCTGCTTTGATTGCAGCACAGATTTCTTTGTAAGACGCCGCTTTTTCCAGACGCACGGTCAGGTCAACAACGGAAACGTTAGGGGTAGGTACGCGGAATGCCATACCGGTCAGTTTGCCGTTCAGCTCTGGCAGAACTTTACCAACGGCTTTCGCTGCGCCAGTTGATGAAGGGATGATGTTCTGCGATGCGCCGCGGCCGCCGCGCCAGTCTTTGTGAGACGGACCATCAACGGTTTTCTGGGTTGCAGTGGTCGCGTGAACAGTGGTCATCAGACCTTCAACGATGCCGAACTTGTCGTTGATCACTTTGGCAAGTGGTGCCAGGCAGTTGGTGGTACAGGAAGCGTTAGAAACGATATCCTGGCCATCATATTTGTCGAAGTTTGCACCACGAACAAACATTGGGGTGTCATCTTTAGATGGACCGGTCAGAACGACTTTCTTAGCACCAGCGGTGATGTGTTTACGTGCGGTTTCGTCAGTCAGGAAGATACCGGTTGCTTCAGCAACAACGTCAACGCCCACTTCATCCCACTTCAGGTTCGCTGGATCACGTTCAGCAGTAACACGGATTTTTTTACCGTTAACCACCAGTGCGCCATCCTGAACTTCTACGGTGCCGTCGAAACGACCGTGTGTAGAGTCATACTTCAGCATGTACGCCATGTAATCCGCGTCCAGCAGGTCGTTGATAGCAACGATTTCGATGTCAGAACGCTTTTGAGCAGCACGGAAAACGATGCGACCGATACGGCCGAAACCATTGATACCTACTTTGATAGTCATATATTCCACCAGCTATTGGTTAGTGAATAAAAGTTGCCTGTAAAATTACAAAAACCTTACCAGGCGTCAAGCGGAATCGTGTCAATTGTTGCGACAGGTCAATTCGCCTGAAAGGAATTATTCGATGCGCAACCGCTTGCGCGCCGCTCATCATATCGCGCTTCGTCGTTTCAATCGCCGAATATATAGGGATGCCCGAAACAAAAGGTGATCGAAGTCACAAATCCGCTTAGCAGCAGACGGGCTGAAAGGGTGAGCACAAAAAAAGACCCGGGTTATGTTGATCATTTGTTAGAATAATAGTCGAATTTTTCAGAATGGCACTTCCCCGGAATCCTAAAATGGCTAAAGACACCGCAACCGACGCAAAAATCGCCGAGCTGACAGAGATGCAGCGTTATGTGACACAGCAGCGCGGAACGGAACCGCCCTACAGCGGCGCACTGCTCCACAACAAGCAGGAAGGGATCTACCACTGCCTGGTCTGTGAGGCGCCACTCTTTCTCTCTGAGACCAAATATGATTCTGGCTGTGGCTGGCCCAGTTTTTATCAGCCAGTGAGTGATGATGCGATTCGTTACATCGAAGATAATTCACATGGCATGCAGCGTGTTGAGATCCGCTGTGGCAGTTGTGATGCGCATCTGGGGCACGTCTTCCCCGATGGCCCGCAACCGACTGGCGAACGCTACTGTGTTAACTCCGCCTCATTGAATTTTACCGACGAGCAGGGCGAACAGACCAAAGGGTAACGGCAATGAAGGAACAACTTGAAGCAATGCTTGCGTCAATGACACCTGAAGTTTATCAGCGGCTGGCGACTGCGGTTGAGATTGGTAAGTGGCCGGATGGTGTGGCGCTGACTCAGGAGCAGCGTGACAACTGCCTGCAACTGGTAATGATGTGGCAGGCAAGGCACAACGACGCGCCACAGCATATGACCATCGGTAAAGGTGGCGAGATGGTGATGAAGTCGAAAAAAGAACTGAAAGAGGAGTTCGGCATCGACCCGGATGTAACACGGATTCATCTGCACTAATCTGCACGAAATAGAGCTGGCGTCGAGCCAGCTCTATCTTTAAATCAAAATAGCGCCCTGAGCGGTCATCTGTGCAAAGGCGATCTCACTGTCCTCTGGATTCAGATTCACTCCGCGGCAACCCTCTTTAACCACCTCAACGTGATACCCCAGCTCCAGCGCATCCAGTACGCTGTATTTCACGCAGTAGTCCGTCGCCAGCCCCAGCATCACCAGGTGGGTAATGCCACGCTCACGCAGCCAGCTGTCCAGTTCGGTTTTACGGCGATGACCGTTGTCAAAAAAGGCGCTGTAGCTGTCGACATCATGATCTTCGCCTTTGTGGAATGTCGCATCAAACAGCGAGCGATCCAGACCGGGATGAAAATCTGCGCCCGCTGAGCCCTGAATACCGTGATCGGGCCACCAGATCTGCGCCAGACCATTTAATTCGCCCAGGGTGTAAACCGGCTCGCCTGAAACTGAGGCAAAACTGCCGTGATCGGCCGGGTGCCAGTCCTGCAGGGCCAGAACGCACTCACCGTTTTCACGGAACATGCGCGCGTAACGATTTGCCACCTCAACAGTATGGTCACCCTCATGAACGGCCATGGGGCCGCCTGGGCAAAAATCGTTCTGGATATCAATAATGATGAGTGCCCGCTTCATTATTTGTCGCTCCGTTTCAGTCTTCAGTCAGTTCGCCGCGCAGATTCTGCTGCATTCTTGCACGGATTTGATCGGCCGACAGATCCTGGCTGAGTAAAAAGTGTAGTTTGGTCAATGCTGCTTCTACAGTGAGGTCGAATCCGCTGATTACGCCAGCATGTTCCAGTGCATTGCCGGTAGCGTATCCGCCCATATTCACTTTGCCAGAAATACATTGAGTGAGGTTCACCACCACGATGCCGCGCTCGCTGGCCTGCTGCAGTTCGGCAAGGAATTCTTTGTTCTGCGGTGCGTTACCCACGCCGTAAGAACGCAGGATCAACGCTTTCACGGGCTGACGCAGGAAGTTACGCACGACGTCTGCTGAAATCCCAGGATAGATGGTAACCACACCAATAGGCTGAGGCGTAATCGTGTGGACCCTGAGCTCGCCCTGACCGGACGGGGCGGGTGGTGTATTCAGGCGGCGAATATGAATGCCCGCTTCCAGCAGCGCAGAAAGGTTTGGCGAAGCAAAGGCATTAAAGCCGTCAGCGTGGGCCTTGGTCGTACGGTTGCCGCGATAAAGGGTATTATTAAAAAACAGTGATACTTCGCTGATCGGATAGTTAGCCGCGACATAAAGCGAATTTAACAGATTTTGCTGGCCATCTGAGCGCAGCTCAGCCAGTGGAATCTGCGACCCGGTCACAATCACCGGCTTAGCCAGATTTTCCAGCATAAAAGAGAGGGCTGAAGCGGTAAACGCCATGGTGTCCGTGCCATGCAAAATCACAAAACCATCGTAACGATCGTAGTTCTGGCGAATATCTTCGGCAATAGACTGCCAGTCTTCCGGTGTCATGTCGGAAGAGTCGATCAGCGGCTGATATTCGTGAATAGTGAAATCAGGCATCTCAGGGCGGTGGAACTCGGGCATGTTTGCCAGCTGCTGCTGGAGGTGTCCGGAGACCGGAATATAGCCCTGCGCCGAGCGTTGCATACCGATTGTCCCGCCAGTGTAGGCTACATAGATATTTTTCTTTTGCATCAGAGAACTCAGACTCGCCATAAAACGCGCAGTATAAGGGGAATAGCGGGGAAAAGCAGCCCGACCAGCGGCCGGGCTGAGAGGTTTATCGCACTTCGCCGCAGTTCAGGCAGAAGGCGTAACGGTTCTGAGGATCGTTTTGCTTGTCAAACAGACCCGGCTGGGCTTTCATGGCACTCATCACATCCAGCATCGGCGCTGGCAGCCAGGCTTTCAGCGTATCCGGCAATACTGCCTGCACAGACGCGTTCATCTGGCTCAGCATCATATCCAGGAAGCTCGGGTCATCCTGATACCAGCTCAGCATAGGTTTATCGACTTTCGCCAGCTCGCCTGCTTTCTTCACGGCATCATCAAAGTCACCCAGCGCATCAACCAGACCATTGGCTTTTGCATCGCTGCCGGTCCAGACGTGGCCCTGGGCAATGGCATCAATCTGCTCTGGCGTTTTGTGACGCGACTTCGCCACCAGACCCACAAAGTTGCGGTAGCCATTTTCGATGGTCAGCTGCATCATCTGCTGAACTTCGGCTGGCAACGCTTTGGTGGTAGAGATATCCGCCAGCGGGGAGGTCGCGACACCATCTGTGTGCACGCCAATGCTGTCCAGACTGTTCTCCAGCGTATTGATCACGCCAAAGATGCCAATCGAGCCGGTTAGCGTGCTCGGGTTCGCCACGATGTAGCTGGCGGGTGTTGAGATCCAGTAACCACCGGATGCCGCCATACCGCCCATAGAAACCACGATCGGCTTGCCCGCGGTCTGCGCCGCTGCCAGCTCTTCACGAATGGCTTCAGAAGCCGTGACGCTGCCGCCCGGGCTGTTCACCCGTAAAATGATCGCTTTAATTTTCGGATCAAGACGCGCATCGCGAATCTGAGCTGCCGTGGTGTCGCCACCGACGTTGCCCGGCGTCTCTTCGCCATCCATGATGGCTCCGCTGGCCATGACGACGGCGATGTTGCCATCCTGCTGAGAGCCTGCCGGTTTCACGCTGTAGTCATAAATGCTGACGCTGCGATAATCATTGCTCTGCTTATCCAGACCAAAGGTTTTTATCAGTTCTTCATCGGCTGCTGCTCGGGAACCCAGCGTATCAACCAGCTTATTATCCAGTGCATATTGCGCGGTATCGCCTTTCACCGCGTTCAATCCGGCAATGATTGCCGCCGCGCCCGGGAAAAGTTGCTCAGGCGTAATCTGACGATTGGCCGCCACGGTGTTCAGGTAATTCTGCCACAGCTGACCGACCCAGCGGCTGTCAGCATCCCGTGCAGCAGTGGACATATCGTCACGCAGGAACGGTTCTACCGCGGATTTATAAGTCCCGACACGGAAAACGTGTGAGGTGACTTTCAGCTTATCCAGCAGCGTTTTGTAATAAAGCCCGTTGGTGGCGAAACCATGCAGATCCACGCTGCCCTGCGGCGACAGGTAGATTTTAGTGGCGTAGCTGGCAAGGTAGTATTGCGCCTGGCTGTAGCTGTCACCCAGTGCATAAATCGGCTTACCGCTGTCACGGAATTCCCGTAATGCTTTTCCGACATATTGCAGCGAAGGCTGATCACCGCCGGCAAATTCGCGTAAATCCAGCACGATGCCTTTAATGTTGCTGTCGCCTTTTGCCTGGCGAATCGCGTCGACCACATCAAACAACGAATTTTCCTGTAGGCGGTCACTGCTGGCACCCAGCAGCTGGCGGCCGATTTTACTCAGACGATTGCTCACCGAGGGTTTATCCACCAGTACGCCGCTGAGATCGACTTTCAGTGCGCCTTGCTGAACCGGCGCTGAACTGCTGCCCGATCCGCTGACCTGCAGCCAGATCCCTGCACACACCACAATCAACAAAATCAGGAAAATATTCAGAATAAATTCCCTGATAAAATTCAATACCCGCCAGCTCCAGCGGAACAGACCTGCAATTATTCGCCACAATGTGCGCATCAGACTCTCCATAAATATGTAGCAGGAAGTGGCCGCCGCGCGGACCAGACTTCCCCGACGAGCTCATCCTAAAGAGCGGCGTGTTAAAAGTCAGCAGGAAATCACTGTGCACTGTTACAAAAAATCTGCCTGTGCCAGGATAACGGCCACATTACAGAGATCGGGAGAGAAACATGGACGCACTTGAATTACTGGTCAACCGACGTTCGGCCTCACGCCTGACCGAGCCGGCACCGGCAGGTGACGCGCTGGAAAACATTCTGCGGGCTGGCATGCGCGCACCGGATCATGGGACGCTGCAGCCCTGGCGTTTTATTATTGTAGAAAATGAGGGCCGCGACCGGATGAGCCAGCTGCTGGAGAAAGCAGCACGCGATAATCAGCTGGATGAAAAGGCGATTAACAAAGCGAGCCAGGCACCGTTTCGCGCGCCGATGATCATCACGGTAGTGGCGCATTGCGAAGAGCACCATAAAGTGCCGCGCTGGGAACAGATCGCCTCAGCAAGCTGTGCCGTGATGGCGATGCAGATGGCGGCCGTGGCCCAGGGCTTCAACGGTATCTGGCGCAGTGGTGCCTGGACCGATGACGAGCAGGTACGCCATGCCTTTGGCTGCCGCGAGCAGGATGCTATCGTCGGCTTCCTCTATCTGGGCACCCCGCAACTGAAATCCAGCACTACTGTGCTCCCGCCAGACACTGCCCCTTTCGTCCGTTACTTCTGATTGTCTGCGGGTTCGGGCAGGGTGCTGTTCAGCCCTGCCTTTTGCACGGTTCCTGTGCGAACGATCGCTAACACCGCGTATCACGCTTACGCCAGAAGAGCAGCCAGGCTAACATAGCCCGCGAGATGCAAACCGACAGCGAATAACCGGTTATCAACGTGTTCCCCTGATGTTAAGGATTACCTGATTCAATGCGTTTGTTTATTGCGGAAAAACCGAGCCTTGGGCGTGCTATCGCGGATGTATTACCGAAACCGCATCGACGCGGTGATGGCTTCATTGCCTGCGGCAACGATCAGATCGTCACCTGGTGCGTAGGCCATCTTCTGGAGCAGGCACAACCCGACAGTTATGACAGCCGTTATGCGCGCTGGTCGCTGGCCGATCTGCCGATCATTCCGGATAAGTGGCAGCTTAAACCTCGTCCCTCGGTCGCGAAGCAGCTGAAAGTGGTTGAGGGATTGCTGGCGCAGGCGAGCGAAGTGGTGCATGCCGGTGACCCGGATCGGGAAGGGCAGTTGCTGGTGGATGAGGTACTCGATTACCTGAATCTGCCACCAGAAAAACGTAAAAACGTGCAGCGCTGCCTGATCAACGATCTCAATCCTCAGGCGGTGGACCGGGCGGTAAACCGCCTGCGTGAGAATCGCGAGTTTATCCCGTTATGCATTTCCGCGCTGGCCCGCGCGCGTGCTGACTGGCTCTATGGTATTAACATGACCCGTGCCTGGACACTTCTTGGGCGTAATGCGGGCTATGACGGTGTGCTGTCGGTTGGCCGCGTACAGACGCCGGTGCTGGGGCTGGTCGTCCGGCGCGATGAAGAGATCGAAAACTTCGTGCCGAAAGATTACTTCGAAGTGAAGGCCCATATTATAACGCCTGATGGCACTCAGTTTATCGCCAGCTGGATCCCCAGCGAAGCCTGTGAGCCGTGGCAGGATGAAGAGGGCCGTCTGCTCAAGCGTGCGCTGGCCGATCATGTGGTGGCGCGCATTACCGGCCAGCCTGCAACGGTCACCGCTTACAGTGATAAGCGTGAAAATGAAGTGGCTCCGCTGCCATTCTCCCTCTCCAGCCTGCAAATCGAGGCGGCTAAACGCTACGGGCTGAGTGCGCAGACGGTGCTGGATACCTGCCAGCGGCTCTATGAAACGCATAAACTGATTACCTATCCCCGTTCAGACAGCCGCTACCTGCCGGAAGAGCATTTTGCCGGTAGACATGCGGTATTAAAGGCGATACAAGCCCATCAGTCGCAGCTGATCCCGCCCGGAGACTTCGATGCCGATCGCAGAAACCGCTGCTGGGACGATAAAAAAGTGGATGCCCACCACGCCATTATCCCCACGGCGCGTTCCAGCGCGGTTAAGCTCAGTGAAAACGAGCAGAATATTTATGAGCTGGTGGCGCGCCAGTATCTGATGCAGTTCTGCCCCGATTCCGTGTTCCGCAAATGCGTCATCGACCTTGATATTGCGGGCGGAAAATTCGTGGCGAAAGCGCGTTTTCTTGCAGAAGCAGGCTGGCGCGCGCTGCTGGGCAGTAAAGAGCGGGATGAAGAGAATGATGGTATGCCGCTGCCGGTGGTGGCAAAAGGGGATGAGCTTCTGTGCGAGCGGGGCGAGGTGCTGGCGAAGCAGACACAACCGCCGCGCCCGTTTACCGATGCCACCATTCTTTCCGCGATGACCGGTATTGCCCGTTTTGTCCAGGATAAAGAATTAAAGAAAGTGCTGCGTGTGACCGATGGTTTAGGAACGGAAGCCACACGCGCCGGCATTATCGAATTACTGTTTCGTCGTGGCTTCCTGGTGAAGAAGGGCCGTTACATCAATTCGACTGATGCCGGACGTGCCCTGATTCACTCGTTGCCCGATCTGGCTGCCCGCCCGGATATGACCGCGCAGTGGGAATCGACACTGACGCGTATCAGTGAAAAGGCCTGCCGCTATGATGAGTTCATGCAGCCGCTGGTGCAGACCTTAACGACGCTTATCCAGCAGGCGCGACAGCAGCCTGCGGCGCATGCATTTCGGGGATTACCGTCCACCGGACAGAAACGTCCGGTGCGCAAAACCAGGCGTAAAGTGAAGGAGACGGAATGAGGCGTTATTCAGTATTACTGGTCATCGCCCTGACGCTGGCGACCAGCGCAGCGCAGGCGAACAGTCGTTATCAGTCGATGCCACCGCAGGGTAACAGCGGTGGGAATACTGATGTGGTAGTAGATATCCCTCCCGAAGCCTGGACGCAGGCTGAGCGACGTCAGCCAGATTGTCTTCGCTGCTGTATCTTTGAGAACCGTAACTATACGGAAGGCGCGGTGGTGAAATCAGAGGGTGTGTTACTGCAATGCACCCGTGATGAACACTCCATTGGCACCAACAACCTGATCTGGAAGATCGTCAAATAGCCGTCGCGTGGCGCTCTGCCACGCGACCGTCAGTTAAAAGCGGAAGGTTGACCAGATGGGTGCATGGTCAGAAGGTTTCTCCATGCTCCGGATAGCATAATCAATGCCGGTCTCGACGCAGTGTGACGCCAGGTTTTTACTTGCCAGCACCAGATCAATACGTAACCCGCGATTATCATCAAACCCTTTCGAACGGTAATCGAACCATGAGAAACGGTCCGCAACTTCCGGATTGTGCTCACGCCAGGTATCAACCAGTCCCCAGCTCAGCAGGCGATCCATCCATTCGCGCTCTTCCGGCAGGAATGAGCATTTGCCGGTGCGCAGCCAGCGCTTACGGTTATCCTCACCAATACCAATATCCAAATCGGTGCTGCTGATATTCATGTCGCCCATAATCAGAACCGGCTTATCAGCAGGCAGATCGTCGGTCAGCAGACGTTGCAGATCGCGGTAGAATTTCTCTTTAGCCGGAAATTTTGTGGGATGGTCACGACTTTCTCCCTGCGGGAAATAGCCGTTAATTACGGTGATATCGCCAATCGGGCTGGGGATTTCCGCGACGATAAGACGGCGCTGGGATTCTTCGTCATCATCCGGAAATCCCCGACTGACCGACACGGGCTGAGCTTTGGTGAGCAATGCCACGCCATAATGGCCTTTCTGCCCATGATAGAAGACGTGATAACCGAGCTTTGACACCTCTTCCAGCGGGAACATGTCATCATGAACTTTGGTTTCCTGCAGACCGATCACATCGGGCTGATGCTGTTCGACAAGCGCCTGAAGCTGGTGCGGGCGGGCGCGCAACCCATTGATGTTAAATGAAACAAATTTCATGAGATCGACCATTGTTCAGCAAGTGATAGCCGAAGATGGTAACGATTTTTATGCATAAAGTCATGGCAGAACAGGGGAAGATTGGTCGAAAGCGGGTAAGGAATTATCGGGTAGGGCAGAAGGGCGATGCTGCACACGAACCTTGATCGAAGGTTCTCATCCCTCTCCCCGCAGATCAGGAAGCTTAAATAAAGGTTTGGGAGTTTCGTACGACATGCAGGATGGTGGTGGGAGAAGGATTCGAACCTTCGAAGTCTGTGACGGCAGATTTACAGTCTGCTCCCTTTGGCCGCTCGGGAATCCCACCAGGGATATATTGACGTGGCTTAAGATGTTTCAGATTCAGATGGTGGTGGGAGAAGGATTCGAACCTTCGAAGTCTGTGACGGCAGATTTACAGTCTGCTCCCTTTGGCCGCTCGGGAATCCCACCATGGCCTGAATCTTTCTCTCTTAAAGCGGGGCGCATCATACCAAATGCGATAAAGGTGTAAAGCGCCCACTGGCAAAACAACATCTGTTTGCCCACTTTTTACGCGTAGCGCTGAATCTGCAGACAATTCAGCGCGCTGGCTGATTAAAGAATAATCGTGCGGTTGCCATAAACGAAGACGCGCTGCCCCAGAACTTTGTAGAGTGCATTGCTCAGAACATTCTTTTCTACGTCGCGACCGGCGCGCATCATCTCATCAGCGGTGTAGCTGTGATCGACGTTGATCACATCCTGCATGATGATGGGGCCTTCATCGAGATTGTCATTCACATAGTGCGCGGTGGCACCGATGATCTTCACGCCGCGCTCATAAGCCTGATGGTAAGGACGGGCACCGATAAAGGCGGGCAGGAACGAGTGGTGAATATTAATGATCTGGTTCGGATAACGCTGCACGAAAGCAGGCGTCAGGACACGCATATATTTTGCCAGCACCACGTAGTCGGGCTGATAGCGATCAATCTCTTCCACCATGCGGTTATCGTGCTCTTCCCGCGTCAGCCCCTCGTGACTCACCAGAACAAAGGGAATATCGAAACGCTCAACCAGCGAACGCAGCGTATCATGATTACCGACGACTGCCGCGATCTCCATATCCAGGCCGCCAAAGGCGCTCTTCATCAACAGATCGCCCAGGCAGTGCGCTTCTTTGGTGACCAGAATCACCACGCGACGACGACCGGCGCTGTGCAGTTCACGCACTGAACCCTGTGGCAGAGCGCTGTCGAGATCGGCGAGCAGGGTGTTATCGTTGAAAATCCCTTCCAGCTCGGTGCGCATGAAAAAACGCCCGGTGCGATGATCAACAAACTCATTGTTCTGCACGATATTGAGTTCGTGCTTGTAACAAATATTGGTGATTTTGGCGATCAGACCTTTTGCATCGGGACAAATGGTTCGTAAAACTTTTCTTTGCATGGTTTGCGCTTGCATCTCAATCAGAGTCCTGTCAAAGCATTAGGGGTAAACCGCTGGGCAGCCATCAGCTTAACCACAACATTTTTTGTATTTTTTGCCACTGCCACATGGGCAGGGATCGTTACGCCCCACGGGCGGTGCTGTACCGTCAACATAGTACCAGCGTTGATCCTCACGAAGAAAGCGTGAACACTCATGAATGGCATGAATGTTGTCGTTCTCGCGGTATCGCGCAAAAAAGGTGACGAAAGTTTCGTTCTCATGGCTTCCATGATTACAACGGGTTACATTCAGGCTAAGCCAAACGGTACCCGGGAAACTTTCAGATAAAAGCCCTGACATGCCGGGATGGCGTTTATAAGGATGCCAGGTCGCAACCAGATACTCCGCATTATGCTGAACATAGGCGCAATAACGGGATCGCATAAGTTGTTCAGCTGTAAAAGGAATTTGGTTGCCCTGCAGAAAGGGCTCGCAACATACGCTATACTGCTCTCCGCTACAACATGGGCAGGTTTCTGACACATTATCTCCAGAGAATGATGAGTCGATTTCACAGGCGCGCTATGTTAGCTGACCCCACGTTGTGACGCTACGTATTGACGGCAGGACCAGATACAAATGAGAAAAGTAAAAATTGGATTGGCTCTGGGGTCTGGAGCGGCAAAAGGATGGGCACACATTGGTGTAATCAACGCCCTGGAGCGTGCTGGCATTGAGATCGACGTTGTTGCAGGTTGCTCAGTCGGCGCACTGGTTGGGTCTGCCTATGTGAATAATCGTTTGCCGTTGATGCAGAAATGGGTCAGTGCATTCCGCTACTGGGATGTTATTCGTCTTATGGATGTCTCGTGGCAGCGTGGCGGACTTTTACGCGGCGAGCGGGTTTTCAACCATGTTCGTCAGCTTATCCCTAATGATGCGATTGAGCAGTGCCATAAACCTTTTGGCGTGGTGGCCACCAACCTCAGTACCGGTCGTGAACTCTGGCTCACTGAGGGCGATTTACATCAGGCCGTGCGTGCATCCTGTAGTATGCCAGGTTTATTACCGCCAGTGGGCTACAATGGGTATTGGCTGGTAGATGGTGCCGTGGTCAATCCGGTGCCCGTCTCACTGACGCGTGCCCTGGGCGCAGACATTGTTATTGCCGTTGATTTACAGCATGACGCGCATTTAATGCAGCAGGATCTCTTTTCCGTTACGCCTCAGAACAGCGAAGAAGAAGCCGCCGCAGCGGCATTGAGTTGGGGTGGGAAGCTGCGACAGCGCCTGGTGAATTTCACCCAGCGCCGTGCATCTCAGTCGCCTGGCGCGATGGAGATTATGTCCACCTCAATCCAGGTGCTGGAGAATCGCCTGAAAATGAACCGTATGGCAGGCGATCCACCCGACGTTTTAATACAGCCGGTCTGTCCGCAAATTTCGACGCTGGACTTTCATCGTGCTGAAGAGGCTATCGAGGCAGGCAGGGCGGCCGTAGAGAAGAAAATGGATGAACTATTACCACTGGTCCGTGGCAGATAATGAAGTTGTTCATTCAAAGCGGTGACTTCGGGCAATTCTGAAAGGCGCAACTGCGTTTTATGAACCACTATTGAAATATCTGGTACGCAGGGGGAAAGAATGGAAAAACCACTACTCGGCAAAAAGATACTCATTGTCGAAGATGAGGCTGTTTTCCGTTCGTTGCTGGACCAATTTTTGTTATCGATGGGTGCTGTGACGTTACAAGCGGAAGACGGTCTGGAAGCAATTACACAACTACAACAGCATACTGTCGACCTGATTATCTGCGATCTGGAAATGCCTCGCATGAGCGGCATCCAGTTTGTTGAGCACATTCGCACCCGTGGCAATGTGGTACCGATATTGATCATCTCAGCTACCGAGAACATGTCTGATATCGCCCATGTATTGCGTCTTGGGGTGCAGGATGTACTGCTGAAACCGCTGAAGAATTTTGAACGCTTCCGTGAAGCGGTCTATGAGTGTCTCTATCCCTCTATGTTCACCTCGAAAGTGGAAGAGGATGAGCAACTGTTTCAGGACTGGGATGCGCTGGTTCGCGATCCCAAAGCGGCTGCCAAGCTGCTTAAGCAACTCCAGCCCCCGGTACAACAGACGATTGCTAACTGTCGGGTTAACTACCGCCAGCTGACAATGGCTGAGCAGCCCGGACTGGTGCTTGATATCGCGGCGCTCTCCGATAAAGATCTGGCATTTTACTGTCTGGACGTCACGCGCGCCGGTGACAATGGCGTGCTGGCGGCGTTGCTGTTGCGTGCTCTCTTCAATGGCCTGTTACAGGAGCAGCTAAGCGGACAAAAACAGCGCCTGCCAGAGCTTAATGGATTGCTCAGACAGGTTAATCTGTTACTGCGTCAGGCAAACCTCAGCGGTCAGTTCCCGTTGCTGGTTGGTTACTATCACCGCGGTTTAAAAAACTTAATCCTGGTTTCCGCCGGATTAAACGCCACACTTCATGTTCATACCCATCAGATTCAGCTCAGCAATGGCGTCCCTCTTGGCACTATGGGCAGCACCCATCTAAACCAAATCAGTCAGCGTGCTGATAACTGGCAATGCCACGTGTGGGGCGCGGGCGGGCGCATCCGGCTGATGCTGTCGACAGAAGAATAAGGGCTAAAAAACGAAAGATTCTGGGGCTGAGGACAGGGCCAGAGTTTAGCTTTACAGTTGGGTAATAGTCTTAATTTCGACGGTTTCATGCCTTCCAGGATAAATCCGTTCGATACTAGCTGATATACTCATTTCCGAATTTAAACCGACATATCAAGTATTAACTTGAACGGCCTATGAGAGAGGTATCTTAATGTCTGCCAATAATACCAAAGTAAAAAAAGCGGTAATCCCGGTAGCGGGTTTGGGCACGCGTATGCTCCCGGCTACCAAAGCGATTCCAAAAGAGATGTTACCGCTGGTTGATAAGCCGTTAATCCAGTATGTCGTTAACGAGTGTATCGCTGCCGGCATCAACGAAATTGTGCTGGTAACGCATTCATCAAAAAATGCCATCGAAAACCACTTTGATACCAGCTTCGAACTGGAATCCATGCTGGAAAAACGTGTTAAGCGTCAGCTGCTGGACGAAATCCAGTCAATCTGCCCGCCACACGTTACCATCATGCAGGTTCGTCAGGGCATTGCCAAAGGTCTGGGTCACGCAGTGATGTGTGCACACCCACTGATCGGTGATGAGCCATTTGCCGTTATCCTGCCAGACGTCATCATCGACGAATACGAATCCAACCCAACCAAAGATAACCTGGCAGAAATGCTGAGCCGTTATGAAGAGTCTGGCCGCAGCCAGATCATGGTTGAGCCGGTTGCCGATGTGACCGCTTATGGTGTTGTTGATTGCCAGGGCGCAGAACTGAACCCAGGCGACAGCGCGCCGATGGTCGGTGTGGTTGAGAAGCCTAAAGCGTCAGAATCACCTTCTAACCTGGCTGTAGTCGGTCGTTATGTTCTCTCTTCAGAGATCTGGCCACTGCTGGCGAAAACCCCTCCAGGTGCAGGCGGTGAAGTTCAGCTCACTGACTCCATTGCCATGCTGATGGAAAAAGAGACTGTCGAAGCTTACCACCTGAAAGGCGTGAGCCATGATTGCGGTAACAAGCTGGGCTATATGCAGGCTTTCGTTGAGTACGGTGTTCGTCATCCGGTATTGGGCAAAGATTTTTCTGAATGGCTCGATGGCGCAGTTGGCAACAAAAAGTAATTCATAAACACAGGATAACTCGATGAAAGTCACTGTATTTGGTATCGGCTATGTCGGTCTGGTTCAGGCTGCGGTGTTAGCCGAAGTCGGACATGACGTTCTCTGCATTGATGTCGACGAAAACAAAGTCGAAAATCTGAAAAAAGGCATCATTCCTATTTTCGAACCAGGTTTAACGCCGCTGGTAATGTCCAATTACGAAGCGGGTCGTCTGAAGTTCAGCACTGATGCTGAGCTGGGCGTAAACCATGGTGTTATGCAGTTTATTGCAGTCGGTACTCCACCAGATGAAGATGGCTCTGCCGATCTGAAATATGTGACCGCCGTAGCGCGCACCATTGCGCAGCATATGAACGATCACAAAGTGGTTATCGACAAATCAACCGTTCCGGTTGGCACAGCAGACAAAGTTCGTGCGGTAATGACGGAAGCGCTGAAAGCGCGTGATGCCAACATCACATTTGATGTGGTTTCAAACCCGGAATTCCTGAAAGAGGGTGCTGCAGTTAATGACTGCATGCGTCCGGAGCGTATCGTTGTCGGTACTGACAACGACGACGTGGTAGAGCTGTTACGTGAGCTTTATGAGCCGTTTAACCGTAACCACGATCGCATGATCATGATGGATATCCGCAGCGCAGAGCTGACTAAGTATGCCGCTAATTGCATGCTGGCAACCAAAATCAGCTTTATGAACGAGATGTCTAATCTGGCTGAACGTTTAGGCGCGGATATTGAAAAAGTACGCCAGGGCATCGGTTCAGATCCCCGCATTGGCTACCACTTTATCTACCCTGGCTGTGGCTACGGCGGCTCCTGCTTCCCGAAAGATGTGCAGGCGTTAATCCGTACCGCTGAGTCTATTGGCTATCAGCCACGTCTGTTACAGGCCGTGGAAGATGTGAATGACAACCAGAAAAATAAACTGCCTACCTTCATTAAGCGTCATTTTGGCGACGATCTGAAAGGTAAAACGTTTGCACTCTGGGGTCTGTCATTCAAGCCTAATACGGACGACATGCGTGAAGCCTCAAGCCGTGTGCTGATGGAAACTCTGTGGGAAGCGGGCGCTTCTGTTCAGGCGTTTGACCCTGAAGCAATGGACGAAGCGCAGCGCATCTACGGTCACCGCAGCGATCTGAAGCTGATGGGGACCAAAGAAGCAGCCCTGCAGGGTGCAGACGGTCTGGTCATCTGTACGGAGTGGCAAAACTTCCGTGCGCCTGACTTCGACATTATCAAAAATGCGCTGAAAGAAGCCGTGATTTTTGATGGTCGTAACCTGTATGATCCAGAGCGTATCAGCAAACGCGGTTTCGTTTATTATGCAATCGGCCGCGGAGCGTCTATTCAAACTGCATAATTAACGAGGGATTTATGAACTTTCTGGTCACCGGCGCAGCAGGCTTTATTGGTTTTCATGTTAGTCAGCGTCTGCTGGCCGCCGGTCACCAGGTTGTCGGTATCGACAACCTGAATGATTATTATGACGTAAATTTCAAGCATGCCCGTCTCAATTTAATTAAAGCCAACCCAGGTTTTACCTTTATTGAGATGGACCTGGCGGACCGTGATGCAATGGCATCACTGTTCGACCAGAACAGGTTCCAGCGCGTTATTCACCTTGGCGCTCAGGCTGGTGTCAGGTATTCCATCGAAAACCCTCATGCCTACGCAGACGCTAATCTGATCGGTCACCTCAATATCCTTGAAGGTTGCCGTCATCATAAGATTGAACATCTGCTCTATGCTTCATCCAGTTCAGTTTATGGTCTGAACCGCAAGATGCCGTTCTCAACGGAAGACAGCGTTGATCATCCGGTATCATTATATGCGGCGACCAAAAAAGCCAATGAGCTCATGTCGCATACTTACTCGCATCTTTATCAGTTGCCAACAACCGGATTGCGCTTCTTTACCGTCTATGGGCCGTGGGGCCGCCCGGATATGGCATTATTCAAATTCACGCGTGCAATGATTGCCGGTGAAGCGATAGATGTTTATAACCAGGGCCAGATGAAACGCGACTTTACCTATATTGACGATATTGCTGAAGCGATTGTTCGTCTGCAGGATGTTATTCCTCAGAAGGATGATAACTGGACCGTTGAAACCGGTTCACCCGCAACCAGTTCAGCCCCATATCGTGTTTATAACATTGGTAATAGTCAGCCTGTTACGTTGATTAGCTATATCGAAGCGATTGAGAAAGCACTGGGTATTACTGCGAATAAAAATCTGATGCCGATGCAACCTGGTGATGTACTGGAAACCAGTGCGGATACCAGCGCGTTGTTTGAGGCCATTGGTTTTAAACCGCAGACCGGCGTTGAAGAGGGCGTTAAAAAATTCGTTGACTGGTATCGGGATTTTTACAGCGTCTGATTTAAAGAAAAAAGGAAGCGTCTGCTTCCTTTTTTTTGCGCATCAGGCTGATACTAATGTCGCGGCACTGTTTACTGTTTCAGTAAAAAATCTTCCAGCGTTTTACCCTGTTCTTCCAGTGCTATTTTGATCACCGCAGGTGTACGTCCCTGACCGGTCCATGTTCTGGACTCACCTTTTTCATCGGTATAAGCATATTTAGCCGGGCGCACTGAGCGTTTAGCTTTTGCCGCAGTTCGGGGAGTCGCGGCCTGGGTGTTAATCAGTTCATTCGGGTCGATTCCATCGGCCAGCAACATTTCACGATAATGATTAAGTTTACGCGTGCGTTCTTCATTTTCTGCCTGAAAATGCGACTCTTCTTCGCGGCGTTCTTTTACCACCACGTCCAGTTTTTCCAGCATCTCTTCCAGTGTTTCTACGGAATACTCTCTGGCCTGGGCTCGCAGCGTACGGATATTATTAAGAACTTTTAGTGCTTCGCTCATTGTCCTGGTCTCTGAATAAGGGGAAAGTTGTGTTGCCCGCTAATAGTAGTGGTGACGTTAAATAACTTCAATCATAAAAAAATGATCACGGCTAATAACGCTGGAAATTAAAATAACCTGAGGGGGAATAATTCACAATTATGCCGAATAAAAAATATTTTCGCTTAGTGTGATATGAAATAAATTTAATGTATTTAAGGCAGTAACAAAAATGTCATTGCTTGCATTGCAGTTAAAATAAGCAAAACTTATTCTCTTTCCTGGCGCACCTGACGGTCGCCATAAACTGCCTGTTTAACGGTAAGCGGGCGGGCATTACGCTCTATTCCTCCATCGGCGTCAACGTATTCCCTGCGCTTTGTGTTAATATGCGCGCCATTCTGTTCAGTCCCGATGAAGATACGTTCCTATGGCCCAACTCTATTTCTATTACTCTGCCATGAATGCAGGGAAATCAACTGCACTGCTGCAATCTTCCTATAACTATCAGGAGCGCGGCATGCGTTCACTGGTCTACACAGCTGAGATCGATAATCGCTTTGGTGCCGGGCAGGTGAGTTCCCGCATCGGACTTTCGTCTCCCGCTGTGCTCTACAATGCAGAGACTGCACTCTACAGTGAAATTGCTGCTGAACATGCTTTGCAGCCAATTCACTGCGTGTTAGTAGATGAGAGTCAGTTCCTGACCCGGGAACAGGTCAAAGCGCTCTCTGATGTCGTGGACGATCTGGACATCCCTGTGCTCTGTTATGGCTTGCGAACTGATTTCCGGGGTGAACTGTTTGTGGGCAGTCAGTATCTGCTGGCATGGGCTGATAAGCTGGTTGAGCTTAAAACTATCTGTCACTGCGGCCGCAAGGCCAGCATGGTGCTGCGACTGGATAGTGAAGGTAAACCGTTCAGTGAAGGTGAGCAGGTCGTGATTGGCGGTAACGAAAGTTATATCTCCGTCTGTCGTAAGCACTATAAACAGGCGATAGAGCAGGGCTCGTTACAGGCGATTCATGGTGCACAGACTCCGCTGCCGTGACCCTCTTTTCAGGTAATAAAAAACCCGCCGTGGCGGGTTTTCTTCTCGGAGCGTTAGCGGGTCATTATCAGACCTTTTTCGCCTTCTTATCAGCCTTGATTCCTTTAACCGGCTGCTCAGCAACCGCCTGAGCGACGCTTGAGAACGGTTCAACAAATTCACGACCGTAGAAAGTGTCGAGCATAATCTGTTTCAGCTCAGCAATCAGCGGATAACGTGGGTTAGCACCGGTACACTGGTCATCAAAGGCATCATCGGCCAGTTTGTCGACTTTTGCCAGGAAGTCCGCTTCCTGCACACCCGCTTCACGGATGGAGGTCGGGATACCCAGTTCAGTTTTAATCTCATCCAGCCATGCCAGTAACTTCTCGATTTTTTGCGCAGTGCGGTCGCCCGGTGCGCTCAGACCTAAATGGTCCGCAATTTCAGCGTAGCGACGACGGGCCTGCGGACGATCATACTGGCTGAAAGCGGTCTGTTTAGTCGGGTTGTCATTGGCGTTGTAGCGAATAACGTTCGAGATTAACAGCGCATTAGCCAGGCCGTGAGGGATATGGAATTCTGAACCCAGTTTGTGCGCCATTGAGTGACAGACCCCAAGGAAGGCGTTGGCGAACGCAATGCCGGCGATAGTGGCAGCATTGTGCACACGCTCACGCGCAACCGGATTTTTCGCGCCTTCAGCATAACTGGCTGGCAGGTTCTCTTTTAGCAGTTTGAGTGCCTGCAGTGCCTGTCCATCAGAGTACTCATTTGCCAGCACAGAAACGTAGGCTTCCAGCGCGTGGGTCACTGCATCCAGACCACCAAAGGCGCAGAGTGAACGCGGCATATCCATCACCAGGTTAGCATCGACAATTGCCATGTCCGGAGTTAACGCATAGTCAGCGAGTGGATATTTCTGACCTGTTGCATCATCGGTCACCACGGCGAACGGTGTGACTTCTGAACCGGTCCCGGAGGTCGTGGTGATGGCCACCATCCGTGCTTTTACGCCCATTTTCGGGAATTTGTAGATACGTTTACGGATATCCATGAAACGTAACGCCAGCTCTTCGAAGTGGGTTTCCGGATGTTCGTACATCACCCACATGATTTTCGCGGCATCCATCGGTGAACCGCCACCCAGTGCGATGATGACATCAGGCTTGAAGCTGTTCATCTGCTCGGCACCTTTACGCACGATGCTCAGCGTCGGGTCAGCTTCAACTTCGAAGAAGACTTCGGTTTCGATGCCGTGTGATTTCAGCACGCGGGTGACCTGGTCGGCATAGCCGTTGTTGAACAGGAAACGGTCAGTGACAATAAAGGCACGTTTCGCGCCATCCGTTGCCACTTCTTCCAGCGCAATAGGCAGTGAACCCCGACGGAAGTAGATGGATTTAGGAAGTTTATGCCACAACATATTCTCAGCTCGCTTGGCGACAGTTTTGGTATTAATCAGGTGTTTTGGACCGACGTTCTCTGAAATAGAGTTACCGCCCCATGAACCACAACCCAGCGTCAGAGAGGGGGCCAGTTTAAAGTTGTAGAGGTCACCGATACCGCCCTGTGAAGCCGGCGTGTTGATCAGAATACGCGCAGTTTTCATTTTGTCGCCGAAGTAGTGCACGCGCTCAGTCTGGTTGTCCTGGTCGGTATAAAGGCAGGAGGTGTGACCGATACCGCCCATCGCGACCAGTTTCTCCGCTTTATTAACCGCATCCTGGAAATCTTTCGCACGATACATCGCCAGCGTTGGGGAGAGTTTTTCATGGGCGAAAGGTTCAGATTCATCCACGAGTTTCACTTCACCAATCAAAATTTTCGTGTCTGCTGGTACGGTTAGCCCGGCCATCTCCGCAATTTTAAATGCCGGTTGACCCACGATGGCCGCATTCAGGCCGCCGTTTTTAAGGATGATATTCTGAACTGCGCTCAGCTCGGCGCCCTGCAGCATGTAACCACCATGGCTGGCAAAACGTTCACGCACTGCGTCATAGACAGAATCAACCACGATTACCGATTGTTCAGAGGCGCAGATCACGCCGTTATCAAACGTTTTCGACATCAGAATTGACGCAACGGCACGTTTCACATCGGCGGTTTCATCAATCACCACCGGCGTATTACCGGCACCCACACCAATTGCCGGTTTGCCGGAGCTGTAAGCCGCTTTCACCATTCCCGGTCCACCGGTGGCGAGAATCAGATTGATATCGGGGTGATGCATCAGCTGGTTTGACAGCTCAACAGACGGGGCGTCGATCCAGCCGATAATGTCTTTAGGCGCACCGGCGGCAATCGCGGCCTGCAGGACGATATCTGCCGCTTTATTCGTCGCGTCTTTGGCACGTGGATGTGGCGAGAAAATGATACCGTTTCGGGTTTTGAGGCTGATTAGCGCTTTGAAGATGGCGGTTGAGGTTGGATTGGTGGTCGGGACGATACCGCAAATCAGGCCAATCGGCTCGGCGATGGTGATGGTGCCGAAAGTATCGTCGGTGGCTAACACACCGCAGGTCTTTTCATCTTTATAGGCGTTGTAGATATATTCTGAAGCAAAATGGTTTTTAATGACTTTGTCTTCGACGATGCCCATACCGGATTCGGCAACGGCCATCTTAGCAAGGGGGATGCGGGCATCTGCGGCAGCGAGGGCGGCGGCACGAAATATGGCGTCGACCTGTTCCTGAGAAAAATTGGCATATTCACGCTGGGCTTTTTTTACACGTTCAACCAGTGCATTGAGTTCAGCGACATTGGTTACGGCCATGGTGTTCTCCTGAAGGAAGTTAAACTTTTTTAGTAAACAATCCTGCGCCCTGAGTATAGCCACGCTCAAAAAATGCGCTATTTCACGATGTAATGACAGGATTTTCAACTGCTTACTGAATAAGTCTTGCGTTGTCTGTGAAGACGTTTTCATTGATGCCGCTAATGCTTCCGTTGTGAAAATATTACCTGGTTTGGGGTAGGGCAATTTTGATGCAGATCAATTTAACCGCAGGCTGACACCTTTCAGCACGGCGCTGATCCCTTATCAGCTCAAATGAACTTTCACATGCGGGCAGTCAGCCTGGTAGCGTCTAAATCCAGTCACTTTTTAATCTCTGGTGTAAAGCGCTAAAGGAGCGTTCATTCATCTATATAAATAGCTGGCTCAGCATCTGGCGTACGGGTCTGTTTTCACATACATTAGGCGCGTTTCCCCCCCTGTGGTACGGAGTTAAAGTCGTGAACCCTGCGCTGTTAGATTTATCAGGCTATATAAAATTTTTTGTCGGGCTCTTTGCGCTGGTCAATCCAGTGGGCATTATTCCGGTGTTCATCAGCATGACCCGATATCAGGGCGTGGCTGAGCGTAATAAAACTAACCTTACAGCTAATCTTGCGGTGGCCATCATTCTCTGGACGTCACTTTTTCTGGGCGATGCGATTCTGCATGTGTTCGGTATTTCGATTGACTCTTTCCGCATTGCGGGTGGGATTCTGGTCGTTACCATTGCGATGTCGATGATCAGCGGCAAGCTGGGTGAGGATAAGCAGAACAAGCAGGAAAAGTCAGAAACGGCGATTCGTGAAAGCGTGGGCGTTGTGCCTCTGGCGCTGCCACTGATGGCGGGGCCAGGTGCTATCAGCTCGACAATCGTCTGGAGTACCCGTTATCACAGCTGGCTGAACCTGATGGGGTTTACCCTGGCAATCGCTATCTTTGCCTTCTGTTGCTGGTTACTGTTCAGGGCTGCGCCATTAATGGTGCGTATTCTCGGCCAGACCGGCATTAACGTCATTACCCGTATCATGGGTTTGTTACTGATGGCACTGGGCATTGAATTTGTTGTAACCGGTATGAAGTCTATTTTTCCCGGTCTGCTGAATTAGACCTCACTTATTTCAGGCAATGAAATGAAGTAATGATCCGTAATGGTGCAAAATGGCCTTTCATTGCACCATTACGATGCAATTATTCGCGATACTTAAGAGAGTGGCACGATTATAAATTTCATTACTGCGTGTTTGCTCACAGACTTTTTCATGGGAAATAATGTCACTATTTTCACACGATATTCTCCTCTGCACTTTTAACTCTGCCTCATAATCCCCCACAATATTACGCTAAGCCTGAATTTCATCATGCTGAAGCCGGATTTATCAGTATGAATGCCAAAACTGGCACAATTTGTCACCTGATCCTGCTTCGCAAAGAGCTTTCCGGCTAAAACGCCTATTTTTCATATTGATATGATATTTTCAGAACGAAAATTAACACTTCCGCTTCGTGACATCTCATGATAAAAGAGAATTAGTTAACATTTTCGTTATTTTGCTTTGGCGCCCCTTAACGCCTTCTGATAATTTTTGGCTTAACGTGAATTTTTTCTCTGAAAGCCCAAAGTGAGAACGCTTTTTGCTTAAGCCTATCAGGATACTTAAATAAGGTTGGCGTTTCGGATGATTGGGATAAAGAACTTGCAGCAAAAGCGGTCCACACTCGCAGGTGTTCTGTTACTGGCGTTTTCACCGGCCTATGCCGCCACCGTTCCGCCGGGAACGGCCCTGGCTGCGCAACAGCAGATGGTGATTAATAACGGAAGCGAAGTCTCTTCACTGGATCCGCATAAAACTGAAGGCGTGCCGGAATCCAATATTATTCACAACCTGCTGGATGGTCTGGTCAATACTGACAACAGCGGTCAGGTGGTGCCAGGCGTCGCCAAAAGCTGGGAGAATCCGCAACCCACCGTCTGGATTTTTAATCTGCGGGATGATGCAAAGTGGAGCAATGGTGAGCCGGTAACCGCGAATGATTTCGTCTACAGCTGGCGTCGCCTGGTGGACCCGAAAACGGCGTCGCCTTATTCAAGCTATCCGCAGGCAGCCCATTTTGCCAATATCGATGCCATCCTTGCCGGTAAAGCGTCACCTGATCAACTGGGCGTGAAAGCGCTGGATGCCCATCGTCTGCAGATTACCCTGAGTGAACCGGTGCCTTACCTGGTCGCGATGCTGGCACATACCGCGATGAAGCCGGTTTATGAACCGGCCATTAAGCAGTGGGGTGAAGCCTGGACGCGTCCGGGTCATTACATTGGTAACGGCGCTTATACGCTGGACGACTGGATCGTCAATGAAAAAATCGTCCTGAAACGCAATCCACAATACTGGGACAATGCCCATACGGTCATTGAGCAGGGGACATTCCTGCCTATCGCCTCTGAAAACAGTGATATCAATCGCTACCGCAGCGGCGGCACGGATATGACCAACAGTGCGGTGCCACCGGAGATGTTTGGCAAACTGCGCAAAGAGCTGGGCGACGAAGTGAAAGTCAGTCCATTGCTCTGTACGTTCTACTACGAAATTAACAATAAAAAGGCGCCGTTCACCGATGCACGGGTTCGTGCCGCGCTGAAAATGACCCTCGATCGCGAAGTGATTGCCAATAAGATCATGGCCCAGGGACAAATTCCCGCGTATAGCCTGACTCCGCCTTTCACCGCCGGTATCAAACTCACGCCGCCTGCCTGGTTCACCTGGACGCAGGCACAGCGTAATGAAGCCGCGAAGAAGCTGCTGACCGAGGCAGGCTTCGATGCTGCCCATCCGCTGACCTTTACGCTGCTCTATAACACCTCTGATCAGAACAAACGGCAGGCGATTGCAGCCGCCTCGATGTGGCAGAAAAACCTTGGCGCGAAAGTGGCACTGCAGAATCAGGAATGGAAAACCATGCTGGAGACCCGCCATCAGGCGCAGTATGACGTGGTCCGTGCTACCTGGTGTGCCGATTACAACGAACCCTCAACCTTCCTGAATATGCTGATCAGCAACGCCTCGATCAACACCGCGTTTTACAGCAGCGCGACCTTCGATCGTCTGATGAAGGAAACGCTGACGGCGGGCAGTGAGGCGCAGCGCGCCGACCTGTATCAGCAGGCTGAAACACAACTCGACAAAGACTCACCAATTGTGCCAGTTTACTACCGCGTAAGTGTGCGCCTGGTAAAGCCCTGGGTTGGCGGCTTTACGGGCAAAGACCCGCAGGACATGACAGACCTGAAGTACTATTTCATCAAACAACACTGATCTGATCGCCCGTACGGCGAGACAGTCGGGAACGCATCAACGTACAGACCATTTTGGGGTCAATCTCCCTGGTAACAGGCCAGGGAGCCCGGAGACGGGGGACGCCGGGGCAGTGCATCGCCACGGTGACGATAATAAAACTGGAGTGTAATAATGAACAACATCACGAAAAAAAGCCTGATAGCAGCGGGTGTTTTCGCCGCAGTGAGTGCTTTGGCAGGGAATGCGGCTTTCGCAGCAAATGTGCCCGCAGGCGTTGAGCTGGCCGCTAAACAGGAGCTGATTCGCGGCAATGGCGATGAAGTGCAGTCGCTGGATCCGCACAAAATCGAAGGCGTGCCGGAAGACAACGTGGCGCGCGATCTTTACGAAGGTCTGCTGGTCAATGACAGCAACGGTAAACCGATTCCGGCTGTAGCGGAAAGTTACGAAAATAAAGACTTCAAAGTGTGGACGTTCCACCTGCGTAAAAATGCTAAATGGTCCAACGGCGAGCCGGTGACCGCGCAGGACTTCGTCTACAGCTGGGAGCGTCTGGTCGATCCTAAAACCGCTTCACCGTACGCCAGTTATCCGCAGTATGGTCATATCCTGAACGTCGATGACATCATTGCCGGTAAAAAACCGATTACCGATCTGGGCGTGAAAGCCCTGGACGATCACACGCTGGAAGTCACGCTGAGTGAGCCGGTTCCCTATTTTGATAAACTGCTGATCAACTCCGTAATGTCACCGGTTTACAAACCGGCGATTGAGAAGTTTGGCGATCAGTGGACTCAGCCACAGAACTGGGTCGGCAACGGTGCCTTTAAACTCGACGCGCACGTGATCAACGAGCGTATCACCCTGGTGCGTAACCCGAATTACTGGGACAACGAACACACCGTGCTGAACAAAGTCACCTTCCTGCCAATCAGTTCCGAAGTCAGCGACGTTAACCGTTACTTCTCCGAGAACGGCAGCGACATGACTTACAACAATCTGCCGATCGAGCTGTTTAAGAAGCTGCAGCGTGACAACGGCAAAGAGCTGCACGTCGATCCTTATCTCTGCACCTATTACTACGAAATCAACAACCAGAAAGCGCCATTCACCGATCCACGCGTTCGCGCCGCCCTGAAGCTGGGTCTGGATCGTGACATCATGGTTAACAAAGTGCTGGCGCAGGGCCAGAAGCCGGCCTACAGCTACACGCCGCCATCAACCGACGGCATGGACATTCTGCCGCCAGACTGGTTCAAATGGTCACAGGACAAACGTAATGCCGAAGCGAAAAAGCTGCTGGCTGAAGCCGGCTATACCGCCGAGAAACCGCTGACCTTTAACCTGCTGTATAACACCTCCGATCTGCATAAGAAGCTGGCGATTGCCGCCTCGTCGATCTGGAAGAAAAACATCGGTGTGAACATCAAGCTGGAAAACCAGGAGTGGAAAACTTTCCTGGATACCCGTCATCAGGGTAACTTCGATGTGTCGCGTGCGGCCTGGTGTGCGGACTACAACGAACCCACCTCATTCCTGAACACCATGCTGTCTAACAGCAGCAGTAACACCTCGCACTATAAGAGCGAGGCGTTTGACAGTGTGATCCGTGACGCGATTAAGGCGCCGGATGCGAAAGCCCGCGCAGTGGATTATCAGAAAGCGGAGCAGATCCTGGATAAAGACAGCACCATCGTACCGGTTTACTACTACGTAAATACGCGTCTGGTGAAGCCTTATGTCGGCGGTTATACCGGTAAAGATCCACTGGATAAAACCCTGGATAAAGACTTCTACATTATCAAACACTAATAGCATTCAGGCTATCAGCAGTGGCGGCGCGTCTGGCGCCGCCTTTTTTACTTATTTATATGTTGTGATGCAACAGCCTGGTAGGTACGGCAATGTTAAAATTCATCCTGCGTCGCTTGCTTGAAGCGCTTCCGACGCTGTTCGTCCTGATCACCATCTCCTTCTTTATGATGCGCCTGGCACCCGGCAGCCCGTTTACCGGCGAGCGCACCCTGGCCCCGGAAGTGATGGCCAACATTGAGGCGAAATATCACCTCAACGATCCCATCGGTAAGCAGTATGTTGATTACCTGCTGCAGCTGGCGCACGGCGATTTCGGCCCTTCGTTTAAATACAAAGATTATTCGGTCAACTATCTGGTCGCGCACGCGTTCCCGGTCTCAGCCAAACTCGGCCTGGCCGCGTTCCTGCTGGCAGTGATACTGGGCGTCACCGCGGGTGTAATCGCCGCGCTTAAACAGAACAGTATATGGGACTTCGTGGTGATGGGGGTGGCAATGACCGGCGTGGTGATACCCAGCTTCGTGGTCGCGCCGCTGCTGGTTCTGCTCTTCGCCATCACCCTGAAATGGCTGCCCGGCGGTGGCTGGAACGGTGGTCAGTGGAACTACATGCTGTTGCCGATGGTGGCGCTGTCGCTGGCGTATATCGCCAGTATTGCGCGTATTACCCGTGGTTCAATGATTGAAGTGATGCACTCCAACTTTATCCGCACCGCGCGCGCCAAAGGCTTGCCGCTGCGCCGCATTGTGCTGCGTCATGCGCTCAAGCCCGCATTGCTGCCCGTGATTTCCTACATGGGACCGGCGTTTGTCGGCATCATCACCGGTTCAATGGTGATTGAGTCGATCTACGGTCTGCCGGGTATTGGTCAGCTGTTTGTGAACGGCGCGCTGAACCGTGACTACTCACTGGTGATGAGCCTGACCATCCTGGTCGGTTTGCTGACCATTCTGTTTAACGCGATTGTTGACGTGCTCTATGCCGTTATCGATCCCAAAATTCGTTACTGATTGCGGAGTTCGCCATGATGTTAAGTAAGAAAAACAGCGAAGCTCTTGATGCGTTCAGTGAAAAGCTGGAAGTAGAAGGGCGCAGTCTCTGGCAGGACGCGCGTCGTCGTTTTATCCATAACCGGGCAGCTTTAATCAGTCTGCTGGTGTTGTTAGTGATCACGCTGTTCGTGATTTTTGCGCCGATGCTGGCGCATTTCACCTACGACGATACCGACTGGTCCATGATGTCCTCACCGCCCGATACCACATCCGGTCACTGGTTTGGCACCGATTCATCGGGACGTGACATACTGGTCCGTGTGGCCATCGGTGGTCGTATCTCACTGATGGTGGGCGTGGCGTCTGCGCTGATTGCGGTGATCGTCGGCACGCTCTATGGCTCTATAGCCGGTTACCTGGGCGGCAAAACCGACTCGGTAATGATGCGTATTCTGGAAATTCTCAACTCCTTTCCGTTTATGTTCTTCGTGATCCTGCTGGTGACCTTCTTTGGCCGTAATATCCTGCTGATTTTTGCCGCTATCGGCATGGTTTCATGGCTGGATATGGCGCGTATTGTGCGCGGGCAGACCCTGAGCCTGAAGCGCAAAGAGTTCATCGAAGCGGCGCACGTCGGTGGGGTATCAACCTGGAAAATCGTGGTACGTCACATCGTGCCGAACGTGCTGGGCGTGGTGGTGGTTTACGCCTCGTTGCTGGTACCGAGCATGATCCTGTTTGAATCCTTCCTGAGCTTCCTGGGTCTGGGTACACAGGAGCCGCTGAGTAGCTGGGGCGCGCTGCTGAGCGATGGGGCTAACTCAATGGAAGTGTCGCCATGGCTGTTGCTCTATCCGGCGGGCTTCCTGGTGGTCACGCTGTTCTGTTTCAACTTTATTGGCGATGGCCTGCGTGATGCCCTCGACCCGAAAGATCGTTAAGGAGTTTCCCGATGACTATTCATGAATTCCAGCCAGTGATGGCGGCCCGCGCGGGAAGCGAACAGCTACTAACGGTCAAAGATTTACGCGTGACCTTTGGCACGCACGATGGGGATGTTACCGCCGTCAACGACCTGAACTTCTCGCTGCGCGCCGGTGAAACGCTGGGCATTGTCGGCGAGTCTGGTTCTGGCAAGTCACAAACCGCCTTTGCACTGATGGGACTGCTGGCAAAAAATGGCCGCATTGGCGGCTCAGCGATGTTCAATGGCAAAGAGATCCTGAATCTGCCTGAGAGCCAGCTCAATAAACTCCGCGCCGAACAGATTGCGATGATCTTCCAGGATCCGATGACCTCGCTGAATCCTTATATGCGGGTAGGCGAGCAACTGATGGAAGTGCTTAAGCTGCACAAAGGGATGAACAGCGCCCAGGCATTCGAAGAATCCGTAAGGATGCTGGACGCGGTGAAAATGCCGGAAGCACGCAAACGCATGAAAATGTACCCGCATGAATTTTCTGGCGGAATGCGTCAGCGTGTGATGATCGCCATGGCGCTGCTGTGCCGCCCAAAATTGCTGATTGCCGATGAGCCAACTACCGCGCTGGATGTGACGGTGCAGGCGCAGATTATGACGCTGCTCAACGACCTGAAGCGCGAGTTCAACACCGCCATTATCATGATCACCCATGATCTCGGCGTGGTGGCAGGGATCTGCGACAAAGTGCTGGTGATGTATGCCGGACGCACCATGGAGTATGGCAGCGCCCGTGATGTCTTCTATCAGCCAGCCCATCCATACTCAATTGGCCTGCTTAATGCGGTGCCACGTCTGGATGCGATTGAAGGCGAAACCCTGGCCACCATTCCGGGCAATCCACCGAACCTGCTGCGTCTGCCGCAGGGCTGCCCGTTCCAGCCGCGTTGTCCGCACGCGATGGATATCTGCACTCAGGCACCGCCGCTGGAACCGTTTGGCAATGGCCGCCTGCGTGCCTGCTTTAAGCCGGTGGAGGAGTTAGTATGAGCACCGTAGCTGAAAAAAGAGTGTTACTGGAAATCGCCGATCTCAAGGTGCATTTCGACATTAAAGATGGCAAACAGTGGTTCTGGCAGCCATCAAAAACCTTGAAAGCGGTGGATGGTGTCAGCCTGCGTCTGTATGAAGGTGAAACCCTGGGCGTGGTGGGCGAGTCGGGCTGCGGTAAATCAACGCTGGCGCGCGCCATTATCGGTCTGGTTAAGGCCACCGAAGGTCGTGTCGCCTGGTTAGGCCGCGATCTGCTGGGTCAGAGCGAAGAGGAGTGGCGCAAAGCCCGCAGCGATATTCAGATGATATTCCAGGATCCCCTGGCGTCCCTGAACCCGCGCATGACCATCGGCGATATCATCGCAGAGCCGCTTCGTACTTATCATCCAAAAATGGCGCGTCAGGAAGTCAAAGACCGTGTCAAAAATATGATGATGAAAGTCGGGCTTCTGCCAAACCTGATTAACCGCTACCCGCATGAGTTCTCGGGTGGGCAGTGTCAGCGTATCGGCATCGCACGTGCGCTGATTCTGGAGCCGAAGCTCATTATCTGTGACGAGCCGGTGTCTGCACTGGACGTCTCGATTCAGGCGCAGGTGGTTAACCTGCTTCAGCAGTTACAGCGGGAAATGGGCTTGTCACTGATTTTCATTGCGCATGATCTGGCGGTGGTCAAACACATCTCTGACCGGGTGCTGGTGATGTATCTGGGGCATGCGGTAGAGCTGGGGACTTACAAAGAGGTCTACACCAATCCGCAGCATCCTTACACCCGTGCGCTGATGTCTGCTGTACCGATTCCCGATCCGGATAAAGAGAAGAACAAGGAAATTCAGTTGCTGGAAGGGGAGCTGCCGTCGCCGATCAATCCGCCATCAGGCTGCGTATTCCGCACCCGTTGTCCGATTGCCGGTCCGGAGTGTGCAAAAACCCGTCCGCTTCTGGAAGGCAGTTTCCACCATGCGGTATCCTGTCTGAAAGTTGACCCGCTATAATGCAAAACGCCGGGCACTTGCCCGGCGTTTTCTTATCTGCTTTGACGCTTATTCACGCCACAGGATATGACAGAGCTTGTGGTCTTTTTCGCGACACAACAATACGCGCGCAAAGACGTCGGTAATCGGTTCACCGTCCGCTTCACCCAACCCAATCACCACCTCGGCGAAAAAGTCAGGGTTCAGATCGAAATCGACATGATCTTTCCAGTCTTCTGACGGATCAAACAGCTCTGCGCCACCGCGCTCTTCGAACTGCAGATTGAAGAGAATGACGTCTGCCGGATCAAGATTGTCGACAGCCAGTTCGAGAAAGATATCGTAGGCTTGTTCCAGCGTTTCATCTTCGGTAAGGCGATTATTTAAATCCATAGTCTGTCCTGTCGGCCTGCGGCCATTTACACAATCTGGCTCGTTTTACAGTAAAGGGCTGAAGAAGTAAAACAGTCGTTCGACGATGCGCTGCCACCACGCACGTTTTGCCCAGCGCTTGCCATCCAGCAGGCGGGAACGGGCGATATAATCATCCTGCACGCAGGCGAGATCGCTGCCAAAACCGGCATCATCGACCACCAGCGTCACTTCAAAATTGAGCCATAAACTGCGCATATCGAGGTTCACAGTGCCCACCAGACTCAGCTGCCCATCGACCAGCACACTTTTAGTGTGCAACAGACCATCTTCAAACTGATAGATTTTCACGCCCGCTTCCAGCATCTCGCTGAAGAAGGAGCGGCTGGCCCAGCCGACCAGCAGCGAGTCGTTGTGACGCGGCACAATCACGCTGACATTAACGCCACGCTGCGCGGCCGTACAGATAGCATGCAACAGGTCGTCGCTCGGCACTAAGTAGGGTGTCGTCATAATTAGCTGCTCACGCGCTGAATAGACCGCGGTCAGCAGCGCCTGATGAATCATATCTTCCGGGAAGCCAGGACCGGAGGCGATGACCTGCACCGTGTGGCCGCTCTCCTGTTCAAACGGCATGATGTTGCGATCGGGCGGCGGGGGCAGAATGCGCTTACCGGTCTCAATCTCCCAGTCACAGCTGAAAACAATGCCCATCGCGGTCGCTACCGGACCTTCCATACGCGCCATCAGGTCAATCCACTGGCCTACGCCCGCGCTTTGTTTAAAGAAGCGCGGATCGACCAGGTTCATGCTGCCGGTATAGGCGATGTAATTATCAATCAGAACGATTTTGCGATGCTGGCGGAGATCCATTCGTCGCAGGAACACGCGCAGCAGGCTAACCTGCAACGCCTCTACGACATCGATCCCGGCATTGCGCATCATGCCCACCCAGGGACTGCGGAAAAAGTCGACGCTGCCCGCTGAGTCGAGCAGCAGTCGACAATGAACGCCACGGCGCGAGGCCGCCATCAGCGATTCTGCGACTTCATCTGCCAGCCCACCGGGATGCCAGATATAAAAAACCATCTCTATGTTGTGGCGTGCCAATTGAATATCACGAATCAGCGCCTGCATAACATCGTCAGAGCTGGTAAGCAGCTGAAGCTGGTTTCCCTTGACCCCGGCAATGCCCTGGCGATGGTAACAAAGCTCGAAGAGCGAGCGAGCAACGTCACTGTGTTCAGTGGCAAAAATTTCACGGCACTGTTTCAGGTCACTGAGCCAGCGGGCGGTAGACGGCCACATGGTGCGTGCACGCTCCGCGCGACGTTTACCCAGATGCAGTTCGCCAAACGAAAGATAAGCGATAATGCCGACCAGTGGCAGAATATAGATAACCAGAAGCCATGCCATGGCGGATGTTACCGCCCGTCTTTTCATTAATACACGCAGCGTCACCCCGGCTATGAGTAGCCAGTAACCAAATACCAGTAACCAGCTGATCAGGGTGTAAAAAGTGGTCATAAAGTGGACGTCCCGTTCGCGCTTTCGTCCGGCAAGTTTACGTGCAGAAACCGGTTAACGAAACCCTTAATCCAGGACATCATCGATGAAGGATCCGATTTGGCATCGCCGCAAAGATCTCTATAATGCCCCGGCATAGATGACGTCAGAGAGGAAGTGATGAAACGAAGCAGAAATGAAGTGGCGCGCTGGAGAATGTTACGTCAGGTGCATCGCCGCCGTTCACGCTGGCTGGAAGGGCAGTCGCGACGCTATAAACGCATCCACTGCATCCGCCATCAACTGGCCCAGCAGCAGCGTCGCTCGATTCTGTTTATTACGCAGATAATATAATCAGGCTTCCAGAAACCCTAATCCATCCATCACTCGTCGCGCCATGGAATGTTCCTGTCGTGACGCTCCCCGATCGGTGACTTCACGCATCAGACAATCCACTGCGCTGCCCAGCGATGTAGGTCTGCGATAACCCGCACGGTCATACCATTCAAAAGACCATTTATCAGACTTACGCTGATAATAAACGGTCAGCCACGCTGAGCAGTTGGCCGGATAACCACTCAGAACTTCAATTTTGGGATCGGCAATAGCCTGAATCCGTGATAACAGCGGGTCAAACAGCGTAATAGTCTGGCGAGTGTAGGTTTTATTCATAATGAGCCCGCGACGATACTGCGCATCCCTTCGAGGTCAGAGGTGTAATTAATCAGTAATAAATGTAGACAGCCCTTCTGAATAATTCCTCTTTAAAGCTAAAAAAATGATGGTCAGATCATGATTACCCGAAATAGAGCGCGTAGCGGTGAGGGTGCCAGAACAAGAGGTGATGAAAGACTGGAAACCTGTACAACTTTACATTTTGTCAACATACTGAAATTTATGGTTATATTTTTTTAAATGTACAAATCAGCGATTTTTTAAGCTAAATACCTGTACAACCAAGGCCTGGTTGTATAGCTTTACTGCATCGCTTAATAACGTTTAATGAATCCTATGAGGGTCAACCATGCAGACTAACGTTCGTATTCCCGCTTCAGTATCTGATATCTCAGCTTATTTGCACAGTGCTGCGCAGCCTTCCCAGCAGGCCATCCTGGGATCTGTTGTGACAGAAATTATCAGTTCTGGCCGTAGCCTGAATCGTAAAGCTATCTGCTCAAAACTTATCAGCCGCTTACAACATGTCGATAATCCGGAAGAAGAGCAGCACTACCATGCTTTAATTAGCCTGATCCTGGACCGGGGTTAATCGCGCGCCGATAGCGTGTCAGCAAGAGATGTGAAAAGCAGAGTGCAGGCGAATCTCACTACGCGATCGAATTCGGTCAGTCAGGTGCAACGCCTTAATTAACGGTTGTCCTGCATGAACGCCACGGTATTAAATTGTGTTGCCTTATGATTATCAGGCAACACAGTTACGGTTAAAGCGTTAATCAATTATTCTGTGAACCAGATGCATGGCTAAGTGAACATTATCCCGGAAGACGCTGCGCCGTCATCATCAGCGTAACGTTGACCAGTTGCAGGGCGGCCGCCAGCACGATTAGCATCACAATCCACTGTTTTTTATTACGCCACCCCTGGGTGCGCCAGAGATAAACCGCACCGCCAATTAGCAGCGTGATGATTGCCAGCAGTCCCATCATGATCATCTGCTTCTTTCCTCCTTCAACGACAAAAACAAAAATGGCTTCTGTGCCTGGCACAGAAGCCATTTTGACTGCATGTTCTCTATCAGAAGACGCGTTTGAATGGTTTAACCGAGACCTGTTTGTAGACGCCTGCGGCAAAATAAGGGTCATCCTGCGCCCAGGATTGTGCGGCTTCTAATGATGGAAACTCAGCAATCACCGTTGAGCCGGTAAAGCCCGCCACGCCCGGATCGTTACTGTCAACTGCAGGCATCGGCCCTGCAATGATCAGGCGTCCCTCTTCCTGCAGCAGTTTAAGCCGCGCCAGATGGGCGGGGCGAACGGCGTTACGTTTTTCCAGTGACTCTGCAGTATCTTCTGCATAAATGACGTAAAGCACTAAGGAACTCCTGGTTATCCGAATTTTGCAACACGTTAAGGGATTGACGATTAGAGTGCAAACGAAACCTGTAGAGGGTGAATCGCTCAGCATAAAGGGCTAAAAAGCGCTTTTCTTCAGAGAGGATGGCGGGAGTTATTGAAACTGATTGCTATTTGCATTTAAAATCGCTGCTTCACTCAATCGCCGCGACTGTTATGACTACGCTGACTATGCCATTACCTAAACGCACGCCTGTCTCCATGTTGTTGTCTGTAGCTTTGCATGGCGCTGTGATTGCCGGCATTCTGTATATGTCATTCCAGCAGGTGAGTGAGGTGCCTAAGGCGTCGCAGCCTATCAGCGTGACGATGGTTGCGCCTGAGGTCCAGCCCGAGCCTGCACCGGCCATCGTGCAGCCGCCTGCGCCGCAGCCAGAACCCCAGCCAGAACCCGAACCGCAGCCTGTACCGGAACCGCCGAAAGCAGAGCCGGTGCCGATCCCTAAACCTGAACCAAAGCCCAAACCTAAACCCAAACCGGAGCACAAGCGGGAGCAGCCCAAACGCGAGGTGAAGCCGCGTCGGGAGACCAAACCGCAGGCTGACCCCTTTAAGCAGGATGTTCCGGCGACCCAGAACAAACCTGCTGCAGCGCCAAAAGCAACGCCGTCACCCACGGCCTCGGCCTCAACCGGTCCCAAAGCCCTGGCCGTTACCAAGCCAGGTTATCCGCCGCGTGCTCTGGCACTGCGGATAGAAGGGCGCGTTCGGGTGAAATTCGATGTGGACAGCGACGGACGGGTGGATAATATCCAGATTCTCTCTGCACAGCCGGGCAATATGTTTGAGCGAACCGTCAAACAGGCGATGAAAAACTGGCGCTACGAGAAAGAGAAGCCAGGACAGGGACTGACGATGAATATCGTTTTCAAAATCAATGGCGGTGCCAGTATAGAGTAAGGCGCCGGGTCAGGCTCAGATTGCCTGACCCGTCAGTTATCCTGCAGGCTGCTGATTGGCGCGGCCGGCTGGCAGAGGACGTGAATTCCCCTCATTGTCGACTGCCACATAGATAAATACCGCTTCCGTTGCACAGTAGGTTTGACCAATCGGCTCAGATGACACTTTTTTGATCCACACTTCCACGTTAATCGTCATGGAACTGTTACCGGTACGGAGACAGCTCGCATGGCAACTCACCACATCGCCCACCGCGACAGGCTTCATGAATGACATACCGTCAACGCGCACGGTAACCACGCGTCCTTCAGCAATCTCTTTTGCCAGAATAGCGCCGCCCATATCCATCTGTGACATTAGCCAGCCACCAAAAATATCGCCGTTGGCGTTGGTGTCTGCCGGCATGGCGAGCGTTCGCAGCACCATTTCGCCTTGCGGTAATTTATGTTTTTCGCCCATTGCTTCCACTTTTTATGCAGGTAAATGCTAAAAAAATGCCCGGCGAGCCGGGCAGATGATTATTTTTGTTCCTGCTGCGGCATCTGTCGCCAGATGTAAAGCCCGCTAAGCAGGGTAAACAGTAAGGTCAGACCGGAAAGACCGAATACTTTAAAGTTAACCCAAAACGCCTGAGATAACCAAAAGGCAACATAGATGTTGACCAGGCCGCAGATCAGAAAGAACAGCGCCCAGGCGACATTGAGCCTGCGCCAGACCGCATCAGGCAGTTGCAGCTCTTTACCCAGCATGCGCTGAATCAGCGTCTGCTCCATAAACCACTGGCTGTAGAGCAGGGCGGCGGCAAACAGGCTGTAGATCACCGTGACTTTCCACTTAATGAACTCATCGTTGTGGAACACCAGCGTCAGGGTGCCAAAAACGGCCACCAGCACAAAGGTGAAAATCGTCATCTTTTCCAGCTTGCGATAAAGCACCCAGCTGACCACCAGGGCCAGACCGGTCGCCACAATCAGGGCGCCCGAGGCGACAAAAATGTCATAAAGCTTATAAAAGATGAAAAAGACCACCAGGGGGAGAAAGTCGAGTAGCTGCTTCATAGTTTTTCCATTCAGAGTTGGCTTCAAATGCGCCCGAAGGCACACCGTCAATCAACGTAACAGCATATAGAGCCGATAGAGGTAGATAATCAACATTGCTGAAACCACATTGCCTGCTGCAGTGAAAATCACCGAGGAAACATTCAGCGGGAGTACCGTCAGCGAAGAGAAAAACAGCATCACTATCACTTTGGCCAGCAGCCAGAGCAGTATGGCGGGGGCAATCAGCTTCACATTCTTCCAGGCCATCCGCATACTTGCGCGCATCGCGTCAAAGACACCCATCTTCTCACTGGCGACCATCACGGGTGCCAGCGACAGCAGAATCGTCAGCAGAATGCCTGGCACCACCAGCACCATAAAGCCCAGTTGCGCCACCAGCGTCATCAGGAAGGTCAGGAGCAGCAGCTTTGGCAACAGCGGCGCTGACGCACCAATCGCCCGCAGTGCACTGACACGCTGGCCTGAGGAGACCATCGGGATCAGATAGAGCATGCCGCCAAGCAGCAGCGTATTCCCCATCAGCGCCGCAAAGGTGCTGGCCGCCGAGGCACGCAGCAGTACCTGCTGCTGTTCCGGTGACATATTCTGCACCATCTCAAACAACGAACTGGCACTGTCATCGCCCTGTTGCAGGATGGCCATCTGATCGGCACCGGGTGTCAGCACATGCACCAGCATGACAGTGACAAAAGCGGCCAGCAGCGACATCAACAACACTGTAGAGAGTTGATGCCGCGTAAAATTTCCTGTGTCACGGTATAACGAGCTTGCCGTGATAGACATGTACACTCCTTGAAGGAACCGGGTTAATTAACCCGGCGATTGTACATGTTCTGGCAGCTCCGGGGCACCCGGCAGGGCATAACTTTCTGTCATAACAGGTAAAGATGGCGAAAAAAGGGCAGGAAGACCATAACGGGCGCGGGCACGATCGCAGGCTTCATTATGAATACCTCCCTCACCGGACAAAGTGAACTCCCGACAGGGCGTAGGGCGCTGTTCATAGATGCCGCAAGAGACACAGCCGCCAATTTCGCCCTGTAAGGCAACGCAGCGGGGTGCTGCACGGTTAGTGCCACGCATATTACGCATGAACAGGTTAAGCGGTTCGGTTAATTCGGTCGGCACCAGGCCGCCCGCATCATCGGCTTCAGCCCAGTAAAATGAGACGCGGAAATGGGCGCAGCAGGCGCCACAGCTGACGCAAGGGTTAGAGAGCTCACTCATTTGATCATCCGCCCCTCCCAGGGCATCGAACCAAAATCAACAATGAAGATAAGCAACATAGAGCGGGCAAAATTATTCAGCAAGGGGAATTTGGCTGTGGCCGCCGCAGTTGAAATTGATCTAAATCAATCCATTGTTTTTTAAAAACTTTATCTGAATGTTACAGAGTGCAATTTTCTCTGAATCACGTTAAATAATTGCCAGCTAAAAAGCGATGACAGTCGCTACATTCACATTAAGCAAAGGAGTGATGATGAAACTGGCAAAATGCGCGATGCTGCTGGCGCTGGCTCTTCCCCAGCTGGCAATGGCCCACGAAGCGGGCGACTTCTTTATGCGGGCCGGCACTGCCACCGTCCGTCCTACCGAAGGTTCCGATAATGTGTTGGGGATGGGGTCATTCAGCGCTTCCAACGACACGCAACTGGGTCTGACCTTTACCTATATGGCAACGGATAACATTGGCGTCGAGCTACTGGCGGCCACGCCATTCCGCCATAAAGTGGGTCTTGGGCCGACCGGCACGCTGGCTACCGTGCGCCAGTTACCTCCTACGCTGATGGCGCAGTACTACTTTTTTGACAGCAAAAGTAAAGTGCGTCCTTATATCGGCGTAGGTATCAACTACACCACCTTCTACGATGCCGATTTCAATCAGACGGGCCGCGATGCGGGACTGACCGATCTCAGCGTAAAAGATTCCTGGGGTATGGCAGGTCAGGTTGGTCTGGATTATCAGATTAACCGTGACTGGATGCTGAACGCGTCGTTGTGGTACATGGATATTGACACGGAAGTGAAGTTTAAAGCCGGTGGCGAACAGCAGAACATCAATATGCGCATCGATCCCTGGGTTTTCTTCTTCGGAGCGGGTTACCGTTTCTGATGAGAAAAAGGCCGCTGAATCAGCGGCCTTTTTGTGTCAGTTAAGACGTTATTTGATCTGCATGTTGTTGACGACTGACTTCACGCCCGGCACGCTGCGCGTGACCTGTACGGCACGATTAGCCATCTGTGGTGATGAAACAAAGCCGCTCAGCTGAACTTTACCTTTAAAGGTTTCTACGTTGATTTCAGTTGATTTCAGCGACTCATCTTTCAGCAGCTCACCTTTAACTTTCGTGGTCACCACGGTGTCATCAATATAGCCACCGGTTCCCTCTTTGGTTGCGGTTGGCGCACAGGCGCTCAGTGTCAGCGCAACCACGCCCGCCAGTACAGCACCTGTCAGCAGTTTAACGAATTTCATTGCCTTCTCTCCCTGTCACAAAATGGATGCGACGTTACCGTAACGGCGCATTGTCATTGTGGTGCAGATTTTGCAAAAAGGGCAAATAGCGAAATGAAAAAAAAGGAAACAAATCATGCCTTATCGTGGGATAAGGCATGCTGGCAGGATTAACGGCTGGCGGCTTTGAGGCGGCTGACGAAATTTTTCAGTTCGCTCAGCATCACTTCAGGTTCTGCATGATGCTTTTCAATGATTTTGACAATCGCAGAACCGGAGATCGCACCTGCGGCGCCGGAAGCAATCGCTTCTTTCACCTGTTCAGGCTCTGAAATGCCAAAGCCCTGCAGCGGTTGCGCCGCGTGGTATTCGCGCAGCTTGTCGATCAGATGCTTCAGCGGCAGGCTGGCGCGATTTTCCGCACCCGTGACACCGGCGCGTGACAACAGGTAGGTATAACCCCGACCGTGCGACGCAATCTCGCGCAGCAGGTCATCGCTGGCGTTAGGCGGACAAATAAAGATAGGGGCAACGCCGTGACGCAGAGCCGCCTGGCGGAAAGGCGCTGACTCTTCAACCGGGACATCCGCCACCAGAACCGAATCGACACCCGCTTCGGCGCAACGGGCATAAAACGCATCCACGCCGTTAGTGAAGACCAGATTGGCATACATCAGTAAGCCAATCGGCAAATCCGGGTATTTCCGGCGGATAGTCGCCAGCATTTCAAAACACTGGCTGGTATTGGTGCCCGCCGCAAAGGCGCGCAATGTTGCGTTCTGAATGGTCGGCCCATCCGCCAGCGGATCGGAGAAGGGAATGCCCAGCTCCAGCGCATCCGCGCCACCTTCAACTAGGGCGTCAATCACGCGCAGTGAAAGCTCAGGGGAAGGATCGCCCAGCGTCACAAAAGGAACGAAAGCCCCTTCGTTGTTCGCTGACAGACGGGTAAAAAGTTGATTGTAACGTTCCATCAGATTTCTCCCTGCGCTGTCAAAATATCATGAACGGTGAAAATATCTTTGTCGCCACGGCCAGAGAGGTTAACGACAATCAACTGCTCTTTTTCCGGTTCGGCGTGAATCATCTTCATAGCGTGCGCCAGGGCGTGGGAGGATTCCAGCGCCGGAATGATACCTTCCGCACGACACAGCTGTTTAAACGCGTCCATCGCTTCGTTATCGGTAATGGAGACATATTCTGCACGACCGATGCTGTTCAGGTGCGCATGCTGCGGACCGACTGACGGGAAGTCGAGACCGGCAGAAATCGAGTAAGACTCTTCAATCTGGCCATCATGCGTTTGCATCATCGGCGATTTCATTCCGAAGTAGATACCAACGCGGCCGTGCTTAAGCGGTGCGCCATGCTCGCCGGTCTCAATGCCGTGGCCGGCAGGCTCAACGCCAATCAGCTTCACGCCGGGCTCGTCAATAAAGTCGGCAAACATTCCGATGGCGTTGGAGCCGCCACCCACACAGGCGAGGATGGCATCTGGCAGACGGCCCTCTCTTTCCAGAATCTGCTTTTTAGTCTCTTCGCCGATCATCCGCTGGAACTCACGCACAATGGTCGGGAAGGGATGCGGACCCGCCGCGGTGCCGAGCATGTAGTGTGAGGTCTCGTAGCTGCCAGACCAGTCGCGCAGCGCCTCGTTACAGGCATCTTTGAGCGTGGCGGAGCCGCTGTGAACCGGGATCACTTCTGCGCCCATCAGACGCATACGGAACACGTTAGGTGACTGACGCTCGACATCTTTCGCACCCATATAGATGCGGCATTTCATGCCCAGCAGCGCACAGGCTAGCGCGGAAGCCACGCCGTGCTGACCGGCACCGGTTTCGGCAATGATTTCGTTTTTGCCCATGCGTTTGGCTAACAGCGCCTGACCCAGCACCTGGTTGGTTTTGTGCGCGCCACCATGCAGCAGATCTTCACGCTTCAGGTAGAGGCGGGTTTTCGTGCCTTTTGTCAGGTTTTTGCACAGCGTCAGGGCAGTCGGACGACCCGCATAGTTCTTCAGCAGGTCGGTAAATTCGGCCTGAAACTCAGGATCTTTCTGGGCGTCGACAAACGCCTGTTCCAGCTGCTGCAGAGCGGGCATCAGGATCTGCGGAACATACATTCCGCCAAACTCGCCAAAATAGGGATTCAGTAACGTCATTTTTATCTTCCTTTCTCGGGCCCGCTGTGGAGCAGGCCAGGCAAATCAGTAGGCACGCAGTGTCTGAAACACAGCGGCAATTTTACGGGCATCTTTGATGCCAGGCGCACTTTCCACGCCAGAGTTGAAGTCCAGTCCGGCACAGCCCAGCTGCGCGGCTTCAACACAGTTATCTGCGCTCAGGCCTCCGGCCAGCAGCACATCGTTCAGCGTCTGACCCTGCAACAGCGACCAGTCGAAACGCTGTCCGGTGCCGCCATCGCCATTATCAAAGACATAGCGGTCAACATGGGGCCAGTCGCGCGCCGGTAACGTGCCTTCAATGCGCAGCGCCTTCCAGATCTGAATCTCTGAGGGCAGTACCGCACGCAGTTCGGTCACAAATTCCGGTGTCTCATTGCCATGTAGCTGCACTGCGGACAGTGAAAGTTCGGTGGCATACGTGACAATGTCACTAAATGAGTTGTTTCGGAATACGCCGACATAGCGCAGCGGCGCGGCAGCAATCACGGTGTGTGCAGTGGCGGTGTCGATCTGGCGCGGTGAACCTTCAGCGAAAATCAGACCACCATAGATCGCGCCAGCTTCATACGCAGCACGTGCATCTTCGTCACGGGTTAAGCCGCACACTTTATTGCTGCCCAGCGTGACGCGACGCACCGCGCCCGTCAGGTCAGCTTCTTCCATCAGGGCTGAGCCAATCAGGAAGCCATTCGCAAAGTGGCTCAGCTCGCGAATATCAGCGTAGCTGTTAATACCCGATTCGCTGATGACCGTAACGCCGTGCGACAGGCGTGGCGCCAGTTGGCGGGTACGGTTGAGATCAATAGAGAGGTCACGCAGATCGCGGTTGTTAATGCCCACGACTTTAGCCTGCAGCGCGATAGCCCGCTCAAGCTCCTCTTCATTACTCACTTCCGTCAGAATGCCCATCTTCAGGCTGTGCGCCACGGCGGCCAGCTGACGATACTGCTCATCGTCCAGCACCGACAGCATCAGCAGGATCGCATCCGCCTGGTAGTAGCGGGCAAGATAGATCTGATAAGGGTCGATGATAAAATCTTTGCACAGCACAGGCTGGGTGATGGCGGCGCTGACAATCGGCAGAAAGGCGAAGTCGCCCTGAAAATATTTCTCATCAGTCAGCACGGACACCGCAGAAGCGTAATGGCGGTAAACCCCGGCAATGGCGGCCGGATCGAAATCCTCGCGAATCACGCCTTTTGAGGGTGACGCTTTTTTACACTCCAGGATAAACGCGGTTCTTGCGCCCTGCAGCGCGTCGTAGAAATGACGGCTGGCAGGTTCAATGCTGTTCTGAAAGGTGGAAAGAGGCTGCTGCTGCTGGCGGGCTTCAACCCAAATCGCTTTGTCCTGAACAATTTTTTCTAACACGGTGCCTTTCATGATTATCCTCTTGCTGCCAGTGCGACTACACGCTCATAAGCCTGTCCGCTGCGGATGGCGTTAAGCGCCTGCTGTGCGTTTTCACGCAGATCTTCCTGACCAAATACTTTAAGCAACATCGCCACGTTAACGGCGACCGCCTCCTCATGGGCCTGCTGGCCATTACCCTGGAGTAAAGCCGTCAGAATGTCACGATTTTCTTCCGGCGTGCCGCCCGCCAGCGCCTCTTTGGGATGGAAGCCAAAACCAAAGTCTTCTGGCGAAAGCTGATAGCGGGTGATTTCCCCTTCACGGAGTTCAGCCACGTGTGTCACATCGTGCAGCGCCACTTCATCCATGCCGCCACCGTGAACGACTGCGGCGCGCTGATAACCCAGCACTTTCAGCGTCTGGGCAATCGGCATCACCAGGTCCGGGCTATAAACACCGATTACTGCCAGTGGAGGGCGCGCCGGGTTGATCAGCGGGCCTAACACATTAAATAGCGTCCGGGTCTTCAGCTGCTGACGGACCGGCATCGCGTGGCGAAAGCCGGTGTGGTACTGGGGCGCAAACAGGAAGCAGACGTTCAGATCGTCCAGCGCCTGGCGCGCACGGTCAGCGGGCATATCAAGATTAATACCAAAAGCGGCCAGCAGATCCGACGAACCCGATTTACTGGAGACGCTGCGGTTGCCGTGCTTCGCGACTTTCAGACCGCAGGTCGCGGCCACAAAGGCGCTGGCCGTCGAGATATTAATGCTGTTACTGCCATCTCCACCGGTGCCCACGATATCGGCAAACGCGTAATCCGGGCGGGGAAACGGTTTGGCATCTTCCAGCAGCGCCGTGGCGGCTCCGGCGATCTCTTCCGGCGTTTCACCGCGTACTTTCATGGCAACCAGCGCGGCAGCAAGCTGCGTGGGCTCCAGCTGTCCGGTAATAATGGCGCTGAACAGCGCATGACTTTCAGCCTGATCCAGCGTCTGCGCCTGGTAAAGTTTTTCCAGTGTCTGTTGCATCGTTATTCTCCCTGTTACTTCGCCAGCGCCCAGGCCAGCGTCTGTTCAAGCAGCCGTGCGCCCTGAGAAGTCAAAATCGATTCTGGATGGAACTGGAAACCGCAGACGCGATCGGTTTCATGGCGAACGGCCATGACCATCCCGTTGTAACTGGCGTTGACCGTCAGCTCATCCGGCGTGTTGCTGCCCACCAGCGAGTGATAGCGCGCCACCGGCAGCGGATTACTCAGGCCGTTAAACATGGCTTCGCCGTCATGCACGATGGAAGAGGCTTTGCCGTGCAGGATCTCGCCTGCCTGACCCACATGGCCGCCATAGGCTTCGACAATTGCCTGATGTCCCAGACAGATGCCGATAATTGGCAGACGGCCGCGCAGCACCCGCAGCAGCTCCGGCATACAGCCGGCATCTTTTGGTGCGCCAGGGCCGGGGGAGAGCATCAGCACCGGATTTTCCATCCGCTGCAGCTGTTCAATTAACAGTTCAGCGGGAAGATTGTTGCGATAAATCACCACGTTGTGACCAAAGGTCCGCAGCTGATCAACCAGGTTATAGGTAAATGAGTCGATGTTATCGAGCAGCAGAATATCGGCCATCAGAAGATCTCCTTGCAGTGATGGGCAGTTGCAATAGCGCGCAGTACGGCGCGGGCTTTATTGCGGCTTTCATCCGCTTCAGCCTGCGGATTCGAGTCCAGCACCACACCGGCGCCCGCCTGCACGGTGGCAACGCCGTCTTCGACATAGGCCGAACGAATAACGATACAGGTATCGAGATCGCCCTGGGCCGTGAAGTAACCCACCGCGCCGCCATAGCTGCCGCGACGCGTGCGTTCAGCACCGGCAATCAGCTGCATGGCACGAACCTTCGGTGCACCACTTAACGTGCCCATGTTCATACAGGCGCGATAGGCGTGCAGGACGTCGAGGTCGGCGCGCAGCGTGCCCACGACGCGGGAAACCAGATGCATCACAAACGAGTAGCGGTCGACTTTGGTCAGGTCAGCGACATAACGGCTGCCGGGCACGCAGATACGCGCCAGATCGTTACGCGCCAGATCCACCAGCATCAGATGTTCAGCCAGCTCTTTATGGTCGGTGCGCATCTCCAGTTCAATGCGGCTGTCGAGATCGCGGTCCAGTGAACCGTCTGCATGGCGGCCACGTGGACGGGTACCGGCAATCGGGTAGATCTCAATCTGACGCGAGGTGGCGTCATACTTCAGCGAGCTTTCAGGCGACGCGCCAAACAGGGAGAAATCCTGATCCTGCATGAAAAACATGTACGGGCTTGGGTTGCTGTTTTTCAGCGTGTCGTAGGCGGCCAGCGGTGACGGGCACGGCAGCGAGAAGCGGCGCGACGGCACGACCTGGAAAATTTCGCCGATGCGAATCGCCTGCTGCATGGTGCGAACCACGTCGCAGTACTCTTCATCACTCTGGCTGGTCGTCAGCGTCATCTGCTCTACCGTCTGAACCGGCAGGGCCGGAGCAGGCTGCAGCATCTGACCATGAAGTTGCTCAATGCGGCGTTGCAGGCGCTGGAACTCGCTGGTGGACGGGCAGAACAGGCTGGCCTGCAGACGCGCGCTGCGGGTCTGGTGATCGATCACCAGTAAGGTCTCTGCCAGGTAAAAACAGTAGTCGGGACAGCGTTGCTGATTATCCAGTTCCGGCAGGGTTTCAAACCCTGCGACCAGGTCGTAAGCAAACAAGCCTCCCAGCAGCACGGCTTCACGTTCGTCGGCAGAGGAGTTAACCAGTTGGGGAATCAGACGCAGTGCATCAAACACCGACAGGGCCTTGAGGCGGGAATCTTCGTCCTGCTGATGATCGGTGCTCTGCGGTAAAGTCAGCTCGCGTCCATCGGGACGGACCTGATTGCTGACGGAGGCGGGCAGCGCCTCATCCAGCAGTGGCAGCACGGCGCGACCATTTTCTGACAGCGCCTGAACGGTAACCGTATTACCCATGGCGCTGATACGCAGCGCGCTGTCGACAATCAGCAGGCTTTTCAAATTGCGCTTGCTGTCGATGTCAGCAGATTCGAGCAGCAGGGTTGCCGGACGTGCGCCGCACAGCTGATGAAACACTGCGGCCGGATCTTCGCGGTAGGGCGCGTTGCCGGTAATCAACTTCACTGTAGGTTTCGCATTTGGCATGATGATTTCTCTGAATTTCGCTCAAAAAAAAGCCCGCTCGGTGGCGGGCTCAGGTATTAGCACAGCGTTTACGCAAAGTGTGCACGACCCAGTCGCCCGTATTCGGGAACATCGCGCCAACCGTTTAAATGCGTGATTACAACAGCCATGATTCAATACCCGTTACGTGTGAACTTGTGTACTAGTTAACGGGTTCAGCGCGGAAAAGTCAATAGCCTTTTTCACTGAGCATTAAAATCGTTATCATGCTGGCCGGTTTAGTTTTAGCAGGAGTTCTCTTGAGCGATATCGCCCGTTTCCCGGTTTACGATTTACACAGCCACACGCGTGCCTCCGATGGCTTTCTGACGCCAGCTGCGCTGGTGCAGCGAGCTGTTGAGATGCGCGTCGGCGTACTGGGGATCACCGATCACGACAGCGTTGCAGGTGTAGAAGAAGCGCAGCAAACGGCACTCGATCAGGATTTACCGATAAAAGTGCTGGCAGGTGCAGAGATCTCCACACTGTGGGAGAACCATGAGATTCACATCGTGGGCCTGAACATTGATATCCACCATCCGGCGATGGTGACCTTTCTGGCCGGACAACATGCGTGCCGTCGGATACGGGCCGAAGAGATCGGTGAACGACTGGCGAGGGCGCGTATTCCGGATGCGCTGGCGGGAGCGATGCGACTGGCAGATGGCGGCATCATTACCCGTGGTCACTTTGCCCGCTTCCTGATTGAGCAGGGCAAAGCTGAGAACATGGTGCAGGTGTTCAAAAATTATCTGGCGCGTGGCAAAACCGGCTACGTGCCGCCACAATGGTGTACAATTAAACAAGCTATTGATGCGATTCATCATTCTGGTGGTTGTGCCGTGCTGGCGCATCCTGGCCGTTACGGTTTATCGGCAAAGTGGCTTAAACGACTGGTCGCCCATTTCCGCGAAGCGGGCGGCGATGCGATGGAAGTCGCACAGTGCCAGCAGCCACCTAATGAGCGCACGACACTGGCGCAATACGCCAGAGATAATGAACTGGCCGCATCACAAGGTTCTGATTTTCATCAACCCTGCCCGTGGATTGAATTGGGCCGCAAACTCTGGCTGCCCGCGGCGGTTGAGCCGGTCTGGGAACGCTTCCCGGATCTCGCTCCCAGCCTGGCAATCACGGAAAGGTGACACGAGGTTTTTATGAGTCAATTGTTTCACATTCATCCGGATAACCCACAGCCGCGCCTGATTAATCAGGCGGTCGACTACCTGAACAAAGGCAGCGTCATCGTCTATCCTACCGATTCCGGCTATGCGCTGGGCTGTCGGCTGGAAGAGAAGGGCGCGATGGAGCGCATTTGCCGTATCCGTCAGCTCGACGGGCACCACAACTTCACCCTGATGTGCCGGGACCTCTCAGAACTGTCGGTTTATTCGCAGGTGGGCAACTCCGCCTTTCGTCTGCTGAAAAACAACACGCCGGGTAACTACACCTTTATTCTCAAGGCGACCAAAGAAGTGCCGCGTCGTCTGATGAATGAGAAGCGTAAGACCATTGGTCTGCGCGTACCGTCGAATCCAGTCGCACTGGCGCTGCTGGAAGCCCTGAATCAGCCGATGATGTCGACCTCATTGATCCTGCCGGGCAACGATTTCACCGAGTCCGACCCGGAAGAAATCCAGCACAGCATTGGTAAGCTGGTCGATCTGATCATTGACGGCGGCACGCTGGGTCAGCAGCCAACCACGGTGGTCGATCTGACCACCGATGCGCCGGAAATTGTGCGTGAAGGGGTGGGCGATACACGCCCGTTCCTGTAATTAAGTCGGGCTTCAGACACCGCGGGTCGGTGTCTGAGCCAGATTCGACTCTAGCCAGCTCTTAAACTGGCCGTAAGGAATATAAAGTGACACATCTTTCAGGATCACTTTGTTATTACGACCATTCTTAATCGAATCAGAATAGCCAACAATAACGCCGCTTAGCGTATCATCACGGTTGTAAACGCCGCCGCCCGACATTCCCTGAACCACGCCTGCGTTGGACGCCATTGCGATACAGGGGCTTTTATTCCAGTTATTCCTGATAGCCGTGCGGGCTAAATTAACCCCTGTTGATTCAACCGGCATCGCGGAAATAAAGCTGTAGCCATACATTTTAACGGGATCGCCGATGTCACCGCTGCGGAATTTAGCCAGCGTGTTAGCATCATTCTTGTGATAAATAATCGCAAGGTCGCAATAAGGGTGATATGACTTCACGCGCTGCACGGCAGTTTTAGCAACGTGTGCAGCGGTAAGGCTATATTCAGGCGTCAGAGGTATGCTGGTGCCCAGTGTGCCCAGACCGAGGATCGTCGGAATGCCCGTCACGCTCATATCTACGTGCTGCATCGCCGTGCGACTGTACTCAGTATGGCCCACAGAGCAACCGCTCAGGACCAGTGCAGCAAGCACCGGGCACAGAAACAGGTTTCTCATAATGGTTTTCTTTATTCAGGCATGTCGGAAAATCCCTGGTGAAGATTTGTGACATGCAAGCAAGGTTCATCACTGAACCGTATTAACGCAACAACTCCGGATGCGCCGGTTTATTGGATTAATTAAAAAACGCTATTTTTATTAACGTATGGCATAACCACACGCTGATGTTGCAAAAACGCTTTATCGCGTTTTTATGCTTTTTTATTGTACTGCTGAGATTAAGTGTACCAGCTTAATAGTATCGTACAATTTATTAAAGCTAATAAAAAACAAATATCACGGAAAATAAGGTTTTAAATAAATCTCCCTTAGGAATCAACTGCTTTTTTTATATCGACCGATCGCTTATCATGGATAAAACCAAACAGGCAGTTTTTTACACTGGCACTGGCGCTTTTTACAGAGCATCAAAAGCACGAGTCCAGCAAAAGAAGCTTAAGGTAGTGTTAAGGTTTTTATCATCAGAATATTGTTTTGCCTGGAAATGAATGCTTAAGAAATTTAATTACGCTCAGCTATAAAGTTTTTGATGTCTGCGTTTTATTAAACATATTTTCTTATGATAAAGGGTGATGTTATTTAAATGTGAATTAAAGATTATCAGATATAAAACAATCAGAAACCAAACTATTATTAAGCCATTGCTCTGCTCATAAAGCACGTTACATCAGCGTTAAATGCCTGTATAATGGGGCAAACTTACTAAGTTAACCCGTTGATTTAGAAAGGATTATCACCCAATCATGACGCCTGGGAAGGCGACAAAGAGGAAGCTCAATGAGCGAAAAGTTACAGAAAGTCTTAGCGCGTGCCGGTCATGGCTCGCGTCGTGAAATCGAATCAATGATAGCTGCTGGCCGTGTCAGCGTTGACGGCAAGATCGCCACACTGGGCGACCGCGTCGAAAGCAGCAAATCCCTGAAAATCCGTATTGATGGCCATCTGGTATCGATTGCTGAATCCGCAACCGAAGTTTGCCGTGTGCTGGCTTACTACAAACCGGAAGGCGAACTCTGTACCCGCAGCGATCCTGAAGGCCGCCCAACGGTGTTTGACCGCCTGCCTCGTCTGCGTGGTTCACGCTGGATTGCCGTTGGCCGTCTGGATGTGAACACCTGTGGTCTGATGCTCTTCACCACCGACGGTGAACTGGCGAACCGCCTGATGCATCCGAGCCGTGAAGTGGAACGTGAATATGCAGTGCGCGTCTTTGGTCAGGTCGATGATGATAAAATTCGTCAGCTGAGTAAAGGTGTTCAGCTGGAAGATGGCCCGGCTGCGTTTAAAACGCTTAAGTTTGGCGGCGGGGAAGGGATCAACCAGTGGTATAACGTCACCCTCACCGAAGGACGTAATCGTGAAGTTCGTCGTTTGTGGGAAGCGGTCGGCGTGCAGGTCAGTCGTCTGATGCGTGTCCGCTACGGCGATATCACCTTACCAAAAGGCCTGCCACGTGGTGGCTGGACTGAACTGGATCTGCCAGCCGTAAACTACCTGCGTAACCTGGTTGAGCTGGATGATGAAACCGTCACTAAGCTGGTGGTCGAAAAAGATCGTCGTCGTACCAAGGCGAACCAGATTCGTCGTGCCGTGAAACGTCACACTAAAGTGAGCAGCACACCTCGTGCGCCACGCCGCAATCCGGGCAGCAAACGTAACTCCGGTTAATATCGTTGCCTGAATGCTAAAAACGCAGCCCCGGGGCTGCGTTTTCTTTTTCTGTTACCAGTCAATTCCCTGCTGAGCCTGTATACCGGCATCAAATGCGTGTTTCACTGGCCGCATTTCCGTTACCGTATCCGCCATCTCCGTCAGGCTGCGATGACAGCCTCGTCCGGTAATAATCACGCTCTGATGCGCCGGGCGCTGTTGCAGGGCGGTGATCAGATCGTCCAGCGGCAGATAATCCATGCTGACCATATAGGTGATTTCATCGAGCACCACCAGATCGATCTGCTCATCGGCCAGCATCCGCTTTGCATGCTGCCACACAGCCAGACAGGCGGCGGTATCCGTTTCGCGGTTCTGCGTGTCCCACGTAAACCCGGTTGCCATCACCTGAAACTCCACACCGTGCTGTTCCAGCAGGTTTCGCTCGCCATTCGGCCAGTCACCTTTAATAAACTGGATCGCTGCTGCTCGCTTGCCATGTCCGGTGGCGCGAAGCGCCGTGCCAAAGGCTGCCGTGGTTTTGCCTTTGCCATTGCCGGTGAACACCATCAGGATGCCACGAACCTCGGTGGCCGCTGCAATGCGCGCATTGACCTGCTCTTTTAAACGTTGCTGACGCTGTTGATGACGATCGTCAGCCATTATTCCGCGGCTCCCGGTTTTCTGCCCGGCTGTGCATCAAAGCTGATACCGGTTTTGCGTCGGCTGTCATCACCCATCAGATAAAGGTAGAGCGGCATCAGATCGGCAGGGGTTTTCAGCTTATTAGCATCTTCCTGCGGGAAAGCACTGGCGCGCATTTTGGTGCGCGTGCCGCCCGGGTTGATACAGTTTACCCGCAGCGAGTGCGTCTTATATTCATCAGCCAGTACCTGCATCATCCCTTCGGTAGCAAATTTAGAGACGGCATAAGCGCCCCAGCCCGCGCGACCCGTACGGCCAACGCTGGAGGTGGTAAAGACCAGTGAACCGGCATCCGATTTTAACAGCAGCGGTAACAGTGCCTGGGTCAGGAAAAAGGTCGCATCCAGATTGATATTCATCACCTCCTGCCAGATCTGTGGGTCCAGTTCCGCCAGCGGCACAATCTCACCCAGGATACCGGCGTTGTGCAGCACGCCGTCAAGACGCGGAAACTGCTGAGCCAGTTGCTCTCCAACCTGATGGCAACGTTCCGGCGTCGCATCGGCCAGATCGAACACCACAGTGTGAGCAGGGCATTGATTAAGTTGATTGATAGCCTGTGCGACCTGCTGAAGCTTATCAGCGTTACGGCCCATCAGGATCACTTCAGCGCCATAACGGGCGTAAGTCAGCGCCGCCTCCCGGCCAATACCATCGGAAGCACCCGTGACCAGGATAATACGGTGATTGAGCAGGTCGCTTTTCGGTTGATAGTGCACAGCGGGATCCTCCAGCGAAAACAGCATGATTCCGCTTTATGCCTGAATTTACGAATGGGCGCAATCGCCAACCTACGCATTCTGTGCCGGCTGCTGGCATTTCAGGCGACGGAGCAGGGCAAAACGGCTAAACTGGCGAACTGTTTTTGATTCTCTGTAACTAAGGCGACCTGATGGATTTTATTTCAACGTATGGACTGTTTTTAGCGAAAGCGGTGACCCTGGTGGTTGCCGTCGCCGCGATCGTCATGATTATTATGAATGCTGCGCTGCGCAAGCGGGCACAAAATGGTCAGCTTCGCCTGACGCATCTGGGTGATGACTATCAACAGATGAAAGAGGATTTGCTGCTGGCAAAAATGAAACCCCAGGCGCAAAAAGTCTGGCTGAAAAACCATAAAAAAAGCGAAAAGCTGAAAGCGAAAGCGGAAAAACAGGCGGCGAAGCAGGGGCAGACTGACAGCGTTAAACCCACCCTCTATGTGCTCGATTTTAAAGGCAGCATGGATGCCGGTGAGGTGACCTCACTGCGTGAAGAGATATCAGCAGTACTGGCCGTAAAACAGCCCGGCGATGAAGTGCTGTTGCGTCTTGAAAGTCCGGGCGGCGTGGTACATGGCTATGGCCTGGCGGCCTCGCAGCTGCAGCGTCTGCGCGATCAGGGACTGCGTATTACGGCAGCAGTGGATAAAGTGGCGGCCTCCGGCGGATACATGATGGCCTGCGTAGCTGACCGCATCGTGGCAGCACCGTTCTCAATCATTGGCTCAATTGGTGTGGTTGCGCAAATTCCTAACTTCAACCGCCTGCTGAAACGTAACGATATCGATGTTGAGCTGCATACCGCCGGACAATATAAGCGTACGCTAACGCTTTTCGGTGAAAACACCGAAGAAGGGCGTGAGAAGTTCCAGGAAGATCTTGACGAAACACACCTGTTATTTAAACAGTTCGTTCACCAGATGCGCCCGTCACTCGATATCGATAAGGTTGCAACCGGTGAACACTGGTATGGCCGTCAGGCGCTGAATCTTGGGCTGATTGACGAAATTGGCACCAGCGATGATTTGATCATTCGTCAGATGGATCAGTTCAACGTCCTAGGCGTGCATTATGCCCGTCGCCGTAAAATGATGGACCGCTTTACCCAGAGCGCCGGTTCGGTGGCCGAGCGGCTGTTGCTGAAACTCTGGCAGCGTGGTGAAAAGCCACTGCTCTGATGCGAAACCCGGCCTGTGCCGGGTTTTTTATTTCAGGTGCGGGTGTTTTATTCCAGGTGATAGCGCGGCGACAGCACCACTGCAAGGTGTTTGAAGACGTTAAACACTGCGGTGGTTTTCGCGGTCGGCAGTCCGTCCGCGTCGAGAAAAAACGGTCCGCGAAAGACCAGTACATCGGCCTGCTGAGTCACCTCGTCCGCCTGCATGCCTGCTAAATAATCGTCATGCTCTTTGATTAGCGTATTGGCCTTTTCCAGCAACGCCTGGCGGGAAATAGCCTGTGTCGTTCTCTCCATTTATTCGTTCCTTTTTGACAGCACCCAAATCCTTTCTATATTACTGGCGTGCCAGACGGTATGACAAATCGGTCTGAACGATGAAATCTGGCGTAAGTTCAGGCTGAGTGCTAATTAGGTTGCGTAACAGATTTTATCAGGTAGAGTGTGGGCGATTCCGATTTCAGGGATTTTGCACCGGGATGTGTGAAGAGTTCAGATGGAAAAAGTATGCCTTATCATGCAGTTGCATTACACCGCATCATCTGTTCTGAGATTGACCCCTCCGCCTTGAAATGTTAAACAGGCGCAGCAATATTGAACCCGATGGGTTTTTGGGCATCCAATCCTCTCCCGTTAAGCAGGATGTTTTCATTAGGTAAAGGTAAATATGGGTAAAGCACTCGTTATTGTTGAGTCCCCGGCAAAGGCTAAAACAATCAATAAATATCTGGGCAATGACTACGTGGTTAAATCCAGCGTCGGTCATATCCGGGATCTGCCGACCAGTGGTTCAACCGCGAAGAAGAGTGCTGACGCCTCGACTGAAAAGAAAGCCAAAGACGCTGCGACTGACAAGAAAGTCAAAAAAGTAAAAAAAGATGAGAAAGCCGCACTCGTCAGCCGCATGGGTGTTGACCCTTATCACGGCTGGGAAGCGGATTATCAGATTCTGCCCGGCAAAGAGAAAGTGGTTGCGGAACTGAAGGCGTTAGCCGCCAATGCTGACCACATCTATCTCGCAACCGACCTTGACCGCGAAGGGGAAGCCATTGCCTGGCACCTGCGGGAAGTGATCGGGGGTGATGACTCACGCTTTAGCCGCGTGGTATTTAACGAAATTACGAAGAATGCGATTCGTCAGGCGTTTGAAAAGCCGGGCGAACTGAATATTGACAGGGTTAATGCTCAACAGGCGCGTCGTTTCATGGACCGCGTTGTGGGTTATATGGTTTCACCACTGCTGTGGAAAAAGATCGCCCGTGGTCTTTCTGCCGGACGTGTTCAATCCGTTGCCGTGCGTCTGGTCGTGGAGCGTGAGCGAGAAATTAAAGCCTTTGTGCCCGAAGAGTACTGGGAAGTTAATGCCGCGCTAAGCACGCCGAAAGGTGATGAGTTGTCGATGGATGTGACGCACAAAGGCGATAAAGCCTTCCGTCCGGTCAATCGCGATGAAACCTATGCCGCCGTCGCGCTGCTCGAAAAAGCGCGCTATGAGATCGTTGATCGTGAAGATAAGCCGACCAGCAGTAAGCCGGGCGCGCCCTATATCACCTCAACGCTGCAGCAGGCTGCCAGTACCCGTCTTGGCTTTGGTGTTAAGAAAACCATGATGATGGCCCAGCGCCTGTACGAAGCGGGTCACATTACTTACATGCGTACCGATTCAACCAACCTGAGTCAGGATGCTGTCGCTATGGCACGGGGTTATATCGAAAGCAATTTCGGTAAAAAGTATCTGCCTGACAATCCTGTGACTTACGCCAGCAAAGAAAACTCCCAGGAAGCGCATGAAGCGATTCGTCCTTCTGATGTGGACGTGTTGGCGGAACAGCTGAAAGATATGGAAGCGGATGCTCAGAAACTCTATCAGCTTATCTGGCGTCAGTTTGTTGCCTGTCAGATGACACCGGCTAAATATGATTCCAGCACCATCACCGCCGCCGCGGGTGAGTTCAGACTCAAAGCAAAAGGGCGTATTCTGCGTTTCGACGGCTGGACCAAAGTAATGCCAGCGCTGCGCAAGAATGATGAAGATCGTACGTTGCCTGCGGTCAGTGTAGGGGATGTTCTGGACCTTAAAGCACTGCAGCCTGGTCAACACTTCACCAAGCCACCGGCGCGCTTCAGCGAAGCATCCCTGGTGCGTGAGCTTGAGAAACGCGGAATTGGCCGTCCATCAACCTACGCAGCCATTACCTCGACCATTCAGGATCGTGGCTATGTGAGGGTGGAAAATCGCCGTTTCTATGCGGAAAAAATGGGTGAAATCGTTACCGATCGTCTGGAAGAGAACTTCCGCGAACTGATGAATTACGATTTCACCGCCCGCATGGAGAGTAACCTTGACCAGGTTGCCAATAACGAGGCGCAATGGAAAGCGGTGCTCGACCACTTCTTCAGTGACTTTACTCAGCAGCTTGAACTGGCTGAGAAAGATCCCGAAGAGGGTGGCATGCAGCCAAACCAGATGGTGCTGACCTCAATCGAGTGTCCGACCTGTAGCCGTCAGATGGGAATTCGCACCGCCAGTACCGGCGTCTTCCTGGGCTGTTCTGGCTACGCGCTGCCACCTAAAGAACGCTGCAAACAGACCATCAACCTGATTCCGGAAAATGAAGTTCTCAATATTCTGGAAGGGGATGATGCTGAAACCAACGCACTGCGTGCCCGCCGCCGCTGCCAGAAGTGTGGCACAGCCATGGACAGCTATCTGATCGATAACGAACGTAAACTGCATGTCTGTGGTAATAACCCGGAGTGTGATGGTTACGAAATCGAGAAGGGTGAGTTCCGCATCAAAGGCTATGACGGCCCGATAGTGGAGTGTGAGAAGTGTGGTTCTGAGATGCACCTGAAGATGGGACGCTTCGGGAAGTACATGGCGTGTACCAATGAAGAGTGCAAAAACACCCGTAAGATTTTGCGTAGTGGTGAGGTTGCTCCACCGAAAGAAGATCCGGTTCCACTGCCAGAGCTGGCGTGTGAGAAGTCCGATGCTTACTTCGTGTTGCGTGACGGCGCAGCGGGCGTTTTCCTTGCAGCCAACACCTTCCCGAAATCTCGCGAAACGCGTGCGCCGCTGGTGGAAGAGCTTCAGCGCTTTAAAGATCGTCTGCCTGAAAAGCTGAAATATCTGGCCGACGCGCCAGCAGCCGATCCGGAAGGTAACAAAGCGATGGTGCGCTTTAGCCGTAAAACCAAACAGCAGTATGTTTCCTCTGAAAAAGAGGGCAAAGCAACAGGCTGGTCCGCTTTCTATATAGACGGTAAATGGCAGGTCGCGAAGAAGTAATCCACTCAGGCCAGCGCTCGCTGGCCTTTTTCTGAGCCTTATATCAATCCGTTCTACTCTTTAACGTAAACTGATATAGTTGTTATAGCATTTCCGACCTTTCCTGATGCATAGCATTTTCTACCCTAGCGACTATACGTCAACCGGGGATGCGACTCTGTAACTTACCGGATGGAACAGATATGAAATTACAGCAGTTGCGCTATATCGTCGAAGTGGTAAACCATAATCTCAATGTCTCTTCGACAGCGGAAGGCCTCTACACCTCTCAGCCTGGCATCAGCAAACAGGTTCGCATGCTGGAAGATGAACTGGGCGTGCAGATATTTGCCCGTAGCGGAAAACATCTCACCCAGGTCACGCCGGCAGGTGAAGAGATCATTCGTATAGCGCGTGAAGTGCTCTCAAAAGTGGATGCGATCAAATCGGTGGCCGGTGAGCATACCTGGCCGGATAAAGGCTCGCTCTATGTGGCGACCACGCACACTCAGGCTCGCTATGCGCTGCCTGGCGTAATCAAAGGCTTTATTGAGCGTTATCCGCGTGTCTCACTCCACATGCATCAGGGTTCCCCAACTCAGATTGCCGAAGCGGTCTCCAAGGGCAATGCGGATTTTGCGATTGCCACCGAGGCACTCCATCTCTATGACGATTTAATCATGCTGCCTTGCTACCACTGGAACCGGGCGATTGTCGTCACCGCTGACCATCCGCTGGCGGGGAAAGGCCAGGTGACCATTGAGGAGCTGGCTGAGTATCCTCTGGTCACTTACACCTTCGGCTTTACCGGGCGTTCTGAACTGGATACGGCCTTTAACCGCGCGGGATTAACGCCACGCATTGTTTTCACCGCCACTGACGCAGACGTCATCAAAACATATGTTCGCTTAGGCCTGGGCGTAGGGGTTATTGCCAGCATGGCGGTGGACCCAGTGGCCGATCCTGACCTTATTCGTATTGAAGCCGCTGACATCTTTACCAACAGCACCACAAAAATTGGCTTCCGCCGAAGTACCTTCCTGCGTAGTTATATGTATGATTTTATACAACGTTTTGCGCCACATTTGACGCGCGACGTGGTGGATACAGCGGTAGCCTTACGCTCAAACGAGGACATTGAGGCGATGTTTAAAGATATCAAACTGCCGTTTAAATAGAGTTTACGCTCCTCACTTAAACTTAAGGCTGCCTGGTGCAGCCTTTTTTGTTTCCAGGCTTTAGCGCCAAATGAGAATCAAAAGTTTTATGATTTTTTTGTAAATGAAACATTGATCACATGTTTTCCCATTGGGTTTTCTTAAATGCGAATTACCACACATTTTTAACTATGTTACTTTGCGACTCGCCAGGATTATTCCCATACTCCAGTTAAGAGTTAATGCAGGAAGCCAGTAAACATAAGGGTCTTTAGTGAGCTCTTTAGTTTTAAGTGGATCTGTTTTTAAATTAACTCAAATTTATTAGCTGTCTGTTTAATTAAATATTTGTTCCGGAGTTAATGGTTTCTTACGTTACTGGCACCTATTGATTAATACCGTTAATCGTTTTACTCAATAAAAATAACTGGATTTTTGGCCTTAACGCGTTTAGGATTCCTCCTAAATCTTAATCGATGTTATCAATCATTTTGTTGAGAGTGATTATCAAAAACTATGAATACACGACTGACTGTACAACCGGGTTTCCCGGCAAAAAGCACCAAGGTTGAGCGTACCGGCAACACCCGTCGCAACGCCTGGTTAACCGTATTCGCTGCCTCTGCGCTGTTCTGGGTGGTAGTAGCGTTAATGATTTGGCGTATCTGGGGCTAAAGCCATGTGGGCAAACACACTCAGCCATAAACGTTCCCTGACTTCACGTCAGCACAAGCCGGTTGCCTGCAAAGGAAAAGAACCACTTGCAAAGGACGAGAAAGTGTCTATCCCCGAATCGTGGGATTTGAGTGATAACCAGAGACTTTTTATTGAGTCATTTCTGGACCCTAAAAGTAAATAACGTTCTCAGACCACCTGTTAGTCGCAGTTTTTATTACCGGAGTTTCCGGCGGGCTAGTTAATTGCCCCTTACCACATTGCGTACGACCAAAGGGTGTCGCCTTGATGAGGTGACCGCAAAAACTTTTACGCCAGATTCCGGCGAAGGAGTGAACCAAATGAATATGATTAAAATGTCCTGGCTCAGTGCGTATGCCTTCTCCTTTGCGTTCTGGTCTGCGGCGGTGTGGATAACGCTGTAATTTGAATTAAATCACCTTTTTTATGATGCCTCGTGATCTCACGGGGCATTTTCGTTTGTGAGCGATTGTGGCAATTTGTGTTGTAATCAAATCGTTAACGAATTTTGGTCTATCTTTAACATAAACCTTTGTCTCTCTAAGGTTTAAGACCATGAACGAAAAAGGAGGAGCTATGTCGTCTACCCTACGCGAGCAGAGTCAGGAAATACTGCAGGTCGACACCAAAAAATATCACATCTTCAGTCTTCCCCGCGCTGCTCAACATCTCGGCAATATAGACAGTCTGCCCAAATCTCTGAAGGTCCTGCTGGAAAATTTACTGCGCTGGCAGGATGGTGATTCTGTTACGGCAGAAGATATTCAGGCGCTGGTTGACTGGCAAAAAGATGCCCACGCCGATCGTGAAATCGCCTATCGTCCCGCCCGTGTATTAATGCAGGACTTTACCGGCGTACCTGCCGTAGTTGACCTGGCGGCGATGCGCGAAGCGGTAAATCGCCTGGGTGGCGATGTGGCGAAAGTAAATCCGTTATCGCCAGTGGATCTGGTCATTGACCACTCAGTTACCGTTGATCACTTTGGCGATGATGACGCTTTCGAAGAGAACGTCCGGCTGGAGATGGAGCGCAACCATGAGCGTTATGTCTTCCTGCGCTGGGGACAGAAAGCATTTGATAAGTTCCGGGTTGTTCCGCCAGGCACGGGTATCTGCCATCAGGTGAACCTGGAGTATCTGGGTAAGGCGATCTGGCATGAAACGCTCAACGGCGAAGAGTATGCCTGGCCCGATACACTGGTCGGCACTGACTCCCACACCACCATGATCAACGCGCTGGGCGTGCTGGGATGGGGAGTAGGGGGAATAGAGGCTGAAGCTGCGATGCTCGGTCAGCCCGTCTCCATGCTGATTCCGGATGTAGTGGGTTTCAAACTCACCGGCAAACTCAAGCCAGGCATCACCGCGACTGACCTGGTGCTTACCGTTACCCAGATGCTGCGTAAGCATGGCGTCGTGGGCAAGTTCGTCGAGTTTTATGGTGATGGTCTGGCCGATCTGCCGCTGGCAGACCGTGCGACCATCGCCAACATGGCCCCGGAATATGGCGCGACCTGCGGTTTCTTCCCGGTCGATGATGTCACGCTGAGCTACATGACGCTGACCGGACGCGATGCCGACCAGGTCGCTCTGGTGGAAGCTTATGCCAAAGCACAGGGACTGTGGCGCAACGCCGGCGATGAGCCGCGCTTTACCAGCACCCTGTCACTGGACATGAATGAAGTGGAATCGAGCCTTGCCGGACCAAAACGTCCGCAGGATCGGGTTTCGCTGGGTGATGTGCCTGCCGCGTTTGACGCCAGCAACGAGCTGGAAGTGAATCAGGCGCAGAAACCGCATAAAAATGTCGAATACACCGACAGTGACACTGGCCTGACGCATACACTGACCGACGGTGCTGTTGTAATCAGTGCGATTACCTCCTGTACTAACACCTCTAATCCCAGCGTGCTGATGGCGGCTGGCTTACTGGCGAAGAAAGCGGTCGAGCGTGGCCTGAAACGTCAGCCGTGGGTTAAAGCTTCACTGGCACCCGGTTCTAAAGTGGTTTCAGACTATCTCGCCGTCGCGCAACTCACCCCTTATCTTGATGAGCTGGGCTTTAATCTGGTCGGTTATGGCTGCACCACCTGTATCGGTAACTCTGGTCCGCTAAAAGATGAGATTGAGTCTGCCATTAAAGCGGGCGATCTGACGGTCGGTGCAGTGCTGTCCGGCAACCGCAATTTTGAAGGTCGTATTCATCCGCTGATTAAAACCAACTGGCTCGCGTCGCCACCGCTGGTGGTAGCCTATGCGCTGGCGGGTAATATGAAAATCAACCTGCAGACTGAGCCACTGGGCCACGATCGTCAGGGCCAGCCGGTCTATCTGAAAGATATCTGGCCAACGCCGGAAGAGATCGTCACTGCCGTGCAGCAGGTTACCAGCGACATGTTCCATAAAGAGTACGCTGAAGTCTTCGACGGCACGCCCGAGTGGCAGGAGATCAAGGTCAGTGAAGCGGCGACGTACGACTGGGATGAAGGTTCAACCTATATCCGGCTGTCGCCGTTCTTTGATGATATGGAGAAAGAGCCTAAGCCGGTGCAGGATATTCGCGGTGCGCGGGTCCTTGCTATGCTGGGCGACTCCGTTACCACGGACCATATCTCACCGGCGGGTAGCATCAAAGCAGAAAGTCCGGCCGGACGTTATCTGCTGTCGCACGGCGTTGAGCGAACCGACTTTAATTCCTACGGTTCCCGTCGCGGTAACCATGAAGTGATGATGCGCGGCACGTTCGCCAACATCCGAATCCGCAATGAAATGGTGCCAGGCGTGGAGGGCGGTTATACCCGTCATTATCCGAGTGGCGAGCAGCTGGCTATCTATGACGCGGCGATGAAATATCAGGCGGAAGGTATACCGCTGGCAGTGATTGCCGGTCTTGAGTATGGCTCCGGTTCAAGCCGCGACTGGGCAGCGAAAGGGCCACGTTTGCAGGGTGTGAGGGTTGTCATTGCTGAATCTTTTGAGCGTATTCACCGCTCAAACCTGATCGGCATGGGCATTCTGCCGCTGGAATTCCCACAGGGTGTGACCCGCAAAACCCTGGGCCTGACCGGTGAGGAGCGTATTGACGTGGAGAATCTTCAGGCACTGACGCCAGGCTGCAGCGTGAAAGTGACGCTGACCCGTGCTGACGGCAGTAAAGAGGAGCTGGATACCCGCTGTCGCATTGATACCGGTAATGAGCTGACCTATTACCGTAACGACGGCATCCTGCACTACGTTATCCGCAATATGCTGGACTGACAAAAAAAGCCGGGGAGACCCGGCTTCGTACAAAATTTAAAATGGGTAAATCTTACAGCATCAGATTAGCCTGATGCGCAGGGAAGACGTTCAGGGGAGGAAAGCGTCCCGCGGCAGGGACGGCGGTTTTTGCCTCTTTCTGATCTGACCGTATTCCCTTCGCAGTATCGAACGGACAGCAAACAGGATCAGAATTACATACAAAAAAAGCCGGGGAGACCCGGCTTTTTCATTCAGGATTTCGGCAGCAGATGCCCCATCTTCGCCGCTTTGGTATCCAGATAGTGCGCATTCTTCGGGTTACGCCCCACGACCAGCGGCACACGCTCAACGATGTTGATCCCGGCTTCGCTGAGGATCTCAACTTTACGCGGGTTATTGGTCAGCAGGCGCACTTCATTTACGCCCAGCAGTTTGAACATATCGGCGCACAGGGTGAAGTCGCGTTCATCAGCGGCAAAGCCTAGCTGATGGTTCGCTTCTACGGTGTCATAGCCTTTGTCCTGCAACGCATAGGCGCGGATCTTATTCAGCAGACCGATATTACGGCCTTCCTGGCGGTGATACAGCAGCACGCCACGACCTTCTTCTGCGATGGCATTAAGGGCGGCTTCAAGCTGAAAGCCGCAGTCGCAACGCAGGCTGAAGAGCGCATCGCCGGTCAGGCATTCGGAGTGAACGCGCGCCAGTACCGGCTCGTTATCATTAATATCGCCAAAGACCAGTGCAACGTGGTCATGTCCGGTTGCCAGTTCTTCAAAACCAACCATCAGGAAATCTCCCCATGGCGTGGGCAGTTTGGCTTCTGCCACCCGTTTAAGCTGCATGTGACTCTCCAGAACCTTCAGAGGATGCACTATCATCATGATAGTGCACAGGCCAGTGTGGCCCGACAAACGTGCAATATTGTGCCACAACCCGCAAGCGGGCTGGTAATCTCTGATACCAATTGCAGTGATAAAGCACAATTATCCAATCGGCAACGGTTATGTTATTCTTTTTTAAGCTAAAGTTATGCAATTGTTGTCTTTTAACACCGGGATAAGGGAAGAGGATGTTTAAGATTTCGCGTCGAACCACCTTCGGAATGCTGCTGCTGCTGATCATGCCCGTTGCCGTCTGGCTTACTGGCTGGCGCTGGCAGCCAGGTGAAAGCAATGCGGTGCTGAAAGGTCTCTTCTGGATGACCGAAACCGTCACCAATCCGTGGGGCATTGTCACCAGCGTGCTGCTGAGTGCATGGATGCTCTGGTGCCTGCGCTTTCGCATGAAGCCCGCCATTCTGCTTCTGCTGATCATGAACGCGACGATTCTGGCCGGGCAATACACCAAATCCTTTATTAAAGAGCAGATGCAGGAGCCGCGTCCCTATGTGATCTGGCTGGAACAGCATCATGGACTGGATGAAAAGACCTTTTACGAACTCAAACGTAAACAGCGTGGGGAGATGGTGACCTCGCTGATAGCCGATGAGACGCAAATCCCTGGCTGGCTGAAACGGCACTGGGCATTTGAAACCGGTTTCGCTTTTCCCTCTGGCCACACTATGTTCGCCGCCAGCTGGGCGCTGCTGGCATTGGGCCTGCTCTGGCCGCGTCGTCACTATAAAACCGTGGTGGTGATCTTCCTGTGGGCCACGGGCGTGATGGCGAGCCGTCTGCTGCTGGGCATGCACTGGCCGCGCGATCTGGCAATGGCAACGGTACTTTCCTGGATACTGGTCACCGTTGCTACCTGGCTGGCACAGCGATTCTGTGGACCACTGACGCTGCCGCCGGAAGAGCAAAAAGAGGTGGCGCAGCGGGAGCCCTGATTGTAATTCACCCTTAAGACCCCATATTATTAGGCAGGCCTGCGCAAAAGTGACCTGGCCGATGCTGCTGGGAGCAGCATTTTTGCTGGATTTTTGGCATAATTCTACCCGACAACCTCACAACAGGATGCACTGTGAAATATTTGCTGATTTTTTTAGTGGTACTGGTCATTTTTATTATTTCCGTCACTTTGGGTGCGCATAACGATCAGGTCATTACTTTTAACTATCTGCTGGCGCAGGGTGAGTTCAGCATCTCGACCTTACTGGCATCGCTGTTTGGCGCAGGTTTCGTGCTTGGCTGGATTATCTGTGGTCTGTTCTGGTTACGGACCCGCGTCGCGCTGGCGAACGCCAACCGGAAAATCAAGCGTATGCAGACACAAATCGAGCAGAGTACCGCTCTGGCGACCACGCCAGCTTCACCGGCTGGCCGGGAATAATCCCCGATGCATGAATTGCTGTTTCTGTTACTGCCGGTGGCGGCTGCGTATGGCTGGTATATGGGCCGCCGCAGTGCACATCAGGACAAGCAACAGGAAGCCAACCGACTGTCGCGTGAATATGTCGCTGGCGTAAACTTCCTGCTCTCAAATCAGCAGGACAAAGCGGTCGATCTGTTCCTTGATATGCTCAAAGAGGACAGCGGCACGGTAGAAGCCCACCTGACGCTGGGTAATCTCTTCCGATCGCGTGGCGAAGTTGATCGCGCTATCCGTATTCATCAGGCTCTCATGGAAAGTGCTTCCCTGAGCTACGAGCAGCGTCTGCTCGCCGTTCAGCAGCTGGGGCGCGACTATATGGCGGCGGGCTTTTATGACCGCGCTGAAGATATGTTTAAGCAGCTCACCGATGAAACGGACTTCCGGGTGGGCGCGCTGCAGCAGCTGCTGCTGATCCATCAGGCAACCAGCGACTGGCAGCAGGCGATTGAGGTTGCAGAACGTCTGGTTAAACTCGGTAAAGATAAGCAGAAGGGCGAAATTGCCCACTTCTACTGTGAACTGGCGTTACAGGCCATGAGCAGCGACGACCTGGAACGCGCAATGAGCCTGCTGAAGAAAGGGGAGGCGGCCGATCGCAACAGCGCGCGCATCTCTATCATGATGGGCCGTATTTTCATGGAGAAAGAGGATTTCACCAAAGCGGTGGGTCATCTGCAGCGGGTGCTGGATCAGGACAAAGAGCTGGTCAGTGAAACGCTGGGGATGCTGGAGACCTGTTTCCAGCGGCTTAATCAGCCCGAAGCCTGGGCTGATTTCCTGCAGCGTTGTGTGGAAGAGAATACGGGAGCCGCAGCGGAACTCTATCTCTCGGATATCCTGGAGCAGCAGCAGGGCGCTGAAGCGGCGCAAAACTACATTAGTCGACAGCTGCAACGCCATCCAACAATGCGTGTGTTCCATCGCCTGATGGATTTGAACCTGCATGAGGCGGAAGATGGCCGTGCCAAAGAAAGCCTGATGGTGCTGCGTGACATGGTAGGCGAACAGATTCGCACCAAGCCGCGCTATCGCTGCCAGAAGTGTGGTTTCACCGCGCATGCACTTTACTGGCACTGCCCATCCTGCCGTACCTGGTCTTCCGTTAAACCTATTCGTGGGCTCGACGGCCAGTAAAACTGGCCGACGTACACTGCATACTCCTTTTTATAGTTACAACATACTAACGGATTGTAACTTCCCTGACCTCCGCCATCGTGCATAAAACGCCGGACAGAAGGGCAAAGGCGATTGTGATGGTCAGATACCGCAGGTAGAATGCTTGCCGTTTGTCTAATGCGCCTGCGGGCGCCTGTTGCAGAGGAAATGCCATGCCTTCACCCCACAAAGTGACCGCTTCGCCGATTCTGGTCGCGCTGGATTACCATGACCTCGACAGCGCGCTGCGTTTCGTAGACCAGATTGATCCTCGCAGTTGCCGACTCAAAGTGGGCAAAGAGATGTTCACGCTGTTCGGACCCTCGCTGGTTAAAACCCTGCAGCAGCGCGGTTTTGAGCTCTTTCTCGATCTGAAATTCCACGATATTCCTAACACCACTGCCCATGCCGTGGCTGCTGCTGCCGATCTCGGCGTCTGGATGGTCAACGTCCATGCCAGCGGTGGGGCGCGGATGATGAACGCAGCGCGCGAGGCGCTGCTTCCTTTTGGCAAAGATGCGCCTCTGCTAATTGCGGTGACCGTACTGACCAGCATGGATGCAGACGATCTCAGAGAGCTGGGCATTACACTTTCGCCTGCCGAACAGGCAGAGCGACTGGCGAAGCTGACGCAATCATGCGGACTGGATGGTGTGGTCTGTTCTGCGCATGAAGCGGTTCGCTTCAAACAGGTTCTGGGTCAGGATTTTGCGCTGGTCACGCCGGGAATTCGCCCGGCAGGCAGCGATGCAGGCGATCAGCGTCGCATCATGACACCCCAGCAGGCGAAGCAGGCGGGCGTAGACTACATGGTGATAGGGCGTCCGATCACCCAATCTGCCGATCCCGCCGCCACCCTGCAGGCGATCCTGCACAGTCTGGAGACACTATAATGGCAGATGATAATCGACTGGTTTACTCCACCGACAGCGGGCGCATTACCCAGCCTGAGACTAAAGCGGAGCGGCCAAAAGGGGATGGCATTGTACGCATCCAGCGCCAGACCAGCGGACGCAAAGGCAAAGGCGTCTGTCTGATCACCGGCATTGATCTGGATGATGCAGCACTGACGTTGCTGGCCGCTGAACTGAAAAAGAAGTGTGGCTGTGGTGGATCGGTAAAAGAGGGTGTTATCGAGATTCAGGGTGACAAACGCGATTTACTGAAAAGCCTGCTGGAAGCTAAAGGGATGAAAGTCAAACTGGCGGGCGGCTGAATTAAAAAAAAATGGGCTACCGAAGTAGCCCGATGGTCATGTAGATGCTTAGCGTAGCCGTTTATTCTTTTAATAAGGTCCTTAGTGGACCTGATGACCGATAATACCACCAACTGCGGCGCCACCGACTGTGCCGAGCGCGCTACCATTGGTCAATACTGAACCCCCAATCGCACCCGCGCCCGCGCCAATGGCGGTGTTGCGGTCACGCTTAGACCAGTTAGAACAGCCGCTCAGGGCAACAGCTAACGTGGTAGCCAGTACAACGGCAGTGATTCGTTTCATTGTTGTAGTCATACACTTCTCCTTTGATGTGCTCACAGAGGCAACACTCTTAGTATAGCTCCGATATTTCCTCAGCCCGCTTGTGTCGCATTATTGCCTCATCCCTGACGGCATAGAAATGTGATCACCATGGACAAACCGTTTGTAGCGGGTGAGTCACAATGCGACAGGCCAACAGGTCCACGCATTGTCTGAGAGGATTCTAAGCGTTCTGCAATAATTCCGAAGATGGAAAATTCTGAAATCACGACACATTTTTTCATTCACAGCCATTCCTTCTGCGTTTATAGCCATTTGCTCCATAACTCTTTCGCGTCCGACTCCGCAAAATTCAGGGACGATTGTCAGCAGGAGAAAAGAGATGCTGGAACACCTTAAACAACAGGTTCTGGAAGCGAATCTGGATCTACCCAAATACAACCTGGTGACCTTTACCTGGGGGAATGTCAGCGCGATTGATCGCGAGCAGGGTTTGCTGGTGATTAAACCTTCCGGCGTGCGCTATGAAGTGATGAAGCGCGACGACATGGTTGTGGTCGATCTGGCGAGTGGCAATGTAGTAGAAGGGGATAAACGCCCTTCATCGGACACGGCGACGCATCGTGCGCTCTATCTCGCCTGGCCGGAAGTCGGTGGCATTGTCCATACGCATTCGCGTCATGCGACCATCTGGGCGCAGGCAGGACGACCCATTCCGGCCTGGGGAACAACCCACGCCGACGATTTCTATGGCGAGATCCCCTGCACCCGCGCGATGCGTAACGAAGAGATTCAGCACGAGTACGAGTGGAACACGGGCGAAGTGATTATTGAGACGTTCGCGCAGCGCGGATTATCGCCTTCGGCGATCCCGGGGGTACTGGTCAACTCCCACGGCCCATTTGCCTGGGGTAAAGACGCCCATGCCGCTGTACACAGCGCGGTTGTCCTGGAGGAGGTGGCCTATATGGGGCTCTTTAGCCAGCAGCTTACTGCTAACCTGCCGCCCATTAATCAGACGCTGCTCGATCTGCACTACCTGCGGAAGCACGGTGAGAATGCCTGGTACGGGCAAAAATAACGAACGGGACGCGACGGCGTCCCTTTTTTTTGTCGCAATGGCCGCTGGTATGGCGATCCCCATCATAGTTATCAAAACATCCATCCTGAAAAAATAAAACAGTGTTTCATTTATATCGAGGCGATCACTGTTTTAATAACCTCAAATCACTACTTTGCTTTCATCGCCTTCGGGCACTTCCTGCTCCAACACTGGCAAAGCAAAGGTGAAACCTGTATGCACATCAAACGGGCAATAGACAAAATTCCGGGCGGCATGATGCTTATTCCGCTGTTTATCGGCGCACTCTGCCATACATTCTCTCCCGACGCCGGGAAATACTTCGGCTCTTTCACCAACGGTCTGATGACGGGGACGGTGCCGATTCTGGCCGTCTGGTTCTTCTGTATGGGAGCATCGATAAAGCTCAGTGCTACCGGCACGGTACTGCGTAAATCAGGCACGTTGGTGTTAACGAAAATTGCCGTTGCCTGGGTTGTGGCGGCTATCGCCTCACGCGTGATGCCGGAGAATGGGGTAGAAGTGGGGATGTTCGCGGGCTTATCCACGCTGGCGCTGGTAGCTGCAATGGACATGACGAATGGCGGCTTGTATGCCTCGATCATGCAGCAATACGGTTCCAAAGAGGAGGCTGGCGCGTTTGTGCTGATGTCACTGGAGTCCGGGCCATTAATGACCATGGTTATTCTGGGTACTGCGGGTATCGCCTCATTCGAGCCACACGTGTTTGTAGGCGCTGTCCTGCCGTTTGTGGTCGGATTTGCATTAGGAAATCTTGATCCGGAGTTACGTGACTTCTTCGGAAAAGCGGTACATACGCTGATTCCTTTTTTTGCTTTTGCGCTGGGTAACACCATTAACCTGGGCGTGATTGCGGAAACCGGACTGCTGGGCATCATGCTGGGCATCGCCGTGATCATCATTACAGGTATCCCGCTGATTCTGGCCGACCGGCTGATTGGCGGCGGGGATGGCACGGCCGGTATAGCCGCATCCAGTACGGCAGGCGCCGCAGTGGCGACACCCGTACTGATTGCCGAGATGTTGCCGCAGTTTAAACCGGTTGCGCCTGCCGCAACGGCGCTGGTTGCCACATCTGTCATTGTGACCTCAGTGCTGGTGCCCATTATCACCGCTATCTATTCAAAACGCCTTAAGCGTCTCCATGTTGCCGTCGGGCAGCGTGCCGCTATTAAGTAACCTGCCTAATCAATCCCCGGCGCGCCAGTCGGGGATCACTCTGGATTTTGTGTTGTAAATCAATCTCTCATTTGGTCTGGCCTCACTCTGCATTACGCTGATGTGGCGTATTTAACGCATCAAAATATAAACAGAGGATGAGACAATGACAGTTATTAACCAAGCAACGTGCAGATTATTTACCGAAGTCGGCAATACCACGCAGTTAGTCGCCTATTACGAAGAAGGGCGTCGTACCATGTGGATGATGTTGCGTGCACAGCCCCGTCCGAGTTTCAACCATGAACTGATTGAGGAGATCATGAACCTGAGCTATGCCGCTCAGCGTTCGGGCCTGCCAATCGACTTCTGGGTCACCGGGTCACTGGTTCCGCAAATGTTCAACGCCGGTGGCGATCTGCGCTTCTTTGTTGAGTGCATTCGCAACAACCGCCGCGAGGCGCTCCGGGCTTATGCGCGTGCCTGCGTGGACTGCATCCATTCTGCAGCACGCGGTTTTGATACAGGCGCGGTGACGCTGGCGATGATCGAGGGCAGTGCGTTAGGCGGCGGATTCGAAGCGGCGCTGGCGCATCACTTCATCCTGGCGCAAAACAATGCACGGATGGGCTTCCCGGAAATTGCTTTTAACCTGTTCCCTGGTATGGGCGGCTACTCACTGGTGGCACGTCGTTCCGGCATGAAACTGGCCGAAGAGCTGATTTGTGAAGGGGAGTCTCACAGCGCTGAGTGGTATGAGACGCGTGGACTGGTCGATAAGGTCTTCCAGCCAGGCGACAGCTATCGTGCCACTCGCACCTTTATCGACACGTTACGGCCTAAACTCAATGGCGTGCGGGCGATGCTGAAAGCGCGCCAGCGCGTGCTGCAATTGTCACGCGCTGAGCTCATGGATATCACAGAAGATTGGGTCGATTACGCGTTTACTATCGAACCTAAAGATATTGCTTACATGGAACGCCTGGTACAGTTACAAAACCGCCACAGCGCATCACTGCGTAAAGCGGGTTAATCCGGACCAGCATTAAACGCGGGCAGGATGCTTAGCCAGCCAATGCCCAAATTGTTCCGCGGGCATTGGTTTTGCGTAATAGTAACCCTGACGCCCATCAACACCACTTTTAAGCACGAACTTCTCTTCATCCGGCGTCTCAATACCTTCTGCAATCACCTGCAAATCAAGCGCCTTCGCGACGGCGACGATTGCACGCACCAGCGATTGTGATACCGGCTGTTTATTGATGTCGCGGATAAAGCTTTGATCGAGCTTAATCGCATTGATCGGCACACGTGCGAGCTGAGAAAGCGAAGAGTAACCGGTGCCAAAATCATCCAGATGAACCTGTGCGCCCAGCTCCTGAAACTGTTTCATCAGCTTCAGCGCTTCAGTTTCATTCTCAATCAGACAACTTTCTGTGAGCTCAATATCAATCGGACAATCAGTGATATTCGCCTCATGCAGTGCCTGTTTCAGATCGGTGTAGATACTTTGGTCGAGCAGCTGACGGGCAGACACATTGACAGCGACGCGCAGGAAAATACCCTGCTGACGCCAGACGATAATCTGCTGAAGCACGTTGAGCATTACCCAGCGTCCCAGCGGCACAATCAGCCCTGACTCTTCGGCATAGGGAATAAAATCTGCGGGCGAAACCATACCACGCTCTGGTGAGTTCCAGCGTACTAATGCCTCGGCGCTGCGAACCTGTCCATCGCTATCAATCTTAGGCTGGTAATGTACCAGCAGATGATCGAGTTCAAGCGCCTTGCGCAGGTTGGTGTCCAGCCACAGATACTCAAAGACCCGCTGGTTCATCTCGGCGGCAAAGACACAGAACTTGCCGCGACCATTCTCTTTAGCGTGATACATCGCGGTGTCCGCGTTACGAATCAGGCTCTCTCTATCTTCGCCATGCAGCGGTGCGAAAGCGATACCGATGGAACAGCCACTGTAAACTTCAATCAGTCCGATACGGAAAGGCTGTCGCAGGCGCTCAAGAATGCGGGAGGACATCGCCTCCAGCGCAGCCTGGCTGGTGTGTTCAGCCAGCACCACAAACTCATCGCCACCCAGACGACCCAGCGTCTGGTCCTTACCCAGACAGCTAAGAATCGCGAGAGAAACCGCCTGCAGTAATTGATCGCCGAACATATGACCGTAGGCGTCGTTCACTTTTTTGAAATTATCGAGATCGAGATAGACGACACCAGTCTCATCATGCTCGGCGCGCTCCAGCGCCAGGCTAATCTGCTGATGAATGGCGTTGCGATTAGGTAAACCGGTGACCGTATCGGTGTTTGCCAGCACCCGGAGGCGTTCCTGGGCACGTCGCTCCTCAGTAATGTCTGTACCAGAACAGATGAGGAAAATTTCATTTTTGCCGCTGCCGCTGTGAACAAACTTATTACGAAACAGAAACAGTCGCTGGCCCTTTTTGGTTTTAACCCAGCGCTCCACCTCGTACGAGTTACCGTCACGGAAGAAGCCTGCAATGTTGCGCCGCGACTGTGAGGCTTCCTGCCGGGTCATAAACAACTGAAAGACATTTCGGCCTATAACTTCATGTTCATTCAGACCGGTATATTCTTCACTCAGGCGGTTAAAACGCTGAATATTGCCCCGTTGATCGAGGATAACTATCACTGAATTAGCTTCAGAAACCACCTGTTCGGCGAATGAAAGGCCCAGGGTCAGGTCACGGGCGACCGCCGACGTATCTCCCCAGGCAGAAGCGGTTCCGGCCCAGGAGGCCTGGTTCACTTTACGTCCGACAAAATGCATTGGCACATCAATGCCTTGCAGGGACATAGTCAGATTGATACTTGAAGTGATGACGGGCATTGCGCGGATCATTGCAGCCTGGCCGGGTGTCAGCGGCAGGGCGATATTAGTTTGTGACGACTCATCTTCGGCAAAATGCAACGCATCGCTGTCCGCGGTCAGACGCCAATGAGGGCTGGTTGTACCAAAAAGGGTGTACAACAACGTTTGCCCTTGTTCATCGGTCATGGAAACTTCCTCCGGGAAGTGCTCTGCAGGCGTTATCTCATTATTTTAGCAACAGTATTCATCATCTGAGGCAAGCACAAGATGCAAACCAAATATATTTTCCCATCCAGATAAGAATGGCACAAAAAAGCCCCGACGGTGCGGGGCTGTTCAGTGCGTTCAGCAGGGACATTTGCCCAGTTTACCGGCCTGACTGGGGAAGCGGGCATCCAGGCAATAACGGTGAAAATCGCGCTCGCTCATCGGCGCCTGTCCGGGATGATGCTGTCGCATATGCTGCAGATATTTTTGATAATCCTGCACCCCGACCATTAAGCGAAAACATTGTTGCAGGCCGCGCCAGAATCCCCGCCAGCTAAACCTCTGCGGCGGAGAAGCAGCAATCACGTTACAGTGCAGAATCTGCCAGTCACCGTGCGGCCGGTGGACCTGATGGATGGCATCAGACATGGCGCACCTCCTTGTTGCGCATTGCTACCGGCGTCTCGCGGGTGGTCGGCACCGAACTGTTCAGCGCACGACGAATGACAAAGAATGCCGAGATCAGCATGGTGACCGCCACCAGCATAAAGAAGGCACACAGCGCGGCGTTAATCTGATTGCTGAACACGATAGTCTGCATATCCGCCACGCTTTTTGCTGGCGCGATGATCACGCCTTCATCCAGCCCTTTGCGGAATTTATTCGCCTGCGCCAGGAAGCCGATAGAAGGTTTCTCATGGAAGATTTTCTGCCAGCCCGCGGTCATTGAGGTGATAAACAACCAGACGGTCGGCAGAATCGTCACCCAGGCGTAACGCTGCTTTTTCATTTTGAAGAGCACCACAGTCCCGAGAATCAGCGCCATCGAGGCCAGCATCTGGTTGCCGATACCAAAAAGTGGCCACAGTGTATTAATGCCGCCCAGCGGGTCGACCACGCCCTGATAAACAAAGAAACCCCAGCCTGCAACTGCGACAGTCGTGCCCGCCATATTACCCAGCCAGGAACGGTTGTTCGCCATAGAAGGCACCACTGTTCCCACCAGATCCTGCACCATAAAGCGGCAGGCGCGGGTACCGGCATCAACCGCGGTCAGGATAAACAGCGCTTCAAACAGAATGGCGAAGTGATACCAGAATGCCATCATCGCCCGACTGTTGAAGATCTCGGTAATAATATGGGCCATTCCCACGGCGAAGGTAGGCGCGCCGCCTGCGCGAGAAAGAATGGAACCTTCACCGACATCGCGGGCGATGCCGCTCAGCATTTCTGGCGTGACCACAAAGCCCCAGCCATTGATGACCTGAGAGGCGCTCTCAACGGTGGTACCAATCAGTGCGGCAGGTGAGTTCATAGCAAAATAGACGCCGGGATCCAGCACTGAGGCACAAATCAGCGCCATGATCGCCACAAAAGACTCCATCAGCATCGCGCCATAGCCAATAAAGCGGATATGACTCTCCCTCTCCACCAGTTTTGGCGTAGTGCCGCTGGAGACCAGCGCATGGAAGCCTGAGATTGCCCCGCAGGCAATGGTAATGAACAGGAACGGGAACATCGCGCCGGAGAATACCGGACCGGTACCGTCGATAAATTTGGTCACTGCTGGCATTTTCATCTCTGGCATGGCAAAGACGATGCCCACCGCCAGGCCGACAATCACGCCAATTTTAAGGAAAGTGGAGAGGTAGTCGCGCGGTGCCAGCAGTAGCCAGACCGGCAGCACAGAAGCAATAAAGCCATAGATGACGAGAACCCAGGTCAGCGAGGTGCCTTTCAGGGTAAAGAAGGGGCCCCAGTACGGATGTTGTGCGACGTCGCCGCCATAAATAATCGCCGCCATCATCAGCACAAAGCCAATCAATGACACTTCGGCGATTTTACCGGGGCGGATAAAGCGCATGTAGACGCCCATAAACAGCGCAATCGGAATGGTGGCCGCGATAGTGAACAACCCCCACGGGCTGTTCGCCAGTGCCTTCACGACGACCAGCGCCAGCGCCGACAGGATGATGATCATCACGCCCAGCGCGCCGAGCATCGTCACGACACCGGCAAATGCGCCCAGCTCCTGCCGCGCCATTTCACCCAGCGAACGGCCATCACGGCGTGTTGAAATAAACAGGATCAGGAAATCCTGGACCGCGCCTGCCAGCATCACCCCGACCAGAATCCAGATAGTACCGGGCAGAAACCCCATCTGCGCGGCCAGAATCGGACCGACCAGAGGACCGGCGCCCGCAATGGCCGCGAAATGGTGGCCAAACAGCACCCATTTATTGGTGGGAACATAATCCAGCCCGTCGCTCAGCCGCTCGGCAGGTGTCATCCGGCGGTCGTCCAGTTCAAAAATATTGCGGGCGATAAACAGGCTGTAGAAGCGGTAAGCGATGCTGTAACAGGCGACAGCGGCTATCACCAGCCAGACTGCATTGACGTGTTCGCCGCGGCTGAGGGCCAGCATGGCGAAAGCGCCCGCGCCGATTAACGCCACCACTAACCAGATCACACTGGTTTTGACGTTTTTCATGACTAACTCCTTGTGAGGACCGAGAGGAAAGCGATCGAAAACAACGAGTTAAACTTAATGTAATGGAATGTAAGTGAAAGTTAATCAGTGGAGAAGTGTGAAGCGGGGTACAAATTTAACTTTTTTGCAATCAGAACGGGGCGGGAAAGGGCGGGATAACCAGCGTTATCCCGCTTGTGTCAGCGCTTATACACGCGACATTCAGACGGCGGGCCGGGCCACGACGCTGCGAGTTTCCATGCGGACTTCGGCGATGGTGACATCAATCACGTCAGTCACACGGTAAACCACGTCACCTTTGATCTGTACGCTGCCATTCTCCTGACTTAAGACCAGCTCATCACGCACCGCGTGAATGAACGGTGCCGGGATAAAGGCAACGGCACCAAACTCGACCAGGCGAACACGCATGCCGCCACGCGACACGTCGATAATCTCGGCGCTGAAACGACGATCGGTAGCCGCAAAGGGCGCCAGATAACGGGCGTAGAGCCAGTCACCAACGTCACGTTCCGCCATCCGGTTCAGGCGACGGCGTTCACTCATCGTTACCGTCACCGCATCATCCGGACGTGCGATCGACTCACCGCGAATAATTGCTTTAAGCAGACGATGGTTGATCATGTCGCCGAACTTACGAATCGGTGAGGTCCAGGTGGCGTAAGCCTCCAGACCCAGACCGAAGTGCGGGCCGGGCTCGGTGCTGATCTCAGCGAAAGTCTGGAAACGACGGATCCGGCTATCAAGGAACTGGGTCGGCAGGGCGTCCAGTTCACGACGCAGCACACGGAAACCTTCCAGAGTGGTGATCGCCTGCGCATCCACGGTAATACCGTGATTCGCCAGTACCGCCGCAGCCTGTTCAGCATTGGTGGCATCGAAACCGGCATGCACATTGTAAATACCAAAGCCCAGACGATCACGCAGCACTTTTGCCGCGCAGACGTTGGCCAGAATCATGGACTCTTCAACGATACGGTTAGCGATGCGGCGAGGTTCAGCCACAATTTCCAGCACTTCGCCTTTATCACCGAGCAGGAAGCGGTAATCCGGGCGGTCCTTAAAGACCAGCGCGTGGGTCTGACGCCACTCGCTGCGCGCCAGGCAAAGGCGATGCAACAAACGAATCTGTTCAGCAATCGCCTCGCTTTCTGGCTGCCAGGTGCCGCTGTTTTCCAGCCAGTCAGAGACATCGTCATAAGCCAGCTTGGCTTTAGATTCGATCCAGGCAGCAAAGAACTCGACGTCATCACCCAGGGTGCCATCGGCTGCCACTGACACGCGGCAGGCCAGTGCCGGACGACGCACATTCGGACGCAGCGAGCAGACATCATCAGAGAGTTCGCGCGGCAGCATCGGGATATTAAAGCCCGGCAGGTAGTTGGTAAACGCACGTTGTGCCGCCAGCTTATCAAGCTGACTGCCCTCCGCCACATAGGCGGTCGGATCGGCGATAGCGATAGTCAGACGCAGGGTGCCGTCGTCCTGTGCTTCTGCATAGAGCGCATCATCCATATCCTGGGTGCTGGCGCTGTCGATGGTGACGAAATCCAGCGCGGTCAGATCTTCACGCGTCAGGTTTTCATCCATCATCTCGCCAAAGCTGACATCAGGTGCTTCACGCTCAAGGTTGTGACGCGACAGCGTCACCCACCACGGAGCAAGATGATCATCAGCTTTGACAATAAAATCGGTAAGTTCGGCATAGAAGCCGCGATCGCCTTTTAACGGATGGCGACGCATTTCTGCCACTGCCCAGTCGCCATTTTCAAACTCATGGCTGACATCGCGTGCGGGGCGACACGGGATTGCATCTTTCAGCAGGGGATGGTCCGGCACAATCGACAGGCGATCGTCTTTCTTCTGCACCCGGCCAACAAAGCGGGTCAGGAACGGCTCAACCAGGGTTTCCGGCTCAGCGCTTTCGCGATCTTTATCGCTATGGATCACAGCGGTAATACGGTCGCCATGCATCACTTTCTTCATCTGCGGGGGCGGAATGAAGTAACTTTTCTGCGCATCGACTTCCAGAAAGCCGAAGCCTTTTTCGGTGCCTTTAACGACGCCTTCAGCTCGAGGCGTTTGCGAATGGAGCTTCTGTTTCAGCTGCGCGAGCAGCGGGTTATCCTGGAACATAATTTTTACGTTTCGTGGCCTGATTGCGGCTGACAGTTTTACGCGATTCGGCGGCGCGCGGCAAGGCAAAAAGCCGGACGAACCGGCTTTTCAGAGAGGAGTGAAAGGGAGGTCAGGCAATGCGCTGTTCAGGCAGTGCCGCTGACAGTTCCAGCTTCACCGGCACCGACTTAGAGGTCGGTGTGCCACTGTCATCACCAAAGCTGTTCAGCGGCACCAGCGGGTTGGTTTCCGGGTAATAGGCCGCCAGGTTACCGCGCGGAATATTATAGGGAACCAGTTTGAAGCCGCTGACGCGACGGGTAATGCCATCATTCCAGAGTGTCTCGATATCGACATTCTGACCTTCGGTGAAGCCAAGGTCTGTCATATCGTCCGGGTTGATAAACACCACTTCGCGCTGACCAAACACGCCACGGTAACGGTCATCAAGGCCATAAATCGTGGTGTTGTACTGGTCATGTGAACGCAGCGTCTGAAGAGTGAAAGGGACCTCTTGATCCAGATTCGGGAACAGCGAGTTCGGCAGCGCCGCGGCATTGAACTCTGCTTTCTGGCTCGGCGTATTGAAGCGCAACTCGGCAGCGGCATTACCCAGGTAGAAACCGCCGGGGATATCACATTTCGCATTGAAGTCGGCAAAGCCCGGAATCGTTGCAGCGATATGCTCACGAATCAGGTTGTAATCACCGGCCAGCTCGCGCCATTTCACTTTTTCATCACCCAGCACCGCCTGCGCGATACCGGCAACAATCCAGGTCTCAGAACGCTGTGTTTCCGCCAGCGGAATACCAATCCCTTCTGAGGCGTGCACCATGCTAAAGGAGTCTTCCACGGTAATAAACTGATTGCCGGTCGCCTGCAGATCGCGTTCGGTGCGGCCCAGCGTCGGCAGAATCAGCCCTTCATGACCCGGCACCAGATGGCTGCGATTCAGTTTGGTACTGATATGCACAGTCAGACCACAGCGTGACATCGCTTCTTCGGTGCGCGGTGAATCTGGTGCAGCGGCAGCCAGGTTGCCACCCAGCGCGATCAGCACTTTGACTTCATCACGCAGCATCGCGTTCAGCGCTTCAACGGTGTTATGGCCCGCGGCACGCGGTGGCTCGAAATTGAAATGATTACCCAGCGCGTCCAGGAAGGCTTTAGCCGGTTTCTCATCAATCCCCATGGTGCGGTTACCCTGCACGTTGCTGTGACCGCGAACCGGGCAGAGGCCTGCGCCTTTTTTGCCCAGCTGACCAAACAGCAACTGCAGGTTAGTGATTTCGCGAACTGTGTCTACCGAGTGTTTGTGCTGGGTGATGCCCATTGCCCAGGTACAAATCACCCGGTCAGCACTCTGGTAAATCGCCGCCGCTTCACGGATCTGCGCCTGCGTCAGGCCAGACTGCGCCACAATCTGCATCCAGCTGGTGTTATCCACCGCATCCAGATAGGCCTCAATGCCGTTGGTTTTAGCATTGATAAAGGTCTGGTCAAACAGGCCACTTTCACCGGCTGCCAGACGCGCGCGATGGGTCTCCAGCAGGGATTTCACCATGCCGCGCACCGCCGCCATATCACCACCCAGATTGGGCTGGTAATAAGACGAGCTGATGTTACCCGCTTTTGAGGTGACAACTTCCAGCGGTTTCTGCGGATCCGCAAAACGTTCCAGACCGCGCTCGCGCAGGGTATTAAAGGTGACGATCTTCGCACCATGATCGGCAGCATGACGCAGGCTGTGCAGCATACGCGGATGGTTGGTGCCGGGATTCTGACCGAAGACGAAAATTGCATCGGCGTGATCGAAATCATCCAGACGAATCGTGCCTTTACCGACGCCAATACTGCGCTTCAGACCGGTGCCGCTGGCTTCATGGCACATATTCGAGCAGTCAGGAAAGTTATTGGTGCCCATCAGGCGACCAAACAGCTGATAGAGCCAGGAGGCTTCGTTGCTGGCGCGACCGGAGGTGTAAAGCTCCATCTGATTCGGATGATCCATCGCCTTGATGTGCTGCGCGATCAGCGCAAACGCATCTTCCCAGCTGATCGGCTCATAGTGGTCAGTTTCCGCGTTGTAGCGCAGCGGATGGGTCAGACGTCCCTGATACTCCAGGAAGTAATCACTCTGGGTATAGAGCGTGGTTACGCTGTGTTTAGCAAAAAAGTCGGTGTCGACCATGCGGCGTGTCGCTTCCCAGGTGACCGCTTTGGCCCCGTTTTCGCAGAAGCTGAAGGTACTTTTGTTGTCATCACCCCAGGCGCAGCCCGGACAGTCAAAACCGCGTGCTTTATTCATGCGCATCAGGTTGCGCATGTTTTTCAGGGCCGCTTTGCTGTCAAGCACGAAACGCGTGGTGGCTTCCAGAGAACCCCAGCCGCCCGCAGCCGCGCGATAGGGTTTGATTTGGCGTTTAAATTTCATAGTGAGTGCAGGCTTTTATAGTAGGCATTATTGTTTGGTGTTTGTTATCAGGTTATAGCCTGATGGTGAAAGGAAGTCTGCAGCTATCGTTATACCTTGTCTAATTGATTGACATAATGGTGCGATAGCTGGCGTTTATCGTGCACAGGCCTGAAATGTGATGGTGCTCAGATTTTACCCGCCTTAAACCGGCCGATAACGGGAGTTCTACTGACAACAGGCTAATACTTGCTGTTCACTATCAGAGAGAGCGTGACGCCATGAAACAGCTGACCAGCCAGATCCATGCGTTTGGCAAAGCATTGATGATGCCCATCTCAGTCATCGCGGCCGCCGGTATTTTTCTCGGACTGGCGGCGGCGATGCAGAACCCGGCGGTGACCGGCGATGCCTTTGCGCAGATGCAGGTTCCCCAGATAATCATTGGCTTTATTCGCAAAGTGGCGGGCGCGCTCTTTGCTAATCTGCCTGTCTTCTTTGCGGTAGCGAGTGCCATTGGCCTGGCAAAAGCAGAAAAACCCACGGCCGCCTTTGCCGCAGTGATTGGCTACATTGTGATGAACGTCGGCATCAGCGCCACGCTGGCGGCGAAAGGGATTACGGCGGCGACGACCACACCGGCAGCCCTGCAGCAGGCGGGAATGGATCAGACCACCGCCATGATGACCTCGGCGGAGTACATCAACATGCTGGGTGTCTTCACCTACAACATGAGCGTGCTGGGTGGGGTCATTGCCGGACTGATCACGGTGGCGCTGCACAATCGTTTTTACACGCAGCAACTGCCCACGGCGATCAGCTTTTTTGGCGGACGGCGTTTTGTGCCGATCATTACCGTGGTGTGTCTGCCGCTGATTGGCGTGTTACTGGCGCTGATCTGGCCGACCATTGGCAATGGCATCGCCTGGATTGGTCAGATGATTGGCAAAAGCGGCCAGTATGGTGCTTTTCTGTTGGGAGCTTTTGAGCGCATCCTGATCCCCACCGGCCTGCATCATATTCTCAATGAAACCGTGCGCTTTACACCTATCGGCGGCATGGCCGTGGTCGATGGCCAGACGGTTGTCGGCGCGCTGAACATCTTCAACGCCTCCCTGACCCATCCGGGGTCGATCCCCGATGAGACTTTGCGCACCGCCACGCAGTTTCTGGCGCAGGGCAAGATTCCGGTCATGATGTTTGGCCTGCCCGCGGCGGCGCTGGCGATCCATCACACCGCGCGGCCTGAACACAAACAGCGGGTCAAAGCGCTGGTGATGGCGGGCGCACTGACCTCATTTACCACCGGCATTACGGAACCGCTTGAGTTCTGCTTTATCTTTGTCTCGCCAGTGCTCTATCTGCTGCATGCTTTCCTGACCGGCCTGTCGTTTATGCTGATGTCGATGCTGCATCTGATGATCGGCAACGTGCAGGGCGGCGTCATCGACCTGGTGGTGTTCGGCATGCTGGGTGGGGCGAAAACCCACTGGTGGTGGACGCTTGCGCTGGGCGTAATCTATGCGCCGATCTACTACTACGCTTTCCGGCTGGTGATTACCCGAATGAATGTGGAAACACCGGGCCGGGAGTCAGAGGATGAGAAACCGCAACAGGTCACCGCGGATGAACGCACTCAGGTGATTATTAGCGGACTGGGTGGGCAGGCCAACATTGAGGATGTCGATTGCTGCTTTACCCGTCTGCGGGTTCGGGTTAAAGAGATGAATCAGGTGGTCGATCAGACGCTGATGAGCACCGGTGCGAACGGTGTTAATCGTGTCAGCGAGCACGACATTCAGGTGATCTATGGCCCGCAGGTTGAGAAGATCGCGAATGAGGTAAAAATGGCGTTGGGTGTTGCGTAACCCAGCCCATTTCAGGCGTGATCATCACGTCAACCGCCCGGTGCAGCGGGCGGTTTGCACCATTCCTGGTGGAGACGCTGACCACTGCCCACCCGCCTATTGTAACTAAAAAAAACCTTACCCTAATGGGGCACCTCTTTCTGCCGATATAGCGATTAATCCCTTCATTACTGGAACACCGCAATGTCGTTAAAAAAATCCTCCCTGATTATATTTTCCTTCCTGCTGGCCTTGTTTCTGACCAGCGTGGCAATCAGTACCTGGCTCCTGATCCAGAGCAATCACTCCCTGAATGCGGTTAACAAAGAGATACGTGTGGTGCTCTCAGTGATTGACCCGATCAACCACAGCCGAACGCTGCGTGTCCGTCTGATGGAATATATGAAGGAGATTGAGGGCAGCGACGCAAACAATCCCGCCACGCTGGACAGTGTGCGGACCGTAGCCGGTAAAGCGGATGCCGCATTTCAGGCCTACATGAATGCGCCGCGTCTGCCGGGCGAAGAAGCGGAAGCTTACGCCTATAGTCAGGCTTATCTGGCCTATCGTCAGCAGGGACTGCAACCCTTAATTGATGCCGCTGAGGCGCATGATCAGGCGCGCTTTAAAAGTCAGATCCCTAACGTGGTTCGCCTTGATCGCCAGTACGAAATCATTCTGGATCGGGTGCTGGCCCAGCATGAAACGTATGCTAAAAAGCTGAACAGCGATGCCCAGAGTCACTTCAACACCGGCATTACGCTGCTTGGGCTGTTTGGCGTCCTGTTTTTTGCCATTATTATTGCCATTTACATCTTTATGAAGCGCTACGTACTTTCACCGCTTAATGAAGCGCAGGAACACTGCAAACTGATTTCGGCAGGCATTCTGGATACCACGGTACCGGTCAGGTCAGGTTCACGCAGTGAAATTCAGCTGCTGATGGGCTCGCTGGAGCAGATGCGCAGTGCGCTGACCACCATTATTCTTCAGGTGCGTGATTCAACCCGCTCCGTTTCCACCGCCTCGCAGGAGATTGCAGCGGGTAACATCGATCTTGCCTCGCGTACCGAACAGCAGGCCGCCGCACTGACCGAAACGGCGGCCAGCATGGAGCAACTGGGTGCGACGGTGAAACAGAATACCGAAAACGTCTTTGAAGCCTGCCGTCTGACCAGTGAAGCGGTGAAGAATGCGGAGAGCGGTGAAAAAGTCTCGCAGGAAGTGGTGACATCAATGTCTTTGATCAATGCCAGCTCGAAGAAGATTGAAGAGATCACGACCGTCATCGACAGCATCGCCTTCCAGACCAATATTCTGGCGCTGAACGCAGCCGTTGAAGCCGCCCGTGCAGGTGAGCAGGGACGTGGCTTTGCGGTAGTGGCAGGGGAAGTGCGTAATCTTGCCCAGCGCAGCGCCACCGCAGCCAAAGAGATTGAAGGGCTGATTGCAGAATCGGTTTCGATCATTCATGCCGGTTCTGATCAGGTCAGCCGGACCGGTGATGCAATGAGCGCGATTATCTCCTCGGTCAGCCGCGTCAATCTGCTAATGGAGCATATCTCCACGGCCTCTGATGAGCAGAGTCGCGGCATCGGTCAGATTGAGCAGGCCGTTACCGAGATGGATAGCGTTACTCAGCAGAACTCGGCGCTGGTGCAGGAGTCTGCGGCGGCCTCTGCTTCGCTGGAAGAGCAGGTGCAGTATCTGACGCAGTCGGTCTCCACCTTCCGGCTGGCAACGCATTAATCAGCCCACTCTGCGCTGAGTGTATGCAGCGCAGCGTGCTGAGTAGCTGGCTGCTAAGCAAAGCATGGCAGAGAGGGGCGAGTTTGACGCAGCGCCTTGTCGCGGGCAGAGATTCGGCGGATTATAAGGCTTTCCATTGAACACAGGGTCGTCATGCTAACCAGCACCCATGCCCGCAGTAATAGCGCCGATACCCGACTCGCCTGCACGCTTGCCGCTGCTGCGGGCGCGCTGAATACCGCAGCCTTTGAGATCGTCGGTTTTTTTTCAGCCAATATGACAGGGAATGTCTCGCTGCTGTCCGATCATCTGGCAAAAGCGAATCTGGGGCCCGGCCTGTTTTTTCTGTCGATCGTCCTGTTGTTTATTGTGGGTTCCCTGTTTTCGACCCTCGTCATTAATGCCGGACACCGCAGAAACATCCGCACTATCTATGCGTTTGTCATCCTGCTGGAGGGCACCGCGCTGATTGCGCTGGGAGTGATCGAGAATCACTTTCCGCCACTGTCACCTGGCGTGGTGTTAATCATGAGCCTGAGCTTCCTGATGGGGTTGCAAAATGCGGTTGTTACGCGGATCTCTAATGCCCGTGTTCGTACAACCCATATTTCTGGCACGGCGACCGACATCGGCATTGAAATGGCGATGCTGTTTGAGGTGCTGCGGCGTAAAACCTCGCCGAAAGATGCGCCGCTTTATCTGGACCGGCTGCGACTGCACACGCTGACATTGCTGGCTTTCCTCGCAGGAGGAATAGCCGGAATCGGGCTTTACCGGGTGCTAGGCTACGATTTTTTGCTACCAGTGGGGTTCGGCTTAATCTGTCTGGCGCTGAATGCCATATTCATTAAACCCGCGAAAACAGCGGTCGTGAAGATGTAGAGGGGCATACGCTCTGCCGCTTTTTCAGGGCACATCGGTTGCTGATTCATCGTTCCCCTTGCGCCAATGAACCGTGCGGTTAAAACCGCCATGAGTAAGCAGGGTAACATTCCACTCTTAACTTGGATTGACTCTGACAGCGAGACAGTGAAGAAAACACGCTTTAACCTGCAGATGGATAATTAATATCGACATTAAACAATTGATTTACTTGTGTAATCTGGAGCGTGAGCGCCATTTCGGGCGGGCCGCAGAAGCCAGTTTTGTTACACAGCCAACGCTCTCGATGCGCCTGAAAAACCTGGAGCGCGAGCTGGGACTGCCGCTGATTAACCGCAGCAATAACTTTGCCGGATTTACGCCAGAGGGCGATCGCGTGCTGGCCTGGGCGCGGGAAATTGTTTCGGTATATCAGGGGCTGAAGCTGGAAGTTGAATCACTGAAACATGGGGTGAACGGCACGCTGCGGGTTGGCGTGGTGCCGCAGTGCAGCATGGCGCTGCCGTTGCTGCTGAAAGCGGTGCAGGCGCGTTATCCTCAGCTCGACTACCGCATTGCGGTACTGAGTGCGGATCAGCTGCTTGAAGCGCTCAATAGCCACACCGTGGATGTCGGTATCGGTTTTTTCGAGATGGCGACGCTACGGGAACTCCATTTTCAGACCGAGATGCTGGCAGACCGGGGCGCTGAAGCTGTATTCCATCCCGACCATTTCCCCGAGCTGGTGGGGGAAACCCCGCTGACGCTGGATGAACTGGCTCAACAGCCACTTTGTCTGGCGGAGCCCACGCGCTATTTCCGGCGCTACATTGATATGGCGTTTCGCGAAGCGGCACTGGTGCCGCGAGTGATCGTAGAGAGTGCCTCTATTATGCAACTGATGCAGTGTGCACAGGTCGGGCTGGGGTTGCTGGTGTCGCCGGTTGGTCACCTGCTGCCCGCTTCACTGCAGGGACTGCAGCAGCGCGGCATTACGCTGCCGCCGATGGCACGTCAGGCGGCACTGGTGATAGCCGAACCTGGCCGTGCCACACCGCTGGCACAGCACTTTTTCGACGAAGCCCGTGGTCTGCTGCCGGTATAACGCAGTTACTCCGCCTCGCCCAGCGCGTAAAACAGGCGGCTGTTCCAGTTGCCTAGCGCAACACGCTGTATTAGCGCGAACAACGCTTCAGCCTCCCAGCCAGCCTCCATCAGCGGTTGCAGGTGGGCGGCGCTGAATCGCTCAGGTGACCGGGTCAGCTGTACCGACAGCGCAATAATCAGCTGTTCTTCACCTTTTGATGCCGTCTCCTCAACACCCTCAATCAGGATGTCGTTCCCGTCCAGCAGCCGGAACGCCCAGCGACTGCCCAGAATACGCGCGGCGGTTGCCTCGGCCAGCGTATCCTCCTGAGAAAGATGCTGACACAGCTGCGCCCAGCCATAGAGCGCCGAGGGATCATGGGCCAGCAGCCATACCGCCTCCTGCATGCCGGGCAGCGACTGACAGCGGGTAACGGCAGCGAGCTGCTCAGCACTGGCATAGCGCAACTCCAGCGGTTTCAGCACGGGCTGCCAGCGGGCAGGCTGGTCAAAACCGGTGGAATCAGCATCAGGGGGCAGGGTGCTGCCCGGCAGCCAGCGTACCGGCTGACCCTGCAGCGCCTGCAATCCGGCAACCACGCGTGCCTGGTAACTGACAAATCCGATCACCTGATTCAGCGTGACAATATCGGGTTCAGTCAGGCCGACCGCATCGAGGGCGGTGATCGCGCTCGCGTTGATGAGCTCAGGCTGCATCGCCAGCTGGCGGGCATACTGTGTGATCTGGGTCAGGCGATTATTACTCTCGCGTGAGGAGTCGGGCCCGGGCAACGGATTTAATCGGGCAGAGTAGTGATTACACAACCGCTGCACGCCCGCGACCTGCGCGACGGTTAGCGCAGTGCTGAGGCGATCGTAAAGCGTTAAGGTGTGGGTGAGTGAGTTGTTGACGCGATCAGGAAAAAGCAATTGTGCCAGATCGCGCGCGGCCAGCAGGGCCGGCTGATGCGTGCGCAGCAGTGACTGCACTACGGTATTATCGGCGTAGCATCCCAGCAGGAAACGGTCATCAATATGGGCAGCCTCTGGCACCAGCGGTGCGGCCTGAGCAATACGTGGACTGGTCTGGCTTTCATAAAACCAGTGGTTATGGCCCGGATAGCGGCGTTGTTCCATGATCAATCCTTTTGCAAAATCGGGTTCGGCATGCAGGCGGCAAAATCTGAAAATGTGCATAAACCGAAGGTCAGGCTTATCGTCGCTGATGGGCAGGCCGGGGCAAAAGAATGATCGGTGATAATTAATAGCGTTACGGTATAACGGGAACGAAATCAGGCAGGAAGAGCGAGGCGGGGATAAAGAGAAGGGCGAGCCAGGCTCGCCCTTGCAGAACTTATTTCAGTTCCAGCTCGTTCATTGCAGCGATGCTAAAGCCGCCATCAACGTGTACCACTTCACCGGTGATGCCGCCAGCCAGATCAGAGCAGAGGAAGGCTGCTGAGTTGCCGACATCTTCAATGGTGACAGTACGGCGAATCGGGGTGACCGCTTCGCAATGCGCCAGCATCTTACGGAAATCTTTGATGCCTGAAGCTGCCAGGGTGCGGATTGGACCCGCAGAAACGGCGTTAACACGCACGCCTTCCGGCCCCATGGCGTTCGCCATATAACGCACGTTAGCTTCCAGCGACGCTTTCGCCAGACCCATCACGTTGTAGTTCGGGATTGCGCGCTCAGCACCCAGGTATGAGAGGGTCAGCAGCGCAGACTGTGGATTCAGCATCTCGCGGCACTCTTTGGCCATCGCGACGAAGCTGTAAGCACTGATATCATGCGCGATTTTAAAGCCTTCACGAGTCACGGCGTTCACGTAGTCGCCTACCAGCTGGTCGCCAGGCGCGAAACCGATAGAGTGAACGAAACCGTCAAATTTTGGCCAGGTTTTTGCCAGTTCAGTGAACAGAGATTTGATGCTCTCATCTTCAGCTACGTCACATGGCAGCACGATGTCTGAACCCAACTCTTTGGCAAACTCTTCCACACGACCTTTTAACTTGTCGTTCTGGTAGGTGAAAGCCAGTTCTGCGCCCTGTTTGTGCATCGCCTGTGCAATACCGTAGGCGATGGAAAGTTTACTGGCAACGCCAGTAATCAGAATGCGCTTACCGGAAAGAAAACCCATAGCTGTAATCCTTATGGTCATTGTAGTTGGCGGCCGCATGGTTAAAAAGTAAGCGACCGACGTTAATCGACGTGCGGATTCTAGCACGTCTCTCATAAATCAGGTAAATCGCCCCGCAATTTCCGCGATATGCAGCAAAAATCAGCGCTCACGCCGCCAGGCTTCCGCACTCAGTGCTTCGCCAAAGTGGCTGCTGATCAGCCGTCGGGTCAGATCATGCAGCGGGGAGGCCAGCACGTCCGCCGTGCCGCCGCGCTCGACCACTTCGCCCTGATGCATCACCAGCACTTTATCGCTGATGTGCTTCATCATGCCCAGATGCTGCGTGACATAAATGTAGGCGATCCCGTGCTTCTCCTGCAGCTCCAGCATCAGATTCACCAGCTGGGACCGCATAGTCATATCCAGCGAGGCCAGCGCTTCGTCGGCCACAATGACTTTAGGCTGGAGGATCAATGCACGCGCCAGACCCAGACGCTGTTTCTGACCGGGGGCCAGCATGTGAGGATAGTACCCGGCATGATCGCGCAGTAAGCCAACCTGACGAAGCGTAGTAATGATGCGTTTCTCACGCTCTTCCGCATTGAGCTCGGTATTGAGCCGCAATGGAAACTCCAGGATCTGACTGATGCGCTGTCGCGGATTCAGTGAGGTTGAGGGATCCTGAAAAATCATCCGGATGCGCTGACTGCGATAGCCATAATCCCCGAAGGTCAGTGGATGATCGTCAATCAGAATCTCACCTTCAGTGGGGGCGACCATGCCGCTCAGCATCTTCGCCAGGGTGGATTTACCCGAGCCGTTTTCGCCGATAATCGCCAGCGTCTGTTTCTCACGCAGGGTAAAGCTTACTGATTTCACTGCTTCAACGTGCTGACGGCGAAACAGGCCCGTACGGTAGCGAAAGGTTTTACTCAGGTTGCGCACTTCCAGCAGGGTCTCCATGCTACTGGCCCTCCATATTCAGCGGGAAATGACAGGCGTAGAGATGTGTTTTGCTGCCGGTGAGCCGTGGCGTTTCGATACATTTTCGCTGGGCATAGGGACAGCGAGGCCCCAGACGACAGCCAATCGGTAAACTCTCCAGCGACGGAATCGCGCCCGACAGGGTATTAAGACGGCTTTTATGCGGCAGGGCACGCCCAAAATCGGGCATGGCCCGAATCAGCGCCTGGGTATAAGGGTGATGCGGCGTACTCATCAAATCTTCGCTCTGGGCGGTTTCCACCGTCTGACCGCAGTACATCACGTTGATTCGATCTGCCCACTGACTCATTGTGCGCAGGTCATGGCTGATCAGCAGAATAGTGGTGTTGTTATTCTGGTTGAGACGGCTCAGCAGGCGGAAAATCTGCGCCTGCGTGGTCGGTTCCATGGCATTTGTTGGTTCATCCGCAATCAGCAGGCGCGGCTGGTTAGCCAGCGCAATGGCGATCATCACTTTCTGGCACTCACCTTCAGTCAGCTCATAAGGGAAGCTGCGCATAATATCTTTGTGATCTTTAATGCCGACGCGATGCAGCAGTTCGATAGCGCGGGTTTTGCGCCAGAACCAGAAGCGTTTCAGCCATGGCCCTTTGTATGTCCAGCGCGGGATCACCTGCATCAGCTGGCGACCAATGCTCTCTGAGGGATCCAGACAGGATTGCGGCTCCTGAAAAATCATTGAGACGTTGTGTCCGATAATGCGACGACGCTCGCGCGGTGATAAGCGCAGCAGGTCCACATCATCAAACACCATGCGGTCAGCGGTGACACGCCAGTTATCGTTGGTGACGCCACAGATAGCTTTGGCGACCAGACTCTTACCGGAGCCGGATTCCCCGACCAGTCCCCGGACTTCGCCTTCGCCCAGCGTCAGATTAACGCGGTCAACGGCTTTGACCGGCCCGTCAGCGGTCATAAATTCAATGGTGAGATTACGGATATCGAGTAACGGCATTTATTCCACTCCCGCTTCGACGGCGCGACGGATGCCGTCACCGAGCAGGTTAACAATTAATACACTCACCATCAGCGCCACGCCGGGCAGCATAACGGTCCAGGGTGCGACGTAGATCAGCTCCAGTGAATCGCCGAGCATCGCGCCCCATTCCGGCGAAGGCAACTGCGCGCCAAGGTCGAGAAAGCCGAGTGCGGCAATGTCCAGAATGGCCATCGACAGCGCGCGGGTTATTTCGGTAATCAGCAGCGGCAGTATATTGGGCAATATGGCATAGCGCAGAATGTTGCGACCGCGAGCGCCATCAAGGCGAGCAGCCACCACATACTCCTTTTCCAGCTCATCATGCACGGCGCTGTATATTTCGCGGACCAGACGTGGCATCAATGCCAGCCAGACGGCCAGCAGCGCATGTTCGAGTCGTGGCCCGAGAAACGCCACCACGATAATTGCCAGTAACAGCGACGGAATCGAGAGCAGGGTGTCCAGGACATGGTTCATGACGGCCGAGCGGATACCGTGCGTCATGCCCGCCAGCACGCCCAATACCAGCGCACCGAGGGTGGCGGAGATCGTCACAAGAATCGCAGAACCCACTGTGGGGCCTGCGCCACTCAGCAGGCGGCTCAGTACATCGCGACCCAGATCGTCAGTCCCGAGAAAGAACGAGACATCGCCGTAGCGTGACCAGGAGGGGGGCAGCAGCTGATAGCCCAGAAACTGCTGGTCAATACCGTAGGGCGCTATCAGACCGCCAAACAGGCAGAGCAGTAATAGTGCGCCAAAGCCATATAGTCCGACCATTGAAATCGGGTTGCCGTAGAAATGATGCCAGCTTTGACGAAATGCGCTGGGCAGGCGTTTTTCGGCGTAGATATTATCGGACGGCATACCATTCCTTATGTTTCAGCGGATTCATGGCCGCGCCAATGACGTCAGAAATCACATTCACCAGGATCACCAGTCCGCCAATAACCATGACACCGGCTGAGATCGCCGCATAATCCTGCTGGCGAATCGCGTTAATCAGCCAGCGTCCCAGACCAGGCCAGTTAAAGACCATCTCCGTAATCATCGCCAGCGTCAGCATGGTGGAAAATTGCAAGCCAAGACGTGGAATCACCGGCGGCAGGGCATTATGCAGCACGTGGCGGCGGATGACGGTAAAGCGTGAAAGACCGCGCGTGGCGGCCGCTTTGACATAATTTTTGTCCATCACGTCGCTGGTGCTGTTGCGCAGCAGACGTATCACCTCTGTTGTCGGTGCCATCGCCAGCACCAGCACCGGCAAGATAAGGTGCGACAGGACACTAATAATCATCTCATGTCGCCACGGAGAACGACTCAGCCAGGCGTCAATCAGCGCAAAACCAGAGACGTTCTGAACCGGATAAAGCAGATCGTGACGACCTGACACTGGCAGCCAGCCCAGCGTCAGCGAGAAGAAGAGCGTCAGAATCAGCGCCAGCCAGAAGATCGGCGCAGAAAAGCCAATCAGCGCCAGCGCACTGATAGTTTTATCCTGCCATTTGTTGCGCATCACACCGGCACAGATTCCCAGCGGAATGCCCACCAGCAGCGCAAACAGAAACGCCAGGATACAGAGCTCCATGGTGGCCGGGAACACCTCGCGAAGCTGTAAACCAATCTCCTGACCGTTAGTGCTGGAGACGCCGAAATCAAACTGCAGCATCCCTTTAAACCAGAACCACCAGGCGTCGGAGAGGGCAGCGCCTTCCAGCGGCGCATTGGGGGTAAAATAGCTCAGGCTGAAGCTGACCAGCGACAGCAGAAACAGGGTGATGAGCAGCAGTAGCAGGCGCCGCAAAATATAGATAATCATTTACTCCCCTCATCAGCTTCACGATAAACCCCGGCAAACGAGGCGTTGCCAAACGGACTCAGCACCAGCCCCTTGATATCATGACGAAACGCCTGGAGCCGCAGAGAGGATGCCAGCGGCAGTACCGGTAGCTCCTGTGCCAGAATCTGTTGCGCTTTGTCATAGCTGTCGATGCGCCCCGAAAGTTGTTGTGATAACAGGGCGTTCTGCAGTGTTTCGTCAAAGGCCGGCGAGCACCAGTGCGCGTAATTGGTCTGTGAGCGAATCGCCGCACAACTGAGCAGAGGACGGAAGAAGCTGTCAGGATCGTTACTGTCAGTGGCCCAGCCTGACAGCGTCAGATCATGGTTCATCGCCATCAGCTGCGCCTCCTGGAAACGGCCTTCTACCGGTACAATCGTCAGCCGCACACCAACCTGTGCCAGATCCGCCTGTAACAATTCGGCGGTTTTCAGCGGGCTGGGATTCCAGGACTGCGATGCCACTGGCACCACCAGTCGCAGATGCAAATCGCTGATGCCCAATGCCGCCAGCGCGGCCCGGGATTTGTCCGGATCATAGCTGGTAATACGCGCATCATTGTCATAGGCCCAGGACGCGCGCGGTAATATGGAGGCAGCCGTTTCGGCGGTGCCGTAATAAATCGACTCCATCAGCCGCTCATTGTTGATTGCCAGCGCCAGCGCGTGACGCACTTCAGGACGGTCGAGCGGCGGCTTGCGGGTATTAAAAGCCAGATAGGCGATGTTCATGCCAGGACGCAGGGTCATCCTCAGGCGCGGATCATCGCGCAGAATGCTGAGCTGGCTGGCCGCTGGATAGGCCAATACATCGCATTCGCCGGTTAACAGTTTGGAGAGCCGTCCGGTACCGCCAGACCCCAGATCGATTACCGCCTGTTGCAGACGCGGAACACCCTTCCAGTAGTGAGGATTGCGCGCCAGACGGATGTACTGGCCGGTGCGATATTCGCTGAGCTGATAAGGACCGGTGCCAACGGGTTGCCTGTCCATCTCTTCCTGGTGTCCCTGAGCGGTCAGTTGGTCGGCATACTCCTTCGACAGCACCGGCGCATAGTGGGTCGCCATGTGCCACAGGAACGACGCATCCGGGCTGTTGAGTCTGAACTCAACCGTCCTGCTGTCGATTTTCTTCACGCTCTGCACTGAGTCGGAAAATTGCAGGCTATCAAAATAGGGATAGTTACCGCCGTTGACGTTATGCCAGGGGTGATTACGGTCAAACATCCGTTCGAAGCTGAAAACAACGTCGTCTGCGTTCAGCGGTCGGGTAGGGTGGAACTGATTGGTCTGCTGAAACTGCACGCCGCCACGCAGATGAAAACGATACGTTGCGCCGTTGTCGCGCACTTCCCAGCTGGACGCAAGATCGGGTTTGAGACGATAGGTGTAGGGATCAACATCCAGCAGGCGGTCATAAAGTTGTGCCGCCAGGGTATCGACAGTCAGCCCGCTGCTGGCCATCTGCGGGTTAAAAGTATTCAGCGTGCCGCTGACGCAATAGACAAAGCCGGTCTGGCGGATATCACCCGCAGGCGCTGACCACGCAGGGGCACTCAACACGCTGAGGCTGAGCAACAGCGAACATAGTAGTTTTGACATAGAACTCAACGATTTTGAGGCATTAGGCAGAGTGTATCTCAAAGCGGGCATTGTCCCAAAACCTGCAGCGGCTACCAGGCTGTTTTTCATCCTGCATCAGGAAAAAGAGCGCACAGAAGGTGTGGTAATGAGAAAAATTCTCAACGGGTGCTTTACAAATGATAATAGGAATGATTATTATTCATATGCGCTTCGACGGTGGCTCTGCCGAAGAAGAGCACGACATTGCTCACATTGCTTCCAGTATTGTTGCCCGCCTCATGGCGGGCTTTTTTTTGGCGGGTGCATAGTTCTGAAGATCAGGATCACCGCTGAATGAACAGGTGCACTGATTGCGGTTTTGCATGAAGGCATGGGGATGGAAAAAAGAGTAAAACAGCATGCGATCTGTAATGGCCTGGCATTTACCTGAGCAAGACCGGCTTAAAACCGGACTTAACTATTACAGAAACGCCGTTACTATAAGCTCAACCTCTGCCCAACCAACGCCGTACAATGACTAAATTCCAGAAAAGCGCTCAGGCGTTCCATTATCCCTCCTTTCGTTATCTGTTTTTCGGACGTTTGTTTACCGTGCTGGGCAATGGAATCGCGCCCATCGCGCTGGGCTTTGCGGTTCTTGATATGGATGGGTCTGCCTCTGATTTAGGGGTCGTGGTGGCGTCCCGCTCCCTGTTCAACGTGCTGTTTCTGCTTGTGGGCGGTGTGGTTGCCGACCGCTACTCACGTAGTCGGGTATTAGTTGTATCGGCGCTGATAGCTGCTGTTTCTCAGGCTTTCGTTGCGTGGACTGTGCTTGAGGGTTCAGCCACAGTAATAAGCCTCTCCTTGCTGGGCGCGCTGAATGGCGCGGCATCGGGGATTGCTCTGCCAGCTTCCTCTGCGCTGGTTCCACAGGTCGTGCCTGCACAGCACCTGCGTCAGGCCAATGCTTTCATTCAGCTCAGTGTTTATGGCGGCACGGTACTGGGAGCGTCGCTGGGAGGCGTGATGACCAGTGCTGTCGGGCCGGGCTGGGGGCTGGCGATAGATGCACTGGGATTTGCGGTCTCCGCGCCGCTTTATTTCCTTATGCGTGTGAGCCCGAATAATGGCGGGACGGTGCAAGGCAATATCCTGGGCGATATTAAAGAAGGCTGGGCAGAATTTGCAGGGCGAAGCTGGATTTGGTCGATAGTTCTTCAGTTCGCCATTATCAACGTCGCGTTTAATGGCATTGTAGAAGTCTATGGCCCGATAATTGCCGACGCCTCTTTCGGGCGGGCGCAGTGGGGGATAATTGTGGCCGCCCATAGCGCAGGTTTAATTGCTGGATCATTTCTGGCTATGAAATGGCATCCACGTCGTGATCTTCTGATTGGCGCTATGCTGGCAGGTCTCTGTGCACTCCCGATAATGATGCTGAGCCTGAATGCATCAGCAGCATGGCTGATTGCGGGGTTCTTTATCGCTGGCGTTTCATTAGGCCTGTTTGGCGTAACCTGGGCGCATTCATTACAGACTCATATCCCAGCCGATAAACTGGCTCGCGTGTACGCGTATGATGCGATGGGTTCCTTTATCTCCATTCCCTTTGGTCAACTGGTTGCGGGGCCGCTGGCGGCACAATATGGCACAGACAATGTTTTGCTGATGTCAGCACTGGCCGTGGTCATTGTGACAGCAGCCGTCCTGCTGGTTCCGACCCTCAGGCAACCTGACAAAATGGGCACTAAGCCGCAAAAAATGTAATTGCTGTTTTTGTTCCTGCTAAAGCAGCCAGGACGTTACCAGGCAGTTATGACAGCGATTAACCAGAAAACAAAACGAAGAGACAAAGATGTCATCGTCGCCCTGTTTAGTTTTCGGCTTTTATGTCGTGCTTTTTCATCATCGCGCGCAGCTGATGATAGGTAACACCTAACAACCCGGCGGCGCGACGCTGGTTATAGCGTGCCTGTTGCAGGCTGGCTTCAACCAGATCCCGCTCGTGTTGATTCTGCCACTGGCGCAGATCCAGCGGCAGGGCGGGCAGGTCGTTACTCTCCGCGTTCTGACTGGCACGGATGAGCGCAACCGGTTCAGGACGTGAAGCAAATGGGTTGATAATGACGTTATCCAGCAACTGCTCGCTGCTGTTATGGCGATAGACTGAGCGTTCTACTACGTTCTTAAGCTCACGGACGTTGCCGGGCCAGTGGTAATCAAGCAGAGCCTGCTGCGCCTGAGCGGTAAAACCAGGAAAAAGTAACAGGCCGAGTTCGCGGCACATCTGGATGGCAAAATGATCGGCCATCACCAGAATATCGCTGCGGCGTTCGCGCAGGGGCGGTAACTGCACCACATCAAAGGCCAGACGATCCAGCAGGTCGGCACGGAATTTCCCCTCTGCCGCCAGCGCAGGGAGATCCTCGTTAGTGGCGCAAACCAGCCTCACATTCACCTGCAGGGAGTGATTGCCGCCGACACGCTCCAGCTGCCCATATTCAATTACCCTGAGCAGCTTTTCCTGCACCAGCATCGGCGCGGTTGCCAGCTCATCCAGAAACAGCGTGCCACCATCAGCACGCTCAAAACGTCCGAGATGGCGCTTCTGCGCACCGGTAAAGGCACCGGCCTCATGACCAAAGAGTTCAGAATCGAGCAGGTTCTCATTCAGTGCGGCGCAGTTCAGCGAGATAAACGGTCCCTGCCAGCGGTCAGAGAGATAGTGCAGACGGCTGGCGATCAGCTCTTTACCCGTTCCGCGCTCGCCAATCACCAGAACCGGCTTTTCCAGCGGAGCCAGTCTGGAGACCTGCTCAAGAACCTCCAGAAAATTGTTCGACTCACCTAAAAGATTATCGTTAGTGCCTGTCATGATGAATTTCGCCATCCCTTAATCATTTTGACTATCTTAAAACATGCGGACGGGGCTGTAAAATATCAAATTCCTTCAAAATCAATGCGATAAAAATTGGCACGCATCTTGTATTAACTAAGCAGGGCAACACGTTTTAAAACATTAAAAGAGGAACATCATTATGGGTATTTTTTCTCGTTTCGCTGACATCGTAAATGCCAACATTAATTCCCTGCTGGAGCGTGCTGAAGATCCGCAGAAACTGGTCCGTCTGATGATTCAGGAAATGGAAGACACCTTAGTCGAAGTGCGTTCCACCTCTGCGCGGGCGCTGGCTGAAAAGAAACAGCTGTCACGCCGTATTGAGCAGGCAGAGATCCAGCAGGCCGAATGGCAGGAAAAAGCGGAACTGGCGCTACGCAAGGATAAAGATGATCTGGCGCGGTCAGCACTGATCGAAAAACAGAAACTCACTGATCTTATCGCTTCTCTGAAACAGGAAGTGGGCCAGGTGGAAGAGACGCTGGAACGTATGAAAGGCGAAATCAGTGAGCTGGAGAAAAAGCTGACTGAAACACGTGCCCGCCAGCAGGCGTTAACGCTGCGTCACCAGGCGGCCTCTTCATCACGCGATGTTCGTCGTCAGCTGGACAGCGGTAAAATCGACGAAGCGATGGCCCGGTTTGAATCTTTTGAACGTCGCATTGACCACATGGAAGCGGAAGCAGAAAGCCACGGTTTCGGTAAGCCAAAAACCCTGGACCAGCAGTTTACTGACCTGAAAGCGGATGATGAAATCAGCCAGCAGCTTAATGCGCTGAAAGCCAAAATGAACCGCAGTGAGTAATCATCGACGTTGCAATAAGTGATTAAGGAGAGTCAATGAGCGCACTTTTTCTCGCCATACCCTTAACGATCTTCGTGCTGTTTGTCGCACCGATCTGGTTATGGTTGCATTACAACAACAAACGCAACGGCGGTTCGGAACTGTCGCAAAGCGAAATCCAGCGCCTGCAGCGTGTTACACAGGATGCACAGCGGATGCGTGAACGCATTGACGCGCTGGAAGCGATTCTGGATGCCGAACACCCTAACTGGAGGCAGCCATGATGAAAGGCCGTAAGTTGTGGCGCAAGCCTGACGAAGGAAAGTTGATGGGCGTCTGTGCAGGTCTGGCGGAGTATCTCGACATTCCGGTGCGTCTGCTTCGGGTCATTGTGGTCTTATCCCTGTTCTTTGGCTTGTTTATGTTTACGGTGGTCGCCTATTTCGTGCTGGGTTTTGTGCTGGATGTTAAACCCGCCAATCTCACGGAGGACGAACGTCAGCCCAGCGCCAGCGAGCTGCTGGACCAGCTGGAGAGTGCGCTGCAGCGCGATGAGCGCAGCGTGCGCGACGTGGAGCGTTATGTGACGTCTGAAACTTTCAGCGTACGCAGCCGCTTCCGCCAGATTTGATTATATTATTGCCGGGCTTTTACGGGCCCGTCCGCTCTCTCAATGGAGGTGTTGATGTCTTTTTCGCGATCCACTGCTTTTCGCCACCGCGCGGCACCTGCATTGAAGTCGGCGGCTAAATTTATCATTATCAATGCTGTTACCTACGGTCCCGCCGGTGTCACAGGCTGGGCGGTGAAATCGGTAGCGCGACGCCCGTTACGTCTTCTGCTGGCTGTGGCACTTGAGCCATTGCTGAAACGCGTGATGAATCGGGTGGCATCGCGCTTCATCAGGGAGAACGATGAAAAGACTGCAAACTGAATTAATGGCGTTAATGAACCGTGGCGTTGATCGCCACCTTCGGCTGGCGGTCACCGGATTAAGCCGCAGCGGTAAAACTGCTTTTATTACCTCACTGGTTAATCAGCTTTTAACGGTTCACAGCGGCGCACGTTTGCCGCTGTTTTCCGTTGTGCGGGATGAGCGACTGTTGGGCGTCAAACGGGTGCCGCAGCGAGACATGGGAACCGCGCGCTTTACCTACGACGAAGGCCTGGCACAACTCTACAGCACGCCGCCCGCCTGGCCGACGCCTACCCGTGGCGTCAGCGAAATGCGTCTGGCGCTGCGTTACCGTCCCAATGATTCGCTGCTGCGTCATCTGAAAGAGACGGCGACACTTTATCTGGAAATTGTCGACTATCCCGGAGAATGGCTGCTGGATCTGCCGATGCTGGCGCAGGATTACCTCGCCTGGTCACGGCAGATGAACGGACTGCTGCAGGGCGATCGTGCGGAGTGGGCCAAACCCTGGCGCACGCTCTGCGAAAAACTCGATCCGCTTGCTCCCGCCGATGAAACCCAGCTGGCAGAGATTGCTGCGGCCTGGACTGACTACCTGCATCGCTGTAAATCTGAAGGCCTGCACTTTATTCAGCCTGGCCGGTTCGTGCTGCCTGGCGATATGGCAGGCGCACCTGCGCTGCAGTTTTTCCCCTGGCCGACCGCTGATGAGGCGCAACTCACTAAGCTGGCGCAGGCGGATAAGGGGAGTAACTTCAGCATGCTGCAGCAGCGCTTTAACTACTACTGCCAGCATGTGGTGAAGGGCTTCTATAAAAATCACTTCCTGCGTTTTGACCGCCAGATCGTGCTTGTTGACTGCCTCCAGCCTCTGAATAGTGGTCCTCAGGCGTTTAATGATATGCGGCTGGCGCTGACTCAGCTGATGCAGAGCTTTCATTACGGCCAGCGCACTCTGTTTCGCCGGCTCTTCTCACCGGTGATCGACAAATTACTGTTTGCTGCGACTAAAGCGGATCACATCACCAGCGATCAGCACGGCAACATGGTCTCGCTGTTGCAGCAGCTGGTGCAGGATGCCTGGCAGAACGCTGCGTTTGAGGGGATTAGTATGGACTGCATCGGGCTGGCATCGGTGCAGGCGACGCAGAGTGGCCTGGTCGACCACCGTGGCGAGAAGATCCCGGCCCTGCGCGGTCACCGGCTGGATGATGGTGAACCGCTTACCGTCTATCCGGGTGAAGTCCCGCCACGCCTGCCCGGCAATGCCTTCTGGCAGCAGCAGGGTTTTCAGTTTGAACAGTTCCGGCCGCAGCAGCTCGACGTCGACCGTCCACTGCCGCATATCCGCATGGATGCCGCGCTGGAATTTTTATTGGGAGATAAATTGCGATGAGTGATCCGCTGAAGCCGCGTATCGATTTTGCTCGCCCGCTGGATGAGAGCACCACCACGCCGCTGCGTCCGGCGCAGACCTTTGAAGCGGACGCGCAGGCTGCGTTTCTGGCAGTGCAGGATGAAGATGTTGCCGTAGAAGAAGAAGGTGCAGGGGAGCGCGCAGTGGAAGCGGCTCTGAAACCTAAACGCAGTCTGTGGCGCAAAATGGTGACTGCAGGCGCACTGCTGTTTGGCGTCAGCGTGATTGCGCAGGGAGTGCAGTGGACGCATGACGCCTGGCTGGCACGCGACTGGTTTTCACTGGGGAGCGGCGTAGCAGGCGGACTTATTGTGCTGGCGGGTGTCGGCGCACTGACCACTGAGTGGCGTCGGCTCTACCAGCTGCGTCAGCGTGCCGAAGTGCGGGATGTGGGCCGTGAGCTATTACACAGTCATGGTATCGGTAAAGGTCGGGCCTTCTGCGAAAAGCTGGCCCAGCAGGCTGAACTGGATCAGGCGCATCCGGCCCTGCAGCGCTGGCATGCCTCGTTGCACGAAACCCACAATGACAGCGAAATCGTGCGCTTGTATGCGCAGCTGGTGCAGCCCGTTCTGGACAGGCAGGCGCGGCGTGAAATCAGTCGTCATGCTGCGGAAGCAACACTGATGATTGCGGTCAGTCCGCTGGCCCTGGTGGATATGGCGTTTATCGCCTGGCGTAATCTGCGGCTGGTCAATCGCATCGCGGCGATATACGGCATCGAGCTGGGCTACTTCAGCCGTATCCGGCTGTTCCGCCTGGTGCTGCTCAATATGGCTTTTGCCGGCGCGTCCGAACTGGTGCGGGAAGTGGGAATGGACTGGATGTCGCAGGATATCGCTGCCCGGCTTTCCACGCGTGCTGCCCAGGGCATTGGTGCCGGTCTGCTGACTGCAAGGCTGGGCATCAAAGCGATGGAGCTTTGTCGTCCACTGCCGTGGCTGGAGCAGGATAAGCCACGGCTTGGCGATTTTCGGCGCGAACTGCTGGGCCAGCTGAAAGAGGCACTGCAGAAGGGCGGTAACAAATCAGCCTGAACCTCGCGTGACACATTAAAGGCGGCATAGCCGCCTTTGATGATCAGTGAGGCTGGCGCAGCACCTGCCGTGAATCGATAATCAGACACTCACCCGGACAGGCGGATTCATCTGTAATCACCGGGTTTGCAGGCAGCGTAAAGGCCATGCCATTTTTCTCCCTGATAAAATGCGCCATCCCGGCAAATGTCCAGGACATACTCAGGCCCAGCCCCCCGAAATCATCATACTTACGCAACGTCGCAACCTTCGGCAGGTACTCACCGGTCAGGCGATAATAGAGCGCCCCTTTAAATTCCTTTGGCACCTGCCGGGTAATTGCCTGATCGAGCAGGGCAAACTCTTTACGAGCCGGCACGGAATAGCCGTTGATTAAATGACTTATCGACAGCGAGGCGGCAGCGATCACGAGCAGTGCAAAAAATGCATTTTTCCATTTTAATTTTTTGCTGATTTCAAACAGGCCGAGAATAAACGCACTGGTGGTAATCATTGCACCGGCAATCAGGGTACGGTAAGCCGCCATGCTTTCACTGACGATCAGATTAGGCAGTGCGGCGATCAGCAATAAAACAAACATCAGATAGAATTTGTCGTTGCCTGCTGCTTTAATTTTTTTCAGTCCAGACCCAATAATGATCGATGAGATGATCACCGACACCGTTTTTGCGCCGAGGTCAAAATTACATATAACGTTCTTAAGGTATTCGGTGAAAAACCATTTCAGCTTAACCGGGATGTCGTAGCTGAATGCTGAACGTGGCAACGTATGACCATAAAGCTGAACGGGCAGTACCTTTGACGCGATCAGCGCAGCGAACATGCCCGCACCCAGAACCATCAGTGAGATCACTGCACGTTTCGTATCGACTTTTCTTTCTGAAAAGCAGAGGTCAAGCGCGGCAAAGAAGGTAAGGGTCATCGCTGCCGGTTGATAAAGACAGAAGGCAAGGGTCAGCAGACAGAACGCGATAAGGCGACTGGTCATGCCCGTTTTAATGGAAAAACGGTAACTTGTTCCCGCCAGCAAAATTGCAGCGATATAGGGGAAACAGGATGCCCAGGCGATATAAACCTGGAAGGAAGGCAGCAGACAAAGCAATAGCGAAAATGTGATTCGCTGAGCCTGACTCTCAAGAAGTGCCATTTTCTGACACAGGGTATAAATGTAATACCCGGTAAAAATGAGCAGAACAATCGAGACTGAACGCAGCAGTGCCAGACGCTCTACACTCCCGACCAGAAAGGAAGCGCTGTACTGGATAATGCCATAAACCGGCCTGCCGGATAATGTGTCCCAGTTTAAAATACTGAGCCTGTCAAAATTAGCCCAATAGAGATTCGTCCAGTCATCGGTATAGGCGTAATGCGTTAAATAAGCGGGGCTGTACGCAAGCAGAAATACTGTCGCAAAAAGCAAAAACACCTTATTGCGGCTTATGCCGTTATCAGTGGCGAACATCTGTCATCCTTTTTAATCTGACCATTTCTCAGAGCCTGAACGGGCCGTTTAGTCGGTGTCCTGAGAGGGGGTTATTTTTTTCGGTGCTACTTTTCGCAAAATATAGCGAGGCCGGTTTTTAGTTTCCATGTAGATGCGGCCAATATATTCGCCTAACACGCCAATGCCAATAAGCTGAACGCCACCCAGAAAGAGCACGGAGACCAGAATTGAGGGATAGCCTGGCACCGGGTTACCGAACAGCAGTTTATCCACGATCATCCAGAGACCATATAAAAAGGCCAGCGAGGCCACCAGAAAGCCCAGGTATGACCAAATCCGCAGCGGAACGGTAGAGAATGAGGTCAGACCCTCCAGCGCAAGATTCCACAGCTTCCAGCCGCCAAATTTACTGCGGCCGGCGATCCGCTCCGTTCGGGTATATTCCACAATATCCGTCTGTCCGCCGACCCAGCTAAGAATGCCTTTCATAAAGAGATTCTTCTCAGGCAGCAATTTAATATTCTCAACGACTTCACGCGACATCAGCCGGAAATCACCGACATTCTCTTCAATCTGCGGATGGCTGATGCTGTTATGCAGTTTGTAAAACCAGCGGGCTGTTTTGCGTTTGAGGTGGCCATCGGCACTGCGGTCAATCCGTTTAGCTAACACAATATCAGCCCCAGCCTGCCACTTCCGGATCATCTCGGGAATAATCGCGATCGGATCCTGCAAATCCACATCTATCGGGATAACCGCATCGCCGGTTGCGGCTTCCAGTCCGGCAAACAGCGCCGGTTCTTTGCCGAAATTTCGAATAAACGACAAGCTGCGCACCAGCGGATCGCACTGGCTGAGTTGGGTAATCAGCGCATGCGTTGCGTCTGTGCTGCCATCATCAATAAATACGATCTCAATCTGCCACGCGGCCAGTGCTTCATCTTTTCTGACCGCGTCATAGAAAAGAGGGATGACATCCTCTTCATTGAATACCGGTACCACCAGAGAGATTTTCATTATTCTCCTTTGAAAACGATAAAGCGGGAAAAAAGAAAGCCACACGCCAGACTGATAGCCGAGGAGGCGATCAGCGTAATCAGGGGATAGAAGCCAAAATGGTCAGCCAGATAACCTACGCTGAAAGCCATCGCACCCATAAAAACGACGTAAATAAGATAACGCCAGGCCGTTGCCTGCTGCTCAAAGGTCCAGCACGCATTAACGAAAAAAGAGAAGGTAACGGCCAGGCTAAATGCAATCAGGTTAGCGGTCGACTGGAATAATCCAAGGCTAAGGCAGATAAAAAAAGTCACCCAATGGATCAGGGTATTTACCAGGCCCACAGTCAGATATTTTGCGAAGAAAGTCAGCATATTATAATCAATTCTACTCAGTTGAGAAAAATATACAGCAATCACTCTCTAATCAACAGTCTGGTACTGACAAAAGCTGACAACCAGCGATCGATACCGGAATCCAGCCGGTCAGTACAAAACTCCGCCATACACGCTTAAGCTGTCAACTTTTCCTGACAGATCCCTTTCTACCGGCGCATCACTTAGCGTAATATTCATTTATCTGAACCTGATTAAGGCGAACGCAATGCGTCTGGAAGTGTTCTGTCAGGACCGCATCGGTCTGACGCGTGAACTGCTCGATCTGCTGGTGGCACGCAACATTGATTTACGCGGTATCGAAATTACGGCGCTGGGCCGCATCTACCTGAATTTTTCGGCACTGGAATTTGACGCTTTCAGTAATCTGATGGCAGAAATCCGGCGTACACCAGGCGTAACAGATGTGCGCACGGTAACGTACATGCCTTCGGAGCGTGAACATCGCGCGCTGAGTGCCTTACTGGTGGCCATGCCAGATCCGGTTTTCTCCATCGATCTGAAAAGCAAGGTTGAACTGGCCAATCCGGCGGCACAAAACCTGTTTAATCTTGATGAAGAGAAAATGCGCAATTTCAGCGCTGGCAACCTGATTAATGGCTTTAACTTCATGCGCTGGCTGGAAAGCGATCGGGTTGAGGCGCAGGCACAGCATGTCGTCATTGAAGGGCGCGATTTTCTGATGGAAGCGCGTCCTATTTATCTGCCGGGTGAAGAGGGCCAGAACGACAGGCCGGTCGGGGCGATGGTGATGCTGAAGTCAACCGCTCGCATGGGCCGTCAGTTACAGAATCTGGTGGTCACTGACGAATCCGAGTTTGACCATATTATTGCCGTCACGCCGAAGATGCGTCAGGTGGTCGGTCAGGCGCGCAAACTGGCGATGCTGGATGCGCCGTTACTGATTGTCGGCGATACCGGCACCGGGAAAGATATGCTGGCACGCGCCTGTCATCTGCGCAGCGCCCGTGGGAAAAATCCTTTCCTGGCGCTGAACTGCGCCTCTTTACCCGACGACGTTGCGGAAAGCGAGCTGTTTGGTCATGCCGCCGGTGCCTATCCGAATGCGCTGGAAGGCAAGAAGGGCTTTTTTGAGCAGGCCAATGGTGGCTCGGTATTGCTGGATGAGATTGGCGAGATGTCGCCAAGAATGCAGACCAAGCTGCTGCGTTTTCTCAATGATGGCACCTTCCGCCGCGTCGGTGAAGAGCATGAAGTCCATGTTAATGTGCGCGTAATCTGCGCCACGCAGAAGAACCTGATTGAACTGGTGCAACGCGGTGAGTTTCGCGAAGATCTTTTTTACCGGCTCAATGTGCTGACGCTGCAACTGCCCCCGCTGCGCGATCGACCGCAGGATATCCTGCCACTGACCGAGATGTTTGTGGCCCGCTTTGCGGATGAGCAGGGGATGGCCCGGCCGCGACTCTCGCCACAGCTCATTGCATTTCTGACGCGCTACGCCTGGCCTGGCAATGTGCGCCAGTTAAAAAATGCGTTATATCGCGCGTTAACCCAGCTTGAAGGATATGAACTGCGACCGCAGGATATTGTGTTGCCTGAACAGACGCTGGATGTATCGCTGGGCGATGAAGCACTGGAAGGAACGCTGGATCAGATTACCAGCCGTTTTGAGCGGTCAATTCTGACGCGGCTTTATCTCTCCTATCCCAGCACCCGAAAACTGGCAAAACGTCTGGGTGTTTCCCATACCGCGATTGCCAACAAGCTGCGTGAATATGGTCTGGGGCAGAAGCGCACCGAAAGCGAATGATCGGTAAGCAGAGAGCAGGAAGCGGATAACCAGGTTATCCGCTTTTTTTATTACTTCAGCGCGGCCAGGGCAGCGTCGTAATCAGGCTCAGTGGTGATTTCATCAACCAGCTGGCTGTAAATCACTTTATCGTTCTCATCCAGTACGATTACGGCACGTGCGGTCAGGCCTTCCAGCGCACCATCAGCAATTTCTACACCATACTCATACTTAAATTCTGAGCCGCGCAGCGTCGACAGCGTCACCACGTTGCTCAGGTTTTCCGCGCCACAGAAGCGAGACTGGGCAAAAGGGAGATCGGCAGAGATACATAACACCACGGCGTTATTCAGCTCGCTTGCCGCCTGGTTGAATTTGCGCACTGATGAGGCACAGACACCGGTATCAACGCTTGGGAAAATGTTCAGAATTTTGCGTTTTCCTGCATACTCAGAGAGCGCAACGTTAACCAGGTTTTTTGCTACCAGCGTGAAAGGCTTAGCTTTATCGCCAGCCTGTGGAAACTGACCTGCAACCGGAACGGCATTACCCTGAAAATGAACAGTCTGAGACATAGTGATTCCTTTTGATGATAAAAAAGATCTGACACAAAACGGCTAAAGATAGCCGTTGTTTATGACATAAATGTTAAGGGTTTACGAGTTCAATTGTGGAATTTAACGTGGCGGTCTGCCAGTGCGTCACACTTTGTGGAGTGTAAATGAGAACGGTAAAAAGTTATCCCGAAGCCTGGCCGTTGCATACGCCGTTTGTCATTGCCCGTGGAACCCGGACCGAAGTCAAAGTGGTGGTGGTTGAAATTGAGGAAGACGGCGTAAAAGGCGTCGGTGAAGCGACGCCCTATGCGCGCTATGGTGAAAGCGAAGCATCGGTGCTGGCGCAAATCGCCACGTTGCTGCCTGCGCTGCAACAGGGTATGACGCGCGAGGCATTACAACAGGCGCTGCCTGCCGGGGCGGCGCGCAACGCCATCGACAGTGCACTGTGGGATCTCGCCGCACATCAGCAGCAGCGCAGCCTCTGGGCACTTTGCGGGGTGACTGCACCTGCTGATGTCGTGACCGCGCAGACCGTCAGCATTGATACCCCTGAGGCGATGGCCAGCAGCGCACTCGCACTGTGGCAGCATGGTGCAACACTGCTGAAAATTAAGCTGGATAACAATTTCATTACTGAACGGCTGATGGCCATCCGCGCCGCCGTGCCGGAGGCAACCCTGATTGTGGATGCAAATGAGTCCTGGCACGCTGAAGGCCTGGCGGCACGCTGTCAGCTGCTGGCAGACATTAATGTGGCGATGCTGGAACAGCCTTTACCTGCAGGTGAAGATGCGGCACTGGAGAACTTTATCCATCCCTTGCCAATCTGCGCCGATGAGAGCTGTCATACACGTGAAAGCCTGGCCGCGCTGCGAGGCCGTTATGAGATGGTCAACATCAAGCTGGATAAAGCGGGCGGTCTGACCGAGGCGCTGGCGCTTGCCGATGCCGCGCAGCAGCAGGGCTTTGCGGTGATGCTGGGCTGCATGCTCTGCACCTCGCGGGCGATACGTGCTGCGCTGCCGCTGGTGCCGCAGACCCGTTTCGCCGATCTTGATGGGCCGACCTGGCTGGCGGTGGATGCCGAACCGGCGATCACCGTGCGCAGCGGCCGGCTGATTATTGCTGCCAGCGCAGCAAACTAACCATCATCTCAAGATAGGTATCCGTGGCTTCATCCACGGATATCACCGGCATCTCAGCGGTCACGCAGGGCAGATTGAGATCGTAACACCAGCTGCCGAATGAGCCAGGCGTGTCATATCCTACGCTGCTGACGCGAGGAAGGCCGGTATGGCTGGCCAGCCAGCCACCAATCTCCACCTGATGCGGGTCGTCAATACAGCCCAGCGGCTCATGCCAGGAAACGATCCAGGCTGGCTTAAGTTGATGTATCAGGGCACAGAGCGCCAGTGTTTCCGGTTCAGAACCCGGATGCGTGCCGGTTGAGAGCGTGACATCCCGCGCATCGGCAGCGCTGTTCCAGCGATAAACGGTCTCTCCGGGCTGCCAGTTCGCTGCCGGGAAGTTGCGGTTGAGATCGACGCCATTTGCGTTAGCACGCAGGCCAAGCTGACAGCCATCAGGATTGACTGCCAGCACCACGTGGTGCCGACGCATGCCATCGGGCAGTGTCCGTAACGCAGCAGAAAGGGTGGCGATGGCCGCATTTTCATCACCGTGTGTGCCAGCCAGAATCAGACCGCTGTCGGGGTCACCCAGTGGCGCTGGAAACCACAGCAGCGGCGCGCCGAGCACGGAGCGGCCATACTGCTGATACGAAACGTCAAGTTTGCCGCGAAGGGGACGCGGATGAAGTGGCGACATACAGATTTCCTCAAAGGGTTTTACTCAAAGTAGCGGAAAAGCCGTGTGCGGAAAATAGCTATTTATCTGTCAGCCATTTGCGATAAAGTGCCCTGCACAAGCTACATCGGCAACAGACTGATGCAGCACTTCTTTGGGGTAAAGGAGTGATAATGGTTAAGACCTTTCGTATGACGCTGGCAGCAATCAGTCTGAGCAGCATCCTCACACCCGCCATTGCGGCGAATCCACCCGCTGGCGCGCAGCTGGCCGAACAGCAGCAGATCGTCCGCCATATTAAAGATGAACCCGCTTCACTCGATCCGCTTAAAGCGGTAGGGCTGCCTGAAATTCAGGTGATTCGCGATCTGTTTGAAGGTCTGACAAATCAGGATGCTCAGGGCAAAATCGTGCCGGGCGTGGCACAGAGCTGGAGCAGCAGCGACAACAAAACCTGGGTCTTCACCCTGCGCAATAACGCGCGCTGGTCAAACGGCGAACCGGTCACGGCGCAGGATTTTGTCTACAGCTGGCAGCGGCTGGTCGATCCCAAAAACAGCTCAGGCTCAGCCGGGTTTGCGGGGTTAAGCGGTATTGAAAATGCGGAAGCGATTACCAAAGGCGAAATGACCCCCGATAAACTGGGAGTGACTGCCCAGAGCAAAACCCAGCTAAAAGTGACGCTGGATCGTCCTGTGCCGTGGTTCCCGGCGCTGGTGGCTAACGTGGCGCTCTTCCCGGTGCCGCAAAAAGTCATTGCCCAGCAAGGTGATAGCTGGACGGCACCCGGTAAACTGGTCGGTAACGGTGCCTATCAGCTCAGCGAGCGGGTAGTGAACGAGAAGATTGTCCTGACCCGTAATCCTCATTACTGGGATGATGCACATTCGGTGCTGACGAAAGTGACCTTTGTGCCAATCAATGAAGAGTCGAGCGCGACTAAACGTTATCGTGCCAACGACATTGATATCACCGAATCTTTCCCTAAGAACATGTATGCGTTATTAAAGAAAACGTTGCCGGGAGAGGTCTACACACCTGACCAGTTAGGCACCTATTACTATGCGTTTAACACGCAGAAAGGACCGACTGCCGATGTGCGGGTTCGCAAAGCACTGTCCTGGTCTATCGACCGAAACGTCATTGCTGACAAAGTGCTGGGCACCGGTGAGAAACCGGCATGGCACTTTACGCCAGATGTGACAGCAGGCTTTATGCCACTGCCCACGTTCATGCAACAGCACGATCAGAACGCCCTGAATGCGCAGGCCAAATCGCTGCTCGCCGCCGCCGGTTACGGTCCGGGTAAACCGCTGAAGCTCAAACTGCTCTACAACACCTCTGAGAGCCATCAGAAGATTGCGATTGCCGTGGCCTCAATGTGGAAAAAGAACCTTGGTGTGGATGTCACACTGGAGAATCAGGAGTGGAAAACCTACATCGACAGCCGTAACAGCGGGAACTTCGATGTGATTCGTGCCTCATGGGTCGGTGACTACAATGAGCCCTCCACCTTCCTGAATCTGCTGACCTCGGGCAACAGCAGCAATATCGCGCGCTTTAAAAACGCGGATTATGATGCAGTTGTCGCTAAAGCCAGCCGTGAAACCAGCGAGCAGGCACGTAACAGCGATTACAACCGTGCCGAGCAGATCCTCGCTGAACAGGCCCCGATTGCGCCCATCTATCAGTACACGAATGGCCGACTGATTAAACCCTGGGTTAAAGGCTATCCCATCACCAACCCTGAAGATGTCGCCTACAGCCGTGAACTGTGGATTGAAAAGCACTAAACCTGTGGTGGCCGGTTTCCCTGCCACCTGCTGACATCTTTCTTCACAGCCCGGAGATTGCAACTCAACGCCGTCACGTTAGACTGTATCGTATTGATATTAGTGGTGAGGGAATGTTGTGGACGTCATTGAAGGAAAAGCATTACAGGTTTCAGATGCCATCATTTCATGCCAGCTGGATGGCAAAGGTGGGATGATCCCGATTGCTGAAGATGAAGTTATCGAGTGTGAGCAGCCCTGCTGGCTGCATCTGAACTATACCCACAGCAAAAGCGCAGAATGGCTGCAGTCAACGCCGCAGATCCCCGATGCCGTGCGTGACGCCTTAGCGGGCGACAGCATGCGTCCCCGCGTCAGCCGGCTGGGCGACGGATTTATGATCGTGCTGCGCAGCGTTAACCACAACACCGATGCGCGTCGCGACCAGCTGGTGGTGATGCGCGTGTTCATCAACGATAAGCTCATCGTCTCGACCCGGCGGCGTAAAGTCTCTGCCGTCGATGAAGTACTCACCGATTTGCAAAACGGTAACGGCCCGATTGACTGTGGCAGCTGGCTGGTCGATGTCTGTGATGCCCTGACCGATCACACCAGCGAATTTATCGAAGAGTTACATGACAAAATCATTGAGCTGGAAGATGCGCTGCTTGACCAGCAGATGCCCGCGCGCGGCGAGCTGGGCCTGCTGCGCAAACAGCTGATTGTGATGCGGCGTTACATGGCGCCGCAGCGCGATGTTTATGCCCGGCTGGCCAGTGAAAAACTGGGCTGGATGGATGACAGTGAACGACGCCGGATGCAGGAAATCGCCGATCGGCTGGGACGCGGACTGGATGATCTGGATGCGGGCGTAGCGCGCACTGCGATTCTGGCTGACGAGGTGGCCTCTGCGATGGCGGAGTCGATGAACCGCCGCACCTATACGATGTCACTGATGGCGATGATCTTCTTGCCCGCCACGTTCCTGACCGGTCTGTTTGGCGTTAATCTGGGTGGCATTCCGGGCGGAGGATGGGAGTACGGCTTCTCTATCTTCTGTCTGCTGCTCGTGGCACTGGCGGTGGGCGTCGCGGGTTATCTGCGTAAACGGCGCTGGCTGTAATGCGGAAAGGTAACATCGGCGGGGGCGTCTGATTTGAGGACGAAAATCCCGCCGGGTGGGATAAAAATCATATTAAGAAAGCAAAAGCTGATCGACATCAAGAACCCAATGCCGCTGCTGACGCAAACTCTCTCCCGCAGGTGAATGCAACGTCAAGCGATGGGCGTTGCGCTCCATATTGTCTTACTTCCATATTTAGAATTATTGCATAGCACAATTAATTCAAAACATGCCGGCCCGTGTGCCGGCTTTTTTTTTGCCCGCCTGGCTGGAACGCTAATCCTTTTCTAAACTTAAAGTCCATTCGCAAGAAAAGGAGTACGGCATGAGCGCGATTTACAACAGCGAGCCGATCCCAACGGATCCAGTCCCGATTCCTGAACCGATTCCTCATCCGCAACCCCAGCCTGATCAGCCGACCGATCCGGAATATCCGCCGATAATGGATCCACCGCCGCACCGCAATATATAAAAAAAGGGCGTGCTGCCAGCAGCACGCCCTTAACTTATCAGGTACTTACTTAATCTGAAGCACATCCAGACGTGCGCTGAAGTCTGGTGCATCGTCTTCATCAGCTCGCCAGCCCACAGGCTGCAACGGCAGGGTTTCGCGGTCAAAAGCGAGATCGCCGCCATCAACGACCGCATCGCCATGCTTAATCCCTTTAAAATCGAACAGATTGATATCTGCCAGGTGTGACGGCACGACGTTTTGCATTGCGCTGAACATGGTTTCAATGCGGCCAGGATAGCGCTTATCCCAGTCACGCAGCATATCGGCTACCACCTGCCGCTGCAGGTTTGGCTGAGAACCGCAGAGATTGCACGGGATAATCGGGAACTGACGCGCGTCTGAGAAACGAATGATATCTTTCTCGCGGCAGTAGGCCAGCGGACGAATCACAATCTGCTTGCCATCATCACTCATCAGTTTTGGCGGCATACCTTTCAGTTTTCCGCCGTAAAACATGTTCAGGAACAGTGTCTGCAGGATGTCATCGCGATGGTGGCCGAGCGCGATTTTAGTACAACCCAGTTCAGTCGCGACGCGATAGAGAATGCCACGGCGCAGGCGCGAGCAGAGTGAGCAGGTGGTTTTACCTTCCGGCACTTTCTCTTTGACGATGGAGTAGGTGTCTTCTTCGATAATCCGGTACTCAACGCCCTGGGCCTCAAGATATTGCGGCAGGATGTGCTCCGGGAAGCCAGGCTGTTTCTGGTCGAGGTTAACGGCAATCAGGCTGAAGTTGACCGGCGCACTTTTTTGCAGACTGCGCAAAATTTCCAGCATGGTGTAGCTGTCTTTACCGCCCGACAGACAGACCATGATGCGGTCGCCTTCTTCAATCATATTAAAATCTGCAATGGCTTCGCCGACGTTACGACGCAGACGTTTCTGCAGCTTATTGAGGTTGTACTGTTCTTTCTTGTCAACCGTTTGATTATCTTGCATTTTTACCTATCTCAAAAACCAGAGAGCGTAGCCGAAGGGCAAATTGCTGTGCGCGTCCAGCCAGACACTTCACTGCGGTGTCACGAATATGCAGCGTATGGTACGGATTGTTGTCGCGAATGCCAGCACTGGAGTGAAGTAATCAGCGGAAAATCGCTGCCTGAGGCATCCGGCAGCGTCTCTCATTTAAAGCAGATATTGCCGAAAAGGAATGCCGCGAGGAAGATGCTGGTGAGAGAGCGCCTTTACAGCCCCATGAAGAAAGCCTGCTGGATGAGACGATGCTACGCGGGAGAATAGCGCGAGGTCAGCTGGCAGGAACATCTTTCCACTGACAATCAATTTCATCACTGTGTGTTGAGCAGGAAGGGGGTGAGGCCTGGTAAGCATCAGCACGCACATGATCTTTTTTTGCTGTACAACCAGCGATCATAAAAATGACAGAGAGAATGAATAGCGTTTTCATCGGGCCGATTTAATGAGTAAAAAAAACAGCTTACGCAGTTATTAATCAATACTGATTAAACGGCGTGTTGTCTGTACTTGCCATGTTTGATACGCGTCAAATTAAGTCGGATACGAAACCTCACTGGGTTTATTCTGTGACCCGGAATGACTTTTACAATGTCAAAATCTGAAAATCATACTTTGTTGAATATACGTTTGACCAATCAGATAGAGACTGATCCTTATATTGCCGCTGAAACCTGTGAAACGTTAAATTCAGGTTATTTTGCTCACACACCGTGCCGTTGCTTAAGCCATTGCTGCTCAAGGTGAATATGTATCCATCAGGTCACAATGATCAGTAAATTGTCAGGATGCGGGAAAGGTATTTTGCGTTTGATTTTTTTATTGCAACATCCTGCGTAGATGCCGTTCGTTTCGCACATTTCGGCAATACAGCATTCAGATGAAGCCGTTTAATGACCGGGTTTGAAATTAAAAAATGAATCAACATTTAACGTCTATGAAATATTCGGATAAAACAGACAAAATAAAGAAGTACGGCATCAGATTTATTATGACGCTACTTCTCTTTTTACTTTGCTATGTTGCCGTCATGTATTGCGGGGTTTTGTTGCTGGTTAACCGACACGGTTTGCTGCATTTTCTGCTGCACTAAACGCATTACCGTCAGCCACAGGCTTTAAAAATCCAGCGGTAGGCATGATGCAGAAAATGCCTGAGCACTTCCATTAAATCCTCAGCCCCTTCTTCTGCCAGACATTGTCCGGTCTCCAGCGCATTATTCACTGAATCCCGATGTTCCAGGAGCATCATGATGGCTGCGGCGCCCGCTATCAGCGTAAAAATCAGCATGCTGACTGCGAACCGATTTTTAGGCGAAGTAGCGGAAAGGGCGTCTTCAGGATGGTCAGAGTTTTGATGCATTAGTTTCCGGATAAAATGATTACGTAAATTAACAATAACGGATTATGCCATTACTTCCCGGCAGGCACTACATTTAAGGTCAGACTCTGAGCATTTTTGATTTTCAGAAATGTCAGGTGAAGAGGGCGGTGACTGCCGCTCACCGCCTTCTGCAAGGTTCTTATGTCTTTGTCGCCATGTGTAGTGACGGGTTTGTTCAGCAAACGTTTACATCATCTCCAGCGACTGAACGCCTTTTATCTCAATGACCTTATCGTAGAGGTGCGCATCATTTGACTTGCGGGACAACGTTACCTGTATGCTGAGTTCGCACAGGCCGCTCTCCTCATCACGATTAATCACCGTCACATTGCCATAACGAATACCTTCCCGCTGCATGACCAGTAACACCAGCGGCACGCTTTTAGGCTTAAGGAAAACCAGTAACGTATGGTGCTTGCCGATTAAAACATGGCTCAGGCGGCGGAACACTTCCAGCACCACCAGCGCCAGCACTGTGCCATAAATGCCGATCTCATACATGCCGCTGCCGATCACCAGACCAATCGCTGCCGTTACCCATAATCCCGCTGCCGTGGTCAGGCCTTTCACCACCTGCTTCTGAATCATGATGGTGCCTGCGCCCAGGAAGCCCATACCGCTGACGACCTGGGCTGCAATACGACTGGGGTCCAGTGCCACATGGTCGATGGTAAGCATATCGGCGAAACCATACTTCGACACCAGCATGAACATCGCACTACCGATACCGACCAGAATATGGGTACGCAGTCCCGCTTCTTTGGCCCGCATCTGACGCTCCAGACCAATCAGGCCGCCAAGAATACCGGCCAGGGCGATGCGAATTAACATATCCATTAACATGGCTTTACTCCGAAATAATAGGAACCGAAAAAGGGTGACAGTTCAGCGATAGCAGGTAAACAAGATAATTCTGCTTGCAAATCACGGCGGAGAATTTTGTAAAAAGCTGTTTCACCTCTCGACCCCTTGTGCTGCCTGACATATGCTGAGCCAGCCTATTATCCCCATTCCCGGAGTCCGATTGATGAAAGCAGCCACCTTTTTGCTGGCCGGTGCCGCATTATTACTCTCTGCCTGCAGTAGCAACAGTGATGATAACGAGCCACCGCAACAAGCCACCGCCGCGCACATCCAGCCTCGTGTGGTGATGTCTTCCCTGGCAGAAAGCACCTGTTCGAACGCAGGCGGAACGCTGGCGTTTTCACATGAGCTGGATGGATCACGTGTGGGCATGTGTCAGTTAGTGAATGGCCGTCGCTGCGATGAGCAGGCGTTAATTGGCGGGAACTGCGCGCGCTGATGAACAGGCCGGATAGCACCGGCCCGCATCATTAGCAGAGAATAGTCAGGCTGAGAGTCGGTTCGGGCACTCTTCACCCCGATCGAGCTGGCTAAGATTATTCAGTGTCGTCTCGGAAATGGCCGTCAGCGCTTCAGCCGTTAAAAATGCCTGATGACCGGTAAACAGTACGTTATGGCACGCTGAAAGACGGCGGAACACATCGTCCTGAATCACATCATTCGACTTATCTTCAAAGAACAGGCCGCGTTCATTCTCATACACATCCATGCCGAGCGCGCCGATTTTCTGCTGTTTCAGCGCGTCAATCGCTGCCTGTGAATCAATCAGCCCGCCACGACTGGTGTTGATGATCATCACCCCATCGCGCATCTGACGAAACGCGTCGGCATTCAGCAGATGATGGTTCTCCGGGGTCAGCGGACAGTGCAGCGTAATGACGTGGGATTCTGTAAACAGCGTCTTTAAATCAACATATTCTGCGCCCAGCTCACGCGCCTGCTCACTTGGGTAGGGATCAAACGCCAGCAGCCGCATACCAAAACCTTTCAGAATCCGCATGGTCGCAATGCCGATCTTACCCGTGCCGATAACGCCCGCCGTTTTGTTGTACATGTTGAAGCCGGTGAGTCCGTCGAGCGAAAAGTTCGCATCACGGGTACGCTGATACGCGCGATGAATACGGCGGTTAAGGGTCATCATCAGACCGATCGTATGTTCTGCCACCGCTTCCGGTGAGTAGGCCGGCACCCGTACGACTTCCAGACCCAGCTCTTTCGCCGCAGCCAGATCGACATTATTGAAGCCAGCGCAACGCAGCGCGATATATTTCACACCCAGTCCGGCCAGCTCCTCCAGCACCGGGCGACTGCCGTCATCATTAACAAAAATGCAGACGGCATCGCAATCCACTGCGGTTTTGGCCGTGCTCTCTGAGAGTAAAAAGTCAAAAAATACCAGTTCGAAACCAAACTGCTGGTTAACCTGCTCAAGGTATTTCTGATCGTAATGTTTAGTGCTGTAAACCGCGATTTTCATCGTTGTGCTCCTGCAGAGGTGATAAACCAAGGATAACGTTTTCTGACCGACTTTGCTGAAACTGCGTATTTGCGTCCCGTGCACACCTTCACCTCTGGCAGATTACATGCCATCATCGTTGTCAGGATACTGTAAGGAAAAGGATTATGGCTTTTATGCCACGGATGTTCCGGCGACGGCTGGCGGCCGTACTTGCGCTGATTCTCCTGCTGCTCGGCCTGATGTTGACTGTGACGCAATGGCTGCCAAGGCTGGTCGGCATCTGGCTGCCTGAGGATACCCGCATTGAACTGACTGGCGCACCGCGCTGGCGGCAGGGCGGCCTGTGGCTGCCTCAGATTCGTTACCTCGCCGGCGATTGCTCACTGGCAACCGTAAAGGCAGTGTCACTGGGCTGGCATCAGTCGCGCTGGAAGCTGGATGCGGACGAACTGGTGATGGAGAGCACCTGCCTGCAAAAATTACCTGTCAGTGACGAGAGAACGACTACCCCCAAAACGCTGGCCGAATGGCAGGCAATGCTACCTGGTGCCGATGTACATCTGAACAAACTTGTCGTGGCACCCTGGCAGACCTATGCGGGCGCGCTGGACCTGACGCTGGAAAAAGATCGCCAGCAACTTAATTATCAGGGCGACAACCTGCAACTGGCGGCGACGCTGACCGGTCAGCAGCTCGCGATCAGTCGCCTGACGCTTACCCATCCTGCGCTGCCTGAACCCATTACGCTAAGTGGTCATCTTGAGTTACCTGCTTTCGCCACCGATCTGCCGGTGAATGGCGAGGTGGACGGACAACTGGCGCTGGATGCATTACCGCATCCGCTGCAGTTAACGCTCAGCTGGCAGCAGCAGCAGGGCGAGCTGCGCGTGGGGATGATGGATGAGAAAAGGCCGCTTCTCAGACTGCCGTGGCAAATCAGCCGCGATCAGATTCGGATCGAAAAGGGCGAGTATTTCTGGCCGCTGGCGGCTCAGCCCCTGTCTGGATTTGTTAACCTGACGCTGGATAACTGGCAGTCAGGCCTTGAAAACAGCCAGATTACGGGGCGCGTTAACCTGCTGACTCAGGGACGTGGCGGCAAAGGTAACGTGGTACTGGGCGTCGGTCCCGGCAACCTGAGTCTGACCAATAGCCACCTGCCGTTTCAGCTGACCGGTGAAAGCAAGCTGGCCGATCTGCAACTTTACGGCTCCATTCCGGGCGTGCTCAACGGCTCGCTGCTCGATCCTCAGTTAGTTTTGCAACCTAAGTCGCTGCTGCGCCTGCGGGGTCGGCTGCTCTCTACGCTGGAAGTGGACGAAGCGCGCTGGCCGCTGGCCGGCGTGCGACTCTCCTCGCAGGGTATTGATGGCCGCCTGCAGGCCATTCTCAACGCGCACGATGCCAGCTTTGGCCGCTTCCGGCTGCATCTTGATGGTCGCGCCACAAATTTCTGGCCCGATAAGGGCGAGTGGGACTGGCGCTACTGGGGCGGGGGCGAGATGCTGCCGCTGCAGGCACGCTGGGATGTCAAAGGCACCGGCGGCTGGCACGACACGCTGATCCACCTGGATACGCTCTCCACCGGATTTAATCAGCTGGCTTATGGCAGCGTTAACGTCGCAAAACCGCGCCTGACACTGACCGAACCCGTTAAGTGGCAGCGCGATGTGGCGCAACCTTCCTTCAATGGCCATTTCAGATTGCAGGCGGGCCCGACCCACTTCACCTATGGCGGCCGTCTGGCTGATTCCACGCTGGACTTCGAGGCGAAAGGCCGCGATCCCGGCTATTTCCTCTGGCGGGGCGAGTTAAAAGCGGGCAAGGTTGGCCCGCTGCGGGTGAATGGCCGCTGGGACGGTGAACGGTTACGCGGTCAGGCCTGGTGGCCGGCACAGTCGCTGACCGTGTTTCAGCCGCTGCTCAGCCCCGACATGAAAATGCAGATTCAGGGCGGCAGTTTGCAGGCACAGGTCGCATTCTCGGCTGCCAGTAAACAGGGCTTCCAGGCGGGAGGCCACTGGACGGTCAAACAGGGCAGTGTCTGGACGCCAGACAGTCAGGTGAACGGTATCGACTTCTCGCTGCCGTTCAGGTTTCATGAGCAGCAATGGCAGTTTGGTCAGCATGGCCCGGTTTCACTCCGCATTGCCGAGGTGAAGAACCAGTTTGCCATGCAGAATATTCGGGCCGATCTGCAGGGTAACTGGCCGTGGTCTGAACAATCCCCCCTGACTTTACAGGATGTCAGTCTTGACCTGCTTGGCGGACAGATTACGCTGCCAGCCCTGCGTATGCCGCAACATGATCCCGCCCGGGTGTCGCTGCGTAATATCAGCCTCAGCGAGCTGGTGACGGCGCTGAAGCCTAAACAGTTTGCCATGTCAGGTAAGGTTAACGGTGAGTTGCCGCTGTGGTTGAATAATCCACGCTGGCTGGTGGAAAAAGGGTGGATTGCCAACAGCGGTCCGCTGACTTTCCGGCTGGATAAAGATATGGCGGATGCGATTACCCGCAACAACGTAGCGACCGGCGCAGCGCTTGACTGGTTACGCTATATGGAAGTCTCCCGCAGCTGGGCGACAATCAATCTGAATAACCTCGGCGACCTCACTATGGAAGCGCAGGTACAAGGCGTCAGCCAGTTCAGTAACCGTCGTCAGACGGTCAATCTTAACTATCGTCATCAGGAAAACCTGTTTCAGCTCTGGCGCAGCCTGCGCTTTGGCGATAATTTGCAATCCTGGTTAGAGCAACATGCGACTTTGCCATCGAACAAGGATACTTCACCATGAGCCTGAGGCCATTACTGGTTCTGGCAGCCGGACTGCTGAGCATCGGATGCGTGCCACGCATTGAAGTCACGGCACCCAAAGACCCCATCACTATCAATATGAATGTAAAAATCGAGCATGAGATCCACATCAAAGTTGATAAAGACGTGGAAGCGTTACTGAAAAACCAGAGCGGACTGTTCTGAGGAGAGCCATGATGAAACGCATAAGCGCGGCGCTGTTACTTGCCCTGACGATGGCGCACCCTGCCTGGGCACTGACGCTGGATGAGGCAAGGCAATCAGGCCGTGCAGGTGAAACGCTCTCCGGCTATCTGGCGGCACGTTCGCAGGACAGTGAAACGCTGGCGCTGGTGCAGCGGATTAATGCCGGGCGTCAGCAGGAGTATCAGCGGCTGGCCGGGCAGAACAATCTCTCCACGGCCGATGTGGCCAGCATTGCCGGACAGAAGCTGGTGAGCCGTGCCGCAGTGGGAGAGTACGTGCGTGGCATTAATGGTCAATGGCTGAGAAAAGAGGCAGACAGCAATAACTAACCGGCGAAAAAAAACCGGGCACAGGCCCGGTCTTTGACAGCGTCATCCTGAGATGGCTGAGCGTTATGCGGTCACGATCTGCGTGATAGCGTCTTTCGCTTCAGCGGTCGCTTTGCTGGCTACTTCCGGACCGTAGGCGATGCCTTCAGCAAACACGAACTCAACGTCAGTGATGCCGATGAAGCCCAGGAACAGCTTGACGTAAGGGGTCAGCAGGTCAGTTGGGGTATCTTTGTGAATGCCACCACGGCTTGAGATAACCACTGCGGTTTTGCCTTTAACCAGACCTTCCGGGCCTGCTTCGGTGTAGCGGAACGTCACGCCAGCACGGGCAATCAGGTCGAAATAGTTTTTCAGCTGCGTAGGGATGTTGAAGTTGTACATTGGCGCGGCAATGACGACTTCATCATGAGCCTGCAGTTCTGCAATCAGTTCATCGGACAGATTCAGTGCTTCCTGCTGACGCGGGGAGAGTGGTGTATCAGAAGGACGCATTGCACCCACTAACTCACCATCCAGAACCGGAATCGGGTTAGCCGCCAGGTCACGTACAGTAACTTCTTTACCCTGTGCCTTTGCCTGTTCAACGTAGAAGTCAGCGAGCTGGCTTGATTGTGAGTAGCCTGCAAGGATGCTTGATTTCAGAACTAAAACTTTGCTCATGGTGGTTTCCTGTCTGTTACGCGGAAGACTTTCCGCTCAATGGTTTACACTCTACGGTTATCGATGGCGCGGTGAAAGCGCAATATTTCGAGACCCATGTTCGAATTTATTGAATAAGCGTAACCGGGAGCTGCCGCCTGAACAGTTCAAAATGTGCTATGATACGCGCAATTATTTTATTGAATCAGCTGGTTACCCCGGCTTCAGGGCGCTGCTTTACGTAGCGACACCGTCTGAGTAAGGTACGTCACAATTATGTCATCACCCGATACTTCCCCACTGGCAGCGCTCTGGTCACGGCTCGACGGTTTAATGCTGCGCGATCGCCAGCGGCTGCAGCGCCGCCTGCAGGGAGCCAGAAAAACCAAAAATCCTGAGGCGCAGCAGGGCATTGCCAGCGAGCTGGCGCTGGAATTTGTCGCCGCCGAACAGCGTGTGGCCCAGCGCCGCGCGGCTACCCCAGCGATTACGTTCCCGGACAATCTGCCGGTGAGTCAGAAGCAGCAGGATATTGCTGAGGCGATTCGCGATCATCAGGTGGTGATTGTCGCCGGTGAAACCGGTTCAGGTAAAACCACCCAGTTGCCGAAAATTTGTCTGGCACTGGGACGCGGTGTTACTGGGCTGATTGGCCATACCCAGCCGCGCCGTCTGGCCGCGCGGACCGTGGCGAACCGCATTGCCGATGAGCTCAGCACCTCACTGGGCGGCTGTGTCGGCTACAAAGTGCGGTTCAACGACCAGGTCAGCGATCTGACGCAGATTAAACTGATGACTGACGGGATTCTGCTGGCGGAAATCCAGCAGGATCGCCTGCTGATGCAATATGACACCATCATCATTGATGAAGCCCATGAACGCAGCCTGAATATCGACTTCCTGCTCGGTTATCTGCGTGAGCTGTTGCCACGCCGCCCCGATCTGAAAGTCATCATCACTTCCGCTACCATCGATCCTCAGCGCTTCTCCCGTCATTTCAATAATGCACCCGTAATTGAAGTCTCTGGCCGCACGTATCCCGTTGAAGTGCGCTATCGTCCGGTGGTCGAAGAGGCGGATGATGGCGATCGTGATCAGCTGCAGGCGATTTTTGATGCCGTGGATGAACTGGGACGGGAAAGCCGTGGCGATATCCTGATCTTTATGAGCGGCGAGCGCGAAATACGCGACACCGCCGACGCGCTCAACAAACGCGATCTGCCGCACACCGAAGTGCTGCCACTCTATGCACGGCTGTCCAATGCTGAGCAGAATCGGGTGTTTCAGTCGCACAGCGGTCGTCGCATCGTGCTGGCGACCAACGTTGCGGAAACCTCGCTGACGGTGCCTGGGATTAAATATGTGATCGATCCCGGCACGGCGCGTATCAGCCGTTACAGCTTCCGCACCAAAGTGCAGCGTCTGCCGATTGAGCCCATATCCCAGGCGTCTGCCAATCAGCGCAAAGGGCGCTGCGGGCGTGTGTCAGACGGTATCTGTATTCGCCTCTACGCAGAAGATGACTTCCTGAGTCGTCCGGCCTTTACCGATCCTGAAATCCTGCGCACCAACCTGGCGTCGGTAATCCTGCAGATGACCTCGCTGGGTCTGGGCGATATTGCCGCCTTCCCGTTTGTGGAAGCACCCGATAAACGCAATATTCAGGATGGCGTCCGTCTGCTGGAAGAGCTGGGGGCGCTGACGCTGAATGAAGAGAACGGTCACTACAAGCTGACCGGATCCGGGCGTCAGCTGGCACAGCTGCCCGTGGATCCTCGCCTGGCGCGGATGGTGCTGGAAGCGCAGAAATTTGGCTGCGTGCGCGAAGTGATGATTATCACCGCAGGCCTGTCGATTCAGGATCCCCGTGAGCGTCCGGCAGATAAAAAGCAGGCTTCGGATGAGAAGCATCGACGCTTTGCCGATAAAGACTCCGACTTTCTTGCCTACGTGAATCTCTGGAACTATCTGGCGGAGCAGCAGAAAGCGCTGTCCGGCAATGTTTTCCGTCGTCAGTGCAAAACCGACTTCCTTAACTATCTGCGCGTGCGGGAATGGCAGGATATCTATACCCAGCTACGGCAGGTGGTGCGGGAACTGGGGATTCCGGTGAACAGCGAACCGGCTGAGCTGCAGCCCGTTCACTGCGCGCTGTTAAGCGGTCTGCTGTCGCACATCGGTCAGAAAGATGCTGATAAGCAGGAGTATACCGGGGCACGCAACACCCGCTTCGCCATCTTCCCTGGCTCCGGGCTGTTTAAGAAGCCGCCGAAGTGGGCCATGGTCGCGGAGCTGGTTGAGACCAGCCGCCTGTGGGGCCGCACGGCGGGGCGCATTGAGCCAGAGTGGATTGAGCCGCTGGCGCAGCATCTGATTAAGCGCAGCTACAGCGAACCGCACTGGGAGAAATCGCAGGGCGCGGTGATGGCCGCCGAAAAAGTCACGCTCTATGGTCTGCCGATTGTGGCCGCTCGCAAAGTGAACTATGGCAGCATCGATCCTACCCTGAGCCGTGAGCTGTTTATCCGCCACGCGCTGGTGGAAGGCGACTGGCAGACGCGGCATGCTTTCTTCCGGGCTAACCAGAAGCTGCGTAGTGAAGTGGAAGATCTGGAACACAAATCCCGTCGCCGCGACATCCTGGTGGATGACGAAACACTGTTTGCTTTTTATGACCAGCGCATTGGCAAAGAGGTGGTGTCGGCGAAGCATTTTGACAGCTGGTGGAAGCAGGCCAGCCGTGAAAACGCCGAGCTGCTGAACTTCGACAAGCAGATGCTGATCAAAGAGGGCGCGGATAAAGTCAGCCAGCTCGACTACCCCAATTTCTGGCATCAGGGCAACCTCAAACTCAAGCTGAGTTATCAGTTCGAGCCAGGTGCCGATGCGGATGGCGTCACGGTGCATATTCCGCTGCCGCTGCTGAATCAGGTTGAGGATAGCGGTTTTGAATGGCAGATCCCAGGCGTGCGTCGTGAGCTTATCATCGCGCTGATTAAGTCGCTGCCCAAACCGCTGCGCCGTAACCTGGTGCCAGCTCCCAACTACGCTGAAGCGTTTCTGGGACGCGTGAAGGCGATGGAGATGCCACTGCTTGATGCGCTGTCGCGTGAGTTTCGCCGCATGACCGGCGTCACGCTGGAACGTGAAAACTGGCAGTGGGAACAGGTGCCCGATCATCTGAAAATGACATTCCGGATAGTGGACGAGCACAACCGTAAACTGCTGGAAGGCAAAGACCTCACCGCGCTCAAGGCGCAGCTGAAAGATAAAGTGCAGGAAACGCTATCGAAAGTGGCGGATGACGGGCTGGAGCAGAGCGGACTGCACATCTGGAGCTTTGGCGATCTGCCGCGCAGCTATGAACAGAAGCGCGGCAGTTATCAGGTCAAAGCCTGGCCTGCGCTGGTCGATGAGAAAGAGAGCGTCGCCATTCGCCTGTTTGACAGCGAGCAGGAGCAGCAAAAAATGATGTGGCGCGGTCAGCGTCGCTTGCTGCTGCTGAATGTGCCGTCTCCGGTTAAATATCTGCACGAGAAATTGCCGAACAAAGCCAAGCTCGGACTCTACTTTAACCCCTATGGCAAAGTGCTGGAGCTCATCGACGACTGCATCGCCTGTGGTATTGATAAGCTGATAGGGGAAGCGGGCGGGCCGGCCTGGGACCAGGGCGCGTTTGAGCAGATGCGTGACAAAGTGCGCGGTGAACTCAATGAGACCGTTGTGACGATCGCACAACAGGTTGAGCAGATCCTCACGGCCGTCTTCAACATCAATAAGCGTCTGAAAGGCCGGGTTGATATGACTATGGCGCTGGCATTATCGGATATCAAGGCGCAGGTAAATGGTCTGGTCTATCGCGGCTTTGTCACCGGCAATGGCTGGCAGCGACTGGCCGATACGCTGCGTTATCTGAATGGTATTGAGCGGCGGCTCGAAAAGCTGCCTGCTGACCCGCACAGCGATCGGGCACGCATGTTAAAAGTGCAGGCAGTGGAACAGGCGTATCAGGCGTGGCGTAATAAGTTGCCGCCGCAGCGTCAGGATGATGAAGAGGTTCAGAACATCCGCTGGATGATTGAAGAGCTACGCATCAGTTACTTTGCTCAGCAGTTAGGCACACCTTATCCCATTTCAGATAAGCGCATCCTGCAGACGATGGAACAGATAGCGGCTTAAAAAGCCAGGGTGCGCGTCTTAACAGGCGCGCACCCAATAGTAAAGAGTGAGTGCGGTTACTGCGCGAGGGATTCCAGCTTGTCTTTAAACGAGGTGACCGAAATTGCGCGGTTGTCAGCCAGATAGCGATCTTTCGCTGCGGGCGCAGAGCTTTGTACCGCGATTAACTGCCAGCCATTATCGCTTTTAAGCAGCAGCGGTGAACCGCTGTCACCCGGCAGCGTGTCACACTGATGCGACAGCACGGCACGTTGCGCCCAGCCGGTAATCAGGCAATCGCTGTGGGAGTAGAGCGTATCCAGATGATCTGCCGGATAGCCTGCCTGCGTCACTTTACGTCCGCTCAGCTTCAGCGCCGCCGTGAGATCGCTGCGTGAGCCATCAAACAAGGGAATGGGCGTAATCGCTGAAGGCGGATTGCGTAATATCACAATGCCGTAATCATAGGGTGCTGCACTGCTCGGCACGATCCAGCCTTCGCCATCCGCTTTTAATTTTGACGCCAGCGACGGTTCCACCCGCGCATCAATATCATGAAGCTCGTAGCGCCATCCTTTATCGCTGGCCATAAATCGCAGCGCAACCGGCTTATCGAAATTCCCGGGCGGGGAAAGCAGACAGTGTCCGGCGGTCAGGGCCAGATGGGGAGAGATGAGCGTGGCAGTACAGAGGTTACCACTTTCGGTTTCCAGCTGGCCAATGGCATCCCAGGGGGCAGCAGTAATATCGGTGATTGCCTGGCGATGATCCTTGCCGAAGAACAGCATCTTAATCTCAGCAGGAGTAGGCGAGTCATCGTCATCATCGGCATGAACCGTGGTGGCAAAGCTGAAGAGTCCAACCATTAACAAGGTAGCCAGGCGCATAGAAATCTCAATGGCGAGAAAAAATTAACGTTATTGTTATTACGTAAGTACGGTAACTATAGTCGGTGAGCGTTGAAAAAGGGAGTTTTATTGGTTAATCAGTACGCTACAGCGTCTAAATAAAAAAGCTGGCTGCAACAATGCCACACAGGATCATAACAAGCAGAATAATTTCGAAGCGATAGCGACGCACTATTTCATCCACTCTCGTCATTTCATCCACTCCAGTAAAGAAACACCCGGCAGAACCGGGTGTTTTTAATCATCATCTCGTGGCCGTGCGCTGAAGGCGACCTTAGTTTTTAGCTGCTGGTTTCACAACTTTTTTGTGGTGCATTTTCTTAGCAGCCTGAGCTTTCTGGGCAGCAGGTTTGGTTACTTTTTTGTGGTGAACCTTTTTAGCAGCCTGCGCTTTCTGAGCGGCTGGTTTAGTTACTTTTTTGTGGTGAACTTTTTTAGCGGCCTGAGCTTTCTGTGCAGCAGGTTTTACCGCTTTTTTGTGGTGAACTTTTTTAGCAGCCTGCGCTTTCTGCGCTGCATCTTTTTTCACCGCTTTTTTGTGGTGTTTCTTAGCAGCCTGGGCTTTCTGAGCAGCTTTATGGTGTTTCTTGTGCGCAGTCTTGTGAACAGTTTTAGCCGGTGCTGCAGCGGCAGGAGCAGTGGTAGTGGTTGTTGCGGCTGGCGCAGCAGCAGCTGGAGCAGCTGTGGTGTCAGCAGCGAAAGCAACAGAAGACATACCCATAGCAGCGGCGACAACCAGTGCAAATAATTTTTTCATCGCAAATCCCTCGGAGACTATTTTTTCATGTGTAGCCCACTGCGGGGCCGGTGAAGAGACTATAGGGAAATCAATGAACGGTGTCCGTAGGTGTTTGGTATCGGCGTGTAACCGATTGTACAAAGGCGGGAAAGGGCGGTCAGATGACCGCCCGAAAGCTTAGCGATTAAGGTAACGTTGTTCAAGGTGCTGGCGGAAGAAAGCCGGGTTCAGCGCTTCGCCAGTGGCGTTGATCAGCAACTGGTCGGTCGGGAAACGGCTGCCGTGCTGCCAGATATTCTGTTGCAGCCAGTCGAACACTGGCTGCAGCTCACCATGCTGAATCAGCTCACTGAGCTGAGGAATGGCCTTCTGTAACGACTGGAACAGCTGCGCGGCGTACATTGCGCCCAGCGTATAGGTGGGGAAGTAGCCGAAGGCGCCGTCGGTCCAGTGAATATCCTGCATACAGCCATCGCGGTAGTTACCCCGCGTATCCAGCCCCAGCGACTGCATCATCTTCTCATCCCACAGCGCCGGGATATCTTCAACCTCAATGTCCCCTTCGATCAACGCCTGCTCAATTTCGTAGCGCAAAATGACATGCGCAGGATAACTGAGCTCATCGGCGTCAACCCGGATCAGGCCAGGCAGAACCCGTTGGGTCAGGCGCACGAAATTATCCGCCTCCAGGGCAGGCTGATCGCCAAAGGTGGCGATCACCTGCGGCAGAATGCGCTGCAGGAATTCACGGCTGCGACCAAGCTGCATCTCCATAAACAGGCTTTGTGATTCGTGAATAGCGGTTGATCGCGCCAGTGCTACCGGCTGACCGCGCCACTGCTTCGGCAGATTCTGTTCATAGCGAGCATGACCAGTTTCGTGAATCACGCCCATCATGGCGCTGAGAAACTCATTCTCATTGTAGCGGGTGGTAATGCGCACATCTTCCGGCACACCGCCACAGAAGGGATGCGCACTGATGTCCAGACGACCGTGGGTAAAGTCGAAACCCAGCGTCTCCATAATGCTCAGACCGAGCTGCCGCTGCGCAGGCACGGCGAATGGCCCCTGCGGCGTTATGACCTCCTGCTGTGCCTGTTTTTCCACGACCTGCTGTAAGAGGTCAGGTAGCCAGGTTTTCAGTTCGCCAAAGGTTTGATCCAGTCGGGCGCGGGTCATACCTGGTTCATAGAGATCCAGCAGCGCATCGTAACGGGAACAGCCACTGGCGTCGGCGCGGCGCTGGGCCTCTTCACGGCTCAGGCGGACCACTTCTTTGAGGTTGGCGGCAAAGCCCTGCCAGTCATTGGCGGGACGCTGAGTGCGCCATGCATGTTCGCAGACCGAACCGGCGATCGATTTGGCTTCAACAAAATCATCAGGCAGCAGCGTTGCCTGCTGATATGCGCGCTGCATCTCGTTGAGATTGGCCCGCTCGACATCGTTCAGCGACTGCTGCTCAGCAGCCTTAAGCCACTCACCGACCTGAGGGGCAGTCAGAATCTGGTGTTGCAGCACGCTCATTTCGGCCAGTGCTTCACCGCGTGCCTGACTGCCGCCTGGCGGCATGGTGGTCTGCATGTCGCATCCGGCAATCGCCGTGACGTGACTGAAACGGGACAGGCGCTGGAAAGTTTTGGTCAGTTGTTGATACGCTGAGGTCACGTAAGACTCCTTGTGGTTTTAACGCTGCGCAATTTCGCGCAAGGTTAGATCAACCGGCCAGCAAAAGCGAACGCTGGCGCCGCCCAGCGGGCTGGACTCAATCGTCACCTTGCCGCTGAGCGCCTGAGCAATCGAGTAAACAATTGCCAGGCCTAATCCGCAGCCGCCTGTGGCGCGGTCGCGGCTCGGGTCAAGTCGGACAAAGGGTTCGAAAACCCGTTCACGCTCTTCCGGCGGAATGCCGGGACCATCATCTTCCACCTGCAGACACCCAATCGCGCCATCAAACCATAAACTGACACGCAGCCGCTGCTGAGCATAACGCAGCGCATTGTTCACAAGGTTATCCAGCACTCGTTCCATCAGGCGGGTATCAGAAACGCCGATGTTTTCACGCTGTGGCAGATCAAGGTCGAGCCGTATGTCCGGGTTGATGGTGCGAAAATCGTCAAGCCGCTCGCTCAGCCAGCTGGCGAGATCCAGTGTTTTAAGATTGAGATCCACGCGCGGCCGATCAAGTCGTGCATAAGTCAGCAGTTCCTCTATCAGGCTTTCAAGCTGGCCGATATCGCGGTTCAGCGCCACCCGTTCGCCATCCGTGAGATTGTCGCTCATCTCTAACCGGTAACGCAGGCGCACCAGCGGCGTTCGAAGCTCATGGGCGATGCCATCAATCAGCTGCTTTTTGCTGGCTACCAGCGTATTGATATTCTCGGCCATCTGATTAAAGGCGATACCAAGCCGGAACAGGCTGGAGGTACTGTCAAAATGGGTACGTACATCCAGCTCACCCCGGCCAAAACGCTGTGCTGCTTTTTCCAGTCGCTGCATCTCCTGCCAGTGGGGACGAAGCCAGATGAACACCGGCAGTGCCAGAGACATGCCAATAAACACCAGCAGGGCAATATCCAGCAGCCGCATCTGATGCAGGTAGAAAAGATAGGGAATTGGTCCGACTGACAGTACATAGTGGCTGCGCGGAATATGCTGCAAAAAGGTGTACTGGTCATCGAGCGCAACAATCTCTCCGGCACGCAACCGACGCATGTTGCCTTCATCAAGCTGATATTTGTTCATCGGCTCGATGTGCAGGTCGAATGAGAGACCAAGATCGAGACTCTTGATGGTCTTATTCCAGTCGCGCGGCGGGATCTCGCGCAGTTCGCTGCGGATCAGGTAGAGCGAGCTGGCCATCAGGTCATTCATCGACTGGCGGCCTGCACGCTCAGCGGTGAACTTATAAACCAGCCCCACCAGTAAGGCCATCACCAGGAAGCAGACAAACAGCAGCAGATAGAACTGAATAAAAAGCTTTCTCATAGTCCGCGGGTATCCCAGGCCTGAGGTGCAAACAGATAGCCTTTGTTGCGGATAGTTTTGATGCGGAAGGGCTCGGTGGCGCTGTCGTGCAGCTTTTTACGCAGCCGCGAGATCGCCACGTCGATGCTGCGGTCTAAACCATCATAGCTGACGCCACGCAATGTTTTCAGCAGCGCATCCCGGTTCAGTGTCTGACCCGCATGACTGGCTAGCACCCAGAGCAGATCGAAATCTGCGGTAGAAAGGGCGATCTGCTCCTCAAACAGCGTGACCTGGCGGTTCAGGGCATCAATGGTCAGCGAGCCAAAACGCAGCATACGGTTGGCAGCAGGTGCGCTCGGTGTATCTTCCGGCTGTCCCTGATGAGACTGACGCAGGTGCAGGCGCAGGCGAGCCAGCAGCACCGCAGGCGGGGTGGTTTTCAGAATGTAATCCTGCGCACCCATCTCCAGGGCCAGAATATGATTCATGTCGCTGTCCAGTGACGTCAGTAACACAATCGGTCCCTGCCAGTTGGCCCGCAGGTCGCGGCAGATGGTCATGCCATCCTTGCCGGGTAACATGATATCCAGCATCACCAGATCCGGCTGCTGTTCCGCTATCACCGCTTCAGCACGATCACCGCGCGTCTCGACAATCACCTCAATATCATGACGACCCAGGTAAGCTGCGATCAGCGAACCCACTTCAGGTTCATCTTCAACATAAACAATTTTGTTCATAGTTCACAAAGCAGAAACAGACGTGAGAGAAATCATATCTTGTCCTGGTCCTGAGCTCTACGTTATCGCACGAAATATCCGTGGCTTGCTGGTATATAACCGTCAATATGTGCAATCATTAGCGCGGCATTTTTGCGCCAGGTTTGGGATATCGATGATTATCATGAGGAGCGTTAGTGTGTCTGATAAAGAGCTGGCATCAGCCATATACCCCGACCGCATCTGCTTCAATTACAGTGACTTTCTTTCCGCTTCCTGCAAAAAGCGCTGGAGCTTCGTTGATGCTATTTATGGTGTAATGCCGATCTTTGGCATGGTGACACGTAAATCAGCACACCGTTTACAGGGCAGTGACGACCCGTTAAAAGAATTAGCATTACAAATCATTTCTACTCAGGTCAGCGACGAAATTAACATCGCACGCCTGATTACGCTCGCAGAACAGCAGCAGATAAGCCGTTTTGATATTCAGCTCCCTTATCCGCTCTCTGCGGAGCAGCTGGACGCGATCCATCATGAATATTCAAAACCGCTGAATCTCACCCAGCAGGATGACCTGCTGTGTGTGTCGATCCCGGTGCAGTCACACTAAGCACCTCTCTCACCAGGCTATTAAATTAGTCAGTCTGACATTGGGCAGCGCTCATTATCGTCATGTACTCCATGTACGCCTGCGTGTCCTGCGCTACCCGTGTCCAGACTCTCTGCAATAATCACGCCCGATGGATCCGGCTCTATGTGGTCAGCTGCCACACAGCGGGCAGCGTCGCAGCAATCAGTAATCCCATTGCAATCCGCTCCAGCGAGGTCAGCGCAACATCAGCGCGGCCGCCGCGTCGGGCAAACAGAAACAGCAGCAGGCCTGGCGAGTAGAGCACGACTGACGCCATCAGGTGCATTGGCCCCGACGCGTAGAGCAGCCAGATGCCATACAGACTGGCGCCGACACCCACCGCCATAGCCATGGGTTTATTCTGTCCGCGCACCACTTTGATCAGGTATAAACCCACCAGTAAATAGGGCACCAGAATCATCTCTGAGGCGATGGTCAGCAGGTTATTGTAGTTAGCACCGGTCAGGGCAATCAGGATCAGGCAGAGCTGAATGCTGCCGTTGGTCAGCCACAGCGAGGCGGCCGGCGCGTTGTGGCGGTTCTGCCGGGCAATAATGCGAGGAAACGCCCCCTGCTGCGCGGCAATCAGCGGCACTTCAGCAGCCATGATCGTCCAGCTCAGGTAGGCACCACAGACAGAGACGATCAGGCCTATCGCAATCACCGCATCGCCCCAGTTGCCCATCAGTCTTGTCATCAATCCCGCCATGGACGGATTGCGCATTTCAGCCAGTTCAGCGCGCGGAACCACGCCCAGCGACAGCAGGGTTACCAGCAAATAGACCAGCAAGGCAGCCAGAACGGCAAAAAGTGTTGCACGGCCCACATCCTTTTTCTGACGTGCACGCGCAGAAACCACCACCGCACCCTCAACCCCGATAAAGACCCACAGAGTGATGAGCATGGTTTGCTTGATCTGCTCCCAGAGCGGTTGCCCCAGCGTGACGCCGGAAAAATCAAAGCAAAAGCGATCATAATTGAACGCCATCACCGCCAGCACAATGAACAGCAGTAAGGGCACCAGCTTGCCCAGCGTGGCCATCAGATTGATGCTGGCTGCTGTCTGCACACCGCGCAGCACCAGCCAGTGAACCAGCCATAGCAGCACGGATGCACCCAGCATCGCCTGCCAGGTGTTGCCATCACCAAAAATAATCCGGTCCGGCGTATCGGTGAAGAAGCTCAGGGCCGAGAAGACAATCACCAGATAGGAGACATTGGCGATAACAGCACACAGCCAGTAGCCCCAGGCTGAGCAGAACCCCATTAGTTCGCCGAATCCGGCGCGGGCGTAAGTAAAGATGCCGCCGTCAAGTTCAGGTTTAAGGCGGGTTAACAGCAACATCGCCAGCGAAAGAAAGATAATGCCGACACCGGTGATCAGCCAACCTAGCAGCAGAGCAGCCGGACCGGCCACTGCAGCCATGTTTTGCGGCAGACTGAACACACCTGCACCCAGCATTGAGCTGAGCACCAGTGCCGTCAGCGCACCGAGACCTAATTTTTTCTCCAAAACAACCTTCCCGCTAGCATATATGGCTGGGTAAATCGGATTATATCGCTGGGTTATGTCAGACCAATGGCACAATCCAGGGACAATATCCGGTGAAACAGGCGGGGGATTTTACGGAGTGTGGCAGGGGATGGCAATGCATAACTATGCAAAACAAAGCCGGTTTGCAAACAGCAGGGCGGCGGGCGCCGCCCTGTGAGGGATTACTTAAACAGGTCAGCCGTCACGGTCAGGTTACCGCCACTCTGGTTCTGCCACTGACGGGTCACGTGATAGAACTTGGCACCTTTATCCGAAGCACGCTTCGCCACTTCTTCTGAAACCTCAGTAGGTGAACCGAAGTGGCCAGTAAAAGTCACGGTATCAAACGGCTGCATCTGCGCGGCGGTAATCGCGTTGACTTCCTGCACCGATTTACCGTTAGGCAGATTCACCGTGTAGCGCTTACCGGTAGAGCTTTGTGTTTCGAAGAAACGGCCCACTTTGTTGCTTGGCGTTTCAGATGAGGCCACGCCAGGAATCTCTACATTAGCGGCTGCCGCGCCACCGGTTGCCAGCGCAGCTTTACCTGCTTCTGAATCGGCTGGGATAGCGTTTGGTGTCTGCACTGTGCGTTCTTTAGCATCCGCTTTGTAGACATACGCGGTGACGTACTGGTTGCCACCGCTGTTAGCATCAATCTGGCGCACGATAAAGAATGATGCGGCACCTTTCTCTTTCGCGGCTTTTGAAATTGCGTCGTTAACATCCGGCTGGCTGGCAAAGAAGCCGCTGACCGAAACGGTATCAAACGGTTCAAGTCTGTAGGCTTCTGCTTTTGGCAGTTCATTAACGCCGTTAAAGCGACGATACGTTGTTGACGCTGAAGCTGCCGGCGCATCGGCTTTATAGAGGTCAGCCGTGACGCGCCAGTTACCGCTGTTGCCGTTACTGTCGTTGATTGCCTGGATGTAATAAGAGGCAGCGCCCATCTGATCTGCACGCTTAGAGACCGCATCGGCAGCGTCGCCGATCGCGTTGAAACGGCCGGTGATATTAATACGTTCGAATGGCTTCAACGCTGCCGCTTTTTCTGGCGTTAACTCCTGCGCAGCGAATGCGTGGGCTGCCAGCAGGGACAACAAAGTGGACGCCAGAATAGTGTTCTTCAGCTTCATAAAAATAATCCTTCGCCTTACGCAAAAATGAGTACGAAAACGTGCTGGACTCTTGATGTATAACAGATTAGCCGCTGATTATTGCATGTTATAAACAGACTGTCGCAGCGATTTTTGGTGTCAGATCGCGTTATTCAACCATCATTTTTTCATTTAATTGTCATCAAACGCAGTTATGGCCCGTTTTAGCCACGGTTATCACTAAAAGCGATAACTAATATCGGTTAAACAGTTAATGCATTGTTAATTATAGGTTTTTATTGATGCTTAATTCGCCCGCAGATCATTATCACTGGCAGAATATTTGCCAGTCAGGCTGTTTTACAGTGGGTTAACACCGATCTTTAAGCAGAACGCTGAATAATTGAGTGAATGTCATAACTCTGTACAGACGCTATAGATCGCTGGTCACAATTTCAGTAGGTTATAAACACTTTGAAATACATGCATTTCGTCTATAAGTAACCGAAACGGCGTTTCAGTTGCGCAGTCGTGGTGCAGATACGGGCCATCATCCTTAACCGATGAAAGGAAACACTATGTTAATTGGAATACCCAAGGAAAGGTTGCCAAACGAGTCGCGCGTGGCCGCCACGCCAAAGACCGTGGAACAACTCATCAGGCTGGGTTTTAGTGTCACCGTGGAGCGTGACGCAGGTAAACGCGCCAGCTTCGATAATGAAAGCTATATCGCCGCTGGCGCCACGCTCAGCGACAGAGATCAGGTCTGGCAGTCCGACATTGTGCTGAAAGTAAATGCACCCGATGACGAAGAGATTGCACTGACCCGCGCGGGTAGCACGCTGGTTAGCTTTATCTGGCCCGCGCAACATCCCGATCTGCTGTCAAAACTGGCCGCGCGTCAGGTCAATGTCATGGCAATGGACTCGGTGCCGCGCATTTCACGGGCGCAGTCGCTGGATGCGCTGAGCTCCATGGCAAACATTGCCGGTTATCGTGCGATAGTGGAAGCTGCGCATGAATTTGGTCGCTTCTTTACCGGGCAGATCACGGCGGCGGGTAAAGTGCCACCGGCAAAAGTGATGGTGATCGGGGCAGGTGTGGCCGGGCTGGCAGCAATTGGTGCAGCGGGCAGTCTGGGCGCGATTGTCCGGGCGTTTGATACCCGTCCCGAAGTCAAAGAGCAGGTGCAGAGTATGGGCGCCGAATTCCTTGAACTCGACTTCGAAGAGGAAGCTGGCAGCGGTGATGGCTATGCCAAAGTCATGTCCGAGGCGTTCATTAAAGCGGAGATGGCACTGTTTGCCAGTCAGGCCAGAGAAGTCGATATCATTGTCACCACGGCGCTGATCCCTGGCAAACCGGCACCGAAACTGATCACCGAAGAGATGGTTGCCAGCATGAAGCCCGGCAGTGTGATTGTGGATCTGGCCGCGCAGACTGGCGGCAACTGTGCGCTGACCGTCGCGGATCAGGTTACGGTGACTTCTAACGGCGTCAAAATCATTGGCTACACCGACCTGCCGAGCCGTCTGGCAACGCAATCCTCCCAGCTTTACGGCACCAACCTGGTCAACCTGATGACGCTGCTGTGCAAAGAGAAGAATGGCGAAATCCAGGTCGACTTCGACGATGTGGTCGTACGGGGCGTGACTGTGGTGCGGGAGGGGGAAGTCACCTGGCCGGCACCGCCGATTCAGGTGTCCGCTGCGCCTCAGGCTGCACCGGCAACCGCGAAACCGGCAGTGAAGATTAAAGTAAAACCTGTTTCACGGTGGCGAAAATATCTGCTTATTGCCCTGGCCATCGTGCTGTTTGGCAGTCTGGCCAATGTAGCGCCTGCCGATTTCCTCTCCCACTTTACCGTGTTCGCGCTCGCCTGTGTGGTGGGTTATTACGTGGTCTGGAACGTCAGTCATGCGCTGCATACGCCGCTGATGTCCGTGACCAATGCCATATCCGGCATCATCGTGATTGGGGCAGTCTTGCAGATGGGACACGGTGGCTGGGTCACCTTTATTTCTTTTATTGCCGTGCTGATTGCCAGCATCAATATCTTTGGTGGCTTTACCGTCACCCAGCGCATGCTGAAAATGTTTCGTAAGGGGTAAGACATGTCTGGCGGATTAGTCACTGCAGCCTATATTGTTGCTGCGATTCTCTTCATCTGTAGCCTTGCCGGTCTCTCGCGTCACGAGACGTCTAAGCGGGGTAATATTTTCGGTATCAGCGGCATGGCGATTGCGCTGGTCGCCACCATCTTTGGCCCGGATAGCGGTAACGTGGTCTGGATCCTGCTGGCGATGGTGATTGGCGGCGCTATTGGTATCCGCATGGCAAAGAAAGTCGAAATGACCGAAATGCCGGAACTGGTCGCGATTCTGCACAGCTTTGTCGGCCTGGCCGCGGTACTGGTTGGCATAAACAGCTATATCGACCATGCGCCTGGCCTGCCAGCAGTGATGGAAAATATCCATCTCAGTGAAGTGTTTATCGGTATTTTTATCGGTGCCGTCACCTTCACCGGTTCGCTGGTGGCGTTTGGCAAGCTGTGCGGCAAAATCTCCTCAAAACCTCTGGCGTTACCGCATCGTCACAAGCTCAATCTGCTGGCGCTGCTGGTCTCGTTCCTGCTGCTGCTGTGGTTTGTTAACACCAGCAGCAGCGCTGCGCAGGTCTTTGCGTTGCTGCTGATGACGGTGATTGCACTGGCGTTTGGCTGGCATCTGGTCGCGTCGATTGGCGGTGCCGATATGCCGGTCGTGGTGTCGATGCTGAACTCCTATTCAGGCTGGGCCGCCGCCGCCGCCGGTTTCATGCTCAGCAACGATCTGCTGATTGTGACCGGTGCACTGGTGGGTTCGTCCGGTGCGATCCTCTCCTATATCATGTGTAAAGCGATGAACCGTTCGTTCATCAGCGTGATCGCGGGTGGATTCGGTACTGAAGTCAGTAGTGGTGACGAAACGCAGGAAGCGGGCGAGCATCGTGAAATTACCGCTGAAGAGACCGCAGAGATGCTTAAAGCCTCCCGCTCGGTGATCATTACCCCAGGCTACGGCATGGCCGTGGCGCAGGCGCAGTATCCGGTAGCGGAAATCACGGCACGTCTGCGCGCGCTTGGCATCAAAGTGCGCTTCGGCATTCATCCGGTCGCGGGGCGTTTGCCGGGGCACATGAACGTGCTGCTGGCCGAGGCCAAAGTGCCTTATGACGTGGTGCTGGAGATGGACGAAATCAACGATGACTTCAGCGACACCGACACGGTGCTGGTGATTGGTGCTAACGATACCGTCAACCCGGCAGCGCAGGATGATCCCCGCAGCCCGATTGCGGGAATGCCGGTGCTGGAAGTGTGGAAGGCGCACAACGTGGTGGTGTTTAAACGCTCAATGAACACAGGCTATGCCGGGGTTCAGAATCCGCTGTTCTTTAAAGAGAACAGCCAGATGCTGTTTGGCGATGCCAAAGCCAGCGTGGAAGCAATTCTCAAAGCGCTGTAATAAAAAAAGGGCGGCTAATCAGCCGCCCATGTTCTTTACGAGGAGGCGTTAATCCTCCTCGTCCTCTTCATCATCCAGATCAATCGGCGACTTGAAATCGTCAGGCTTAAGCGCCAGCAGATCACAACGCAGATGATCGATCACCTGTTCCGCCGTATTGCCCAGGAACGCCGCTGATAGTCCGGTCCTTCCGATGGTGCCCAGCACGACCACACCGGCACCGAGATGCGCGGCCAGATCGGGGATAACCTCTTCCGGCAAGCCTTTAGCCACGTGGGTGAACTCTTCACCAATTGAGAATTTCTGGCGCAGTGCTTTCATGGCCACCAGATGCTGACCCCGGATAGCATCGTTGTAGACGCTGGGATCAAAATCGGGCAGTTCGATAGCAATATTGATTGGGGTAATCGGGTAGGCACCGACAAGGTGGACTTCGGTCTGATTCACCTTTTCCGCCAGCTTCATCGTTTCACGAATTAGCTTCTGATTCAGGCCATCGTGATGCGGCTCTTCGCTGGCAAGATTGACTGCGACGATGGCTTTACCGCCTTCCGGCCAAGGCTGATCTTTGACCATCCAGACCGGGCAGGGGCATTTACGCAGCAGATGCCAGTCGGTCGGGGTGAAAATCACGGACTCCAGGCGGTCATGCTGATGCGCCATTTTCAGCACCAGATCATGCTGATGAGCGAGCACTTCCTGAATGATGGCCTCAAAGGGGCGGTTATGCCAGATCACTTTGATATCAATGTCGACACCGGCATCAAGATAAGCGCGGGCCTGCTCGCGGATCCATTCGGTACGCTGGCTGATGACACCCTGGCGCATAGACGAGCGCTCATCCGGCGAAAGCAGGGTGGTCATTTCATATGAGAAATCATAGATAGGCAGGAAGGCTTTGATTCTTCCGCCGATACGTTGATTCAGATAGACCGCACGTCGCAGCGCGGGCTGATCGTCTTGCTGGGCATCAATGGCGACCAGAATATTTTGGTACTGGGACATGAGGCGTTCTCCTTAAACCAGAGCGACTGGAATAAAGATAGCCTATGTTGTACAGCGGAAGAAGTGAAAAAGTTACTGCCGGATCAATAAAATAAGATTTATTGATCCGGCTATGAATCAGGCGGCCTGGTGACTTTGGCCCGCTAACTCTTCCAGCAGGGCGTGGTTTTCAATCGTGATGTATTTGCCTTTGACCGCCAGCATACCGGACTTCTGAAAACGGCCCAGCAGGCGGCTGATGGTTTCAACCGTCAGGCCCAGGTAATTACCGATGTCACCGCGCGTCATGGTCAGGCGAAATTCACGCTGTGAAAAGCCGCGCTGGCCGAAACGGCGTGAGAGGTTCCAGATAAACGCCGCCAGTCGCTCCTCAGCATTTTTCTTCGACAACAGCAGAATCATATCCTGGTCGCCTTTAATCTCACCGCTCATTAAACGCATCATCTGCTGACGCAGTGCCGGCATTTTACCTGACAGGTCATCCAGCGTTTCAAAAGGAATTTCACAGACCATGGCCGTTTCCAGCGCCTGCGCAAAGCTGGGATGGCTGGCATTTAAAATGGCATCAAAGCCCACTAAATCACCCGCCAGATGGAAACCGGTAATTTGCTCATCACCCTGTTCGGTGATGGTATAGCTTTTAATACTGCCGGAACGAATGGCATACAGAGACCTGAGTTCGTCTCCCGCTTTAAAAAGCGTTTGCCCTTTCTGAATCGGTTTTTTACGCTCAATGATATTGTCGAGCTGATCCAGCTCATGTTCATTTAACGTGAAGGGGATGCAGAGCTGACTGATGCTGCAATCCTGGCAGTGAATGGCACAACCGCCCGACTGAATACGACGTATGCTGCGTTTTTCAGGGATCATAATGGTTTGCTCGACGATAATTGACTGGGGTCAATTTTAACATTTTTTGTGCTGAAGGGAACTCATCCGAGCAGTTTTACACCCACAAACATTATGGAGGATATATACGGCGTCAAAGGCCGATGTAACGGGCATTTCAGTACGCGGGAAGAGACTACTGTCACGATAACTTTCCGCTTATGTGATCTGTTGCACGATTCTCTACGGCCCGTTAGGGTGAGAAAAAGGCGGGTGGTCCGGTAATTCCAGCTTTTGCTACGCTAACTGTTAAAGCCTGTCTGACACATTCGATCAATTTAACCCGGTGTGAGAAAACCATGAACCTTGATGATAACGATCTTTTTCGGGATGCCATGGGCGATGTCACGCCATTGAAAGACACCACCACGACCCTTTGGCTAAAAGCCCCTTCAACCAAAGCACCACGCAAACCGCCGGGCGAATCTGAGCTGGAGAATTTCCTGACCCGGGGTGACCTGGAGATTATCCCACTTAATACGCTGCTGGAATATAAAGCCGACGGTATCCAGCAGGGTATACTGGATAAACTGCGTCGGGGTGAATACAAGCTGGATGCCAGTCTCAACCTGTTACGGCAACCGGTGGAAACCTGCCGTCAGGCGCTGTTCAATTTTATGATGCAGGCGCACAAACAGGGATTACGAAATTTGCTGATCATTCACGGCAAAGGACGTGATAACGAGTCACATGCCAATATCGTACGAAGCTATCTCGCTCGCTGGTTACAGCAGTTTGACGACGTACAGACTTTTTGCGTGGCACAGACCCGCCATGGCGGAGGCGGTGCGCTCTACGTGGGTTTGCGTAAAACCGATAAAGCGCGCCTTGAAAACCGCGAGCGGCATGCGAAACGCAGTCGCTAGCTGTGAAATTTTCGAATGGTAGACATCAGCACTTCGGCACTGAGGCTGAGCTCTGCGCCGGTGCGCGTAATGATGCCCACTGGCTCGCCCGGGCCGGATGAGTTGATCGGCAGCGCACAGACCGCGTTGTGGCTGAGATCCTCTTTAATCGCGCCGGAAGGAACGAACCAGATATAGTCGTAGCGTAGAGCCAGCTGGCGTGCCAGTGAGGTCGATGAGGTCTCAATGCAGTGAGGTGGCAACGTACAACCCTGTTCATCCAGCATCTGTTGTGCAATCCGGCGCGGTGCCGTGCCTTCGGGCGAAATCACCACCGGCCACTGCATGGCACGTGAAAGTGTGACGTTGTCACTTAAAAGCGGGTGTTCCGGCCTCACCACCAGTTTAAGCGACTCCAGAAAAAGCAGCTCATAGGTCAGACCGGTCATCATGTCGCTGTCCGCCATCCGTCCAATGCCGATATCAAACTCACCGCCGCGTAATCCCGCCAGCAGCACATTGTTGTGCAGCGTTGCCACCTGGATAGTGGTATTGGGTTGTAACTGATGAAAACGATCAAGAATGCGTGGCAGCATCCCCATTGCGGCGGTGGTCAGCGCACCCAGCCGGATAATCACCGGCGCATCGCCTGGCTGCTCATTAAAACTTTGACCGGCATGATTGAGCGCGTCAAGCACACGTACGGCATGCGTCAGAAATTGTTCTCCCATGGTGGTCAGTTGCGCGCCCAGACGGCCACGTTCAAACAGACGAACGCCGGTCAGTTCCTCCAGCTCATTCAGGGTTTTAGACAGGGCAGGCTGACTCAGGCTAAGCGTCTCAGCCGCCCGGCCCAGCGTACCTTGCTGCGCAACCGCAACAAAGGTGTGTAAGTGGCGCAAGCGAATGCGCTGATTGAAAAGGATATTTTTTTCCATATCCTAAACTTAATGAGAATGAAGGGCGTGAGGCAACTGTTAATAATGAATTCTGTTAACTTTGCTGCAAATTTTTTTTAACAAAAGCACTGGAATGACCGTTTCGCTGTTTAACGCCATGATTTTCAAGCATTCATCTTAAAACGGTTGTGACGCGTTCATTCTCTGGTCAAAGAGAAATCAAGGACTTAATTGAATGAATATGAATGATTCTCACTATCAAACAAAAATCTGACCGCTTAAGGTTAACGATCGGCTATCATAAACGCCGTTTTTTTTACTTAAACTGATGCCAGATTTCTTTACTCAGGGAGTGTTCATTGACCAGCATCGAGGCGGTAGATGTCCGCCAGCTTATCAACCAGCAGCAGCTGAGCCCCTGGCAAAAGCGGCTCATTGCTCTCTGCTTTATCGTGGTAGCACTCGATGGCATGGACATTGCGATTATGGGTTTTATTGCGCCGACGCTTAAAGCCGCGTGGGGCGTGACAAATCATCAGCTCGGCGTTGTCATCAGCGCCGCCTTAATCGGTCTGGCGCTGGGTGCGATGGTGGCGGGGCCGCTGGCTGACCGCTATGGCCGTCGCATGATGATTATCTTAAGCGTTTTCTTTTTTGGTCTCTGGACGCTGGCAACCGCGCTGTCACAAAACATTGAACAGATGATGCTGTTCCGCTTCCTGACCGGGCTGGGGCTGGGTGCCGCAATGCCCAACGTCGGTACGCTGGTGGCGGAGTATGCGCCTGAACGGCGGCGGGCGTTTCTTATCACCGTTGTGTTCTGCGGCTTCACCTTTGGCGCGGCCAGCGGGGGATTTGCCGCTTCATGGCTGCTACCGCGCTATAACTGGCACTCTGTGCTGCTACTGGGCGGCATACTGCCGCTGCTGGTGCTGCCATTACTGATTCGTGGCCTGCCGGAATCCGTGCGATTCCTCATCAGTCGTGGTGCACCGGCTGCCCGCATTCACGCCATCCTTGATCGGATGATGCCGGGCAAAACCCGACCAGACTGTGCGTTTCACGCGCCAGAAGTCAGCGTGCCGGCGGGTGGCGCAATCGGCACCGTCCTGTCACGCCGCTATCTGTTTGGCAGTACGATGCTGTGGGGTGGCTATTTTATGGGACTGTTCATGGTCTACCTGATTGGCAGCTGGCTGCCATCACTGGTCAACACGCTGGGCATGTCTGTCACCGAAGCGGCGATTATCACCGCGATGTATCAGGCTGGCGGGACGCTGGGATCGTTGTTTGCGGGCTGGATGATGGATCGCTTTAATGCCAATCTGGCGCTGGCAGCGATTTACGGCTGTGGCGGGCTGTTTATCGTGGCCCTGGGCTTTTCGCCAGCCGAAGTGGGCATGATGAGCGCAATCGCTTTTTGCAGTGGCTTCTGTTTCAACGGCGCTAACACCGGCATGAATGCTTTATCCGCCAGCTACTATCCCACGCACGCACGCGCCACCGGCTCCAGCTGGATGCATGGCGTGGGCCGCATTGGGGCGATTTTAAGCGCTTTCGTCGGTGCAGAGATGATGTCACTCGGCTGGTCTTTCAGCGTTATCTTTCTGCTGCTGGCGATACCGGCTGTGATCACTACCCTGATGCTGCTGTTAAAAAACCGCTATGGCTTTAAGCCGATCACAGATTCGTGATTTTTTCCACTGGCGCCAGCGCGTTGCATTACATTAGCAGCAACGATCATGGTGTCAGGTGGATAAGATGGACAACTTTATCAGTGCGGACCTCATCCGCGCCCGTTTCTCTCAGGCAATGTCAGCCATGTATCAGCAGGAAGTGCCGCAATATGGCACGCTGATGCAGTTGGTCGCTACCGTTAATGAACGCGTACTGGAAGCGGATAGTGCGCTGGAAGATCGCCTTACGGCTGCTGATGAAATCGGCCGACTTAACGTTGAACGTCATGGCGCGATCCGTGTCGGCACCGCAGACGAACTCGCCACACTGCGACAGGTGTTTGCGGTGATGGGGATGCATCCGGTTGGCTATTACGATCTCTCTCAGGCCGGGGTGCCGGTGCACTCTACCGCGTTCCGGCCAGTGACCGATGCGTCACTGCGGCGCAATCCCTTCCGGGTCTTTACCTCGCTGTTACGCCCTGAACTGATCGACGATGCTGCACTGCGCGAAAAAGCGGCGGAGATTCTCTCTGCGCGCGACATTTTCACTCCCCGTTGCCGGGCGTTGCTGCAACTGCATCAGCAGCAGGGCGGATTAACGGAGGAGCAGGCCGGTGAATTTGTGACTGAAGCGCTGGAAACCTTCCGCTGGCATGCTCACAGCAGTGTAGACAGCCAGACCTATCAGGCGCTGAACCAGCAGCACCGGCTGATTGCGGATGTAGTCTGCTTTCCTGGTTGTCACATCAACCATCTTACGCCGCGCACGCTGGATATTGACCGTGTCCAGCAACTGATGCCGTCGCGCGGTATCGATCCGAAAACCCTGATTGAGGGACCGCCTCGTCGTCAGGTCCCCATCCTGTTACGTCAAACCAGCTTTAAAGCGCTGGAAGAGCCGATCATCTTTAAAGAAGGTCATCAGGGAACGCATACGGCGCGCTTCGGAGAAATTGAGCAGCGCGGAGCAGCGCTGACGCCCGCAGGACGCGCACTCTACGATCGATTACTGAGCGAGGCGGGCAGCGGTCAGGATAATCAGCAACACCAGCAACATCTGTCGACGATTTTCCGCGATTTCCCTGACGACGAAACCACGCTGCGTCAGCAGGGACTGGCGTGGTTTCATTATCGCCTGAGTGAAAAGGGTATTGCTACGCCGCCTGCCCAGGGGGAATCGCTGGAGACCCTTATCAAAGAAGGGCGTGTACTGGCTGACCCCATCACCTATGAGGATTTTCTTCCCGTGAGCGCGGCAGGCATTTTTCAGTCTAACCTTGGCGATCGGGCGCAGATTCGTTCGGCGGGACAGGCGAGCCGGCAGGCGTTTGAAGCCGCATTGGGTGCCACTGTGCTGGATGAAATGGCGTTATATGAAGAGCGCCAGCAGCGCTCACTGGCGCAGTGCGGCCTGCGCGAGGCCTGACAGTGTCTCAGGGCAACGTCTTCGTTGCCCGCGTTGCTCTCTTCACCACAGCCTTGTTAAGCGGATGGTCCTGATGGAAGGTAATCGATCAGGCCTGTTCAGTTCACCTGAAAAAAAAGACGCTTCACCATCCAGCGCAAATTTAGCGGCGTGAGTATCCTGATGTGTTAGAAAACTGACTAATTATTTGCAGTAAAAACACGTGGGACGAGTGAGAAATGTGGATATCGTCGGCGCTGACAACGCATTCACGTGCTGGGGAAACGTAAACAACGTTAATCCCTGGTCATCACTGACGCTCTGAACCTGTTGATGGGCATACTAACCCCTGCATCTCTCGCTTCGGCATATTCTGCAAATCCCTTCCGTACCTGGACAATACTGGCGTGCCTGCAAATAATGGAGGAACGTTTAGACAGGGAAACAGGAATGAAAAACGAAACGGGTCTGAGGATCATGACTGCTGAGGGAGAGTTACGTGGAGGCATGGATGATGACCTTTTCGTATTTAAAGGCATACCTTATGCGGCGGCACCGCAGGGCGCACTACGCTGGCGCCCGCCTCAGCCAGTGATGCCGTGGCAGCATGTGCGCGATGCCACGGCGTTAGGGTCATCCGCCTGGCAAAATCGCACGTATTGCCAGGCTGTGGGCGGCGGCGATCCCGGTGAGTTTAGTGAAGATTGTCTCTACCTGAATGTCTGGACACCCGATGTCGAACCGTCAACGCCGCTGCCGGTGATGGTGTGGCTGCACGGAGGAGGCTACACCATTGGTGCGGGTGGCCTGGCACCGTACAGCGGCAAACCGCTGGCGTCCCGGGGCGCAGTGGTGGTCACCCTTAACTACCGGCTGGGTCATCTCGGCTTCTTCTCACACCCGGCCCTGGATGCTGAGTATCCTGCCGCGGGCACGGTAAACAACTTTGGTCTGCTTGACCAGATTGCCGCACTGCAGTGGGTGCAGCGCAACATTCCTGCATTCGGCGGCGACCGCCGCAATGTGACGCTTTTCGGTGAATCCTCTGGTGCGCGCAGTGTGCTGTCACTCTGCTGTTCACCGCTGGCCGAAGGGCTGTTTCACAAAGGCATCGTACAGAGCGCCTATAACCTGCCGGACACGCCGCTGAAAAAAGCGCGTCAGCAGGGCGTCGCTGTAGCCCGTCATTTTGGACTGCCGCCCGATGCCAGCGCAGAGGCGTTACGCGCACTGCCCGCTGATGCCTTCTGGTCGCTGGACGGCCCACTGGCGATTCCGCCGGTACCCATTGCCGGTGACGCCGTATTGCCTGTGCCCATGTTGAAAACCTTTATGGCGGCAAAACAGCACCGTCTGCCGCTGATGGCAGGCAGTAACAGCGATGAAGCCAGCGTTCTGGAATATTTTGGTGTTGATGCTGCCGCAGTGCTGCAGCAGTTACGCGACAAAAATCGACTCACTTACCGTACGCTTAAATGGATGTATGACATCCATGACGACCAGCTGCTGGGACGCGCCGTGGCACGCGATATGGCTTTCACGCTGGTGCCATGGCTGGTGATGCGGGCGCAGCATAATGCTGGCATGCCGGGCTGGCGCTACTGGTTTGATTATGTTTCAGAGCATGCGCACGATCTCTATCCACACGGCACCTGGCACGGTAATGAAGTGCCCTATGTGCTGAATACGCTGAGCCAGATGCCCGATCCCAATGAAAATCGTCCGTTCAGTGATAGCGATCGGGCCTTTGCTGAGCAGGTCAGTGATTATTGGTTTACCTTCGCCCGTGATGCCACAGAATATAAGCACCAGCTGGAAGGCGAGGTCGTCTGGCCCGCCTGGCATCCGGGGCAGGATGTGACAATGTCACTTGGTGACGAGCATAAAAGCGGATTTGTTCTGAAGCGAAACTTTATGCGCGCCCGCATGCGTCTTTTCAGATTATTAATGAATCATCTGGTCAGGCTGTAGGCGCGCTATAAAGGTTAGCCTGCTAATCATTAAATAATGCAAATGAAATTAATGTACTTAATTAACTGTAAGATATTGAGGTCTAAGGGTTTTAAAGCATCAAATCATATTTGACGCTGTAAAATAATAGGTAACAAAACAGTTACATTTTCACCTTTCTGTGCCGATAAACCTCCTATGCCCGACGCTTGCGGGTCAACGTGTATAGGATTTTGGTATGGGAATGCTCAAAAATTTTACCATTCGCGCAGTGATGCTCACGATTCTGGGGCTGTTTTGCTTACTGTGGACCGGCGTCGGGCTGTATAGCATCCACTCTCTTGGCGCGCTCAGCGAGGGCAACGATGTTGACCGTCATCTGGTTGAGCAAATGACGGTGCTGAGCAAAGGCAACGATCAATATTTCCGTGTCGTCACGCGCTTGTCCCGCGTGATGGAAAGCAAAGCGGCAGGTAAAACCCTGACCGAAGACGCTTATGCGCCAGTCCAGCAGGCGCTGGATGGCATGACCCAGCAACTGGCACGCTTCAAACAGCTCGCCCCCGGCCCGATGAACCCGGAAGTCGTGGATGGCGTGATTCAGAGCTGGCAGAAGCTGCTGGATGAAGGCGTAACGCCACAATTGCAGCTGGCCCGTCAGCCAACACCTGATGCTTATCGCCAGCAGGCGAACAACGTCACTCCGGCATTAAGCCGCGCGTTTGGCGTCAGCGCAGAGAAATTCAGTCAGGGTGCAGCTCAAAAGCTGGATACCACCCGCGTTGAGGTTGATCACCTCACCGCGACGACGAAAACAATAATTACCATCACGGTAATCATTGGTCTGTTTATTCTGCTGTTTACCGACCGCTATCTGGTGGCGATGCTGGTTCGTCCGCTGGAAAGCATTCGCACCCATTTCGCCGTGATTGCCACGGGTGATCTCAGCCAGCCGGTCAATGATTTCGGTCGCAACTGTGTGGGTAAACTGGTTCCGCTGCTGAGCGCCATGCAGGATAGCCTGCGTGAAGCGGTTAGCGCCATTCGCAGCGGTACTGAAAATATCTCGCGTGGGGCGGCAGAAATTTCTGCAGGTAACAATGATCTCTCATCACGCACTGAAGAGCAGGCCGCTGCGCTGGAGCAGACTGCAGCCAGCATGGAGCAGTTGACGGCCACGGTGAAATTCAACGCTGATAACGCCCGTCAGGCCAGCCTGCTGGCTGAAACCGCCACCACGACGGCACAGCGAGGCGGCCAGCTGGTTAGCGAAGTGGTCAGCACCATGGATGGCATTTCAGGCAGTTCGAAGAAAATTGCTGAGATCACCAACGTGATTAACGGTATCGCATTCCAGACCAATATTCTGGCGCTGAATGCCGCCGTTGAAGCGGCTCGTGCCGGTGAACAGGGTCGGGGTTTTGCCGTAGTGGCGTCTGAAGTCCGTAACCTTGCCCAGCGCAGCGCCAATGCGGCCAAAGAGATCGCGACTCTGATTGAAGAGTCCGTTCAGCGTGTGGGTAAAGGCGCCGAGCTGGTGAGCACCACCGGCGGCACCATGAATAATATTCTGAAATCGGTACAGGATGTGGATGCGATCATGAAACAGATCGCATCCGCCTCAGAAGAGCAGAGCAAAGGCATTTCTCAGGTGGGAACAGCAGTCACAGAAATGGACAGTGTCACGCAGCAAAACGCCTCACTGGTTGAAGAGGTTTCCGCCGCCGCAAGCGCGCTGGCGCTGCAGACAGAAGCGCTGCAGGCCTCTGTGTCGAAGTTCCGTCTTTCCAGTGAACGCCAGAGCGCACCTGTCACTGGCAACAAACCGGCGGCGCCAAAAGCCCCGGTGTTAAGTGCGCCTCAGGCCAAACCTGCTGACAATGGCGACTGGGTCACCTTCTGATCCCGGCTAAGCCACGCCACCAGTTCCGCCAGGAACGGTGGCGCATCCTGAGCAGGCCGTTGCAGTAAACTGTAAACGGCGCCCGTTTTAACCTCGCCAGTGAACGGCTTAATCAGCCTGCCGCTGGCTATATCACTCTCCACCAGATTGCTGTCGGCAATCGCCACGCCAAATCCCTGAATCGCTGCACTGATCGCTAAATCCATCGTGGCAAAATGCTGGTTTCGCTTCATGCTGAGTGTGACCTGCTGCGCTTTCAGCCAGCACTGCCAGTCACGGGTGTCTGCGGTGGGATGCAAAAAGGTCATTGCAGTCAGCGCCGCCGGAGAGTCCGGGTAGGGCTGATTCGCTGCCATTACCGGTGTCAGTGACTCACGGAACAGGCAGATTCCTTCGGGATGCGGCTTGCCATAGACAATTGCTGCATCAAAATTTTCAAGCTGCGTAGCATGATCCAGCGTTGTCGTCAGGGCCACATGCAGTTCAGGGCGCTGTTGTTCCAGCGCCATCAGCCTGGGGACCAGCCAGCGCATCGCACAGGTCGGCGCTTTCAGGCGAATGCTGACCTGACTGCGGCGGACCTTTTCGCTGGCCTTAACCATCAGTTCAAAACCCTGCTGTAATTCGGGTAGCAGCGCGGCGCCCTGTGGCGTGAGTCGCAGGCCGCGCGCGTGGCGATCAAACAATGTGACACCCAGCCACTGCTCCAGTGCGGCGATCTTGCGACTGACGGCACCCTGAGTCAGACACAGCTCACTGGCTGCATGGGTCAGATTGAGATGACGGGCGGTCACCAGAAAGGCGTGAATGGCATTAAGCGGCAGCGATAAGCGTGACACAGTGAACCTCAGCTATGCATTTTTGTCATGGCTATTATGACGACATTTCGCTTGCCGACTCAAGTGGCAGCCCGTTGAATAGCGTTTTACCGCATCTGATCGGTTATGCCCCTGACGGAGAGACTATGTCCCTGAAAACGCCTGTCGCTATTCACTCAAAATTGCCGGACGTCGGCACCACTATTTTCAGCGTGATTGGCCAGCTCTCGGCGCAGCATCAGGCGATCAACCTGTCGCAGGGTGCGCCCAATTTCCCCTGCGATCCGGCGCTGGTCGACTCTGTCAGTCGCGCGATGCTGGACGGTCATAATCAGTATGCCGCCATGATGGGTCTGCCGGCCTTACGCGAGGCGCTCGCCAGTAAAGTGGAGGCGCTCTATGGCCAGAAATATGATCCTGCCCGTGAAGTGCTGATCACCGGCAGCGCCAGCCAGGGGCTTTATATGGCGATTACCGCGCTGGTGCATCAGGGCGATGAAGTGATCTTCTTTGAACCGGCATTTGACAGCTATGCTCCGGTGGTGCGGTTGCAGGGCGGTACGCCAATAGGCCTGAAGTTGCAGGTGCCGTCATTTGCCATCGACTGGGATGCGCTGCGGGGGGCGATCACACCGCGCACCCGCATGATCATCATTAATACACCGCATAACCCCAGCGCGAAGGTACTGACACCTGATGACCTTAATCAGCTGGCGGCATTGATTCGCAATACCGATATCGTGGTGCTCTCCGATGAAGTCTATGAGCATATTGTGTTTGATGGTCACTCTCACTGTGGCATGGCAACGCACCCGGAACTGGCGGCGCGCAGCGTCATCGTCTCCTCGTTTGGTAAAACCTTCCACGTCACGGGCTGGCGGGTGGGCTACTGCCTGGCGCCGGCAGCGCTGATGACCGAGCTGGTGAAAGTGCATCAGTTTATGATGTACGCCGCCGACACGCCGATGCAGGTGGGTTTCGCACACTACCTGCAGCGGCCGGAGCACTACCTGTCGCTCAGCGCCTTCTATGAGCATAAGCGCGATCGCCTGATCACCCTGATGCAAAATTCGCCGTTCCAGCTGCTGCCGAGTGCCGGTTCGTTCTTTATGCTCGCCAGCTATGGACATTTCAGTGACGAGCCGGACAGTGAAATGGTAAAACGTCTCATCGTCGATCACGGTGTGGCCACCATACCGCTGTCGGCGTTTTATATGGATGGCACAGACAACAAACTGATTCGTCTCTCATTTGCGAAAGACGAGGCGACACTAGAGGCTGGCGCAGCGGCGCTATCTGCTTTTTCTCACTGAATCACGCCACTGCGTGAGGCAGCACCGGGAACAGGTAACCAGGAATTTTCGGGGTAAATAATGAAGAAACTGAACGCGCTTTTTCTTGCTCTGGGCATGATGACATCGGTACAGGCACTGGCACAGGATTTACGTTACGGCGTAGAGTCACAATATCCGCCATTTGAGAGCCGCAATGCCAAAGGGGAGCTGGAAGGCTTTGATATTGAGCTGGGCAACGCTATCTGTAAGGCCGGCAATTTCAGCTGCCACTGGGTCGAGATCAGCTTTGATGCGCTGATCCCGGCGCTGCAGGCGAAAAAATTTGATGCCATCAACTCGGCGATGAATATCACCGAAGCGCGCGCCAAAAGCATCGCGTTTACGCAGCCGATCTACCGTATTCCGACCATGCTTGTGGCGAAAAACGGTGAAAATCTGGCACCGACCGCCGACAGTCTCAAAGGTAAAAACATCGGCGTGTTGCAGGGCTCTATTCAGGAAACCTATGCGAAGAAGCACTGGGAAACGCAGGGCGTAACGGTCACGTCGTATCAGGATCAGAACCAGGTTTACAACGATATGGTCGCGGGCCGCCTTGATGGCACGCTGGTGATGTCTGCTGCCGGTCAGTCCGGTTTCCTTGATAAGCCCCAGGGTAAAGGCTTTGGCTTTGTCGGCAAGCCGGTCGAAGATGACGCGATTCTTGGCTCGGGCATCGGCTACGGCCTGCGCAAAGATGACGCCCAGCTGAAGCAGTCTCTTGATGCGGCGATCGCCAAAGTGCAGGGCGATGGCACCATCAAAAAGCTGGCTGAAAAATACTTCCCGGGCATTGATGTGAGCGCGAAGCCATAAACAGAATCGGGCGCACTCTGCGCCCGATTCTCCCCGATTGATTATGTCAGCCTTCATTTTTACCAAACTGTTCTTAGATTTATGCCTTTGCAAAGTTATTCCATTCATCCCGATAGATAATGTTTCCGTCCGTATATTTCCAGGTGATAGCCTGATACCTTAATTCCAGTGTTTCAAGGTGCGTGCTGCTTAATCCGTTAGGAGCAAGATAAGGAGAAACGGTAGTGAGCTTTATCCCTTCCAGCAGAATATTGAAATATTCAACCTCACTGCCTGACTCCACAATTCTGTACATTTTTATTGTGCCATTTTTAAGTATTCGTCCTTCACAGATTGCGCGATACAGAACGGGCGTTGTCTGGTCGAACTCTTTGACGATAGTAATCGGGCTGTGAACACGCGTACAGGTTAGTTTTCCCCAGGCGGGATCAACAGGAATGGTGATGTGGTGCGCGAACGATTTTAACTCTATTGAACCGAGTCGGAGTGGCATCTGGCAGCTCCCCACGATGGGTGAACCGTTTTCATCGTCAAGCCATAGATGAGCGGGTACAGACATAATTTTATTTGCTTGTGAAAATCATACTGTATATTAAAGGGCTGTTACCATTTTACCGTTATGGGGAAGAATATTATTACAAGCAGAGCAAATACAGCGATGGGCCATAAAGGGCCGCCTGGGAAAAAATGAATAAATAACAAAGAAAAGGCACTTACAAAAAGAGCTGGGCCGAAAAGCGAAAGCCACGATGTAAATAGTCGCCTTAGAAACCTGATTATGAAATCTTTCATCATTCATCTACCTGATCATAGTAGTAATTATTTTTGCAATGTCATCATCAGAGGGAAATGAGATTCTGAGTGCTCCAGACTTCTCTAATAGAGGGTCAGTCAGGAAGTACATCATTTCAGGTTCACTTTCATACAAAGCGGCATAATAAGCAGGCAGTGCATAATTCAGCCGATTCGCGCTGTCTGCTGCTTTCTGAACCACGCCGTATATGCCTGCAACGACTGTTGCACCCCCCGCCTTTTGGCCAGCAAGCGCACTGATATTAAAGCCCGCATTTAATCCAACAGCCACGGCCGCTGTTACAGCTAAAACAAAACCGTGTTGGGTTAGATGACTGGCGGCAATATGTACATTTACCGCCATGAGAGACTTCTTGATTTGCTCCAGTTGATTATTTGTTTTATATCTGAATATTTCATTGAAATATATCTTGAGCATGTCACTTATAACATTGCCATGCCTTATAAGTTGAATCGCTCCCTTTGCAAATCTTACGTCCTCATCTTTTTGCTTCTGACAAACCTCCAGATATTTTTCTGTGAAGCAGGAAGTGTAATAAAGCGCACGTTGCACGCCTGAACCTATGTGTTCAATCTGATGAAACACCCGACTACCAACCCCATTAAATGCCCGATCTAACTTTTTTGCTAAAATTTCGTTCGCCTGTAAATAATTGATTATTTCATCAGTGTGTTGCATAACTGAATCCCTTAAATTATCCCCGCATTTAAACGTTCATTGAAGATAAAGAGCATTAAGATGTATGTAAATCCGCTTAAGTGCTCATCAATGCGCGCGATCAAAATAAACCGGATAAAAGGAGGGTGCTTTTGGGACGTTAAGTTATAATAGTAATAGTGACGGAATAACGCAGATTCTGGCCTTAATAAAACGCGTGTTTAATGTGGAGAATTCGCTGATTAGGTTTCTCTTGCTGTATCAAAAATCAGGGCTGAATTTCCCACTTCAGCCCTGTGCATAAAAGCATTAATAAAACTGTTAACCCGCCGCCAGATAACAGAGTTTTTCCGCCACCTGATAGGATTTCACAAAGGAGGTAATCGGCAGAAACTCGAAGCGTGAGTGGAAGTTGTGCGCGCCGGTAAAGAAGTTCGGCGTCAGCAACCCTTTGGCTGACAGCGCAGCCCCATCCGTGCCGCCACGCATCGGAATGACTTTTGGCTCAATTTCCAGTGCGGCAAACGCACTGAAGATCAAATCAATCGCCCGTCGATCCTCACCCAGTGCATTGCTGATATTGCTGTAAATATCGCTGATCGTGATGCTCACGTCGCCGGTGGGATAACGCGCTGCGAGTTTTTCCGCTGCCTGCTGCAACTGCTGCTTGCGTGCGGCGAAGCTGGAGAGGTCAAAATCACGAATGGAGGCCTTTAGCGTGGCTTTGCTGGCGTTGGCCTGAATCTCATTAAACCAGACATAGCCTTCGCGACCTTCGGTGTGCTCCGGCGTCTGCTGGCGATCAAACAGGCTGATATAGTCATGCGCCATCAGCAGCGGATTGACCAGCACGCCTTTGCCCGACATCGGGTGTGCGGGCACACCGGTAAACACAATCTCTGCAGCAGCACCATTGAAGTTTTCATATACCACTTCACCCAGTTCGCAGCAGTCGATGGTCCAGGCAAAATCGACATTAAACCGCGATTCCAGATCGAGTGCTTTCGCCCCGCGCAGGCCAATCTCTTCGTCCGGCACAAAGGCCACCACGATATCGCCGTGGTCGCCTTTAAGATTGGCCATCAGCGTCATCACTACAGCAACCGCCGCTTTGTTGTCAGCGCCCAGCACGCTGGTTCCGTCGCTGAAAATCACCTGCTGACCCACATAGGGCGCGATCTCAGGATGTTCATCGCGGCGCAGCCAGATATCCTGCTCTGCATTCAGACAGAGATCTTCGCCCTGCCAGGTGAGGATCTGCGGATGAATATCAGGCGACAAACCGACATCAACGGTATCGATGTGTGTAATAAACCCGATGCGCGGTGCATCAGGACGGTTACCGCGTTTTACTGCCGTCACTGTGGCATGTTCATCAATCACCACCTCATCCAGACCCAAATCGCGCAGCTCATCCGCCAGCAGTTTTGCCATGGCGTGCTGACTCGGGGTGCTGGGCAAGGAGGTTGATTTAGCATCGCTCTGACTGCTGACGGCGAGGTAACGGAAAAAACGTTCGGTGAGTTGCGACTCAAGTTTGTCTGTCATCACTATTCCTTATTAGTCAGCCACTGGCGGGGTTCGCTATGGTGCCGAATCGTGCTATCAATGAAGCATCTGAATGATTCATTTAGATATTGTGATCACCGGAAGTCAATACAAAGCGAGGATGATAATGAAAATCAAGATAGCCACCTTAGCGCTTGTTACTGCTGGGATAGCGCTGGCTGGCAGCGTAAACGCCAAAACGCTGGTCTACTGTTCTGAGGGATCGCCAGAGAATTTTAACCCTCAGCTCTATACCTCCGGAACCAGTGTTGACGCCAGTGCCGTACCGGTCTTTAACCGACTGGTGGATTTCACGCCCGGCACCACCAATCTGGTCCCGAGCCTGGCGGAAAGTTGGGAGATCAGCCCGGATGGCACCGTATACACCTTCCATCTTCGCAAAAATGTGAAGTTCCAGAGCAATAAACAGTTCAAACCCAGCCGCGACTTCAACGCCGATGATGTGATCTTCTCGTTTATGCGTCAGATGGACCCGAAAAATCCCTACCACAATGTTTCTGGCGGCACCTATTCCAACTTCGAAAGCCTGGAACTCTCCACGCTGATTAAACGTATTGACCGGGTTGATGACCACACCGTGCGCTTCACACTTGCTCATCCGGAAGCGCCATTCCTTGCCGATCTCGCCTGGTATTTCGCCTCAATCCACTCGGCGGAATATGCAGACGTGATGCTGAAAGCAGGGACGCCGGAGAAGGTCGATATGAACCCGATTGGCACCGGCCCCTTTGAACTGGTGCAGTATCAGAAAGATTCCCGCATCCTCTATAAAGCGTTTCCGGACTACTGGCAGGGCAAGGCGAAGCTCGATCGGCTGGTATTCAGCATTACGCCTGACGCCTCCGTGCGTTATGCCAAGCTGGAGAAGAACGAATGTCAGGTAATGCCATTCCCGAACCCCGCCGATCTGGACAAAATGCGCGCCAATCCGGACATCACTCTGGAACAGAAGGCGGGTCTGAACACCGGCTTCCTGGCGTTTAATACCACTAAAGCGCCAACCGACAACGTCAAAGTGCGCCAGGCGCTGGCGATGGCGATCAACAAACCGGCGATCATCGAGGCGATATTCAAAGGCACCGGCACGGTCGCGAAGAATATCCTGCCGCCGGGCGTCTGGAGCGCAGACAAAGATCTGAAGGATTACGACTACGATCCGGAGAAGGCCAAAGCGTTGCTGCAACAGGCTGGCGTCAAACCGGGTACCGAAATTGCGCTCTGGGCGATGCCGGTTCAGCGGCCTTACAACCCGAATGCGCGCCGCATGGCGGAGATGATTCAGTCTGACTGGGCCAAAGTCGGCATCAAAGCCAACATTGTCAGCTACGAGTGGGGCGAATACCTGAAGCGCGTCCGCAGTGGCGAGCATCAGGCGGCGCTGATGGGCTGGACGACGGCGACCGGCGATCCGGATAACTTCTTCGGCCCGCTGTACAGTTGTACCTCTGCACAGGGCGGTTCTAACTCCTCAAAATGGTGCTACCAGCCGTTCGAGAAGTTAATCACCCAAGCCCGCGCCGAGCCGGATCAGGGCAAACGCACCGCGCTCTATCTGCAGGCGCAGCAGATAATGCATGACCAGATGCCTGCCGTGATGATTGCGCACTCCACCATCTTCGAGCCGGTGCGCAAATCGGTCAGCGGCTATCAGGTCGATCCATTTGGCAAGCATATCTTCTATCAGGTGGATATTAAGCAGTAACTCCTGGCAGTTAACGTCAATGGCCCACACATCAGTGGGCCTCTTATCCCATCCTCACCTGGTGATCAATCTCCGTCAGCCGCTGCTGCAAAAACGCCAGAAATAGCGTCAAAGCCGCATTGCGCTGACGTCCCGACACCGTCTGAAGTTGCAACGTGCGCTGACTCAACTGATCCACCCCCATCGACCGCAACACCAGATTTTGCGTATCGCGCTCGAACAACAGGGTAAAGGCACTACAGATGGTTACTGCCTGCGGCGTATGCAGCAAAAAGTGATAAAGCGTAGCGAAATAGTCGCAGGTCAGCACGGGCTCCACCACGCAGTCGTTCATCTGACAGGAGAGATCAAATAGCTGCCGCACCGTGGTGTGATGGCCTGGCAGTGCCAGCGGCCAGCGAGGCAGATCGCCCAGCGTCACCTCGCGTGACGCCAGCGGATGTGAAGCATGCATCGCCAGCAACACCGGTGCGGGCCAGGAACCCAGCACCTCAACGCTGCGCTCCGGCTGCAGACTAAACTGCAGCGCCACATCGCATTCTCCCGCCCGGACGCACGCGGCCACGCCCTGCGAGTGCGTCACGTTAATCGCAAACAGCGCGCCCGGGTTTGTCAGGCGAAACGCCGCCAGCAGGCCAGGCAGCAGACTAAACGCCATACCATCCGTGCAGGCGATGCGGATCAAACTGCGGCGTATCGCTTTCAATCCCTTAATCTCCGCCAGCGCATACGCCATATCGAGCTGACTCTTACGCACGTGATGCGCAAAAATCTCACCCGCCTCATTCAGCACCATGCCGCGCGCATGACGCTCAAACAGCGGCACTCCAACTTGTGTCTCCAGCCGCTGAATCTGACGACTGATCGCCGACACCGCGACAAAAAGTTGTTCGCTGGCGGCGCTCAACGAGCCGCTCTCAACAACCGCCAGGAAATAGCGGATCTCGCTGCTTATCATCTCCACTCCGTCAAAACGCATCATAAAAGGGCAGTGAGGATTTGCTTTAAAAGCAACGCTCACTCGATAAATTGATAATTGTGGCAAAGAGAGAAGTTTGTCAAAGATAAAGCACGATAAAAAAACAGGCAGGGCAAACATGACAGAGCAACAGGCCGTTGATCAGGCGATGGACTATTTCGACAGTGGTGAGTTTCAGCAACTGCTGGCACGGCGTGTCGCCTGTGTGACCGAAAGCCAGCAGGCCAGCAGAGGCGCGGAGCTGGACCACTATCTGCAGCAGGAAATTGGCCCGCAACTGACGAAGATGGGATTTACGTTACATCCATTTGAAAATCCCCAGCCAGGCAGCCCGCCGTTTCTGATTGCCACCCGCATTGAAGATCCGCTAAAACCGACGCTGCTTTGCTATGGCCATGGTGATGTGGTATTCGGCGACGATGAAAACTGGCGCGAAGGCTTATCGCCGTGGCAACTCGCAGCTGAAGATGATCGCCTGTATGGACGTGGCAGCGCGGACAACAAAGGGCAGCACTGCATCAACCTCGCGGCGCTGGAACAGGTGTGGCAGACGCGCGGTGGAAAGCTGGGCTTTAACTGCAAAATCCTGTTTGAAATGGGCGAAGAGATCAGTTCGCCGGGACTGGCGGCGATCTGCCAGCAGCAGCAGGTGCTGTTAAAAGCCGATCTCTTTATCGCCTCTGATGGCCCACGGCTCAACGCAGTGCGACCAACGCTGTTTTTGGGTTCGCGTGGTGCCGCGAACTTTCGGCTGACCATTCGGGCGCGTGACAACGCCTATCACTCCGGCAACTGGGGCGGACTGCTCAGTAATCCCGGTACGCAACTGGCCAATGCGATCGCCTGCCTGGTGAATGCGAAGGGCGTATTGCAGGTCGCTGCGCTTAAACCTGACTCGTTGACCGGGGCCGTGCGTGCAATCCTTAGTGATATTGACGTCGGCGGTATGCCGGGCGATCCGGCGCTGGCGGAGGGCTGGGGTGAGCCAGGTCTGACGCCTGCAGAGCGCCTTTATGGCTGGAACACGCTGGAAGTGCTGGCATTTGAAACCGGCAATCCGGCGCGCCCCATGAACGCGATTCCGGGCAGCGCCACGGCGGTGTGTCAGCTGCGATTTGTGGTCGGCACTGACTGGGAAAACCTGGTGCAGCATGTCGAAAGTCACCTGCGTCAGCACGGCTTCGATAACGTCAGCGTGGAGTTTCTGCGCGGCTCACCGGCGACGCGGCTCGATCCGCAGGATCCGCTGGTGGCCTGGGCACTGGACACGCTGGCGCGTAGCAGCGGTAAAAAACCGGCGCTGTTACCCAATCTTGGCGGTTCACTGCCCAATGAAGTCTTCGCAGATATCCTGGGTCTGCCAACGTTGTGGGTGCCGCACTCCTATCCCGCCTGCGGCCAGCATGGCGTTAACGAACACATGCTCAATTCCATTGCACGTGAAGGCCTGGCGATTATGACACGGCTTTTCTGGCAACTGGGCGAAGAAGGCGAACAGTTGATGACGCGCCACCATCAGTGGCGGAGAGGTGAACAATGAGCAGCATCGCGCAGACGACCTCGCAGGTGAAACCGAGCCTGCACAAAACACTGTTCGCCACCTGCATCGGTAACGCGCTGGAGTGGTTCGACATCGCGGTCTATGGCTTTTTTGCCAGCTACATCGCGCACGTTTTCTTTCCGGTCAGCGATCCGTCAGTGTCGCTGTTGCTGACTTTTGGCAGTTTCGGTATCTCTTTTCTGATCCGTCCGCTGGGCGCCATTGTGCTGGGCAACTATGCCGACCGTCATGGGCGCAAAAAGGCGCTGCTGTTGTCGATTAACCTGATGATGCTGGGCGGGGCGATCATTACGTTTATGCCGGGCTACGCCACTATCGGTCTGGCCGCACCGCTATTGATCATTCTGGCGCGTCTGATTCAGGGTTTCTCTGCCGGGGGCGAGTTTGGCAGTTCCACTGCCTTTCTGGTGGAGCACTTTCCCGAACGTAAAGCCTTTATTGCCAGCTGGCAGTTCGCCACTCAGGGGGCCAGCACGCTGATGGCATCCGCATTCGGGCTGGGGCTGACGCACTGGCTCAGCGAAAGTGATATTCAGGCGTGGGGCTGGCGCATTCCGTTTGCCTTCGGCCTGCTGATTGGCCCGCTGGGTATCTACATTCGCCGTCATGTGCAGGAACCTGCCAGCTTTGCCTTGCAGGAGAAAGAATCCGCGCCGCTGAAGACGCTGTTCGGGCGGCAGAAAGCGCTGATCACCCTGGCGATAGGCGTGATGGTTATTTCGACTGCAGTAAACTACATGCTCAACTACATACCGACTTACGCCACCAAAACGCTGCATCTGCCGGGATCGGTCGCCTTCACCGCCACACTGATTGCGGGCATTATCCTGACGGTCGTGACGCCCATCATGGGATTGTGGGCAGAGCGGATTGGCCGGTTGCCGCTGATGTGGGGATCGCTGCTGCTGTTGATGGCTACCATCTATCCTGCGTTTAAATGGATGGTCGATCACACCACGCCCACTACGTTAATCCTGCTGGTGGCCTGGATGGCGCTGCTGAAGTCGGTCTATTTCTCGACGGTGCCGTCGGTGATGGCCGATCTCTTTCCTGCGACCACCCGCGCCAGCGGTATGGCGATCAGTTACAACGTGGCGGTGACAGTATTTGGCGGGTTTGCGCCGCTGATTTGCAGCATGCTGATTGCCGCTACCGGCAGCAGTCTGGCACCAGGCTACTACCTGATGGCGGTGGCAGTGCTAAGTGGCATCGCGCTGCAGCGCTGCAGTAAGCGGGTGGCATAGCAAAATGGGCCGGTTAGCTGGCCCAATTTGTGACTGACAACGTCAGGAATGGGAGGCGGTAAGATCGAGCCTGCGTTTAACTGAATTGCAGGTAAGCAACATGGGTCTGCAGATACTCCTCCAGGCCATGTTTCCCATCAGCACCGCCGATACCCGACCTGCGCCATCCGGCATGAAAGCCCTGCATCGCCTCAAAGTTCTCACGATTAACATAGGTCTCGCCGAACTTCAGCTTTCGCAACGCGATCATCGTGGTATTGATATTCCGGGTATAAATCGAGGAAGTCAGCCCATATTCGCAGTCGTTAGCCAGGGCGATCGCCTCATCCAGCGTTCTGAACCTCATCACCGGCAGCACCGGGCCAAAAATCTCCTCCTGCATAATGGCCATCTCCTGGCGCACATCGGTAAGCAGCGTCGGTTCAAAGAAGAAGCCCTTATCGCCGGCGCGCTTGCCGCCCAGCACCACTCTGGCGCCGGCGGTGACGGCGTCTGCTACTTTCTGCTCAACCCGATCCCTTGCCGCGCCCGTAATCAGTGGCCCCATGTCGATATCACTGCGTTCGGCGGGATCACCAAACGTAACCTTTTGAAACGCCGTGGTCAGCGCGCTGATAAAGCGCTCGTAGATGCCTTCCTGCACATAGACACGCTCTGCGCAGTTACAGACCTGACCGCTGTTGATCATCCGCGAACTGACAATTGCCTGAACCGCCAGATCGAGATCGGCGTCATCCATCACGATAGCCGGGGCTTTGCCGCCCAGTTCCAGCGATACTTTGGTGACATTTTTAGCGGCGGCTTCCATGGTAGCGATACCTGCACCGACACTACCGGTCAGGCTCACCAGCCCGACTTTGGGGTTTGCCGCCAGCTCCTGTCCCACTTCCGGACCCAGACCGTAGACAATGTTAATCACGCCCGCTGGCAGACCCAGCGTGTGAATGATGTCGGCAAAAATGGCCGCATTGTCTGGCGTCAGCTCACTGGGTTTAATCACGATGGTGTTGCCAGTAATCAGGGCAGGCGCCGCTTTGCGGGCAATCAGGAAAAAGGGGAAATTCCACGGTAAAATCCCGGTGGTAACGCCAATCGCTTTTTTGAACAAAAAGATGTTTTCATTGGGTCGGTCGCTGTTGATGATCTCACCTTCGTAACGTCGCGCCCACTCCGCCATGTAATCAAGGTAGTCGGCGGTGAACAGCACTTCGGTCTTCGCCAGTCCCTGGGTTTTTCCACCCTCAGCCACAATCGTTGCCGTCAGTTCAGGCTCCCGGTCGCGGATGGCGCTGGCGATTTTGTGCAGCCAGGTGCCACGCTCCACTGCAGGCAGAGCCTCCCACGCTGGCTGAGCCGCTTCTGCGGCGTTGATGGCACGGCTGGCATCCTGACGAGTGCCTTCGGGAATACGTGACAGCAGCGCCTCAGTGGCCGGGTTGATCACCTCAATCCATGCGTCACCCTGATGGGCGACGAACTCGCCATTAATGTAATGTTGATGATGTGTAGTCATTCGCTTTGCTCTCCGCTATCGATACGTTGCAGTGATGTAATCGCAGAGTGAAACAGATCGTTAAACGTGACCTTTAGCTGAGTGCCAGGTGCCGGAATCGGCTGGCAGCCAATCACAGATATCGGTGAGTTCTGAGGCAAAAACGTCAATCTGTTGTAGATTTAAAGAAGTGAAGTCGTGAAAAGGGGTTAAATAATGGCAAGCGGATGGGCTGCAGAAGGCGCAGTACAGGAACAGATTGATAGCACCGTGAACGACGGTATTGAGCGGGTAAGGCAGTCAATCGGGCAGGGCGAAAGCGCCACAGAATGCGAGCTCTGCGGCGAGCCGATTCCTGAAGCACGTCGTCAGGCACTTAAAGGCGTGCACTATTGCGTGGCGTGTCAGGAAAAAATCGATAAACAGCAGCAGAGCACCAGCCTGTATAATCGTCGGGGCAGTAAAGATAGTCAGCTGCGCTAACCCTCAGGAGCCTGGCATCGCCAGGCCGCTGCCAATAAACCATGCCAGAAACCCTACACCCGCCACAATAATGGCGATCGGAAACAAAATTCCAATTCTCATATTCAACCTGCTGCAAACAGCGTTTTCAGGGGCCACGATCTTATCATGAGATCTGGAGAACGGCGCGATGGGTTTTCAGCAGGGTAAAGAGCTGAAACTGCGTTGCATCACTCTCTTCGCGCAACACTTCCCCTTTTTTATAGACAATATGATGCACATGGCCGAGCTGGCGCCAGACTACAATCGCTGAGGCGATGAGAGCGCAATGCTGTTCTGCCTGCAGACACTCGATGGTGGCATAGTGCGTTTCATCCAGGCCATTCACAAACACCTTTATCGCATCTGCGGGTAATATTGCCCTGATGTCATCCAGCATCACCCGGCTGACTGACTGTGAAAGAAACAGTGTTAACCATTTTGATGTCATCCCAATCCCTGATCCGATCAATTTTCCCCAGTTTATACAATCCTGGCTGCCTTTATAAAAGGCTTCTTTGCAGATTTGACACTCCATCAGCCTCTATGGCAGCCATAACAGAATTGTGCTGCGCTACACAGCAGAACAGTAAAAAACAGTGAATAATAAGTAAGTTACCTTTGCGCTTGTCCAGTTTTATAACAACTGTGAAATTGTGATCCCTGACAGGAATAACGGTCAGAAATTGCCACGCTGCTGCGGTTTCCGGCATTTATCCAAAGGCTGAAGAATTCCTGCAAAACGTAGACTGCCTGCTGAGCGGAAGCAGACAGGTTTCCGACAGGCCTCAACCAAACCGGGGAATAACAATGAACAGTGCCATTATTGCGGGTATCTTCTGGCATTTTGTCGGCGCAGCCAGCGCTGCGTGCTTCTATGCGCCGTTTAAACAGGTGAAAAGATGGTCATGGGAAACCATGTGGTCAATTGGCGGCCTGATGTCGTGGCTAATCCTGCCCTGGACGGTGAGTGCCATTTTGCTGCCGGACGTTATGGCCTATTACAGCAGTTTTACGCTGTCGCAACTCACGCCGGTATTTCTGTTTGGCGCGATGTGGGGAATAGGCAATATCAACTATGGTCTGACCATGCGCTATCTCGGGATGTCGATGGGTATTGGTATTGCGATTGGCATCACCCTGGTGGTTGGTACGCTGATGACGCCGCTGTTGCAAGGGCGCTTTGGTGAGCTGTTCGCCTCGTCGGGTGGCCGGTTAACGCTACTGGGCGTACTGGTGGCGCTGATTGGTGTGGGGATTGTGACGCGCGCCGGGTTGTTAAAGGAGCGCGCGCTGGGGATCAACGCGGAGGAATTCAATCTCAAAAAGGGACTGGTGCTGGCGGTGATGTGCGGCATTTTCTCGGCAGGCATGTCGTTTGCGATGGATGCGGCGAAACCGATGCATCAGGCTGCCGCTAATCTCGGCATCGATCCGCTTTATGTGGCCTTACCCAGTTACGTGGTCATCATGGGCGGCGGGGCGCTGGTCAATCTGGGCTTCTGTTTCTGGCGGCTGGCCACCCGGCCGGAGTTGTCAGTGCGTAAAGACGTCTCCGTCGGGACGTCGCTGCTGATTGCGAATACTGCGTTTGCCGTGCTTGGCGGCACCATGTGGTATCTGCAGTTCTTCTTCTACGCCTGGGGACATGCCAGGATCCCGGCGCAGTATGACTATGTCAGCTGGATGCTGCACATGAGCCTTTACGTCTTGTGTGGAGGGCTGGTTGGGCTGCTGATGAAAGAGTGGAAGTCTGCGGGACCTCGCCCGGTGAGCGTATTATCGATCGGCTGTGTGGTGATTATTATTGCCGCCAATATAGTCGGTCTGGGCATGGCGGCCTGAATGCGAATACAGAGACGCTGTCTTTATACAGAAGGCCCTTAGCGTTAGCAGAATGGCGATAAGATCGTGCCCGCTCAGGGAGCACGGTCAGATCGGAAAGACGCAAAAGCCGCCATCCATGGCCTGCCCGGCCCGCGTAATGACGCACCTCATCCCTGAGGTGCGCCCGTTGCCGGGCCAACGCTTCGCGTTATTCAAAAACGCTCCGGGCGTTTTTGTCCGTGTTGCAGGACACTTTCCTCTTCTGGCCGTGTTCCCTGCGCTTTTTAGCATATTCATTGCTGCTAATAATCCATTGGGGGAATGTCAGTGCGCTAAATCGCTTGCCTGAAAGGTGTTGAACGGACCTTCAACACAGGCCTGTTTTATTCGGACTCGGTACTTTTCAAAGCCTGTCGGGGCGCAATAAATCGCTGGCGCCAGGCGCTGGGCGCTAAACCGGTATCACGGGTGAAGACGACAGAGAAATAGTTACTGTCATCAAAACCGCAGCGGGCGGCGACCTCACTAATCAGGCAATCCTGGGTGCGCAGCAGATATTTTGCCTGACAGAGCTGAAGCTGGCGCAGGTAATGACCAATGGTCATGCCGGTCTGCTGACGGAAAAGCTGCCTCAGCGCCCGTTCGCTGAGCTGGTTCTGCTGGCAAAACGCCGCCAGATCGAAGGGGCGGGCAATCGCGCCCTGTAAAGCCGACATCAGCAAATCCAGCTGTTCGCCCTCCGGCAACGCCCATGGACGATCAGCGGCGTAGCCGTGGCGACGCAGAATCAGCGCCAGCTGCAAAAACAGCGCCTCTGAGAGCTGAACGGACAGCGGATCGCTTTTGCGGCTTTCTCGTTCCAGCTGGCTGATCACGCCCCGTGCCAGCGCCATCCCTCGCGTGGTCAGCCGCCAGCCGCCCGGTTCATCAGCGCCCTGTTGCGGCAGCAACTGGTTCCAGTCAAGGGCAAGACCAAAGCGATCACGGCAGTAAAGAATGTTATCCAGCACCAAATCATTGACGCTGTCGTAGCTGTGGCAATCACTGTCGCGGATGAAAAAAACGTCGCCGCAGGTTATCAGCCAGGGACGATCGTTGAGGATATGCAGGCCGTTGCCACGCCAGACAATCACGATTTCGCTGAACGTGTGTCGATGCGGCGGGAAAGAGGGTTGTGGCATCCTTTCAGCCACCGCCACCGGCAAAGTAGTGGCGGGAAAATAGTCATCCCGACTGAGTATCAACGCCATGTTCGCCTCCATTACAGCATTTGCTGACGCTCCGTTCGCGGTGCGCAGCCAAATTCGCGCCTGAACAGCGTTGAGAAATGGTTGCTGTCACCAAATCCACACTGGAAGGCAATATCAGTAATACGCATATCACTGTGACGCAGCAGATGACGGGCCTGTAATAGCCGCAGACGGTTAAGGTAGCGCTGTGGCGTGCTGCCGGTCTGCTGCTTCATTTGCCGATGCAGCGTACGCAACGAGAGTGAGAAACGATCAGCCAGCTCATCCCAGACAATCTCGTCACTGTAGTGATCGCCCAGCCAGTCAAGCAGGCGATGCAACCGTGCCTCCTGATCCTGACTCTGTCCGTCAATGCATGCCTCTCGCAACAGCACCAGCAGCTGTAAAAAAAGCTGCTCCTGTTGTGCCTGCTTCTCCAGCGACCAGCTCTCATCGGGCTGCATTTGCGACGCCACACGCAGCGCCTGCGTCATCACTTTGTGATTGATGCGCCAGTGAGAGCGATATTGCCCATCCTGATCGTGGGGCAGTAAGGCCTGTAGCCCCGAGAGAAAGCGAAACGCGCCGGGACTGCGATAGAGCACGTTGGTCAGGCAAAGATTATCTGTCTGCTCATAGAGATGACGATCGTGATCCCGAACAAAGCAGACGCACCCCGCGCAAAGCGTTTGTGGCTGACCATTGAACACATGAATGCCGGCGCCTTGTTCAACCAGCACAATCTCATGGAAGTCATGATGATGTTCCGGAAAGGCTGCCTGCGGGTGTCGGGGTTCAATCGCTATGGCGTAATCACCTTCGGGGAAGAAATCCGCACTGTGTAAAATGGTCATGATCTTCTCTCGCTACTTAACAAAACCGTAACGCAGTCTAATCAGCCCGCCAACACCTTACCTTGAATTTTCATCCTGACTCAGCAGGAATCACGCTGATTTTTCAAGATATCCTCAGCAGTTAATCATTTTGCGGCAGGGGTCACATCCTCCTCACTGCCGCCTCTGTGATCTCTCTCACGAAGTTCTTTGCCAGTCTGCCAGGGCCTGTCCGCCGCTGGCACTCCGGGGAAGGTGTGAAACCCCTAAGATTTTTACGCTGTGACGACGCAATCACAGGAAACCGCCGCTATGACCAGGAGAAGTTTTGTTGCTATCGATCTCGGCGCCTCCAGTGGACGGGTTATGCTCGCCAGCTGGGAGGCAGCGCAGCGCAAGCTCATGCTGCGTGAGGTCCGGCGCTTTAACAATATGCGTCAACATCGTGCCGGTTATGACTGCTGGGATCTGATGCTACTGGAGCAGGAGATCCGCGCCGGGCTGGCTCAGTTAGATGAAGAAGGCATTGTGCCGGACAGTATCGGCATCGACACCTGGGGCGTTGATATGGTGCTGCTGGACGCACAGGGCGAGCCGGTGGGTGAGGCGGTCAGCTACCGCGATGCGCGCACTCACGGTGTGATGGAGCAGGCGCATCAGGAACTGGGCCGAAGTGCTATCTATGCCCGAACCGGCATTCAGTTTCTGCCATTTAACACGCTCTATCAGATGCGCGCCCTGCATCTGCAACAGCCCGACTGGCAGGCCCGCGTAGTACATGCACTGATGATTCCGGATTACCTGCATTTTCGCCTGACCGGCAACCTTAACTGGGAATACACCAACGCCACTACCACGCAGATGCTCAATATTCACAGCGGCGAGTGGGATCGTGATTTGCTCGCCTGGGCAGGGGTTGATGTGCAGTGGTTCGGACAGCCGCAGGCACCGGGCAATACCGTTGGCCACTGGATTAACCGCGCAGGCATACCGGTTCCGGTCATCGCCGTCGCCACGCACGACACGGCCAGCGCAGTGCTGGCTACGCCGCTGATGCAGGATGACGCCGCCTATCTGAGCTCCGGGACCTGGTCTCTGATGGGCTTTGAAAGTCTGCAGCCCTATGCCAGCGACGCCGCGCTGCGCGCCAATATCACCAATGAGGGCGGCGCAGAGGGTTATCGCGTACTTAAAAACATTATGGGCTTGTGGCTGTTGCAGCGCATCTGTGCCGAACTGCAGATTGACGATCTTAACGCCCTGATTGAAGAAACGGCCCGCCAGCCCGCCTGTGTCTCACTGATCAATCCCAACGATGCCCGCTTTATTAATCCCGACAGCATGGTAAGCGAAATTCAGAATGCCTGTGCAGAGCAGGGCATGCCGGTGCCGCAATTTGCCGCTGCGCTGGCGCGCTGCATTTTTGACAGCCTGGCACTGCTCTATCGCGACGTGATTCACGAACTTGCACAACTACGTGGCAAATCTTTCAGCCAGCTGCACGTAGTGGGTGGTGGCAGTCAGAATCGTTTTCTGAACCAGCTTTGCGCCGATGCCTGCCAGATCCCGGTGCTGGCCGGTCCGGTTGAGGCCTCCACGCTGGGCAATATTGGGTGCCAGCTGATTGCGCTGGGCGAGCTGACGGATGTGGCGGATTTTCGCTGCAGCGTTATTAACAACTTTCCGCTCGAAAAATTCGAACCTCAAACTCACAGCGTCTTTAGTGCCAGTCAGGCACGCTTCGCGACGCTGACTCAACCCGCTAAGGAACCCATTTATGACTAAGCAGATTGAACAGGCTTTTGAACTGGCTAAACACCGCTACGCGGACATTGGGGTTGATGTTGAAGAGGCTATTCGTCAGCTGGACCGCATCCCGGTTTCGATGCACTGCTGGCAGGGGGATGACGTCCGGGGATTTGAAAACCCACAGGGCCCATTGACCGGCGGTATTCAGGCGACGGGTAACTATCCAGGGCGAGCACGTAACGCCGATGAACTACGCAGAGATATCGACAAAGCGATGACCCTGATTCCCGGCGCAAAACGCCTGAATCTGCACGCCATCTATCTGGAAAGCGACAAACCTGTGACGCGCGATGCGATTGAACCTGCCCATTTTGCGCATTGGGTTGGCTGGGCCAAAGAGCACAATTTAGGGCTGGATTTTAATCCCAGCTGCTTCTCGCATCCGATGAGCGCAGACGGTTTTACGCTGTCGCACAGTGATAAAACCGTACGTCAGTTCTGGATCGATCACTGCAAAGCGAGTCGCCGTATTTCCGCCTATTTTGGTGAGCAACTGGGCTCGCCATCAGTAATGAATATCTGGGTGCCTGACGGCATGAAAGATATCACCGTGGATCGACTGGCTCCGCGCCAGCGTCTGATGAGCGCACTGGATGAGGTCATCTCAGAAAAACTTAACCCGCAGCACCATATCGATGCGGTAGAGAGCAAATTGTTTGGCATTGGCGCAGAGAGCTATACGGTAGGTTCCAGTGAGTTTTGTCTCGGCTACGCTGCCAGCCGCCAGACGGCGTTGTGCCTGGATGCAGGGCATTTCCATCCCACCGAAGTGATCTCCGACAAAATTTCTGCCGCGATGCTCTATGTGCCGCGTCTGCTGCTGCATGTCAGCCGTCCGGTGCGCTGGGACAGCGACCATGTGGTGCTGCTGGATGATGAAACTCAGGCGATCGCGAATGAGATCGTTCGTCACCAGCTGTTCAATAAAGTCCACATCGGGCTCGATTTCTTTGACGCCTCTATCAACCGCATTGCCGCCTGGGTTATCGGCACACGCAACACGAAAAAAGCGCTGCTGCGTGCCTTGCTGGAGCCCACCGACCGTTTGCGCCAGGCCGAAAACAGCGGTGATTACACCGCGCGCCTCACCCTGCTGGAAGAGCAAAAATCGCTGCCGTGGCAGGCAGTATGGGAAGCGTGGTGCCTGCGCCATGATGTCCCGGCTGATGCCAGCTGGTTAGGCGATGTCCGTCACTATGAACAACAGATCTTGAGCCAACGTTAAGGATTTCATGATGCAAAACATTCTTTCTTCCGGGTTTGTTAAGGGAATGGTCAAAGCGACCAGTGACATGTGGCTGAAGGGCTGGGACGAACGCAACGGCGGCAACGTCAGCCTGCGTCTGCTGGAGGAGGAGGTCAAACCGTTCGTCGACGACTTCTGTAAAACACCTCGCTGCATTGAGCTGACTCAACCGGCACCTTCGCTGGCAAACGACTGGTTTCTGGTGACCGGGTCTGGAAAATTCATGCGCAACGTTCAGCTTGATCCGGCGGATTGCCTGGCGCTGCTGCAGGTCGATGACAAAGGGCTCTCCTACACCATTCACTGGGGCCTGTCGAATGGCGGGTTGCCGACCTCCGAGCTGGCGTCACACTTCCAGTCTCACGCGGTGCGTAAAGCGGTCAGCAAGGGTGCAGATCGGGTGATCATGCACTGTCACGCCACTCATTTTATGGCGTTGAGCTATGTGGTGGAGATGGATTCTGCCCGCTTTACCCGCCTGTTATGGGAAGGCAGCACTGAATGTCTGGTGGTCTTCCCGGATGGCGTGGGTGTGCTGCCATGGATGGTGCCCGGCACCGATGAAATCGGCGCGGCGACGGCCGGGCAGATGCAGTCGCACACGTTGGTAATGTGGCCGTTCCACGGCGTCTTTGGTACAGGCCCGACGCTCGATGAGACTTTTGGTCTGATAGACACAGCGGAGAAATCGTCCGAAGTGATCGTCAAAGTGCTGTCTATGGGCGGGATTCGCCAGAGCATTACCACAGAACAGCTGGTCGCATTGGGTGAGCGCTTCGGGGTGAAGCCGTGGCAACCCGCGCTGGATGTGGGGCCTGCTAATGCTGCGTAAAGCTTTTGTGATGCAGGTGAATGCCGACGCTCATGCAGAGTATGAGCGCCGCCACTCCCCGATCTGGCCGGAACTGGCTGAGACGCTGAAAGCGCATGGCGCACACAACTATGCTATCTGGCTGGACGCCGAACGGCATCTGCTGTTCGCCAGCGTTGAGATTGAATCTGAGGAGCGCTGGCACGCGGTGGCAAAGACGGAGGTGTGCCAGCGCTGGTGGGCATCAATGAAAGATTTAATGCCGTCGAATGCCGATAACAGCCCAATCAGTCAGCCGTTGAAACCGGTGTTCTTTCTGGAGTAGTGGAGGGAAAGGGCGGCATCGCCGCCCTGATGATCTACCGTTTAGTCTGACACAGGCCGGTCAGCGTTGGCCACATCGCCATCAACGTATCAATAATACTATCAAGATCGTCGCGCTCAGCGCCTTCACGCGCCCGCACCGACATGCCCTGCAGCATACAACCCAGATAACGGGACAGCGCCGGAACATTGACTGACGCGCTCAGTTCGTTACGCTGCTGACGCGCCAGCAGAAAATCGCTTAATACATGCTCCTGCGACTGATGCTGCTGTTGCAGCATAGTGGCAATCTCCTTCGACGCCGCCGACAGGGCGGTTGAGGTGCAGATAAAGAAGCAGCCGCCGGGAGAGTCACGCTCAGTAAAGCAGGCGGCGGTGGCACGGAAATAGGCTTCAATTGCGCGATCTACGGGTAACGTATCGTCGCCTAACACCGCTTCTCGCCAGGCACTGAACTTCTCTATATAGCGATCCATCGCCGCACGGAACAACCCTTCTTTATTCACAAACTCTGCGTAAAGGGTCGGTGCTTTTGCACCGGTTGCGGCGACAAGATCGGACAGGGACGTTCCCTCATAACCGTGTGTCCAGAACAGGGTGAGTGCTTTATCAAGCGCAGCGTCACGATCAAACACTTTAGGTCGGCCACGGCATTTCTTTACATCACAATCCTGAACCTGGCTCATACATCCTCACTGACAGTAAAACATCCTATTAAATTACCGATCATTATAAAAATGTGCAAGGTCCGCTATGCATGCCCTCGGCCAGGGTTGCCATTTTGTGCGCCAGCGCAGTGTTATCGCCCCTATGGTTAAGTCAGAAAAGGGGCTGAAGCCCATAATCACGCCACTTCGCAATTAAAATAACGCTCATTAAATAAATATTGACGGCGAGCCCCGGCGGGGTCTATCATTTGTTTAACGGTCGTTAATTAAATAGCGACAACCTAATTCAGACCAACCAAATTCAACTACCGAATAGAGAGAAGATGATGAAAACCATTAAAACCACCCTGGCAGCACTGGCACTTACCACTCTGACTTTTGGCGCATATGCCGCTGACCTCGTCACCAGCGAACCGTCTAATCAGCAGCCAGTCGGCACCATCTCTGTACAGGGCGGCACTAACCTGACCTCCCTTGAATCACAGTTGAGTGCTAAAGCGGATGAAGCGGGTGCGAAATCGTTCCGTATCACCTCAACCAGCGGCCAGAACAAACTGCACGGCACGGCAGTGATTTATCAGTAAATCGGGTGTCGACAGAATCAGTGAGAGGGGATTTGTTATGAAACGTATTAGCTTGATGGTGACAGCGGCTTTGCTAAGCAGCATCTCATTTGCCAGTGTCGCGGCTCAGCAGGTCAGCAGTACACCGCCTGATGCGCAAAAAATCGGTGTCATCAGCGCGACGGGCAGTACTAATCTGACCTCGCTGGAGCAGCAACTGTCAGAAAAGGCCAGCGATGTCGGGGCAAAGTCTTTCCGCATCACTTCGACCTCTGGCAACAACAACCTGCATGGCACAGCCATTCTTTATAAGTAAAAGCACGATAAATATTCATAAACAGGCTTCAGATAAACCCACTTATCTGAAGCCTTTTTTATTCTTAAGTCACAGCCTTATCCGTTGCTCCGCAACTGGGGATAACGACGGAAGATGTAAATACACCAGAGTAACGCCACCAGCCCGATCATCCCGCCGACGTTCCCGACTTCCGCCATGCTCAGATGCAGACTGACCTGATTCCCCAGCAGCGCACCTGCGCCAATCCCGATATTATAAATCCCTGACATGAGCGACATTGCCACATCCGTGGCATCGGGTGCCAGTGACAGCACCCGCACCTGCATACCCAGTCCAATCATCATCATTGCCATGCCCCAGACAACGCACAGTGTTGAAATAGCGGCAGGTCGGACGGCAGCAAAAATCAGCAGCCCCATACAAAGGGTTGTCAGTGCGATGGCGGCAATAAGCAGTCCGGAAGGGAATTTATTGCCGAGGGTGCTGAACAGCACGCTGCCCACAATACCCGCTGAACCAAACAGCAACAGCAGCAGGGTCGTAAAATTGCCGCTGGAGTGCGCCACATTCTGCATAAACGGCTCGATATAGCTGTAAGCGGTGTAATGCGCGGTCACCACCAGCGTCACCAGCAGATACATGCTGACCAGCGCGGGACGGCGAAACAGCATCGGCACACTGCTCAGCGAGCCGGTATGCTCACTCGGCAGGCGCGGCAGGATCCGCACCAGCATAATCATCAGCACCAGCGCCGAGAGGCCAATCGCGCCGAAGGTGGTACGCCAGCCAAGATACTGACCGACCACACGCCCAATCGGCACGCCCAGGACCATTGCCAGCGCGGTACCGGTCGCCAGCATACTCAGTGCCTGTGTTTTCTTACCGGCTGGCGCAACGCGGATCGCCAGTGAGGCTGTAATCGACCAGAACACCGCGTGAGACAGGGCGATGCCCACACGTGACACCATCAGCGAGCGGAAATCCCAGGCGACGGTTGAAAGTATATGGCTGACGATGAAAATCAGGAATAGCACGCCCAGCAGCAGGCGTCGCTCGATATTACGGGTTAGCAGCATCAGCGGCAGTGAGAGCAGCGCGACGACCCAGGCATAGATAGTCAGCATGATCCCGACATCAGCCGTCGGCATTGAAAAGTCAGCGGCAATATCGGACAGCAGGCCAACCGGGACAAATTCGGTGGTATTGAAGACAAACGCAGCAATAGCCAGCAATACCACGCGTAGCCAGGCAGTCTTACGTGAAACAGTTGTTGATTGCATGAGGAGTCAAGCCAGTCAGAATAGCGAATGTGGATGTGGCAGACACACCCAGTGAAAGTGACCTGCGTCACAAAATTAACCGCTATTGTAGTCAATAAACCGGGAAGAGAAACCTGATAACGCGCTTTTAATACTGAATTTTTTTTATCGCCCTGGCACCGGGCGATAGCCAGAGGTTATTACCCGCGACAACGCAAGGAGATCCTGTGCAGCAGCATAATCTATAAGCAAAATGTGACGGAGCAGCACGCCGGAGAGAACACCATCACGGTTAAAAGCCCTGCGCTTAACGCGACGTTGGCGTGTGCTTCAGGGCCACACTGAGCTGAGCTGCCGGATGGGTCGAATGATTGAGCGGACAGCAATTTTCACAGCCTATTGCACCCACATAATATTTTTTCGCCTGAAGAATAGCGGCGTTCACGTGGTAAAAACTGCCCAGAAACAGTCTGTTATCCATGTCGGGAAGATGAGGGCAACCCGCAGCGTGGACAACATGATTATCGTTATATCCTGATTGTTTATTAACGTAATAGTAGAGAGCCACAGGCGTTCCTTGTTGCCGTGCTGAAAGGCAAAACTGATGAATTATGACAATAAAATGATTATAGCGGGAAACGCGCACTTTGTTTGTTGTGGATCTGAATCAAACGTTCTGGAGGCGGTTTGCCAGACCCGGCGGGGCCTGGCAAACGTGCAGGCTCTCAGAGTTTTCTACTGTGCAGACGCCAGGCAACCGCTAACGCCAGTATCAGCAGGACGCTGATAAATAGCGTAATACCGCCCCAGCCGAAGTTATGCCAGAACAGACCGCCCAGCGTACCCGCCACGCTGGAACCCACGTAATAGCTGAAAAGATAAAGCGAGGAAGCCTGTCCCCGCGCCCGACGCGCCCGGGGACCGATCCAGCCGCTGGCAACGGCATGAGCAGCAAAAAAACCGGCAGTGAACAGCATCATCCCAGGCAGGATCAGCCAGAGGGAGTTAAAGGCCGTTACCAGCAGGCCCAGTAACATGATGGCTGTCGCGCCCAGCATTACCGGCCCGCGCCCAATGCGGCTGGTCAGCGCACCCGCTTTAGGCGAACTCCATGAGCCGGTCAGGTAGACCACGGATAACAACCCGACCACGGCCTGACTGAGATGCCAGGGCGCGTCCAGTAAACGATAGCCAATGTAGTTGAACAGGGTGACGAAGGCGCCCATCAGCAGGAAGCCTTCGGCAAACAACCACGGCAGGCCTGGATCGCGCCAGTGCAGCCGGAAGTTAATTAACAGATTACGCGGGCGCAGCGTGATGGGTCTGAAATGACGCGATGCGGGCAGGATCTTCCAGAACATCAGCGCGGAGGCCAGCGAAAAACAGCCGATTACCGCCACGGCGATCCGCCATGAGAAGAGGTCGGTCAGGACACCGCTCAGCAGACGCCCGCTCATCCCGCCTATGGAATTACCGCTGATATATAACCCCATGGAAAAGGCGACGACCCGTGCATCTATCTCTTCACTGAGATAGGTCATGCCTACCGCCGCAACGCCGCTAAGCGACAGGCCCATCAGGCCACGCATGATCAGAATGCCGTGCCAGCTGGTCATCGTGGCCGAGATCAGCGAACAGATAGCAGCGAGCATCAGGGCGGTCACCATCACCGACTTACGCCCGATGGCATCAGAGAGTGGGCCGGTGACGAGCAGGCCCAGCGCCATCAGACCGGTAGAGATGGAGAGCGACAGGCTGCTGGTCGCCGGAGAAACCCCAAACTGCTGTGACATGACTGGCAGAATCGGCTGCACACAATAGAGCAGGGCAAAGGTGGCCAGTCCGGCCGAGAAGAGTGCCAGCGTCACGCGCATAAACGCGGGCGTTCCGCGGCGAATGTATCCTGAAGCTGCCGCAGATTCTGGCGGTGCAGACACCGCACTCTCATCCACGGCGGCCTGTATTGAGCGACTCACACATCATCCTTTCAGTCAGAAAACCAGTGGTCAGCATAGGAAAGTGGAATTATGATGTCTAATATATTAATAATCTCAAATAAGACGTTTAAAATATGAATATCGAGCTGCGTCACCTGCGCTACTTTATTGCGGTCGCCGAAGAGTTACATTTCGGGCGGGCAGCCCTGCGTCTGAATATCTCTCAACCGCCGCTCAGCCAGCAGATAATGCAGCTTGAAACGGAAACGGGTGCCAGGCTATTTAATCGCACCAACCGCAGCGTGCAACTTACCGCAGCCGGAGAGCAATTACTGAGTGATGCCCGTGCGATTCTTTTACAGGTAGAGCAGGCGTCTGACCGCGCAGCCCGGCTGCATCGTGGCGAAGAGGGAGAGTTAAGAATTGGTTTTACCTCTTCGGCGCCGTTTACCGCAGTGGTCTCAGATGCACTGTTCCGGTTTCGTCAGCGCTGGCCACAGGTGCATATAAAGATGCAGGAGATCAACACCCGTCAGCAACTGGTCCCGTTGCACGAAGGACAGCTTGATCTTGGTGTGATGCGCAATACGCCGCTGCCGGCCGATTTGCGGCATCAGCTGCTGCTGAGTGAGCCGCTCTATGCCGTGGTGCATAAGGCCCATCCGCTGGCGGGCGCCGAAAACATTTCGGTGACTGCGCTGGCGGCCGAACCCTTTGTCTTCTTCGATCCCCAGGGCGGCACCGCGCTTTACAGCGATATTCTGGCGCTGCTGCATCGCTATCACATTAAGCCCTATATCACTCAGGAGGTCGGTGAGGCGATGACTATTCTGGGGCTGGTGGCAACCGGTCTGGGTGTCTCTATTTTGCCTGCCTCGTTTCGTCGGGCGCGGCTGTCAGATGTGGTCTGGCTACCGTTAACGGAAGAGGATGCCATTTCAGAGTTATGGCTGGTCTGGTCTGCCGGACGTGAATTAAATGCCCAGATGCAGAACATGATGGCGTTGCTACAGGAGAAGCAGCGCTGAACCCCGCATATCACCGCATCAATTTGTGCGACAAATCACATTTCTAATCAAATATTTGACGCTGTTGCCTGATCTGCCTCACCATGGCGCATGTTTATTTAGAAGCGCGAAAATAACCGGGAGCAGGGTTGTGAATCCGGACAGTCAACCTGGCCACATTGACCAGATTAAGCAGACCAATGCAGGTGTCGTATATCGATTAATTGACCGCTACGGTCCCATTTCGCGTATCGAACTTTCCCGCCGTGCCCAGCTTGCGCCGGCCAGCATCACCAAAATTGTGCGTGAAATGCTGGATGCGCATCTGGTGCAGGAGACCGAGTATCAGGACCCCGGCAGTCGTGGCCGTCCGGCGATTGGCCTGATACTGGACACCGATGCCTGGCACTATCTGGCGATTCGGTTGCATCGCGGCGCAATGACCTTCACGCTGCGCGATCTCAGCAGTCGGGCGCTGGCAGAAGACAGCCTGCCGCTGCCTGATGAATCTGCTCAGCCATTACTCTCCGCGCTGATAGAACAGGTCGATGCTTTCTTCATTCGTCATCAAAAGAAGCTGGAACGCCTGACGGCTATCGCTATCACCCTGCCAGGACTGATTAACGCTGCCTCCGGTATGGTGCATCGTTTGCCAGGTTATGCGGTACGCGATATGCCGCTGGGCGATGCGCTGGCAGCGCGAACCGGCTTAGCGGTATTTGTGCAGCACGACATTTCAGCCTGGACGCTGGCGGAATCGCTGTTTGGCGCCTCACGCGGTGCGCAGGATGTTATTCAGATTGTGATTGATGAAACCGTCGGCGCTGGCGTGATCAGTGGCGGTCAGCTGCTGCACAAAAGTGGCAGGGCACTGGTCGAAATCGGCCATACCCAGATAGATCCTTATGGTCAGCAGTGCTACTGCGGTAATCATGGCTGTCTGGAGACAGTAGCCAGTACCGGCAGTCTGCTCGCGCTGGCAGCGCAGCGTCTGGCAGCCCAGCCGGACAGCCTGCTCAACAACCAGCCGTTGACGCTTCAGTCACTGTGCGCGGCCGCGCAATCGGGCGACCGTCTGGCGCGCGACACCATTGCCAGCGTCGGGCACCACGTTGGCCGGATCCTGGCGATGATGGTCAACATCTTCAATCCACAACATATTCTTATCGGTTCTCCGCTAAATGCCGCCGCTGATGTGCTGTTTCCGGCGGTCAGCAATACGATTGTGCAGCAGTCACTGCCCGCTTACAGCGCGAGTATTGAGCTGGCACCCACTGAATTTAGCGAGCCGGGAACACTGGGCGGTGCCGCGCTCATCAAAGACGCCCTCTATAACGGACATCTGTTAGTTAAGTTGTTGCAAGGTTAAGCAGACCTGAACTTGCGCTAACGCAATCTGTTCCCCTCCTTCATTCCTTAAAATGCCGTTTCGCAGCAAGGTTAATCCCTGATTAATCGCAACGGTTTTAGAGGAGAAGTTGAGTGAACAGATTATTTGTTACCGGCACCGATACCGCAGTGGGCAAAACGGTGGTGTCACGCGCCCTGTTACAAAGTTTTATACAGACCGGACACAGTGCAGTCGGCTATAAGCCTATTGCCCGATGTGCGGTTAAAACCCCGGATGGCCTGCGTAACAAAGATGCACAGGTTCTGCAAAGCGCGTCCTCCATCGACTTGCCTTATCAGGCAATCAATCCGCTGGTTTTCCAGGAAGAGGAGATCTGCACCCATCCGACGCAGATCATCGACTATGGCCTGCTGACTCAGGGCTTAACCCGCCTGATGCAGCAGGCCAGTCGCGTGGTCGTTGAGGGCACAGGCGGCTGGCGCAGCCTGATGAACGATGGACGTCCGCTCTCCTGCTGGGTCGTTGAGCAGCAACTGCCGGTAGTGCTGGTGGTCGGCATCCAGTCGGGCTGTATCAGTCACGCCTTGTTGACGGCAGAAGCGATTGTGCAGGATGGTCTCCCGCTGCTGGGCTGGGTAGGCAATCGTATTAACCCTGGACTGGCGCACTACAGCGACATTATCGAGATTCTGCGCGAAAAAATCGGCGCACCGCTGCTGGGCGAACTGCCTTATTTACCGCGTGCCGAACAACGCGATCTCACACCTTATATCGATATTTCCCTGCTGGAGCCGGACAGTTTGCACGCTGTGAGTGCAAAGATCGCCTGATTATGAAACAAAACAAGTCATTTGAGTCGGGGGTGAGCCTAAAGTTTCAGGCTCATTTCCGACTGTCTGCAAAAATTTCTGTTTATATTTGAATGGCCTGACTCCGTTAACGCGAAACCACGACGTCATGGCGCAAAAAATGCATTAACTCCGCTTATCACACTGAACCGGAGTATCATCATGTCGCATTCGCACGAGAAAGGTTTGTTATATGGGCTTGAGGCCCGCATTGGTCCCGCCCCGGCGTTTCTGGCCGCATTGCAACATCTGCTCGCCAGCGTAGTGGGGATTATCACGCCACCGCTGATTATTGGTTCAGTTCTGGGGTTACAGGCCTACATTCCTTATCTGATAAGCATGTCGCTGTTTGTTTCAGGGTTAGGCACTTTTATGCAGGCCAGACGCTTTTATGGCATCGGCGCGGGCATGATCTGCCTGCAGGGCACCAGTTTCGCGTTTCTCGGTGTGATTCTCTCCGGTGGGCTGATGGTGAAAGGGCGCGGCGGATCGCCAGAAGAGATTATGGCGATGTTGTTTGGCTGCAACCTGGTGGCAGCGCTGATTCCGATTCTGATTAGCCGCTGTGTGGGCTCACTGCGCAAAGTCCTGACGTCGGTTGTGACCGGCACAGTGATTACTCTCATCGGCATCAGCCTGATCAAGGTGAGCATCACCGACTGGGCCGGCGGTCACAACGCCACGGATTTTGGTTCGCCGGGGAATCTGGCGCTGGGAGCGCTGACGCTGCTGGTAATTGTGGCGCTTAACCGTTCGCGCAACCGCTGGGCACGGCTGGTGGCAGTTGTGGCCGGCATCGCGGTGGGATGCGTGGCGGCAGTCTTAACCGGACATTTACAACTGCACATCGCGCCGGAGAGCAGCTGGATGGTACTGCCAGCCTTCTTCCGGTTTGGTTTCGCCTTTGACTGGACTATCTTTCTGCCGATTGCACTCGTGTCGGTCATTGCCGTAATTGAAGCCGTTGGGGATCTCACGGCCAACTGCCTGATTTCACAGCAGCCGATCGCTGGCAAGCCTTTTCAGCAGCGGCTGCAGGGCGGTATTGTCGCTGATGGCCTGAGCTGCGTGCTGGCGGCGGTTTTCTCCGCCTTTCCTAACACCACGTTTGCCCAAAATAATGGGGTTATCCAGATGACGGGCGTTGCCAGCCGTTACGTAGGCATGCTCTTAGGCATTATGCTGGCGCTACTGGGGCTTTTTCCTTTTGTTGGCTCGCTGCTGCAACAGATCCCGCCGCCAGTCCTTGGCGGAGCCACTATTGTGATGTTTGGTAGCGTTGTCGCTGCGGGTATCCGGGTGATGACCCAGACGCCGCTGGGCCGCCGTGAGATGCTGATTGTCGCAATTTCATTCGGGATTGGTCTTGGCGTGGAAGCGGTGCCGGAGGTACTGAAGCAGTTCCCGCCGCTGATTAACAGTCTGTTTGGTCATGCGGTAACGACCGGCGGTATTCTGGCGATTATGCTCAATCTGGTTCTGCCAGACGAGGCATCTGCCGTGGAAGAGGTTGAGGCGGAAACACTGACTGAAAGTTAAAAGCTGAATAACGCACAACCGCTGAAGTTGCTCTGACAGACGGCTCAGAAAATCAAAGCGATGAGAGCATACGCCTATAGCAAAGCATCGTGGACCATGGACAAAAACACTCCCGGCATTTTTGTCCACGGCGCGGGACGCTTTCCTCCTCTGACCTGGTTCCCTTCGGGTCTGAATGTTGTATTGCTGTCAGATTTACCCAGGCTGGGGTTAGTCTGCGAAAATACGAAAAAAGGGCCAGAGCGGCCCTTTTTCTGACTTATATCACTATAACCACATTATGGATTCAGACGACGACGGGTTCGACCCGAGCTGAGGTAATCCGCGATGTAATCCTGCGAAATCTCCCCGCTGTAGCGACCTTCTTCATCGACTATTGGCATCCAGACCGTGTTGTGCTCATAGAGTTTTGACAGCACCACGCGAAGGTTCTCTTCCGCTTTACCGGTGACCTTAAAGGTGTGCAGCTTCTCTTCACAACGGCCACTCACGTTACGCGCCTCGCGACGTTTCACGAAGCCCAGCGGCTTGCCATCCTCATCGACCACGGTAATCGACCGCATATCGTTCTCATCCATGGTGCCAAAGGCTTCATCCAGTGGCGTCGAGCGGCGCACGGTGATGGTCGGCTGCTGATCGGTCACGTCTCCCGCCTGCACCAGTAACAGACGCTTAAGCGTGCGGTCCTGGCCAACAAACGAGCCAACAAAATCATTGGCCGGAGTCGCCAGCAACTCATCCGGGCTGGCGCACTGCACGATTTTACCCTGACCAAAGACGGCGATGCGGTCGCCGAGCTTGAGCGCCTCATCGATGTCGTGGCTCACCAGCATCACGGTTTTCTTCAACTGGCGCTGCATGTCGAGGAACTCGTTCTGGATCACTTCGCGGTTAATCGGGTCAACGGCACCAAACGGCTCATCCATCAGCAGCACCGGTGGATCCGCGGCCAGGGCGCGAATCACGCCGATACGTTGCTGCTGACCGCCGGACATCTCACGTGGATAGCGATGCAGGAATTTGGTCGGGTCCAGTGCGACCATGCTCATCAGCTCAGTGGCACGTTCACGACACTGCTTTTTGTCCCAGCCCAGCATGCGAGGCACTACAGTAATGTTCTCCTCAATGGTCATGTTGGGGAACAGACCTATCTGCTGGATGACATAGCCAATGTTGCGACGCAAAGTGGTGGTGTCCTGGGTACTGGTATCTTCACCGTTGATCAGGATGCGGCCACTGGTGGCGGGGATCAGACGGTTAATCATTTTCAGCGTGGTGGTCTTACCGCAGCCCGATGGCCCCAGCAGTACACACATCTCACCAGCGGGTACGTGAAGGCTGACGTTATCGACGGCTTTGTTAGTGGTGCCGTTTTTCTGGGTAAAGGTTTTCGTCAGGTTTTCCAGCGTAATCATTATCGAATCCCCTTTGGAGTCAGCGCCTGCTGCAAACGGTGCAGCAGCCAGTCAAGAAAAATAGCCAGCAGACAAATCATCAATGCCCCGGCGATTAACATACGAATATCACTGCCGCTGATCCCATCGAGCAGCAACTGGCCGAGTCCGCCCGCACCAATCACCGCAGCAATCGCCATCACGCCAACGTTCATCACCACGGCGGTACGGATGCCGCCAAAAATCACCGGCAGCGCCATCGGGATTTCAACCCAGCGCAGACGCTGCCAGAAGGTCATGCCGATGCCGCGGCCCGCTTCACGCAGTCCATCCGGCAGATTTTCCAGTGCGGTGTGAGTGTTGCGCACAATCGGCAGCAGTGAGTAGAGGAACACAGCGGTGATCGCTGGCAGCGCGCCGATGCCCTGACCGATCAGCGAAAATACCGGAATCATCAGACCAAACAGCGCAATGGTAGGAATGGTCAGCACCACGGTAGCGATACCGAGTATCGGCGTTGCCAGCCATCTGACACGCACGATCAGAATGCCCAGCGGCACGCCAATCACAATGGCCAGACCGACCGCCACCAGCACCAGCCAGCTGTGCTGCCAGCTCAGGGTGAGCAGGGTGCTCCAGTTATCCATGATGTAGTGAAGGGTATCCACAGTGCCTCCTTACAGCATGTTTTTGGATTGAAGGAAATCACGCGCCACGGTTTCCGGTGACTCATGATCGATATCGACCCGCTTGTTCAGCTCTGTGATCGCCTCATCGGTGATCTGAGCAGAAAGCTGATTAAGCGCGGTATCCAGCCCCGGATGGCTCGCCAGCACATCCTGACGCACGACTGGCGTCACGTTGTAGCTCGGGAAGAAGTGTTTATCATCCTCCAGCACTTTCAGGTTGAAGCCCTTAACCCGTCCATCGGTGGTGTAGATCAGACCGGCATCGACGAATCCATCGCGAATGGCGTTGTACACCAGACCCGGGTCCATCTGGCGGATCTGCGGCCGATCCAGTGCCAGGTTATACGTCTTCTGCAGCGGCTTCATACCATCAGAACGACCAGAGAACTCCAGGTCCAGACCGAGACGCCAGTTGTGATCCGGGTCAGATTTACGCACCTGCTCAATCTTTGCAACCAGCTGCGACATTGTGCTGATACCTTCTTTTTCGGCCCGTTCACGGGTCATGGCAAAGGCATAGGTGTTGTTCATGGGGGCCGGGTTCAGCCAGACCAGTCCCAGCTTTGCATCCAGCTTTTTGACCGTCTCATAGGCCTGCTGTGAAGACATGGGCTGATTGATATGGTTAAAGATGATCAGTGAAGTCCCGGTATATTCCCAGACCATATCAATCTGCTTATTCAGCAGTGCATTACGACCAATGGTGGTGGCGATATTACGCTTAGGGACCACCTCAAAGCCTTTCTTCTGCAGCCACAGCACCGTCATCGCGGACAGGATATGCTGCTCGGTAAAACTTTTAGTTGCCATCACCAGCGGGGTGGCAGCCTGCGCCGTCTGGCTTAGCAGCAGCGTCGCAGTCAGCGCGACAACGCTTTTCTTAATCCACTTTGTTAGCATTACAAAGCTCCTTGTGGTCAGGCCGCAGCATGCGGACTTAGAAAGCGGCCCAGTGCGGCCAGCATCATATCCAGAACCAGCGCCACCAGTGCGGTGGCAACGGCGCCCAGAATCAGCGTCGGGAAGTCATTCAGATAGATGCCCGGGAAGATCAGCTCACCAAAGCTGCTGGCACCAATCAGGAAGGCCAGTGGAGCAGTACCGACGTTGATGGCGGTGGCGATGCGCACGCCTGCGAGAATGACCGGCAGGGCGTTGGGCAGCTCAACCTGACGCAGACGTTGCCATTTGGTCATGCCGATGCCGTTGGCGGCCTCAATCAGCGACGGAGGAACCGCGCTCAGGCCAGAGAAGGTGTTTCGAACGATGGGCAGCAATGACGCCAGAAACAGCGCAATCAGCGCCGGACGATCGCCAATGCCGATGATTACCATCGCCAGCGCCAGCACCGCGAGCGGTGGCAGTGTGTTTCCCACATTGAAAATCTGCATCACATATTCGGCCCAGCGACGCGCAAACGGGCGGCTGAGCAGGATGCCGCTGGGAATACCGACCAGCAGAGCGAACAACATTGACCAGAAAACTAAGAAGAGGTGCTGCTGCCCGAGATAGAGCAGATCGACTTTACGTGCGACCAGCTGATCCCAGCCTAAGCCCCAGATCAGTACTGCGATCACCGCGACCACTGCAAGCAGTGCCAGACCGGCGCGTCGGGCCAGTGAAGCATTTTGCATAGGAGAATCTCCCTGATGACGATCTCAATTGTTATAACAACCATAAACAGTCCGACAGGCGCGACAAAAACTGCCGCCGCACCCAAAACCGAAACTGCGATAAAATGTAGATAAAATGACTGTTTACCCACTCTTTTTCAGCGAATACCGAATAAGATGGGGTAATGCTATAGCAGGCCTTTTTTGCACAAGCCAGCTTTTAAGCCATATATCAGGCAGATAGAAACAGGTTAAAATGGTGTTAAAGCCGCATAGCCGCTGGGCTAATGCGACAATAAAAAAAATTCATCGATATTTGGTGACAACGTCACAGATGACGCAAAAGATGCGCACGCGCGGGAAATTGCATTGGCTGTTTTTGAGCTAGCCTTGCAGATAAAAAGGAACCCTATGACTGAAAGCGCACAACTCCAGACCGGGCATCGCCACTGGATCTTAATTGCCTGCATGCTGGCGATGTTTATGGCGGCCATTGAAGTGACGATTGTGGCTACCGCAATGCCCACTATCATTGCTGACCTTGGCGGTTTTTCGCAGTTTGGCTGGGTCTTCTCCATCTATCTGCTGACCCAGGCGGTCAGCGTACCGCTCTATGGGCGGCTGGCGGATATGGTGGGGCGTAAAACGATGTTTTTTGTCGGGACCGCGATCTTCCTGGTGGGCTCGGTGCTGTGTGGCTTTGCCCATACGATGACCTGGCTGATCCTGTTCCGGGCATTTCAGGGCCTGGGCGCGGGCGCGATTATGCCGCTCAGCTCGACCATCGTGGCGGATATCTATTCACCGCGCGAACGGGCCAGCGTGCAGGGCTGGCTCTCCAGCGTCTGGGGTGTGGCGGCCATCGTCGGGCCACTGACCGGGGCCTGGCTGGTGCAGCACTTTAGCTGGTCGGTGATTTTCTGGATTAACTTGCCGATTGGCCTGATGAGCATGCTGATGCTGGCGCGCTGGCTACCGTCGCACCAGAAGGAGGAGAAATCACAGCCGCTGAACCTGGCAGGAAGCGGCTGGCTGATGCTCTGCGTGACGGCCCTGCTGGTGGCGCTATTGCAGGCAGAACAGCTGGGCATCTGGCTGGTGCCGTTCCTGATCTTCTCACTGTTTGCGGGCTGGCAGCTTAAACGCCATGAGCAACGTTCAGCAGCACCGCTGTTTCCACTGATCATCTGGCGCAGCCGGCTTATCGTGGCGGGTAATGCGGGCAATCTGATTATTGGGGCGGCCATGATGGGCATCAGCGCGTTTTTACCCACCTGGATTCAGGGGATCCGCGGCGGCTCACCGTTGCAGGCGGGCAGTGTGCTGGCGATGATGTCGATTGGCTGGCCGCTGGCCAGTACCCTCAGCGGCAGACTGATGCTGCACACCTCCTACTGCTTTACCGCCCAGCTTGGCGCGCTCTTGCTGGTGACGGGCAGCGCCTTGCTACTGTTCTTACAGCCCGCAAGCTCTCTCTATCAGGCGGGCTTTACGGCGTTTCTGATCGGGACTGGCATGGGGATGACAAGCACCACGTTCCTGGTTTCTGTGCAGAATCAGGCGGACTATCAGATTCGTGGCATCTGTACCGCTTCAATCATGTTCAGCCGGATGATCGGCTCGGCGGTGGGGACTGCGATTATGGGCGCAGTGCTGAACCTTAATCTGCAATGGCGACTGCCACAGGTACAGGATCCGGTGCAGCAGATTATGTCAGAATCCAGTCGTCAGCAGTTGCCGCCGGAAACGCTGCAACAGATGGTTGCGTCCATCGCGACGTCATTGCACTGGGTATTTGTGGTGGCACTGGTGATTGCGCTGTTTGCGGTGGGTGTGGCCTGGATGATGCCACGTCAGCGGCCGGAACAGGCGGACTAGCAGGAAGGGCGACAGGATGTCGCCCTGATTTGACGCTGACTACTGAGCAGGCGCGTCCTGTGAACTGCCGGCACTGGCGGGGACACTGGCTTCGTCGTCACGGCCTGTACGCTTATAAACAATCTTTTGTGTGTCGTTTTCACAATGTCCGACGACCTGACCGCCCGCCTGATCAACCTGATCGTTGGCGACGACGTCAAGACTAAAACCTGACTCAGGCACACCGTTCTGAATAATTTTCTGGCTGATATCGGCTTTCACCGACTCACAGGATGCCTGTGCCATCAGCGGCAGAGCTAAAAACGCCGCGCTTAACAAAACCCTCTGTAGCTTCATCACGTTTTCCTTATGTTAGTCGTCCGTCATTACTATAGCTCAAAATTACGGCGCAACCGGGCGACCTGAACGGCGGTCCAGGCAACGCAGGGTGTTGGGTTCCCAGTAAGCGTTGAGATTAAGGCTCTGCTCGCATTTGTCGCGGGTGTCATAGGCGCGATCGGCCTTATCAAACTCTTTTTCGACGCGGGTGTTCACTTTGTTACGCAGCATGCGCGTGTCATTCCATTGCTCTTTATCCTGGCGCGCCGCTTCATTGCCCAGCGCGGTGCTGCCATCTTCAATGATCAGACGATTCGTGTTCGCACTGGCAGTGAATGCCGCAGAGGAGATCAGAACCAACAGCACGGCAGGGATCATTTTTTTCATCACAATATCCTTTAGTTAACGCAAACATCGCCTTCCGGGACGTCTGTTGCAGCGGGTATGCTTTAAGCCTGGCCCACCAGGCGTCATTGTTGCTGTAAGTCCGGACAGGGAAAGCGCGAAGCAATCCGGCGTACACGCGTGGTGATGGTGAGCACTGCCCGGGTTCAGGCTAAAAATAAAATAGCCCGATGACAGAGGTTCTTATTATATCATCGCCGTTTCTTCGCTCACCAGTGGTGAGTCATTTGTTTACGTTCAGGAGAGGTTAGGGTGCTGATTAAAACCGCCTTGCTGTTTTTTATTACCGCGCTGGCGGAGATCATCGGCTGTTTTTTGCCCTGGTTATGGCTAAAAAAAGGCGGCTCAGCCTGGCTGTTACTGCCTGCAGCGGCGAGTCTTGCGCTGTTTGTCTGGCTGCTGACCCTGCATCCTGCCGCCAGTGGACGGGTCTATGCCGCTTACGGTGGCGTCTATGTGCTGACTGCGCTGCTTTGGTTGCGGGTAGTGGATGGCGTGAAGCTAAGCGCGTGGGACTGGAGCGGGGCTGTGATCGCCTTCAGCGGCATGCTGATCATCGTGATGGGCTGGGGGCGCGGATAGCGCCAGCCGGACGGACTGGCGCTGCAGAGGCTTAAGGCTTATGGACTTTCAGGCCTGCCAGCGTCTGGCTGACCGGCATCATTTCAAGACTGTTGATGTTGACATGCTTAGGCAGGGTGGCAACCCACCAGACCGCTTCTGTGACATCTTCGGGTGTTAGAGCCTTTGCGCCTTCATAGACCTGGCCCGCTTTGTCATCATCGCCTTTAAAGCGCACATTGGAAAACTCCGTGCCGCCGACAAGGCCGGGCTCGATATCGGTGACGCGCAGTGCCGTACCGTGCAGATCGGTTCGCAGGTTAAGGCTGAACTGACGGACAAACGCTTTGGTTGCACCATACACGTTGCCGCCGGCATAAGGCCAGCTACCGGCAATCGAGCCAATGTTGATGATGTGGCCGACATCGCGCTCTACCATGTGGGGCAGCAGGGCGCGGGTCATGTAAACCAGGCCTTTGGTATTGGTGTCGATCATGTTTTCCCAGTCTTCAACATTGGCTTTGTGCGCAGGCTCAATCCCCAGCGCCAGACCGGCGTTGTTAACCAGTACGTCAATATTGCGCCACTCTGCCGGTAAGTGCGTGACCATCTCTTCAATGGCGGCACGGTTACGCACATCCAGCTGCACCGTATAAAGATTCTCGCCCAGCTCCTCCTTCAGCGCTTTTAAACGCTCGGCGCGGCGTCCGCTGGCAATGACTTTGTGGCCATTCTCAATAAAGCGGCGGGTGATGCTTTCACCAAAACCGGCGGTCGCGCCGGTGACAAAAATAATCATCTCACTGTTCCTTATGCCATTTTCAGAGTCGATGACTTCACCATAGCATTTCATTTCCGCTTCTGCGCGTTGAAAAATCGCCAGGCCTGTAAATGGATTTTACCGGTTAACTGACTGCGCCTTTTCAGGGCAGGCTGCACCTAAAAAGGGCAGGTTTGCCTTGGGCAGGCCATACTCAGAATGATCAGTTTACATAAAATCGAGTCGCAACCGTTTGCCTCTGTTCCGCAAACGGTTGCTAAGCCATCTGTGGTGATTTATGTTGCGCAACAGGCAGTGAATGATTTATTTGATTGATTTATAAGGATTTTACGGCTCGTCAGTTCTGGCACGCAGGTTGCAAGGCTATTACAGGAGATTTCCCTCCAACTATTCTATCGCGCTTTCAGAAAGGACAACCCATGCTATTAGCAACCGACACGGCGATTCGCGCCAGCTTCTTTGACTTTACTGGTGTGGTGGATCAGCCCGACGACCTGGCCGGTAAGGCGCGCTATCTGGAAGATGCAGTGCTGTTGCTGCGTGACGGACGCGTAGCAGGGCTGGATAGCTGGGAGAACAGCGAGGCGATGCTGGCAGGCCATCCGATTACCGATCTGCGCGGCAAACTGATCGTACCTGGCTTTGTTGATACGCATATTCACTATCCACAGACAGAGATGATTGGTGCGTTCGGCGAACAGCTGCTGGAGTGGCTGAATCATTACACTTTTCCGGTTGAAGCGCAGTATCACTGCCCTGACCATGCGGCCAAAATGTCCGCCTTTTTCCTGCATCAGCTGCTCTCAAATGGCACTACCAGCGCACTGGTGTTTGGTACTGTCCATCCGCAATCGGTGGAGGCGCTGTTCAGTGCCGCAGAAGCCCTGAACATGCGGCTGATTGCCGGGAAAGTGATGATGGATCGCAATGCGCCCGACAATCTTACCGAAACCCCGGAGCAGAGCTACCAGCAGACACGGGCGCTGATTGAGCGCTGGCATAATCGTGGACGGCTGAGCTACGCCCTGACGCCGCGTTTTGCGCCGACCTCCTCCCCGCAACTGCTGGAAAAAGTGCAGCAGCTGCGCCAGGCGTTTCCGGATACCTGGCTGCATACCCATCTCAGCGAAAATCCACAGGAGGTGGCCTGGGTAAAAGAGCTATTCCCGGAGCGTGAGGGCTATCTGGATGTTTATCATCACCACCAGCTAACCGGGCGTCGCAGCGTCTTCGCGCACTGTCTGCATCTGGAGGATAAAGAGTGGCAGTGTCTGCACGATACCGATTCTTCTATCGCTTTCTGTCCCACCTCAAACCTCTTCCTCGGCAGCGGCCTGTTTAACATTCAACGCAGCTGGCAGCAGGGCGTGAAGGTGGGAATCGGCACGGATGTCGGCGCGGGCACCACCTTTAATATCCTGCAGACGCTGGGCGAGGCTTACAAAGTAGGCCAGTTGCAGCACTACCGGCTCAGCGCCGCTGAAGCCTTTTATCACGCCACGCTGGGCGGAGCGCGTGCGCTGGATCTCGACCACGCCATCGGAAATTTTAACATCGGCAAAGAAGCCGATTTTGTCGTGCTCGATCCGGCGGTCTCTGCGCTGCAGCAGCTGCGTATTGGCAATAGCAAAGATATCTGGGAAAAGCTGTTTGTATTAATGACGCTAGGCGACGACCGCAATATTGCCCAGACCTGGGTAAATGGTCGTCCGGTCTGGCAGCGCGACGCACAGGAGCAAGCCGCATGATTGAGTTTTTGTTAAACAACCAGCTGGTCAGGGAAGAGGCTCTCGACCCCAATCTTACGGTGCTCAACTATCTGCGCACCCGGCAGCATCGTCCTGGTACCAAAGAGGGCTGCGCCTCTGGTGACTGTGGCGCCTGCAGTGTCACCCTGGGAAAAGTGGTCAAGGGTGAGATGCAGTATGAAACGGTCAATAGCTGTCTGACGCTGGTCTCGTCATTACAGGGCAAACAGCTGATCACAGTAGAGGATCTGCGTCACGGTCGTACACTGCACCCGGCGCAGCAGGCGATGGTCGACTGCCACGGCTCACAATGTGGATTCTGCACGCCAGGTTTTGTCATGTCGCTGTTCAGCCTGCAAAAAAACGCAGCGGGCTGGGATCGCCATCAGGCGGAAACGGCGCTGGCCGGTAACCTTTGCCGCTGCACCGGCTACCGGCCCATTATGGCTGCCGCAGAACAGCTCTGCTCCCAGCCGGTCACTGACCAGTTCGATCACAGTGCAGCCGCCACCGTGCAGCGGCTGGAGGCGCTGACTACCCCGGAAATGCAGGAGATAGACGGTGAGGGCCGCCGTTGTTTCCTGCCCAAAACGCCGGGTCAGCTGGCAGAGATCTACCTGGCGCATCCCGATGCGAAACTGATTGCCGGTGGTACCGACCTCAGCCTGCAGATTACCCAGCAGCATAAGAGAATACCGCTGCTGATTGCGCTGGAGCAGGTGGCCGCGCTTAAGGTCTGCAGTGAATTTGACGATCACTACCTGCTGGGTGCAGGTGCCTCACTGCAGCAGGTCAGTGAGTTTCTTGCCACCCGCATTCCTGGTGTCAGCGAGATGCTGCAGCGGTTTGCCTCACTGCAAATTCGTCTGCAGGGCACACTGGGCGGTAATATCGCCAATGCGTCCCCAATAGGCGACGCGTCGCCGGTGCTGCTGGCCCTCAATGGAAGTTTGCTGCTGCAGCGCGGTGAAGAACAACGCAGCCTGCCTCTGGACCAGTTCTTTACCGGCTATCGGCAGACACAGCTGGAAAAAGGGGAGTTTATCCGCGCCATTCGCATTGACAAGGTGACGGTGTCACCTGATTTTGTCGCATGGAAAGTCTCCAAACGGCTGGATGATGATATCTCCGCCGTCTTCGCTGCCTTTAACCTGCAAATCAAACAGGGCGTGGTGAGTGGTGCCCGCATCGCCTTTGGCGGTATGGCGGCGACGCCAAAACGCGCCCACCACTGTGAACAGGCGCTGATGGGTCAGCCACTGAATGCCGTGACGGTGTCACGTGCCGCTGCCGCGCTTGCGTCTGATTTCCAGCCGCTTTCCGATTTTCGCGCCAGCAGTGATTACCGTCTGCAGGTCGCCCGTAACCTGCTTCGCCGCTACTGGCATCGCCATAACGGCGAAATCACCTGCCTCGAGGTCTCTCGCTATGTCTCATAACCGCCCGGAACTCAACGAAGAGGTCATCAAGGCGCAGTATGCCGCCGATTTACAGAGCGGCGTAGGCCGGAGTAACCGCCATGAAAGCGCGGAAAAGCATGTCTCTGGCGAGGCGCATTTTATCGACGATAAACCGGAGTTGCCGGGCTTGCTGCATCTCTGCCCGCGTCTGAGTGAACACGCGCATGCGCGCATCGTAAATATTGATGTGCAGCCCTGTTATGCCGTGCCGGGTGTCGTCAGCGTATTAACATGGCAGGATGTGCCGGGTATCAACGATGTCGGGCCGCTGGAGCCGGGCGATCCGCTGCTGGCGCATGACAAAGTCGAGTACCTGGGACAGATCGTGATTGCCGTCGCGGCGGACTCCCCTGACGCTGCACGTCTTGGCGCGGCCGCAGCGGTGATCGAATATGAGGTGCTGGAACCGCTGCTGGATGTGGAGCAGGCGCTGGCGCAGGGCAGCTTTGTACAGGAACCGCACATCCATCAGCGCGGTGATGTGGACGCGGCGCTGGCGCGCGCGCCGCATCGGGTGAGCGGATCGTTTCATATCGGGGGTCAGGAGCATTTTTATCTGGAAACCCAGACGGCAATGGTCATTCCTGGCGAAGATCAGCAGCTGCAGGTCTTTTCTTCCACCCAAAACCCCACGGAAGTGCAGAAGCTGGTGGCGGAAGTCATGGGCATCAGCCTGAATAAGGTGACGATAGATATGCGCCGTATGGGCGGCGGCTTTGGTGGCAAAGAGACGCAGGCCGCCGGTGTCGCCTGTCTCTGCGCCATCGTAGCCCGTCAGACGGGGCGGGCGGCAAAGATGCGACTCTCACGCCGCGACGACATGCGCGTGACCGGCAAGCGCCATCCTTTCTTTGTGCGTTACGAGGCAGGCGTTAAGGAGGATGGCCGGCTGTGTGGCATCAAAATCGATCTGGCCGGTAACTGCGGTTATTCGCTGGATCTGAGTGGATCCATTGTCGATCGCGCCATGTTCCACGCCGATAATGCGTATTACCTCGGCGATGCGTTGGTCACGGGCTATCGCTGCCGCACGAATACCGCCTCCAACACCGCCTATCGCGGCTTTGGCGGACCGCAGGGTATGGTGGCGATTGAACAGATCATGGATCACATCGCCCGCCACCGTGGGCTGGATCCGCTGGCGCTGCGCAAGCGTAACTATTATGGCAAGCAGGATCGCAACATCACCCATTACCACCAGCAGGTCGAGGACAATCTGCTGGATGAGATTACCGAACAGCTGGAGCAGAGCAGCGACTATCAGGCGCGTCGCGCGGAAATCACGGCGTTTAACGCCCGCAGTTCGCTGTTGAAACGCGGTCTGGCGCTGACGCCGGTAAAATTTGGCATCTCATTTACCTCCAGCTTCCTTAATCAGGCGGGCGCGCTGATTCTGATTTACACCGATGGCACGGTGCAGCTGAATCATGGCGGCACCGAGATGGGCCAGGGCCTGAACACCAAGGTGATCCAGATTGTCGCCGAAGTGCTGCAGATAGAGACCGATAAAATCCAGATTACCGCCACCGACACCGGTAAAGTGCCCAATACCTCGCCAACAGCGGCCTCCAGCGGTGCTGACCTCAACGGTAAGGCGGCGCAGAATGCGGCTGAAATCCTGCGCGATCGCATGACCGCCATGCTCTGCGAACTGCATCAGTGCGACGCAGCGGCGGTGAGCTTCCGCAATGGCGTGGTACGTGCCGGAGAAAAACATTACACCTTCGCTGAGGTGGCGAAACTGGCGTGGCTGAATCAGGTGCCGCTCTCTGCCACCGGCTACTATCGCGTACCAGGCATTCATTACGACCGCGTTGCCGGGCGCGGCACGCCATTCTATTACTACGCCTATGGCGCGGCCTGCTGCGAGGTCGTCATCGACACCTTAACCGGCGAATCCCGCCTGCTGCGCGCCGACATCCTGCATGACGTTGGTGCCTCGCTGAACCCGGCCATCGACATCGGTCAGGTCGAAGGAGGCTTTGTCCAGGGTGTCGGCTGGCTCACCTGCGAAGAGCTGGTGTGGAATGACAAAGGTCAGCTGCTGACCGACGGTCCCGCGAGCTATAAAATTCCCGCCATCAGTGACGTGCCGGCAGATCTGCGGGTCACACTGGTGGAGAACCGCAAAAACCCGAAAGACACGGTCTTCCACTCCAAGGCCGTTGGCGAACCGCCGTTTATGTTAGGGATAGCCGCCTGGTGTGCGCTGCAGGATGCGGTCGCCAGCGTGGCGGATTACCGCCAGCATCCGTCGCTGGATGCGCCCGCTACACCGGAGCGCATCTTCTGGGGCGTGCAGCGTCTGTCGGGAGCCATTGATGATCTATCATGACTGGATAGGCGTGCTTCACCAGTTGCGTGAAAAACGGCAAAGCTGCGTGCTGATTACCGTGCTTAGCGAGCACGGTTCGGTGCCCCGTGACAGTGGCAGCAAAATGGTTGTCACGCAGCAGGAAAGCTTTCTCACCATCGGTGGCGGTCATCTGGAATTTGCGTGTATCGCCCAGGCCAGGGCGATGCTGCAGGATGGGGCGACCGCGCCCCATACCGAGGATTTCAGCCTCGGCGCGCGGCTAGGACAATGCTGTGGTGGCAAAACGACGATTTTGTTTGAGCCGCTGCTGCAGGCGCAGCCGGAGATATTTCTGTTTGGTGCAGGTCATGTCGGACAGGCACTGGTTAACCTGCTGGCGACGTTACCCTGTCACATAAACTGGATTGACAGCCGTCCGGCGCAATTTTCCAGCGTCCCTGCGGGCGTAGTGACCTGGCAGCCCGATGATCCGCTCGATTGCGTGGCGCAGGCGCCTGCGGGCAGCTACTTTATTATCATGACCCACCACCATCCGCTGGACTTTGAACTGTGTGAAGCGGTGCTGAAACGCGGAGATTTCCGCTATGCCGGATTAATTGGTTCGGCGACGAAAAACCAGCGTTTTCGCTACCGGCTGGCAGGCAAGGGCGTTCAGAGCGAATCACTGGCGCGCCTGCGCTGCCCGATTGGTCTGCCGGATGTTAAAGGCAAGCTGCCCGCCGAGATTGCGGTGGCGATTGCCGGTGAAATTATCAGCGTTTATCAGCAACATATCACCTGAGTTGTGGCCTGCGCGGCAACCTGTCAGGATAAGACTTTGCGATGCCCCATCAGGAGCGAACCATGAACGCCCGTCAGAATCCCTTCTTTAGCGTCAGCACACTGCCTTATCATGCTCCGCCTTTTGACCAGATAGAGGAGCAGGATTTCCTGCCTGCGCTGCAGGCGGGCATCGAAGAGAAGCGTCAGGAGGTCGAGGCGATCGCTCTGAATAGCGAAGCGCCCACCTTTCTTAACACCTTTGAAGCACTGGAGAAGAGCGGACAGCTGCTTAACCGGGTCAATCTGGTCTTTGGTGCCATGACCTCGGCCCATACCAGCCCGTATCTGCAGCAGGTGGATGAGGAGATAGCGCCCCAGCTTACCGCGCTCAACGATGACATCATGCTGAACCGGCCACTGTTTTCACGGCTCGACGCGGTCTATCTGCAGCGCGCTAAACTGGATGCTGAATCAAAACGTCTGGTTGAAGTGATCTGGCAGCGCTTCCAGCTGGCGGGGGCCAATCTGCCTGAGGCGCAGAAACAGCAGCTTAAAGCGCTGAATCAGGAAGCCGCGCGCCTCGGTACGCGCTTCACCAACAGACTGCTGGCTGCCACCAAAGCGGGTGGTCTTGTCGTCAATGATTTGCAGCAACTGGCGGGTCTGTCGCCGGCCGATCTGGCCGTCGCACAGGCGGAAGCGCAGGCGCGCGGGCTGGAAAAAAGCTGGTTGCTGGTGCTGCAGAACACCACGCAGCAACCGGCGTTGCAAAGCCTGGCCGATCGCGCAACCCGTGAAGCGCTGTTTAAGGCGGGCGTGACGCGCACGGAAAAAGGGGATGAAAATGACACCCGCGAGCTGGTGTTACGGCTGGCGCAGGTCAGGACGGAGCAGGCCCGGCTGCTGGGATTTGCCAGCTATGCCGAGTGGAAACTGCAGGATCAGATGGCCAAAACCCCCAAAGCAGCGCTGGCCTTTATGCACAACATCGTGCCCGCTGCGCGCGCCCGTGCCGAACGCGAAGCCGCGGCTATCCAGCAGACTATCGATCAGCAGCAGGGCGGCTTTACCCTGCAGGCCTGGGACTGGCATTTTTATGCTGAACAGGTGCGGCGGGCCCGCTATGACCTCGATGAGAGCCAGATTAAGCCCTACTTTGAGCTTAACTCGGTGCTGGAGAACGGGGTGTTCTGGGCGGCGACACAGCTCTATGGCATCCGTTTTACCCCGCGACAGGATCTGCCGGTTTATCATCCCGACGTGCAGGCCTATGAAATTTTCGATGCGGACGAGACGCCGCTTGCGCTGTTCTATACCGACTTCTTTAAGCGTGACAGCAAAGGCGGCGGTGCCTGGATGAGCAACTTCGTCAACCAGTCCACGCTGCTCGACACCAAACCGGTGATCTACAACGTCTGTAACTACACCAAACCGACCGCCGGTGAACCGGCGCTGCTGAGCTGGGACGACGTCATTACGATGTTTCATGAATTCGGCCACACGCTGCACGGCCTGTTTGCCAGCCAGCGCTATCCGAGCCTGTCGGGCACGGAAACTCCGCGCGATTTTGTCGAGTTTCCTTCGCAGATCAATGAGCACTGGGCCAGCGAGCCGGCGGTGTTCCGCAACTACGCTCGCCACTATCAGACGCATGAGCTGATGCCCGCTGAGCTGCATGAAAAGATTGTCCGGGCTGCAACGTTCAATAAAGGCTATGAGATGAGCGAGTTGCTGGCTGCCGCGCTGCTGGATCTGCACTGGCATAGTCTTAACCGTGATGCCGCGCCGCAAAGCGTGGAGGGATTCGAGCAGCAGGCGTTGCAGAGCGACAATATGGCGCTGACAGCGGTGCCGCCGCGCTATCGTTCCAGCTATTTCCAGCACATCTGGGGCGGCGGTTATGCCGCAGGGTATTACGCCTATATCTGGACGCAGATGCTCGCTGACGATGGCTATCAGTGGTTTGCGGAGCATGGCGGATTGACGCGTGAGAACGGCGATATCTTCCGACAGAAAATTCTGTCACGTGGGAACAGCAGCGATCTTAAAACGCTGTATGAAAGCTGGCGGGGCGCGCCTCCACAGCTTGAGCCGATGCTGAAAAATCGCGGTCTGGCGGATTCATAATGAAAAGGGCTGTCACCATGACAGCCCTTTTGCTATAGGGGCTAGCCCAGCGGGCCCCCTTCAATGGTTTCGCACATTCCGGCCAGCACCCGCTCACCGGTTTCGTTTTTCAGTGACTGATACCACTCCGCCGTGACCGCCGGGTCGCGAGCATGGGTCACATCACAGCGTTTGCGCGCTTTCAGCACCAGATCTTTGACCCGCTCAACGCGGCGCGCCTGATAGCGTAGCAGCGCATCTTCAATGCCCAGCGAATGTGACGCCAGCGTCGATGCCAGCACCACAGCATCTTCCATCGCCGCGCAACCGCCCTGGCCAATATCGGGGGTGGTGCTGTGGGCTGCATCACCCAGCAGAGCAACGCGTCCTTTCACAAAGCGACTAAAGGGTTCAATGTCGTGGATCTCAACCCGGTTGGTGGTGTCGGGGTTAATCGCCGCGATCAGCTGCTGTACCGGCTCCGCCCAGCCCTGGAAGTAGCCGGTTAAATCGGCTTTCACGGTGCTGCGATCCTGCGGCAGACCTTTCGGCAGTGGCACATCAAAGAAGAAGTAGAAGCGATTACCGCTGACCGGCATCAGCGAAACGCGTTTGCCATCACCGACAAAGGTGGTCCACTGATCGGCGGGTGCAATCCGCTCGTCAATGGTGACCAGCCCATTCCAGTTAACGTAACCGGCGTAACGGCGCTCCAGCCTCTCTTCCAGCACATATTCACGAATCACCGAATGGGTGCCATCGGCAGCAATCAGAAAATCGCCGGTGGCCTGACTGTTGTCAGAAAACGTGGCGATCACGCCGTCTGCGGTCTGTTCAACATGGATCACCCGCTTACCAAACTGCACCCGTTCACGGCCAAAGGTATCAATCAGCATCGCCTGCAGCTCTGCACGCGCTACCGGATAAGGGTATTCGCCAACCTGTTGAACCAGCGGCGCCATGCTGAAGCGGGTCAGAGGTACGCCAGTTGCGCCGTCGTGATAAGCCATAAAGGCCATGTTACCGCCCAGCTCACGCAGCGCGGCTTTCATTCCCAGCGCATTCAGGCATTTAACGCCGTTGGGCCAGATGGAAATCGCCGCGCCGACGGGCTTCATTTCCTGCACCGCTTCATAGACTTCCACGTTAATTCCGGCTTTCTCCAGCGCAATGGCGCTGCTCATTCCGCCAATACCGCCACCAATCACGATTGCTTTCATAATGCTCTCCTGTCTGCATAGACTTTTCCTGCAACTTTTGTACCAGAGGAAGGCTTATAGGGAGAGTGAATAGAAAAAACAGGTTAATCAGTACGTTGACATATAATCTCTGAGATGGCTGCGTCGTCTGATTGCTGACCTCATGCACTTAAATGTGGCAAAGAGTCGAATCAAAAGGGTGCAGTGATCATTTTTTCTGCATCGATTGTTTCATCATTCATCAGGTGCAGTCGGTCAGTTTCCGAGCCATTTATCCTTCAGCATACATTGTCGGCGGCTTAGCCTTATACCCGTTTTAATTTGTTTAAAAATTATAAACTAAATCACCCGCTTCCCTGAAATCAGCCCGCCCAGCCAGCGCCACATTCTCATGACACACAGCACACCCTTTTCCATGGGTTTGCCTCTTTATCGGACAATGATGCGCGATGACTTTATCAGAAAGCCTTGTTCAGTACAGGCGCGCAGGCACGACGAAGGCCTTCCGGTTATGGCTTTCAATGATTAGTAAAGTTAATTATTTCGAGGCGAAACGGTCTTTTAGGATATTGCTCAAACGCATCTGGCACGATCGCGTGATATAGATCACTCTGGACATAAAGGACTCTGGAAAACGACCATGAAAGTTGGAATCACGAATAACCAGTATCCGGAGCAACGTAATATTTTAGTTAATCCGGAAAACCAGTACATCAATCTGAAAAAAAGCAATCTTTTCTATTTTATCAACCCATTACGAACCCGATTGCTCAAGAAAAACAAAACCTTTGTCTTTCAGCCTGTGCCTTTTTCAGGGGCAGCGCGGGCTGACATCCTGCATCTGTTTAATGAAGTTGCGATTACCCGACAGAAGTGGGTCGCCTCATTTGAGACTGAGCTGCCGCGAGTGCTGCCGGTGGCTGGCGTAGCCAAACAGGATAACCCTGAGCTGCAACGCCTGATCCCCTATCTGTTGAAAGACAATTGCCTGGGGCTGATCGCCATTTCCGACGCCACGCTGAACATTCAGATGAAGCTGTTCAAAGCAGATATCGCCCGGCAGATTCAGCGTAAAACCGTGGTGCTGCATCCGCCACAGACGCTGTTTGTTCAGCATAAAGCGCCACGCCAGTCAGGTACGCTCAGGCTGATTTTTGCCGGTAACGAGTTCTACCGCAAAGGCGGAGCCGAAGTGGTGCTGGCTATCAGTGAGCTGATTGAAGAGAAGCGGCTGGATGCGTCGCAGCTGGATGTGCAGCTGATTGGTGATCTCGCTAAGCGCCGCAACGTTGCTCACCGCCAGTTCCAGGATGACGAGGCTTTTTACCGCGACATTGAGAATCGCATCAAACGCCATCGCTGCTTTACGCATCATACCCAGATGGAAAATAGCGCGCTGATGCAGCTGTTCCGCCAGAGCGATGCCGGCCTGTTACCGACCTGGCAGGAAACCTACGGGTTTTCTGTACTGGAAATGCAGGCTAATGGCTGCCCGGTGATTACCAGCAACGTGCGTGCATTGCCAGAAATTAACCCGGATAGCGCAGGCTGGGTGCTGGCGAGTCCGCTGAACGCGGACCGTGAATACAGCATTACGTCAACAGAGCAGAAAACGCAGCTGCGTCAGTCCCTGGTGGAGGGGCTTAAATCAACGCTGCTCGCCATCATCGAACGTCCTGAGATGCTGCAGGAGAAAGGTGAGGCGGCGATTCTGCGCATCAAAGAGCAGCATGATACCGGGCGCTACATTGCCCGGCTCAACGATATTTACCGTCGTGGCGTAGTGAATGCCACTTAACATCCTCCTGGTGTCTCAATTTGATTAGATTTCTCTGACGGCGCGCGCCAGACTAGCCATACTTATCGCAGCGTCCCACTGGAGAACTCTTATGAAAATTATCCTCACTCTGCTGCTGTCCGGATTACTGGGCAGCAGCGCCTTCGCTCAGCCCGCACCGGTTTTTCCGGCCCGCGCGCCCCTGGTTCAGCTGACCCCTGCGGCAGCCCGCTGTGATGTCTCCGCCTGTCAGACCAACTGCTACGTCGAACAGTCACACTGCAACACCCGTGAAAACGGTGCCTGCAGTTCAGAGGCTCAGATGTGCGTACAGGCGTGTGCCAGCCAGTGTAAATAATTCATTTCAGTGAAGAAGCCTTTAGTTGCCAATGAAAAAGTCTGTGTTTTATTTTGCTTTACTGTCTCTTTCTGCCAGCTGTGTTGCCGCCGATCTCTCTTCACAGCAGGTCACTTCTCTGGTTAAAGCCGCGATTGAACCGCTGATGGAGCAGCAGGCGATCCCAGGCATGTCGGTGGCGGTGCTTTACAAGGGCCGGGCGCAGTTTGTGAACCTCGGCGTGGCCGATCTCGCATCAGGCCGCCAGGTGACGGAAAATACGCTGTTTGAGCTGGGTTCGGTGAGCAAAACGTTTACCGGTACTCTGGCAGGTATCCTGATCCGCAACGGTGACATTCGCCTCAATGATCCTGTACAGAAATACTGGCCGCAGCTGACCGGTGAACAATGGCGTCCGGTGAGGATGCTGCACCTGGCGACCTATACCGCCGGTGGCTTACCTTTACAGCTGCCGGATGAGGTTACCGATCAGGCTTCACTGCTGCGCTTCTATCAGGAATGGCAGCCAAAAGCATCACCAGGCACGCTTCGTCAGTACTCTAACGCCAGTATCGGTCTGTTTGGCTCGCTGATGGTGAAGGGGGATTATGAGCAGGCGATGACGCGCAATGTGTTTCAGCCGCTGCGGCTGACGCGCACTTATATCACCGTGCCGCCCTCGATGATGCTGGACTACGCGTGGGGCTATAAAAATGGCCAGCCGGTTCGGGTTTTCCCCGGCATGCTGGATGCCGAAGCGTATGGCGTTAAATCCACCGCGCGTGACATGCTGACCTTTATGCAAGCCAACGTCGATCCTAATCGCCTCTCCTCGGGCAACACTGTGTTGCGTAATGCTATCCGCACCGCACAGTCGCGTTATTTCAACATCGGCAGTTTCTGGCAGGGACTGGGTTGGGAGATCTATGACTTGCCTGCCACTGCTGACACCATCATCAGCGACAGCGACAATGGTGTTGCGTTACAACCGCGGCCAGCGACTCTGCTAAATCCGGTCGGGCCTTCACTGAACGCCAGTTGGGTGCATAAGACCGGTGCCACCAATGGATTTGGTGCTTATATCGCTTTTATCCCTGAGCAGAACAGCGGCATCGTGATGCTCGCCAACAAAAATTACCCCAATCCGCTGCGCATAAAGGCCGCCTGGCAGATTCTGCAGGCGTTACATCAGGGCAGGCCTGACTAATACCTATCTGCTTACTCTGCAACGGGGTAAGGCTGGCACCTGCTGTTCATTTGAGCTAAAATAAAAATCAAATGAACAGGAGGGCTGCTATGTCTATTGCCATCTATACACCCGCTCAGCATCGTCGCGATACGTCGTTGCTGCATGCACTGAACCTGCCGGATACGCTGCCCGATGCGCACCAGCGTATTGCGGTGGGGTTCAGCAGCGGCGTGCTGAAACGCACGGCGTCATTGTCCACCTTTGACGAAGGCTGGCTATGCCGTCTGGCAGGCATCGACCGCACCACCTATAACCGCAAAGTGAAAGATCCCGATCAGACCTTTTCGCCCGACCAGAGCGGACGCATCTACATGCTGATTCGTGTTCTCTCTGCCGCCAGTAAACTGTTCCGCGACGACAGGCAGCGTCTGGTGCAGTGGCTGGAAACGCCGGCTAAAGCGCTGGGAGGTAAAAAACCGGCGGAAATGACCACCACGGTAGCAGGGGCAGAAGCGGTCATTAACCTGATTGGTCAGCTTGAGCATGGCGTGATTACCTGATGGCGGTGCCTTTTTACCGTCTGGTGAAGCGTGAATATGCGATGACCGCTTTTGATGGGTTTGGTGCCCGTACTTATGGCGGGCGCTGGAACTCCGTGGGCACGGTTTGCGTTTATATGGGATCGAGCCGGGCGCTGTGTGTGCTGGAGGCCTTAGTGCATCTCACCATTCAGGATCTGGCGCATGACTACGCTATGCTGGCGATCAGTGTGCCAGAGACTTTGATCACCGAGCTCTCGCTGTCGGCGTTGCCCGACGACTGGCAGACCGATCCTGCACCCGCCTCTACACGGCAGATTGGAGACGACTGGCTCGCCAGCCCGGACAACGGCCTGGTGCTCAAGGTGCCCAGCACGCTGACTGGTGAGTGGAATGCGTTGTTTAATCCCCGTCATCCGGCGGCGGCCGGCATCGTCAGCAAGGTGGTGGTGGAGCCGTTTTTCTTCGATCCGCGCTTCCGGCTGCAGTAGGGCGCTAACAGGCTCTTCCGGTCACGTCGCGCAATCTGAACAGGCACACCAATGCCATTTGGTTGCCACCGTGGCGGCCTGGGTAAAGGAAGGAACGAAAGAAAGCGGGACAAAAAAATGGCCGCATAACGCGGCCATTGGGATGTTGTTACAGCGTGCCGGTACCGCCATCAGAGCACCAGACCTGACCGGAAGAGTAGCTGCTTTCGGTTGAGGCCAGCGTGACATAGAGCGGGGCGATTTCAACCGGCTGGCCCGGACGGCCCATCGGTGAATCGGCGCCAAACTGTTTCACTTTCTCCATTGGCTGTCCACCGCTGGACTGCAGCGGCGTCCAGTAAGGACCTGGGGCAACAGCATTGACCCGGATACCCTCGCCACCCAGCTGTTTAGCCAGTGATTTCGTAAAGGCGACAATGCAGGCTTTGGTCTGCGCATAATCCAGCAGAATATCGCTGGGTTTAAACGCCTGAACTGAAGAAGTATTAATAATGGATGCACCGCGTGGCAGATATTCCAGCGCCGCTTTGGTGATCCAGAACATGGCATACACGTTAGTTTTAAACGTCGCATCAAAATCTTCCGTACTCAGGGTACGGATGGACTCATTAAATTGCTGACGACCGGCGTTATTCACCAGAATATCCAGGCCGCCTAATTTATCGGCTGCGTCTTTAACCAATTGCTGACAGAATTCTTCAGAACGAATATCGCCCGGAATAGCGAAAACTTTACGGCCTTCCGCTTCGATTAATTTAACCACTTCATCAGCGTCGGGCTGTTCTTCAGGCAGGTAATTGATCACTACGTCTGCGCCTTCGCGGGCATAAGCGATAGCTACCGCGCGGCCAATACCGGAGTCACCGCCGGTGATAAGCGCCTTACGGCCAGTCAGTCTGCCTGTGCCGCGATAGCTGGTTTCACCGTGATCGGGAACCGGGATCATTTTGCTGGCCAGGCCTGGTGCCTGTTGTGGCTGGTCCTCAAAAGGAGGTTTAGGGAATTGATCCAGATCGAGCGTCTTGTTAGTGGGTGTCGCCATTGTATGCTCCTTGAACAACGTTATCTGAGACATTAAGCCTGGCACAAATGTGATATTTGTCACATCTGACTGCTGATTCATTGAGCAGGTAAAACCAGAAGAAATTAATAATGCTGATAAAGCGTAGTCATGAAATCAGAAAACTGTGCCGGAGCCTCCGATTATTTTTCTGTGCGGGAAGGGGATATTTAAAACGAAGCGTGGCGGGTTTTGGTTATTATTACAGCGAATAAAGCGCATCGGCAGAAAATAAAAAAAAGCAGTTATCCGCCGCGTACTGAACCCCGCCAGACGACATCCACCGGGTATATTCTGCGTTCCTGCTGCTGTTCATTCTTCGGCATCAGTGTCTCCGGTTGCGCTTCCGTCTCCACCAGCCAGGCAATCGCATCGCGGGCGAACTGCTCCACCGGCTGCGCGAAGGTGGTGAGGTTGTAAGAGGACCAGCCCGACTGCGGAATATTGTCGTGCCCCATGATGCAGAGATCCTCCGGAATACGCAGCGCAAAGCGGTGACGCGCCTCATCCATAAAGCCGCAGGCGAGCAGGTCGGTGGCACAGTAAACCGCGTCAGGGCGAACTTTTCGGGTCAGCAGACGCTGAGCCAGAATCTGTCCGCTTTCATAGGAGGTGGAGCCGAACCGTTCGACCTGAACCGCGACGCCCGCTTTCTGCGCCGCGGCCAGAAAATCGGCTTCGCGCTTCAGCAGGCTGGGTGTTCCCGCCAGCGAATTCACGAAAGCGATGCGGTTGCAGCCCGCCCGCACAAATGCGTTGACCGCCATTTCCGCTGCCGGGCGGGAGTCGAGATTAATATTGAGCGTACCGGGCAGGGATTCATCGCGGTTAATCAGCACCAGGTGCTGGCCATGTTTGTAGCAGAGGCGGGTAATGCCGCTGTCAGGCATACCTGAAAGAATAATGGAGGCGTCGGCGCGAAAATTAATCGCCTGTTGCAGTGCGGCGGAAACGCGCGCATCTGAGCGGTCGGTGTTAATCAGCATCGCCACTTTTCCCGCTTCCTGCAGATACTGGGTCATCCAGCGCACCAGGCTGGCACGGTAGGGCGTATCCACCTCGGAGGCAATTAAACAGACAATGCCGCTGCGGTTGCGAACCAGACCTCGCGCCAGATGATTGACGTGATAGCCCAGCTCTTCTGCGGCTTTCATCACCCGCTGACGGGTGGCCTCCGACACGCTGGCACCTGGCGTAAAGGTGCGGGAGACCGCTGAACGGGAAACGCCCGCCCGGTCTGCGACATCCTGTGCGCTTACCACCGCTTTAAGCTGCTGCATCTTATTTCCCCGTCCCACCGTTGTCTGCACTGAGTCTGCCTGAAATTGCAAGGCTGTGCAAAACATGGCTGCACGTAAAGTGTTTCGAATTTGTGACAGCGCCTGACAATTGCGTAACAACCGAATTGACAGTATCACCGGGTCGCCGTACTACTTTGCGCATACGTTTGCACACATGTGCAAAAGCTGGCGCACCTGCGTCATCCAGCCCCAGGAGAACATCATGCGTTATTCCTCTCTGCTCGCTGCTGTGATTGTCTGCCCTATGATGCCGTTTGCTGCCTCGGCGGCCGGCCTTAATATGATCTGCTCAGCGGATGTGGTGGTGTGTGAACAGATGACCACGCTGTTCAGCCAGAGTCATCCTGATATCAAACTCAGCATGGTGCGGCTCTCTGCCGGTGAAGCCTATGCCCGTATCCGCAGTGAAGCGCGCAATCCCCGTACCGATATCTGGTGGGCCGGCACCGGGGATCCGCACATGCAGGCTGCCGAAGAGGGCTTAACCCAGGCCTATAAATCCCCTTTGCTCGATCAGCAACAACCCTGGTCACAAAAAGTGGCGGAAATCTCCGGTTATCGCACCGTGGGCGTCTATGCCGGTGCGCTGGGCTGGGGCTACAACACGAAGCTGCTGGCGGAGAAAAAGCTGAAGGTCCCGGCCTGCTGGGCTGACCTGCTCGACCCGGGCTTTAAAGGTGAGATTCAGATCGCCAATCCCAACTCCTCCGGCACGGCCTATAACACCCTGGCGACGCTGGTGCAGATCATGGGTGAAGATAAAGCCTTCGATTATCTGAAGAAGCTCAACGCCAACATCTCGCAATACACCAAGTCCGGCTCTGCGCCGGTCAAAGCCGCTGCGCGCGGTGAAACCACCCTCGGGATTGTCTTTATGCACGATGCCGTAGCGATGGAAGTGGATGGCTTCCCGATTAAGCCCGTCGCGCCCTGTGAAGGCACTGGCTATGAGATTGGTTCAATGTCGATCATCAAAGGAGCCCGTAATCTGGCAAACGCCAAAGCCTGGTATGACTGGGCGCTAAGCGCTGAGGCGCAATCACACATGAAAGAGGCGAAATCGTTCCAGCTCCCTTCCAACCGTCAGGCGGAGATCTCTGAATATGCGCCGCGTTTCGAGAACATCAAACTGATCGATTATGACTTCAAAACCTATGGCGATTCGGCAAAACGCAAAGCGCTGCTGGGCCGCTGGGATAAAGAGATTGGTGCCAGCGCGCAATAACAGTGGGGTTGTCCCGGCCGCCTGAGCCGGGCCGTTGCCAGACCGCGGTGGCGTAAGCCTGATGTCCGCTTCCTGATCGAGGTGATTTATGAATGCGCACAATCGTCGCTTAACCGCGGCGCTGCTGGCGGGCGCCGTCGCGCTGACGCTACTGCCCTGGTACAGCCTGGAGCAGGGCTTCTTCAGCGGGGAGTGGCTGTTCAGCTTATGGACCGATGAGAACAGTACACCCGCGCTGGGGCAGCTCGCGTTACGCAGCTGGCTGAGTATTGCTGTCGCGCTGTGGCTGCTCTCAGCGGCCAGCGTCTTTCTGCAGCCGGGCCGCACGCGTAGCACGCTCCTGCTGCTTTTCAGCGTCACGGGCATCCTGTTTCTGGTGCTGGAAGGGCATGCCATTGGTTTCAGTGGCTGGAACTGGCTGTGGCTGGAAAATATTTTTGGCCCGCAGGCATTGGGCCAGCCAGCAATGGGCGCGGGCGCGTTGCTGCTGCTGACCGTGTTTTTGCTGATCTTCGCGTTTGCCCTGGCGGAGCGGGGTGTGCTGAAAGGTGATGCCTTTGTCGTGGCATCGATTGTGCTGCTGGTGGCGCTGGTGACCACCTTTGTACTCTATCCGGTGCTGAGCCTGTTTGTCGCCTCAGTACAGGATATTGATGGCAGCTTCAAGCCGGATGGGCTGATTGCCAATATGCAGGACCCTGCGATCTGGAGTCTCTCCTGTTTCACCGGTGGCACCTGCGGCACGGCGTGGCGCACGCTGGGACTGGCGCTGATGACCGCCAGCGGCTCGACGCTGCTGGGGCTGGCGTTTGCGCTGGCGGCTACACGCACCTCGCTGCCGTGTAAGAAAGCGCTGCGGATGCTGACCATTCTGCCGATTATCACGCCGCCATTTGTTATCGGACTGGCGCTTATCCTGCTGTTTGGCCGCTCCGGTGTCGTGACAGAATCACTGGCAACGCTGTTCGGCATCGAACCGGGCCGCTGGCTCTATGGCCTGACCGGCATCTGGATTGCGCAGGTGCTGTCGTTTACCCCTATCGCTTTCCTGGTGCTCATTGGCGTGGTCGAGGGTGTCAGTCCGTCACTGGAAGAGGCCTCTCAGACGCTGCGCGCCAGCCGCTGGCGCACCTTCTCCCGCATCTCGCTGCCGCTGATGGCGCCCGGTCTGGCCAACGCCTTCCTGATCAGCTTTATCGAAAGCATGGCCGATTTCGGTAACCCGATGGTGCTGGGTGGCAGTCATGGCGTGCTCTCGACAGAAATCTTCTTCTCTGTGGTCGGCGCACAGAACGACCCGAGCCGCGCGGCGGTGCTGGCTATGATCCTGCTGGGCTTTACGCTGACCGCGTTTCTGGTACAGCGCGTCTGGCTGGCCGGAAAAAGCTTCGCCACCGTGACCGGCAAAGGCGACGGTGGCCGTCACGTTATGCTGCCGCGTCCGGTGCGCTACAGCGTCTATGGCATGGTCATCCCGTGGGGGCTCTTCACGCTGGTGATCTACGGCATGATCATGATTGGCGGCTTTGTGCAGTCCTGGGGGCTGAATAACAACCTGACGCTGGATCACTACATTCGCGCCTTCAGCATCGGCGTGAATCAGGGGCAGCTGGTCTGGCGTGGCGTCGCCTGGAACTCCTTCTGGACCACGCTGGAAATTGCCCTGATCGCTGCGCCGCTCACGGCCATTGTGGGACTGCTGACGGCCTGGCTGATTGTGCGGCAGAAGTTTGCCGGCCGTCAGACCTTTGAGTTCATGCTGATGCTGAGCTTCGCTATTCCCGGCACGGTCATCGGCGTGAGTTATGTCATGGCCTATAACCTGCCGCCGCTGGAGATGACCGGTACCGCGATGATCCTGATCGCCTGCTTTGTCTTCCGTAATATGCCGGTCGGCGTGCGTGGCGGGATTGCGGCGATGAGCCAGCTGGATAAAAGCCTGGATGAAGCCTCATTAACCCTGGGTGCTAACAGTTTTCGGACGCTGCGCAAAGTCGTGCTGCCGCTGCTCAAACCGGCGATCAGCGCCGCGCTGGTCTATGCCTTTGTGCGGGCGATAACCTCGATCAGCGCAGTGATTTTCCTGGTCAGCGCCCAGTACAACATGGCGACCTCTTACATCGTCGGGCTGGTGGAGAACGGTGAGTATGGCGTCGCCATTGCCTATTCGTCGGTATTGATCGTCGTGATGCTGCTAATCATAGGCCTGTTCCAGCTGCTGGTGGGCGAACGTCGCCTGCGCCGTACAACCCAACCGGCGGTGATGGTTGCCGCACCCTCTGCATCCACTCTGACTCAGGAGAGAGCCCTATGACGACCATTAACGCCGGATCGGTGGTGTTTGAACATGTCGCGAAGCGTTTTGCTGGTTTTACCGCCGTGCCGGATCTGTCGCTCACTGTAGAGCCAGGCACGCTGGTGACGCTGCTCGGGCCGTCCGGCTGCGGCAAGACTACCACGCTGCGGCTGCTGGCCGGGCTGGAGCATCCCACCTCGGGAAGGATTCTGATTGGCGGCAAAGAGGTAACGCATCTGCCCGCCAACGAACGGGACGTGGCGATGGTGTTTCAGTCATACGCGCTGTTTCCCCACATGAACGCTATCGATAACATTCTTTACGGGCTGCTCTCCTCGGGCATGAACAAACGCGAAGCGCAGGACAGGGCGCGTGAGGGGCTGAAGCTGGTGGGGTTAGAGAGTCAGGGACAGCGGTTGCCGTCTGAACTTTCTGGCGGACAGCAGCAGCGTATTGCGGTGGCGCGTGCGCTGGTGCTGGAACCGCAGGTGCTGCTGCTCGATGAGCCGTTGTCGAACCTTGATGAGCGTCTGCGCCGTCGGGTGCGCACCGATATCCGTGATTTGCAGCAGCGGCTCGGGTTTACGGCGGTCTATGTCACCCATGATCAGGAAGAGGCGCTGGCGGTCTCCGATAAGATTATTGTCATGAAAGAGGGGGATATTGCCCAGCAGGGCGCGCCGGAGACGCTTTACCATTCGCCCAACTCGGTCTTTATTGCGGACTTTATGGGGGAAGCCAATATTCTGCCCTGTGAAGTGGAGCAGGCGGATGCAGATGACGCACTGGTTCGTCTGGGTAACCAGCGCTTTCGGGTGCGGGGTGCGGGCGCTAAAACCGGCAGTGCCCAGCTGGCGGTGAGACCCCAGTTTATTACGTTGTCTGGCGATGGCCAGGGCGCGTTGCAGGGTGAAGTGATTCACAGCACCTGGCTGGGTGACCATATTGAGTATGAAGTCGCGACCGAGCTGGGCGCGTTGTTCATTATCGATCCGCAGATGGAACAGCGTCTGCCACTCGCCACCCTGGTAGGCGTCAACTTTAAGCCGCAGGGCCTTGCCCTGATTGCCCGTTAATCTGATTAACCCGAGGAGTTTGCATGGCATCGCATGATGAAATAATGGCGCGACTGGCTTTAGCGGAGGCTGTGGCCCGCGAAGGTGGCGCGACCGCGCTAGCCTGGTTTAACCGTCGCGACACGCTGGTGGTAGAGACCAAGTACGATTTGCAGGATGTGGTGTCAATTGCCGACCGTGAAGTAGAGCAGCTGATCGCCAGCCGCATAAAGGATGCGTTTCCCGATGATGGCTTTCTGGGTGAGGAGTCAGGGCTGCAGGCGGGAGACTCTGACTACACCTGGGTGGTTGATCCGATCGATGGCACCAGCCCGTTTCTCAATGGGATGCCGAGCTGGTGTGTTTCGGTGGCAGTGCTGCGTGGCGATGTGCCGGTTATCGGGGTGATTTTCGCACCCACTTATGAGGAGTGCTACGTGGCGGCACTGGGGCAGGGCGCGACGCTGAACGGTCGTCGTCTGCAGGTTGATCCCACCCGCACACTGCAAAACCATGTCACCGGCTTTGGCGCTAACAGTTATGTCAGTCCGCAGCAGGTTGGCGAAATTGTGGCGGCGCTGCTGTCGGCCGGGGGTAACTTTATCCGCATTGGTTCGGGCGCCCTGATGCTGGCGTGGGTCGCCGCCGGTCGGGTTGTGGGTTATTACGAACCCTATATGCACGCCTGGGATTGCCTGGCGGGTTACTGTCTGGTGAAAGAGGCGGGCGGCTGGTACCACCCGTTCAACACCGAAGGCGACCGCATCATCAAAGGAGCGCAGGTTCTGGCCGTTGCTCCCGGCGCGGAAGCAGACCTTCGGCGTATCGCAGGCTTGTGACCCTGTCACGCTGACTGCCTTAATGGCGGTCAGCGTGAGTCTATTACCCTGAGCGTTTTCGTCAGATAGTGACGCTGCATCCCGGTCTCTGGAAAGTCGGGCAGGGACATCTGCTGCTGATACCCCTGCTTCTGATAAAACGGCAGAGCCTGAAAGCTGAAGGTATCCACCAGCGCAAAGAGACATCCCCTCTTAGCCGCCTCCTGTTCCGCGGCTTCCATCAGCGCGTGACCCAGACCACTGCCACGCACAGTTTCGTCCACCCAGAGAAAATCAATGCAGAGCCAGTTGCCTTTGCGCGAGGCGATGACTCCACCGCGCAACACGCCTTCTGCATCTTTATGATAAACCGACAGCGGGCCCCGGTTCTCGCGGCTGATAAACTGCCGGTTGTAAGCGCCTAATCCTGCCAGCAACGCGTCCCGATCATTATCGTTTTCCTGATAGGTAAGGGTAAATGTGTGCATTCTGTTCCTCTTCTACCCGTGTGTTTTTATCCCCTGAAAGGGATATTTTACCGTTTATCCTCTGTAGGGTATAGGGGGCGAATTATCCCCTGTAAAGGATAATGCGTCTGCGTTATGCTGATAGCCTGTGATCCCTAAGGAGTCACCCCATGATATACAGCCCGATACAGCTGGCAAACCAGCTCAAGTTTATCCGCCAGCGCAATGGCTGGACGCAGAGTGAGCTGGCAAAAAAGGTCGGCCTGAAACAGGCTACCATTTCTCATTTTGAAAATGCGCCTGACAGCACCTCACTGGCCACGCTGTTTAAGCTGTTACAGGCGCTGGAAGTGATTCTTGCCGTTCAGGAAAAAGAGGCGGTCACGGCGACTCATTTGCATGATGAGGATGAGTGGTAATGCAAAGGCTGATTGCGTGGATGAACGGCGAACGGGTGGGTGTACTGACACGACAGCGAAACGGCACCCATGCGTTTCAGTATGATACCGGCTGGCTGAGTAATCCGCTCTCCCGGCCGCTGTCACTCTCAATGCCATTGCAGGTTAAGGCGATCACCTCACACGCTGTGATTAACTTCTTCGATAATCTGCTGCCGGACAGCCCGCTGGTTCGTGAGAGAATCGCAGCGCGTTACCAGACTCAATCCTGTGAGCCCTTTGATTTGCTGCAGGAGGTGGGGCGTGACACCGTCGGAGCAATCATGCTGTTGCCGCCCGACAGGCCATTGCCTGCCGTGCAGGCTCGTTATGAGGTGCTGGATGAAGCCCGGCTCGAAAGCGTACTGTCGGCCAGGTACGATATTCCGCTGGGAATGTTGCATGAGGAGCCCGATTTCCGCCTCTCAGTTGCGGGTGCACAGGAGAAAACCGCACTGCTGCTGACGCAGGAAGGCTGGAGCATTCCTGCCGGTGGCACGTCTGCCTCACACATCATTAAGCTGCCAGTCGGTGAGATTAAACAGCCGACCGCTACGCTGGATATGCGTGAAAGCGTAGAGAATGAGTATCTTTGTCTGGCGCTGGCCCGCGCACTCGGTATCAATGTGCCGCAGGCGACCATTATCCGGGCCGGAAAGATGCGCGCCCTCGCCGTTGAACGCTTTGATCGCCGCTGGTCACGTGATAAAACCCGGCTGATTCGCCTGCCACAGGAGGATCTCTGTCAGGCGCTGGGACTGACCTCGTCAACCCAATATGAATCGGACGGCGGGCCGGGCATCGCAGAGATCATGCAGATACTGATGGGATCACGTCACGCCATTGAAGATCGCTATCGCTTTATGATGTTTCAGGTGTTTCAGTGGCTGATTGGTGCCACCGACGGTCACGCCAGGAATTTCTCACTGTTTATTGAGCGCGGCGGCAGTTACCGTCTGACCCCTTTTTATGATGTGATCTCCGCGTACCCGGTGCAGTCGGGTTCCGGCATGAACACGCAAGCGCTGACACTGGCGATGGGGCTGGGTGCCACTCAGGATAAGAGGACGGAGATCGACAAAATTTACCCGCGCCATTTTATCGCCACGGCGAAGCAGGTGAGTTTTGATCGTGACAGCCTGCAGCAGATCTTTGACTTCTTCATTAAAGCGCTTCCCCAGGCAATCGTTTTGGTGCGTGATGCGTTGCCGCCCGACTTTCCTCAGCATATCGCCGACGCCATTTTCAGCCATTCATTGATTATGCTGGAGCGGTTACGGCATGGAGAGTGAGGGCACGGATCTGGCACTATGCTGAAAAGCCAGTCTGCCCATGTCTCGTTAAAAGCGGGTCAGCTATGCTTATCTGACAGGCATAACAAAGGAGTATGGGTATGAAGTGTCCGGGATGTGAAGGAGAGGCGTTTGTTTACGCCACGCGTGATGTCAGTCTCAATACCGGTAATCCGGAGGATGTTGTGCACGATGTGAAGGGCGATCACTGCATCCGTTGCGGGGCTGTGATCATGAATGCTGGCACGGCAGAGCACTATCCCGAAAAAGCTGAAGCGCTGGAGAATGCCGGCGTTCCCATCAAATAATATCAGGAGCCCGCGTAAAGCAGGCTCTGATTATCGCTCTATGCACTCTTCTGATCGGCTCACCCTTATTGGGTCCTGCATCGCTTGCCATTTTTGTCGCCGGTCCCAGCGAACAATGTTTCCTGCGCCGAATCACCCATAAAAAAGCCTGCACAAGGCAGGCAAATCATTACAAGGGAATGTCCATCTTTTGATAACACGCAACGAGTAAGTTGTGTGATGGTGGCACCTTACAGGAGAAACATTAGGTTTATCCTGGGAACTAAAACCTGACTCAGTCAATCCGGACACTGGAGTGCGTTATGGATGCCAATCGCTATGCCCTGGAAGTCATTGCTTCGCCGCCGGTGTTTCCCGGTGTCGCCAGTCCTGTGTTGTCTGATGAAATGCTGCGTCGTCGTCTGGCCGGTATTATTCAGCGCATGCAGGAGCAGAAGATTGCGCAGCTGATTATCTATGCCGACAAAGAGCACGGCAGCAATTTTGAGTATCTGGCGGGATTCATTCCTCGCTTTGAGGAGGCGCTGCTGGTGGTGAATCAGCAGGGCGATCTCGCTTATATCATGGGTAATGAGAATCTTAAGCTGGTGCCTTTTGCCCGCAATCCGGGGCGCTGTCTGCATGCGCCGCTCTTTTCGTTGCCTAATCAGCCGATGCGCGATGAGCAGCCACTGGATCAGCTATTGACCGAGGCTGGAATTGTCGCGGGAGAACGCACCGGGCTGGTGGGCTGGAAGTTGTTTACCGGCAGGCAGCAAGGAATGTGTGATCTGCCGCAGTTCGTTTACGCAGCAGCGGTGCAGGCGGCGGGCAGTGATGAGCTGCTGGTTAACGCGACCGGACTGTTTATCTCGCCGGATAACGGTGTGCGCTGCGTGAATTGTGCCGATGAAGTGGCGTTTTATGAGGCTGGGGCAAATCTTGCGTCAACCGCCATGCTGGCTGCGCTGGATAGCGTAGAGCCAGGCATCACGGAGAAGGCGTTAGGCGCACGTCTTAACGCAGAGGGTCAGCCTAACACGGTGGTGACGATTGCGGCAACCGGCGATCGTTTTGCGTATGCCCGGCTTTATCCATCGGATAAACAGCTCGTCACTGGCGATAAGCTTTCTCTTACTACCGGCTATAAAGGCGGGCTGACAAGTCGTTCCGCTTATGTGGTCAGCGACGCTTCCGAGTTACAGTGTAACGTAACGGACTGGTTAACCCGGCTGGCGATCCCCTATTATCATGCGGTGGTCAGCTGGCTGGAACATCTGCACATCGGCATGACCGGCGGAGAACTCTATTCACTTATTGAGAGCGTGTTGCCCAAAGCAGAGTATGGCTGGCATCTGAATCCGGGGCATCTGGTGGCTGACGAAGAGTGGTTAAGCTCACCTGTCTATCCCGACTCTGCCGTGATACTGAAAAGCGGTATGCTGCTGCAGATTGATATCATCCCGTCGGTATCGGGTTACGGAGGCTGCAGTATTGAGGATACGGTCGGGCTGGCAGATGCGGCATTGCGTGATGAACTGGCGCGCGCTTATCCGGATGTCTGGCAGCGTATGACGCAGCGCAAAACCTACCTGGCGGCGGTGCTGAGGATCCGGTTGCCGGACGAGGTGATTTTGCTCTCAAATACGGTAGGGTATTTACGCCCTTTTTTACTGGATAAGCGCCGCGCGCTGGTGCGTCAGTAGACGATTACCCGGCCTGAGGAGGCCGGTAATAATTTGTAAAATTTAACTGAGAGTAAAACAGAGGCGCATCTGTCAGGATACGCGCCTCAGAAAGTTCCTGGTTGCTCTCATTCGATGAAATGGTTTACCAAAAACGCGGTTTTGTTTGCCTGCAAAACCTCTCTTGCCGCGTTTATCGCACTCTCTGTCGCGCTCTTTCTTAACTTCGAAAAACCCGCCTGGGCGCTGACCACTGTTTTTGTCACGTCACAGCTTTATGCGGCATCGACCGTCTCGAAATCACTGTTTCGTCTGATGGGCACGCTGCTGGGCGGCATCTTTATTCTGCTGATCTATCCTGAAACCGTGCAGTCACCCGTATTGTTCAGTCTTTGTGTGTCACTGTGGGTAACGGTTTGCCTTTATCTTTCTCTGCATGACCGCACGCCGAAGAGTTATGTCTTTATGCTGGCGGGTTACAGTGCGGCGATTATGGGCTTTCCTGATGTGGATACGCCGTCGGCGATTATTAATACCGTCATTTCACGTATTGAGGAGATTACGCTGGGTATCCTCTGCAGTACGCTGGTTCACCGGCTGGTATTTCCGGTTTCGATGCACCATCTGCTGGGGCAGAGCGTTAATCACTGGTTTCTCAACGCGCGTAAGTTATGTGATGAACTGATCAGCGGGATGGCGAAGAACAAATCGCTGGAGCGGGAAGATATCCTGATTCAGATGGCGGGCTATCCGCTGAATGTTGAAACACTGCTGACACACTGTGTTTATGAGGGCGAAGCGGCGCGTAATGTCATCCGTCTGGTTAGCGTACAGTATCAGCATCTGAGCTATCTGCTGCCGACGCTGACTGCGATTGAGTCACGGCTGGGCGTACTGGCCGAACTGAACATTCGTTTTCCTCCGTGCGTCACCGACGTGTTTCAGGAATTTCTGTTGTGGCTGCATCATGACCGTATTAACGATATTACCGGACTGCGTGAGTCGATTGCCTCCAGTCAGGCGACGCTGGAAGAGGAATGGCGCGCAGGGCGTCTGCCAACTGAAGAGAGTCTGCTGCTGATTGGCCTGCTGGAGCGGCTGGCTAACTTTGTACGCATTGCCGATGCCTATGAAAATGTCAGCGCGCGAGCCGGGGATCTCTACAGCCACGGGGATGGGGCGGCGATCCGCAATATCCGTGAACATCGTCATATCGATAAAGGCCTGCTGCGGTTGTCCGCGCTGACCGCGTTTCTGGCCACCTTTCTCTCCAGCCTGTTCTGGATTGGCAGCGGCTGGGCTGATGGGGCGAATGCGCCTTTGATGGCGGCGATTATCAGCTCTTTTTTCGCGGGTGTTGATTCGCCGGTGACGCCGATGAAGCTCTTCGTGAAAGGGGTGGTGATTGCACTGGTGGTCAGCCTGTTTTATATCGCGTTCCTGATTCCACAGGCCAATACCTTGCAGGCGTTGATGATCTGTCTGCTGCCTGGCCTGATGCTGCTAAGTCTGGTGATCGCTAATCCGGCAACCAATATGGTGGGGCTGAGTGTCGCTATTCAGATCCCCGGCTTTATCGGCTTAAGCCATCACTATGTGCCAAACCTGATCGTCACGCTGAACGCGGCCATCTCCTCAATGGTGGGGATTATGTTTGCGGTGGTGCTGACGGCGTTGATCCGCAATAAGCGGCCCTCCTGGATTGCCAGAAGAGCGGTGCAACGGGGACTGCGCGACCTGTTAGGATTTATCAAAATGGTGGAACGTAATTCCGCCACGCTGCTGTCACGGCAACAATTTATTGCCCGGATGCTCGACAGGGTGAACATTATTTTGCCGCGTAAACGTCTCGATCCGGTGCCGGATATCGTGGTGGGTGGGTATCTGATTACCGAAACCTGGCTGGGTGCTAACTGTTATGACTTTTACGCACGATACAGGGAAGTGCTGGAGAGCCACCGGATTGATAGCGGTCAGATGTTTCACGAGCTGGCGCTTTATCTGAAACGCAAAATGAAGTCACTGCAATTAGCGCCGCATCAGGATCTGCTGGATGAACTGGATCTGTTACTGCTGCGGATAGAGAAAATTGCCCGCGAGGAGAGTGCAGCTGTCGCGCCATTAATCCATCTTTTTAATATTCGGGTATCACTTTTCCCCCATCAGCGCTGGCCTGAGTAACAGGGGCTGGCTGGTGGTGTTTCTATACGGGATTAAAGTGCATTAAAGAGAACACCCTTTAGTTACATCATACATAAGATCTTAATTTAAAACAGATATCAGACAAAGTGCCTGTTTGTCTTGTCTGACAGTAAAACGAGCCGGCCTGAAGGGAATTTGGGGGCTGCCTGCTGAGTGAAGCGGACATTATACCGGTTTAAAATCAGTGTCTTGCATACTTTTTCCTGTCAGCCTGACACTGTTATTGTCATTGGGGTATTCGTCAGATTCGCATCACACAGCGGCTGAAACCCGCAATAAGAGCAGGGTGCGCCTGGCGCATTACAGGCTGAGAGGTTCAGCTGTTTACCCGTGGCTGTAACTGATAAATCCACGCAGTGTAATACTGGTTATCCCCGGCAGTTACGCGAACTTCGACGCGATCATAGCCATCTTCAAACGCATCCAGCATTGGCCAGTGAGCATCCAGCTGCTCAGAGATAAACAAGTATCCTGGTACATCGGGGCCATGTTCATCCAGAACAATGCCAGGAAAATCAGCCGCTGCACCCCAGCCACGCTCATAGAAGGTGCCGTTTACCGAGCCGGCCAGCCATTCGCCGCCAATGTTTTCAAGAATAGGGGCATTCTCGCGGCCCGGACAGAGCGTGCCATAGACAAATAAGTGTTCCATTTTCCCTCGTTTTCCAGACTCAAAGCCGGTTACTTTAACGCGTTGTGATAAATTCTGCAGCCCTGACGTCACGCCAGTTATTCAGAATTGACGTAGCAGCGCCTGCGGAGCACAAAAATTCTACAGCTGGCGCGCGCATCCCGGTCCCTGAGCACGCATTAAAACAGGAATGACGTCGTTAACAGCCTGAAGGCTGTATTACTAAATTACAGCTTTTAAGCTGTTATGTTGCTTTAACAGCTTTTAGAGTGTATTTTGATTAAACAGCGTACAGGCTGTATCACCAGTTAAAGCGGTCAGCGCACGATGAAAAATGTCTATCCGATAAAAACACTCAGCCAGTTGCGTCCTTTGCTTATTGGTTTTCGCAAAGCAAATGGACTGACGCAAAAAGATCTGTCTGAACGATTAGGCGTCACTCAGCAGACTTATGCGCGTCTGGAAGCCAACCCGGCCAGAGCCAGCATTGAACGCCTCTTCAAAATCTTAACACTGCTGGGCGTGGAGATGACTCTCTCTTCGGGAATAAGCTCATCCGCAGGAAAGCAGACAGAAGAAAAGGGGACGTTAGAAAATTCACCTGCAAGACGGGAGAAATGGTGACGCTATGAGCCGGAGACAGCAGCGTTTAGTGATATGGATGAACGGTATCCAGGTTGGATTCTGGAACAAAAGCAAAGGAGAAGATACGCTGCAATATCTTCCTGAATGGAGTGCCGACGCGCAAGGAAGACCGTTATCGCTCTCTTTGCCTTTTACTCCCGGCGATCAGATCTGGCGCGGAAATGTGGTACGTGACTATTTTGATAATTTATTACCGGACAGTGAAGGGATTCGCAGGCGTCTGGCAATGCGGTATCAGGCAGAAAGTCTCGACCCTTTTGACCTGTTGACCGAGCTGGGAAAAGATTGCGTAGGCGCGATACAGTTACTGAAAGAGGGCGATGAACCCACGGATTTATATTGCGTAAAATATCGGCCGCTCTCTGAATCAGAGATCGCAATGACATTGCGAAATACCACGGCGACATCATTACCCGGCAGACAGAGTGATACAGGCGACTTACGGCTATCCATTGCCGGTGCGCAGGAAAAAACAGCGTTATTATGGCATGACGATCGGTGGTGCAGGCCTGAAGGCAATACGCCAACGACGCATATTTTCAAGTTGCCGCTTGGCCTGGTCGGCAATATGAAAGCTGATATGAGTACATCCGTGGAAAACGAATGGCTCTGTTCGCTGCTACTTGAACATTTCGGCATCCCGGTCGCAAGAACAGAAATCGCTCAATTCGAAGATCAGAAAGTCCTGGTGGTTGACCGTTTTGACCGCAAATGGTCAGGAGACCGGCAGTGGATCATTCGTTTACCTCAGGAAGATATGTGTCAGGCTGCGGGGATGTCACCATTACGCAAATACCAGGCCGACGGCGGGCCAGGTATCTCTGAAATTATGGAGATTCTGAGTCATTCAGATCACGCAGAGCAGGACAGATTGCATTTCTTCAAAGCACAGATAATTTTCTGGGTACTGGCGGCCACAGATGGCCATGCTAAAAATTTCAGTATCGCGATAGGGCCTCAGGGGCATTATTGCCTTACGCCACTTTATGATGTTTTATCGGCATGGCCGGTCATCGGAAATGGCAATAATCAGATAGCCTGGCAAAAATGCAAACTGGCTATGGCCGCTCGCGGCAGCAACAACTATTACAAACTCTACAGAATACAAAGACGGCACTGGATTAACCACGGTGAGCAGACCGGCCTGAGTAAAAAGCAGGTTGAGATGATGATGGATGAAATAATTTCTGACGCACCGGACGTCATCGAGCGTGTTCGCGCGCAACTGCCAGATCAGTTCCCGTCAGAACTGGCAGAACGCGTGTTTGATGGCATAACGCAGCAATGCAGGCGTCTGGCCGGAAATTAGCACCGATTAAAATTTCCCGCTGAACACAGTGTCAGAAGAGAACAGGCTGAGAGGCGCAACACGGCAACGCAGATGTTTATCGATTACAGCCTGAATGATGAAAAGACGGAAAGATTCATTGTCAGACAGAATCATCAGACATCCGCAGGGATGCCCAGAGAAAGGTGGAAAACAGGATAAGTCAGACACCTGACCAAAGAGCGCATAATGTATATTATGTTAAATAAGAGATTAACAGTGCACTTATCACTGTGATACTGCGTCATTCATTACTGTACTTCCGACCTGCTGTTACGTTACTGCCACTGCCCTGCACCTTCATAGTGATGCCTTCAAACAGATCGCCTGAAAACCCCGAACAACGATGCAGTCCGGGGTTTGTCATCAGATTATTTCAGATGCGAACGCAGTGCTTCACCCGCCTGGTCAATGGCTGTTCTGACTGTCGGTTCCTGGCTCAAGGCGTTCAGCAAACCGAAGTCATGAATCATGCCATTGTACCGTGTAACGGTCACCGGCACGCCTGCTGCATCCAGCTTACGACCGAATGCTTCACCTTCATCCCGTAATACATCCAGCTCTGCAGTCTGAATCAGCGTTGGCGGTAACCCCTTCAGCTGTTCAGTGTTGGCGCGCAACGGCGATGCCAGAATGTTATTACGATCTTTTTCCGACGTCGTGTAATTATCCCAGAACCACTTCATCATGTTCTTCGTCAGGAAATGTCCGTCAGCAAACTGCTCATATGACGGCGTGTCGAAACGCGCATCGGTAACCGGCCATAGCATCACATCATAACGGATAGCTGGCGTTTTAAACTGTTTCGCCTGTAACGCAACTGCCGCCACCATGTTACCGCCAACGCTGTTACCAACCAGCGCCAGACGTTTTCCGTCAACGCCAATTTCAGCACCATGGTCGGCGACCCATTTAGTGGCTTCATAGGCCTGAGTAATTGCCACCGGGAAATGGGCTTCTGGCGAAGGTTGATAGTTAACGAATACCGCTGCAGCACCGGATGCATTCACCATGTCACGAACCAGACGTTCATGGGTTGGAAAATCGCCCAGCACCCATCCGCCGCCGTGGAAGAACATAAACACCGGCAATGTGCTGCTGGCGTGCTCAGGTTTAACGATGGTCAGCGTCAGAGGCTTGCCCAGTACAGTAATGATCTTCTGTGAAATCTGTGCCGGCGGCAGTTCTGCGCCCTTCTGTGCTCCGGTCAATACTGCCCGGGCATCGTTGACAGAGAGTTGCTCAATTGGTTTACCCGTTCCGCTGTTGAGCGCTTTCAGAAAGGCGGCAACACCTACGGTCGGTTGCGGGCTGTTTTCAGTTGGCGCAGCAAACGCGCTACTTATCTGGCTGCTTAACAGTAATGCACTGGCGATCAGTTTCATTTTCATTACAGGACTCCGATTAACTTGCTATTTAATAGTGTGCTATCTGGTTAGCCGGACAATTACACGGCACCTCTTCATTGTAAACAACTAAATAGCGCGCCATTTAAATGGCAGAACCAGTCTTCCTGGAAATCATCAGGGTTAACGTGGCAAATTGCAGCTATCTGTATCGAATTGCAGTCATTGAGCGCGACATTTCAGAAGCGGAAAATCTTGAATTGATCCAGCTCTCTGCTCAGCACTGAACTCCTGGTGCCCTGCTTTGGCTGCCAATCCCGGTGAATTCAACCTGGCGGCACTTTTCTCTGATCAACTTTTATCGCACAACTGCCGGACTATTAATTAAAAAAACAACGTTTGTATGATGTAACTAAATAGATTAATTCTCTCAGAAATTTCACATTTACCGCGGCTGATTTTCGCTTTGGTCTCAGGCCCTTTACTCTCTCTGCACTGCTACACGACTTCAACCAATCAATAAAGGAAACATTGATGAAAACATCATACGCTTTGATCGCAACATTACTGATGACCTCTGGCGCGTCCGCTATCGCAGCTCAGCCCGCTGCCGCTAAAAATCCGCTGAGCGTACACGTTCTTAATCTGCAAACCGGTCAGCCTACAGCGGGCATCGAAGTCGAGCTGGATCAAAAGCAGCTGGATAACTGGGTAAAACTGGCCTCAGGTGTTACCGACAATAACGGTCGTATCAGCGCCCTGTTCCCGCAGGACAAGATGGCCAGTGCGGGCAGCTACCGTGTGGTGTTTAAAACCGGTGACTTCTACAAAAAAACCAACCAGAAAACCTTCTTCCCGGAGATTCCGGTTGAATTCAACATGGAAGCCAGTGGCGAGCACTACCATATTCCGTTACTGCTGAGCCCGTTTGGTTACTCAACCTATCGCGGCAACTAATCTGCTAATCCGGCACTCAGGTGCCGGATTCCCCCGCGACGCGAGCCGGAAAACACGCCACAAGCCAGTCGATAAACACCCGCAGCCGTTGCGTTACGTGCCGGTTTTGCGGATAAACCAGATGAAACGGATAACCCGCAGGCCGCCAGTCGCGCAGTATCTCCACCATATCGCCCTGTCGCAGAATCGACGACAGTGAATAACTGAACGTCTGAATGATCCCCAGCCCGGCCAGACCCGCCGCCAGGTGTGCATTACTTTCATTAACGCCAATGCGATGCGCGCTGGTGATCTCTATTTTCTCACCCTGACGTTCAAACTTTAGCGGAAACGGTTTGCCGGTTTGCGGCGAAAGATAACTCACCAGCCGGTGTCCGTTGCGCAGTTCATCAGGGTAAGCAGGAATCCCAAATGCTTTGAGATAGGCGGGTGTCGCGCAGGTGATCAGCGTGGCGTGCCCTATCAGACGCGGCACCAGTGAGGAATCGGCCAAAGGACCGCCACGAATGACACAGTCAATGTTGTCGCTAATCAGATTAGCCGGGCGGTCCGAGACGCCAAGATCCAGCGTAATGTCCGGATAGCGGGCAAAGAAATCGGGCAGCAGCGGAATAAGAATATCCCGTGCGGTAGACCCGCCGATATCAACGCGTAACTGCCCGCGCGGTTTACTGCGCCGCGCATTAAAACAGGCATCAATATCCTCGAGATTGTGCAGGATACGCAGTGCTTTCTCATAGTATTCCTGCCCTTCTGCGGTGACGGTCACGCGCCGGGTGGTGCGTTGCAGTAGCCGGACGGAGAGATGTGCCTCCAGCTCCTGAACCAGCTTGCTCAGCGTCGCCTTTGGCATATTCAGCGAGTCCGCCGCGCGGGTAAAACTGCCGCTTTCCACTACTCGGGAAAAAGCTTTTATCGCCAGTAGCTGATCCATTCAATCCCCCTATTATCCACTCACATGGACAGTCATTTTCATTTTAGCGGATTTATCCGTCAATCCAGCTCCCCTACAGTAGCAATCAGCCCGGCAGCACCGCTGACCGGAAAAAATCGCTCAATGACACTAACCGGAGAAGCGCTAATGAATACATCACTCACAGGAAAAGTTGCCCTGGTGACAGGCGGAACAAGCGGAATTGGCCTGGCCACCGCACGGGAACTGGCGGCGCAGGGCGCGCAGGTTTTTATCACCGGCCGACGCCAGGCGGAACTGGATGCCGCAGTTGCTGAAATTGGCGGAACGACCAGCGGGATCCGTGCCGATGCCTCACAACTGCACGATCTTGACGAGGTTTACGCACGTATCGCCGCCCAGGCCGGACGGCTGGATATTCTGTTTGCCAACGCCGGTGGCGGCGACATGCTGCCGCTGGGGGCCATTACTGAAGAGCATTTTGACCGGATTTTTGGCACCAACGTGCGTGGTGTGCTGTTTACCGTACAGAAAGCCCTGCCTCTGCTGGTAGATGGCGCATCGGTGATTCTAACGGGTTCAACGGCCGGAGTACAAGGCACAGAGGCTTTTAGCGTTTACAGTGCCAGTAAAGCCGCGGTGCGCAACTTTGCCCGTTCGTGGGCGCTGGATCTGAAAGATCGCGGCATCCGCGTTAATGTCGTGAGTCCTGGCCCGGTTCGCACGCCTGGGTTAGGTGATCTGGTGAGTGAAGAGCAGCGTCAGGGTCTGTTTGATGCGCTGGCGGCACAGATACCGCTTGGCCGTCTGGGTGAACCACAGGAGGTTGCCCGTACCGTTGCGTTTCTGGCGTCTGATGCCGCCAGCTTTATTAACGCGACAGAGCTGTTTGTCGATGGCGGCATGGCACAGGTCTGAGGTTTAAGCCAGCCTGAACGCTGCCACAACAGTGATAACCCGAAATCCCGGTTCAGCCAGACCAGCACAGCCTGGCTGGCTGGCTGATCGCTAGCCAGTCACTCCCTGTTTCATAACCCGAAGGAAAAGCTGCGATCTCTCCGTCGTCCGGCACGCAGTCATAAAATGTCACGTTGCAGTCATCCCGTCCGGTAAATCCCCCGCTATAGTTATTGCCTGTCACGTCCGTCATAACACCATGGAGATAACATGAGCCAACTTTTTTCCACTGTCTCGCTCGGCGAACTTACGCTGGATAACCGCATTGTGATTGCCCCGATGTGCCAGTACTCCGCTGAAGCAGGCAATGCGACCGCCTGGCATCGGATCCATCTTGGCCAGCTCTCCTTTTCCGGCGCCGGTCTGATGATTATTGAAGCCACTGCCGTTGAGGACATTGGCCGTATCTCTCCCGGCGATCTCGGTTTGTGGAATGATGATAATGAAGCCGCACTAAAAACAGTTCTGGATGATGTGCGCCGCTACTCCTCTATCCCGATTGGTATGCAGCTGGGCCATGCGGGACGTAAAGCGTCGTGTGCGGTTCCCTGGGAAGGCGGTAAGCAGATTGCACCCGATGCAGGCGGCTGGCAAACCGTAGCCCCGTCGGCACTGAGCTACAGCGCGGATGAAGTTAAACCGGTTGCCATGAGCATTGACGATCTGCAGCGGGTAAAAAAGGCTTTTGTTGAGAGTGCCCGCCGTGCAGTGCGCCTGGGTATTCAACTGATTGAAGTGCATGCCGCGCACGGCTATCTGCTGCATCAGTTTCTGTCACCGCTCTCGAATCAGCGCAGTGATGAATATGGCGGCTCGCTGGAAAACCGACTGCGTTTCCCGCTTGAGGTGTTCAAAGCCGTCCGTGAAGCCGTTCCCGCTGCCATTCCGGTGGGTGTGCGTATTTCCGCGACGGACTGGGTAGAAGGCGGCTGGGAAATCAAGCAGTCGATCGCCCTCTCACGTGAGCTGGAAGCGCTTAACTGCGCCTATATTCATGTTTCCAGTGGTGGTTTGTCGGAAAAACAGGAAATCAGCGTCGGACCCAATTATCAGGTGCCTTTCGCCCGCGATATTCGCGAGCAGGTGTCAATCCCGGTGATTGCTGTTGGCCTGATTACTGAACCTCAGCAGGCAGAAGGTGTTCTGCAACAGGGCGACGCTGACCTGGTGGCGCTGGCGCGCGGCATTCTCTATGATCCCCGCTGGCCGTGGCACGCCGCCGCCGCACTGGATGGCAAAGTGCAGGTTCCGCCGCAGTATCTGCGTTCTGAACCGCACGATGTCAAAGGCATCCTGACGCAGGATCAGTAAGCGTTAACGGGCAGGCCGCGTTACCGTGGTCTGCCCGCGATTTTAAAGAATGCCTTTCAGCCGCAGATGCTGGAGCAGCATAATGGTCTTGGCATCCACGATCTCACCCTGATCAATCGCCTGTAAGGCCTTGTCGAAACCGATCTCCAGTACCTCGATATCTTCGCCCTCTTCCACTATTCCGCCGCCTTCACCGCTGCGCTGTTGATCGTCATACTCAGCAATAAAGAAGTAGAGTTTTTCCGTCACTGAACCGGGGCTCATAAAAGCCTCAAAAACCTTTTCTAGGCGACTGACGCGAAAGCCCGTCTCCTCTTCCGCTTCGGCAACAATACGCGTCTCAGGCGAGGCGTTATCCAGCAGACCAGCTGCCGCTTCAATCAGAAAGCCATCATGCCCGTTCAGGAAAATGGGAAAGCGAAACTGCCGGGTCAACACGACTGTGCGTTTATCACGGTTATAGAGCAGAATCACCGCGCCGTTTCCCCGATCGTAGGCTTCACGGCTCTGCTCCTGCCAGCGTCCATCGCTGCGCAGTAGCGAGAAGGTGTACTTCTTCAGGGTATACCAGTTATCTGACAGCAACTGCTCGTTGATGATGCGTACGCGGGGATGATTCTGCTGCATGATACTCTCCGGGATAAGTGGACAGCCCACACGCTATCATGCACAATCGTGCAAATTCAAGAAAAAACATGCAGAGTGGAATGATGCTATCCAGCCAACGAAAACAGACAATTCTTGCCCTGCTTGCTCAGGAAAAACAGGTTCAGTCGCGCGACCTGAGCCAGCGATTTGGTCTCTCCGAAGACTCTATCCGGCGTGACCTGCGTGAACTGGCGGCGGAAGGATTACTGCAACGGGTGCATGGCGGTGCGTTACCGGTATCCGCTGCACTGGGCACCTTTGAAACACGAAAAAGCGTGCAGACGGCGTCTAAACAGATTATCGCCAGAAAAGCGGCCTCATTGATCCAGCCAGGCCAGATTGTGCTGATTGATGGCGGGACCACCAGCGCAGAACTGGTACGACAGTTGCCGACAACGCTGAGCTTTACCGCCGTGACACACAGTCCCAGCGTGGCGCTGGCGTTAGCCGATCACCCACGCGTGGAGATCATATTGATTGGCGGGCAACTTTATAAGCATTCGGTGGTGGCGGTAGGCGCAGCCATGCTGGAGTCGATAAACCGCATTAACGCCGATCTCTTTTTTATGGGTGTTACCGGTGTGCATCCGGCGGCGGGCCTGACAACCGGGAATTTTGAAGAAGCGACGGTGAAGCGGGCGCTGGCAGGACGCGCAGCAGAGACCATGGTACTGGCGTCCGCCGAAAAGCTCAATTCAGCGTCGGCATTTGCCATTGGCGATCTGTCGCTGGCGAGTACGCTGGTAGTGGAAACAGAGCCGGACGAGGCGCTGAAAAAGGCGCTCAGCCAGCATGGTGTGACGATCATCTGAGATCGCAGCAAGCCTGCAGCGCAAGATACGGGCCGGTCAGCGGTCTCTGCGCAGGGGGAAACTGCTGTGCAACGGGCGTCATTGAACTTTGTGCCAGGGCAACGGCAACCGCGCCCTGCTGATAAGCCTGCTCTGCTGCTGCCGCAATCAGGGCAAAATAGCGTGCTGTATCTCCCGCTTTAAACGCTGCCCACGCATCTTCCACCAGCATGACCTCGATCTGACTGTCTGGATGACAGAAGAGTGTCCGTGTCGCAGCCAGCGTCGATTCTGCTGCACACAGCGCCACCGTCGGCCCCGTAAGACGCCGCAGTGTCTCCGCTAACATCCGGTCAGTGCGCATTACCCCAGCATGCGTACTGAAATCATCAGCAACCGGCCCCAGCGTCGAACAGGTGATCAGAACGGCATCAAACTGCGGCAGCAGTGTTTCAATCAGCTGTGCAATACGGCGGCGTAATTCCACTGTCATCCCGCCGCTTCGCTCCGCCTCAGTCAGCAGCGCAGGCATCACCAGATGATTCAGGGACGGAATGTCGAGAGCCAGTGCGCGGGCCGCATCATCAAAAATCGCGATATTACTGGCGGCGGTATGGAAGCAAAGAATGTTCAGGGTGAGCTCCGGTTCTTCATAAAGTTAGCGTGCGGGCGACCATGCGGCCTGCTGGATAACGACACGATAACCATCCCCATCCATAAATGTCACGCCCCGTTGATCCCAGTAGGGATTAAATGATGGCATCCGCTGAAATCCTGCCTCATCCATGCTGTTACAGCGAGCCAGCCAGTCAGGCTGTTGTGGGATGTAGAGCACCAGCAGATCGTCATCCGTTGGCGATGGCCGGACGGGATGCGTGTGACAGAGCGTGAATTCGAGATGCCAGGCCAGCCCGTCAGCGCCCAGCATCACACCACTGAACCCCTGATGGTCAGTAAACTCACCGATTTTTTGCAACCCCAGCCCAAGGCAATAGATTTGGCAGCTTTGCGTCAGGTCAGTCACTGGACGGGCAATACGCAGATGCGGGATAGTCATGCTTCTCTCCTTGTTGAGTTCACTGATATTTATCACAATCCTCTGAGCTTCCCGTGACGCTGGATGCGTAACCACTTCCCCGGCACTTCCATCAAACCACCGTTTTTTGCAAGAAGATGTGAATACCCTTCCGCGCAGTCCTGACCCTGAAATCGCTCTGCAGTCGGCGTGCCGCTGCGGTCGGCACCCTGTTCCGGTTATCCGGAAAATCACCTTACCGCTCACAGCGCTAAACGCATTCCCGCTGCGGTCATCTACACTTTCCCGGTATTCATACGGCAATGTCCTGTGCATTGCCTGGCTATAAAAGGAAGACAATATGACTGAACACGCTACCCAGAACCACGCCTGGTTACTGGCATCACGCCCTCACGGTGAGCCGACCAAAGAGAATTTCCGCCATGTGGCTCAGCCCGTTCCGGAAATCAAAGAGGGTGAAGTGCTGCTGAAAACCATCTACCTCTCGCTTGACCCCTACATGCGTGGCCGGATGGATGAGGGTAAATCCTACGCTGCGCCCGCAGAGCTGGATGAGCCAATGGTGGGCGGCACCGTCTGTCAGGTTGCAGAATCGAAAAACAGCAACTTTAAAACCGGTGACTGGGTGCTGGCGCAGAGCGGCTGGCAGGAATATGCCGTTTCCGATGGCAAAGAGATTGCGAAGCTGGACAACGATATGCCACATCCTTCATGGGCGCTGGGCATTCTCGGTATGCCTGGCTTTACCGCCTATATGGGTCTGATGGATATCGGTCAGCCGAAAGCGGGCGAAACCCTGGTGGTTGCCGCCGCAACCGGTCCAGTGGGCGCAACGGTCGGTCAGTTGGGCAAACAGAAAGGGTGCCGCGTAGTCGGTGTCGCGGGTGGCGAAGAAAAATGCCGTTACGCGGTCGATACGCTGGGTTTTGATGCCTGCCTCGATCACCACAGCGCAGACTTTGAAGAGCAACTGAAAAACGCCTGCCCGGATGGCATCGATATTTACTTCGAAAACGTCGGTGGCAAAGTGTTTGATGCCGTATTCCCGCTGCTGAACACCGCGGCACGCGTGCCGGTCTGTGGTCTGGTCTCCGCGTACAGCCAGCGTGAGCTGCCGGACGGTCCGGACAGAACCTCGCTGATCATGGCTGGAATCCTTAAGCGTCGTATTCGTATGCAGGGCTTTATCATCTTCCAGGATTACGGTGACCGTTATCCTGAGTTCCTCAAAGCAATGAGCCCGCTGGTGGAGAGCAAAAAAATCCACTATCGCGAGCATATGATTGAGGGATTAGAGAATGCACCACAGGCGTTTATCGACATGCTGAATGGCAAAAACTTCGGTAAAACCGTAGTGAAAGTCAGCGAGTAATCGCGTTAGCGTGCCACGTCACTGACGTGGCACGCTATCTATTAATCAATGCGGCAGCCGGGAAACGTGTTCGGCAGCGGCACGATTAGCGTCACTGACCGCCTCTCCCAGCGTTGCGCCAAGACTCAGGCGCTGACACAACACCCCGACAAAGCAATCCCCGGCACCGTGTGTACTGACCAGCGTCACCTTTTGCGCCGCCAGCGTGTGCGTCTCTCCCGCCTCGCTGTAAGCCACTCCGTGTTCACCTGCTGTCACCACCACGCGGGCAAAGCGTCCCGCCAGCGATGCCGCCGCAGCACGCGCTGAAGTCAGATCCTGCACGTTAATCCCGCACATATCGCGCGCTTCGATGGCGTTCACCACCAGCAGATCGATACAGCCCTCAAACGCCGCCGACAATGTCCGGGCAGGTGCTGCATTCACACAGACCGTAATCCCCCGCTGCCGTGCCGCCTGTGCCGCGCAGAGATTTACCGCCTCCGGGACTTCGTTTTGCAGCACCAGCAGCGAAACATCCTGCCAGAAGCCCGACTGTGCAAAGGTCGCCAGCGGGATCTGCTGATTGGCATTAGAAACCACTACCGCGCCGTAATCACCTTCAGCATCGTTAATCGCCACGCTCATGCCGGAGGGAAGCGCATCGATCACACTCACCTGCGTGCAATCGACACCGGCCTGCTGCAGATGATCCAGCAGGAATTTCCCCTGCTGATCACGCCCCACCGAACCGGCAAAACGCACTGCTGCACCCGCACGGGCCGCCGCGACCGCCTGATTCCCGCCCTTGCCGCCGAACTTATAGTGACAGGCGCTGCCCATCACCGTTTCGCCTTTCTCCGGGCGATGGTGTGCGTCCAGCATAATGTCGTAATGAAGACTGCCGGTGACTGCAATTTTGCTCATAGCTAGAATTCCCGCAGATCCTGAACCGCATGCTGGGTTTTCATCAGGTTCTTCTCCGCCCGCTTTAGATCTTTCTTGGCGATAGCGACAAACAGCGCATCCAGAATATTGAGCTGGGCGATGCGTGACGCGGCGTTTTCACCCAACAGATGCGATCCCTGAGAGGTTGAATTGAGGACCACATGCGCACTCTGCGCGATCGGGGATTCGGCGTAGTTAGTAATGGCGATCACTTTCGCGCCATTCTTTCCCGCCAGTTTAACCGGATCGTTCACTGCACGTGTCGCACCCGAATGGCTGATGGCGATAACCACATCGTCATCAGATAACACGGCGGCTGACATCAGCATGATGTGGGCGTCGTCATAGGCGGTCGACTTGATGCCAATCTTCAGCATCTTGTGCGACAGGTCCCGCGCCACGGCGGCAGAGCCGCCGACGGCATAGAGATCGATATGACGCGCTTTAAAGATGATATCCGCCGCACGATTGAATTCAGAGACATCCAGAATCGATAATGTTTCTTCGATGGCCTGGATAGAGGTTCTGAACACTTTAGCCAGCAACTGCTCCGACGAATCATCCGGCTCAATTTCCGCATGCAGTCCCGCCACTTCAGACTGGTTGTAATAGATCAGACCACTTCTGAAATGCCTGAAGCCGGTGAAGTTAAGTTTTTTCGTAATCTTAACGATCATCGCTTCAGAGACATTATTCTCCTGCGCAATCTCCTTTAAAGACGACTGCTCAGTAATGTCGGTTCGGGCAATTATCGCCTCCGCCACACGGCGTTCTAACGGCGTCAGTTGGGGCAAACGCATACGAATCTGAGCGCCAATGGCTCGCGGATCTTGCTTCATTACTTGCCTCGGGTCGCCCGGTCAATCAACATCGCTATGATAATAATAAGGCCGGTAGCGAGCAATTGGTAAAAGGCCTGAATGTTCAGTAAGGTCAGGCCATTACGTAACACCCCGAGGATCACTACGCCAATCAGCGTGCCGAAAATACTGCCCTTACCGCCCATCAGTGATGCACCGCCAATGGCCGCCGCTGCGATAGCGTCCAGCTCCCACAGGTTGCCGATAGTCGGCTCGGCAGCGCCCAGACGACCAATCAGAATCAGCGAAGCGAGTGACGCCAGAAGACCGGAGAAGATGTAAACCGTCACCTTGGTGCGCTTCACCGGCACACCAGCGACCCGCGCCGCCTCTTCATTACCGCCGATCGCCAGAATATATTCCCCCAGCGGAGTCTTATTCATCACCGTCCAGAGCAGCAGCGCAATCACCGCCACAATCACAATTGGCGTCGGAATACCCAGCAGCGTGCTATTGATCAGGCTGCGAAACGCCAGCGGAATGCCAAAGACCGGATTGCCGCCGGTATAAATCAGCGCGATAGCCCGGAACAGCGACAGGCCGCCCAGCGTAACGATAAACGGCTGCAGCCCGGCATAGGCAATCAGCGAACCGCTGAACAGCCCACACACCGCGCCGACGCCCAGCGTCGCGAGAATCGCCAGCGGCACCGGCACACCCAGGGTCATCAGCGTAGCACCCAGCACCGCTGAGAGCGCCGCGGTGGGGCCAACCGAAAGGTCAATCCCGCCGGAGATAATCACCAGCGTCATGCCCAGTGCAATCAGGGCGTTGATCGAAGACTGCTGCAATATGTTCAGCAGATTTGGCAGCGTGAAAAAGACCGGCGACAGAAACGAAAATGTCACCACGATAATCAACAGGCCAATTAAAGTACCGGCATCACGCACGTTAAATTTAAGCCGCAGCGCGGGTCGGGTACCTGGCGCGGTGGAGGTCTGAGTCGTCATAATATTAACCTTAAATAGTGTCAGGTAAGCGGTCAGGCGGTCTGGTCGATATCTTTAATGGCATAGCGGGCAATGTTCTCTTCGGTGATCGCGCTGCCAGTGAGCTCTTTGGTGATACGCCCCTCGCGCATCACCAGCACCCGGTCAGAGATGCGCATAATCTCGGTCATCTCTGACGACACCACGACAATGGCTTTGCCCGCCTGCGCCAGTTTTTCAATCAGGTGATAGATCTCAGACTTAGCGCCAATGTCGATGCCACGCGTCGGCTCATCAAACAGAAACACGTTGGCATCGGCCGCCACCCAGCGGCCGATGATCACTTTTTGCTGATTGCCGCCGCTCAGCGTGCCGATGGTTTTCTCAATGTCGAGCGGACGCAGTTTGAGGTCGCCCATCACCCTCAGCGCCTCACGGTCGAGCCGGGCATGGTTCATCAGCCCCGCCAGCGTGAAGCGGTGCATCGACGGCAGCGCCATGTTCATCTTCACCGCCCGCTCTTTAATGATGCCCTCTTTCTTGCGATCCTCCGGCACCAGGCCAATACCTGCTTTGATCGCCGCACGCACGTTGTGGTTCTGCACTGCGGTGCCGTTGACGCTCACCGTGCCACCGGTACGCCTGTCGATGCCGGCAATCAGCTTGAGCAGTTCGGTCCGCCCCGCACCCACCAGCCCGGCAATGCCCAGCACTTCACCAGCTCGCACGCTGAAACTGGCGGCTACCACGTCATTGCCCCGCGTCAGATCCTCTATCCGCAGCACCTCGCGTTCGCTGACAAACGCCTGATGGTCGAGTTTGTCGATCTTCCGTCCGACCATTTTGGCGACAATGCTCTCTTCATCCTCATCACTGATGTTGACCACACCCACCTGCTTTCCGTCACGCATAATGGTGGCGCGGTCGCAGACCCGGAAAATCTCATTCATCTTGTGCGACACATAGATCAGCGAGACGCCGGTCGACTTCAGATCGCCTATCAGCTCCGCCAGCCGGTCGAACTCGCGGGGCGTCAGACTGGAAGTCGGCTCATCCATGGCGATGATTTTTGCGTCATCCAGCAGCGCACGGGCGATCTCAACAATCTGCTGCTGCGACACCTTGAGATTTCTGATCGGCGTATCGGGATCGATAGTGGGATCCAGCGTCTTCAGAATCAGCGTCGCCCGCGCCAGCTGCGCTTTTTTATCCACCCACCAGCCACCGGCACGGGTCAGCGGGCGACCCAGGAACATGTTCTGCGCCACGGAAAGCTCAGGAACATGCTGCAACTCCTGGTGAATCATGGCGATACCGGCCTGACGTGCACTGAGCGGGCTGCGAATCTGCACTCTGTTGCCATTAACGCTGATCTCTCCGCTGTCAGCGCCGCGCACGCCTGAGAGGATATTCAGCAGTGTCGATTTACCCGCGCCGTTTTCCCCAATCAGCGCATGCACCTCGCCGGGTCGCACTGAAAAATCGACCTCCAGCAGTGCGGCGGCGTTACCGTAACTTTTGTTGATGCCGCGCATCATTAAGCGAAACTGTTCCATACCCGCCTCCGCCGACTATTGCTGAGCCAGCAGCTCACGCAACCGGTTGTTGTCTTTGGTCGAGAACGCGTCGACGTTCTCTTTAGTGATCAACGCCTGTGGCGTGGAGATAACGCGCGACAGTTTCTGTCCATTGATCAGACGGATCATGACGTCCATCGCCACTTCACCGGTCAGCACCGGGAAGCTGTCCACCGTGCCGGTCAGCTCGCCGCGCTTGATTGAGGCGTACGCATCCGAAATGCCGTCAGTGCCAAAAATCGCCACCTGTGACGCTTTGTTCTGCGCCCTCACCGCTTCCACCACGCCCAGCGCCATGGTGTCGTTGTTCGCATAGAAGCCGATCAGGTCAGGATGCTGCTGAAGGATGGTTGACGCCGCATTAAAGGCCTGCTCGCGACTCCAGTTCGCCGGCACGCTGGCAACAATGGTGAACTTGCCATTTGCGTCCAGTGTCTCTTTGAAGCCACGGGTACGCTGTCCGGCGGCATACACGCCCGGCTGCCCTTCAATCACCGCGACTTTCCCGCCCTGCGGATGATGCTGAATAAACCACTTCGCGACCCGCACACCGTTATCTTTCTGCACGTTGCCGACGTAGTAACGCGCATTCGGCATCACCGCATCGTTGACGTTCACCACCGGGATATTCTTGCTGTTCGCACTCTCCAGCGCAGGCTGCAGGTTGATGTCGGTCTGCGGCGAAACCAGCAGGCCGTTAAAGCCCTGGGAGATCAGGGTCTCTGCAATCGACAGCTGACCAAGCTGATCGTCCTCATTGGCTGCCGCCTGGTACTCGACGGTAATGCCATACTTTTTCGCCGCGTCCTGGTAGCCCTGGCCGAGCAGGCGCCAGTACTCATTCGTGAGGGTTTTTGATACCCCGCCAATTTTCAGCGACTTGTCGACTTTCGGCAGCGCGCCATATTTAGTATCAAGCTGGGTCCAGTCGGTGCGATCCGGTTCAGTGTCGGATTGCAGCGGTGCCAGATCTGCCGCATAAACTGTGCTGCAGAGCAGTGAAGAAGCGATAAAGGCAAGCAGGCGTTTTTTCATTTTTATAGTCTCAGCATGTGGGTAGAGGTGTGATGTTCTTAGGATTAATTGACTGTCAGCGAGCCAGCATGATGTCGTTGACTATCTGCTGGGAAGCCACCGCATCCTGACGCGCAATGGCCGCCAGTAATGCCGCGTTACCGTGCAGCTGGTCACAGAGTCTGAGCAGGCGCTTAACGGTAGCGATGTTGCTCTCTGCTTCACGAATCGGGTCCAGACCGCTGGCATCCGGGAAAGTATCGAAGTAGTAAGCGCCACTGTAGCCGTCACGCTGCATTTGCCAGAGAAACTCCAGCGTGGCGCGCGGATTCACGGAGGCAACCATTAGTCCGTCGTCACGTTTGCCCCAGCCGTCATTCAGGTCCAGTCCCAGCAGCCGTGAGCGGCGTGCCACCATCGCAGCAGCGTAAGCCGGGATCTCATTGGCAAACAGGACGTGCGCGAAATCCAGCGTGATACCCAGATTGGCGCAGCCGGCCTCTTCCACTGCCAGCAGACAGGTGGTCGCGTTGGGGAAGATGCTGTAGGCGCGAGGCTCATTCGGTTTATATTCGATGCTGACGTCGACATCCGGCGCGTACTCTGCCACTTCACGTACAGCGCTGACCGCATCCTCCCAGATCTTTTTGTAGTCGGCCTGGAAGCAGTAATCAAATCCATCCTGCCCCATCCACAGGGTCATCAGTCGGGAACCAAATTCCCGCCCCGCATCGATACCGCGCTTGGTCAGCTCGATCGCTTCACGACGCACTTTCGCATCCGGATGGGTAAATGCACCGATTTTGAACTGAGGTGCATCCCAGCGCATCTGCATGCCGTTTACCGCCAGACCTGCATCATCAATCGCCTGGCGCAGAGTGGCGATGTCAGTGGTGAGATGCTGCGGAAAGTTAAGATCGAGATGTGTTAAGCCATTTACCTTTCCCGCACGGGCAACCATCTGGAGAACCGACGGCTTGCCCTGCAGGTCAGGCCAGTAGAGGTGTGCGCCCGAGGCGAACGAGTTGAGACGGGTAGCAAATTTCAGTTCCGACATGAGGCTCAATCCTTCAGAGTGCGTATTGTGAAGTACTTTTCATATTCACGATTAATTGTGAAGTTATATATTAATCTACGCCTCGCGGCTTAATGCGCAAGTCTGTCAGGATGGGGAAATCTCTAAACCGGGAGCACTGTCACGAAATAGTTTCGGTGTGTTATCAGAAGAATAACAGGCAGTGGAGGGAGAATTTAATTGAAAGACAACGGGTTGTCGTGAGAAGCCGGGCGTGGAATCTGGCAGAGAAATAAATGAAAAAAGCTGAGCGCCAGGCGGCGCTCAGCGGGACGAGATGACTTACTTCAGACGGAAAGCGACAACACTGTCGCCCTGCGTGGTGCCGAGCGAACCGTGGCCGCCTGCAGCAATCACTACGTACTGCTTGCCATCTTTACCCATAAAGGTAGATGGCGTGGCCTGCGCACCGGCGCTGAGTTCAGTCTGCCACAGCAGTTCGCCAGTGGTGCTGTCGTAAGCACGGAAGAAGTTATCTGCCGTTGCGCCGTGGAACACCAGATCACCCGCCGTCAGCAGCGGTCCGCCGTGCGCCACCATCCCCATCGGGAAACCGATCGGGAAGCGGCCAGGCAGGAAGCTGGTCTTGAGGTTTTTGGTGGTGCCGACGCGGCGCAGCCATTCGGTTTTGCCGGTGGTCAGATCCACACCCACCATCCGTCCCCACGGTGGCGCGATGCAGGGAATACCCAGTCCCGACGCCATCTGCTGGATGTGAATCGCGTAGTCACCGTGGAAGTTCTCATTCCAGTACGGCGTGCCATCTTTGGTGAAGGTACGCTGCGTTTCGGTTTCCGGCGTGCGCTTAATCAGGTTGTATTTGTAAGCCAGGCGTACCGGTGCCGCAATCAGCATCTGACGCTGTGGGTCAACAGCCACGGAACCCCAGTTAAACACCCCGATATTGCCCGGGAAGATCAGCGAGCCTTTCTCGGTTGGCGGCGTCCACGGGTTACCGTCATAGCGCAACTCACGGAAGGTGGTGCGGCAGGCCATCTGATCAAACGGCGTGATGCCCCACATCGACTTCTCAGTCAGTGGTTGCGGGATGAAGTTCAGGCTGGAGACCGGCTGGGTCGCCGCATACTGCTCGCCCTTAATGCCATCGGTAGAGACCTTAACCTGCTCTACCGGGTAAACCGGTTCGCCAGTCAGGCGATTCAGCACAAACAGGTTGCCGGTTTTGGTCGGCAGGATCACCGCAGGCTGCGGCTTGCCCTGATAGTTAATATCTACCAGCGAGGGCTGTGATGGGTTATCACGATCCCACAGGTCGTGGTTCGAACTCTGATAGCGCCATTTGAACGCACCGGTTTTCAGATCAAGCGCCACCAGCGCATCACGGAATTTCTCGGTGTTGCTGGCTGGATCGCGTTCAATCCCTACTTCATCCGGCGAGGCATTACCAAACGGCACATAGACCAGGCCGTTTTTCAGGTCCGCGCTAAGGGTAGCCCAGGCGATCGGGGTATCCTGCGGATAGGTGGCTCCTGCAGCGACGGGCGCGGTGTTATCCGGGTTAGCCGGATCGAAGTTCCACACCAGACGACCACTGACGGCGTCATAGGCACGGATCACACCCGATGGGTTGCCGCTGTTGAAGCCGTTATCCATCACTGAGCCGCCGACAATCACCAGATTGCCTGCCACCAGCGGTGCTGAGGTCTGCATCAGCGCATGCGGACGCACCTCGCCCATGTTGGCGCGCAGGTTCACCACACCGTTGTCACCAAAGTCAGCGCACGGCTTGCCGGTGTCGGCATCCAGCGCCAGCAGGCGGGCATCGGTGGTCGCGTTAAAGATACGCTTGCGGCAGATGGCCGGAGCTGCGCCCGTCTGCTGTTGCACCTGCTGACCGGCATCGAAATAGCTCACGCCGCGACAGGTCTGATGCTGCTGCAGATAAGAGCGGTTTTTATCCGGCGCGGTTTTCCACTTCACCGCACCCGTTTCCGGGTCAAGCGCATGGACTTCGTTGTGCGGCGTACAGAAGTAAAGCATGCCGTTGGCTTTCAGCGGCGTCGCTTCAAAGGTGTATTCGGTCGCATCATCACCCTGACGCAGATCGCCGGTGTGATAGGTCCAGGCCACTTCCAGATCGTTGACGTTATCTTTGGTGATCTGCTTCAGCGCCGAGAAGCGCTGGCCATCCGCGGTTCCGCCATAGGCGCTCCACTCGTCAGCGGCACCGCCGGTCGCAGAGGCGTTACGCGGCGTATTGATAGTGCCCTGCTGCGGCAACGGATCGTAGAAGCAGAGGCCAGCCACCAGCAGTACCATCAGCACCACTGAGCCGCCGAGGAACGGATGGAAGCGACGCTGTCCCTGATAAAGCGGACGAACCACCCACGGCAGAGCCAGCCAGACGCCCAGCACACCAAAGAGGTCACCGCGCGGGATCCACTGCCATTTGTCAAAGCCCACTTCCCAGATAGTCCAGATGAGTGTGACCCACATCAGCAGCGCATAGAGGGTCAGCGCACTGCGCTTGTTCATTAATAGCAGAATAGCGCTGAGCAAAACGCCTGCACCCATCAGCGCATAAAACGCGCTGCCTCCTGCCAGCAGGAGTTGTCCTCCCATGTAAATCAGGGCGATAGCAAATATCACCATGATTATACTGGTTAATTTATTGATCATGATCCTTCCTCGGGTCATTAGCGACGATAGGTAAGTTAAGCTGGAAACATAAATTCAACGAGATTTTAACTTACGTGTGAAATATGTAAAAACGTGTACAGGCGTAAATCATTAGCAATATTTATTGTAAATGTTACCTTCAGAGGTATTCAGACCGCTTTTTTTACTTTCTGAAGAGAGAATAACGAGATATACATCACAAAATGTTAACCATAGGCCGCTAACTATCGCACCTTTTGTTCAAAGGCGAACAAATATCAGACAAGCATCGCTTCTATAAAGCTGGCTTAAGTGTAATTGATGGACAATTTTTAACGTCAAATAATCATAATGGTTTGTTTGCACCGCCCTGCAATAACTCTTATTGCTTAAAGCGGGAATGTTACTGTGTTCCTTTTTTAAACAGAAAGAGTATCAGCACTCATGCGGTGTCAATGATTTTCACATTATTAAATCTGGCAGTTGACTTTACGCTGTCATGATTTCTGTCACTTTAACCTCAAAAATATATAGATTAATAAAAGAAGTCGTTCCGGGACTGAAGAGTAATTCAGACATTCCGTAGCATGACGCGAAATCTAATTGTGATATATTTCATTCTTCTCACTTCTCTTTATCCAGCCAGCAGGCAGGATTTTCTCTGGCAGCAATAACCCAGGCAGGTTGACTATGTCCGCACTCAACGCTATTTATCGCAAGTTTCGTTTTCCGTTTAAGTTTTTAAATGCAGCTATTCGCTACCCTGCTGCTCAGGCACGAGTAAAGCGTTATTCCGTAATGTCGATAGAAGAAACAATTGATCTGTTATTACGTAATCCACAATTATCTCTGGCCCGTTACGGCGACGGTGAACTTGAAATGACCTGGTATAAAAATATCGGTTTTCAGCCCTTTGATCCAAAACTGTCAGGGCGGCTCAAAGCCTTGCTGCAACAGGACGCTGCGGCTAATCCGAACTGCCTGATTTGTCTGCCGGATGCCTTTCGCACTACCCGTAATATGAAAAATGGATCGGCCCTGTTTTGGTTCTTCCATAAATCATTTTACTTTAAACATTATGAGACTCTGCTGAATCAACAGGTCCGGTATGGAAATACGTCTGTCACCCGCCCTTATCACGATTATAAAGTTAAACAACTGTCCCGGACGATATTTGATAAATTCAAACAGCTTTATCAGGGCCGTCGGGTATTAATTGTTGAGGGCAGTGGCACACGTCTCGGTTTAGGCAATGATTTACTTGATGGCGCAAGCGACGTTAAACGTATTACCACGCTGAACCGTAATGCCTTTTCCGTTTATGACCGTCTTTTTGATACCGTATTAGAGAATGCCGTCAACTTTGATCTGGTCTTGATTTCTTTAGGGCCGACGGCAACGGTACTGGCGTATGATTTAAGTCAGCGCGGTATCCGCTGTATCGATAGCGGTCACGTTGACATTGAATATGAGTGGATGCTGGCCAGTGCCACCAAAAAAATAAAAGTAGAAGGCAAAAACGTCAATGAGGCGGGCGTGCTGCTGAGTGAACAGACTACCGTGGCCGATGCAACTTACCAGCGGCAGATTTTGCAACACGTCGGCGAATCCCTGAACAAAATGCCGGACACAGAACCCGAAGCAGAAGCCGTGGTTATCCCACTGCCCCACGTCAGCCCGAGCCATCATAACGCCGCGTAAGACTCACCATTGTCAGGCAGCAACTGCACCGCATTGATGCGCAGGCAAATAATTAGCCAGATCAGCGAATACCGTTTCGGGCAGAGTAAACTGCCCGGGCACGCTACCTGCCAGTGTCTGGCAGGCAAATTTTCTTTCCGGCATCAATCTTGCTTGAGTCCTCCTGAAATACTTAATCAGGAGAAGTAAGATGAATACCCGTCGTTACCGTTACACCATATTTTCACTGCTGTTCCTGATCGCCCTGATCAATTACATCGATCGTGGCGCCCTGTCATTTGCAGCCAACGCCATTGCGACCGAGTACCACTTCAGCAAAGTCCAGCTTGGCGCAGTGCTGGGATATTTTGGCTTTGGGTATCTGTTTGGTTCGCTATGTGGCGGCTTCCTTGCCGATCGTATCGGCACGAAAAAGGTCTGGCTGCTGGCAGGTGTGCTCTGGTCGCTGCTGGAAATCGCGACCGCCTGGGCTGGAGAGTTGGGCATGGCGCTGTTTGGCGGCTCAGCCATTATGGGCTTTGCTGCCCTGCGCATCCTGTTTGGTTTTTCCGAAGGCCCGGCCTATGCGCTGATGAACAAGGCGATTGCCCACTGGGCACCCGATAACGAGCGCGGCTTTGCGCTGGGCATCGGCCTGCTCTCGACGCAGGTTGGCGCACTGCTGACCGCGCCGATTGCGGTAGGCCTGCTGCTTCTGACCCATGACTGGCGCATGATGTTTATCCTGCTTGGGGTGTTCTCTCTGCTGGCAATGCTGCTGTTTGCCCGCACGTTCAGCGACAGCCCGGATAAAAGTCCCCATACCAGCGCAGCAGAACGCACGCTGATCCTGAGCGGTCAGCGCCGCAGCGCCGGCGATGGCGTTCCACTGCCCTGGTGGCGCTTCTTCACCAGCCGCACGCTGGTCTGCAACGCACTCGGCTACTTCTCCTTCCTTTACATCACCTTTACCCTGGTGACCTGGATGCCGAAGTATCTGCAGGATAATTTTCATTATGACCTGCACTCGCTCTGGTACGTGGCGATGATTCCGTGGAGCGGTGCCTGTATTACAGTGCTGCTGGGCGGTCGCATTGCTGATGCCCTGCTGGCCCGCTTTCGTAATTTGCGTCTGGCGCGCAATCTCTTTGCCGCAGTCACGCTGTGCGGCACCGCCTGCTGCTTTATGGCCATTCCCTATGTTCAGTCGGCAGCCGGGATTATTGCACTGATGACCCTGGGCAATGCGCTGAATGCACTGGTGAATAATGTCTACTGGTCGGTGGTGATTGATGTCACCCCGAAAGCGTCGGTGGGTACCTACAGCGGTATGACGCTGGCGATAGCCAATCTGGCGGCGATTATCTCGCCGATGCTTTGTGGCTGGCTGGCGGAATATTACGGCTATAACGCCATGTTCACCGTCACCGCAGTCATCGCCTTCGGCAGCATGTTGGCGATGACGCTGCTACAGCCTGAGAAGCCGCTGGTGGCTGAGGCGCAGACCGGCACGGCGGATGTTTCAGCGGCCTGATTTAAAACGCGCAGATTCCCTGACACGCGGGTGATCACTCACCCGCGCTGACTCTCCCTGAATGCCAGCCGCCCGGCGGCTTAATCTGTCACCCCGCAGGATAAACTGACTGTTCAGGTGTGCCACGGCGATCCCAGCGGCTGGCGACAAGCCACAAAAGTGCCGTCGCAAACCAGCCGACGATCCACGAGACATCATTACCGGCAAAAATCCAGGTCAGCGATCCGTGGTGCAGCGGATTATCGATAAACGGCAGTTGCACCAGCACCCCCAGGAAATAGACGGTAATACCGGCCAGGTTCCAGCGTCCATAGCGTCCGTCCGGCTGAGACAGCGCCGGGACATCAACGCTGCCTTTGGTGATCAGATAAAAATCGGTCAGGCTGATCGCGCTCCAGGGTACAAAGAAAGCCAGCAAAAAGAGCAGGAAGTGCGTGAAGGATTTCAGGAAGGCAGGTTCACTGAGGAGAGCAATAACGCAGGCCAGCGCCACCATCAGCACCACAAACAGTATGCGCCCGCCGCGACTCAGTGTGGGCTGCTGACGGAAGCCAGAGACAATAGTGGTCAGTGACATAAAACTGCCGTACGCATTCAGCGTGGTAAAGGTGATTTTCCCAAAGCAGATGGCGAAATAAATCACCATAGCCATGGTTGTTGTGCTGCCCATACTCACGATGTAACCGACCTCATTGCCTGCAAACGCACTTCCGGCAATGGCCGCGACGATCACGCCCAGCGTCATTGACGCCTGGGTGCCCAGTACGGTGCCCAAAAATACCGCGCTGAAGAGTTTCTTCGCAGAGACCTCTGCTGGCAGGTAGCGCGAATAGTCCGAGACATAAGGACAGAAGGCAATCTGCCAGGAGGAAGAAAGAGAGACCGCCAGCAGAAAATTTGCCGGGGTAAAGTGCTGATTCTGCCACACGGCGGATAAGTCATGCGTAGTGAACAGCGTGATAAACAGATAAGCAAAGGCTAAAACGCCAATGACGCTCGCCACCTTCCCCAGCTGATGAATCACGCGATAGCCCAGCACCGCAATGATCACGATGAGGGTGCTGAACAGGATCATCCCGGTTGCATTGCTGACACCGACAAGTTTAGCCAGCGCCTGCCCCGCCAGGACCGTCCCGCTGGCTGAAAACCCCACATACATCATACAGACCAGCACCAGCGGAATGACGGCACCAAAGACGCCAAACTGCATACGGCTGGTGATCATCTGCGGCAACCCAAGACGCGGACCCTGGATCGCATGCAACGACATGATCGCTGCGCCCAGAATCTGTCCTACCAGTAAGCCGATAAGTGACCATATGACGTCGCCGCCCAGTACCACGGCCAGCGCACCCGTAACAATCGCGGTAATTTGCAGGTTGCCACCAAACCAGAGCGTGAACTGACTAAAAGAATGACCATGACGTTCACGCAACGGGATGTAATCAATGGAACGGGTTTCTGACAGGCGCGGTTTCTCTGCGCCTGAATAATCTGATACGGATGATTTGACCGACATAGATTCCTCGCTGAAACGGTGAGAGACGCGTTAACGGAAAGCGTGATTTGCGCTATTTATGATTGAACTTACATGTCTATACAATTAGCGAGAATGTCATGCACATCTGAAAGTTACAAGGCAACCTGTCATTGGAAAATGTGATGGTATCGACAGGTCCGGTACGCTGGGGAGTTCACCGGTGCGCGATTGCCGCTCACCGGGGGTGGCATGCTGTCTGCTCTGGCGGGGCAACTGTCAGCGCCTCTGCCTTTCTCTGCTGGTACGGTGCGTGTCACTAATGACATTTACCCTGATTTGCAGAGCATCGTTTTACTGTTGGCGCAGGGAGACTCTCAGGCGTGGTGCGAGGGACAGAGGGACAGAGGGACAGGCCGCCACAGCAGACCATTCAGCAGCCTGGAAGTTATCATCCGTGACAGATATGCTTTACGTTAAGCGACGCCAGTTCTTAGAGTCTCAAGACTTCGCTATACAACGCCCTGCCGGTTCATATAGGTTATTTCTCACAGCCACCCTATTCCAGGAGGAGCACATGCCGGAATATTGTTTTTTTAAAAAGGGACGCCAGATTACCGTGCTGGAGCGAAACGACAGCGCAGGCGCGGCTGAACTGTCTCAGCGCGGCTACGAGAAACAATTCGAAGAAGTGACCGCCCCTGATGAAAATCGTGCGCTGGCGCGTTTTCATGACATTCGAAACGAAGATCAGCAGCGTGCGAATGCATTTGCTCGCGGGGAAGTGTTTGCCATTTTAACTGTGGGGCTGCTTAGCGTGGCGGGCTGGCTCTTTTTTAAATAGGCAGACGCGCCCTCAGTCAGCGGGATAATGAGCAAATTAACTATCGTGCCGCTGGCAGAACGCGTCGATGTCGCCGTGCTGAAAGTCAGATAAATTTGCCAGCAGTTTCTCCAGCGGCCAGTTCCACCAGGCAATGCGCTGCAGGCGGGCAGCAATCGCTGGGGTAAACCGCACCCGCAGTGGCCGGGCCGGCACACCGCCCACCACGCTGTAAGGCGCAACGTTTTTTGTCACGACGGCGCCCGCAGCCAGCACCGCACCATCTCCAATCGTAACGCCAGGCAGCACAATGACACCGTGACCGATCCAGACATCATTTCCGATCACCACACGGTCGGCGCGACGAGCGGCAAAGAAGCCCTGATCGCGTCGGGCATCGTGATGATAATACTCCGGGCAGTAGGTAAAGCGATGCTGAGAGGCGCGGTCCATAGGATGATTTGGCGCACCGATACGCACCTGATTGGCAATGGCGCAGAATCGCCCTACCTGGGTGTCGGCCAGGCAGCAGTGCTCGCCGACATAGGAGAAGTCACCCAGTTCGCTATATTCCAGTGAACTGTGCGCCAGGATCTCACACTGCTGACCCACGATGGTTTCCCGCATCTTCACAGTGTCATCAATCCAGGTGTGCGCTAAACGGGCAGGTACAACGGCGGCAATGGACATATTACTCCCGGTCTGGATAAGCAGCGCCCCGGCGGCCTGCTTTCGCCGCACCACCTTATCCGCTCCTGATGACAGAGAATTGACAAAGAAAAAAGGCGGAGTGGTTAGCTCCGCCTTGTTTCAAGTTCCGGTTAACCTGCGTGACCGGTCAGTTGCATAAGGGCAACGATGATCTGCAAGATGACCCGGATAAGATCCAGAATCAGCTTAGTCAGTTCCATCACTTTCCTTCTCCTTTTACAGGAGCGCGCTGTTCGGCAAACCAGGGCTTTGACTCTACCCGCCGGGTGCCTAAGCACATCTTTGTGGAGAGGGCTGAGCGGCACTCATGGTTAAAGCCACAGGCCAGCACCACCTGATGCCTGCCGGGATTTTAAAACCGTGCCCCTGGGAGCGGCCAGTCGACAATGAGGCGATGCTCAACACTCAACACCTGTATAAACATACAGCATTTTGGCGAAACTTGAAATCCTTAGCCGCACATTTTACAATCTTGTTTGTGGAGAGTGCTGAGCACTTCGTTCACAGCGCGGTTACCAGCCGGGTAGTGAACAAAAAAAAAAGGATTTGGCGAGATGCCAAATCCTTTTTTTATACCTGCCTCCTGCTTAAAAAAGCAGCACAGAACTTACTTCGCGGCGCTGATGCGCCAGACGGTATTACCCGCATCGTCAGCAATCAGGACACCGCCCTGTTTGTCGCTAGCCAGACCCACCGGCAAACCGCGCACCTGCTTTTCGTCATCCGTCAGGAAGCCCGAGACCACCGTCTGCGGCTGCCCTACTGGCTTGCCATTCTCGAATTTCACCCACACCACTTTATAACCATTCAGCGGTGTCCGGTTCCAGCTGCCATGTTCACTGATAAACGCGCCGCCACGGTATTGCGGCATGTTATCGGCGCCATAGAACAGCAGACCCAGCGGCGCGACATGTGAACTCAGGGCATAATCGGGCTTAATCGCTTTCTCTACCAGATCGGGGCGCTGCGGTTCGGCACGGGTATCCACATGCTGGCCATAGTAGCTGTAGGGCCAGCCGTAAAAGCCTTTATCCTGCACCGAGGTCATGTAGTCAGGCACCAGATCGGAGCCGATTTCATCACGCTCATTGACCACAGCCCACAGCTTGCCGCTCTGCGGCTCCCACTGTAAGCCGGTTGGATTGCGCAGTCCGCTGGCGAAAATACGGCTGGCACCACTGGCTGCATCCACCTCCAGCACCGCCGCACGACGATACTCGGCGCCAATGCCGTTCTCGGTGACGTTACTGTTGGAACCGACACCGACATAGAGCTTGCTGCCATCGGGGCTGGCTAACAGCGCCTTGGTCCAGTGGTGGTTAATCGGTCCGCCTGGCAGTTCTGTCACCTCTTCCGGTGCGGTACGAATCTCCGTATCCCCTTCCTGATAGGGAAATTTCACCAGGCTGTCAGCGTTCGCGACATAGAGCGTGTTACCAATCAGCTGCATACCAAACGGCGAATGCAGATTTTCAATAAAGCGATGCTGCTCCCATTTACCGTTAACATTGCGCAACAGCGTAATGCGGTTGCCGCCTTCTCCTCCTTTGCCTGACGCTTTTTGCACAATGCCCATGATCAGCTGTTTAGGCCGTGTCGTCGGCTTCGGTGGTCCGTTCGATTCCGCCACCAGCACATCGTTATTTGGCAGCACATAGACCTGACGCGGATGCTGCAGATTCTCAGCGATTTTTTCAATCTTCAACCCGTCAGCCACTTTTGGCATTTTGCCCGCTTTCCAGGGCGTGCCTTCCGGCACCTGCATCGGCGGCATAAAGAAATTCTTCGCCTGCGGCAGTTCAGGGTTCGGGCCCGTCTGCTTTTGCGGATCGACCAGCGCACCCTCATCACAGCCTGCCAGCAAGGCGGTCAGGGTCAGCGCGAGCAGCGTTTTATGCGGTATGTTCATGGTGGCTCCTCCTTAAGCGCTACGCTGACGTAACGCAAGTTGCACATTCGCCAGCAGCAGCAGTGCTACCACCAGCGTCGAAAGCGTCACACCCAGCGGGATCACAGCGGCGGCATCACGGCTGTGAATAAACGCATTGACGATAGCGATCGCAATCGCCACCAGCCAGAGCCAGAAATGGCCCTTTTCGGCACTGTCACTGCCACGAAACAGATAAACCAGCGCGATGAGTCGCGGCACAATCGCCAGCATCAGTCCCAGCGCAATCAGCCAGCTGGCGGCATCCGTCCAGAACTGTACAAAGGTCTGCATGTAGAGAATGTCGAACAGCCAGGCGGCGACAAAAAAGCCCAGCGGCACAGGCTCCAGCAAGGCGTAAAGCGTCACGGCAAACGCCGATCTTCCCAGGGTATTGCGCATGTTTCTCTCCATTTTTAACGTGAATGCGGATCGGGTCAGACGTCGCGCTGCTCAGAGCAACCGACACCGCGCCTGTAAAAGATTAGTAAATCTGAAGAGAAACAGAGGGTTTATTCGAAGGGAATTGCAAATCAGGCGGATGACGTCCCTGTCATCGCCGGTCTGTCAGGACTTATCAGCGGGTAACGTGACCCAGTATCCTGGCTGGTAAGGCAGCGGCAGAAACTTCTCGTGGAAGGTGCGGAACGTGGCGTCCGGATCCAAATCAGCAAACAGATCGGGATGCAGCCATTTCGCCAGCGCCTGAATCGCCACAAACTGATACGGGCTATCATAGAACTGATGCCAGATGGCGTGAACGTTGCCGTTGTGCGCCACCGGCAGAGTTTTGAAGGCATCGCGCATCATCAGCGCTTTAAGGCGCGCCGTGGCTTCAGTGACGTTGGCACCCGGACCCACGCCGACCCATTTGCCCACGGTATTGTAGTTCTTCCAGTTCGCGCCGGTCACCACCACCGCATCCGGCTGGCTGGCGATGATCTGCTCCGGGTTAACGGTGCCGAAGGTACCAGGAATCAGATCTTTAGCGATATTGCGACCGCCTGCTATCTCTACCATCTGACCAAAGTTCTCATTACCAAACGACATGCAGCACTCATCGCTGTAGCCGCCTGCGCGGTCAATCATCACTTTAGGCCGGTAGCCGGTAAAGTTTTTCAGACGCGAGGTGACAAGGTCAATCTGCTGCTGGCGGAAGGTAATAATTTCCTGCGCCCGCTCTGGTTTATTCACCAGTTCGCCCATGATGCGGATACTTTTCTCCGCGTTCACCATCGGGGCTTCGCGGAAATCGATAAACACAACAGGCACACCCACCGCCTGCAGTTTTTCAATCAGCTTGCCTTCATCGGTGGCAGCTTTGGACTCCAGATTCATCAGCACCAGATCGGGCTTCAGGGTTAACGCCTGTTCCACGTTGAAGGTGCCATCTTTTGCGCCACCAAAGGTCGGTAATTTTTTAATTTCCGGATAGCGTTTTTCATAAGCCTGATAACCGTCCCAGTCCGCTTTATGCAGGTCATCACGCCAGCCAATCACCCGCTTAAACGGCGCACCCGTATCAAACGCCGCCAGCAGATAGATCTGACGCCCTTCGCCCAGAATGATGCGTTTTGCCTCCTGCGGCACCTCGACCTGACGGCCTGCAACATCGGTAATCATTTTGGCCGAAGCCGTCCCGGCTAACGTCAACAGCCCCAGCGCTAAAAACCATTTTTTCATTGTAAAAACCCGCACAAATGATAATGAGAATTATTAATGTAAAGCGGCGTTACTATTACCTAAAACCGGGGTCAGGGGAAGTCATCCAAATAAATGTTTTTGCAGCGCGGCGTTAACAGGCTGAGAAGACGGTAAACAATGCTCCCTCCGGGCACAAAAAAGCGCAGCGTGTCGCGGCTCACAAAACGCGCATCTTTCGTGAATATGCTCACAACGGCTTGGGCAGTTGCACACATATTAGCCGTCAATCGTATCGTTTTGGCTAATGCGTTAATGAATTGTGATCGCTAAATTTAAAATGAAACAGTGTTTTAATAATTCATCAGGACAGCCTGCCACAGGAGCTTAACCGTGAAGATCAGCGCCATTGATGTCACCCTTTTTACCTATCCCACCCAGCGTTGCGCCGACAGCGCAGGACACTCTCATCCGGGTCCGGAGAATGATGCCCAGATGGCGTTACTGACCCTGACCAGCGAGGATGGCGACTGCGGTTACGCCTTTGCGCCGCCGGAAGTGGTGCGTTCTCACGTGGTTAATGCCTTCTTCCGCAAGGTGCTGATCGGTCAGAACGCCTTTGACCGCGAGCGTCTGTGGCAGGACCTGGTGCACTGGCAGCGCGGCAGTGCCCACCAGCTCACCGAACGGGCGCTCTCCGCTGTGGAGCAGGCACTGTGGGATCTGATTGGGCGCAAACTGAAACAGCCGGTCCACAAGCTGCTGGGCGGCTATCGCGAGAAGATCCCGGCTTACGGCAGCACCATGTGTGGCGATGAGCTGAAAGGTGGTTTATCGACGCCCGATGAGTATGCACAGTTTGCTGAAAAGCTGGTGGCGCGCGGGTATCAGGCGATTAAGCTGCACACCTGGATGCCGCCGGTCTCCTTTGCGCCCAGCCCGGCGATGGATATCAAAGCCTGCGCGGCAGTGCGCGAAGCGGTCGGCCCTGATATCGCACTGATGCTGGATGGCTACCACTGGTATAGCCGAAGTGACGCACTGACCATCGGCAAGGCACTGGAAAAACTTAATTTCGCCTGGTTTGAGGAGCCAATGGAAGAAGAGAGCATGGCCTCTTACGCCTGGCTGGCGGACAACCTCTCTATTGACGTGCTCGGCCCGGAAAGTCTGGGCGGCAAACATCACAGCCGTGCCGACTGGGTTCGCGCCGGCGCGTGCGACATTCTGCGTGCGGGTGCCAATGGCGTAGGCGGCATCTCTGCCACGCTGAAAGTGGCCAGTCTGGCTGAAGCCTTTGGTATGGATTGCGAAGTCCACGGCAACGGTGCAGCAAGCCTGGCGGTGGTCGGCGCGATTCGTAACTGCCGCTGGTATGAGCGCGGCCTGCTGCATCCCTTCCTGGATTATGAGACGCCGCCTGCCTACCTCAACAGCCTGATTGATCCGATGGACGATCAGGGCTTTGTCACCCTACCCATGGGAAACGGACTGGGTGAAGATATTAATTTCAGCTGGATTGAAACTCATACGCTGAATCGCTGGTAAATCGCCCTTCCGAAAGTACGGCAAACAATAAGAACCCCGTTACCGCGCTCCTCTGACGACGCGGTAAACGGGAAAAAACCTCTGACCTGCTGGACTTCACTTATGACCCTGACACAACGATGTGGCGCGTGGCTGATAACGCTGCTGGTGCTGACGGGCAGCGCGTCTATCCAGGCAAAAACGCCGGATGACCAGCTAATCGTCGGCATGAACATGAATAACCTGCTCACCCTGGATCCGGCCGCCATGACCGGCAACGAGGTGGTCGGCATAGTGGTGAATCTTTATGACGGCCTGGTTGAGCTGAATCCGCAGCAGCTCACCGAGGTGCGCCCGGCGCTGGCCGAACGCTGGTCAGTGAGCCCCGATAACCGCACTCTGACCTTTCACCTGCGTGACAACGTCAGGTTTCATTCCGGTAATCCGCTCACCAGCGCCGATGCGGTCTGGTCGATGCGGCGGGTGCTGCATCTGAATCTGGCGCAGGCATCAGTGTGGAAATCGTACGGTTTCAGCCGCGACAACGTTGACCAGATGATCACCGCGCCCGACGACCACACGCTGGTGATCACACTTCCTAAGCCAAACGATCCGCAACTGGTGATTTATTCGCTGGCGGCGCTGGGCAGCATGGTGGTCCTGGACCGCAAAACGGTGCAGCAGCATGAGGTCGATGGCGACTGGGGCAACCGCTGGCTGACCACGCATGAAGCGGGTTCCGGCCCGTTCCGGCTGGATGTGTGGCAGGCAAAAGATGTGCTGCGGATGAGTCGCGCGTCAGACTACTGGCGCGGAGAGGCAAAAATGTCGCGGGTAGTGTTCCGCCACCTGCAGGAGTCGCAGACCCTGCGGCTGATGATGGAGAAAGGCGACCTGGATATTGCCAGTAACATGGCGATCCCCGACGTGCGCGCCCTGCGTCACGATCCCGACCTCACCATCGACGCAGTCAGAAAAGGAACGATCTATTACCTGGCGATGAGCATGAAAGATCCGCACTTCGGGAATATCAAAGTGCGTGAGGCGGTCCGCTATCTGGTCGATTATCAGGGCATCAATAAGAGCCTGATGACCGGCTACGGCGAACTCCATCAGCGCCCGATTCAGGCCGGGATGCCCGCCACGCTCCCCGACCCTGGTTACCGGCTCGATGTGCCGCGTGCCAGGGCTTTACTGGCTGAGGCGGGTTATCCGGACGGCTTCGACACCACGCTGCGGGTGCTGGCCGATCAGCCGTTCCTGAATATCGCCATCGCGGTGCAGTCAACGCTGCTGCAGGGCGGGATTCGCGCAAAAATCATTACCGGCACCGGCAACCAGATTTATGGCGCGATGCGCGATCGTCAGTTTAATCTGCTGGTCGGACGCGGCGGCAGCGGTGTAGAGCCGCATCCCCACTCCAGCCTGCGTTCGCTGGTCTACAACCCGAACAATGCGGACAGCGCCCGGCTGACTAACTTTCAGGGCTGGCGCACCGGTTTCTACGACGCGCAGCTTAACCGCATGATCGATCAGGCATTGGTTGAACGCGACAAATCCCGTCAGCAGCAGGACTATTTCGCCATCCAGCAACGCTATGATCAGCTGGTGCCTGCGCTGATGCCGATTTCACAAATGCTCGACTCCGTAGTGGTCAGTAACAGGGTGCAGGCGTATCAGCCCCATCCCTCCGCGACCACCTTCCTGCGCGACGTCTGGAAAACCCCTGAAGCCATGGCGGGAGGCACCCCATGATTCTGACACTGACCCGACATCAGTGCCGCCGCATCAGCCATCGCGCGGTGCAGGTGCTGATTACCCTGTTCGGCCTGCTGCTGCTGACCTTTTTTATTGGCCGGGTAATGCCGCTGGATCCGGTGCTGGCGATTGTCGGCCCCGACGCCGATCAGGCCACTTACCAGCAGGTCTACCACCAGCTCGGCTTTGATAAACCGCTGTGGGTACAGTTTGGCATCTACCTTAACGCGCTGCTGCATGGCGATCTCGGCCATGCGCTGCTCACCGGTCAGCCGGTGGTATACGACATCCTGCGCGTTTTTCCCGCCACAGTAGAGCTGGCCACGCTGGCAATTGTGATTGGTACGGGCCTCGGCGTACCGCTGGGTGTGCTGGCGGCGGCGCGCCGTAACAGCGTCATCGACTATGTGGTGCGGATGCTCAGTCTGGCCGGTTACTCCACGCCGATCTTCTGGGTCGGCATGATGGGCCTGCTGCTGTTCTATGCCCATCTCGGCTGGGTCGGTGGCGCAGGACGGGTGGATTTCAGCCTGGATGGCATTGTGCCCCATCGCACCGGCTTCATGCTGATCGACGCCCTGCTGGCCGGCAACAGCCAGGTATTCTGGAACGCACTCAATCATCTGGTACTGCCCGCCTCGCTGCTCGGTTTTCACTCTATGGCCTACATCAGCCGCATGACGCGCAGCTTTATGCTGGCGCAGCTCTCGCAGGAGTTCATCCTTACCGCACGGGTCAAAGGCCTGACCGAATGGCAGGTGATCTGGCAGCACGCCTTCCGCAATATCCTGGTGCAGCTACTGACCGTCGTGGCGCTGGCCTATGGCTCGCTGCTGGAGGGCGCGGTGCTGATCGAAACGGTCTTCTCCTGGCCCGGCTTTGGTTCTTACCTCACCGGCAGCCTGATGCTGGGCGATATGAATGCGGTGATGGGCTGTGTGCTGGTGGTAGGCCTGATTTTTGTACTGCTTAACCTGATCTCCGACCTGCTCTATCAGGTGTTTGATCCGAGGACCAAAGTATGACGATCTCCTTTGACACTGCCTCTGTAAGTCACTCCCGCGAGCGTCTGGCACGCTGCCAGCGGTTTGCAGCCCGCTGCGGCTATTTTCTCTGGCGCATGGCCTGTAATCCCCTGACCGCCATTGGCGGCGGCATTGTGCTGCTGCTCTGCATCGTCGCACTGTTTGCGCCCTGGATCGCGCCATATCATCCGCTGATTCAGGATCTGAACAACGCCCTGACACCGCCCGGTGCAGCCCACTGGTTTGGCACCGACGAGTTTGGCCGCGATATTTTCAGCCGTCTGGTCTGGGGCGCGCGCATCACGCTTTACATCGTACTGCTGGTGTCGGTCACTGTCGGGCCACTGGGCCTGCTGCTGGGCGTCACCGCCGGTTACTTCGGCGGCAAAGTCGACGGCGTGCTGATGCGCGTCACCGATATCTTTATCTCCTTCCCGAGCCTGGTACTGGCGCTGGCGTTTGTTGCCGCCCTCGGCCCGGGTCTGGAGCATGTGGTGATTGCCATTACGCTCACCGCGTGGCCGCCTATCGCCCGTCTGGCGCGCGCCGAAACGCTGTCGCTGCGTCAGGCGGACTTTATCTCAGCGGTCCGTTTACAGGGCGCATCTCCGCTGCGGGTGCTGTGGAAACACATTATTCCGCTCTGCCTGCCGTCGGTGATTATCCGCATCACCATGAACATGGCGGGCATTATCCTCACCGCCGCCGGGCTGGGATTTCTCGGGCTGGGCGCACAGCCGCCCGATCCGGAATGGGGCGCGATGATCGCCAGCGGCCGCACCTACATGCTGGAGTGCTGGTGGGTGGTCACCGTGCCCGGTCTGGCGATCCTGATTAACAGCCTGGCATTTAACTTCTTAGGAGATGGCCTACGTGACCTGCTTGATCCCCGCAGTGAGTAACGCCTCGCCGTTGCTCGACGTGCGCGATTTGCACGTGAACTTTATTAACGGACGCCAGGCAACCCCGGCGGTGCGCGGCGTCTCCTTTCAGCTCGGTCAGGAGAAGCTGGCGATTGTCGGCGAGTCTGGCTCCGGTAAATCGACCGTGGGTCGCGCCCTGCTGCAGCTGCATCCGGCGAAGGCGCGCATTGAGGCGAGTCGGATGCAGTTTGGCGATATCGACCTGCTGCACGCCAGCCCGGCACAGATGCGTGCCATTCGCGGTAAACGCATCTCGATGATTATGCAGGATCCGAAATATTCGCTGAATCCGGTGATCAGGGTCGGCGAGCAAATTGCTGAAGCCTGGCGCAGTCATCATCGCGATCAGAAATCGGCGGCACGTCAGCGGGCGCTGGCGATGCTGGAGGAGGTGCAGATCCGCGATCCAGAACGGGTTTATCAGCTCTATCCTCATGAGATTTCCGGCGGTCAGGGTCAGCGCGTGATGATTGCCATGATGTTGATCACCGAACCGGAACTGGTGATTGCCGATGAGCCGACCTCTGCGCTGGATGTCTCAGTACGACTGCAGGTGCTGGCACTGCTCGATGATCTGGTGAAAGCGCGCGGACTGGGGCTGATTTTTATCAGTCACGATATCAATCTGGTGCGCAGTTTTTGCGATCGGGTGCTGGTGATGTATGCCGGGCGCGTCGTGGAGTCACTGGCCGCCTGTGACCTCGATCGCGCACAGCATCCCTATACACAGGGACTGCTGGCGGCGCTGCCCGACCTTGATCACCGCCGCACACGCCTGCCGGTGTTACAACGTCACGCAAGCTGGTTAACTGACTAAGGAGTGGTGATGATTAATGTGAAAAATCTCAACCTCAGCTTTGGCGATGAGTGCGCGCAGAATCAGGTGCTGTTCGACGTAAATCTGCAGGTTAATCAGGGTGAGATCTTCGGGCTGGTCGGTGAATCGGGCTCGGGAAAAACCACGGTACTGAAGTGTCTGGCGGGTCTGTTCACTCACTGGCAGGGAGAGCTGATGATTGATGGTCAGCCACTGGCGCATCGCATCGAACGGGCGCGCTGTCGGCAGATACAAATGGTGTTTCAGGACCCTTACGGTTCGCTGCATCCGCGTCACACGCTGGGCGACATTCTGGAAGAGCCATTGCAGATTCAGGGTATCGGGCAGCGTCAGCAGCGGGTGGTGGCGATGCTGGATAAGGTCGGGCTGAACCGTGCCTGGCAGACGCGTTATCCCCATCAGCTATCCGGCGGTCAGCGTCAGCGCGTGGCAATTGCAAGGGCGCTGATTCTGGAGCCACGCGTGCTGCTGCTGGATGAGCCGACCTCCGCACTGGATGTTTCGGTGCAGGCGGAGATCCTGAATCTACTCAGCGATCTGCAGCAGCAGGAGAACCTGACTTATCTGATGGTGACGCACGATCTTGGCGTGGTGGCGCATCTCTGCCATCGCGTAGCCGTCATGCAACAGGGCAAAGTGCTGGAGACGCTGGATGTGCCGACGCTGGTGGCCGATCGCGCTGTAATGCCCTATACGCGGATGCTGGTGGAAGCGAGTCGCCACAATCATGCGGCGCTGGCGCAGCCGGGCTGAATATCAGCCGGTCTCTGAAAAGAATCAAAAAAGGCCGGCTGGACCGGCCTTGTGATATCGAATGCGTTAGTGGGTCAGCTGACGCACAAAAGCAACGATCTCCTGGTTTTTGCCATGCTCAAACAGGCACTGCTGGAAACGCGGGCCGCTGACGGCGGTGCGTACCAGTTCAGGATCGATGGCACGCAGGGTATCAAGGTAGTTCTCTTTGATAACAGCCGCCTTGACCTGATTCAGCAGACCGGCGTTTCGCACCTGAGGCTCTTTACGCTCTGGCGGATAGCCATTGCCCTTCTCGCCCGTGAACGCTTTTTCAAAGATAAAGCGCAGGTTCAGCTCAGCGCCCCAGCCAAAACCTTTAGCAAATGGCAGAGATAAGGCATTGCCGTTGTTGATTTGTGCGAACAGGTAAGCATCCGCCGGATCGATACAGTAGCCACAGACCACGCCCGGATGGATGTTAAGCGACATCAGCGCGCCCTGACCGGTGCCACAGCCCGCGACGACAAAATCCACCGCCTGGCTGTTAAGCAGCACGCTGGCCTGGATGCCGAGGTGAATGTAGGTCAGATGGTGATCCTGCTCATCGCTCATTCCGACGTTGAAGACCTGATGGCCCAGCGGCTGCGCAACGCCTTCCAGTTCTTTCAGCACGGTAACGTTTTTAGCGGCCTGACTGTTTTCCATCATTAACGCGATTTTCATGATCTACCCTCATAAAATAAATGAAACACCGTTTCATTTTAGAGAAAAACCATTAAAGTGCATGGATTAATTCACCCTGGTGCTGTGAGACCCATCACAAAACGGCCATTGCAGCGCCCACGACTGCGTGAGGACAATGATGTTTATCTACCACAAAGAGCGACCACTGGAAGATCTGGGTAACGGCGTGACCCGCCGCGTGCTGGCACATGGCGGCACAATGATGGCAGTGGAAGTGAGTTTTGAAAAAGACGCAATCGGTCCGCTGCATCATCATCCCCATGAGCAGCTAACCTATGTGCTGAGCGGACGCTTTGCCTTCACCATCAACGGTGAAACCCGGGAAGTTGGCGCTGGGGACACACTCTATAAAGCACCCAATGTGGTTCATGGCTGTGTCTGTCTTGAGGCTGGCGTGCTGCTGGATACCTTTACGCCACAGCGCGAAGATTTCCTGACCACGAAATAGTGCAGGCGGCCCGCCGGGCCGCCTCATGAAGTGCTGCATGACTTTGCCTTTTTCCTGCACGAATAATTTGACTTAAAACGCGTACAACTTTTTCACCAATCCTTTCACAGCTAACTGAATGATTCACCACAGTTTCCCCTCAGGCCGCGCTGCGCTTAGCTTCCTGTAAAAAATCATTCAGGCTCATTTCTGTACAAAACGTAGATCGTTGTATAAGTTTAATGACAATACCCGTTCGTTTTTTAACCCGAATAAGGATAATAATATGCCGATGCAAAACACCCTTACCTTGCCGCTGAATCACAACGCGCCGGTTAAAAGTGAATTCCGTTCATCCTTTGCTGCATCTGAGCAGGATAAACTTAATTTTCTAATCGAAGAGTTACTGGAAGCGGGCAAGGAAAAAAGCTGTATGGAGCTACTGCGTCATCTGGCCTCTGCGGACAGTGCTGAAGAAGAAGCCTGTTGCCGTGAACTGCTGACGTTGCTGATGGCCCAAAAATGAAGTCTGTGGCTGGCTGTTCAGCACAGATTCAACACCGGGCATTACCACGAAAACCCGCCTGACCGTATTTCCCCGTTCAGGCGCGTCACCTCTGCTGAAAAACCGCCGTTTTTTTTGCACCGTAATTTACACCGACGCGAATATTGATAGCTGATAGCTGATATACGTGTACGACCTCGTTAAACCGACTCGACGACTCTCATTGCTTCTCTTTCAACTCTTTTGTTAGCCTGAATCTCCCCGATTCATTATCAGGTTCCGCAGGCGTAATATGACCATGACCTCTTTCCCCGCCACGCTGCATCTGCTGTGTGGAAAAATGGCTTCCGGGAAATCGACGCTGGCAGCGCAGCTGGGTGCTGCGCCCGGTTGCGTAGTGATCAGTGAGGATCAGTGGCTGGCCGCACTCTATAAGGATGAGATGCAATCGGTGGCTGATTACGTGCGTGTTGCGGCAAAGCTCAGGAAGGCGATGACGCCGCATCTGGTCGCATTACTTAAGGCAGGCGTATCGGTAGTGCTCGATTTTCCGGCCAACACACGAGGGAATCGTGACTGGATGCGCTCGGTGATTGAAGCATCCTCTGCCGACCATCGCCTGCATTTTCTGGATGTGCCGGACGCGCTGTGTAAAGCGCGTCTGCACGCCCGTAATCAGAGCGGCGAACACGCCTTTGCCGCCACGGACGAGCAGTTCACGCTGATTACCCGCTATTTTGAACCGCCGCAGGAGGAGGAAGGCTTTAACCTCGTGCGGCACGGTTAACACCTTCTGCAAATTTACGAAAGATCGAGTGCCGCGAGCACGTCAGCAATCTGCTGGTTATCCGCATCAGAGAGTGGCAACAGCGGACGCGGCAGGCAGTCGCGTGCCGTCAGTCCCAGCAGCCCTGCTGCGGCATTCATCACCCTGAAGCTGCCGCCGTGCTGGCGGAACAGCGACCATAGTGGCTGCAGGCGCTCCGACTGCGCCCTGACGCTCTCATGATCACCTGCTGCTGCTGCGTCGGTCATTGCTTTCGCGACACGTGGGAACAGCCCGCCGCACACGGAATACCAGCCATCACAGCCTGCAATCAACGCATTGGCAGCAGACGCGTCGCCGCTGATGCCAACCGACACGGAAGCAGGCAGTATCTCGCGCAGTTGGGACAGGCGATCATTTGCTGCCGATTGCACATCCGGAACACCGGGAATTTTCACCGACCCGATACCGGGAAGTGAGGCAATCCGGCCCAGTAACGCATCGGAGAACGTAAAATGGGTGGTGCGCGGATTATCATAAATGCAGACTGGCACCGATGCGTGTCGCGTCACGGTTTGAAAAAGCGTAAACACCTCATCTTCTTTCAACGTCTGATACCCCAGCGGTGGCAGCAGTAAAGCGGCTGCGCCCGCCTGCTGCGCATCCTCTGCCATCGCCAGCACCTCATCAGTATTTATCGCGCCAATGCAGATCATCACTGGAATCGCCTCTGCATGTTCAACGGCCTGCCCTGCAATGCGCCTGCGCTGTGCCCGTGTCAGCCAGGCGTAGCTGCCGGTGGACCCCAGCACGCCAAGAGAATCGACTTTTGCCTCCGTCAGCCTGCGCAGGATCCGAAGAAAGGCCGCTTCATCGGGTTTGCCATCGGCAAAAGGAGTAAGGGGAAAGGCACTGAGTCCGCTGAACATACGCTTTGCTCCATCATGAGACTGTTCGGGCTGGTTATCACCTGTACAGTCATATTTCGTCACTGGCCGAAGCATGGCTTTGCCCCGCCCGCTATTTTTGCGCTACAGCCCTTTTGCTCTTACCCAAAGGAAATAGCGATGATTGCCGTACTGTTTGAAGCAGAGGCCCGTCCCGAACATCAGATGCGCTACCTGCAACTGGCTGCTGACCTGAAGCCGCTGCTGATGCAAAACAGCGGATTTATCTCTCTTGAGCGTTTTCAAAGCCTGACCGATGAGAAAAAAATTCTCTCGCTCTCCTGGTGGCGCGATGAGGAGTCAGTGCTGGCCTGGAAGCGTAACCTGTGCCACCAGGCCGCACAGCGCGAAGGCCGTGAGACCCTCTTTGCCGGTTATCGTCTGCGCATCGTCACACTGGTCAGAGAATATGCCTCACTTCAGGGAGTAAATTAACATGTTCGATATTCATGTGATCCTGCAAAATAGACCAGGTACCCTTTCCCGCATGACCACACTGCTGGGCCAGCATGGAATCGGACTGGAAGGCGGCGGCCTGTTCGCCTTTGGTGAACGGAGCCACGCCCATTTTCTGGTCGCGGAAGGCGAACGGGCGCGGGCCGTGCTGGAAGCGGAGGGGATCGCCGTCGAGGCTGTTAACATCCCGCTGATTCGCAGACTACCGCAGCAGCGTCCCGGCGAGCTGGGGGCGATTACGGCACAGCTTGCCGATGCCGGAATCAACATCCTGGTGCAATACAGCGATCACGCGAACCAGCTGATCCTGATCACCGATAACAATGAATCAGCCGCCGCGCTGACCACAGAATGGGCACCGTAATCTGATGGCAAGACCGCAACCGCAACATGCACCTGATGACAGCGACGCGCTTGAGCACGCGGTTGCAGGCGTGGCTGCCGCGATGGCCGATCCTTCACGGGTGAAGATGCTGTCAGCCCTGATGGATGGGCGCGCCTGGACCGCCACGGAGCTGAGTGCAGTCACAGATGTGGCGCCCTCCACCGCCAGCGCGCATCTGAACCGGTTGATTAACAGTGGTCTGATCATCTGTGTGGCTCAGGGTCGTCACCGCTATTACCGGCTGACCGGCAGTGACATCGCGGCGCTGATTGAAAACATGATGGGTGTGTCGTGGCGACGGATTGACGCGCCGAAGAGCAGCACGCCAGCCTCGCTTCGCATCGCCCGCACCTGTTACGACCATCTGGCGGGTGAAGTCGCCGTGCAAATCTACAGCGCTATGGCGCAACAGGGCTGGATCACGCCGGAGGGCAGCGCAGTCACCCTTTACGGCCAGCAGCAGTTTGCGGCATTGCAGATTGACCTGTCCCAACGCAGACGCCGCAAGCCGTGCTGCGGTTGTCTTGACTGGAGTGAACGCCGGCTCCATCCCGGCGGCTACGCGGGCGCCGCAATGCTGACGGCCTTTGACGCGCAGCGCTGGCTCACCCGGCAACCCGGTTATCGTGAAGTTGCGTTTACCGAGGCGGGCAGACGAAATCTTCGCCGGCTTTTCGACATCACTTTTCCCTGAGGCATTGAATTGACACCACCTCCATTCTGGCCCTTTTTGCTCACGCAGTTACGGATATGGATGGCCTGTGGTACGCCACCGGCCCCGTTCTGGCCCGTAACACGCTTATGAATTCTGTCACAATTCCGCAAACTCGCTTCAGGCACATTAACACGTACATAATAAAGTCAGTCAGATTTAACTGACTGATTGGAATGAAGTTTAAATGATAACGGCTGGCAATCATGTTCCCCGCACATCAATCAATGCCCTTTTTGCACTTATTTAGCGACGGGCGCTGATCCACTCTTCAGTAACAGGCGCGGCAAAAAGCGTCAAACCTTACTGGAGTTACTGATGCAAACGACCTCACCCATGACTCATCGCGCCAGGATTGGCGCCATATTTCGTGTTACCTCAGGCAATTTCCTCGAACAGTTCGATTTCTTCCTGTTCGGTTTCTATGCCACTTACATCGCCCATACGTTTTTCCCGGCCAGCAGTGAGTTCGCCTCACTGATGATGACCTTTGCCGTGTTCGGCGCAGGATTTCTGATGCGCCCGATTGGCGCAGTGGTGCTGGGGGCGTACATCGATAAGGTCGGTCGCCGTAAGGGCCTGATTGTCACGCTCTCCATCATGGCGGCAGGCACCTTTATGATCGTGCTGATCCCCTCCTACCAGAGCATTGGCCTGTGGGCGCCGATGCTGGTGCTGATCGGTCGGTTGTTACAGGGCTTCTCCGCCGGAGCGGAGCTGGGCGGCGTGTCGGTCTATCTGGCGGAGATCGCCACGCCGGGCCGCAAGGGCTTCTACACCAGCTGGCAGTCGGGTAGCCAGCAGGTCGCCATTATGGTGGCGGCGGCGATGGGCTTTATCCTCAACGCCGTGCTGGAAGAGAGCGCCATCCGTGAATGGGGCTGGCGTATTCCGTTCCTGTTTGGCTGTCTGATTGTACCGTTTATCTTCGTATTGCGTCGCAAACTTGAAGAGACACAGGAGTTCAACAACCGTCGCAGCCATCCCGATGTGAAGCAGGTGTTCCGCATCCTGCTGGCTAACTGGCAGGTGGTGATTGCCGGGATGCTGATGGTGGCGATGACCACCACGGCGTTTTACCTGATTACGGTTTATGCGCCGACCTTTGGCAAAAAAGTGCTGCTGCTCAGCGCCTCTGACAGCCTGCTGGTGACCTTGCTGGTAGCGGTGTCGAACTTTATCTGGCTGCCGATTGGCGGCGCGATCTCCGACCGCTTTGGCCGTAAGCCTGTACTGGTCGGCATGACACTGCTGGCGATCGTCACCACCTATCCGGCCCTGAGCATGCTGGCGGCGGCACCAGGCTTTTCGATGATGCTGGGTGTACTGCTGTGGCTGTCGATGATCTACGGGCTTTACAACGGCGCGATGATCCCGGCGCTGACCGAAATTATGCCAGCGGAAGTCCGTGTGGCGGGCTTCTCACTGGCCTACAGCCTGGCAACAGCGTTGTTCGGTGGTTTTACCCCGGTGATGTCAACCGGCCTGATTGAGATGACTGGCGATAAAGCCTCGCCAGGTTACTGGATGAGTTTTGCGGCAGTTTGCGCCCTGGGCGCGACACTCTATCTCTATCGTCGTACCCGCAGTGCCGTCACGCCTGCCCATGAAACTGTTAGCTGAGGAACGGAAGATGAAACTGAAAACGATGTCGATTTATGCTGCCCTGCTGTTTAGCGTGGCTGGCAGCGCCACGGCGCAGGCAAAAGAACTGACGGTAATGATCTCCGGCGGGTTTAAAGCGGCGTGGGATACGCTGTCGCCACAATTCGCAAAACAGGAAGGGATCACCATCAACACCGTTGCTGGTCCGTCAATGGGTAAAACACCGCAAGCCATTCCAGCCCGGCTGGCACGCGGTGAAGCGGCCGATGTGGTTATCATGGTTGGCGATGCGCTAAGCAATCTGCAAAAAGAGGGCGCGACGCTGCCGGGCTCACGGGTTGAACTGGCGGACTCCCGCATTGGCGCCGTCATTAAAAAGGGTGCCACACCCATTAAAATCGGCAGCGAAAGTGAGTTGCGTAGTGCCCTGCTGAATGCCCCTTCCATCGCCTATTCTGACAGCGCCAGCGGCAAATATGTGAGCAGCCAGCTGTTCAAACGGCTGGGCATTGAGGATCAGGTTAAAGGCAAGGCGGTAGAAGTTGAACGCATCCCGGTCGCTTCCCAGGTTGCTGAAGGTAAATACGCCATCGGGTTTCAGCAGGTCAGTGAGCTGTTGCCTGTTTCAGGCGTAACCTTCATTGGTGAACTGCCGGACAAGCTGCAATACACCACCCGTTTTGCCGGTGCCGTGGTGCGCAGGTCAGCACAGCCAGATGAGGCAGCGAAGCTGCTGCACTGGCTCGCCTCGCCCGAGGCTCAGCAGGCTGTCCATGCCAGCGGCCTGCACACCGTGAAAGCGTCAAAACCGGTTAAAGTCGCTGATACTGTTCAATGATCAGGTTCTCCAGTTCGCTGGCGATATGTGACAGTATCCGGCCATTTTTGCGCAGCAGGCCCACGGTACGTTTCACCGGTGGGTCGGTTAACGGCACCGCCGTCAGCAGCGCGTGCTCGTAGCCAGGTAACGACATGGCGGGGACGGCAGCAATGCCGAGCCCCGCCTCAACCATCCCCAGCATAGTCGTCACGTGCCGGGTTTCACAGACACAGGGCTTCTCCGGCATAACAGCCTGTAACGCCTGATCCAGCAGGTTACGGTTGCCGGACGTTTTATCCAGCCCGATCCATTCATGCTGATAAAACGCCTGCCAGCTCAGGCTCTTTTTGCCTGCTATCGGATGGTCTCGCCTGCAGGCCGCCACGTACGGGTCATCCATCAGCGGCTGAAAATGCACATCCGGCTGCGAGCGGCTGGAAAAACTGATGCCGAAGTCAGCCTGCCCGCCAATCACCGCGTCATAGACGTTAGCCGCACTGCTGTCGATCAGTTTCACGCGTACGCGGGGATAGCGCACCTGAAACAGCCGGATGATGTTGGGCATGAAATAGTAGGCCGCTGACGGCACGCAGGCCACAGTAATCAGTCCTGTGCGGGCTAAGCTCACCTCACTCAGATCGGCCATGACCTCTTCAAAATCGGCCAGCAGCTTTTCCGAACGCTGAGCAAACGCATGCCCTTTCAGCGTCAGCGTGACGCGGCGTGTGGTCCGCTCAAACAGCTTAATACCCAGCGTGGTTTCCAGCTTATCGATGCGGCGGCTCAGTGCGGACTGTGAAAGGCAGATCGATTCCGCCGCCAGGCGAAAATTGCCAAACTCCACCAGCGCGCGAAAGGCGTAGAGATCGTTGAGATCGAAATTAACGGGCATGGTTTTCTCTTCCCTTAACCTGCATCACACTTTTGTTCATCATTTTCATCGCCTTCCGTTTGACTAAAGTCGGACACGAATCTGCTGAGCAGCTGTTCCAGCGTTTCACGATCGCTTTCCGGCCAGTGCCGGAAGACGCGCTGATAAACCTGCACACGTTGCGCATCGATTTTATCCGTCATCGCTCTGCCATCCGGGGTGATTGCTGCCTCATTAATTCTTTTGTCCTGCCGGTTTTTCTGCCGCTTAACCAGTCCGGTTTCTTCCAGTTTCGCGACCTGACGACTGACCGTGCTGTAGTCACGCCCTACACGATCGGCCAGTTCACCCACGCCGATCGGCCCGAACCGGCTGACCTGCACCAGCAGCGGAAACAGCGCCCGATCGAGGTCGATACCTGCCGCTTTAATCATCGCTACATCGCGCTGGGGCCGGTTAAGCGCGCCAGCAATCGTCAGCAGACAATTGTGCAGCGCATCGTATTTATGTGTATTTTGCACGCTTTTCATTGACGCCATCCAGAGGCAGGAATAATGTGTGTACTTTACACTTAATTGCTTATTATTAGAAGGACAGCAACCTATGAAAGCAGCCATCATTCGTCAGGCCGGTCAGAAACCACACTATGGGGATTTCCCCACTCCTCAGCCCGCTGAAAACCAACTGCTGGTTCGCGTGAAAGCCGCCGCCATGAGCCAGCTGGTCAAAGCACGGGCGGCAGGCACGCATTACAGCGCCACTGCGCCCTATCCTCTGGTGCCAGGCATTGACGGCACCGGTTACCTCGAAAACGGCGATGCCGTTTACTTTCTGACCTTTGGTTCCGCGTCGGGCAGCATGGCGGAAAGTGTGGTGGTCAATGCCCGCTGCGTCATTCCACTTCCTCCAGCGCTGGACCCCGTGGTCGCCGCCGCGCTTGCCAATCCGGGCATGTCTTCATGGGCCGCACTCACCCGCCGGGCTAAACTGCGCAAAGGCGAAACCGTGTTGATCAACGGCGCAACCGGCACATCCGGCCGCCTGGCGATTCGCATCGCCCGCAGTCTTGGCGCGGGCAAAATTATTGCGACCGGCCGGAACCCGGAGATACTGCAGCAACTGCTTAATGAGGGCGCAGACAGCGTCGTGACACTGGATGCTCTGGCCGGTGAACTTCCTGCCCTGATGGCAGACGGCATTGATGTGGTGCTGGATTATCTCTGGGGTGAGAGTGCGCTGGCGATCATGGAAGCGGCGGTGCGAGGCGGTGATCATATCGTTCGCTTCGTTCAGATTGGCTCACTCAGCGCACAGGAGATCCCTTTGCACAGTCATTTGCTGCGTGCATCCGGGCTGACACTGATGGGGAGTGGTCTGGGCAGCGTATCCAACGCAGACCTGATTGACTCACTGGCTGAACTACTACAGGCTGCCGGGCAGCACGCCTTTTCGGTGCCTTTTAAACCACGGCCTCTTTCTGAGGTGGATACAGCATGGGATGAAGATGACAGCCGCTGTCGAACAGTGTTTACGCTGTAGTCTCCCGCAGCATCAACAGCGCGTGTCTGCCTGTCGGACAACCCCGCCACTAACCTTCGGACGGCATCGGATGCAGAAAACGGTCGGGATAATCGGGTGTGAGAGCATGCTGCTCGCTATAGCGGCCAAACAGCTTATAGCGGTTTAACGCGATGCGGTCGTAAGCCGCGTTACTGATCACATCCGGAAAGTGACGCAGCACTGCCAGCCCGCGCCAGGGTGCTGGCAGGTGCTGCATAACACGGAAAACCGCCTGCGCCCGCAGCCAGTGCTGATTACCGTCAATGTAGACAAGGGTGCTGATATTCTCTTCCGGCAGTCTGGCCCAGCGCAGCAGCGCTTTGCCCTGCTCGCTCTGCACCGAGGCAAAACGGACCTGCCGCGCCAGATGGTGACGCAGCAGAAACTGAACCCAACCGTTACACAGCTTACACACGCCGTCATAAAGCACGGCGCTTTCACCGGTTTGCAGATACGGGGGCGACGACATCCTGCAACTCCTCACTCCTCTGATGATGAGCTGAAGTGTAGCGGGTTCTGGTCAGTTGCTGTTGCAGCCAGTGGATAACGGCAGCGTGATCCTGGGCGCAGGCATCCACCTCAAACAACGGCCCCAGCGCCATTGGCCTGGCCTGTTGTGCCAGCTGATGAAGTTCAGGCAGGTACTCAGCGCCTGGATGCCCCGGCAGCCGCTGGGTCAGTCGCGCCTGATAGCGCGCCACCGCCACCTCCGGTTCAATCTTCAGCCACAGCTCAAGCACCTCTTCTACGCCCGCCTGTTGCAGTCCCTGCTCCAGCAGCGTGCGCGGCTGAAAACCAAACCAGGCATCGATCAGCCAGACCTGACTGGCGGGTGCCTGTTCGACGATGTTCCAGATCGCCTGATAGGCCGCGCAGCCCAGTTGCCGGTTACGCTGCCGATCGACCGGCGCAAAAGCGTGCATAAAAGGCTCTTTCAGGCTGTCCAGCGTCAGCACCGGCCAGCCAAAGTGTTGTGATAGCGCGAGCGTCAGGGTGCTCTTACCCGACGCCGGAATGCCGTTAACCAGCACCACGCGTTTAGGGGGGATATTTTGTGTCATAGGATATCGATAACCTCCGCGACACTGCTGGCCCGACGTAACCGGACCAGCGTCTCCTCATCCTCCAGCAGCGACACAATCGCGCGGATCCCCTCTTCAATGTGGGCGTTGCTGTCGCGCGCGCCAAACATAATCACAATGTCCGCCTTTTCACTGCCCTCAAACGAGATCGGTTCATTCAGCAGGATCATACTGAAACAGTCGCGGATCACTCCCGCTTCCGGCCGGGCGTGAGGAATGGCAATTCCCTCCTCAAACACATAATACGCCCCATGGGCCAGGGTGTTCGCGATCACCGCATCCGGATAGGTGGCGTCGAGATAGCCGCCGCTAACCAGCGGTTCGGCGGCCAGCGCGATAACCTGACGCCAGTCCGTGGCGTCGATGCCAATCTGAATGGCGTTGGCCTCTTGCAATAACTGCTTAATCGTCATCAGCTCTCCTTAAATCGACTGGCGAACCACATTGCGTAATTCATCGATTTTGACAAACAGCGCATCAATTTCATTACGATAGCGACGGCTTTTCGCAAATAAACTTAATGCCCGGTTATATTCCAGCATTAATTGTTTTTGCGTTTCGCCATCACGCGGATTAATTGCGAGCTGCTGCTCCAGTTGGGTTATTTTCTCGCGACTGACTTCCGCCAGATGATCCTGCTGCTGCTCGCTGGGTTGTTCCGCAGCCGGAGACTTTTTTAAGAATCCAAACATAGGCTCTCCTGCCCCCTATATGCCGGGGTGTCTCAGATTAATAGTGATGATAAAAACGTTTAACGCAATAACCCAGTGATGGCGACGCGGGTGATTAACGGAATAACTGCATCTTCTCTACCAGCACATTGGTCACTGCATCATTGGCGGGCACCAGGAAATTACGCACGCTGTCATTGACCTTGCCTTTCTCAAAGGTCGATTTGCACTGCGCCACCCACTGCACATTCATTTCGGTGCCGACATTGACCTTCTCAATCCCGCTGCTCACCGCCAGTCGCATATCTTCATCGCTGACGCCGGTGCCGCCGTGCAGCACCAGTGGCGTATGGGTTGCCGCCGTAATATCGGCCAGGCGCTGATGCTGAATATGCGCCTTCCCGGTGTAAAGCCCATGTACGGTGCCGATAGAGATCGCCAGCATATCGACGCCGGTCTCTTCAACGAAACGGCGTGCATCTTCCACCGGCGTAAACGCGATCGCCTCCATCTCCACACATTTACCATCTTCAGAGCCGCCAATCGCACCCAGTTCCGCTTCGACTGAAACATTATGCGGACGCGCCATATCAATCACCCGGCGGGTATTAGCAATATTCTCTTCAATCGGCAGATGTGACCCGTCATACATCACGGAACTGAATCCGGCATCTATCGCCGTCTGAATCGCCGCTAAATCGGAACAGTGATCGAGATGCAAACAGGTCGGCACATTCATACTCTCCGACAGCGATTTAATGGCATCGACCAGCAGCTTGTGACCGAGATATTTCGCCGTGCCGGTGGAGATCTGAATCATTAAAGGACTGTTGGTCTTCTCTGCCGCTTTAAAATAAGCGGGCAACATTTCCAGACAGTGAAGATTAAAAGAACCCACCGCTTTAAAGTCACGCTGTTTAGCCAGCTTTAACAGGTCGGCGAAATTATAAAGTTTCATGGATTTTTTCCTCTTGAGGTTTGGTGGATTTGCCGTTAACAAACCAGGCAAGCGCGGTAACAAAAGCAATAAACAGGGCAACAAACAGCCAGTTGTTCTGGAAGGCGTGGCCGAGCACCAGGCCGGTACTGATGACGTCTGAGTCACTGAAGGTCACGCCGGTGAAGCCATAGCTTTCCAGCATTGGCACCAGGATGGCGGGCAGAATGGTGATAAAGAGTCCGTGGACGAATCCGCCGATCATCGCGCCGCGCCGTCCGCCCATGGCATTACCAAAGACCCCGGCGGTGCCCCCGGCAAAGAAGTTGGTCAGCAGTCCCGGCAGGATCATCGCCAGACCGAACATCGGGAAGACGAGCATGCCAACGATGGAGCCGAGCGTGGTGGCGAGGAAGCCGACGATCACCGCGTTCGGGGCGTAAGGAAACATCACCGGGCAGTCCAGCGCCGGTTTGGCATCGGGTACCACGCGCATGGCGATGCCCCGGAAGGCAGGCACCAGCTCGTTGAGCAGCAGGCGGACACCACTGTAAAGCACAAAGACCCCGGCTACGAACTGAATCGACTGCATAAAGGCGTACATCAGGTAGTTAATGCCGTTGCTGTACTGGGCAATGAATGCCGGACCGGCCGCCACGGCGGGGATCAGGTACATCGGCACCATCACCAGCGCCATCGACAGATAGGTATCCTGCAGAAATTTAAAGTTATCGGGCAGCTTCAGGTCTTCGGTGGAGCGCGATCCTTTGCCCACCACTTTGGCGACCGCCGCCGTGACCAGATAGCCAATGGTGCAGAAGTGACCCAGCGCCACATCGTCGGAGTCGGTGATACGCCGCACCACCGGCTGTGCCAGCGCGGGCATCACGACCGCCATGATCCCGCCGAAGATGCCGCCGGTCAGGATCAGCGGCAGGCCAGTCAGCCCCGCTTTGTAGCCGATGACAGCGCCAATCGTTGCCATCCACAGCAGGGCCTGGCCCGTCAGGAAGATGTACTTAAACGGTGTCAGCCGCGCGATGATGATATTGACGATAAAGATCACCAGCAGCGTCAGCGCCACTTCAGATCCCAGCTCACGGTTAGCCAGGCCGGCGATAGCGGCAACATCGGTGATATAGCCGCGCATACCGAAGCCGTGGGTAAAAATGGTATTGAGGAACGTCAGCGTCCCCACAATAATATTGATACCCGCCATCATAATTAAAAAGCCGAGCAGGGTTTTAAAGGTGCCTTCCACCACCTTGCCTGCTGATTTCTTCTGCAACAGCAGACCAATCAGCGCAATAAACGCGATCAGAATTGAGGCCTGCCCCAGCAGATCTTTTACCAGGAAGTCGATCACACTATTCATGGGCAGCGACCTTCTCGTTACGTTCTTTTAAAAAGGCCAGGATCTTCTGCTCTATTTCCACTTTATCGGTGAGCCGGTTAAGAATAATGACCCGTTTAATCTGTTCCGGACTGGCGTCGGCATTTAATACATCGGCAAAGGCTTTTTGCGTCAGGATCATATCTGACTTAAACGCATTCGCTTCTGAAATGGTGGTGTGATCGATATCGGCCTCAATTTCCAGCTTTTTTAATACCGCTTTTGCGCTCATCTCAATCGCAAAACTGGAGCCTAATCCACAACCACAGACACATAATATTTTCAGCATGGTTTTTCCTCACACTATATTGAGTTGTTTAGCGAGTTTGTAATGGTGCCCGTCAATATCGACCAGGCGTTTTTGCATGCTTATTAAATCAATCGGGATCGGTTTATTGCTGCCATTAATAATGACCGCTTTATTCCGCATGCCTGACTGAATACAACGCACCACTTCACTGGCCATAATGGTGCCCTGATAAATTTCTTCGCAGGTGGGATCACCATTGCGCAGTCCGTAACCGAGAATAGTTTTACGGATGCGTACGCCAATAAGCGGCTCAAGCTGTTTGATTAAGGTGTCGATCGCTCCCTGAAAACCGGGCGAATATTCACGGGTGTAGCCTTCTGAACAGAGGATGACTACGCTGTTCTGTTCGGCCAGCCGTCCGGTAATACGCTGCGCCAGTTGTGGCAGCGGAATCTGGCACTCCGGAATCAGGGCGATATCCGCATTGGATTTAATCGCCGATTGCAGCGTTAATTCGCCGCAATAGCCGCCGAGTAACTCCAGCATAAAAACCCGGCCTGGTAAGGCGCGGCCGGTATTACGCAGTTTTGCGACCTCTTTTAATACCTGCTCGCAGGCGGTTGAAAATCCCAGCGTGTAATCACTGCCGAAGACATCATTATCGATGGTCATACCCACGCCGAAACAATTAACGCCAGACTCCGACAGGATGTGGAGAAACTGCAGCGATCCGTCACCGCCTGCCATGATTAATACGTCAATACGTGCGCTTTTCAGCTGGCGCGCAATTAAATCATATTCGCTGCGCACCAGTTTCTTTTCCGTCCTTCCGGACTGCATCACCGGAATCGGGGCGATGGCGAAATCGAGCAGATCGCGCTGGCTGATATCACGATGGTTATTTGCCAGAAGGCCGGGAATGCCGCCATCAAATATCACCATCTCAGCCTGAGCGAGACGCCCTATCTGGAAGACAAAGTTATTTATTCCGGTGACATCCCCGCCACTGATCACCATTCCAATGCGCATTTCCCTCACCCCGCTGGCTTACTCTGCTGAGGGCCATTCTTCCGGTTCACGGGGTTGCTATTTGCAGAGGAGATCACAGTTACGCGCGTTATTTTTCGGGCAGGCGTGTTGACAGCGGTAGCTTAAGGCCTTTATTTGTGACCTGAGTCACTCTATTCCAACTTATTACTTCACGGACGAATCAATACAAATCATCAGCTTAGGTTGCCGAACAGGATTTTGATTTGGCTGACAGAATAACGAATGATCGGGCATAAAAATGGCATTGCGAATTTGTGACTTTCACCTCATTTTTCCCGGTTCTGGCCCGGTTCAGGCGATTAAAATAGTTTTTATCGGGAGGGCTGGATTATTCAGTGCAGGTAAAAAGGGGAATATTTCAGGAGATGCAGGAAAGGAAGAAAAATGAATCAGGGGCGCAGCGAGCTGCTGCGCCCCACACGCTTATTTCGCGTAAGCTTCGGTAGACAGCGTCAGGGTGACGTCATCGCTAACCGCCGGGACATATTTGTCCAGCTTGAAGTCAGAACGCTTGATGGTGCCGGTGGCATCAAAACCAATCGCCTGCTTCTTCACCATTGGATGCTCGCCCTGCTTGTTCAGCGTGGCGTGCAGCGTAACGGGCTTAGTGATCCCTTTCAGGGTCAGGTTACCTTCAACGTCAAATTTGTTGTCGCCCTTTGCAACCACTTTGGTGCTGTGGAAGGTCGCCGTCGGGTATTTCGCCGTGTCGAAATACTCAGCGCCTTTGAACTCTTTGGTCAGCGCGGCAACATGGCTGTCGATTTTGCTGACTGGCAGGGTCACGTCAACGCGTGAGGCTTCCGGATGATCTTTATCAAACACCATCGTACCGGTTGCATCCGGAATATCCGCGGTAGGATTTGAGAAGCCAAAATGGTTCCAGGCAACAATGACAGACGTATGCTCAGGATTCAGCTGGTAGTGCATCGCCTCAGCCTGAGATAACGGGGCGTAAAGGGTAGCAGCGGCTAACAGGGGCAGTGCGATACGTTTGAAGTTCTTCACAGTCAATTCCTTATGCGGACAAAAGTGAACTGAGTGTGGTTCAGTTAGCCCGGAATAGACAGTGAAGAGATTTGTCCGTAATTTTCAAATAAATTCAGCAACTTTATATCGGGCGCTATACATTTTCTCCCCCGGTAAACAGCACGCGCCAGCGGCGGCGATCCTGAATCAGTGTGCGGTGCAGCTGTTGCAGATCGGTAAGAGTCAGCGCCTCTATCTGCGCCGCATCCGGTTCTGCCAGACCATTTTCACGGCGTAACTGCGCCAGTGGCTGCGCCACTTCCCGGCTCAGCAGACGCGCTTTCAGTGCCACCAGGTCACACTCTGCCAGCGTTTCATTCAGGGAACGCAGGAAGTTGCGGCAGTAGCGCAGCAGTGACAGCGCGCTGTAATCGGGCGACTGCAGCGCAAACACTACGCCGTCTTCATCGGCACAGCGCATATAGCGGCTGTTAACGACATAACCTATAGGTTGTTCAACCCGATAGCGCTGGAAGAAACGCGGCTCGTAGATCAGCGCCAGCGCACGTAATGCAGCAAGCTGTTCAGGACGGTGCAGTGGAATAAACAGCAACAGCGCGTTGTCCGTACTGGCGTGCAGCAGACGCGTCATGCCCGTTTTCGTGGTCATGCGTTTTGGTGGCGTGTCAGGGTTAACCGGCAGCGACAGCGCGCTCAGCCGCCGGGCAATCAGCGAATGCAGCGCCGCGTTGCCGCCTTTCAGCGCTGCCCGCCAGCAATGCGGCGCAAAGGTTGCTGCCAGCTGATAAGGCAGCTGCTGCTGCAGTGCGCGGATTGCGATGCTTTCGACAGGCGACGGCAGGTTTGCCTCAACCGGCAGTGACAGTGCACTGACAATCTGGCTCAGCGCCTGATCAGTGAACGCCTCATCTGTCGTCAGCTGAAGCGTGAGCTGCCATACGCCCTCTACTTCCTGCCAGCAGCCGTTACCGCCCTGGTGACGCAGCGCAGCAAACAGCGGACGCAACCGCCGCCCCAGCGCTTCGCCCACCTCGGCGGTAAACGTTGAGTAAAACTCGGGTCGCAGAATCAGCACGGGGTTCGGGCTATCTGACTGATAATGCGGTAACGCCACCGACTCTTCGGGCAGCGGATCAGGCCTAATGGCGGCATCAAGCGGATAGAAAGTGAAATTCACCGCAGGCAGCGCGTCGGGTGGTGCTGGCTGCCAGTGGGTCAGTGCCAGACTGTAACCCTGCGTGATGAGGTTTTCTGCTGCCGGTTGCGGCGTACAGCAGAGCAGCGTGCCCGGCGCGCTGTTAAGCCTCTCCAGCAACAGTAGCAGTGCAGGCAGCGTTTCATCAGGCGCAAAGCCGACGGCGCGCTGACGGAGTTGCTCCATAGGTGACAACGTCACAAACCGTTGCTGAGCAAGCTGATGATAGTGCTGATGCTGTGCCTCACCGGTCTGGCTCAGTGCATGCTGGTAGCTATCAATCAGCGCATTCACGGTTACTGGCATCTCGGTTTCGACGCCCAGCGCCAGCCAGAGCGCACCGCCTGCCTGATAGATCCACTTCAGCTCCAGCGTCTCCGCCAGCCCCTGCTCACGCAACTTTGCCAGCAGCGATCCGGGTGCCTCATCGAGCAAAAATTCACGCCATAACGTGACACTGTCACTGCTTTCAATCAGCCAGGTGCGCCAGATTGCTGGCGATGCGCTACCCGCCAGTTGCCAGCAGGTCTGGCTGTTCAGCTGCGGCGGTGGCAGATCCTGTTGCCACTGACCAGCAGGCAGCGCGGTGGCAAATTGACGTGCCAGCTGCTCCAGTTCATCCAGTGACTGCGGTCCCTGTAGCCAGAGCCGCATATTACTGGCGAAATAGTAACGCTGATGGAACTGACGCAGCGCCCGTTGCAGCGCAGACATCTCGTCGCCAAAGCTCGCCCGGCTGCCGATATGGAAGCGCTGAAATTCCGCAGGTGATTGCGCGGCATGCAGCAGTGCCGCTTCGATGCGGGATGGCTCATGACGCTGCAACAGCTGATACTCGGCGTCAATCACCGCCACTTCCTGCGCGATGGCCTGATTATCCAGCAGCGGAGAGACGAGCATATCCTGAAGTCGGGCCAGCCCGTCAGCCAGCAACGACGGCGTCACCTCAAAGAAAAACGCGCTGCGCCGGGCCAGCGTGGTGGCGTTGACCTTCCCGCCCTGGGTCTGAATCCAGCTCATCAGCCGGCCCTCATCAGGCCAGCCGCTGCTGCCGGTGAACAGCAGATGCTCCAGCAGATGCGCCAGTCCGGGCCAGCGTTCTGGCTCATCGTGGCTCCCTGCACCCATCTGCATCAGCGCAGCGGCCTGGCTGGCATCCGCCTGATGCACCAGTTCAATCATCAGACCGTTTATCACCAGGCCGCGCGTTTTCATCAGAGGTTCCGTGTTTTGTAGATCAGTTGCGAGTTGCTGCGGTTGCGGAACTGCAGCTGACCAATTTTAATGTCGCTGCAATCCGCCTCACGCCGGGCTTCAAGGATTTTGCCGTGATGCGGCGATTTGCTGCAGACCGGATCGGTGTTGTCGGCATTGCCGGTCAGCATGAAAGCCTGACAGCGACAGCCGCCAAAATCTTTCTCTTTCTCATCACAGGAGCGGCACGGCTCCGGCATCCAGTCGAAACCGCGATAACGGTTAAAACCAAACGAGTTATACCAGATATCGTCCAGACTTTGCGTCAGTACGGAGGGAAATTCCACCGGCAGCTGGCGCGCACTGTGACACGGCAGCGCCGTGCCCTCTGGCGTCACGCTGAGGAAGATAGCGCCCCAGCCACCCATGCAGGGCTTGGGTCGCTCTTCGTAGTAGTCTGGCGTCACAAACAGCAGGTTGGTCAGATTGCCGGTGGTGCTCATCCGCTCACGGTAGGTTTTCACCACGGCTTCTGCACGGACGATCTGCTCACGTGTCGGCAGCAGACCTTCACGGTTAAGCTGCGCCCAGCCGTAGAACTGACAGGTCGCCAGTTCAACGTCATCTGCCTCCAGCTCAATACAGAGGTCAATGATTTTATCGATCTGATCGATGTTATGACGATGCAGCACGAAGTTCAGCACCATCGGATAGCCGTGGGCTTTCACCGCTTTCGCCATCTCCAGCTTCTGCTGAAACGCTTTTTTTGATCCCGCCAGCGCCGCATTCAGGGTTTCGTCACTCGCCTGGAAGCTGATCTGGATATGATCCAGCCCCGCTTCGCTGAACGCATCCAGCTTTTTCTCCGTCAGGCCAATGCCGGAGGTGATCAGGTTGGTATAGAAGCCAAGGTCGCGCGCCGCCTTGATCAGCTCAGGCAGATCTTTTCGCACCAGCGGCTCGCCGCCGGAAAATCCGAGCTGAACGCTGCCCATCGCGCGCGCCTGACGAAAGACTTCGATCCACTGCTCAGTCGTCAGCTCCTTCTCCTGCTGGGCGAAATCCAGCGGGTTAGAGCAGTAGGGACACTGCAGCGGACAGCGATAGGTCAGCTCGGCCAGCAGCCAGAGCGGCGGATTCACACCAGGTTTATGCGGGGTCACGGAACTGTATCCACTTCTGTTCATAGGCTGACTGCAGGAATTCTAAAACGTCCGGACCCACGCCGCCCGCTTCCGGAAAACGGCTATCCAGGGTCGCGATAATCGCGGCGATATCCTGTTTGCCATCCACCAGCGCAAGAATGGCAGCGGCGGTTTCGTTCAGCTTTGCCATGCCTTCAGGATAAAGCACCACGTGCGTATCCTGAGCCGCTTCCCACTGCATGCGGTAGCCGCGACGAAACGCGGCAATCGAGTTTTCATTCATCTGTTATACCAGTCGGGTGGTGTGCCACGCCGCCTTGTCTGTGACGGTGTGATAAGGCGGACGTTTCAGCTCGTAAGCCATGGTCATGGCGTCCAGCATGCTCCATAAAATATCGAGCTTAAACTGCAAAATTTCCAGCATCCGGTTCTGCGTTTCAGCGGTGGTGAAGTACTCCAGCGCCAGCGCCAGACCATGCTCCACATCGCGGTTCGCCTGACCCAGGCGGCTGCGGAAGTAGAAATAGCCCTCTTCTTTGATCCACGGATAGTGCTGCGGCCAGCTCTCAAGCCGTGACTGGTGAATCTGCGGAGCGAACAGTTCGGTGAGCGAGCTGCAGGCCGCCTCCTGCCAGTTGGCGCGGCGGGCGAAGTTAATGTAAGCATCCACCGCAAAACGCACGCCCGGCAGCACATGCTGCTCTGACAAGAGTTCTTCGCGCGTCAGACCGACCGCCTCGCCCAGCCGCAGCCAGGCCTCGATGCCGCCCTCTTCGCCATTGCTGCCGTCGTGGTCAAGGATGCGCTGAACCCATTTGCGGCGGGTCGCCGGATCGGGACAGTTGGCCATGATCGCCGCATCTTTCAGCGGAATGGTGGTCTGGTAATAGAAGCGGTTTGCCACCCAGCCCTGAATCTGCTCGCGCGTGGCCTGACCGTTATGCATCGCAATGTGATACGGGTGATGGATATGGTAGTAAGCGCCTTTGTCGCGCAGGGCCTGTTCAAAAGCCTGTGGTGACAGCGTGTCAGTAATCTGCATGATTTAGCCCTGAAGGTGGATCGCCATCCCGTCCCAGCTCACCTCTATTCCCTGCTCCGTCAGAAACTGACGCTGCGGTGACTGCTCGTTAAGGATCGGATTGGTGTTGTTAATGTGGATCAGAATTTTGCGTCTGGCCGGCAGCGACGCCAGCAACGCCATCAGTCCCTGCTCTTCTGCCAAGGCAAGATGGCCCATCGCCTTACCGGTATTGTGACCCACGCCGGTAGCCAGCAGCTCATCATCCTGCCAGACGGTGCCATCGATCAGCAGGCAATCCGCTTTTTGCAGCCACGGCAGGATCACCGCATCGGGCTCGCCCAGACCTGGTGCGTAGAGCAGCGTCTGGCCATTCGCCCGGTTTTCAATAAACAGCGCCACGTTGTGGCCGGCAAGCGGCCTGTCACGGAACGGCGAGTAAGGCGGTGCATTGCTGATAATGGGAATCGCCGTGAACTGCAGATCAGTGCAGACATCGACGCTGAACGGCGTCAGTGGCGCAATCGGCCGGTGCTGTAAGCCGCCATTCCAGTGGGTGAGCATCGGAAAGATCGGGAAGCCGGTGCTGAGGTCGGCATGCACTTCCGGCGTACACCACACCTGATGCGGGCAGCCTTCACGCAGGCTCAGTAGCCCGGTGGTATGATCGATCTGGCTGTCGGTGAGGATAATCCCCCCAATCGCCGTGCCGCGCAGCACGCCCTGGCGGGTCAGTTCTGGCGTATTCAGTATCTGCTGGCTGATATCGGGTGAGGCGTTACATAGCACCCAGTCTTCGCCGTTATCGCTGAGGATAATTGACGATTGCGTGCGTGCCTGGGCCTGAATCGTGCCATTACGCACGCCGTGGCAGTTGGCGCAGTTACAGTTCCACTGCGGAAATCCGCCACCCGCGGCTGAACCGAGGATTTTGATAAACATAGAGGAAAACCAGAAGTTGAAAAAAAATGCCCGCTCAGAGGGCGGGCAGAACGATTAACGGTTGGAGATGTACAGAGTGACTTCCAGACCGAGACGCATATCAACGAAAGTTGGTTTTTTCCACATGAGTTACTTCCTCTTGGTTAACAGTAAATAAGCTGTCTGAAATCAGCGTGACCGGCAATGAATGAGACGGCCGTCACAATTTCCAGGCAGATGTTGCGCCAATGGCGCGTCGGGATCAAGTCCGGAACGTAAGGAAATTGTTATCACAGCCCGGTCAGTTGTAAAACCCGCTGCCAGTTTCCCCATGCCAGTTTCTCAGTCAGTGTCTGATCATAGCCTGCTTCCTGAAAAGCAGCGAGCAATCGCGGCATTCCGCTGACATCGCCCAGCGCTGCTGGCGGGGTAATTCCGTCGAAATCGGAGCCAAACGCCACATGGTCGCTGCCCATTATCTTCAGGAGGTGATCACAATGCTTAACAATTTCTGTTAATGGCGTGTCAGCGTCGCGTTTACCGTCGGCGCGCAGAAACGCATTGCCGAAATTAATGCCGACCAGACCGCCGCTGTCGCGGATCACCAGCAGCTGGTCATCGGTCAGATTGCGCGGTTGCGGACAGAGGGCGTGCGCGTTGGAGTGGCTGGCGACCAGCGGCGCGCGGTAAAGCCGGGCGGTTTCCCGGAACGTCTTCATGTTCATGTGCGACACATCGATCATCATCTTCAGCTCACCCGCCTGATGAATCAGCCTTTCGCCGGCAGCGGTCAGGCCCGGTCCGGTGTCGGGCGAGCCGGGAAAACTGCCGCTGACGCCTTCACCAAAGCGACTGCGCAGATTCCAGAATGGCCCGATGCTGCGCACCCCCGCCTGCCAGAAGGCGTGCAGCTGTTCGCCCTCCTCGTCCAGCGCATCAGCACCTTCAATGTGAGCCACCATCGCCAGCACACCGTCGTCCCGGCAGGCAGCAATCTCATCAACGCGGCGGCAGAGGCGCGCTCGTCCGCCTGACGCATCGGCCAGCTGCTGCAGGATCTCAAGCTGTTGCCACATGATCTCCAGCGGGCGATACGGCTCATCTGCCCGAGCCGGAACAGTGCGGGCGATATATTCCTGCGGCGGCACAAAGATCGCAAACAACCCGCCACCCATTCCGCCCTGCTGAATGCGCGGAAAGTCGAGATGCCCCCGCTCAATACCCTGATAAAACGCCTGTGCGGGCGCATCACGATGATGCAGCCAGAGGTTAAGCAACAGATCGTTGTGACCGTCAAAAATCAGCATAAGCGTCCACCCAGTTAAACAGGCGACCATGCTAACCCCACCAGGCGGATTCATCAAACCAGAGCGCACGGAGGGTGTTGTCACTTTTGCATATCAGGTTGTCAGCGTTGCGCGCGCGGTTTGCAGAGCTTGTCGTCAGACTGGTAAAAAACACAAGGAGAATACTATGCTGACCCAACCTGCTGATAAATATCGTGCCTCTCCGGTCGTGTCCCTGCCCGATCGCCAGTGGCCTTCACGCCAGCTCACCCACGCCCCGCGCTGGCTCTCCACCGATTTGCGTGACGGCAATCAGGCGCTGGCAGAACCGATGGACCGTGAGCGGAAGATGGCATTCTGGGATCTGCTGCTGGGCTGCGGGTTTCGCGAAATTGAGGTCGCCTTTCCCTCTGCGTCGCAAACGGATTTCGATTTTGTACGCGACCTGCAGCGGCGAGATCTGCACCACCTGACAACTGGCGGGCAGATCGTCGTGTGCCAGCGGCACCAGCGGGCGCGTAATGAAGTCAAAATGCTGCTGACTTATTGCACCTTCAGGTAGCGGTAGATGACCGCCAGATCCTCTTCGCCGTGTCCGGCGTCAACCGCCTGCTGCCAGAGCTGCGCGATGTTCTCCAGCGCCGGTAATGGCGTCTCTGCCGCATCCAGCGCCAGGCGGGCATCTTTGAGCGCCCAGATCAGATGCATCTGCGGTGTATAGTCGTCGCTGGCGATCATCCCAAGCTTCATTTTCGCATAAGGCGCAGCCAGTGGACCGCCCTCCAGCACCTGCCAGAGATCGTCGGTGGAAAAGCCGAACTGCCCGGCCAGTTGGGTACTCTCCGCCAGGCTCTGCATCATGCCGATCAGCCAGCTGTTGATGACCAGTTTCATGCGGCTGCTCTTGCCCGCCTCACCCAGCCACTTTGTCCCTTTACTGATGGCGGCAAACACCGCTTCTGCCGCCTGCGCCCGGCTCTGATCGCCGCTGGCCAGCACCAGAATCTGTGCGTTCTCTGCGGGCGCTTTGGTGCCGGAGACCGGTGCGTCGATCAGTAAAAGATCGGGCCGTTTTTCTGCGAAAAAGGCGATCAGCGCGTCGGTTTTCTCGATGCCAATGGTACCCATCTGGCACAGCGTCGCGCCCTGCTTAAACGCCTCTTTCGCCTGATGCAGCACCTGCTCGGTGGTGTCGCCATCGGAGAGCATGGCAATAACTACATCCGCCTGACGCACCGCCTCTTCCGGCGAGTCAGCCAGCTGTAAACCGGCCTCCAGCAGATCCTCACCGCGTGCGCGGGTACGGTTCCAGCCGTGTACGCGAAAGCCTTTTTTCAGCAGATTGGCGGCAAATGCGTGCCCCATTGCGCCTAATCCCAGAACCGCCACTTCAGGTTGTTGCATGTTGACTCCCCTGGTTTATCTGTCTGTATCCGACCCTGTCGGATGAATTATCACGGAAAAGCTGGATCCCAGCCTGGCGGTAAACCAAAAAAAAATCCAGCCTGAAACGGTGTACCCCGTCGCATCAAACCCTTACCATACGCGGCGATTGTTCCACCTGATTCATTTACGCTTCTTTTGTAGGCCTCTGATAATGAAAATAATCTCTCTGCGTCAGGCGACGCTGCTGATGTTGCCTGCCATTTTGCCGCTGCCGCTGCTGGCGGCAGATAATCAAAATACTCTGGTCGTAACGGCCGCGCCGCCGGAAACGGGTCTCAACGAACTGGATACCCCCGCCGCCCTGAGTGTGGTCAGCGGCGACGATATGCGTCAGGCAGCCGCGCGCGTTAATCTGTCGGAAAACCTCAGCAGCGTGCCGGGTCTGCAGATACAGAACCGTCAGAACTATAAACATAAGAGGCAGAGCTATGAATTTCATGGTTGAGAGGCATGGGTAATTCTATGTTATCTTTATGTTTATAAGGATATCGCAGAATGAGTCATGAAAAATGATGTACTCATTTATGTACTCAATTTATCTTTGATTTTTGAAGTATAATTGGGTGGTATTTTAATTTTAGGAGGGAATTGCTATGTGGAAGAAACCAGCATTTATTGATATGCGCTTAGGGCTGGAAGTGACTTTGTACATTTCTAACCGATAAAGAAGGTGCCCGCTATTGTGCGGGCATTTTTCAGAGAGTCGGTCTGGAAGGTTCATAAACAGACCTTATCTCGGCTGTCACTTTACCCAGCACGATAATCCCGTCCATCCCCTCTCCGTCGATCGTCTCGCCGTCAGAAGTTATAATTCCTGTGCTGAACAATTTTCCTACCTGCGGGTAGTCGCCGAGCTGAAAAGCGACTGCTTCGCCATTTTTGGCCGTTAAAGTGCGGTCTACCAGCACAAACCCTTCCTGCGTTTCTAACAACATCATATTGGCTGGGTGAGGCATCAGCATGCTATTCAGGGTTAGTCTAGGTTCGATGTAGTCAACCGCCGGTGAAGGAAATCCCATGTCAGATACCCCCGTTTGGATTGAACTGCTGGTAGGTCTTAGCTTCACCCTCTTGCGTGGAAACGTCACGAAACGTGGTTGTATTTGTTTTTATCCACTGATTTGCCTCGCGCAGGCTGAAGTGCCAGTTAAGCCGTTCCAGTTCTTTGACGAATTCCTCGGTCGTTACAATGCGCCCTGCACCCGCTTTGGTCCTGATGGCACTTACAAACGCGTCTTTTATCTCGTAGTCTCTCGGCATAATTAATCCTCCCCTGATAAATACTGTATGTATAAACAGTAATATCAATCCGTGTTGTTGATCAAGGCGGACCAGTTCACAGATTTGTAAAGGGCTTGAGCGGAAAGGAGTTTTAATCAAGCGGGAGTGGAGGCGAGTGACTAATCTCAAATGACCCACCCCGTAGCCTGCTCAGACAGGAGCGGTGAGTCATTGCCCGGTCGCCGGGCTTTTTTTATAATTCCTGAGAATCGCCTTCTACCGACTCAGAATCAGGCACAACGGGTGGCAATTCTTCTTTTGAGTAGACCTGAACGCGCAAATCAATCCAGCGGCCGGCCGGGATATCAATCGGCGTGCCGTCCTGATAACCATCAACTTCGTTCCGTGCAAAAACTGGCGCTGATGCGTGTTCACGATGGAAGGTTTTAATAAGCAGGTCACCCGTCATGCCTACTTCATAATCCACCCAAAGCAACGACAGGTCATTGCGATCTTTTGGAAGTCCGATTCCCCCGTCAGGCCCGCCCCATGCTGCGTCTGAATTGAAACCCTGAGTCCCAGAAATGCGATAAACTCCCTCACTTACTCTCTCAGAAGTCACTCCGCTGGCCTGGTCATTCACTTCACAGGTTCCATCAGAAAACAGCTTAACAATCGGTGAGGCTCGCTTGATAAAGCCGTTACTATCCACAGTGGTGTTACGCGAATGCCAGAGTTTTGACCATCCCTTCCAGCCCTGATAGCCAGGATAGGCAGAGTTTCTGGAGTTGAGCCAGTAATCACCAGATGAGCCCCATGTGCTGGCTATGGCGGTGCCGACGTTAGCATTAGGTGATGGAAAGTAGTTAACAAGGGAATACTGAGAAGGTGCATCCCATGGGCTTACTGTATTTTGAGTATCGGCATGAAGCTTCATGCCCATATCCAGTGGAGAGTTAAACGTCGCATACCAGTCGTTGCCGCTACCTTCAGTCAGGTTACGAGAGGTTGTCGCAGACAGATTTGCCCTAGCGGTAGTCTTGTTAGACACGCTATTTAGGTTGTCTGCCTTCGTCAGCATCGTTGAGGTAATGCTGTTCCACGCCGGTCCGGTGTACTGGCTGCCGTCAGGAAGTGTGACCGTGATGTTTCCACTCGCACTATAAATCTGCTGCCAGTTCGCTTTGTCTAGATTGAGTCCCCGAATTGCCTTAGCAACGTCAGCTGCTACCTGTGCAGTAATTCCAACCAGCGCCGCATTTGGAACTGCTGTCCATGCAACACCAGATGCGTTAGGTCCATTGTACGCAGTAATGAGCGTAACGCCGGTTGCTGAGTTTACAGACTGCACGCCGAGCGTATAAGTGATACCACCAACAACTGCAACGATAAAATCGTTAGCTTTAAGCTCAGTTGTGAAGCTGGTCCCCGAGCCTGTCACAGCTGTTGAGTTATTGGTTAATGCAATAGTGCCTGCTGGCATAGCTTTCTCCGGGCAATAAAAAACCCGGCACAGTGGCCGGGTTCTTGGATTTTATTTGATTAGTTTGGCTTAAATACGATTTTTAGCGGAACGTCTTTTCTTGGATTCTTTGCCGGGAACGTCCAGTCAGACATTTGCCGTTTTACTTCGCGATCAAAAAGGTAACTGGGATAAACCTTCAAAATTCTGATGTTAGAAACGGATCCTTCTGGCGTCACATCATAAAGAAGTTCCACCTCGCCTCCAAATCTTAGCTTTTCCGCTCTATCAGGATACGTAATTTTGTTCTGAGCCTGCACGCCAACTGAGAGAACAATTAATAACGCCGTTAAAATATATTTCATACGTCACTCCATATGTAGGCATATCACATCCATTTGGAAGAAATTGAATTAGAAAAATGCTTTTACTTATAATTCATTCTAACTGAGGTTGGAAAACACTCCATAGGGAATACGCATGCCATAAGGCCTCAGCGTGCTAGCCCATGACTGCTGGAGCTTGTTTACCCACTGGCATTGCAACGTTCCATTCTGGAATCTAAAGAATGGTCCCGAAAAACCGGTGCCGGAACCATCATCAGAAATGTTTCCACCGGGTACAGAACTTACAAGAATCCATGAGTCATTACCAATCGCTTGTGAATAAACAGAGTTATCCAAATCGAAGTTTGCCGGAACATCAAAAAAACCAAGGATGCGAGGTATTTTAGCAGCCATTACAGCCGACCAGACTAACTGTCCTGCAGAGTTAAAAATGTCCCGATAACCACTTTCTACAGGCATGTCACTTCGACTACGGGCCATTGAGCCAGCATTAGCAGTCACCCAGTCGGGACCGGTAAAAAACATCCTGGCATTATTGTTTGGCTTGAACCACCGTAGATTATCATCTACTGGGACACTCGCGTTCGCATGCCCCATATCGTTGGAGTTTCCAAGTTGGCATGTAATGTTGTAATAACCTATATCCGTTATGCTCGTATAGTTAACCGTATCACGGTAATAGGTACCTTTATAATCTGAATCAATTACAAGCGCCCCAGCAGAGTTAAAAACCTGATATCCACTCATATGAATGCGTACATGTCCAAAGTTAAGGTAACTGCAGCGGTATATGCTGAAAGCTTAAATATGCGATATCCGCCATCATATGATCGAGCAGCAAAATTAGAAGGTGTGTAATAGGAAGAGCTTGAAGCAGAAGCCACTACAACAAATGAGCCTGATGATGTAAGCCCCCCGAATGATCCAGTCACCTGATTGGTATTAGCCGCCATGGTTACGGATGTTCTGCCAAGATATCGAGTATTGTAATCTCCAATATCAACTATCAGCTTTCCATTTGCATCCCAGCACTGAAGGCCACCAGGCATTTATTCTCCTTACCAGAGCCCGTCTCTGATGCGTAAAGTGCCATTTGAATCATAGACCTGTCTTAATGTGCCAGTGTCCACAACCCTGCCTGAGCCATTTGCAGCATTTCTCTCAAATGTCCCATCTTTACCCAGCCTCCAGCCGGCAGTCCCGGCAATATAGTTTGTTGACTGGATATATGCAGCAATCATCGCGCTGGTAATGGTCGCATCACCAATAAAGGCAGAATTGATAATGGTCTGGCCGTTCTGGATAGCAAAGAAGGTTTTCGGAGTTGCTCCAACCTGCGACATCACAGCGAAACGGTCAGCCAGGAACAGCACCTGTGTCTGCATGCCTGAAGGACTGTTCTCGACGCCAATACCCATACCAGCTGCGTACTGACGACCATTGCTGTCTACGGCAACTTTTACTGAGTACTGTGCTGATAGCTTGCCGTTGGTGTCAGCCAGCGCCGTCGAAGTCTGCTGAATGGCTGCCACGTTATCACCCACTGCAGCCTGCACCTGCTCAAACTTTTGCGCATACGCCTGTTCGTTAGTTGCGATGGTCTGCTTCACCGTCAGGATGTCAGCACGGTTTTTGCCAGCCTCTGCCATCTGGTGATCAACCGTTGCATCGAGGTTCAGCGCGTTCTGCAGCATGGCATCAATGTTGGTATCGACCTTGGCAATGAGCTGCTTACCGGCATCCGTTTTCAGGACCTGCTCGGTAATGTCGCCCAGTAACGCAGTTGCATCAACACTGCTGGCACCCTCAACAAACTTCGTCCAGTCGCCAGTGTTACCGATGCGATCCACCAGCCGGGCGCGATACCAGCGGCGAACACCAGCGGGCATAGGGCCGTGTTGATAGCTGACTCCGGGGTAAGGAACATAAGCCATAAACTGCGGGTTCTGCCCGTCTGCCGTAGTAGCCACCTGAATCTCTGTGTACGAGGTATCACCGGAACCATCAGGAAACGCCCACGTTACATCGATTGCCCAGACCACATTGTCAGTGGCCCGGAGGTTAACCGGCGTGCCTGGCTTGCCTGCTTTGCCAATGAGTGATGTAGAGTCAGCGTAGCCCCACGGCGAGGAAACCTCTGCCGCGTTAACAGCTCGCACACGGACATCATAGACGCCGGTGTAAATTCCCTGAATGCTGAACCCCTGAGCGCTGGTGACTGCGACGTTGATCCAGTCGCCTTTATCCTTGCGCCACTGAGCCAAATAACTGATTGCACCCTCAACGCGGTCCCACGTTACCTGCATTGATGAGACTGAAAGCCCCTGCTCAACGAAACTGACCTCGCTGATTTTGATGTTGGTCGGTGCCTTAAGCACGCTGATGGGCGTGACCGTGATTGGTGCTGGCTCAATGCGCACGCCGTCATCAATGTAGCGGTACTTGTTCGGATCGTGCTGCACACCTGTAATGGTAAACGTGCCGTCATCGTTCCCGGCTACCGAGGTGACGCGGAAATACTGAATTGCTAGCTTGTCACTGTCGATAGCCCAGACCGCACCAGCCACCGGCGCAATGCGGAAAGCAGTATTCACACTGACCGTTTTCTTATCAGCGCTGATGCTGCCAATTGTCCGGGTCTGCGCGGTACCGTCCGGCAGGTTCACAACCAATCTGTCACCTGCAGCGTAATCAACTGCACGGTCGAGCGTGATGCGCAGTCCGTTAACCGAACTGATGCGGCCACCGTTCTGCTTACCGCTACGGAACGGGTCCGCTACACCGATAATCTCAGCCGGAATTGGGATGTAACCATCCAGACCTACGCCGAATGAAACCGTACCGTCTTTGGCGTTAGAAAGAATGGCCCAGCGACCGCGTCGGTGTGCCTCGCTCTGAGAGGTACAGCCGATAGCGGTGAGACTCATCTCGCGCACATCGTAGCGCTGCACGAGGTCTGAGTCGTAGACGCCCTCAACAGTATCGGAATAGTGGTTAATAGGATCGGACCAGCTCACCTGACAGGACGAATAGCGGTTCTTGTAACTACCACCAGCATAAGTGAACAGGCCGTCAATGACGTTAGCGGCGTGGTAAACGAAATCAACGTCAACGTTGCCGTCTGAATCAACCTGCGGCACGTCTGCATTGACGAAAATCTGGCTGTTTCCCCAGAAAGTTATGCCACGGAATATAGCCGCAATGTCCTTCAGTACTGTGTAAGCGTCCTGCTGGCTCTGAATGAAAACATTACAGGTAAAGCGCGGTTCTGTGCCGCCTGCGCCGTCTGACACCATTTGATCGCAATACTGAGAAATGTTGTACAGCTCCCACTTGTCGATCATGGTGGCATCGACACGCGTCCCCATACCAAAAATTTTATCCAGCACCAGGTCATAGAAAATCCATGCCGGGTTATTGGTATAGGCATATTTGAAATCACCCTGCCATGTTCCAGCATAGGTGCGCGTCACCGGATCATAAGTTGTCGGAACGCGAACCAGTCGCCCTTTTGGCTTGCAGGTTACCTTCGGAGCCTGTCCGCTGAACTGGCTCGCATCGACCTCAATATAAAGTAGTGCGGTGTTGGGATAGCGAAGCTTGCTGTCGATGACCTCTGCAAAAGAAAACACCTTAAAGCCATTTACCAGCTTTGAGGATGTCGAGTCTGCGGTGATGCGGCGCACCCGGATAGACCAGCCGGATGTTGCTTTAGGTAAATCAATGCGGTGATCGCGCTGATATTCAGAGGTGGTTTTACCATTGAAACTGCCATTAACAACGGTGACCCATGAACTGCCGTCTGTTGAAAGGTCAATAGCGTACTGCGTCACGGTACCTACCATGTCGCCATTGTCTTTATACTGATACTGCACCGGCAGGCTCAGCTTGATGCGAACGGCATCGAGCGTCAGATTTGAAAACTGGCGCGTCCAGGCGACAGCCTGCGTCACTGCAACGCCTACTGAAAGTTCATTATCAACTTCAGGCATGCCCTGAATATAGGTCTGGTCCTGTGTTCCCCTGCGCCAGTCCCATACGACACCGGTAAAGTTATAGGTGCCGTCTTCGTTCGCCAGTTGAGTATCGTTCAGGTAAATCTGCTGCGCGGTTAAATCACCCTGAATCTCACCTTCAGAGATAGCCAGCAGCATTTTTAATTTGGCTATAGACAGCAGGTCATCTGGCTGTTCTACCGGCGTATGGGCACTGCCGCCACCGCCTTTACTGCCCTGAATCACGGCACCTTCGAGAAGTCGCATATTTCACCCATAAAAAAAGCCACCCGAAGGTGGCCTGATAATTAATCCCGCACTGATTACTGCTGATCGCTGGTAAAGCTGCCGGCACTGATGACCGCGCCGCCGATTTCTCTGGTACCGTAAAGCACCGGCACCGGATAGCCCATGGCAACGGTATTAACCGGCGCACCGAACGCATAGTTCGGCTTATTGTCCGTGCTGGATGATGCGCCCACGTTAAGCTTTGGCTGCGGAGTCAGCATCTGCACGACCCCACCAAGCAACATACTGATACCTATGCTTGTCAATGCCGTTGCTGCCAGTCCAACTGCAGTTGTGGTACCAATAGCCGCGCCATATGCAGCCAGTGACGCGCCCGCTGTGAAGAACGCAGCAACAATTGCGACCGCACCGATGATGATCTGCAGTGTGCCGCCACGCTTTGAACCTTCCAGTACCGGCTCCATCTGAAACTCAGTAGCAGATGAGGACATGTCGAACTCCAGCAGGCCGATATTATCTTTGCCGCTAAAGAAGGCGAACCGGATGCCGTTGAGGTGAGCGTTTGATACGAATTTTTTGAAGCCTGGCAACTGTGAGCACATTGCACGCAGCAACTCCCGCAAATCCGCAACGTGAAACTGGTGAACCGGACCAAACATTTTTGCCATCCGGCCTTTGAGTCGCATGGTTTTAAGCATCCATCAGCTCCTTTCTGCGCACGATCCGCACAGTACGGTTACGCCAGTATTCGCCATAAGGAACGCGTGTAGAAAGGCTCCCGGCGTTATGATGAAGAATGATATTGTTCCCGAGATAGATTGCGGCGTGGTTCGTTACCGGAGCACTGATGCGCATCATGATCATGTCGCCCTCTCGCATCTCCGCTGGCTCGATCTCCACAAATCCCTCTGACTGCCAGTTATCGTCATAGAGGTTTTCTTTGCCGTCCACCCACCACTCATAATCAACAGACCAGTTTTTCAGGGTGATTCCGTGCTCACGCTGGTACCAGTCCATTATGAGTGTCCAGCAGTCATTACCGCCAATCAGCCAGGGGCGACCGGTGTAGTCCCGGTCAGTTCGTGGACTGATGGTGCAGAAGTCGCCATCCGGCCACGACATAATGCCCCACTCCACGCCGGAGAAGTCGCACTGCACCCGATCATGCTCTGACGGGATGAGCTGCGGCGCGTCCGGGTGTGAATGGATGACCATCAGAATTTCGCCCTGCGCTTCAGCTGCCCGCTTATCCTCCGGCGACAGCGTGAAATGCTCTGTCGGCGCGTCAGCGATATTCCTGCAGGGGATGTAATTCTGGGTCCGGCCTGACTGGATGACCAGCCCGCATGCCTCTTTCGGGTATTCAGCGGCCACATGCTCGCGTATCGCTTCAAGAATCTTTTTGCGCATCGTTATTTACCCTGAAGGTTTGCAGCCGGGAACCCGCCGAACGGCAGCGGCTGATCGTTACCAAAGCGTGCTTTGCAGTCAGCCATGCGTCCGCCGCAGACATCTTTTGACGGGTCATTAGTAGCCGTGCCGTCTTTGGTGAAATACCTGTTGCCTGCGTAATCGCAGCCTGTACCGGTGCGGTACCAGCCACGCATGCACCAGGTGCAGACAGGCGTAATCTGCCGCGATGGAAGCTGCAGGCTCTGAATGTCGAAAGGAGAGCAAAGCTCAAAATCCACCTGGGCACGCGTCTCGGAGGTTTTCGCATTCACGTAAAACAGCTGAACTCGCTCTTCCTGCGGGTTGGCGCTGGGATTGCCTGCGGTCCAGTTTGCCGCATCAAGATATTTTGCCAGGGTGGTGTGGATGCGCACCTTCGCCTTCACCATGTCGTCAAACTGCAGACACAGTGCTGTGACATAGTTGCCGACGTTGCCAACAGAAAGCTTTGGCGTCGGCTGTGAGCCGGTGCTGCTCATCTCCATACCGGTCAGTTCATATGGGTGCGGATCGTACTCATTGCCCTGCCAGATGATGGACGGCAGGTTTTCTGCTGCATATGACTGCCAGCCTTCGGTCGGAAGGTTGTACGCATGAAAGCGCAGCACGGTATCAAGCCCAAAAGCCGTGCCGTCAATCTCAATCAGCTGGACCAGACTCCCCGGCTCCAGCGCCTGAACGTCCTGGTTAAAACTCATTTTTCACCCAATAAAAAAGGGCGCATCAGCGCCCTGTTGTTATCGTGACCTGTCACGGTGCGAAAGCCTGCTCGAAGGTAAAACTGATTTCCACGAAATTTCCGTTGATGAAGGCGGGCCGGATTGAATCAGACTTTACGCGGTAGAGCTTTTTCTCTCCCCACGGATTGATCCACCAGCAGGAGGTGGTGACGTGTGCTTTGAGAAAAGCCCTTACGATCGCCATTTCAGCTTTGCTGCCGCTGCAGGTTACCGGCCAGGACTCGCGCTGATCGTTAATCCCGACACCGGCCACCTGCTTGTAGCCGTCACCGAACTGGGCCTGAAGGGTGGCAACGTTAACCTCCTCCGTCGCCCCCGTTCTGACGCACCATCCAAAAGTATCAATAGCCATTTCTCACCATCAGTTTTACCCGCCCCGGTAAAGTATGCCGCCTGGAAGTATCTCTTTCTTAAGGCGGTCAGAAAGTACAGTCTGGATCATGCTCTGCAATTGTCGGGCAGTATTGGCAGTGTTGGCGCTGCTTGTTTCACCGGCCCCGCCACCCTCAACCGTGACAGGCGCGCTGACAGAAATAGATGTACCGCCACTGCCACCGCTAGTGCCTATCGCACGCACACCAAGTGAGCCATCTGCTGCACGCGTCAGCGGCATAATCGCTTCAGGACCCGCCTCTCCCATCAGACCGGCACCTTTAGCGAATGCAAACAGCGTCGGAGAGCTGACGACCGATCCGCTGTACTGGCTCAGGTCATGGGACTCATACACACCCCCTTTAGCGTTCAGCGTCAGGTTATTGTAAGAGCCGCTGCTGAATGAGTTATTCGCTGTGCCTCCGCCAGCCGATGCCGCGCCAACAGCAGCGCCACCGACAGAACTGACAATGCCACTCACCAGATTAACCGCAGCCATCTGCAGAGCGACCTTAGCGATCATGCTGAGCACTGATGCAGTCCAGTCCTTCCAACTGGCTTTGTTACCCATCAGCATGGATGAAACATTATCCAGAGCGCTATCCATGGAGCTGCTGACGATGCTTGCTGCTGAGGCTGAATAGTTTGATGAAGTGTCCAGCCAGTTCACCAGACCATCACTCACCCCACCCATCCAGTCGGACTGCATGGCATCCATGCTTTTGTAGTAGTCCTCCTGAATTTTCAGGCGGTCGCTCATGGCGCTGCCGATAGCGCTGTTTTCACGCTCATAAAGCGATTTGGTGATATCGCCAGACTGATACTGTGTCTGGAGCTCGCGCTGCTGATCGAGGAATTCGCGCTCGATGCTCAGGCGCTCCTTCATGCGCTGACGCTCTTTGTCGCCCTGCCCGGCCCCCTGAACATCGATATTCAGCGATGATTTTGCATTGCCGTTCTGCGCCTGCAGGTTTGCAACAAAAGCCGCTATCTTGGCATTCTCTTCATTAGCTTTTTTGACTGCATTAAGCCGATCAACTTCCTGCGCTAGCAACTCCAGGCGTTTCTGCTGCGTGCCGTTCAGCCCCTGCAGCTTGCCGTCTGCGATGTCGAACTGAAGCTTCTGCTGCTCGGTCACCACTGCAGTCTTTTTACCGGTTGTGTCAATCAGCTCAATCTGGCGCATGTAACTGCGCTCTGCCGCTTTGAATGCTGACTCCAGTTTTGCACCGGCTGTATCCTTCGGTGGCTTCCCGTTCGTCTGGCCCGGTGCCAGTCCGAAGTCTAGCAGCGATGAAGCACTGGATGGCGTAACATCGGGGGATATCCTGATATCTTTCGGCTGCTTATTAAGCACTGACAGGCGTCCGGTCAGCGTGGCAATTTCGTCTGATACCGCCTTGACGCTGTCGTCTTTACCCATGATCCAGCCGAGGAAGGTCTGACTGCCGTCATACATTCCGTTGCCGCGATCCTTTGCATTGCTGTTTAGGTAATCAATACGTGCCTTAATCTGGTCCGGGTTATTCATATCAACCCGGTTACCCAGCGCCGCCATACGGTTGGATGATGATGTGGCAAGTTTTCCTGCACCAGCTGCTGCTTTAATCAGCCATCCGGCAAGCTGCGCTACCTGACTGACAAGGTCGGCAATGCCCTGCAGTACTTTCGGATCAGTCAATACATCGTGAATCTCTGAGAGGGAGTTATTCAGCGGACTCAGGTCAACGTGCGCCAGTCCGGCTGCGATCTCCATCTTCAGCCCCTTCACCTGAGCTTCCATATCCTGAAAAAGGGTGTTGACCTTAATCAGGTCATCAATAGATTGCGGGTCAGGTGCTACGCCATAATCTTTCGCCAGCTGAATGAACTGATTCAGCTTTGCATTGTTGTTGTCGAATAGCGGAAGAAGCTTTGAAAGGTCATTACCCAGGCTTTCAAGGATGGTGACCTTTCCTGCGTTGGTGCTGATTTTGCCCAGCGCCTCACCAATCGCCAGCAGCTGTTTGTCCGGTGAGACCTTCGACAGCTTATCGGCAGACAGGCCAAGAGAGTTCAGTGCATCTACTGCTTCGCCTGACTTGTTCAGGACCGCATCACCGATTTTATCGCTGAGGTCTTTGAAGATGTCGGCCATGTTGTCACCAGCAACACCGGCTTTCTCTGCCGCGAACTGCCACGCAAGCAGCTCCTGTGTGGACATCTTCAGCGACTTCGCCCACTGGTCTGTGGCATTAACCTGTTCGGACGTTGATTTAAGTAAAGCGAAACCGGCTGTGCCTGCCGCGAGCGCTGCCGCCTGAACCGCGCCGCCTACTGAGAGCAGTGCGGCTGAACTGGCAGCGGCGTCCTTCTGGACCTGCTTAGCCCACTTTTCAGAGGCACGCTCGGCTTTGTCCATGCCTGAAACGAAGCCGCCCACTTTTGCGATCAGGTCAATCGTCAGCGTGCCAAGTGATTTTGAAGCCATAAACTCTCCGTCTGGCGGCCGTTATCCCCAGCTGGTCATGGCTTCATTAAGTGAAATCGGCTCATCAGCAGCAGTGACTTTAGTGAAGTGCAGCGTGAAGTCTGTCGGGCTGAACGGCGGCGTTTTCGCATCACGGTTCACGTTAGCAATGATGCTTGCCACCACCCCTGCGCCCCACTCGGTGCGCATCATGGGGTTCAGGCTTCCGTAGCGTTCCCGGTATTTTGCCCAGAGTTGCGACTCTTTGAAGGTGATCGTCTCACGCGCTTCTGCGATGGTGCGTCCACCGATGCCGTTGAGGACGAGCTCGCACCAGAATTCGTCTTCGGCGCTGAGCTCGAAGTCTTTCCCAGATCGTTAACTTCCTGAATGGCAACCAGCAGTGCAATGGTGAGCGCACCATCAAGAGAGCCGCGATCCGGGTCAGCCTCGCCGGTAATGTCAGCCGGGGTGAAAACGGGCTTGCCGAACTCATCACAGATTGATGCTGCGATGCGGCCTGCCACACCATCCACTTTGCCGCCCATTGCCAGTACATCAGACGTGGCGGTGTGATAGCCCATCGGGCGCACATATACGGTCGCGGTAAAGTCTTTTTCGCCCTGTTTCCAGCTGATTTCTTTTTCGACCGGACGCCCGGTAAACGCGCCAGCGGTTTTAAGCGTATCAAGTGTCAATTTCATCGTTTATTCCGGTAATAACTCAGGGGCAGAATCGCCCCTGAAATCAGGCAGAGGGAGTGGCTTTAGGCACCCATACAGCAGAGCCAGAACGCTGAATGGAAGCAGAAGAAGACACGACCGTGTTGGCAGCGAAATCAAAAGGGAAGTCGGAGACATAACCCTTGAACACAAACCACGTGCGGCTGTCAGGGAGCGTCAGGCCATCTACTGCACCTGCAGCGCCATCAGCAGCGGCTACTGGCGAAGCAGTTCCATCTGACCAGCCGATAGCAAAGGTCAGGTCCTGATCATCTTCAGCATCAGAAATAGACAGGTTATAGAGCATGATGTGACTGGTGTTTTTCGGGTCCGCATTAAGCGTCAGTGAGGCCGCACCGGGCGTGCGCAGACCACGCTTATAGGTCCGATCGAGCCGCTCAGAAAGACAGGTATCTTCAATCTGGTCGGCAGGGTTGCTGCCGGGTGAAAATGCAGTAATGCACTCAATCTCGCTCACCGCGCCTTTTGCGAGTACAAAAAGCTGTGTACCTTGCGTCAGTACAGACATTGTTATCTCCGGTTATAAAAAAACCGGCACAGGGCCGGTGGGTGAATAGTTCAGTTAGCGCGGCACTATCCAGTCAACATCGAATGAGTACCGGTATCGCCTGGTTACATTGTCGCGGGTTTGATCGCCCCATCGGGTAATGTAGGCGTGGAGTTCTATGGCATCACGCAGCGCTGCGGCCACAGCAATCGCTTCTTCAGGTGTGTCAGCATAAACATCAACCTGGAGCGTGAACGTATCCGTATCAGGACGCTGAGCCAGGTAATTCTCCGGCTCACCAGTAATGTTCTGCCAGACAGCATAGGGATAACTAACATCGTCATCCTGCTGACCAAAGGGATACAGGCGCAGGCTTTCGCCACCAATCAGAGCATTAACTTCAGGACTGGCGCTGCATACGGGAAAAATGGGTGCTATCACGGTGACTGCCCTTTCTTACGGGCGCGTTTAATTGCCCGGTCAATTGCCAGTTCGTACTCGGTTCCAAAGGTATTGATGACCTGATCGATACTGCTTTCGGCAGCCGGGCGCATGAATGGCTGCGCCTTCATTTTCTCCGTGCCGAACTCAAGAAGCCGCCAGTGCGGCGTAGGTGCATTAAGGCTTTTATCGGGGTGTTTTTGCAGGACCGCGCCATGCGCAACGCCAATCCGGAACCCGAGGTTTCCCGTTTGCCTGAAAAACCGTCCGTTCCAGCGAAGCGCAACGTTATTCGCGATACTCCTTCCCGTTGACATGTCATCCAGCTGCCGGGCGTTTGCTCTGGCTTTGTCAGCAATGACATTTCCGGCACGACGCAGTGCGGCTCTGCCACCCTTGCGCCTGAGGTCATCGCTGATTTCAGTCAACTTGCCCAGCAGTGAATCCATGCCCGTCAGGTTAAAATCAACGCCATCAGCCATCATTGACGCCCTCTGAACACGGAAGCGTCAGGTAATCACGACCGCTTTTATCGTCAGCCAGAACACCTTCAATGTTAAAGATTTTCCCGGCGTAAACGATACGATGTTTTGGGGTCACATCGCTGCGAAAGCGAATGGTGATACGTGTGGTTACTTCACTCTGTGTGGCCTGTGCCGCGACAAACTCCCGCGCAGACAGCGGGGCAACCTCCGCCCACAGCTTTGCTGTTTCCTGCCAGGAATTAACAACAGCTCCAGTTAAAGGGTTCTGGGTTTTGACGGACTTCTGGAGCGAGACGCGGTGACGTAATTTTCCGGCCTGCATAATTATCCCTTAGCCGCCCCGCTAAGATATGTCGGCGCTGGCATGTCATTGTCTGAGACGTCAATGACTGACTGATAAACCACGGCAGAAAGCGCCTCGTTTGATTCAGCCAGGCGGTTTATTGCTTCGCTCTGCGACTTCATCCCCTGTGCGACCTGATGAAGACTTTCTGCCAGTTTCTCCAGCGTGGTCGCCAGCAGGCTTTCCTGTAATTCTTTCATTAGCGAGTGCCACCATTTTTTTTAGCCATTCACGTCGCTTCTGGCATCCTGAACAGGCCATCAGTGCCACCTGCGATGTCGGTATAACAACGCCTCCACACCAAACGGAATTTCTGACTGATTCTGCCCACCTGCTTCACGGTTTGAATAGTAGTGACCGATCAGCAGCAGCATCGCCTGCCATATGCCCGAAGTAAAAAGAACCTCACGGGGAGGTTCTTCGTTTTCTGCGGTGGTTGTTAGCTGCGCCACCAGAATGCCGTCACAATAATGTTCGATGAAGTCCACTGATGCCTGCGCATAGCCTGCAATCAGGTCGTCTTCATCATCGTGATCAACTCTCAGGTGCTTCTTAACCAGCGCCACCTGTTGCGGGCTTATTTCCACTTTTGCCCCCTTTCTTTACGGGTACCGAAGCCGAATCGTCATTTGATTCATCTTCGACAGCTTCAGCCAGGTGCAGCCCGACCAGAGCCTCACCGATTTCTTTTTTAACCACCTTCACTTCACCCTGCGAGACAGTGCCAAGGTGAAAATGAGAGAACATGCGAAGTGCTTTGATTTTCATGTCTGTAAACGCGGTCATTGCTGACCGCGCCCTTCAGTTATGCGCCGCCAGCGGCAACGGTGATATCGCCGGTAACAATGGCGGCAGGACGGTAGTGAGCCAGCGCCAGACGTTCTTCACACAGGATGGTCAGCATATTTTTCACGAAGTTATCGCGATCCTGATTGCTGATTTCAACGGTTGCGTCCATGCGGTCCCACACCTGAGAAGCCAGGCCAAACGCACCAACCGTGAACTTACCTGCTGCCTGAGCGGTCGTTGAAACAACCGGCAGACCCCACAGCACTTTCGAAGCGAAAGCCTGCGGACCGCCGAGAATGTAGTTGCCGTTGGCATCCTTAAGCAGCGCGATGCGGTGCCAGTCAGCCGGGTTAAGAACAATACCGTCCGCTTCAAACTCGCTCAGCGACACCTGATAGATAGCATGCGCCAGAACGTCAGCCCCGGTGTCACCGGTGGCATTGAGTGCCGCTTCGTAGTCGTTAGCGACCACGTTCAGACCCTGAAGATTGTCACCGGTGCCGTCACCGTTGAGCATCTGATTCTCTTCCACCAGCGCCAGACCGTACATCATGCGGGAGTTGATGTAGGACTGCAGGGCTGGCGCGTCATCCATAATCTGACGTGATGCCTGAATCCAGTGCGCGATGGTTTTCACGTTCGCGGTTTCTTTAGTGAAGGTGATGTTGCTCTCAGGCTTCAGCGTACCTTCAGCTACCGGCGCAGCCGCATTGGTGAATACGTTCTCACGGACATATTCAAGGGCATTGCTGGAGATGCGGCCCTGTGACAGCAGGTCACGAACGGTCAGGCGACGCAGGCCAGGCATAAGAATGCCAGGATTCTGCTGTGGCAGAACGAGGCTACCGGCAGAGGTGCTGCCGGAACCGATGGCCTTATCAAAGCTGGTCACTTTTGCTTTGGTACGTGAGCCATCCCAGCCTTTGATAAGGTCTTCAGAGACACGCTCGGCAAATGACTTCTGAGCGGTCTGATCGGGTGAGTTGCCTGCAAGCTTCTGCTCAAGATCAAAAAGGCGGGTACCAGTGGCCTTCAGCTCGTCCTGTGCCTTTGCCAGGTCAGTCTGAAGCTGCTGGTTAATCTGGCCGTTTTCGTTGATGGATTTACGCTGTTCTTCGATGAGCTGTTTCACTTCTTTCTGTGAATTCTCAATCGCTTTTTCAAGGGTGGCTAATTCAGACATGTAATGCTCCGTTATGCGTTCCGCAGGTTAGCGGCAAAGGAAGTTATGCGCTGTGCAAGCGCGTCAATGTCGCCGCTATCGGACTCGCTCCGACCTGCGGACTTAACACTGGCAAGAAATGCCTGTGCTTCTGCACGCGAAAGCCCTGCTGAATCCCTCAGGAAAGCTTCCGCGTCTCGAATGGTTTTGATTGTTTCGATGCTCTTCATGGCAGACACGCCAGCAAGCTCGTTAGCAGGGAACGTGCAGACGCTGATCTCACGCAGATAGGAAATGTTTTTGAAAATCATTCCCGTTGTGCCGATGCTGTAATCATCTTTTGATACGGAAAATCCGACTGACATTCCCTCAACGGTGCCGTGTTGCATGGCGGCCTTAAGATCAGATGAAGCACTCAGCCCTGGTGTTAACTGACCCCGGACAAAAAGGCCTTTTTCATCCTCTTCCAGCGTCTCCCATTTCCCTACCGGCACCTCAAAAGTGCGATGGTTAAAGAACATCGCTACCTTGCGGCTTTGCGTGGCCAGAGTATTTTTAAACGCGCCAGGAAGAATAATGTCGCCGTCAGAATCTGTGTTGTTAAACACAGAGGCGTAACCTTCAAAAATCCCCTGACTGCCATCACCTGCAAACTTAATTTCTGCCTGATTAAAGGACAGCGTTTTCTGAATGTCCGGCATTTAAGCCCCCAAAAAAATTAAGCCCCGTCAGTGCGGGGATTATTGTTTGTACCGAGGTCGGTAATGGGTATGTTTTGTGACTGACGTGTTGCCACATCCCCTCCAGGGAGAGGCGGCAGGTTATCCAGCCTTCGCACTTCGTTCACTGTGCGGATGCCGGTATTGACCATGATCTGCATAAAGGTGGCGCGGCTGGCTGAATCACCACGCAGAAGACCGTCCAGGTTGTGCTCGGCATGAATCTTGCCCTGCTCAGAATCTTTCACCAGCCATCGCTCGATGCTGTATTCCCAGCGATCCAGATAAGGTTTCAACGTGTACTGAAGAAAACCCAGATTCTGCTGCTCAATCCCGCTGCCCCATGAGGTGGATTTATCAACATCGCCAACCAGATGCGGGGGAACGCCGTAAAAGCGCGCCAGCTCAGCCACCTGAAACTTACGCGCTGCAAGAATTTCTGAGTCCTGAGGAGAAACGCCAATTGACTGCGTGGTAAATCCGCTTTCCAGAATCCAGAGGCGCTTTTTAACCGGACCACCAGCGATCTCCTTGAAGTTTTCCTCCAGCTGGCCTCGCTGCTCTTTGGTCAGCACCTTACCGTCAGTCATCAGTATCTGCGGGGACTTGGCGCCATTGGCAAAGAACTCACGCTGATTATCTTCCATCGCTATTGCGACGCCTGCTGATTTCGCACTGAAAGCCAGAGGAGACAGGCCAACCAGACCGTTGAAGCCAAAACCTTTCAGATGGAAGATTTCTTTAGTCCTGAAATCGGCATATTCACTGTCACGCTTGTAGCGGTAAATGACAGTTTTACCGTTATCGCTTAGGCGCACATCCATATTGGCACTCATCAGCGGAACCATGCTGATCACATCACCCACGCTGTTTCGCTCAACGTGTGCGTAGGCATTTCCATATGCGCATAGCTGCATCGTCATGGCCTCACGAAACTCAAGCGCAGTCATGAAGTTGTTGGGCCTGAATCTCAGCAGACGCGCCAGCGGATTATCATTTCCGACCTTCTTTCGCTGGTCGCTCACCGTTTCGAATACGTCCAGAGGAAGGGATGCTGTCACTGTGGAGATTAAGCGTATGCACGCCCATACGGTGCTGATCTGCATATTGCGTTCGTCGGTAACAACAGAATCTCCCACCACGCCGTGTGCGGACGTTCCTGCCATCTGTGAACCACTATCCGGCGTCACCAGACGACCACCGGTGAGGATGGAGGCCATACGCGCCCAGAAAGGCGACCGCGTTCGCAGGTCAATGCTGTAATCGGTATCTGCCATTTTAAACGCTCAAAAAGTTATAGATGAAGTCGTCAACGTTGCCCTGCTCTTCCACCTCATCGCTGTTCTGCGCGCCAATCGACATAGCCAGTGCAACCATGCCATCAATTCTTCCGCTGGATTTACCCTTAACAAACTTGCGGTTGCCTGCAGGATCGGTGATGACAGTTGCGTTTTTGGCGCACATTTCCAGAATCGGGTGGTTACCATGCTTCAACTGAGCGCCAAGAAGCTTTGTTTCCAGTTCTCGCAGCGCGGGAGACATAGAAACAAACCCCTGACCAAACTCCACAAATCGCTCAAGTTCAGATTCGGTAAAACCGGCATCAATCAGATGCGGGCGAAGGAAGCGCATGTTGTAGCGGTCAAAAGCAATGGCCCTGACGTTGCAGTTGTCAAATAGCTTTCTTAGCTCTTTTGCGATAAAGGCATACTCAATAGCCTTGCCCGGTGTCGTGTTCAGGTAGCCCTGTTTCGCCCATATATCGTATGGCACGCGGTCATTACGGGCCTTGTCAGCCAGCCCTTCAGCTGGGAGCCAGAATTTACTGTGAACATCACCTTTTGCAGAGGTCAGTACCAGCGCCGTCAGGTCAGACACGCTCGACAGGTCAAGACCTCCCCAGACGGTGACCCCGTTAAGATCATCCGGCTCTTCTTTGTTCATGTGCCAGACGGTCTGGCTTACAAAGGGGCTTTTAGCCTCGACACGTCGGTTGAGTACGAGGTTTTCAAATTCAGCCTGTCGCGACGGCAGTCGTTTTGCACTAGCGGCCATGTCCAGCACTTCCTGCTGATTCATGAAGACATCAAAGGCAGGATTGGCTAAACGGATTGCTTCAACTGAGAACGGGTCAATATCTTCCGGCGCAGTATCGATCCTGACAACCGTTCGCGGATCAGCGCCGGTAAGTCCGTCATCAATCAGCAGGCTGAGCAAATCACTGGCGTCAGGTGCCTGCGTACTGATGATGATGGAGATAGGGTTTTCCTGTGCTGCTGTCGCGGTTTCCAGCGCTTCATACAATGGGTCACGCGGTCCACGAACCTGACCCAGCTCATCGTGAGCAACGAAACGCGGCGAGAAACCATAAGCCGTGGTTGCCTCTGCGCTCAGGGCGCGGTAGTAAGAACCCAGGTCCGGGCAGTGAATCTCTTTTGCTGAGTCTTTTATGGCAACGTACTGCATGAGCGTGGGGTTCATGCGGCACATTTTGGATGCTAGATTGAACAGGATTGCCGCCTGATCGCGGGAACGGGCTGCAGAATAAAGCTGTGAGTTGTGCGCCGCCTCCGGTCCCACCAGGTAGAGGAGCATCAGCATAGCGGTTTCAACAGTTTTGGCGTTTTTACGGCCCCTGGTGATAATGCCGCGCCGGGTTCCGTGAACGTTGTCGAAAATCGCTCTGAAGTCATCCTTCATAAAAGGAGCCATCTTAAGTGGCTGCCCAACAAACTTACCTTCAGGGATCAGGATGTGCTTTTCGCACCAGGCAATATTTCTTTCAGCTCTTGTCAGAGTTTTTTTAACCATCAGCTAAGAGCCTCAGTCAATCTCCCAGGGCTTTTTATCACGCGCAAGATTGTTATTTGCGCGGCCCACCGTTTTCGGATCGGCGGTTGCCTGCCGGGTAATTCTGAGCCGGGTTGCCAGTGATGATGCAGAACGGACTTCCCGCTCACGCATGGTGAGCAGTTTGTCATAGCGCTTCAGCCCATCCTCGCGCGACAGCCAGCTCAGCTCAAATTCTTCAATCTGCATCGTCAGCAATCGCGACTGAACAACATGACGGCAATACATCTCCATCATGTCGCGGTGAGTTTCTGTAAATGAATTTGCTGGATTGTCATTCACCAGCCGAACCCACACGCTAATCTCGGGATCACTGAGATGAATTGACGGCTGCAGCCTGCTTTCAGCCAGAGCTGGCAGCGAGACAGCAGACGTCGCAGCCAGAGACTTTCTGCCTCGCTGTGCCATTACTTTTTCCTTTTTTTCTGGACGTTTTTAATAAAAAGACTGAGGGCGCGGTCTTTAAGATTTTGCTGCCAGAGTTTTGCCCTCCCCCCCCCTAGCCTGTACCACTTCAAATGACAATCGTTCTCAATTGCAGCTTGAGCCTCCAAAGTGGTGCACCAACAGGCACCAAATGATATTGATTCTCATTTCTCGATGATTTGCAGGTTTTCACGTGACAGGCTGGCTGCCAACAGGCTCTTGCCGGTACCAATCGGGATCGACATGGTGACCGATGGCATGGTTTCGCCCACTTCATGACTGAACCCAATTGCTGTAACCGAATTGAACAGAACGCCGTCGATACTGAACTCAATCAGCTTGCCGTCTCTGTATTCAATCTTTAGGTCTTTCATTCATTTCTCCCGTTACCAGATAACGCGGCCATCATCGTCAAACTCAGTCACTGTTCCGCCATTCTCCAGACGCTGCTTCACGGAGTCATGGCAGCGCTTGCAAAGTGACTGCAGGTTGTCGGGATCATGGAACAAAGCAACATCACCCTTGTGTGGCATGATGTGGTCAACTATGGATGCTGAGATAACCTGATTTCGCCTGAGGTGGAACTCACATAGTGGTTGCTTCTGGAGCTGGTAATAGCGAAGTCGATACCAGCGCTTAGTGTTATAAAGGTTATGCCAGGGTGAATTGCTAGCCATAAAGCGTTTCCTGCTGGCTTAATGTGTTTAACCCTCGGCAATGGTGAGACCACCAGCCGATGATTCAGTGTGTTTATGCTAAAAGTGAAATTAGTGAATGCATTTTTTAGCACACAATAAAAAACCGCCCGTGGGCGGCTAGTTAGTGCTGGGAACGAGGAAAGCTTATTTTTCCCTAACCCACTCACCCTTGACGGTGCGGTAAAATGAGCAAACAACTTCATTTTTCTGTATGTCGTAAATCTCTACAGTGTCGTTGTCGCTTCTCGCTTCGTCACTGCATGCTGCCTTTTCTGCTTCTTCAAAAGAGATTGTCACGCAGTGAATATCATTGCAGCCGCCACCGCGCTCATAATCATCGTAAGCAAAAACGATATAGCGTTTATTTTCTTCCATGATTTTCACCGTGAATATCCGAAGGTTTTTCTAAGCGTCGGGCAAACTCTCTAAATGGAACACCGTTAACTTTTAGCGAACCTTCAATAACGTGATTTTGAATTGGCTCAGTGCGTACGGAGTCCGATACACTTTCAACGACTCTGCTAGTTATCTCATCTGACATAGGGCACTCTCCTTTTCACTAATGTGAACAGTATATGCCGATGTCGCAACGCTTCACAGCGTGGCTAACCCTTATCCCTTGTCGGAGAGATTTTGCCTTACTTATCCTGAATACTGGTTTCCGCATCCAAGAAACCGCGAATAGCGGAATTAGAGATATGACTTAGAGGCTGCTGCAGAAAAGCCGACCCTTCATCATCTTCTTTTTTCCAAACAAAGCGTAAGCCAACATCCCATACCTCCACTCTCAAATGGCCTTCTGGAAAGTACTCTTTTGCGATTTTATAAACTGTACTGATACTGATTGATTCGTCTGACATATAGCCTCCTGTTTGACGAATACAACGTATCATCATCAGGCGCACTCGCAAATGCGCCTTGTGATGAACTCAGCAGTCTGAGTCTGGACGGGCTACAGCACGACACGCCGCCATACAGGCACGCTGCATATCCTTATGTGCTTCACGCAACCATTCATTTGAATCCCAGCGTTCTTGCGAGTTCTGCAAGCTTGGGTCGTTGCTCATATCCATACCATGCTGCTGGAGCAATGCAATGAACTGTCGGCTCAGCTCTTTAAACTGATTCATCTTGCCAGTTTCGCCATAAGACAGTGTCCGATAGTCCTTAACGGTGGCGCCCTTAATGGTGCAACAGTCCTGCGGCTTTGCTTCGCTCATGCTTTTCCTCTCAATTAAGTTACCGCTTACGCTTGCAATGAAAATGGATGCTTTTAATATTTAAGGCACAACAATAAATAGTGTTCCTCTTTGAATGGCCCTGCACGGGGCCTTTTTTTAATCTTTGACTTTCATAACTGGTTCGATTGGCTGCACATGCGTGAACATGAAGCCTTCATAAGAATTTTTTACTGGTTAAACGCGCTTAATCCTCAGCAATGGTGAAGCCACCAGCCGATTATCCATTGTGTTTATGCTGAAAAGTGAACTCATTGAATGCAGTTTTCAGCACAAAAAAACCGCCCGGAGGCGGCTTAGTGCTCGTGTTTATTTATTAATGGATTACAAAGAGCGATTTGCAGTGCGGGCATAACAAAGCTTGCTCTTTTGAAACCTTCGTAACGGACTGCTTGGACGTTTTCCCGCAAACTGGACACTTAGCGTCAGTGTTGATTCTGGCGACACGGTCCATTACCTGACTGAAGTAGGACATGGTATTCGGCCTTTCTCATGAATGAGACTAATCATAACACTGCTGGTTGTTTTTTAATCACAACCATTACGACTAATCTTAAGATATATCATGGAAAGATTAGTTACTCATGCAAGGCCATTGACCGGCTCCCCATTGATTAGCTTGCGCTTCGATTTAATCAGCAGACAAAACTCTCGGTGGCTACCTTTGGATTAGCTATCAATATCATTTACATGAATTATAGCCATGTAAGGCAGACTGCCACCAACCTCTCTATCCCGCATCTCATAATCCAGTATGTCAAAACACAACATCTTAGCGCCCTGCCTCAACAAAATTTTTTCACCAATATCGAATGGGCAGGTTCGATCTTTGAACGGTATCAGAAGTTGGTTGTTTGTGGTGTCCGCTTGCCCGATATACGTAATATTTTCGAACGAGAACTCGTCAGGAAACAGAGCTTTTTCCGAAGCCATAGCCGTACCTTGCCCATTAAATGTGTGAAATCAGATCATCACATTTAATGGGCAACAGAAACAGGATGCATATCAAGCTTCCTGACTGCAGCACGATCAATATTGCACTGCCCAAGAGCGCCATATAACTCAGCGTTGAGGCTTACGCTGTCACCGAACGTCATATCCTGTGACGGCGCTGGTACATCAATTGGGCTGGTCAGTTCAGCCGGAAGGCTTAGCTGTGGCTGCTTTACTGTCCGGTACTCCACCAGCGGCTTTTGCTGCGTTACGCAACCGGTCAGCAGCATCAGGGGGAACAGGAGCAACAGCACACTTGTCCGCCGCAAGGTAACGCTTAATTTCATTCTGTAATTTCCGATTCTGCTGGGCTGTTACGGCACGCTGCTCTGTGACCTGACTCATCACTTCGTTTTGCTGCTTAACGGCTGTTACCAGCTCAGTGACACTGGATGCCAGGTCATCGTTCTTTGAACGCAGGTCCTTAATCTGATCGTCTTTGCTGTTTGCCAGCTTTTCAAGTCTGTCGTTCGTTGCTTTCAGCTGTGAGTTACTGGCATTCAGCCCCCACAGCGCCACGCAGATAAGACCGATGATGACCAGGCCTGAATTGTTTCGGATAAAGCCGATTACGTTGAACATAGAATCCCCTTAGATTTTGATAAGCGGGATTTCCGGTCGTCCAGACCATTGGTGCCACCGTTAATGATTCTGGTGATGCGGAGAACATCATCAGAGTCTGCCAGCTCGTTTAAGCCGTGATTCTTCCACCATGCCGCAGCAGACATCGCAGCAAAGCGATAGCCCAGCAATAAATCAGGGTTTGCCACTACATCAGCGCCCAGCTGTTTTACCAGTGCTGCATAGTTGGCCTTGCCGGTAATCTGAATCAGGCCGCGACCGCGATAGCGGTAACCATCACCGGAATCAACATCACCATTACCGTTACGATTTGCGTAAATGATGCTGGCGATCATCTTCTGGTTAGCCACATGCATCGCATTACGACCATAGGCTCGGGCCTGCTCAGCGGTGATGCGCTTGCCAAACATTGCCGTAAGCGCGTTCTCACTGTAGTTCAGCCCCTCTTCCACCTTCAGGAACCCGGCTGACTCATGCCCCGTCTGCGCCAGAAAGTGAGCCTGACGCAATGGCGTACTTATCTGGAACGCAGAGAGGCTTGCCGCTATATGAGGAAACCATGCATCACGCAGCGCATTACTCACGCCGGTCGCGAGCTGAAAACTACTGGCTGTCAGCATTACTGTCTCCCAATCGCTTATCTATCTGACGGCGGATCCTCGTTGATACGTAATCCACACCGAGGAAGCCAAGGAAGACCGCAGCAACCCGCGTAATGTCTTCACTGAAATGCCAGTTGAACACCGAACCGATCACCTGCAGGCTTGGTTGCAGGAAGAAGGCGAAGACGCTGCACATCGCAGCATCAAGCAGGCGGCGTGACCATGCGTCTTTGCCAACGTAAGTGGCTCTAAGAATCGCCATGACTCCGGCAAGCCCCGCATAGCCGGTTTCGTTTTTGTGGGCGTAAAGCCAGGCAATCAGGCTTGCCCAGAACCCAACGTCTTTGTCCGGCATGCGTTTCATCCTCACCTCCATTAATTGGCAGGTGCTGTCAGTAGTCATAAGAAAGATGCGCAACACCACGGTGTCAAAAGTGTGTGTGGAGACTGATTGGTGTGCGCAAAAACGAAAAAAAGGCCGCTCTAATGGCGACCAATTTTAAAATCTGTTCTGTGGGTGAAAGATTAAGACAACCACACCTTAAGCACCCCTTAAAATATGAGCGCCAAGCGGATGTGATCGAATTAAAGCTGCAGCTCCAGGTGCCTCCCGGTAAGCCATTGAATGGTCAAACCGGCTCGTGAAAGACAACACACAGCTTATGCTAATGCGACCATTTGCACCCCACCGCTTAGGGGGATTAGCTGCAACACTCTGACACTAACAGTTAATCGTTACAGTTATATCCTAAAACATCATTTCTGCTGAGTAAGGCAAAGGTGCAAAGAGGTGAATGCTTGCAATAGCTTAGGGATATTAATTATCCGCCATAGCGGTTTTGAGCAAATAAAAAGCCCCGCTAACTGGTGAGTTCGCGAGGCTCTTTGAAATCCACATTTGGAACTGACTTTTAGCAGATAAGCTGCACTGCTTGGTAATCGACCTTATCAGATTACTAAGGAAAATGCGGACCGCGTGAGAGGTTTTTTCAATATTTTTTTCGGCGTCAGTTCGGCATCCATATCCAGCCGAACATCAAGCATCGCCAGACAGCCCTCAATGAATCCCTCAGCCATCTGAATCTCAATTCTCACCAACTTTTCATCTCGCTTGGCCTGCTTTGCCAGGGAACGCTTCGATATATTAAAAAAGTAATGCAGCACGATGATCGCATGCTCATCCGGGCGCTTTTCTTTGAGTCGAGCCAGACAGCCCTCAATGATTAATCCGTCATTGTCACTGCAGGTGAGCGTTAATTTCGAATCCTGTGACAGCAGACCTTTGAAGCCTGCCGCTATTGATGAGTAATCCACACCGCTGCTGTCCGATTTTGCCCAGCCAGCCCAGCGCTCTAATACCTGTGACATGTCACGCATATTTAATCCTCTCCACACACTTTATTTTTTGTCTGTCCCGATAACGCCGACTGCAATCGCGAAATCCAGGAACCTGAACAGCAGTTCAACCTGACTGCCGTATTTTGCTTCAAACGCTTTCATATCCCGGTGCAGTTCATCGTGATGCGCCCTGCAAAGCGGTATCACGAATAAATCATGGGCCTTTGTTCCCATTCCTCCCTGCCCATGTCCGATGATGTGATGAGGGTCATCAGCCTGCCTGCCGCAACATGCGCAGCTCTGTGACTTAACCCACCGTGTGTACTTCTCACTCTCCCAGCGCTTACGCTTGGGGCGTTTCATGAATGATTCTGGTGATTCCGGGTCAGTACGTAAGCTGATTATCTTTTTGACGACCTGAGCAGCATCCTGAATAACTTCACGTGCCGGACGCATCGGAACAATCCGCGACTCTTTGAGTTCGCCAGCATGTATGGCTTCCTTTGGCATACGCAGAACGCGCCGCGCTGGTGCCTCCGGGATCAAATCAATCAGGTCATTCAGTGAGGCCCACCAGCATAATTCCGGTAGTGTCATCAGGTGATCGCCGCTTAGCGCCATCTGGCTGCATGCAGCTTTGATTATCCAGAGTGCGGTGTTGCCTTTGGCGATATTCTCCAGGCTACCGGGCACGCCGTTTTCCCTGAACTCATTATCGTGACTGTAGCAAAGAGACACCAGGCCGTTTTCGATTTCTGACACTGTGAATTCATGGTGATGCCATGTTTCGGGCTGCTCCCACTGACAACAGCCAAATGACTGAACAAAGGATGCCAGCGCATTAGGACCACCAGCAGCCGCTATCACACGTTCGTGACCGAAGAAGGGAATCAGTGAGGGCTCATCAAGCAGCGGTTGTGTACCGTCATTCAGTCGCCCTGATGGTAGGTCTGCCATATCCATTGTCGGAGTACTGATCACAACGCGTGTCTTAAACAGCTTCATCAGTTCCGGTCCCGGCCTGAATAGCACAATCCCTGTGCGCGGCGCTATTTCAGGTGTAAGCAATGCCCTCACTCAGCACCGCCTGCAGCCTTATACGCCGTCCATAGCCCGCCAATCCACTGAACGCCCTTTGCGGTGAAGCGGGACTGACTGAACATGTAATTTGATTCGTTAGTGGTTCCGGTTCTGACCTCAAACCGACCGGCTTCGATGTGCTGGCTGTAAGGTGTCAGGACGCCATTGAGGCGGTACATAACCCGGCTTTCAATCAGGAACAGGCGTAATTCAGGCTCTTTGGCTTCAAGAAGTTTTGCCACCTGGCGGAATGTCATTGAACTGGTGGCCGTGACGTACCGATCCACGAACGCAACCTTTGGCGCAGCTTCAGTAAGCTGCAGCTGCAGGCGCTCTTTCTCCTCTTCCGCTTCGGCGGCCAGGCGGAGTGCCTCAGCAAAGGTCTGCGGGATTTTAGCTGGCTGGCTTTCCTCTAACTCATGCAGTCGCTTGATCACTTTCATGCGAAGAGTGGCACTGTAACCTGTAATCAGGCATTCGGTGTGCTCACGGTCGAGGTGATACTCAGTCTGCTGACGATTCATGCTGTCAAAATAGATGTGAGCAAATTTGCGCGCATCTTCCTGAAGCTGAAGAAGCATGACTTCAATGTCTCTTTTAACATCTGGATGACGCTTAGCTGTGAGATCAGCAATTTCACGGCTGGTCATGACTGGGGATTGAATAGCATTGACTACAGGCGCAATAGCACCCGCTGATTGATTCAGCATTTTGACCTCTCCACACACTGGAACAACATTTTTAAATGGCCCCGCCCCATCACCTGCAAGTGAGCGGGACCAACCTTGGTACGGCGACTGCAATCACCAGTACAGCACTCACTATACCTAATTTTACTGGTCATGTAACCAGTTGCGGACCTATGCCGCCACCGGCTGAAACTCGCTGATTATCACCTCAGATTTACCGCCTTTGGTTACCGGTCCCCACTCTACAGTGAATCGCTTAATCTGCCTGTCATCGCCCCATATACCGGCATGTGTGAGGCTGTCGAAGAGGGCTTTGAGGTAGTTATCAAGGTCGCGCTGGCGCTTGTCTGGCGGGAACAGCAGCACGCTTACCTCCACGTTCACTGTAATCGGCTGCGGGCGGCGTTTGAGCTGCTGAAGAACGGCGGCAAATGCGTTGGAGCGGAAACAGCGCCCGGAGGCGCTGATCAATACTCCCTTTCTGGTGTTACGCCAGTACGTGTTAACGCTTGGCGGGAATGGGAGCGTTAACTTCATCGATACTCCTTAACCACTAACCCGGCATTTGTCTTACCCGCTTCCTCAAGCTTTTTCCGTGCAACAAATTCATCACAGGTGACAAGGTCTTTAAGTGGCTGACTGACGGGGCAGTACAGTCCACAAAAAAGCCTGCGCCACAAAGGTTGGCGCTCCTGCACAATCAGCTTTCCTTTACCATCCATCACTACCCGATATCGTGCTACAGGTTTAACCGGCTGATATCCGTAACTCATGCTGCATCCTCCCCGATTCCGGGAATGGTCATCTGACCAACCACTTCACGAACTGCCTGACGCAGCATGCGGATGTTTGACCAGCAATCACGGTCGGTCTGCTCCAGCAGCGCGATAAACTCCTGAACCGTGCATGGCTTGTCCAGGCGAATCTCTGACAATACCGATGAGAAGCGCATCAGTTGCTCAGTGGCAACGTCTGAATCGTCGTACTGCTCTGACACCCACAGCTTCAGTTCAAGATCATCCTGATGCTGTTTGATCAGGCGGACTGCGCTGGCAATCGTCTCTGCAGGGACGGTCACACATGTAGGGTTCTCGACTGAATCTGCCGCCCATGTATGCGCCCACTTGGATTCGCTGTAGGTGTACTCAGCTTTCATTTTGAATGCGGCAATAACGCAGGCCCACACTTCAACGCCGCTCTGCTCAAGAATTTCATGCTTAAGCAATGGCAGGTCGTTACCATCGCAGTTCTCTGGCTTTACCGGTACCTGTTTTTCACTTGCTGACTGGGTGACGCCGTAGTGCTCTTTGGCGATCAGCACAACATCCATCAGCTCAGCCGCCTGCAGGTCAGTTTCAAACTTCAGCGTAATACGTGATCCCTCCTCGCCAAGCTCTGCCTGACAATGTTTAGCAATCAGTTCAGCCAGCTTACGAGCCTGTGCAGCACTGAACTGCGGCATAGCATCGGTCTTGGTCAGCTTCTTCTTACCTGCCGCTTTCGCCTTCTGCATCTGCTCCTGCGCAACGGATGAGGCTTTAACGCCATGTTCACGCTGCAGGGCTACTGCGGTTGTCGCGGCCACTTCGCCGGACTTCACCATCTCAATCAGCGGTTCGCCAACGGTCAGCAGCTGAAGGTGCTGTTCAACATCGGTGACCGAGCGCTTCACCTTAGCGGCAATCTCCGCTGGCTCTAAGCCCTGATTAACCAGGCGCTGATAGGCTGCTGCACGTTCCAGCGGCAACAGGGCGCGGCCCTGACTGCTGGTGACCATGAACGCCACGCTGTCAGCTTCACTACCCACGAAATCCTTACACTCAAGGCGCAGCGTATAGCCTGCTTCCTGTGCCAGCTTCGCACCGTAATACCGGTGATGTCCGTCGATGATCTTAATGCCCTTTTCCGTGACCTTAACAGCCAGCGGAGGCACATGCTCACCAGCGATAAAGGCGTCGCGGAATTCCTCGACATGGGTCTGATCGATATCACGGATGTTGTAATTAGTTTCGACATACAGCTCATCAACGCCCAGCAGGTAGGTTTTGCGGGTGGTGATGTCGGTGTCGCTGTTTTTCTTATCGTCGTAAACGCGCGCTAAAGTACTCATGCTATGGTCAGCTCCCATGTCAGGACAAAAATCAGTGCGGCAATCATCACTACTGCTGTGCGGAAAGCCTGGTAGAAAATCTCATTTCGCTCGTAGTGGCTCTTCAGGTGCGCTTTCATTGGCGAACCTCACTGAGGAAGCTTTCACCAACACGGCCTGTATCAAGCCCGCCGTAGCTGCCACAGTGCAGAGAACCATTCGCGGCGCAGCGGTCGCAGTTCTCTTTGGCTTCGTTGCGTGATGCATCGAACTTGGCAACCAGCATTGCTTCACGCCATACTCTCGATGCACGCAGCCGGAACCCTTTAGCCTCCAGTTCGGTAGCCTGCTTAGCCTTGTGACTGAATTTATCGCTCTCAACCGGTAACGGGGCGGTGTTGATAGAGTAGCTCCAGTCGCTGGCACGCTTTAGCAGTCCTTTGGTGAACAACGGTTTGATAAAGCGCTTCACCGATGTCTCATGCAGCCCGGTTAGCTTGCAGAGTTCGCGGACCTTCAGCGGGCCGTTACGGGTAATCAGTTCAAGAATTTTTGATTCGTGGTTGATCATGATTTATCCCCCGTTAACCGCGAAAGCCGTGAGGCACTGAGCTGTCAGGCTGCGGAATCACAGTGATATCCCGCTGCATGTTGCGCTTCAGGGCATTCCACTCAGAGCGTGGTGGGCGTCCGGCCTTGTCCCATTTGGTCGCTGATTGGAGATAGCCAGGCAGGTTGCCGGGGATGAACAGCGTTTTGGGGCGCATGTATTGGTACTCCTCGGTGCCTTCCCAGTGCGCGTGTTTGTATTCCACCACCAGACAAAGCTCTTCCACCGTGAACGAGTCTTTCAGGCGGGACTTAATGTGACCCATCGACGACTGCGCTTCGGTGTGCTTTGCGCCGGTGATTTTGTTCAGGTGGCGTAAAACCTTACGAGAGCGATTGATAATTGACCACTCATCGTCTGGTTGCGACGCAACCTGACAAAAGGGTTTTTTATCTGATGGATCATGTTTTGAATTTACTGACGGATCGTCGCCAGATTCTGGCGGGTCAAAACTGTTATTTTTGCTGGATTCTGACGGGTGAAAATTTGATGCGTCAAAATTCGGTGCATCAGATTTTGATGCGTCATATTTTGATGTGTCAGATTCTGACGCCTCAGATTCTGACAGGTGAGCAGCGGCTGATTCGCGAAGCTTTTTGATGTTGAGCTGATACATGTTGGAGTTATTACGATTACCTTTGCGGCGTGACGTACTGGTCAGCCAGCCTTCACTTTCCAGCTTGCGGATCGAGGTACGAACGGTGCTCGGACCCGCGCCAATCTGACGTGCAATGGTAGCGATTGACGGCCAGCAAACACCTTCATCGCTTGAGAAGTCAGCCAGGCGTGCCATGATGGCAACCATAGTGATCTTCATGCCGGATGATGCGCAGCCGTCCCAGACGAATGCTGATAATTTAACGCTCATGATTTACCCCAAACTCTCTGAAATATTGCTTGAACCGTTCGAGAGAGCTGAAGCACTCGCCATGTTCATAATTGTCACGCAGATAGATAACCCTGTCGTTCTCTGGCTCCCAGCGAATGACCCGCACAGGGATGCCGCGCTTGTCTCGGAAGATTCGGTCGAGCTCTCGCATTTGATCGCCTTCATTCGCTGGTTAGCATCGCCCACAGCCCAATCGACAAAGCTGTGGTTAACTTCTTCGCTGACGCCTGGTACATTAAGCACATACCGCAGCGGCTCACTGCTGAAGCGGCCACCAGCTGAAGGAAGGCAACGGAATTGCGGTAATCCTGATTTTCTGGTTAAATTGATCACGCGATTAGTTCTCCACACACGTTGATTTAGTCGCACCGAGCGCCGCGGACTGCAATCCAGCGGCGTTCACCTTTTCTGGAGCGCAAAAAACGCGATACAGCAGCGTGAGATGCTCCTGCCACTTCGCCATTACCTGATAGCTGTTCTCTTCAATCTGTTCACGTTCCGCTGCATCAATCACGCCGTCAGCGGTTGCCTTGCGGATGTAAGCCGAATGCTTACCAATCCACTCGACAGACTCCATCAGGCGCTGATTGATATCCGCGTTATCCACATCCTCAATGTCCACCAGCGGGACGTTGACGCTGTTTGACTGACGGGAGACCGCGTTAGCTATGTGCTTGGTGCCGCTTGCCTGCTGCAGAACCATCGCCCAGCCCATTGGGAAAATCTGATCGCCATTGGTACGCAGACGGTTGAACAGTGCATCTTCAGTAACACCCAACCATTCAGCTGCTTCTGCATAACCACCCGGAAGACTCGAAATCGTCTTCTTGATTGCTGCCACCAGCCATGCCGGTTGCTTTTCTACTTGCCAGTGCTTTTGATCCACGGTCATGCCCTCTTGCCTGTGGTTAATAAGTGAAAGTGCAGCGTTTAAAATCTGTTACTTCTTTACTCTGCCGGGCGGAAAAACATCATCCAGAGAGCAATTGGCTCCGAGCTTGTTGAGTCCTAAAACAATCATTCGGCACTCATCAAGGCCTGGCTTACGGATACTTAGCTCATAGTTGGCTACTCGCGATTGGCCCCAGCCAATAACATCAGCCAAAACAGACTGGGAAATACCGAGCTTCTTTCTTTGCTCAGCGATAGTGTTCATCGGCTTCTCCAAAAGTTAATCACAAAGCAATTACACACAATTCGTGATTAAGAGTCAATGACAAAACGTGTAGATACAGCAATCACGCTGCGTGTTAAATTTGATGGGATGAAAACAATGCATGAGTTGATAGGGGAAAGGATTAAAGCCCTAAGAGAAAGCAAGGGATTGAGCCAGGCGCAGCTTGCCAGATTATGTGGCTGGGCAGCTCCGTCACGTTTGGGGAATTATGAATCTGGAACGAGGAAGGTCAGTTCTGACGATGCAATACTATTAGGGTCTGCTTTAGGTACATCTCCTGCCAAAATACTTTTTGGTGAGGATGCCGATGCAGTTTTCAAGCAGTATGAATACCCTCTGTTCACTTATGTCCAGGCTGGTGATTTTTCTGAGGTAGGTAGCTTTACTTCCAGAGACGCTAAGGCATGGGTCCCTACTACGAAGAAGGCCAGCGATAAAGCATTCTGGCTTGAAGTCAAAGGCCACTCAATGACTGCGCCACAGGGCGTTCGTCCAAGCTTCCCGGAAGGCATGCTGATCCTCATCGACCCTGCAGAACCGGTTGAGACTGGCGACTTCTGCGTGGCATCTGCTAACGCTGACTCTGAAGTGACTTTCAAAAAGTATGAGAAGGATGCCGGAGTGAGCTATTTGGTTCCGCTAAATCCTGCATACAGAATTCTGGATTGTGATCACAGCTGCCGTATCATAGGCAAGGTGGTTAAGGCCCAGTGGCCAGAAGAGACGTTTGGATAAAAAGTTACGGATTTACTGTATAAACGAACAGGTCTAAACTAATGCACAGGACACGCATTGATGGATAGTGACGATATGAAGTTTAGAATAGTATACGATGGCCCGGCACTTGATACGCATGAAATGGATGTGCGTGACCTTGCGCCTGCATTATTGTCACTATCGGATGCGTTAGAAGAAGCTGGTAAAACAATTTATGGAAAAGAAAAGCGCATTTCAGTAAAGGTAAATGCGTCTTTCAAGGCAGGCTCCTTTGGGGTCGACCTCATTGCTCAATCATCATCCATAACGAGTCAAATAATAGGTGCCTTCTCTGGAAACAATGCATCTGCGGCCTGCAACATTATAAGTCTTGTGGGATTTGGCTATTATGCAACAAAAGAATCTTATAAAGGCCTTATTCAATTAATAAAGTGGCTTGGCCCTCGAAAGATCAAACGAATAGAACCAATATTTGGTGGTAACACTAAGATCATGGTTGATGATGAAGAAGAAGAGTTCGACCACCAAGTTGTTGAATTGTATAAAAATAAAAAACTAAGGCGCTCTCTCGAAAAAGTTATTAGTAAACCATTGGAAAAAGAAGGAATTGATAGCTTTGCTGTTACCGTTGATAACGGTAAAACTTTTGTCGAAGTCAGTAAGGACGAGGCTCAATACTTCAAGGTAGACGGCATGATTGAAACGATAATTTCCGAATCTACAACCGAAAAGGCGCTGCAACCAATTGATATTTCTTTCCGTGAAGGGAAAAGATGGCAATTTTCTGATGGTGGGTCTTTATTTGAAGCTGAAGTTAGCGATCAACATTTCATTGAGGCAATAGACGAACAGACTGTTGCCTTTGCTAAGGGCGATCTTTTACTTGTTGACCTAAAAGTAACTCAACACCTAGCTGAGAAGGGAATAAAAACTACTTATGAAATCGTTCATGTTAAGAAGATAATAAACCCTCAAAGGCAGATTGATTTTCCATTTTAATCGATTTCTGTTCCAGATATTTTATGCTACCCGGCATTGTGCCGGGTTTTTTATGCCTAACGATCCAGTACCCTCGCCGCGGCTTCCATTGCTTGAATCAGTAGCTCATACCGCTCAGGGTTCTTCGATGCCAGCGCCGTTCTGAGTGCATCCGCTATCACTATCTGCTTCGACTCAATCCCGTAATCGTGAAGTGTGAATACCAAGTCACCGACAACCCTGCACATCTCGTAATAGAGCTCATCTGATTTTTTGCTCATAACACCCCCACTATTAAGGCGATAACCAGCCATTTAAGAGCACCACAAGCCGCTCAAATTTTCATCTAAATATAATTTATCACACGAAAAATCATGCACATAATGTGTTCCTCAATTTATATACACGTTTTGTGATTGACCATCAAATCACATTATGTGTATATTTAACTCATCAACAGCGAACAGACAGGACGCCCACGAAGTAGCCGCCCGGGGCATATGAAGGCCGGGATGATTCGCTAAACAAGTTTCAGTGGTGTGGGGGCAGTGCTGTGAAAATGATTAAGAACATGTCGAATACAACGGTTCGGGACCTAATTACCTTTCTGCGTCTCTTCCCGGATGCTGATGTGATCTGCTGTGGTGATGCAGGTGTGGTGAGTGTGCAGTGTGATGTTGAAGACGTAGTTCAGGGTCCGGCGTTTTAAGAGTACGGAATTGCTGTGTTGGCGGTTACTCAAAGTGTTTTGGTTTAACCGCCCTTTTTCACAACGATAAGGGCATTTGCAAAGCGGGTGTTTTCGAACGCTTTAGAGACGTGGAGTAAGTGTCCTTTTCGTTGTGGTGAATGCGGCTAGCGCACGCGGAAGACTGACAAAGATTGCATACAGTCTAAGAGTTTCCGCTCTGAGGTTTGTCAGTCTGACCAGAGCACCGGGAGGCACCCGGCACCGCAACAACCTTTCAAATGTGTGGAGTAATCGGGCTGTGGGTTATTGCAGTAGCTCACCAGCCAACATAAACGAATCCCAAAAGTTTTTTATTGCCGTCACAGGCAAGGGATTCATGCAACCAAAAATCGTGTGTGGAGAATTTCATGGAAAAGCCAAACGACCATATCACCGTAGGCGTTATCACCCTGCCCTACAGCCATATCCTCAACGGCTGGGTTATGCCTGACGGCTCAGTAATCACTAACCCGATTAAGGCGCAGAACGAAGCTGAGCGCCTTAACAGCACCATCACCATTCACTGAGGGCGATGACATGCATCATTTCAAGTCGAATAAAGAAGTCGTCGCTGCCGGCCACCAGTTCGCTAAGAACATCAGTATGGAAACGCCCCTGATTGAAATGGCAAAGATGGTGGCTGAGCTGTCATCACGCCTCGACGTTGCCACCGTTCGCGCCAACCTGATGGCTGCAGAGGTACTGCGTATTAACAGCGTGCTGCCTGACACCATTTCAGCGCTACAGGCAGCAGACGCTGATATGACCCTGATTGATGACCTGAACATGGCGCTTGCGACACCAGCTTGTGACCAATGGATTCGCACCCTACGCGGTGAAGCACTTGGGGAAGCACGCCGGGCTGTAACAACGCTGGGTAACCACCAGCAGCCGGGTATCTCACATGCGATCAACATCATTTCCCAGATGGAAATGGATTTGCTCCGCTCACGCACTGTAACGCTGAAGGTGGTGTCATGAAAAAGGTCGCCCAATTCCGGCGCAGCACCGGCGCTAATACAGGATTCAGTGAAAAGTTAGCCTGGCAGTTATCAAAAGGCCCGGCAACGGGCCGTGAGCTGGCAGAACGTCTCGGTATGACCCTCAGTGAGTTCAACCGTTTGGTTCTCCACATAATGCGCAGAGGTGGCGAAACGCTGCAGGTTGAAGCCTCAAATCAAATCTGTCTCGGCGGCGGCTCTATTGACCGCACTTACACCCTAATCAGAAATCCGCGCCGTGTTGCTCCCCCACCATGCAAGCCAATGGTGATTAACCACAGGAATGACTGCTCCGAAGAGGCAAAAAAACGCAACTGTGAAGCAGCCAAACGCCGTGCCCGTCTGATTGCCAGCGGGCTGTATCTGGAATGCATGTGTTAAGGATGGTGAGTGATGGAAGAGCTGAATGAGCACATCCAATTTCTTGAAATGACCGAAGACGGCCCGCAACTGCTCGTCTGGCTTCTGGAGCTTCGCCGCCATCGTGAGGATAACTGGAAGCAGCGCGCAGAAGCAGCAGAGGCGAAGCTGGCAGAGCTGGAAAAGCAGAAGCGCATCATTCCTTACGGTCTGCATCCTTCAACAACGGAACTCGTCATTACTTTTGCTAAAGCGCTGGCTGAAAAACTACATAATTCAGAGCAGAAATACGGCTGGTCTGACGCCTGGAAAAGTGCCGACTGGCAGGAGAAATGTCTGGACGATTTCCATCATCATATCAGTAAAGGCGACCCACGCGACGTGGCCGCTTACTGTGCATTTATGTGGTATCACGATTGGCCCACCCGCCCCGTACCCGCCGTCAGCCCGAGTGAACTGGTGCCAGATGAGATGAGCTGGGTTCAGGCCTGCCAGCTATTTAATGCGGATACATGCGGTGACGATTTGCACACCGCCTTTATGGCTGGGGCCAACCACATTCGCACCGCCATTCTGCGCAACATTGAGGAGGCGAAATGAAAGAGCGCCCAATCATCTTTAACGCCGACATGGTTCGTGCAGTTCTCGACGGCAGAAAGACGCAGACGCGCCGCATTATGCGTGTTCAGCCGGACTCAGCAGGATTTGAATCGCGCTTTATCATCGACTCAACCAAGCGCAGCGAAATTGGTAAGTGGTGCTGGGCTGAGCCAGGCGTGTTCGTTAACCCTCGTCGCTCCGCGCTGTTCTCTTGCCCGTTCGGTGAGAATGGTGATCGCCTGTGGGTGCGTGAGAGCTTCTACGAGCATGGACATTGGCAGGGCGGCGGCTATGACCCAGAGGACTCATATTTCGTCAGCGATAAGCAGGTGCTGTACCCAGCGGACGGGATTCAGCGCCCTGCTGAACGTAAGAGAGAAGACTTCTGGCGCTCTCGCCCATCAATCCACATGCCGCGCTGGGCTTCCCGCATAACGCTGGAGATTACCGGCGTTCGTGTGGAGCGGTTGAACAGCATCAATGAGCATGACGCTATCGCTGAAGGTTTGGCTGAGATAAGCAAAGACGGGAGGACCTATAAGTACGGCATTCCCGATCGTGACGGTTACCCCGGCACTGATGACTTTGGCTGGCCGTGGCATGAGTGGGAGCGCTACCCCATCAGCGCTTACAGCAAACTGTGGAAATCTATTTACGGCGCTGACAGCTGGCAGGCTAACCCGTGGGTGTGGGTCATTGAGTTTAAGCGCGTGGAGGTGGAGTGATGGCTCTGACTCACGATGAACTCTGCGATATTGCCTGCCGATTTTTGCAGAACAACGGTTTTAAGGTGGCATTCCACGATAAGTTTCGCGCCTGGACTGCTTACGGTGAGCAGCCTGACGCCATCGGATTTCGAAACGGTGCATCCTGCCTTGTGGAGGCAAAATGCTCACGCAGTGACTTACTGGCCGACCGTAAAAAGCCTTTCCGTATCGACCCATCGAAAGGCATGGGTGATTGGCGCTTCATGATTAGCGAACCGGGGATCGTAGAGATTGGCGATTTACCCGATGGCTGGGGTCTACTTCATGTGGTTAAAGGCCGCGTTAAAAAGGTATATGGCTGGCCTGCTAACTGGTCATGGGTAAACACGGAATCCAAGCCCTTTCAGGGTAACAAGCAGGCAGAGTGCGACATGATGTTTAGCGCCCTGCGCCGGATGGATATTCGCGGACACCTCAAAGAAATCTATGATGGCCTGCCTGTGAAAGAGGTGGTTAAGGAGGTCCTCAATGCCTAAATCCCCCGCCGAACGCAAAGCTGCGCAGCGTGCCAGACAGGCCGCTGCCGGTGGTAAAAAGCTGGAGCTGGCGCTGGATAGTCAGGAACTGGAGATGCTGGCGCATAACTGCGCCGCACGCCGCCCCGGTCGTGAACCTTATGAGATCAACGAGTATATAGCGCTGCTTATTCGAAAGGATTCCGCTGATCTGGCACAGCAGCTGGAGGTGCTGGCAGAGCAGCAATGCGTAAAGTGCAAGGAGCAACTGCCAGTGCAGTCCTGCCCCTGCCAGGGTGAGGCTGCATGCTGGACAACTAATGGATGGCATGAGGTAAAGCTGATGTTATAACTGTCGTGACATGTCACGGAGTTAATAAGATGCCATCACATAATCTAGCGGTTCGTAGCCGTGAAGAGCGCGACAGTATTAACGTGGATTTAGCCGCGTCAGGAGTCGCCTACAAAGAGCGTATGAATCAGCCTGTTATCGCCATGGAGGTTGAGTTAAAGCAGCCTGAAGCAATGAGGGAGTATTTCAGGGAGAGATTACAGCATTACAGGAACGTTTCGCTTCAGTTCCCGCGCGGCACTGACCCAATTTATTTTAAGGAGGAAGGAAAATGAATATTAAGGTTACTTTTAATGACACTGGAGTCGTTGAAGACCATGACTTCGTCTCGCAACCAAGAGCTGGTCAGGTTGTGACCTTGGTTCAGGAAGGAGAAGAAGCCGAATACGAAGTGATTACTGTTTCTGGGCAAATACACCATAACACTTGTCAGGCAACAATGGCGAGAGTCAAAAAGATCTAAACCAAGCGTTCTTTTTATAGGAGTTTTGCAATGGAGATAGAATATCTTTTAGTTGGTCATGGCAGAGATGGCCAAATAAAGCGCGATGATTTCCCTAAAGATCGCTTGTCAGTTTATAGCGTTCAGGTGCGTCGCGCTGGAGAGGGTCATATGGGTGATCCAGTTCACACTTTCGTAGTGCATCGTGTAGCTCATGGTGGGGCTATATATGCTATTGGAATTGCCAGAAACATTAGCGAGCACGAAATTAAGATGCTCATAGATGAAAGCGGGGTTACCCCCATACCTGAGAATCTACTTTAAGAATAACCCCCGACCTAGCGAGGAACTCGGCTAATTTTTTATCTGGAAGAGCCGATGAGACTTCCGCAAAGCAGTGACTGGGTTTATCAGTAAAAGGACTAATGATGGCTGCCCACTTCAAACCAAAAAAGTGCCCGGAATGCGGCTCAGCGAAGATAGTCAAGGACAGGGTTATCGGGCAGCATACCGGTGACTGGAAGTGCGTTGATTGCAGGAAAGTGTTCAGTAAATTTGAAACTGAAGAATAGCAGAGCCGAAATAAGAGTCAAGCCACCTGAGGCTTGCTTAAGCTGAAACTGAATATCAATACGCCGTGAACTGTCGCGGCTTAACTAACCTGTTGCAGCAGGAATGTGTGGAGAAAAAATGGCTAATATTGAAATGATCTTTGAAAGCGAAGCGATGCAAAAAATTGGTGTTACCTCAAGAACAACAATGAGGACTTATGTGCTAAATCATTCCTTCCCCAAGCCAGTAAGGAATCGCCCTAAAAAATACTTACTGGCTGAGGTAGAGCAGTGGATTTTAAACGGCGGCGTTAATCAGAGATCAGCTTGATCTGCTCAAAGATTTTTTCCGCGTATAGTTCATATGCAACCTTCTGTTCCGCTAACCAATCGTGCTTGTTATAAACTGCAAGCACGCCTCCAAGATCATGCCCCAGCATTTTCTCAATGACATGGGGCGCAATCCCTTCCTCTGCCAAGCGAGTAGCCAGCGTTCTGCGGAAGTCATGAGCAGTAAAATCACCAAAGTTAAGCTGATCGCGAAGGAGTCTGACATACCTTGTTGAGGAACCGATGCTCAGCGGAACGTTCCTTTCGAAAGCACCGTGAAACAGCAGACCATTGCCGCTATCAATTGATTGTCTGAGCAGAGGCTCGATTTGTTTGAAGATCGGTCTCCTGATGATTTTATCTGTTTTGCTCCGGTCTGAGGGTAATGTCCAAATACCCTCCTCAAAATCAAACTCATCCTTCCGTGACTCTCTCAACTCGCTATTGCGTGAGCCATACAAAATGAGGCTCTTGATGAGCATTTTGCTCGAAAACGTAGCGGTAGACTTTTCGTTCTCAATCCATATTTTTGCCAGTTGCCGATAAGTCAAAACCGTGTCGCCGGTTTTAGGGTTCCGCCCAAATTCTTTGGGATTCAATCTCAGAAGCGATGCGTCCTCAATAAATTGTCTTCGTGAGCACCACGCTATTGCCCCGCGCAAATGAACCAAAAGCTTTCGAGCTTTTAATGGATTTGCCTGTTCTTGCTCCGTGAAAAAGTCTACCCAGGCACTAACAGGTATGTGCTCAATTGGTATGTCAGCAAAATACTTTTCCATCTCATTAAGCACTATGCGCTCGTACACTTCAGCAGTGCTTTTTCTCAGTGACTGGAGCACATAGTTGTCATACCAATACTTGATGCACTCATGTACGGTTGGCTTCTTCTTTTTAACAACAAGTTGATGCTTAGGATCGATGCCTTCAGCAATAAGCGCTTTATACTCACCAACCTTAATGCGTGCATCACGAAGAGATACTGCTGGGTAACGCCCTATCCCGAGCCTGTGCTGGTTACCATTTATTCTGTACCGATATTGAAAGCTGACAATCCCTTTAGGGGTTATCCTTATACCTAGTCCATCAGCATCGGTTATCTCAGGTGGTCCAATATATGGTTTACCATGCAAACCACGCAGCTTCGTGTCACTTATACCCATTCTGTACTCACCATAAAATTTCGTGACTCAACTTGTACTTAAAATGCATTGTACACAGATGATCATAAGAGTACAGAAGTGATGGTTAGTGTAGTTATCTGCGTAATTATAGCATTAAAAATCAAATACATATGAACATAACTGGTAAGTGTTAGACGCTGCTGTTTTTAGGTGAACGATAGATTCGAAAACGTCAGAATTACGCACAGGACCTGCAGCTGTCGATGCGTGGCTTCGGCTCCCGTTCAACCTACGGCGTACGCGGTCTACGCATCTACGTGGATGGCATCCCGGCCACCATGCCGGATGGGCAGGCGCAGACCTCCAATATTGATATTGGCTCAATTGATCATGTCGAAGTGCTGCGCGGCCCCTTTTCTGCGCTGTATGGCAACGCCTCGGGCGGCGTGATCAACGTGACCACTCAGCAGGGTCAGCAGCCAACCACGCTTGAAGCCAGCAGCTGGTACGGCAGTTACGGCAGCTGGCGCAACAGCGTCAAAGCCAGTGGTGCGACCGGTGACGGCAGCCACGCCGGGGATATGAACTACACGGTCTCCGCCTCTCGCTTTACCACTCACGGCTATCGCGATCACAGTGCTGCGCAAAAAAACCTCGGCAATGCCCGACTGGGCGTGCGGATCGATGATGTCAGTACCCTGACGCTAATGTTTAACAGCGTTCACATTGATGCACAGGATCCTGGCGGTTTAACCGAAGCGCAATGGCGTGACAATCCGCGTCAGGTGGTGAGTAACGTTTCGCTCTATAACACTCGTAAAACGGTGGATCAGACTCAGGGTGGCCTGCGTTATCAGCGTCAGATGAGTGAAAACGACGACCTCAGCTTGATGCTTTACGCCGGGATGCGCGAAACCACGCAGTTCCAGTCAATTCCTGCCGCTGTTCAGCGCACTCCGTCTCATCCGGGTGGCGTCATCGCCCTGACCCGCCACTATCAGGGCGTAGACACCCGCTGGACCCATCGCGACACGCTGCTGTCGATTCCGGTGGCGGTGACCGGTGGCCTCGACTACGAAACCATGACCGAGCGCCGCAAGGGTTATGAGAATTTCACGGTCAGCAACGGCATGACGCAGTTGGGTGAACAGGGCAATCTGCGCCGCAATGAACGCAATCTGATGTGGACGCTTGATCCTTATCTGCAGACCGCCTGGCAGCTGACCGATAAGCTGTCGCTGGATGCCGGCGTGCGCTTCAGCACAGTCAACTTTGACTCCAATGACTTTTATATCCGGCCTGGTAACGGTGACGACAGCGGTGAGGCGCGCTATCACAAATGGCTGCCCGCTGCGGCGCTGAAATATGCCTTTGACCCAGGCTGGAATGCCTATGTTTCTGCCGGTCGCGGCTTTGAAACCCCGACCATTAATGAGCTGTCTTACCGTTCAGATGACGCGACGGGCCTGAATCTGGGCCTGAAACCGGCCACCAGCGACACGCTGGAGATCGGCAGCAAAAAACGCATCGGCAATGGCCTGGTCAGCGCGGCGCTGTTCCAGACCGACACCCGTGATGAGATTGTGGCGGATGCCAGCAGCGGCGGTCGCACGACCTATAAAAATGCCGGTCAGACCCGTCGTCGCGGTCTGGAGTTAAGCCTGGATCAGCAGTTCGCCTGGGACTGGCGGCTGAAGATGGCCTATACGCTGCTGGATGCACGCTACCGCAGTAACGCCTGTGGCAGCGACAGCTGTGACGGCAATCGCATCCCTGGCATCGCCCGCAACATGGCCTATGCCGGACTCGGCTATCTGCCGGAACAGGGATTTTACGCAGGCAGCGAGGTTCGCTATCTGAGCCAGATCGCCGCTGAAGATCAGAACAACGTGAATACCCCGTCCTACACTGTGGCGGCTGTAAACAGTGGCTATAAGTGGCTGGTTGAGAACTGGACGCTGGATCTGTTTGGTCGGGTCGATAACCTGTTTGACCGGCACTATGTGGGTTCAGTGATTGTGAATGAGAGTAATGGTCGCTACTTTGAGTCAGCACCTGGCCGTAACTACAGTGTCGGTTTAACGCTGGGTTACGCCTTCCGCTAAAAGCATCCGGGCCCCCCTGGCGGTGGCCCGGATCTACTCGCTAATCAGCTGCGCGTTTTCAACTGCGCCTTAATATCCTCACAGCTGCCAGTTTCACCCAGACGCGGGAAGATCAATTTCACGCTGTTGTTGTGGGTATCCATGTTCAGATCGGTCATCGCATCCGTGGCTAACGTGACGTTGTAACCCAGCTCATACGCCTGACGCGCGGTCGATTCCACGCCGATGCTGGTCGCAATACCGCAAATTACCACCTGAGTGATGCCGCGCTGTTGCAGCTCATCGTGGAGTGACGTGGCATGAAACGCGCCCCAGGTTTTTTTGGTGACGGTTAGATCATTCTGCTGCGGGGTCATCGCCGGAACCAGCGTCGCCCAGTCGGCAGGGAATTCGCCGCTGTGACGCGCCTGCTCGTTGCGGCCCGGTGCTCCACCGGCCACGTTAACCAGCACGACCGGCAGATCGTGTGCGCGAAACGCTTCGGCCAGATCGGCACAGCGTTCGATCACTGGCTGCGGTTCGTGAACCAGCGGCAGCGCCACAATGCCATGTTGCAGGTCGATAACAATCAGCGCAGTTTTTGCATCAAGTTTGGTGACAGCCATGTTGAATCCTCGGGGTTAATCGTCAGTAAGTCGTTGCAATAGAGGGAGAATGTCGGTCAGCTGCTGCTGTTCTGCCGGGCTAAGCCGCGCATCCAGCGTCCGGACCAGCCAGTCATCGCGCATCGCGCGACTTGAGCTAATCACCGCGAGGCTTGATTCGGTGGGCCGATAGCGGGTTTTACGACCATCGTGGGGATCCGGCTCGCCGGTCACCAGTTCTGCCGCCACCAGCCCAGCGACAGTTGTGCCCATTGACTGAGTACGTACGCCCTCGGCAGCCGCCAGTTGCGTTACCGTCATTGCCCCGTCACGCACCAGATGGCCTAACACCGCCACCTGCGACCAGGTGAGTTCGCCAGGCGGTGCCGACTCGCGTAACCGGCGGCCCAGTTTGCCCACCAGCATCCGCAGCATGGCAGCAGATTCAGTCAGATCGCTCATTACTCGTCTCCATCGATAAGCGAAAGTATAAAGATAGGAAGGTAAACTGTGTAGTTTGCTGCGGTATCAATTTGTAACGTCCGGGCGTTGCAGATAGTGAATCAGACTGTGGAAGCGCAGCGGTGTGCTGAGCGGGTTCCGGTAGCTGTGCGGCACGTCGGCCCTGAACTGAAAGGCTTCACCGGTAAGCAGACGCCGCCAGAGATCCCCGACACCCAGCAGCAGTTCACCTTCAATCACCACTACCTGCTCCACGCAGCCTGCTTCATGGGGCGAAGAATGACTCTGCGCGCCCGCTGCCAGCTCCACTGCCAGCAGATCAAATCGGAGGTGTGGATCGTAAGGCAGCAGCGAGCGCACTGACATTTCGGCATTAGGCTGACTGAATCCTGTTGCTGTGCCGGGAGGTAGTGCGCTGCCGTCGATAAAAAAGGAAAAAGGCACGTTAAAACCGGTGGCGATCTTCCATAGCGTCGCCACAGTGGGACTCGATTCACCACGCTCAATCTGCCCCAGCATCGCTTTACTGACGCCGGTTCGCTCCGCCGTGAGTGTCAGGCTCCAGCCATTGGCCTGGCGCAACTGTCTGAGCGCGCTGCTCAGGTGTTGCTGAAAATCCGCCATTTTCTCTCCTGAATTCCGGTCACGGGTCTATGACACTAGGGTAATAGTGTAACACTTGTGCGTTATAGCGTATCATGCGACGATGTGCGCTATAACGCACAAACTCACTGAGAGTCTGACCATGACGAGAGCGGAATCGTCCCGTTTTACCCTGCCGATGCTTGTCTCGGGTTTTGTTGCTGTGCTGGTGGGCTACAGCAGCACCGGCGCAATCATCTATCAGATGTTTCAGGCGGCAGGTGCCTCGCCCGCACAGATTGGCGGCTGGCTGTCAGTGCTGGGCCTCGCGCAGGGAATCGTCTCAATAGGGCTGTCATTGCGTTATCGCATGCCGGTGCTGGCCGCCTGGTCCACGCCGGGCGCCGCGCTGCTGGCGACCAGTTTCAACGGCATTTCGCTGAATGAGGCGTTTGGCGTCTTTGTTTTCGCCAATCTGCTGATTGTCGTGTCGGGTGTGACGGGTCTGTTTGCCCGGCTGATGAACCACATTCCCGCTTCACTGGCAGCGGCGATGCTGGCGGGTATTCTGCTGCGCTTCGGACTTCAGACCTTTGCCGATTTACAGAGCAATTTTGTGCTGTGCGGCAGCATGTGCCTGGCCTGGCTGCTGGCGCGTCGCTGGCTTACCCGCTATGCCATTCTGGTGACGCTGCTGGTGGGCGTTGTCATTGCACTGGCGCAGCACGCCATCCACTTTCCGCAGCAGTCGATTATGCTGTCTCTGCCGGAGCCGGTGATGCCGCACTTTACCCTGGCCACGCTGCTGGGGATGGGCGTGCCCTACTTCCTGGTGACCATGGCCTCGCAGAATGCCCCCGGCATCGCCACATTACAGGCGCACGGCTACCGACCGCTGGTCTCGTCACTGATGAGCTGGACCGGATTGACTGCCCTGCTGCTGTCGCCGTTTGGAGGCTTTTCGATCTGCGTGGCGGCGATTACGGCGGCGATCTGCATGAGCGATGAGGTCGACGAAAATCCTCAGCAGCGCTGGCGGGCGGCGGTGCTGGCCGGCATATTTTATTTGCTGGCGGGCGTGTCCGGTGCGCTCATTGCCGTGCTGTTCAGTGCGCTGCCTGCGGTGCTGATCGAGGCGCTGGCGGGTCTGGCACTCCTGGCAACGCTGGGCGGCAGCCTGCATCGCGCACTCGATGTGCCTGCCGAACGTGACAGCGCGTTAGTGACTTTTTTGATCACTGCGTCGGGTGTTTCGCTGCTGGGTATTGGTCCGGCATTTTGGGGACTGGCAGGCGGTATCATTGCTCACCTGGTGCTGGTGCGCAGAACCGTCTGAGGCGTGATACCCGCTGAAATATCGGTTATTTTTCCACCCGCCGATGAAAAAAACACTGGATTTACCTCCTTTTCTGCCGTTTGATTTGTCATTGCCCCGCGTAAAATCAACCTAATCGTCGATAACACGCGATTTTCTGCCTCAGACAACGACCGATAAGGGCCCAACAGGTGGCAAAAACTATTCTGCGCAGCGGTAATCTGGATGCAGTTCTGGCGTTAGGTGAAAATGGCCAGCCGGTCTACGCCTCAGCACTGCAAATTCGTGAAACCCTGCGTCTGCGCCGTCAGGGCGCACTGGCAGATTGCCTGGCTATTCCTCAGGCTAATGAGCGGGGCGATCGCCTCGACTGGTATTCCCCTATTAACGGCCGGGTGAAATCCTGGCTGGGCGCCAGCGATCATGAACGTCGCGCTGCACTGCAGCAGCTCACCGCCTGTCAGCAGGATATGCAGGCACTCAGTACGCGCGCGCGCGTGGCAGAGAATCCGTCGATGCGTCTGTTTGGTGCCCTGCTGAGCAAAACCCTGCAATTCCCGGACCAGCAGTATGTCTATCTGGTTGATGGTAAACCGGTTATCACCTTCTGGGGCTTTGTCGATGCCCAGGCACGCAGTCGTGATGATGCACTGGCCTGCCTGCGTGAGACACTGGATGAAAACCTGCCGGCTACACTGGTTGAACCGCTGCCTGAGCTACCTGCCACGCCCGTGGTCGCTGAGCCGACCGTTATCGCTGAGCCCGAACCTGAACCCGAAGCGGCGGCTGAACCGCTGCCGATTGTGGTGCCTGCAGAACCTCAGCCAGCCGCACCTGTAGCGGCTCGCCGCCCTTTCCGCATCTGGTATCTGTTACCGCCCGTGGCGATTGCCGCTGCCGTGACGGTGGCCGTGCTGCTGCATAGTCCTGAGCCTGTGGTTACACCGGTTGGGACAACGAAGCCAGCCGCAACGCCGATCACAACGCCAGCACCGGTATCCACCCCAACACCGGTTGCGAGTCAGTCACCGGTTGCGGCAACACCTTCAGCCGCGACGCCTGCCATGCCTCCTGCGGAGACAGTAACGGCTGAGAAACCACCCGAGTCGCTGCCTCAGATCCCGGCAAACACGGGCACCACCGACGCCGCGCCTGCTGCCTCATCTGCTACCCTTGCCAGTGTGGTAACGCCGCCGGTGCCAGCTAAAGCTGATGATCTTGTTGTGACGCCGGACGCCGTGCGTGAAGGTCAGGTACAGGTGATTGATGGCCGCTGGCGTGTCACTATCGACCAGATGCAAACGCCAACCGGTAAGCCGCCTGTGATGCGCTTCCAGTTTAAAAATGGCAAAGGCAGCGTGCAGGTCGCTCAGGGTAACACCACCTGTAAAGCCGATGTCAGTGCCGCCATGACCAGCGCCGGTAACCTGGTTATCGAGAGCCGCTATACGGCGAAGTGCCAGAACAATTCGCGCTATCGTATGCCGCTGCTGGTCTGCCATGCGAGTATAGGCGCCGCCGTGTGCGAAGCGCAGTATGCTGAAGACCGGGTTTTCCCGATGACGATTAAGCGTGAGAGTAAATAACGATGCTGGCTCCCCTGATCGATGACAAACAAAAAATTACGCTGATTGAAAACAGCGGTGTGCAGTTTCTGGATTTTGGCCTGCAACTCTCCGATACCCCGGCTCGCCGCCAGTTTGTGCGCCAGACCGCCAATGGTCCGCTGCTGCGCCTGAAGGTCGATGGCAACAGCGGTAAGTTCCTGCTCTATCCAGAAGATGGGGGTGCCGCTGAAGTGGTGCGCCCGGAGTCCGATATCGCCCTGGCTGACTCCCTGACCCTGCTGTCAGCCTGCTGGCTGCCCTTGCCGATGCTGCGCTGTGCCAGTGGTCGTCGCTTTATTGGTGGCCCTGAAAACTGGGCGCGGATGCGCCTGGTTGCCCTGCCTGCACCCGATGCGGCGGGCAATACCCATCGCGTCAGCCTGGCTTTCGACACCCGCTGCGTGGCAGAACAGGACGGTGGCGAGCAGCTCGGCCTGAGCCCTGCAGATGCACAAAATGGCGTGACCTTTGCGCTCGCCTGGCACAACTACGAGCTGGGCGAATTTCTTGATCTGACCTGGGTTGACGGCTGGCTGCGTGAATCCTTTACCGACCGCGTGTCCGATCGCCGCGAACAGGCGATTAATCAGGCGCTGCGCGAGTTTGAGTATCAGGCGCACTACCTCAATCTGCTGGAGCTGCTGGGCGAACAGCTCGACCTCAGCGAGATTCACATTCAGGCTGCCACACTGCAGACCCCAGCGGTCAACGTCGATATCATTCTGGATGTCGGCAACTCCCATACCTGCGGCGTTCTGGTGGAAGATCACCCTGAAGAGAGCAACGGCCTGAAGCAGACCTATGAGCTGCAGCTGCGCGATCTGTCCGAGCCGCATCAGGTTTATAACGAGCTGTTTGACAGCCGTCTGGAATTTGCCGAGACCCGTTTTGGTAAAGCGAATTTCTCGCTGGAAAGCGGTCGTGAACAGGCCTTTATGTGGCCGTCTCTGACGCGCGTCGGACGCGAAGCAAGCCGTCTGGCCCTGCAGCGAGTGGGACTGGAAGGCAGCACTGGCCTCTCCAGCCCGCGCCGTTATCTCTGGGATGAAGCGCGCTATCAGCCAGGCTGGCGCTTTAACACCCCTGGCGATCAGGCTGAACCGCTGGCCTACGCCGCACCCTTTACCACCCTGCTGAACGACGAAGGCCAGCCGCTCTCTACGCTGGCACCGGACGATCGTCTGCCGGTCTTTTCGCCGCACTACAGCCGCAGTTCGCTAATGACCTTTATGCTGTGTGAGCTGCTGGCTCAGGCGCTGATGCAGATGAACAGCGCGGCACAGCGTCAGCGCATGCCACAGAGCCACGCGCCGCGTCAGTTGCGCCATGTAATCCTGACGCTGCCATCGGCGATGCCAAAGCCGGAGCGTGAAATTTTCCGCCGCCGGATGCAGGAAGCGCTGGCGCTGGTCTGGAAAGCGGAAGGCTGGCTGGCGGACGAAGATGAATTTACACCCTCGCTGCCGCGTCAGACCCCGAAACCGCTGCCGGATGTGCAGATGGAGTGGGATGAAGCGACCTGTGGTCAGATGGTCTGGCTGTTCAATGAAACCCAGGTCAACTTTGCCGGTCGTGCCGAAGACTTCTTCAGCAGCATGGCGCGTCCGGACCGTCCGCGTGAGGCCGACGAACTGCCAGGAAAAAGCCTGCGTATCGCCTCGATTGATATCGGCGGCGGCACCACTGACCTCGCCATCACCCAGTATCGTCTGGACGATGGTCAGGGCAACAATGTCAAAATCACCCCGCGCCTGCTGTTCCGCGAAGGCTTTAAAGTGGCAGGCGACGATATCCTGCTGGATGTGATTCAGCTGTGGATTTTACCGGCGCTGCAGCAGCATCTGCAGAAAGCAGGTCTGACGCTGGCAGAACCGCTGATGAACAAGCTGTTTGGTCACGACAGCCGCATGGACGGTCAGGCGACACTGCGTCAGCAGGTCACCTTACAGCTGTTTATTCCGCTGGCGCAGGCAGTGCTGGAGCGTTACGAAAACTGGGATCCGCTGGAAAGTCACGCCGAGATCAACGCGCTGTTTGGCGAGCTGGTCGATCAGCCTCCGGGCGACGCGGTGCTGGCGTTTGTTAATGGTGAGATTCAACGCGAACTGGGTGGCAATAGCCGCTTTGACCTGCTGCAGGTGCCGCTGGTGGTCAGTCTGGCCCAGTTGCATGGCGAATTTATGCAGCACCGGATGGCGATTATTCCGGCGCTGCGCTCAATGTGTGAAGTGGTGTCGCTCTATCAGTGCGACGTGCTGCTGCTGACCGGTCGCCCGTCGCGCTTCCCGGGTATTCAGGCGCTGGTCCGTCATCTGCAGCCGCTGCCGGGCAGCCGTATTCTGTCGCTGGAAGGCTATCACACCAGCGACTGGTATCCGTTTAACAAACATGGCCGCATCGACAACCCGAAATCCACAGCGGCAGTCGGCGCGATGCTCTGTCTGCTGGCGCTGGATCTCCGCCTCAGCAGCTTCTGGTTCCGCGCAGGCGATTTTGAGCCCTATTCGACGATTCGCTATCTTGGCATGCTTGACGAAAACCAGGCGCTAACGGACGAGAATCTGTGCTACAGCGAAATTGACCTCGACAATCCTGGCTATGCGCTGGATAAAAAAAGCAGTTTCCGTATTCGTGGTAACGTCTGTCTCGGCTTCCGTCAGCTTGATAACGAGCGCTGGCCCGCCTCGCCGCTCTATAGCCTGACGCTGAACGACACCACGCTGGCGCGTAAAGTGGCCGGTGAGAGCGTGCTGCGCATCAAACTGGCCGTAAAAGCAGGCCCCGATGCCTCCGGCCCGGAAACCCTGGTGCTGAGCGATGCGCGCCTCGATGATGGCACCCGCGTGCCGCTGGAGCAGTTAAGTCTGAAGTTGAATACCCTGTCGGCGACCGGCAATGCCAATGCGCAATACTGGATTGACAGCGGGAGCGTGTGTAAACGATGAAAGCTTTGAAACCTCGTCAGCCGCAAACGCTGGCAAAACGCCTTAGCCTGCTGCAGGACGCCCTGAATAACAGCCTGACGTGGATTGAAACTACCCGTGAGCAGTCGCCACGTCTGGCGCTGGAAGCCGAAACCCTGACGCTGCAGCTGCGTCAGGCGCGCGTGCAGGCGCAGGCACTGGCGCAGCAGGTTGCACGTCCGGTGACGCTGGCACTGTTTGGACAGTCACAGGCGGGCAAAGCCTGGCTGCTGAACGAAATGGTGGCTGATGCGCAGGGCCAGCTCGTGACCCGCATGGGCGATAAACAGCTGAACTGGTTTCAGCACATCAATCCCGGCAACCTCGACTTTGCTACCGCGACCCGCTTCAGCCATCAGCGCGAGCCGCTCTCAAATGAGTGGCCGGTTGAACTGACGCTGCTCAGCGAAGCGGAGATTGTGCGGCTGATGGTCGCGTGTGCCGGAGAGACGACGCCTGACACCGCACAGATTGACAGCGCACTGCAGCGCCTGCAGCGTCATCGCCTCGCTACGCCGCTGGCCGGTCTTGACGGTGATGCACTGGTCACGCTCTGGTCCTGGTGCCGTCGTCGTTCACACCACGATGTGCGGCTGGACCGTCACTTCTGGCCGCAGGCCGTTGAGCTGGCGCCGTGGCTCAGCGTTGACGACCGGGTGCAGCTCTTTTCTCTGCTGTGGCCTGCTAAGCCGGAACTGAACGAGATGCTGCGCAGCCTGCTGCATCTGCGTCATCAGCTGCGTAACAGCACCCGCGTAATCGCGCCACTGAGCCTGCTGACCGACGCCTCGCTGCTGCCAGCTGAGCAGCTGATTGTGCCAGCCAGCGAGCAGGATCAGCAGCAGCTGGTCGAAGTCTGCCCGCTGAACGGTAACCGCATCGGCAAGGCGCAGAACGTGCCGCTGGGATTACTGGCGTTGCTGACGCTGGAAGTGCTGGTGCCGCTGAGCTCCACACCGCGCACTGCGCTTTATGATGATGCCGACATGCTGGAGCTGCCCGCGCCGGGTCAGTCCGGTGATGCGGCCACCCAGGAAGATCGTCAGCGTCTGCAGCAGCAGGATCCCCTGCGTGCGCAGCTGCTGGCGCAAAAACGCGCCTTGCTGCCTGGTCTTTATGCCGCGCGTCAGGCGATTGACCTGCTGCTGGTTTGCACCGCAGCCAGTCACCGTCAGGATGTGGATCTCGCCAGCGAAACGCTGCGCGAATGGCAGCGTCAGCAGCCCGCTCAGGAATCGGCAGAGAAACCGCGCCTGATCTGGGCGATTACCCCGTTCGATGCCCGTCATCAGCTGGTCAATGTGGATGAAGCGGTGCAGCGTCAGATGGGACAACCGGGTCAGCACTGGGGATCGATGCTGGCACTGGATCGCGCGGGCGTCGACCGCATGGCAAGCTGGTTACAGGATGAGATGCAGCCGGAAGCCCGCCGCGACCTGCTGCTGGCTCAGCTGGCGCAGATTCAGCACACCGTGGTAGAGCGGCGTTTATTGCCCTGGACCGAAGCGGGTGCCAGTCCGGAACAGGCGGCACGCAAACAGAACATCGCCGACACGTTGCTGAAGTGTTTGCAGCATCGTACTGGCCTGCATGGCGAACTTCTGGAACGCCTGCAGCCGCCACGTGAGGCGCTGCGCCAGCTCTGGCTTAATCAGTCAGCATTACAGGGCAGCAAACCCACGAACAGCCAGGCGCCGGAAAATCAGTTCGGCATCGGGTTTGAATTTGACCTGTTCAGTGAAAGCCCTGCCGAAGCACCGGTTCAGCCGCGTCAGAGCCTGCAAAGCGCTCAGCAGTTCCCGCGTCAGGTGCTGCTGCTGTGGCTGGATCATCTGCGTCAGCTGCCGGAAAACCGCAGCCTGCTGGCGTTGCTCAACGTGGACAAGGCGACGATGGAGTGGCTGGTTGAAGAGTTAATCACGGCTGGTTTCCGTACCGATATCGCGCAGAAACTGCAGCAGGCGCTGCATGAGCCCGATTCGCAGAGCGTCAGCCATGAATCACGCGCCGATCGTCAGGTGACGCGGGCGATGACGGTGCTGGGGGATTTTGTTGCCTGGCTCGGCTTTTTACAGCGCCCTGAAAGCGAACGCCCCGACAGCCGCGTTAACCGGGGTCAGGTGATATTCTCACGTCCTCCGGCGCCCAGCGTCAGCTTCAGTGCCGGTCAGCGTCTGACCAAACTCTCAGCGGCCCCGGCTAACCATACTGCCTATTATATCTACGACTGGCTGGTGGGGCTGAATCAGGTCATCATTGAGAACAATGGTTATACCGGCGGCGGCGATCTGCCACAGGCAGCTCGTGAAGCGCTGGTTGCCCTGCTCAAGCCACTGCGCGCTTAATCAATAATCAGGCGCAGTTCGCCCTCCAGTGACTGCGCCGCCTCTTCCAGCAGCGCCAGCACTGGCGCTAAATCGGCCTGATGCGCAGCATAGTGCTGGAGCCAGACCGTGGCTGGCAGCGCCATCCCACCCGTCAGCCAGTCCCATAACGCATCCAGATTATGTCCGAACGTCTGCGGACAGCCGCTCTGATCAGCAAGCGCCTGATAAAAGGCCGCGCGCGTGGTGAGCTGACGCAGGTCAAAGGTCACATTAAGCATGATCAGGGTACCTGTCTGAAGCTACGGTAGTGATCGGTTGAGAGAAACACCAGCCCGTCAGAGGAGTAGACCAGACGATCGGCGTCGCGATGACCACAGCGATAATTCACATCCGCTTCATACCACTGACGACCTGCACGCGATGGCAGACGTTTTTCACGGTTGGTAAATCGATCGCCGCCGATAGCTTTGCCTGGCAGAACTTCGCACAGATTGCCTTTGGCTGGATTCCAGCCACGCTTACGCGCATCGCTTTTAGTGAGGTAGTAGTCCGGCAATTGCTGATGCTGCAGCACCCAGCGGGCCACGGTATGGGCATCGGTCAGGGTGGCGATATCCGCCTGGGCAGGCGTTGAACCCGTGTTCAGATAAGGTTTGAGGCCGTAGAAACAGGCCGCGAGGACAAGGAAAAGTCCAATCCAGAGTTTTTTTGACATGATGGCATCCGAGACAACAGGACGCAGATGATACCAGTTTTATGCACAGAGAAAAGCGCGGGCCAGACAAGCTGGCCCTGGCGAGGTTAAGCTGCGTGCGATTCCCCGCTGTGACGACGCCATGCACCCGGCGCGACACCATACTGACGTTTGAAGCTGCGGTTAAAGGATTGCTGCGAGTCGAAACCTAACGAGATCGCCACATTGAGAATCGGCTCATCGGTGGTGGTCAGGCGATCGGCTGATTTTTTGAGCTTCTTAACGCGGATATATTCACCCAATGGATAACCGGTGTGCTCTTTGAACATACGCTGCAGGTGCCATTTGGAGTAACCCGCGCGCTCTGAGACGGTATCCAGATCCAGACGTGCTTCGATGTTGTTATCAATCCAGTCGATTAAATCGTGAATAAAGGCATCACTCATCATTCCAGTCTCTCCTGTCGCCGTGGCGAAAAGTATTAGTATCAGTTGCAGTTACACTTAAGGGTGGCTGACTATGCCATTTAATGCAAGTTTTATTAGTACATTAAATGCCGCACTCTTTGTAGGGTTTATGCTGATCTGTTCAGGTCTTCATCGCCCTGCCCTAAACCGCACATAAAGTGTATCTGTTATTCTTGCAGTTGCCAGCCCCGCAAGCCTACACTCACCGCGATTAATTGCAATCTTAAAAGTTGCAAATATTGGCCTGCAGGCCGCCTGTTTATATCTATCGCGGAATAACAACAATGATTACGAACCGGGTTCGTCAGGGTTTAACCCTCTTAGGGATGGTACTGCTCATCACTCAACTGAGCGGCTGCGACAAGGGTGTGGCGCAAAACGCCCCGCCGCCACCGCCTGAAGTGAGCGCCGCACCCGTGCTGATCAAGCCAGTCAGTCAGTGGGACAACTTCAATGGACGGGTGGAAGCAGTGCAAAGCGTGCAGTTGCGTCCGCGCGTCTCGGGCTACATCGACTCGGTTAACTATCGGGAAGGCGATGAGGTCAAAAAAGGTCAGGTGTTGTTTACCATTGATGACCGGAGTTACCGCGCGGCGCTGGAGCAGGCCAAAGCGGAACTGGCCCGTGCGCGCAGCCAGGCGAGTCTGGCCCGCAGTGAGTCCGGCCGCAGCGAGAAGCTGATCGGCACCCAGGCGATTTCCCGCGAGGCGTGGGAACAGCGTCGTTCTGCTGCCAGTCAGGCGCAGGCCGATGTGCTGGCCGCAGAAGCCGCGGTCGATATGGCGCAACTCAACCTGGACTTTACCCGCGTCACCGCACCGATTGATGGTCGCGCCAGCCGCGCGCAGATCACCGCAGGTAACCTGGTCACCGCTGGCGACAGCGCCAGCGTACTGACCACGCTGGTGTCGCAGCAGCAGATGTATGTCTACTTCGATGTCGATGAGAACACGTTCCTCAACTATCAGGCGATGGCGCGTCAGGGCCAGCAGCGTCATGCGCTGCCTGTCGAGATTGCGCTGGTTGGTGAACAGGGTTTTCCGCATCAGGGCAAAATCGATTTCACGGATAACCAGCTGACCGCCAGCACGGGCACCATTCGGATGCGCGCCCTGCTCGACAATCAACAGCGTCAGTTTACGCCGGGTCTGTTTGCCCGCGTGCGTCTGCCAGGCAGCGCGCAGTTCGAGGCGGTGCTGATCGATGATAAAGCGGTGTTAACCGACCAGGATCGCAAATATGTCTACGTGGTGGATGGAGAAGGCAAAGCGCAGCGGCGCGATATCCAGCCCGGCGCGATGATAGATGGCCTGCGTATTGTTAAGTCGGGTCTGCACGCCGGTGACAAGGTAATCATCGCCGGTCTGCAAAAAGTGTTTATGCCCGGCATGCCGGTCACTGCTCAGCAGGTCGCCATGCGTGCGGCAGCCGCTCAATAATTCGAGGCCGCTATGGACTTTTCCCGCTTTTTTATCGACCGGCCAATTTTTGCTGCGGTGCTGTCGATCCTGATTTTTGTCACCGGCGTCATTTCCATCCCGTTACTGCCAATCAGTGAATATCCCGACGTCGTGCCACCCAGCGTGCAGGTGCGTGCTGAGTATCCTGGCGCTAACCCGAAGGTGATTGCAGACTCCGTGGCGACGCCACTGGAAGAGGCGATTAACGGCGTCGAGAACATGATGTACATGAAGTCTGTGGCCGGTTCGGACGGCGTGCTGGTGACTACCGTCACCTTCCGTCCAGGCACCGATCCCGATCAGGCACAGGTGCAGGTGCAGAACCGCGTGGCACAGGCGGAAGCCCGTCTGCCGGAAGATGTGCGTCGTCTGGGTGTGACAACCCAGAAGATGTCGCCGACCCTGACGCTGGTCGTTCACATGTTCTCACCCAACAATACCTATGATTCGCTCTACCTGCGTAACTACGCCACGCTGAAGGTGAAAGATGAGCTTGCGCGTCTGCCGGGCGTCGGTCAGATCCAGATTTTCGGCGCAGGCGAATATGCGATGCGCGTCTGGCTTGATCCCAACAAAGTCGCGGCGCGTGGTCTGACCGCTTCTGATGTGGTGACGGCGATGCAGGAGCAGAACGTGCAGGTCTCTGCCGGTCAGCTGGGTGCCGAGCCGCTGAAAAAGCAGAGCGATTTCCTGCTGTCGATTAACACGCAGGGACGTCTGGAGAGCGAGCAGGAATTCGGCGATATCATCCTGAAAACCTCAGAAGATGGTTCGCTGGTGCGCCTGCGTGATGTGGCGCGGATTGAGATGGGTTCAGGCAGTTATGCCCTGCGTTCGCAGCTGAATAACAAAGACGCAGTGGGTATCGGTATCTTCCAGGCGCCTGGTGCTAACGCCATTGACCTCTCCAATGCGGTTCGCGCCAAAATGGATGAGCTGGCGACCCGCTTCCCCAACGATGTGAAATGGGCCGCGCCTTATGACCCGACGGTGTTTGTCCGGGACTCTATTAAAGCGGTGGTTCAGACTCTGCTTGAAGCGGTGATCCTGGTCGTGCTGGTAGTGATTCTGTTCCTGCAGACCTGGCGCGCCTCGATCATTCCATTGCTGGCGGTGCCAGTTTCCATTGTCGGTACGTTTAGCGTGCTCTATCTGCTCGGCTTCTCGCTGAACACCCTGAGCCTGTTTGGGCTGGTGCTGGCGATAGGTATCGTGGTGGATGACGCCATTGTGGTGGTGGAGAACGTCGAACGTAATATTGAGATGGGACTTTCGCCACGTGCTGCGGCGCATCAGGCAATGCGAGAGGTTTCCGGGCCGATCATTGCGATTGCGCTGGTGCTGTGCGCGGTGTTTGTGCCGATGGCGTTTCTGTCGGGCGTTACCGGGCAGTTCTACAAGCAGTTTGCCACCACCATTGCGATCTCCACGGTGATCTCCGCCATTAACTCGCTGACGCTCTCGCCTGCGCTGGCAGCGATGCTGCTGAAAGGTCATGATGCGCCGAAAGATCGGTTAACGCGGATCATTGACGCGCTGTTTGGCTGGCTGTTCCGTCCATTTAACCGCTTCTTCCAGCGCAGTGCGCATGGCTATGAATCACTGGTTGGTCGCACGCTGCGTCGCCGTGGTGCGGTGTTTGGTGTGTATGTGCTGCTGCTGGCCGGTGCCGGTTTTATGTTCCACACCGTGCCAGGTGGATTTATCCCAACACAGGATAAGCTCTACCTGATTGGCGGCGTGAAGATGCCGGAAGGCTCGTCACTGGCGCGCACCGATGAAGTGATTCGTAAGATGAGTGAAATCGGTATGCAGACCGAAGGCGTCGCCTATGCGGTGGCGTTCCCCGGCCTGAATGCGCTGCAGTTTACTAATACGCCAAACAGCGGAACGGTCTTCTTCGGCCTGAAACCGTTTAATGAGCGCAAACATACGGCAGCGGAGATCAACGCGGAGATCAATGCGAAGATCTCGCAAATCCAGCAGGGGTTTGGCTTCTCAATTATGCCACCACCGATTCTGGGGCTGGGTCAGGGTTCCGGTTATTCGCTCTATGTACAGGACCGTGCGGGTCTGGGATATGGCGCATTGCAGACGGCAATCAATACGCTGTCAGGTAGCATCATGCAGACCCCAGGGATGCACTTCCCTATCTCCTCCTATCAGGCCAACGTTCCGCAGCTTGATGTGAAGGTTGATCGGGATAAAGCCAAGGCACAGGGCGTGTCGCTGACTGCCCTGTTCAGCACGTTGCAGACCTATCTTGGCTCGTCGTATGTGAATGACTTCAACCGCTTTGGCCGCACCTGGCGTGTAATGGCGCAGGCGGATGGCGATTTCCGCGACAGCGTGGAAGATATTGCTAACCTGCGCACCCGAAACGACCGCGGTGAGATGGTGCCGATTGGCAGCATGGTTAACATCACCACCACCTATGGCCCCGACCCGGTGATCCGCTATAACGGCTATCCGGCGGCGGATTTGATTGGTGATGCCGACCCGCGCGTGCTCTCTTCAGCGCAGGCAATGAGCCAGCTTGAGGCGATGTCCGGTCAGCTGTTGCCGAACGGCATGAACATCGAGTGGACTGACCTGAGTTATCAGCAGTCAACTCAGGGCAATACCGCGCTGATTGTCTTCCCGATGGCTGTCCTGCTGGCGTTCCTGGTGCTGGCGGCGCTTTATGAGAGCTGGACGCTGCCGCTGGCGGTGATCCTGATTGTCCCTATGACGATGCTCTCTGCGCTGTTTGGCGTCTGGCTGACCGGCGGTGACAACAACGTCTTCGTGCAGGTCGGACTGGTGGTGCTGATGGGGCTGGCCTGTAAGAACGCGATTCTTATCGTGGAGTTTGCACGGGAGCTGGAGATTCAGGGCAAAGGCATTGTGGAAGCGGCGCTGGAAGCGTGTCGCCTGCGTCTGCGTCCGATTGTGATGACCTCCATCGCCTTTATCGCCGGCACCATCCCGCTGATTCTGGGTGAAGGCGCAGGTGCAGAAGTGCGCGGCGTGACCGGCATCACCGTCTTCTCCGGTATGCTCGGCGTGACCTTGTTCGGCCTGTTCCTGACGCCGGTGTTCTATGTCGCCCTGCGCAAACTGGTGACGCGCCGGTCTGGCAATGCAGAGTCAGTGACGGTGTAAACCACAGAAGTTAATCAGGGCGATCAACTGATCGCCCTTTTTTTATTTGTGATTCACTGATTGCCTGTCAATCCGGCTTCGCGGGTTAACGCTGACTTAATTTTTCATTCAGCGTTTCAATGATAAACGCATTGAGTGAGGTTTCATTTTCAGCTGCCGCCTGAGTCAGGCGCTCTCCCAGCGATTCAGGGTATCGCAGCGTGAAGGTTTTGATTTTTTCCTGCTCAGCGTAAGGATTGATGCCGGAGGCTGCACAATCTTCCAGGTATTCGCGCAGCGAAATGTCGCCCTCTTTGTAGAGGCCCTGTACGCTGTCAGAGACAAAATCACAGTAACCTGACAGGCCAGTAAAGCGTCCACGGAACATATTGAGTTCGGGGACATAGGTGATCACCGCGGGTTGCCCGGCGACGGTGATTGATGAATTTGAACGATTATTCATAGGGATCAACTCCAATACTTTCCAGCCATTCGCGCAGATTAACAACAGCACCTCTGTCGGTGTCTGGCGAAGGATGCGGCCGGTGAAAACGCGCTATTTTTCCTCTGAGAAGAAAGCGGGCCCTTGAACCCCTGCCTTCTTTAATCTCACCACCCAGCGCCCTGATTATTGACTCAACTGCCAGCCATTTCAGTCCGCACGGTGGGGGCATTTGAAAAATCTGCGCCAGTATTTCACGCTGTTTTTCCGTAATTCCCTGACAACGGCGTTCACCCTGACCTCCGTGACTTCATCCTGTGAAGTCATTCTATTGCTACGCGGTAAGAGTTCAAGATGGAATTTTCGGAAAGAAGGCCTGCATTGCAGGTTTGGCAAAGAAGTGGCTCAGAAATGGACGTTCAGCAGGCATAAAAAAAGCCGCTATCAGCGGCTCTTTTTGCAGAGGTCATCAATCTCTTCGGGTTCAGGCTCTGGCACGGCAGTGCAGTTGCTGGTATCGCGTACCTTCAGCTCATTCAGCGCGTCTGCCACGGTGCGTTTTGCCAGCACATCCAGCGACGCCTGCTCGGCTTCATCAGCTATCGACTTAAAGTACCAGCAGAGGTTGGCACTGACCAGACAACGCGGTGCGACATCAGGACGCGCGGCCCAGATTTTTTTGTCTTCGATGACGGAGACATAGATATCCCGCAGGGTAATTTCCGCAGCAGGACGGCCCAGGTGAATGGAGCCTGTACGGCCCAGCGTCGAGACGATAATGCCGTCACGGGTCAGCGGAACCATTAATTTTCGTATGAAACTGGGATTCGCTTCAAGCCCGTAGGCCAGAATCGCGCTGGTAGAGCGTTTACCCATTTGCTCCGCCATCGCTACGCTCAGAACCATTTGCAAAGCTGTCGGGAAGCGATAATCAAGCATTTCTTTATCCTGAGTTGCGGTGGATCTTATTGTTTTATTGCCGCATAAGTGAACAATCAATGAGCAATAAATATAACAAACACTGTTGCTTTTTTGAAGCAAGCCAGCGGTGACAAGGCACGTATTCACCAAAGGCGGAGGCCCGATAGCACAAGGTGCTTAGCCTGCTAACGGCACGCTTCTCTCAAAACTTAATGGCCCCTGCTATCGGGCGGTGGTGACCGATACCGCCGGTAATCGCTGCTTCAGCGCCATAACCAGTACCACGTTAAAGATTGCTAAGGTGCAAAGCAACCACAGCGTCGCCGGCGCGCCCATTCTTTCAAACACATATCCACCAATCAGCGGTGTCAGCGCCTGTCCCATTAATGCCGGGCGGGCCATTTTGCCCACCACGATTGCGTAAGACTCTGGTTTGACCATCACCAGCGGCAAAGTTCCGCGCACGATGGCACGTAAGCCATTTCCTGCGCCATACAACACCATGCTCAGTATCGCCATCTGTGGAAAGATCGCCAGCAACAGCAAGCCTGCGGCGACCAGTCCGACGGAGAAAAAGGTGGTTCGAATGGGATGACTGCGCTTAAAGGCGATGTCGACGAGTCGGGATCCCACCTGACACGGACCCATCACAGCACTGATCGCCAGCGCCGAGGTCAGCGTATGGCCCGTCGCCTGCAACAAAGCGATGAGCTGGACCGAAATCGCTGTCATGATCACGGACGCCAGCGTAAAAATGGCGCACAGTAGCCAGAACAGCGCAGGTTCGATCTCCGCTGAGGCAGGCTCCCTGCTCCGTCTTTTCACAGGCTGCTTCGCGTGGTTTGCCGGTATGGCAAACAGATAAGCAGGCAAAACGCAGACCACCATCATGGCTGCAATAATCAACGTGGCATCCCGCCAGCCAAAGCCGTGAATTAACAACGCCGTGCCTGGCCAGACCAGCGTGGTGCAGAAGCCCGAAATCAGTGTAATGCTGGTAATCGCGGAACGCGCCTTACCGCCATAGCAGGTGCCGAGGGTGGCAAACAGCGCATCATAGAGGCCCATCGCCATTCCGATGCCAATAATTACCCATGCGAACAGAAACAGCGGCAGCGTGACGCTGTAAGCCATTATCACCAGCCCCACCGCCATCACGACGCCACTCAGTGCCAGCAGCAGGCGGCCACCGGTTCGGGCGATAATTCTGCCCGCCAGCGGTGACAGCAGGCCCGACACCAGAATGCCGGTTGATAGCGCGCCGTAAATCCACTGCTGTGACCAGCCGGTCTCTGCGGCAATCGGATTCGCCATTACCGCCATCAGGTAGAACGACCCGCCCCAGGAAAGTATCTGTACCCAGCCAAGGGTAAAAATGGCGGCGATGCCGGGTTTGATGTTCTGATTCACAAGGGGTCTCTCCATTAGCAGGCGAACCGTTTTATAACATGTTCTGCGATAAGCCAAAATGCGTGATCTCCTTTTCGCTGGCAGGCCAGACAGACCGCACGGTTTTTTGATTAAACCTTATAGTATGTTGTAACTATATGGCGCTTGCATCCTTCCGACGCTTCTGCCACATTGTGGACGTTGTAACTATGGAGGCACAACATGACGCGCTATGACTTAGTGGCTGATATGCATCAGTGTGTTAACGATCTGGAACTGGCACTGGGTGAATTGCGTCAGCAGATTGAAGCGACACCCTTGCTGATCGCCCGTGTCTTCAGCCTGCCGCCCGTGGTTAAAGGCCGCGAACATGAGGCGATTACCCGGATTGCCGTTGAGCAGCATCTTGGTGAGCGCGCGTTAAAGATGGCGCTTGACCACTACTGCCGCCTTTTTATGCAGCACCAGTCTGAACAGCTGAGCACGAAAGCAGCCGTACGCTTACCCGGCGCACTTTGTATTGAATGTGATGCGCAACAGGAAGCGGAAATCGTCTCGCTGGTCGAACTTATCAACCAGCTGAAAGCAAGGCTGGAGCAGCTGATTACCGTGGATTCAGGGCTGCCGAGTGAAGCGCGTTTTGAGTTTGTCCACCAGCACCTGCGCGGGCTGATTACCCTGAATGCCTATCGCACCATTACCCTGCTGAGCGCGCCAGACAGCCTGCGTTTCGGCTGGGCCAACAAGCACATTATCAAGAATCTCAGGCGCGAAGAGGTGATCGCCCAGCTGGAAAAAAGCCTGAAGTCGGGACGGGCGAAGACACCGTGGTCACGGGAACAGTGGGCGGAAAAAGTGCAGGAGGAGCTGGCAAGCGTACGCGCCCTGCCCGCTTCGGCACGGCTTAAAATCAAGCGTCCCGTAAAAGTTCAGCCGGTGGCTCGTGTCTGGCGCGCGGATGAACAAAAGCAAACGCAACTGGCCTGCCCGTCGCCAATACTGGTGATCTGTCGCGATCGCACTCAGGTTCCGGTGCTGGGCGAGTTACTCAATTACGACGCCGATAACATAACGCATCGTCATAAACCGGCCGCTGAGCCACTGAATCTGCTGATACCCCGCCTGCATCTGTGGGTTGATTGCCCCCTCTGAATAAAAAAGGCCAGCATCTGCTGGCCTCTGACTCATCCTGAATATCAGGACTTCATGCTGCCGACCATCTCTTCCGGCCGGACCCAGGCATCAAACTCTTCTTCGGTAAGATAACCCAGCTTCAGCGCGGAGCCTTTTAACGTCAGCCCCTCTTTGTGCGCCTTCTTGGCAATTTCTGCCGCTTTGTCATAGCCAATATGGGTATTGAGCGCCGTCACCAGCATCAGTGACTCGTTCAGCAGCTGGTCGATACGCTCGCGCACCGGCTCAATGCCGACAGCGCAATGATGATTAAAGCTGTCCATGCCATCTGCCAGCAGACGAATCGATTGCAGGAAGTTATGGATCACCATCGGACGGAACACATTGAGCTCAAAGTTACCGGACGCGCCGCCCATATTAATGGCGACATCGTTGCCCATCACCTGGCAGCAGAGCATGGTCATCGCTTCGCACTGCGTTGGATTCACTTTGCCTGGCATGATGGAGCTACCCGGTTCATTTTCAGGAATAGCAATTTCGCCGATGCCGCAGCGCGGACCGGATGAGAGCCAGCGCACATCGTTGGCGATCTTCATCAGTGAAGCAGCCAGCCCTTTCAACGCGCCATGCGCATGCACCAGCGCATCACAGGTGGCCAGCGCTTCAAATTTGTTAGGCGCAGTGACAAACGGTTGCTGCGTGAGGTCGGCCAGCGCCTTCGCCACGCGCACTGCATATTCCGGGTGGGTATTCAGGCCGGTGCCAACTGCGGTTCCGCCCAGCGCCAGTTCCGCCACGTGCGGAATGCTCTGTTCGATATGCTTCAGATTATGCTCCAGCATCGCCACCCAGCCGGAAATCTCCTGGCCCAGCGTCAGCGGCGTCGCATCCTGCAGGTGAGTACGGCCAATTTTGACGATATCTTTAAAGGCGTCAGACTTCTGGCTCAACGTCTTTTTCAGTACCTGAATTTGTGGGATCAGCTGTTCGCGCAGGGCAATCACGGCGGCGACATGCATCGCCGTCGGGAAGACATCGTTGGAGCTCTGGCTCTTGTTCACATCGTCGTTGGGATGGACCAGCCGCGACATACCGCGCTCGCCGCCGAGGATTTCACTTGCGCGATTCGCCAGCACTTCGTTCATGTTCATATTGGTCTGCGTGCCGGAACCGGTCTGCCAGATTGCCAGCGGGAATTCATCCGCATGCTTGTCCGCCAGCACTTCATCCGCCGCGCTGATAATCGCATCGGCGCGATCTGCGGGCAGCAGGCCCAGATCGCGGTTCACGCTGGCGGCGGCGCGCTTGGTCAGTGCCAGTGCATGCACCAGCGCGGTCGGCATTTTTTCAGTTGAGATGCGGAAGTGTTCCAGTGAGCGCTGCGTCTGCGCGCCCCACAGTTTGTCTACCGGTACGTCGATGGGGCCCATTGAATCTTTCTCAATGCGGTTGGCTGCCATGAATACGTCTCCTTCACCTTGTTTTAAAGAATGACCGCCTGGTCCGTGATCACGATCGGCTGCCAGGCAGTCAGAATAGTAATATACAATAATTTAACATTATCAGAGCTTAGCGTCCTTTTGCGCTGGATATGTATTTTTACCGGTAGTTTCTGCTTTAATAGCCGCAATAATTTCCCGTGATAAAGGATTATGCGATGCAAAAAATGAACAATTCGCTGCAAAACTACGCGTGGGGCAGCAAAACTGCGTTGACTGAACTTTATGGGGTTGAGAACCCCAAAGGGCTGCCGATGGCGGAACTCTGGATGGGCGCACATCCGAAAAGCCCTTCAACCGTTATTGATCAGGGCAGCGAGCGTTCTTTGCGTGACGTGATTGATGCTTCGCCTGCGGCGATGCTGGGCGATGCGGTGGCGCAGCGTTTTGGTGAATTGCCTTTCCTGTTCAAAGTGTTATGTGCCGATCAACCGCTGTCGATTCAGGTTCATCCCAGCAAGCATGCAGCCGAAGTGGGTTTTGCGCGTGAGAATGCAGCGGGTATTCCACTGGCTGCGGCTGAGCGCAATTATAAAGATGCCAACCACAAGCCAGAGCTGGTCTACGCGCTGACTGCGTTTCAGGCGATGAATGGCTTTCGCACACTGACGCAGATGGTTTCACTGCTGGAACCGGTGGCGGGCGCACATCCACAGATTGCGCATTTTTTGCAGCACCCTGAAAAGGATACGCTGGCCGCGCTGTTCTCTACCCTGCTGTCACTGGAGGGCGAGGCGAAATCGCTGGCGCTGGGCGTGCTGAAATCTGCGCTTGACGTGCAACAGGGCGAGCCATGGGAAACCATCCGTATGATTGCGGCAGAGTATCCTGACGACAGTGGCCTGTTTTCACCGCTGCTGCTGAATGTCATTACCCTGCAACCTGGCGAGGCGATGTTCCTCTACGCGGAAACCCCGCACGCCTATCTGAAAGGCGTGGCACTGGAGGTGATGGCAAACTCCGATAACGTCCTGCGGGCCGGTTTAACCCCGAAATATATCGATATTGCCGAGTTGATGGCTAATCTGAAGTTCGATGAGAAGCCCGCTAATGCGTTGCTGACAGCGCCGGAGCACCAGGGCAACACACTGCGCTTCCCGATTCCGGTCGACGATTTTGCCTTTGCTATTCACAGTCTCAATGCACAACCCCAGTCGCTGGCGCAGCAGAGCGCCGCGATAATGTTCTGCATCGAAGGCCAGGCCGTGATCGCCAAAGGCGAGCAGCAGGTGACGCTGAAGCCTGGCGAGTCCTGCTTCATTGCCGCCAGCGAATCACCGGTTACGGCGGCTGGCACGGGCCGACTGGCGCGGGTGTTTAACGACTTAGGGTGAAGCGGCTGACGGCATGCCTGTTAACTGCTATTATTTCAACCTATTAGCTTTTAAACGCCTGCGGGCGTTTTTCTTCGGTCGCCAGGCTAAACCTGCGGCATAAGCGGACTCAAGGATAAGGACGAATCAGCAATGAAAAAGACCAATGTTGCCGTAGGTGTGATCATCGCACTGGGCGTAGTCTGGACTGGCGCGGCATGGTTCACCGGCAAGCAGATTGAAAGCCACAGGGACGAGCTGGTGCAAAATGCCAACGCTCAGCTGAATGCTTATGCTCCAAACAGCCGACTGAAGATCAGCTATCAGGACTATCAGCGCGGCATGTTCAGTAGCAAAGTAAATCTGGTGGTTCAGGCCAGCTCACAGACGGAAGATAATCCGCTGCTGAAACCGGGTCAGAGCATCATCCTGAATGAGACCATCGATCATGGTCCTTTCCCGTTCGCGCAGCTGAAGCATTTCAATCTGATTCCAAGCATGGCATCGGTTCATACCGAACTGGCTAACACCGATGCGGTGAAAAAACTGTTTGAACTGACCGGGAACAAGTCTCTGATTAACGCAGACACCCGCATTGGTTACAGCGGCGCCACGGATACCGCGCTGCGCGTCTTGCCGGTTGACTATCAGAATGCCCAAACCGGCGAACGCCTGGCCACCAATGGCGGCACCTTCAACGTCAGTGCAGATAACAAAGGCGATAAAGTGTCGCTGGACGGTGACGTTGATAGCCTCGCGCTGACCAGCAAAAATGAGATGGGCCAGCCTGTCCTCTTCACCATTAATGGTCTGAAGCTAAGCGGTAACACCCATCTCAGCCCGGAAGGCGTGCGTATCGGCGACCAGTCGGTCGACATTGAGAAGGTGAATGCCAGCATCAATGGCCAGGATGCCCTGACGCTGAATAAAATGAAAGGCACCTCCTCATTCGATAACAGCGCCGGTAAAATTGGCGGCAATATCGATTACAAGGTTGAAGGCGTTCAGCTGCAGAAACAGGATTTTGGTCAGGCAGCCCTGAAAATGAAGCTGTCCCAGTTTGATGCCCAGGCAGTCAAAGCCTTCTCCGATCGTTACAACGCGCAGATGCAGGAACTGCTGAGCCAGCCTGGCGTTGCGGAAGACCCTATTCGCTATCAGGCGGGCGTTCATCAGATTCTGATGAACAACCTGTCGATGCTGCTGAAAGGCTCGCCATCCATCAGCATCGCTCCGCTGAGCTGGAAAAACGATAAAGGTGAAAGTACCTTCAATCTGACCGCCAGCTTCAACGATCCGTCCACCGTCACCGGCGAAGCGCAGACCCTCAGCGCCATGGTTGATCGGGTGCTGAAAAGCCTGGATAGCAAACTGGTCATCAACATGCCGATGGCGACCGAAACCATGCGTAAGGTAGGTCTGGCTGAAGGTTATCAGGCCGACGACGCCCAAAAACTGGCGGATCAGCAGGTGAAAGGTCTGGCGGCGATGGGTCAGATGTTCCGCCTGACTCAGCAGCAGGATAATAACATTGTGACCAGCCTGCAGTATGCCAACGGTCAGGTGAACATGAACGGCGACAAGATGACGCTGGAGCAGTTTATGTCACGCTATATGCTGGGTATGCCCACCAGCGAAGGCATGCCGCAGTAATCGAGCTGGCTTCCAGGAAAAGCGACCTTCGGGTCGCTTTTTTCATGTCTGTCCGTCGCGAACCGCTCTTTTTCCACCGGTTATGGGTAATTAAGCAGCATCCGGCGCGGCTGTTGCGCAAATAGCTGGCGCGGTTGCGCAAGATATTTTTATAATGCTCTGCACTTCACCGACAACTGAGCGAGTGCGCCATGATCGATTCTAAAATTCCTCTGACTGATATTCACCGCCACCTTGATGGCAACATCCGTGCACAAACCATTCTCGATTTAGGTCGCCAGTTTAATCTCGCAATGCCCGCTACCACGCTTGAGACGCTGCTTCCGCATGTACAGGTCGGCGAGAATGAACCTGACCTTGTGAGCTTTCTGCAGAAGCTCGACTGGGGCGTGAAAGTGCTGGGTGATCTGGATGCCTGCCGCCGGATCGCGCAGGAGAATGTCGAAGATGCCGCCCGTGCAGGCATTCATTATGCTGAACTGCGTTTTTCCCCAGGTTATATGGCCATGACCCACAACCTGCCGATTGCCGGTGTGGTCGAAGCCGTTATCGACGGCGTGCGTGCAGGCCGTCAGCAGCACGATATCGATGTACGTCTGATTGGTATTATGAGCCGTACCTTTGGCGAAGATGCCTGCCTGAGCGAGCTGGAAGGTTTGCTGGCTCATCGCGATCACATCACCGCAGTCGATCTGGCGGGTGATGAGCTGGGCTTCCCGGGCAGCGAGTTTCTGAGCCACTTTACCCAGGCACGCGATGCCGGTTTCCGCGTGACCGTGCATGCGGGCGAAGCCGCCGGTCCGGAAAGCATCTGGCAGGCAATTCGGGAGCTGGGTGCTGAGCGTATCGGTCACGGCGTGAAAGCGATTGAAGATCGCGCGCTGATGGATTTCCTGGCGGAGCACCGTATCGGTATTGAATCCTGCCTGACATCTAATATCCAGACCAGCACGGTGCCCTCACTGGCGCAGCATCCGCTGAAGACCTTCCTTGAGCATGGCATTCTGGCGACGATCAACACCGACGATCCGGCCGTTCAGGGCATTGAGCTGGCACATGAGTATCAGCACGCCGCACCGGCCGCCGGTCTAAGCGCAGCGCAGATTCGTCAGGCGCAGGAAAATGGCCTGACGATTGCCTTCCTCAGCGACGCAGAGAAAGCGGCTATTCGGGCCCGCGTGCAGTAATCTGCTGGCGTCAGCCATAAAAAACGGGCCGGATTACCGGCCCGTCACTCTACTGCCACAACGAATTCCAAACGATTCTGGCCGAAACTAACCAGCTTAATGCGAAGGGAACACAGTCAGATCGGAAAGACGCAAAAGCTCGCATCATACATCCGATTTAACCAATCAGAGGCATCACCGGATTTCGAATGCGAGTCGCCAGACTTATCAATCGTCATCATCGAAAGCGCCATATCCTCCCCAACGCCGAATTAAAGCATCAAGATGTTTTATTGATTCATTTCCCGGTTTAAAGTGCCCTGATTCATTGGTTGCGAAAATCTGTAAATTACCGCTGTAATCAGAAAAACCCACTATTCTTCCTGCGGCAAGAACCTCTTCAGCAGCGTTGTATCCGAGAGAATTTATTATTGCAGGATGGGTGACATACTCGTTTCTGGAACGTTTAATAAATTCACCAAGGAGCAACTTCCTTTGCTTAGTTATAACAAACTTCAGCGCAACGTCAGATATCAGGCTCATCCCAACAGCTTTTAAATATTCCTTTAATTGGTATAAATTATTTATTTCAGCGACTTTAGGTTTTATTTTATTGATATTTAAATTTTCGCTTAACAATTTATCCGGATACTGATTTTTGTAACATCGCTTATCGTTATAAAACAGATCCACTGGCGAGGATATCTCATGCTTCAATCTTTTTTTCGTTATGCTCACTCGCCCGCGGCTTTTTATCAGACATTTCATTGCTATAGTTCTCCATCAGCCATAACGCAATGGACATTGCGGTCGGCATTAACAAATCCTGTTGTTGTAGATGTAGCCGGATATATCATAAGCATATTAATTGTATGATAAATCGATAATACACAAGCTGGGTCCGAAGGTTCTTTCGCTTAACGGCAACAGCTATCGTGAATGTCAGGCGATCCTGGCTGAACGCGGTGTCAGCGTTGATCACTCCGCGGTTTACCGCTGGGATCAGCGTTATTCACCTGAAACTGAATCAGACTGGCGAACATTATTCACAGGTCAGTCTGGCCGTCAAAGTGGACCTGAAATGACCTCCTGACTGGGTTGGGCTAACTTTACACCGACAGAGGAATCACACCGCTCCCACTCGTATTATTGGGTGCGACCCAACGTGTCGCATTTCCATCATATTTGATGTACACGTCGTTATCCGGGCGAATTTCAATGTCGGCCCCTCCCAGCCTCATTATTCCACTCTGCGAAATATCGTTTCCTGTCAGTTCGATCTTTCCATTCGTGGTTGTGTAAGGCCACTGCACGTTTTTTGAATCCCTGGCGTATAAGGTTCCCAGGTTTAAGTCATTAATGCTGGCGACACACTCTGTACCACCCGGTATATCTATCCGCGTTGCGCCGCCTCCTCGCCAAAAGTTGCCGCCCATCCTGGAGGCAAAGCCAATGAAGAGGTTATTATAGGTCGTTGACGTTGTGTTTGTGATAGTCCCGCCTGTAATGGTACATGTTGGTGGTCGGGGTAACGCGATGCCGAGGTCCCAGGGCTCGCCGCGCCACCACGTAAACGTATGAGCGTAACGAGTTCCGAAGAGGTCCACGCATTCTATTGAAACATTGGCGCGTATAAACGGAAATAGCTCGTCCGCAACAAACCAGCCAGTCTGGCTCCAGTTTGGTTCCTGCCGCCACAACATGAGTTGCAGGGCGTAGGAGCTCTCCACCCAAGGGCCCGTTAACCCTGCCTGGACGGCAGGTACGTTTATCGTGCGTGGCGCAAAGGCGCCCATATCCTGACCATGCGCAGATAAGACCGATGCAGATATTACGAACGTCGTTATTATTTGCTGTAATTTCATTACAACACGTCTATTTAACATCAGGTCCCCTTTTCGTTGATTTAGCCTATGAGGCAACGTTATCGTCATGCCGCATCTGCGAGCTGTATTACATCAACGTTAACCGACTCAGGCGTTACGTCAGTAATAGTGGAGAACGATCCTGCCATCAATACAGCAATAACGAAGCCAGAATATTTTTTTATTTTTCTTCTCCCGAAGAAAAAACATTTAAACTTTGCAGTATTGACACGAATACACTAATAGCATTCACTGCCCATCAGGTCAGATACAATCAATCATTGTCCGTTAATTCTAAGTGGCTACCCCGGCATAAATCAACAGACATAATTCTGATGACGATGACAAAATGGAACCCAAAGTTAAATCAATAAAAGAGGAAACATTAAAACACCCGCATCATGACTGAATGCAATTATTCACAAGGAAAACTGAACGTCAATAACGATCAATTTAACGCGTCCCGTAGTGAGTGGCAATTAATTAAATTTTATCGCCCGTTCCGAACAAGTCGCGCAGGCGCGAGGAACGGATTGAATGTAACTATTTATCTGATTTATGAAATATGAACATCCCTGATGAATAACAGATTAATCCCCTTCTCTCTCACCAGCCTCCTTTTTACATATTAAACATCACATGACAACTCAACCCTAACATCTCTCCGTCAGATCTTTTAAGGCGTAATGGCATTCGAATGTTTAACATCAGGAGCATTATGAAACATAGAAAAGCAAATGAAAGATAATTTGAGGGATTAGTCGTGATGCTACAAACGCGGGATTAACAGACAGGCCTGACATGTTTAAGCGCTTGCAGAAGCCTCGCGTTATGCTGCCACCCGCTGACATCGTGAAAGCCGGGATCAATAACCAAAAAAACCTTTAAGCATCGATTATAAATCTATATACGCGATTTTTTACACCATATATATCCACAATGATTTTTTTGTCGAATAATCAGAGCAATGTAAAAAGGGCTGCTTATACAGGCTTGAGAAATGAATGCTGTATTCAGATCCCTAAAATTGAAATCGACAATCTGGCAGTCGTATACGAGATGGCTAAAAATGAAAATCTGCGATGTAAATAAGTTGGTTGATTTTTGGCTACCGATCAAACCTGATTCCTGACACGCTCAATACATAAGGCTGAGCTCAAAATAAATCCAATACAACCAGGATATGAATATTATGAGAGTTGTGGTATTTCAAGGCCAATACGGTATCTTTAAAAGAAATGGGTTAGACCTGTCAATGCCTGCGATACAAACTTGCATAGGGCTTTATGCTTTATCAGATCAACATGATTATCTTCTCTGTGCACATTTCGATACATACTTGGGATTAAGAGAAAACTTACAGGATATTAAACGTTCCCTTGAGATTGATGGCATAAGGATGAGTTCGCTTAAAGCCACTGTTTTTGGTGGAGATGGAAAACAAAGTTATTTGCGCTGCTCTCCTCCCAGCAGTTATATTGGCAATCAAATTGTCAATTATATGAAATCACAGGGCGCTTCAGCACACTATTCCAATTCTTATTATTCTGGTTTTTTCCCTAAAACGTTTAATTTTCACTACCGAAACGGTTGTGTCATAACAGAAGGTCAAAATCCACGAGATTTCTCAGGCGCTAGTCAGCAGGCGATGAATCTGGCGAGACAAAGAATCAGACTCAGTCCCTCCCAATATTCGCTTACCCATGCAAAAATGCTGGATATCACGCGCTTATATTGACAATTTTCGTCTTAAGTAACGGGTTAATTTAATTGGCCAGTTAACTGGGATGCAGGTTTCGCTGCTCCCCAAAACCTAAAATATACAACGCGGTTTGCGCTGTTTTAAGCATCGTTCTGAGTGGGTTGTGGCAACAGAGTGACGGGCCGGCTATCCGGCCCGTTTCGTTTTTTGCTTACTGCGTTAAACACTCACCCATTAAACGCGTTTCAGCGACATCGTCTGGCGTTTCTCGGCGGATTGCAGACCCAGCTCAATCAACTCCATCACCTGAATCGCCTCTTCTGCCGTCACCGGATTGTTGCCACGTCCGGCTATCGCATCGCGGATGCCCGCATAGTAAGCGGGATAGTTGCCCGGCTGCGTCAGCTGCGTGGTTTCCGTCAGTGAATCACCGTCGACCAGCGTCAGCGTACCGTCGCGCATGTCATAACCCCAGTCCGCCTGCGGCGGGAAATCACCCGACTTCAGGCGATCTTCCTGCGGGTCAAGACCATATTTAACGTAACTGCCGCGTGTGCCGTGCACGGTATAACGGGCAGATTCCGCCGCCACCAGCATGCTGGCATGCAGCACTACGCGGCGCTGCGGATAAGTCAGCGTGGCGTGGAAGTAGTCGGTGGTCTGCGCGCCCGGACGCATCTCAGCCAGATCGACATTGATGGCGACCGGCGGGCCAAACAGCTGTAGCGCCTGATCCAGCAGATGCGGACCCAGGTCATACCAGATTCCGCTGCCTGCGCCCTTCATTTCACGCCAGCGATTACGCACTTCCAGACGGAAGCGATCAAAGTGAGATTCGAAGTAACGCACCTCACCCAGCGAGCCCGTTTCAAGCAGGGATTTCAGCGTCAGGAAGTCGCTGTCCCAGCGGCGGTTATGGAACACCGATAGCAGCAAACCTTTGGCTTTTGCCAGCGCATCCAGCTCGCGAGCCTGTGACAGCGTCACGGTAAACGGCTTATCGACGACCACATGTTTACCGGCGTTTAGCGCGGCTTTGGCCAGCGGGAAATGGGTGTCGTTAGGAGTAGGAATAACAATCAGTTGCAGGGTCGGGTCGTCCAGCAGCGCCTGAGGGTCGGCCACCACCTCAACAGCAGGCCAGTCGGCGTGGACTTTGCTGGCATCGCTACTGGAAATGGCTGCAAGCTCAACGTCCGGCGTCCCTGCAATCAGCGGGGCATGAAACGTTTTACTGGCAAAACCGTAGCCGATCAGACCAACACGTAATTTATCGCTCATTTGGATTCCTCATGGATTCTGATCCATCAGGCGTCATCGTCGCAGACAGACTGAACACAGACAGCGCGGAACGACCAGACGTACACGTACTACGTGAGGATTACTCGCTGCGCTCGCCCCTTCAGGGCCGCCCTGACGGGCGTTCAGGTTGCTAAAGCAGCCTGTGTGAGCACTGTCCAGGTTCAGACTGACTAAAAATAGCCTGATGGGTAGAATCTTCGTTGATAACCCGATTGATTTAAGACTATTAACCAGGTGAGGACAAGGAGGAATCCCCCGAAAAAACTAAGAGATAGCACTTCGCGCCAGGGGCCAGGCCGTCTGCGCCGCCAGGCTGTCGTGCGCGTCCTGGTTGCGACGGCGGAAATCACTGGGACTCACGCCGACACGCTTGCGGAACACCCGTGAGAAGTAGAGCTGGTCGTCGTAACCCACTTCGCGCCCTACCGAGGCGATCGGTTCCTGAGTGGTCTGCAGCAGCAGTTTGGCGCGGATGACCCGCTGATCTTCACGCCAGCGCAGCAGGTTGACCCCCATCTGCTCCCGGAACAGATGCGCCAGTCGCGACGGTGACAGGCAGACGTGGCGCGCCACCTCTTCAATCTTGACCTCGCTGGCGAGATGGTTGGTCACATACTGGCAGGCTTCAATCACACGCGGATCGCGGATGAGCTGATGACTGCGCGGATCTTCTTCAACGGCCCGCAGCAGCAGCCGTTCCAGCAGGTTCATCGCCAGCTCTTCCGCAAAGCGGCGACCCGAGTTATGCGTCTGCTCAATACTGGCAAACAGGCGGTCAAACTCGCCACGCAGTGACTCAGGTAACAGCAGTCGTCCCACACCCTCCTGCTCATCCTGCCAGCGCAGCCAGTCGTGCCAGTAGGCGCGCGGACGGAAATAGACCCAGCGGTGGAACCACTGCGGACTGTCCGGCGCGCGACCATAGTAGTGGGCGGTTTTTGGCTGAAACAGCAGCATTTCGCCAGGCTCGCAGTCAAATGCCCGCTCGCCGTCGAATACCCGCCCTTTGCCTTTAATGGTGAGATTCAGAATGTAACCTTTCATGCCGTGCGGGCGGTCGATAAAAAAATCGAGCGGACCATCGGCAGTGATGGGCGTCAGCCCTGCCACCAGCCAGGCATTGAATGAATAGCCCGGCAACAAGGGGTTTTGCTGCTCAGCCGGTAATTCGCGGTGATACATAGCGTCCTCACTCAGTCTGTTATTGTTCGGATAGCCTGCAGACACCTCTGCGTCCGCAGGCCAACGGCTCGCTCAATCAGGCTTTTTTCTGTTTGTAACGGTCAAAAATCACCGCAGCTAACAGTATCAGACCGCGCACCACATACTGTGAGAATGGCGAGATATTCAATAAATTCATCGCATTCTCTACCGTGCCGAGGATCAATACCCCTGCCACCACGTAAGAGATCTTGCCGATGCCGCCCTTCAGTGAAACACCACCCAGTACGCAGGCAGAAATCACCACCAGTTCATAGCCGATGGAGGTCATCGGCTGGCCGCTGGTCATACGTGACGCCAGGATAATGCCCGCTGCCGCAGAGACCAGGCCGGAGAGGATAAAGATGATGATACGGGTGCGTACTACCGGTACACCCGCCAGGCGCGCCGCCTCTTCATTGCCGCCAATCGCGAGCGTATTACGACCAAAGGTGGTTTTGTTGAGCAGGAAGCCGAAGATCACCATGGTGGCCAGGGTCAGCCAGATCGGCGCGGGCACACCCAACCAGTTGGCAAAGCCCAGCTCAAAGAAGCGCTCATCTTCGATACCTACTGCTTTACCATCAGAGAAGATATAAGCCAGGCCGCGTACGATCTGCATCGTCGCCAGCGTGGTGATCAGGGCATTGATCTTCAGTCGCGCAATCACAAAGCCGTTGATAAAGCCGGTGATCATGCCGAGCACCAGTCCGGCACCCACACCAATCCACAGGCTTTCCGTCATATTGATGACCACGGCGGTGACGACACCCGCACAGGCGATGACGGAAGCGACCGACAGGTCAAAGTCACCGGAAGCCAGACAGAACAGCATGCCGCAGGCGACCATGCCGGACATCGACATCGCCAGCCCTAAGCCTTTCATATTGATAAACGAGCCGAAGTTCGGCACAAAAATCGCACAGACAATAAACAGCAGTGCAAATACCACCAGCATGCCGAAGTTGTCCCAGATGCGACCTAACTGCAGGCCGCCGCGTGAAGCGGGCTGCGGTGTATTTGAGGTCGTAGATGAAGCCATGATGATCTCCTGTCAGGCCACGGCGGCCGCTTGAGTAGTTTTGGGCATCGCCAGGCTCAGCGTCTGCTGCTCCGTGGCGTCGTCGTGCAGCAGTTCACCGGCAATGGCACCTTCACGCATCACAACGATGCGATCGGCCAGGCCCATCACTTCCGGTAAATCGCTCGAGGCGAACAGCACCGCAATGCCCCGGTTCGCCAGCTGATAAATCAGGTTATAAATTTCATGTTTGGCACCGACATCGATGCCGCGCGTTGGCTCATCCAGCAGGATCACTTTCATATCCTCAGAGAGCCAGCGTCCCAGGATCGCCTTCTGCTGATTACCGCCAGAAAGGTTCATGATGAGCTGATCGGCGCTGGGCGTTTTAATATTCAGCGAGCGGATATGGCTGTCGGCGTTCTTGTTTTCCCAGCCGTTTTTTATCAGGCAACCGGCAGTCAGGTTGTGACGGCGGGCGCTGATGTTGATGTTGTCGCGCACCGAGTGCACCGGAATAATGCCCTCAGCTTTACGATCTTCCGGGCAGAGCATGATACCGGCACGAATGGCATCGATCGGCTCACGCAGCGGCAGTGGCTTGCCGTCCAGGATGACCTGACCGCCACGCAAACGCGTGCCGCCGAACAGGCCCTTCAGCAGTTCACTGCGTCCGGCACCGACCAGTCCAAACAGTCCAACGATTTCACCGGCATGGACTTTCAGCGAAATTGGCGTACGCACGCCCTTCGCTTCAACCTTGTCCAGCTCCAGCCGCACTTCCCCTTTGGGACGCGGTGAGTAGCCATAGATATCACCCAGGTTGCGCCCTACCATCGCCTGCACCAGATCGTCGTGATGGGTGTTCGCCATATCAGTAAATGTCCGCACGTAGCGGCCATCTTTAAACACGGTGATGGCATCGCTAAGGGCGAAGATCTCTTCCATACGGTGAGAGACGTAAAGCACCACCCGGCCCTCCTCGCGGAGCTGGCGAATGACGCGGAACAGGTTGTCGATTTCACGCGCCGACAGGGAGCTGGTTGGCTCATCAAAAGCGATAATACGCGCGTTGCGCGCCAGCGCTTTGGCAATCTCCACCATCTGCCACTGGCCCAGCGACAGGTATTTCAGCGGCATATCGGGATCGATATCCATGCCGAGATTTTTCAACTGTACGCCCGCCTCAAAACGCATCAGCTTACGGTTGACCAGTCCATGTTTGTGCGGAATCTGGCCGAGATAGATGTTCTCCGCCACGCTCATTTCCGGCACCAGATGCAGTTCCTGGTAAATAATGGCAACGCCCGCGTCCAGTGCATCCGTCGTGCGCTGAAAACTCATCGGCTTGCCTTTAATACGAATCTCACCGCCGCTCGGCTGATAACTGCCGCTGAGTATTTTTAACAGCGTCGATTTGCCTGCGCCGTTCTCGCCCATCAGAGCGTGAACTTCACCGCCACGGCAGTCGAAGGAGATATCCTGCAACGCTTTCACGCCAGGGAAAGTTTTACTGATGCCATGAAACGACAGAAATGCTGAATCAGTGTTCATGTTAATCCTCACTCTTTCGCGCCACCGGCCGGTGATGGCGGGCGACGCGAAATGGGCTATTAAGGATGCCGGGCTGCGAGCAGCCCGGCAGGCTCAGAGTTACATCAGTCCTTTTTTCGCCAGTTCAGTTTTGAAGTTGTCACGGGTGATCAGCACCACATCTGTAACTTCGGTGAATTTCGGTGGTTCTTCACCTTTGCTGACCCAGTTGTAGAGCATCTGGCTGCTTTTGTAGCCGTGGATATCCGGGCTTGGCAGCAGCGAACCATAGAAGCCGGTCGCCTTGTCTTTTGACAGTTCGCTGATGGCATCGACGCCGTTGATGCCGATACCGATGACGTCAGCCGCTTTAAAGCCCTGACCTTCAGTCGCACGTACGCCGCCCAGCACGGTGTTGTCGTTCATGCCGACAATCAGCCAGTGTTTGACTTCAGGATGCTGCACCAGCAGGGAGTTACCGGCATCAAACGCGCCAGGGATATCGTTAGATTTGGTTGGGACCTGGTAGATCTGGGCTGCCGGGAAGCCAGCGGCTTTGATCGCGTCCATTGAGCCGCCAGTACGACGACGAGCGGTGTCGAGTTCGTTCGCGGTAATGGCCATCACGCCGGTGGTTTTCACATCCCAGCCGCGTTTCTGCATCTCTTTATAAAGTTCCTGACCCTGACGCTCACCAATTTTAGTGGCCGCCATCATCACTAGTGGCACGGTATCCATTGGCTTGCCTTTGGCGGTGACGAACTGATCATCCACTGCGATGACTTTCAGGCCGTAGCCGCGCGCTTTTGCCATGATGGCGGAACCGAGTTTTGGATCGGGCGTACAGATGACAAAACCTTTTGCGCCGTTCGCCGCCAGGCTGTCGATGGCATTCAGGGTTTTTTCACCATCCGGCACGGCAATTTTAATGACATCAAAGCCAAGATCTTTGCCCGCTTTATCGGCGAATTTCCATTCAGTCTGGAACCAGGGTTCTTCTGGTTGCTTGACTAAAAAACCCAGCTTCATGGTCTCGGCGATAGCGGATTGTGACATAACCGCTGCCAGGCCGATGGCCGCGAATGCTTTAGTGAATTTATGCATGATGCTCTCCGGTACCAGGTTATTTTTCGCTGCTAATAACGAATCGGTGTAAACGCTACCAGTAAGTTTTGTTTTGTGGGTACAGCCATAAATCAGTGCTTTAGGCTGGCATGTGCTGACAGAGTGTCCAGACGCTGGGCTAGTATTAGCGGTATTAGCGAAGAAAAATGTAGAGCGGTATCACATCTTAAAATCACGGCAAAATCATCCATATATTCAGCAAATTTAACCGGCCCTTAACTTATGCAATGGATCACAAAATCACTGCCGATGACAGAAAAGTGCATATTGTCAGCCAGCCATGACTAACTGATTTGGCGCACCGAACCCAGGATAAAGGCGTTAACTAACTACAGGAGATTCCGATGCGTGCTGGAGCCATCACCCTTGGGCTGGACTTTGGTAGTGATTCGGTGCGTGCGCTGGCCGTGGATTGTCATAGCGGCAAAGAGCTGCAGAGTGCGGTGTTCAGCTATCCGCGCTGGCAACAGGGCTTATACAGCGATCCGCACACCAACCGTTTTCGCCACCATCCACAGGATTATATTGACGCTATGGAGCAGGCGCTGCTCGGCGTTCTGAATGCACTGAGTGAAGATCAGCGCAACGCCGTGGTCGGCATTGGCGTTGACAGCACCGGTTCTACCCCGGCACCTATTGACCGCGACGGCAACGTGCTGGCGCTGCGTCCGGAGTTCGCTGAGAACCCCAACGCGATGTTCGTGTTGTGGAAAGATCACACGGCTATAGAAGAAGCGGAAGAGATTAATCAGCTTTGCCACAGTGGTCGCTTCCAGGATTACAGCCGCTATATCGGCGGCATTTATTCTTCGGAGTGGTTCTGGGCGAAAATTTTGCACGTGTCGCGTGAAGATTCGGCTGTGCGCGAAGCCGCCGTCTCCTGGGTGGAGCTGTGCGACTGGGTGCCCGCCCTGTTAAGCGGCACCACCGCACCAGATAAGCTGCGTCGCGGCCGTTGTGCCGCCGGACATAAAGCGTTGTGGCACGGCGACTGGAACGGCCTGCCCGATGTCGATTTCCTGAATGCGCTCGACCCGCTGTTAACGCAGCAGCTCGACTCTCCTCTGTTTACAGACACCTGGACTGCGGACCTGCCGGTGGGCACCCTCAGCCCGGAATGGTCGCAGCGTCTTGGTCTGACGCAGACCGTGACACTTTCCGGTGGCGCGTTTGACTGTCACATGGGCGCCGTCGGCGGCGGGGCTAAACCTTATACCCTGGTGAAAGTGATCGGCACCTCAACCTGCGACATCCTGATTGCTGACGCGGAAAAAGTCGGCGATCGCGATATCAAGGGCATCTGTGGTCAGGTTGATGGCAGCGTGGTACCTGGCGCTATCGGACTGGAGGCGGGTCAGTCTGCCTTTGGTGATATCTACGCCTGGTTCAGCCGTTTGCTGGGCTGGCCATTACAGCTGGCGGCGCAGCAGCATCCGGAACTGAAGCCTCAGCTGGCTGAGATGCAAAAAACGCTGATTAAGGATTTGACCGAGGCCTGGGCTGCCAATCCGCAGCTCGATCACCTGCCGGTGGTACTGGACTGGTTTAACGGACGCCGCACACCGAATGCGAATCAGCGTCTGAAAGGGGTGATTACCGATCTGAATCTGGGCACTGATGCCCCTGCATTGTTTGGTGGTCTGGTCGCGGCAACCGCGTTTGGCGCGCGCGCCATTATGGAGTGCTTCGAGCAGCAACAGATCCCGGTCGAGAGCATTCTGACTCTCGGCGGCATCGCGCGAAAGTCTCCGGCGATTATGCAGGCCTGCTGCGATGTGATGAACCGGCCACTGGATATCGTCGCCTCTGACGAGTGCTGTGCATTGGGTGCGGCCATTTTCGCCGCCGTTGCCGCAGGTGTTCACGCCAGCGTTCCGGATGCTCAGCAGGTCATGGCCAGTCCGATTGCCGTGACGCTGCAGCCCGATCCGGCGCGCGTCGCCCGCTATCAACAACTGTATCAACGCTATCAACAATGGTGCGTGACGGCTGAACCGCAATACGCCGCCCGCCCCGCTTCCGCGACGAGCCTCTCCCAAGAGGCGTAATTGTTGCAGGCAGTCTGGACACGGACAGTGCGGAGCAAACGGAGCGTAGAGGGCGTACGTGAGGATTACTCGCTGCGCTCGCCCGTTCAGGGCCGCCCTGACGGGCGTTCAGGTTGCTAAAGCAGCCTGTGTGAGCGCTGCCCAGGTTCGGAATGACAAATAAAATAGCCTATCAGGTAGGCGCTAAGTAAAGGAGTGGTTTTATGCAACAGTCAAACAGCTACAGCGTATGGTTTGTTATCGGCACGCAGCATCTCTATGGGGCGGAGACGTTACGCCAGGTTGAACAGAATGCACGTCAGGTCGTCGAGGGTTTAAATCAGGCCGGTTTACCACTGCGTCTGGAGCTGAAACCGCTGGTGAAGTCACCGGATGAAGCGCTGGCCCTGTGTCGCGATGCTAATTATGACAAGCAGTGCGTTGGGATCATTACCTGGCTGCACACTTTCTCCCCGGCCAAAATGTGGATCGGCGGCCTGAGCGTGCTGAATAAGCCGCTGCTGCAATTCCATACCCAGTTCAATGCCGAGATCCCGTGGGACAGCATGGACATGGACTTTATGAACCTGAACCAGACCGCACATGGCGGCCGTGAGTTCGGTTTCATCGGCGCGCGCATGGGCCTGCAGCACAGCGTGGTGACGGGTCACTGGAAAGACAGCGCCAGCCAGCAGCGCCTGGGCAACTGGATGCGTGCGGCACTGGCTAAACAGGCCAGCCAGCAGCTGAAAGTCGCTCGCTTTGGCGACAACATGCGTGAAGTGGCCGTGACCGAAGGCGATAAAGTCGCCGCGCAGATTCAGTTCGGCTATTCAGTGAATGGCTGGGGCGTTGGCGATCTGGTTGAGGTGATCAATGGCGTTAGCGATGGCGACGTGAATGCGCTGATCGACGAATATGAAAGTCTTTATCGCTTTACCGATGTCGCTGCGTCTGGCGGTGAAAAACGTCATAACGTGCTGGATGCTGCACGCATCGAACTCGGTCTGAAGCGTTTCCTTGAAGCAGAAGGCTGCCACGCCTTTACCACTAACTTCCAGACGCTGCACGGCATGACGCAGTTGCCAGGTCTGGCAGTTCAGCGTCTGATGGGTCAGGGTTATGGCTTCGCCGGCGAAGGTGACTGGAAAACCGCTGCCCTGCTACGCATCTTCAAAGTGCTGGCCGGTGACCGCAAAGGTGGCACCTCCTTTATGGAGGATTACACCTATCACTTCTCACCAGGCAACGATTTAGTGCTTGGCTCGCACATGCTGGAAGTCTGCCCGTCGATTGCCATTGAAGAGAAACCATTGATCGATGTGCAGTTCCTGGGCATTGGTGATAAAGCCGATCCAGCGCGTATGATTTTCTCCACCCCAGCTGGCCGTGCGGTTAACGCCAGCGTGATTGATATGGGCGACCGTTTCCGTCTGCTGGTTAACGTGGTGGATGCTATCGAACAGCCGAAACCGCTGCCGAAGTTGCCGGTTGCGCGCGCACTGTGGAAAGCGCAGCCATCACTGGCGACTGCCTCTGAAGCGTGGATTCTGGGCGGCGGTGCACACCATACGGTGTTCAGCCAGGCGCTGACGCTGGAGGATATGTATCTGTACGGTGAGATGAACGATATTGAAGTGCTGGTGATTGATGAGCACACCACCTTGCCTGCGTTTAAAGATGCGCTGCGCTGGAATGAAGCGTACTACCGTCTGAAACGTTAATAAGTGATTAAACGGCGCTTTAGGGGTTCTGAAAAGAAATCGATTCAGGATCGATAAAGCGCCGTTTGTTTGCAGATTCGTGCTATTCCGTCGGTCATAAAAGCTCCCGCAGCGGAAGTTTCCTTTCACTGCAACTGTGCACTCCATTCTTTCAATTTCGCACTGTCCATTACAGCAATGATCAAGCCGAACCGGGAAGGAAAGAACTGCCTGAAGAGCAAAGCGTCTGCGCCAGGGATGGCGCGGCCGATCCGCAGGGATGCGGGAATCCTTTGCGATCAGGCAGTCCTTTCCTGACCTTGCATCAACATCCAATAGCGATTGTTTTCCCGGTAATACATAAGAGCACCGGTCTCTTTGCTAAAACTCAACTCTTTCATCATCTTGCACTTTCCCCCACCAGCCTGTATTGCTTGTAGCCTGACAAAACGAAGGTAGCCAGCGCCATGCAAGTTGTCGACCTGAACCAACATCCCGACTACGCCCAACAAACAGCAAAACTGCTGCACACTGAATGGTCACATCATCCAGCCTGGTCACATCAACCCACCATCCTTGCGCGTTTACACCAAAGGAATCAGACAGGCTCGGCGGAATTTACCCTTGTTGCCACGCCGGATGGCGAAACGGTCATCGCGACCTGTAGCGTCATCCGCTATGAACTGGACGACATCCCGGCAAGAGAATACTGGATGGGTGAAGTGGTGACGGACAAAAAATTTCGCGGTCAGGGCGTAGCAAACGCGTTGATCCAGCAGGTAATTGCGCGGGCCAGACAAAAGCGAATTAGTGAACTCTGGCTCTATACTCCCGATCAGCAGGCGTACTATCAGCGTTCAGGATGGCAGGCAGTGGAACAGCGGCACATAGCGGGAGAAGAAGTCACGGTGATGGTGCTGCATCTGGCGCAATAAAAGGCGGCTCCTGAGAGCCGCCATTAACCGGGATACGCAATACTCAGGTTGGGATGCGTTTAACCGGTGCGTTCTGCTGACGATCCCAGATCACCGTCAGTAACCGCTGCAGCGCGATAAACGCAAACAGCAGAATCCCGATGGCGATCTTGGTCCACCACGAACTCAGCGTGCCGTCAAAGTTAATCCAGGTCTGAATCAGCCCCTGAATCAACACACCAAACAGCGTACCCAGCACCGTACCGACACCACCCGACAACAACGTGCCGCCAATCACCACCGATGCAATCGCATCCAGCTCCACACCCAACCCGGCCAGCGCATAACCTGCCGAGGTATAGATCGAGAACACGATGCCAGCCAGCGTCGCCAGCGTGGTGGAAAGCATATAAATCTTAATGGTGGTCGCACGGGTTGAAACACCCATCAGCTGAGCGGAAGTCAGATTCCCGCCAATAGCATAAACCCGATTACCAAAGCGCGTGCGGTGCGCCAGAATAATCCCGCCAATCACCACCACCAGCATAATCACTGCCAGCAGGCTCAGACGCCCACCACCCGGCACTTTCCACGCCAGACTGGAAAGCATGGTATAAAGCGGATGATCAATAGGAATCGAGTTCTCAGACACCAGATAAGAACAGCCACGCAGGAAAAACATTCCTGCCAGCGTAATAATAAACGCCGGGATCTTAAGGGCATCGATCAGCCAGCCCATCATGGCACCAAACAGCGCGCCCATTGACAGAATCAACGCAAAGGCCAGCAGCGGATCGACATGGAAATCACCAATTGCCCGCGCCAGAAACACACCGGTAAAAGCAATCACTGCGCCGACCGACAGATCGATACCGCCTGATAAAATCACAAAAGTCATGCCGACGGCGATAATGCCAAGGAACGCGTTATCGGTCAGGATATTGCAAATTACCCGGGTAGAAGCAAAACCCGGAAACTGACTCAGACAAAACAGATAACCCGCTACAAACACCAGCAAGGTAATCATCAGCGGAAGATGACGTTTAATCATGTCGGACGCCTCCGTTTTAACATCGCAATAAATCGCGGTGACTGCAGTAACAACACGCACATCACCACCACCGCTTTCACCACCTGATTCAGCTCAGGCGGGAAGCCGGAGAGCAGAATCCCGGTATTCATCGACTGAATAATCAGCGCACCAATCAGCGACAGCACCAGATTAAAACGGCCACCCATCAGGGATGCACCGCCTATCACCACGGCGAGAATCGCATCCAGCTCCAGCCACAAACCGGCGTTGTTGGCATCTGCACCGCGAATATCCGCCGCGACGATCAGCCCGGCCACTGCCGCACAGACGCCACTGATCGCGTAGGTGGACATCACCACCAGCCACCCCGTCACACCCGCATTGCGGGCAGCGCGCAGGTTAATCCCCACCGCTTCGATAAACAGACCCAGCGCGGTTTTGCGCGTCAGCAGCCAGACGGCCAGCGCGACCACCAGCGTGATCCAGACCGGCACCGGCAACATCCACAGCGAGCCGTTACCAAACCAGCCAAGACTGTCACTGTCGAACGTCACAATCTGCCCCTGGGTAATCAGCTGAGCAATACCGCGCCCGGCAACCATCAGAATCAGCGTCGCAACAAACGGCTGAATACGCAGCAGCGCCACCAGCACCCCGTTCCACAAACCACAGGCTAAACCGGTTGCCAGCGTGCAGAGAATAATAAACGGCACACCGTGCCCGGCGACGGTCAGTGTGGCGGCCGTTGCGCCCGCTATCGCCATCACCGCCCCGACAGAAAGATCGATGCCGCCGGTCGCGATCACCAGCGTCATCCCTATCGCCAGCAGGGCAACCGGTGCCGCACGGTTAAGAATATCGATCGGACTGCCGAACAGGCGGCCATCCTGCAGATGCACCGCAAAAAAGTTATTGGCCACCAGACTGTCGATCAACAGCACCAACAGCAGCGCGGCGATTTGCGGCATCCCCGGCGGGAGTTTCAGCTTACGACGTGGCGTTTTTTCAGATGTCATAGGTGACTCAAGCATGTTTTGCCCCTCCGTCCGCGATAGCATTCACGATCGACGCCACCGAAAGCTGCTCCAGCGGAATTTCTGCCACCTGCTTCAGATCGCGCATGATCAGCACCCGATCGGCATAACCGACCAGCTCTTCGAGTTCAGAGGAGATCACCAGCAGCGCCAGACCATCGGCGCACAGGGATTCGATTAAACGGATAATCTCGGCGTGCGCACCCACATCAATACCGCGCGTCGGTTCGTCGAGAATCAAAAACTGCGGCTTGGTCACCAGCCAGCGCGACAGCAACACCTTCTGCTGATTGCCACCCGATAACAGCTCTACCGGCTGCTCAGCGTGGGGCGTGCGAATGCCCAGACTTTTGATGAAACGCTCGGCAATCGCCTGCTGCTCGCGTTTTTTAATGGGCCGTAACCAGCCGCGCTGCGCCTGCAATGCCAGAATAATATTTTCGCGCACGGAGGCCGCGCCAATAATTCCGTCCGTCTTACGATCTTCCGGGCAAAAACCCATGCCAAGCTGTGAGGCTTTCGCCGGGTTGGTAATACGCTGCACTTTACCTTTGATCTTCGCGGTTCCGCGATCGGCGCGACGAATACCAAACAACACTTCTGCGGTTTCGGTGCGGCCTGAGCCCAGCAGACCCGCCAGTCCCACCACCTCACCGGGACGCACGGCCAGGTTAAAAGGCTCAATGGTGCCCTTTCTGCCGTAATCTTCAAATGAAACCACCGGCTGATTGCTGCGCAGCGTGCTGCCCTGACGCTGTAACGCCGTCTCAAGCAGTTCACGTCCTAACATCAGCTTAATCAGTTCAATCTGTGGCAGCGTGGCGGTCTCACGAGTCGCGATAAATTGCCCGTTACGCAGCACGGTAATCCGGTCAGTAATTCGGTACACCTGGTCAAGAAAATGGGTCACAAAAATCAGGCTCATCCCTTTGGCTTTTAACTGCGCCATCAGGGTAAACAGCATCTCGACTTCACTGGCATCCAGACTGGCTGTTGGCTCGTCGAGGATCAGCACCTGAGCAGAAAGGTCGACCGCGCGACAGATGGCAATAATCTGCTGCATTGCCACCGAGTAGTGTCCCAGCGGACGCGTGACATCAAGGGAAAAACCGTAATTCCGCATCAGCGCATCGGCATCACGCACCATGCGGCGACGGTCAATCATGCCAAAACGACGCGGCTCACGCCCTATATAGAGGTTATCCGCCACCGACATGTTCGGCAGCATATTCACTTCCTGATAAACGGTGCCGATGCCCATCTCCTGAGCCTGCGCCGTATTGTGCGGTGTAATCGGCTCGCCGTTCAGGGTAATGGTGCCGGCGTCGCGGCTGTAAACACCGGTCAGCACTTTAATCAGCGTGGATTTACCGGCACCGTTCTCGCCCAGCAGCGCCATGATCTCCCCTTTGCGTATATCAAAGGAAACATTATTCAGCGCTTTGACGCCGGGAAAACCTTTGCTAATGCCGCTGATGGATAGCAGCGGTGTTTCATTTTGCGTGGTCATTCTGCTCACTCCGCCTTACGTCATGAAAAACCGCCCCGTAGGGCGGTCTGCGGCTGGTCTGTGACGGGTCGGTGAATCAGTAACCCATACCGTTTTTCTTATCCAGCTCCGCCTGTGCATCAGCAGGCAGGAACAGCTTCGATTCGGTTTTGATCACTTTTGGCGGCAGCGTGCCATCTTTTTTGAATTTTTCCAGCGCATCAAACGCCGGACCCGCCATATTTGGCGTCAGTTCCACGTTGGCGTTAGCCTCACCCGCCAGCATCGCTTTGTAGATATCCGGTACCCCATCAATTGAGCCGGTCAGAATATCTTTGCCCGGTTTCAGACCTGCTTCCTTAATTGCCTGAATGGCACCGATCGCCATGTCATCGTTATGCGCGTAAACCATGCAGATGTTTTTGCCGTTGTTTTCCGCCTTGATAAAGCTCTCCATCACCTCTTTACCTTTACTGCGGGTAAAGTCACCGGACTGAGAACGGATCACTTTAATATTAGGGTGGTTGCTGATTGCCTCGGCAAAGCCTTTCTTGCGATCGATTGCCACGCTGGCGCCGACCGTGCCTTGCAGTTCGACCACGTTACATTTTTTGTCGCCTACGGTTTTTACCAGCCAGTCGCCAATCAGCTTGCCTTCCAGCACGTTGTCAGCCGTCACCACCGCCTGATAGAGCGATTTGTCTTTCACCACGATGGCGCGATCCAGCAGGTAAACCGGTATTTTGGCATCTTTGGCTTCTTCCAGTACCGGCTCCCAGCCGGTCTGTACCACAGGCGCGATAAAGATGGCATCAACGCCCTGAGCAATGAACGAACGCACGGCTTTGATCTGATTCTCTTGTTTCTGCTGTCCGTCGGCGATTTTCAGGGTGATTCCGCGTTTTTTGGCTTCGCTTTTCGCTACGTTAGTTTCCGCTGAGCGCCAGCCAGATTCTGAACCGACCTGCGAGAAGCCGACCGTCATATCAGCAGCGAGTACCGGGCCGGTTAACGCGGCGCTGACCAGCGTGGTCAGAAGTAAACGTTTCCACATAGTTTTTAATCCTCTGAAAGGCGTTTGCTGTTTAGGGTAGAGAGCCTGCTTAGACTGGACTAAAAAAGCGTGCATAATGGCGACACACTTCACAAAACAGAGCAATTTAAAGGGGTTACGTGCAGAGCGAGCAGTTTTCAAACAGGGGTGTTATGGATAAAATCGCTGAATAAAATTACAATGCCGGTTAAATAAATGTAATAAACAGAATCGCTTATGTTTAATGCCACTGGAAACGATTACAGGCAGGCGTACAAAACGGGTTATCCGGCTTGCGGTGAACAAAAAATGGGATTTGTGATTGTCCGCACAATCGATGGTGAAGACGAATCAGGGGCGAAACGTTTCTATGGCATTCGTTATTTAACGGTTAAATTTCCTGCGGTTAAATTGTAATAAATAAGGTATTCATGTGCTGTCAGGACCAAATGGAATAAAAAATAATATTGTGCTGCTTATTTTTACGTTTAATTGCCGCAGTAACCCGAACCAGTCAGGCTGACGTAGTAAACTAAGGCGCTGACTTACCAGCATCGTGCATAGTCAGAACGAGGAATATGGACTTTTAGTGACTAATAAGGTGATTTTGTCTGATTTTCGGCTTTTTTCACCTGCATGATCTGGACAGACAAAGCCCGCCCCCTATACTGAGCACTCCTTTGTTACTTCTATCTATTATGGCAATGATGACTGCGCACGATTACCTGCTTAAATTCCGCAAAGTAAATAATTCAGACAGTCTGGAAAAGCTTTTCGATCATCTTAATTACTCCCTGACCAATGATCTGGAAATTATCAATATGTACCGGGCTGCCGACCATCGACGCGCTGAACTGGTCTCGGGCGGACGGTTATATGATCTGGGCTGCGTACCAAAAACGGTGTGGCGCTACGTGGTCTGATTTCTCACTGATTTATCGCTTCGTTTACTGCTAACGTTGTCCGGATGGGCGTGCCTCTCTGGACATGTTATTCTGCTGCGCTTTGACTCTCCGAGACAGGAATAACTACGATGAATGAACAGGTTGCTGCGCCGCGCATTGGTGGCTGGCTTTTGCTGCCTCTGGCCTGGCTGATAATGACCCTGTTAACCACCGTTCTGGTGCTGGCGATGTATCTGACTCCCCTGTTTAATCCGGAGTGGCGTGTGGCGTTGTTTTCTCACGGCAGCACCCTCTTCTCTTACTGGGCCATTTCCCTGCTTACCGCCGTGGCGGTCTGGGCCTATAGTCTTTGGATCAGCTGGCTGTTCCTGAAGCGATCCCGACGCCTGCCGCGCCATTATCTGCTCTGGCTGCTGATTACCGTGCTACTGGCGCTGAAAACCTTTGCTTTCACACCCGTCGCTGATAGCCGAGCCCTTCAGACATTACTGCTGTCGCTGCTGGCCGCTGCGGTGTTTGTGCCCTATTTCAAACGCTCAGAACGGGTAAAAAAGACCTTTATCGCGCCGTAACGCGGTGAGTTGTGTCAGGAATTTAATTCTGAGTGCGGTCTGCCGCCTTGCGGGTGGCGCGGGTGTTGAGATACGTCGCGCTATCAATGATAATAAGCCGCTTTCTGGCTCCCAGGCGAAAAAATGACCGATTATCTGCTTCTCTTTGTTGGCACAGTGCTGGTGAATAACTTCGTATTAGTGAAGTTTCTCGGCCTTTGTCCTTTTATGGGCGTTTCCAAAAAACTGGAAACGGCGATTGGCATGGGCCTCGCCACGACATTCGTCATAACGCTGGCGTCGATCTGCGCCTGGCTGGTCAATCATCTGATCCTGCTGCCGCTGGATCTGGTCTATCTGCGCACCATGGCGTATATCCTGGTGATCGCCGTTGTCGTGCAGTTCACCGAGATGGTAGTACGTAAGACCAGCCCGTCGCTCTATCGCCTGCTGGGTATTTTTCTGCCGCTAATTACCACCAACTGTGCGGTGCTGGGCGTGCCGCTGCTGAGTGTTAACCTCAACCACACCTTTATGCAGGCCGCGCTGTATGGTTTCAGTGCTTCCATCGGCTTTTCGCTGGTGATGGTCCTGTTCGCCGGTATGCGTGAGCGCCTGGTGCTGGCGAATGTTCCGGCCCCGTTTAAAGGCAACTCCATCGCCCTGATCACTGCGGGCCTGATGGCGCTGGCATTTATGGGCTTCAGCGGTCTGGTGAAATTCTGATGACCGCGATCTGGATTGCTGTTGCCGTATTAAGTGCGCTGAGCCTGGTGTTCGGCGCGCTGCTGGGTTACGCCTCGCGCCGCTTTGAAGTCGAAGAAGATCCTATCGTTGAGCAGATTGATGCCATTCTGCCGCAGAGCCAGTGTGGTCAGTGTGGCTATCCAGGCTGCCGTCCCTATGCGGATGCGGTCGGCAATAACGGTGAAGCGATCAATAAATGCGCGCCAGGCGGCGAGCAGACCATGCTCAAGCTGGCTGCGCTACTTAACGTTGAACCGCAGCCGATTGATGGCGATGAATTGGCGAAAGAGCCGGTGCGCACGGTGGCGTTCATTGACGAAGCCAACTGTATTGGCTGCACCAAATGTATTCAGGCCTGTCCGGTGGATGCAATTGTCGGGGCAACCCGCGCCATGCACACCGTGCTGAGCGATGTCTGTACCGGCTGCGATCTCTGCGTCGCACCCTGCCCGACAGACTGTATTGAAATGCGCCCGGTTGCCACCACACCAGCTAACTGGAAGTGGGATTTGAATACCATTCCTGTACGGGTGATTCCGGTAGATACTCATGCTTAATCTGTTTAACTTCCTGAAAAAAGAGAAAGTCTGGGATTTTCAGGGCGGTATTCATCCGCCGGAAATGAAAACCCAGTCTAACGGTACGCCACTCAGCGAACTGCCGTTGCCACACCGTTTTATTATCCCGCTGAAACAGCATATCGGACATGAAGGTGAGATCTGCGTTGCACCTGGCGACAAGGTATTGCGCGGTCAGCCCCTGACGTTTGGCACAGGCCGTATGCTGCCGGTCCATGCACCCACTTCTGGTGTCATTGATGATATTGGTCAGCATATGACCGCGCATCCTTCGGGGTTGTCAGAACTGTGTATTTTTATGACGCCCGACGGCGACGACCGCTGGATACCGCTTGATCCGCTGCCTGACTACCGTCAGCATCCGCGCGCCGATATTGTGCAACGTATTCACGACGCCGGCATTGCGGGCCTGGGTGGCGCGGGCTTCCCTACCGCCACCAAACTCAAAGGCGGCCTGCGCGGGGTGAAAACCCTGATTATTAATGCGGCCGAGTGCGAGCCTTACATCACCGCGGACGATCGTCTGATGCAGGATTACGCCGCTGAAGTGCTGGAAGGCAGTCGCATTCTCGCATGGGTGTTGCAGGCCGAGCGGGTTTTGATTGGTATTGAAGATAATAAACCAGAGGCGATTGCCGCGCTGAAACAGGCATTGGGTAACGAACGCGATCTGCACATTCGCGTCATCCCGACTAAATACCCTTCTGGCGGCGCAAAGCAGCTGACCCGTATTCTGACCGGCATGGAAGTGCCACACGGCGGACGTTCCACCGATATCGGTGTGCTGATGCAAAACGTTGGCACCGCCTGGGCGGTTAAACGCGCCATTATTAATGGTGAGCCGATTACCGAACGTGTCGTGACGCTGACTGGCGAGTCAATTGCTCAGCCGCGCAACGTCTGGAGTCGTCTGGGCACCCCAATCAGCCATCTCTTGCACCATGTCGGTTTTACACCAGCACCGCGTCAGATGGTGATCATGGGCGGCCCGCTGATGGGCTTTACCCTGCCGTCGCTGGATGTGCCGGTGGTGAAGATCACCAACTGTATTCTCGCCCCCTCTCCCAGTGAGATGGGTAACAACGATGAAGAGCAGTCCTGCATTCGCTGTTCCGCCTGCGCCGATGCCTGTCCGGCTAAGCTGCTGCCTCAGCAGCTTTACTGGTTCAGCCAGGGCGGCGATCACGATAAAGCGCGCTCACACCACATTGATGACTGTATTGAATGTGGCGCCTGCGCCTATGTCTGCCCGAGCAATATTCCGCTGGTGCAATATTATCGTCAGGAAAAAGCGGAACTGCGCGCCATCGATCTGGAAGCGAAACGCACGCTGGAAGCCAAAGCTCGCTTCGAAGCCCGTCAGGCAAGGCTGGAGCGCGAGAAACAGGCCCGTGAAGCGCGTCATGAGCAGGCGAAACAGCGTGTAGCCCGTACCGATACCAGTGAACTGGCGGCTGCGAAAGCGCGCGTGAAAGCCCGCCAGGCCGCTGAGCCGGATGAAGCGACGCTTGAAGCGCAACGTGAAGCCCGTCATGCGCAGGCGCGTCTGCGTCAGGCCGAGGCTCAGGCGGAAACCCAACCGGTAACGCGTCAGACTGTCGATCCGCGTAAAGCAGCGGTTGAAGCGGCCATTGCCCGAGCTAAAGCGAAGAAAGTGTCACCGGTTGATGCGGTGGAGACCGTGGCTGAAGCCAGCGTCGATCCGCGCAAAGCCGCTGTCGAAGCGGCGGTAGCCCGCGCTAAGGCGAAGAAAGCCGCGCAGGCTGAAGCCGCGGATGCGGCGACTCCGGATGACACGGCGAGCGTTTCTGAAGCCGCGTCAGACGCCGCTGCCGAAACTGACCCGCGCAAAGCTGCGGTGCAGGCCGCGATTGCCCGCGCCAAAGCGAAGAAAGCCGCGCAGGCTGAAGGCACGGATGCGGCGGCTCCGGCTGACACGGCGAGCGTTACTGAGGCCGCGCCAGACGCCGCTGCCGAAACTGACCCGCGCAAAGCTGCCATTCAGGCGGCGATTGCCCGTGCCAAAGCGAAAAAAGCTGCTCAGGCTGAAAATGCGGATGCGGCTGACACGGCGAGCGTTTCTGAAGCCGCGTCAGACGCCGCTGCCGAAACTGACCCGCGCAAAGCTGCGGTGCAGGCCGCGATTGCCCGCGCCAAAGCGAAGAAAGCCGCGCAGGCTGAAAGCACGGATGCGGCGACTCCGGCTGGCACGGCAAGCGTTACTGAGGCCGCGCCAGACGCCGCTGCCGAAACCGATCCGCGCAAAGCTGCCATTCAGGCCGCGATTGCCCGCGCCAAAGCGAAGAAAGCTGCACAGGCTGAAAATGACGCGGAGACGGCTTCACGCGATGCCGCAGCAGTCGCTACTGCCGCGCATTTTGCGGTGGAGAAAGCGGAAGAGGCGCAGGAGCAGGCTAATAACGCCAACGCTGAACCTGAACAGGCACCTGAACTGAATCAACCCGATGATGCGCGCAAGGCCGCTATTGCTGCCGCCATCGCCCGTGCCAAAGCGCGTAAAGCGCAGTCGTCTACGACGCTTGAGGATTAAATGGCTTTTCGTATCGCAAGTTCTCCTTACACCCATAACCGCCGCAGCACAGGCAACATCATGCTGCTGGTGGTGCTGGCTGCAGTGCCGGGTTTTGCTGCACAATGTTATTTCTTTGGTTACGGCACCTTTTTGCAGGTCCTGCTTGCGACGCTCACCGCCTGGCTGACCGAGGCGGCCATTCTGCGGCTGCGTAAAGCGCCCGTTGGCAGCACCCTGGCGGATAACTCCGCGTTACTGACTGCTGTGCTAATCGGTATCAGCCTGCCCCCGCTGGCGCCCTGGTGGCTGGTGGTGATTGGTACGCTGTTTGCTGTGGTCATTGCTAAACAGCTTTATGGCGGTCTGGGACAGAACCCGTTTAACCCGGCGATGGTCGGCTATGTGGTTCTGCTGATCTCCTTCCCGGTGCAAATGACCAGCTGGCTGCCGCCTGACACCCTGCAGGCGATCAAACCGGGGCTGATGGACAGTCTTAGCATGGTGTTCAGTGGCCATACGCTGGCGGGCGAAACCATGCAGCAGTTGCAGATGGGTGTGGATGGCATCAGCCAGGCGACGCCGCTTGATACCTTTAAAACCGGTTTACGCGCCGGTCACAGCGCAGAGCACTTGCTGGCCCAGCCGATTTACAGCGGCGTGCTGGCGGGCCTGGGCTGGCAGTGGGTCAATGTCGGATATTTGCTTGGCGGCCTGTTCCTGCTGTGGAAAAGTGCGATTCGCTGGCATATTCCTGCTGCCATGCTGCTGTCACTGGCGTTCTGCGCCACGCTGGGCTGGTTCTTCTCACCGGAATCGCTCAACAGCCCGCTGATTCACCTGTTCTCCGGCGCCACTATGCTGGGGGCGTTCTTTATTGCCACCGATCCGGTGACCGCCTCTACTACCAACCGGGGTCGCCTGATCTATGGTGCGCTGATTGGATTGCTGGTCTGGCTGATTCGCAGCTTTGGCGGCTATCCTGATGGCGTGGCATTTGCTGTGCTGCTGGCAAACATCTGCGTGCCGCTCATCGATTACTACACCCAGCCGCGCGTTTACGGCCATCAGAAGGATTAAGCGATGCTGGAGACGATTCGCAAAAATGGTGTGACGCTGGCGATTTTCGCCGCAATTACCACGGCTGCTACTGCAGTAGTCAATACGGTCACCAAACCGACAGTGGAACATCAGACCCTGCTGCAGCAGAAAAATTTGCTGGACCAGGTGGTGCCTGAAGACCTTTATGACAACAATATTCAGCAGGATTGTTACGTTGTCACAGATGCTGCACTGGGGAATAGCGCCCCGCACCACCTCTTCCTGGCGCGTAAAGGCGGCCAGCCGGTCGCTGCCGCACTGGAGACAACTGCACCTGACGGCTACTCTGGTGCGATACAGATGCTGGTCGGTGCTGATTTCCAGGGTAAAGTACTGGGCGTGCGGGTGATCGAACACCATGAGACGCCTGGTCTGGGCGATAAGATTGAATTACGCATTTCTGACTGGATCAACAGCTTTAATGGCAAAGTGATTCATGGTCCGGCGGATAAAGCGTTTGCGGTTAAGAAAGATGGCGGCGACTTCGATCAGTTCACCGGCGCCACCATTACCCCACGCGCGGTGGTCAATGCGACCAAACGCACCGCGCTGTTGATGAAAACGCTTCCGGAGAAACTCTCTTCGTTACCGGCATGTGGAGACGCAAATGAGTGAAGCTAAAAGTCTGCTGGTGGGTGGACTGTGGAAAAACAACTCGGCACTGGTGCAGTTACTGGGCCTGTGCCCACTGCTGGCGGTTACGGCGACGGCAACGAATGCGCTGGGTTTAGGTCTGGCCACCACGCTGGTGCTGACCCTGACCAACAGTTTTATTTCAGCCTCGCGCCGTTGGGTGCCGTCGGAAATTCGTATCCCGATTTATGTGATGATCATCGCCTCCGTGGTGAGCTGCGTGCAGATGCTGATCAACGCCTACGCCTATGGTCTCTATCAGTCGCTGGGAATTTTTATCCCACTCATTGTCACCAACTGCATTGTGGTCGGTCGTGCTGAAGCGGTCGCCTCTAAAAGCAGCATCCCGCTTGCCGCGCTGGATGGCTTTGCCATCGGCATGGGCGCGACCTGCGCCATGGTGGTGCTGGGTTCGCTGCGTGAAATTATCGGCAGTGGCACACTGTTTAACGGTGCCGATCAGCTGCTCGGCCCATGGGCGAAATCGCTGCGTATCGAAGTGGTCCATTTCGATTCACCGATGCTGCTGGCAATGCTGCCGCCGGGCGCGTTTATCGGCCTCGGCATGATGCTGGCGGGTAAATACCTGATCGATCAGAAGATGAAACAGCGGGCAGCTCTGCGTGCTCAGGCAGCTGAAAACGCGGCACCTCAGAACGCCGTCGGGAAGCCGGTGTGAACCAGACTAAACGCACCGAGATTCTTCATCGCCTGCAGCAGAACAATCCGCATCCCACCACCGAGCTGAACTTCAGCTCGCCGTTTGAGCTCCTGATTGCGGTACTGCTGTCGGCGCAGGCGACCGATGTCAGCGTCAACAAAGCCACCGCAAAACTCTATCCGGTGGCGAATACCCCTGCCGCGATGCTCGCGCTGGGCGTGGATGGCGTAAAGGAATACATCAAGACTATCGGCCTGTTTAACAGCAAAGCGGAAAATGTGATTAAGACCTGCCGCATTCTGCTTGAGCAGCACAACGGAGAAGTGCCGGAAGATCGTGCGGCGCTGGAGGCCCTGCCTGGTGTTGGCCGTAAAACAGCCAATGTGGTGCTGAATACCGCCTTTGGCTGGCCAACAATTGCCGTTGATACTCACATCTTCCGCGTCAGCAACCGGACAAAATTTGCGCCGGGTAAGAATGTGGAAGAGGTGGAGCAGAAGCTGCTGAAGGTGGTTCCGGCCGCCTATAAGGTTGACTGCCACCACTGGCTGATTCTGCATGGCCGTTACACCTGCGTGGCGCGCAAGCCCCGTTGCGGCTCATGCCTGATTGAAGACCTCTGCGAGTATCCCGACAAAGTTGAGTGATTCGCCTGACTAACCCGCTGTGGCGGGTTTTTTATTGTCTGGTTAAACCCTCTGCAACCTTCTTTCCAGTCCGGTTACCCTTTTCACCGCACGCTCTGGCTCGTCTGAATACCTCCACAGTTTGTCGGGTTGTTACATTGATGTTGATGATGGAAAATCGCCGCCCCTGACGATAAGAAAATGTTATGACACGGTGAGTAAAGTAATGATCAAAGGTTCTTCTGCAGAGAGACTTCCGCTGCGCCTGTTTCTGGCACGATTCTGGCCACATCCGCTGACAGTAAGTAAAAAGCATGTGGTGATTGCCGGACTGGGTGCGGGCATTGGCCTGGTACTCACCAGTCTGCTGAGTCACTGGATGCTGGGGGAGCTGAATCTGTGGTTTGTTGCCCCGGTGGGTGCTTCGGCCGTTTTACTCTTTGGTCTGCCCGCCAGTCCGCTGGCGCAGCCGTGGGCCATCGTCGGCGGCAACACCCTGTCTGCGCTGGCGGGCGTCACCGTCAGCCAGCTCATCCCCGATCCGGCGATTGCCTGCGGCGTCGCGGCCTGCGTAGCGATCCTGTTGATGTTTCAACTGCGCTGTCTGCATCCGCCCGGCGGCGCAGTCGCGCTGACCGCTATTCTGGGCGGACCTTCCGTGGAGCAGCTGGGTTATCAGTTTGTCCTGACGCCGATCCTGCTCAATTCTCTGACACTGGCGCTGCTTGCATTGCTGTTTAATAATCTGGCCGGTCGCCGCTATCCACACCCGCTGGCGCCACAGGAAGTTAAACCGGAGCCGATCGCGATGCCGGTCTCGCTGACGCGCGCCGATCTGCATCAGGCCTTACAGGGCGGTGAACTGCTGGATATTGATGAGGACGATCTGCAGGAATTGCTGCTGCGAGCCGAAGAGATTGCCGGGCGCCGTCAGGTTAACGGTTGAAACCTGCCTGTTGTGACTGTCGGTGCTCGCTCTTCTCCTTGCGGAGGCGGGGATGCCGACATTGATCGCTGCCACACTTTTGCTTAGCCGCTGCGCCAGCCATATCTAATAACATATTGATAACACAGCCACCCAGGCCGGACGCCCATCGGGTCCTGGGCGAATGCCCATAGAGCTGCCCTTTTGCGCGCCCTACACTTTGCTCTTCTTTACGTTTCTTACGAGGAAGACCGATGGATAGCGCCTTGTCCCCGCAGCAAGATGAGCTGATCGCCTCCGCCATCAAAAAATTCTTCACCCATATCATCCCCATGCTGGTGGTGATGTTGATCATTAACCAGATTGACCGCGCCAATATTGGCTTTATCAAGGCGGAACTGCGCACCGATGCCGGGATCAGCGCGGCGGCCTTTGGTCTGGGTGCGGGCCTGTTTTTTATCGGCTATGCGCTGTTTGAGGTACCCAGTAACCTGATGATGAAGCGTTTCGGCGCCCGCGTCTGGCTGACACGCATTATGATTACCTGGGGACTGGTGGTGGTCATGACGGGTTTCGTCACCTCACCCATCCAGTTTTACCTGCTGCGTTTTTTACTCGGCGTGGCTGAAGCAGGTTTCTTTCCCGGCGTACTGTTCTATTTCCGTCAGTGGGTCCCGAATGCCTGGCGCGGCCGGGCCACTGCGATGGTGCTCAGTGCAACCGCGGGCGCCTTCCTCTTCTCCGGGCCAATCACTGGCGCCATTCTGATGATGCACGATTTTTTAGGCATTGCCGGCTGGAAATGGGTGATGTTTCTTGAAGGCGGTGCTTCCGTGCTGGTCGGTATTCTCGCCGCATGGGTACTGGTGTCACGCCCCGGCGACGCACGCTGGCTGAGCGATGCGGAGAAACAGGCCCTGATACAGCAGCTGAATAGTGAAGAGGCACAGCGTGACGAGCTTAACCGCGCGCCCGATAAAATGTCGCTGTTACGTAATCGCAGCCTGCTGTTCTTCTGCGCCATCTTCTTCACCATGACCATGACAGGCTATACCCTGGTGTTCTGGCTGCCGCAGATTATTCAGCGTATTCAGGGCTTCAGCAGTTTTGGCATCGGCATTCTCACCGCCGTACCCTGGCTTTGCGCCATTATTGCCATCAACCTGCTGAGTCGCTTTTCAGACCGCCACCGCGACAAACTCGATAAAGCGCTGGGCGTCGCCATGCTGGTCGCGGCCTGCGGCACCTTTATGGCTACACTGGGTTCTCCATGGTTTGGCTTCCTGGCGATGATCGTGGCCTGTATCGGCTCGAAAGTCAGCGCCACCTTTTTCTGGCCGATGCCGCAGGGAGAACTGCCCGCCTCAATTGTCGCGCCTGGGATTGCGCTGGTGAACTCTGTTGGCAACCTTGGCGGCTTCTTCGCACCGACGGTGTTTGGCTATCTGGAGATGAAGACCGGCTCCACCACCGGCGGTCTCTATGCCCTGACCAGCGTCTCGCTGCTGACCGGGCTGTGGCTGCTGCTGCGCCGCAAGCCCTCCCCGCCGTCCCTTGATCCTATGGAGAATCACAATGTCAGACAGTCCAGTCATTAAAACAATGCGGGTGGTGCCTGTCGCCGGATATGACAGCATGCTGCTGAACATTGGCGGCGCGCACAACTGCTATTTTACCCGCATCCTGGTGATCCTGACCGATTCCGCTGGCCGTACCGGCGTCGGCGAAAGTCCCTGCCACGCCTCAACACTGGCGCTGCTGGCGCGCTTTCGTCCGCAGATTGAGGGCAGCGATCTGCTGCGGCTGAATGCCACCGTCGCGACGCTGTTTGCCAGCGACGCACGACACCAGCAGACCGCGCATACCGACGACATTCATATTCCGCAGATGAATCCGGAGAAGTTTTACAACGCCACCGCAGCCATTGAAGCTGCGCTGCTTGACCTGCTGGGCCAGCACCTGAATCTGCCGGTTGCCGAGTTACTTGCCAGCGGCAAGCAGCGCGATCGCGTGCCGGTACTTGGCTATCTGTTCTATATCGCCGACCGTAACCTCACCAGCATGGACTATCAGGCGGGCCACGCTGGCGGTGATGCCTGGCTGCAACTGCGTCATGAGAAAGCGATGGATGCGGATAGCGTGGTGCGGCTGGCGGAGGCGGCAGCCGATCGCTATGGCTTCCGGGATTTTAAACTGAAGGGCGGCGTTCATCATGCCGAAGTGGAAGTGGAGACGGTTAACGCCCTGCTGACACGTTTTCCTCAGGCACGGGTAACGGTTGATCCCAATGCCAGCTGGTCGCTGGATGAGGCCATTTATTATGGTAAACAGCTGGCGGGCCGTATTCCCTATCTGGAAGATCCCTGCGGCGCGGAGCAGGGCTATTCCGGCAGGGAAACGCTGGCGGAGTTTAAGCGAGCCACGGGTATCCCGGTCGCCACCAATATGATCGCCAATGACTGGCGACAGTTGCAGCATGCCTTACAGCTTAATGCCATCGACATCCCCCTGGCCGATCCGCATTTCTGGACGATGCGTAATGCACATACTGTGGCGCAGTTGTGCCATGAATGGGGTCTGACAACCGGCTGCCACTCAAACAACCATTTTGATGTATCACTGGCAATGGTGGCGCATCTGGGAGCCGCGGCACCGGGCGATAGACTGACTGCGTTTGATACCCACTGGATCTGGCAGGATGGTCAGCAGCTGACGCAGCATGCTCCGCAGATTCGGGATGGCTTTCTGGAACTACCTGAGGGGCCAGGACTGGGTATTACCCTGGATATGGCGCGGGTCGAAGCAGCCCATGAACTCTACCATTCGCTACCTGATAAAAACCGAAACGACGCGTTGGGCATGCAGTTTCTGATTGATAACTGGACGTTCAACGCGAAACGACCGGCCCTGTTGCGCTGATGACCGTCGTCCTGTGACAGTGTCACAGGATGACTATGTTTAGCGTTGCGCCAGTGCCGCCTGCATCCAGGCAATTACCAGCGGAGAGTCCTTTTCCTGCAGTGCCGCGCGCTCAGACTGGAACAGCGTGGCCACATAGAAAGGATGATCCGGTAACTCCACGCCGCGTACGTCACCAGCTTCATCCCAGGCGGTAATGCGCAGCGTATTATCGCCCAGCGCGTCACTGAATTCCGGGTTAACACCAAAGTTACAGTGGTAGCCCTCGTCGCTTTCCAGCGTCCCGTAAGCCAGAGCAATACGGGAACCCGCTTCAAACCTCACCCTGCCGCGCTGCTCCACCAAAGAGCAACTCAGCGGGGCAATGACCATCCGTCCGCCGGTATCCGTTTCAGCATGACTGGCATCTTGCCAGCCCAGTACGTTGCGCGCATACTCGATCACCGCATACTGAAATCCCCCACAGGAACCCAGTAAAGGTTTACCGCTCTCCCGCGCCCAGCGCAGAGTTTCAAATACGCCATTATCGTTGAGATAAGGACTGCCAGGAACAACCCAGACCGCATCACTGCGCGTCAGGTCTGTCTGTTCGAGGTGGTCGGTAGCGATCCAGTTCGTTTCAACGATAAGATTTAGCCGGCGTGCAGCACGTTCAATAGCAAGGGGGATAGCCTGATGGGCAACCGCATCGGCGCGGTAGTCACCGACGAGAGATAAATGCAGTGGAGACGACATGAACTGATCCTTCCTGGAGAAATTGAGAGGTTACAGTAATGTTAATTTTCTGTCGAGGGTGACATTGCGCATCCGCGCATTGATAAGATTTTAATATGACTGAGCGGTTTTTCACCGGCGGTCTGGGGTCATTTTAATTTCCTGCTGGCTGCCTTCTGGCCTCCACTTCCCCTCTCGATCTCACGACGCAATCGGTTTCTTTTTTTGCTTTCTGAAATAAATCATCTGATTGTGCGCCGGATCGCCTTTTGACTCTTTTTTCGCCAATGCCGGGCAGGTAATGTCTGATAATTCGTCAGATTGACTGCGATTCAGCCAGTAACCTGTCATTAGCACTGTTTGATTATTATTCACCAACCGATTTATCTGGTTAGCTTCGATTTAGCAGTTAATATCATTACTCGCTAGTGCAAGGTGCTCATTCAGAGTATCTGTACTAATATTGTTCGCTGCTTCAACATTTAAAACCAATTAACGATTTGTTATAAGTTTTTTAACCCAACATTCCTGGATTCAACGGGTTGCCAGAAAATTCTTGCCCTGACGCCCGTAATCAGCCAAATTAGTCGCCGCTTTTCCCTTCTAATAACAATCTTGCGCATGGAAAACTCACATGACGCGGACTTAATTCCTGTCCCGAAACAGGGTATGAAAAAACTGAGGTACATGTGTCAACTGCAAACAAACACACTGATGAGGCTGTCAGTCTCAATGCGTTTAAACAGCCGAAGGCGTTCTATTTAATCTTCTCGATCGAATTATGGGAACGTTTTGGATTCTATGGCCTGCAGGCCATTATGGCGGTTTACCTGGTGAAGCAACTGGGATTGTCTGAATCAGACTCCATTACCCTGTTCTCTTCATTCAGTGCGCTGGTTTATGGGCTGGTCGCGATTGGCGGCTGGCTCGGTGATAAAGTGCTGGGCACCAAACGCGTCATCGTGTTGGGCGTGCTGGTGCTGGCATTGGGTTATGCGCTGGTAGCGTTCTCCGGTCATAACGTCAGCATTGTCTATATTGGCATGGCGACCATCGCGGTCGGTAGCGGCCTGTTCAAGGCAAACCCCTCTTCGCTGCTCTCGACCTGTTACGACAAAGATGATCCGCGTCTCGACGGTGCGTTCACCATGTTCTATATGTCGATCAACATCGGTTCCCTGTTTTCGATGATGCTGACACCGTGGTTAGCCGCGAAATATGGCTACAGCGTCGCCTTTTCACTGTGCGTCATTGGCCTGGTTATTACCCTGTTTAACTTCCTGTTCTGTAAACATATGGTCAAGGATTACGGCTCTAAGCCAGACTTTGCGCCGTTGCAGGTCGGTAAACTGCTGATGACTCTTGTGGGCGTCGTTGTGCTGATCGCGCTGGCCAACTGGATGCTGCATCATCAGGTTATCGCACGACTGGTGCTGGCGGTGATTGCGCTGGGTATTTTGCTGGTGTTTGCCAAAGAAGCCTTTGCGCTGCACGGCGCGGCGCGTCGTAAGATGATTGTGGCCTTCCTGCTGATGGTCGAAGCGATTCTGTTCTTCGTCCTCTATATGCAGATGCCAACATCGCTCAACTTCTTCGCTATCCGTAACGTTGAACACACCATTCTTGGTATTACGTTTGCGCCAGAGCAGTTCCAGGCACTGAACCCGTTCTGGATCATGCTGGCCAGTCCGCTGCTGGCGGCGCTCTATAACAAGCTGGGTGATAAACTGCCCATGCCGCACAAGTTTGCCTTTGGTATGGTGCTCTGCTCCGCTGCGTTCCTGGTGCTGCCGGTGGGTGCAAAGTTCGCCAGTGATGCAGGCATCGTTTCTGTAAACTGGCTGATCCTGAGCTATGCGCTGCAGAGTATTGGTGAGCTGATGATCTCCGGCCTCGGCCTGGCGATGGTCGCGCAGCTGGTGCCACAGCGCCTGATGGGCTTCATTATGGGCTCCTGGTTCCTGACCACGGCAGGTGCAGCTGTGATTGCAGGTAAAGTAGCAAACCTGATGGCCGTGCCTGAAAACGTAACCGATCCGCTGATTTCGCTGGCAACCTACAGTCGCGTATTCCAGCAGATTGGTATCGTGACGGCGGTGATTGCTCTGCTGATGCTGATTACGGCGCCGTTGCTGAACCGCATGACACAGGCGCAGGATAGCGACGCCAGATTAAACGATGTGAAAGCGTAATCGCTGCCACGTGACAAATCAGCCGGGCTCTGCCCGGCTTTTTTTATGGCTCACATCTCCCCCTTAACAGATCCCTGATCCTTATCACTGGTATTTCCACCCTGAGTCTTTACTATGCTGTGATCCCATTGCAACAAGGAGTACATGGTCATGAAACTGTTTTGCAAAGCAGGAGCCTGCTCTCTCTCTCCCCACATTGTTATGCGCGAATGCGGGCTGGACTTTACGCAGGTGAATGTTGATCTGGCAACCAAACTCACCGAACGGGGCGACGATTTTCGCCAAATCAACCCTAAAGGTCAGGTGCCCGCGCTGCAGCTCAGCGATGGTACCGTGCTGACGGAAGGCCCCGCGATTGTGCAGTATCTGGCAGACCTCAAACCCGATCGTCATCTTCTGGCGCCGGTTGGCAGCCTGACGCGTTATCACACCCTGGAGTGGCTGAGCTACATCGGCAGCGAGCTGCACAAAAGCTTTGGGCCGCTGTTTCGCCCAGGATACTCCGATGAGGTGAAAGCGCAGACCCGTAACCAGCTGGAAGCGAAATTCCGCTATGTCGATGAGTCATTACGTGACAGGCAGTGGCTGATGGGGATGCATTTCAGCGTCGCAGATGCTTATCTGTTTGTGGTGACGCGCTGGGCAAAAGCGCTGGGGCTGGATTTGTCCGGCTTTACGGCACTTGGGGCATGGTTTGATCGTGTCGCGGAACGTCCTGCGGTGCAGGCGGCGCTTAAAGCGGAAGGCTTAGCCTGAGAGAACAGGGCCGGTTAACCGGCCCTGATGCGTTACAGCTTTTCTGCCGTGAAGTGCTGCGTCGGACGGGCAATGGCATCCTGTGCCGCCACCAGCTGCAGCTCATACTCGCCCATCTCATGAGTTTTCAGCATCACCTCATACACCGCTGCAGTGACGTGCTCCAGCGCATCCTGCAGTGATTTGCCGTGCAGCAGATTAACCAGCAGCAAACCACTGGTAAGATCGCCCACGCCGACGGGCTGACGGACACCGAAATCGACCAGCGGACGGCTGATGTGCCACGCGTCTTCTGCTGTTACCAGCAGCATCTCAAAACGGTCGCTGCGACGCCCTGCGCGTGCCAGATGCTTCACCAGCACCACACGTGGTCCCTGGGCAATCAGTGCCCGCGCAGCGTCTACCGCCGCGTCGACGTCAGTGATTGTACGTTCACTTAGCATCTCCAGCTCAAGCAGGTTCGGGGCGATAATGTCGCTGGCTGGCATCGCCATCTTGCAGTGGAACTCCGCCACACCCGGTGCCACGATGCAGCCTTTTTCCGGATGACCCATCACCGGGTCGCAGAAATACCAGGCCTGTGGGTTAGCCGCTTTGACCTGACGAACAATCTGCAAAATCTGCTCGCCCTGCTCCGCCGAGCCCAGATAGCCGCTCAGCACCGCGTCACAGGTCTTCAGGCGGTCAATATCCGCAATGCCTTTAACGATGTCGGTTAAATGCGTTGCAGGCATGACCGTGCCGGTCCAGTGGCCATACTGCGTATGGTTGGAAAACTGCACGGTGTTCAGCGGCCAGACGTTTGCACCCAGGCGACGCATCGGAAATTCAGCTGCCGCGTTACCTGCATGACCAAATACAACGTGCGACTGAATCGCTAAGATATTTTTCACTTGTTTGCCCTGTCCTGCCTTGCCATAAAAAAGGGCCGGAAACCGGCCCTAAATCTTACTGCCAGTTAATCAGGCAGTAATGTTTCTTACCGCGACGCAGCAGCGTGTAGCGGTTAAACAGTTTGTCGCTGTCGCTGAAGCGGTATTCCGCATCGGACTGTTTTTCACCGTTCAGTGAGACGGCATTCGACCCGATCATGGTGCGAGCCTGGCCGCGAGACGGCACGAGCTCCGCTTTCACCAGCGCCTGCTGCAGGTCATCGTCTGCGCCCAGCGCGATAGTTGGCATACCATCCTGCGCCAGTTGCTCAAAATCGGCTTCCGTCATTTCGCTTACAGAACCGGAGAAGAGGCTGGCAGTGATGCGTTTCGCCGCCGTCAGGCCCGCTTCGCCATGCACCAGACGCGTGACCTGCTCAGCCAGCACATACTGCGCGCGTGGCGCGGTACCGCTGTTTTTGTCCTCTTCTTCCAGCGCGTTGATCTCTTCTATGCTCAGGAAGGTGAAGAACTTCAGGAAACGATAGACGTCAGCATCCGCGGTGTTGATCCAGAACTGATAGAACTTGTATGGACTGGTTTTCTTCGCATCCAGCCAGACTGCGCCGCCTTCCGTTTTACCGAATTTGGTGCCGTCAGACTTGGTGATCAGCGGAACGGTCAGGCCAAAGACCTGGTTCTGATGCAGACGACGGGTCAGATCGATACCAGAGGTGATGTTACCCCACTGATCGGAGCCGCCGATCTGCAGCGATACGCCGTGCAGTTCATTCAGGCAGGCAAAGTCATAACCCTGCAGCAGGTTGTAGGAGAACTCGGTAAAGGAGATGCCCTGATCGTCACGGTTCAGACGCTGCTTCACCGCTTCTTTGTTAATCATCTGGTTAACAGAGAAGTGCTTGCCGATATCACGCAGGAAGGTCAGCACGTTCATGCTGCCAAACCAGTCGTAGTTGTTGGCGGCGATGGCGCTGTTGCTGCCGCAATCGAAGTCGAGGAATGGCGCCACCTGCTGGCGGATCTTTTCAACCCATTCGTTGACGGTGTCACTGGTATTAAGTTTACGCTCTGCGGCTTTAAAGCTTGGATCGCCAATCAGGCCGGTTGCACCCCCGACCAGGGCTACCGGCTTGTGGCCGGCATCCTGAAAACGCTTCAGGCAGAGCAGCGGTACCAGATGACCCAAATGCAAGCTGTCAGCAGTGGGGTCGAAGCCGCAATAGAGCGAAATTGGCCCCTGTGCCAGTTTCTCTGTTAACGCGGCTTCATCCGTCACCTGGGCGATAAGGCCCCTCTCCTGCAATTGTTGTATCAGGTTACTGCTGGTCATTACTGACTCCAAATTGATCAGACTGCACCTATGCTGGTACACAGCTTTCCGCTGACTTGCGGAATCGAAAAAAATCAGGGCTATAGCATAAAGCGCTGGCGCTTTCTGTGCCAGCGCTGATAGGGAGAAATCGTGCAGATTCAGGGAGCCAGACGGTCGATTTTCCAGCCGTCATTATCGCGCTGGTAGATGAAACGATCGTGCAGACGATGTTCGCCCCCCTGCCAGAACTCCATTGTGTGAAATTTCACCCGGTAACCGCCCCAGAAGCTGGGCAGCGGCACCTCGCCCTGCTGAAACTTCTGCTTAAGCTCAAGGAACTTCCCTTCCAGAATCCCGCGCGCCGAAATCCGGCTCGACTGCTTCGACACCCAGGCACCAATCTGACTGTCTCGCGGGCGGCTGTGGAAATATTTCAGCACCTCCAGCGGCGACAGTTTTTCCACTTCGCCCAGCACCATCACCTGACGTTCCAGAAAGTGCCACGGGAAATGCAGGCAAATGCGCGGATTGTGCGCCAGCTGTAACGCCTTACGGCTGCCGAGGTTGGTGTAAAACACCATGCCCTGCGCATCAAAGTGTTTCAGCAGCACGATACGCTGCCACGGCTGACCCTGCTCATCCACGGTGGCCACGGTCATGGCAGTCGGATCGGGCAGTTTAGCCTCACAGGCCTGGCTCAGCCACTGTTCAAACAGCGCGATCGGATTGTCCGGCAGATCCTTACGACGCAATCCGCCGCGGGTATATTCACGCCGCAGATGGGCAATGGTGTGTAGCGTTTCGCTGTCGCTCATTAATGCTCGCCTATTCAGAGATAAAGTCAGCTGGCAGGTTGCAGCTCACAATCATTCACGACAATTTTATCGTTACGTTCGATAAATGCGCCGTTTCCTTTGGACCAGAAAACATAAGTGTCATCGCTGTAGCGCGCGCCGGAGGCGGAGACGGTCTGCTTCAACGTTAAAGGCTTGCCATCCATAATGAAACTTACCTGCTCCTGCGCCTCGTCCAGCGTCACGGTCAGGGGCATTGTTCCGCAGCGATAGTGCAGGGTCTGTGGCGATGCCGGCTGTTTATGCATCAGGCTACAGCCTGACAATAGCAGCACCGCGACAACGGTTAATCCTTTCAACATAAGCGGGTCTCCTTCACGAGTGAAGCTGGCATTATAAGAAGGATTTGCCGCGAAGTAAGTGGGAATCCGCGCCAATCTGGAGGATGCTGTCAGCCAGGCTGAATTATTGCGCCTTTTCAGACGGTTGTCTGAATGCACAGGCCGTGTTATCAGGCTACGCTCTATAGATCTTAAGCGAGGAAGACAAACATGAAATTTGATAACGAAGATGCATTTAAGCTGGCCGTGGCGTTTATGAACCATAAAGAGAATGCCACCATCGCCAGCAGCTACTTTAAAACCTTTATCGACACCTACCAGAAGTTTGACCGCTGGCTGAGTGCATCTGACCCGGTCAGCGCCATGAAAGCGGAAAAAGCGGCCGCCAAAGCGGGCGAAGACTCTATTCTCTGATCCTTTTTTCACGGGTCCGATAGCCATTCAGGCGTCGGACCCGTGAATAGCGCCAGGTGCAGCCATCGATGTGGCATCCTGCATGCGATTATTCCGCATTAACGGAATTATCTGCGCTCTCTATTTCCCGCTTTTGCTCCGTTTTTTATTTCGATGCGGTCAGGGCTCAGCTGAATGCATAAACAGTCGTATGCATTTGCAATAAATGCTATTCGCCGGCGCCATGCCTGTTAATTAACGCAATACACTCTGTTTTTGTATAAAAAACAGGCATCGACGCGCGGCAGAGCCAGCAAAATTTATAAAGCCGTCTATGCTGTAAACGTCTGGATATACTTCATGGAGCAGAAAAATGAAAATGAAATCCCTGTCAGCCATCGCGCTGCTGGCACTCTCTTTAGGTACGCTTGCAGGTTGCGCCTCGAATCAGTCGATTAAGACGACCGATGGCCGCACGATTGTGACTGACGGCAAACCGCAAATTGATTCAGATACCGGTCTTGTTTCTTACCGTGATGCTCAGACAGGAAAAACTGAGCAGATCAATCGTAATGAAATCAGTAATATGAGTGAACTCGACAACTAATATAAGGTGAAGACGATGAAAAAAGCGCTGATTTTACCTCTCGCCGCATTGATTGGTATGACCGTATTAACTGGCTGCACCCGTACCAGTTATGCGATTCAGACTAACGATGGACGCACCATTATTAGTGATGGCAAGCCTTCTGAATCGGACGCTGGCCTGCTGGCCTATACCGATGCCAATGGTGTGAAGCAGCAGATTAATAAAGCAGACGTTAAAGCCGTCTCTGAAGTTCCGCACAAATAATCGCAATGCTGTTCTCGCGTTAATAAAGCCGCTTAAGAGCGGCTTTATTTTTGCCTGTTTTTCGCCTTTTACCTGATATAGCCCCACTCTCAGAGCGGGCTTTTTTAAAGCAGAAATATCCGATGCGATATGGCAATAATATTGCAGAGCATTACAAGGAACTGTGCAATTTATCGTTTATACAGGCGTAAAAAACTGACTGGAAAATGCTGTTGCGCACAGGCCACATCACTTATCTGAATTTCAGGCAAACGTCCGCTTCTTTAACCAGAACAATAGTTCAACCTGTTCACTTCAAAAATAATCTGTTGTTTTTTATTCTTTACTATCATGAAGTTATACCATGACATAAAGGTTCCCTTTATTTTTAACAAAATTATCTGATGCCATCTGTAAATTGTAACCTTTTAGTCCCGCGCCTCTTTAACTAGACTATTTATATCGCTATCAATCAGGAGGCTATAAATGATTTATCACGATACAACGACTGGTCATATGATTCTTGGTGAAGCAGCAATTAATCTGGCATTTGAAGAACAGGATATTACGCTGGTATCGCTGATTCGTCAGTTGGGCGAAATGGCCGAAAAGGAGCGCAGCGATGAACGTGTAGAGCAGATTGCTGATGCACGACACTGGCTCAAAGGTTTCATTGAAGATTCGCCTCGTGACCGCGCCGAATTGAACTGGCTGGTCGAGACCGGGCAGGCACCGGTTTCCCTGAAAGATTATCGGTAGTCATAAGGCTTCGTCGTTCATTTCTCATGGGAGCGGACGCCCTTCCGGCTCCCATGCGCTTCATACTGCTGTCCCTTTGCTTCTCTTTACGGCCGCTCTCGCGCTACCCCGGTATCCTGACCAAAAATGTCATTAATCATCACGCTGAAATAACTGTACAGATTCACTTTTTGCGTATAACTTCGCGGCTATTCGATCGTTTTTACATCAACAGCCAGGAAACGCACCATGTACCCGAACCAGAGACTGCCGCGGACGGCAGACGATATTGCCCGTTATTTCAATGCGGCAAGCCTGCCTTCACAGCAGGAGACACTGGGACAGGTAGTCGTGGAAATTTTGCATGCCGGCGGGAATGTGAACCGTAAGTCGATCTGTACCAAACTCCTGCTTCGCCTCGAAACAGCGTCCACTGAAGAAGAAGAGCGCCACTATCGCACGCTCATCAGTTTGCTGTTTGGTCGTTAATCATCCCCACGCTTCGCCCCGGTCAGCGCGTCAGTGGCTCCCCACTCTCCGTCACCCGCTGTGCCTGAGGATGTTTCGCTGTCTGGGTTTCAAACCCACCACGGGCGGCAAAAACAGAACAGCCAATGGCTGCCACGAGTGTCAATAAGATTGAAGTTTTCACGAAACGGGCCTTAATTTTCCACGCAATAGAATAAAGCGTAAAAGCCTGGCACATAATCAGACCCGGGGAAAGGAAGCGGAAGAATTTTTCTGTCCGGAGAGCGTATATCAGAGAAGCGCCTGTTTACGGATGCTGCTATCCCGACTCAGAACTCTTATCCCAGTATTTTCAATGCCAGCGCCAGCGTCTGCTCTTCATGGATCACATCACTGACTTTGCCCGACACGCGCATACCGTATGCGATGCAGAGAATTAAACCGGCTGCCGCTTCACTGTCCAGCGTGCGATTGATAGAGCCATCCTGTTGTCCCAACTCCAGCAATGAAACCAGGAAGCGCTGACTACGCTTGATGACATCATCAATGCGCTGCGCAAGGTCTTCATCCATCGTCTGCATCGCAATGGCGCTGGACACAACCAGACAGCCGCATCGCCCCTCAATGGCACGCGCCGAATCCAGGTAGAACTGTAACAACTCCGTGATTTTATCCCGTCCGCTGACACAGGGTGCCAGACGGCGGCACAGTTCGGTATTTCTCAGCAACAGATAACGTTCGAATACCAGCAGAAAGAGGGAGCGTTTATCTTTAAACGCTTTATAGATGCTGCCTGCGGAGAGGTTCATCGCCTCCCCCAGATCGCCTATTGATGACGCGTGATAGCCTTTTTGCCGGAAAACGATCATGGCACGATCCAGAGCCTGTTCAATGTCGAACTCCCTGGGCCGTCCCCGCTCTTTGTTTTTATGCGCTGTCGCTGTCGTGCTCATTAATTACCGGCCTGAAGAAGTGCGTTCCTGTCAGAATCAACAGGGATTCTATCCCAGGCTCGGGTAACAAGTATAGCTGGCGGCGATCAGCCCGCAGCATACATTCGGACAGATGTCTGTTCCTGTCGCTGAATGGCAGAGGGGGTGTAACCGGTTGTGACCTGCAATCCGGCTCAGGTTACAGGACAAACCGCTCATGATTCACTCAGGTAGTAACGCGTTTTTTTTGCGGCAATCTGCCCGTTGCTGTGTGTTTATTATGGTCAGCCATAATCTGAGCGGCTTAATTAACAGCCTGGCGTGGTTCTCATTGTCAGCAAAATATAAAAAGAGTCGGTTTTTTATATCGCTGTTACCGTCGACCGCGTAAAGCTCATATTCATGATGATGGCGGGCCAGCATCTACTTCAGCACAACCACCGGCAAATCCGTTACCCGCGTGGTATAGGCAGGTGACAGCATCTCGCGCTTCATCGCCCAGGCCTTGTTGATCCCCTGCCCGGCAAACCAGAGTTTGCCGCTGCCGCTTTTGTTAATCTTATCGATCAGCGTCATCAGCTCTTCGCTATTGCGGCGTGGCTGATGTTCGTCAAACAGATCAAGCTGGGCCACGCCATGGCTGAAAAAATCACCCAGTACGATGCCCGCTTTCATGTAGCGATGCCCCTCAATCCAGATGTTATCCAGACACGCCATTGCAACGCCGACAATGTCGCGCGTGTCCTGCGTCGGGATCAGCAACTGACCGGTAGACTGATTGCCATAAAAGGGTTCATCCGTAGCATGGGGGCTGGTACGCACAAAGACCCCTACCTGACGGCAATATTGATTGTCACGGCGTAGTTTCTCTGCCGCACGTTCAGCATAGGCGCAGACGGCTTCGCGCATCTGGTCGTAGCTGGAAATACGGCTGCCGAACGAACGTGAACACATGATCTGCTGTTTATCCGGTATCACCGACTCCAGCTCCAGGCAGGATTCACCACGCAGCTCTCTGACGGTACGCTCCAGCACCACGCTGAACTGTTTGCGAATAGACTCGGTGCTTTGGCAGGCCAGATCTTTCGCCGTCGTAATGCCCATGGCGTTGAGCCGCTTGCCGATACGGTAACCGACACCCCAGACCTCAGCCACATCGACGAGTGCCAGCAGCTTTTTCTGCCGTTCGGGATCGGACAGATCGACAATGCCGCCGGTTTTGCTCCACTTTTTGGCCGCAAAATTCGCCAGTTTGGCCAGCGTTTTGGTCTGTGCAATGCCAACGCCCACCGTCAGATGGGTCTCTTTGCGTATCCGCTCTCTGACCTGGTGACCAAAGGTCTCCAGCGCCATACAGTTCTGCACGCCGGTGAGATCCATAAAGGCCTCATCGATCGAGTAGATCTCCACCGACGGCGCCATCTCTTCCAGAATCGTCATCACCCGAAGGCTCATGTCGGCGTAAAGCGCATAATTTGAGCTGAAAACCTGTACATCGTGATGAGTCAGCGCTTCGCGCATTTTGAAATAGGGCGCGCCCATTTTGATGCCGGCTTTCTTCGCCTCGGCGCTGCGCGCAATCACACAGCCGTCGTTGTTCGACAGCACGACTACAGGTTTGCCTTTAAGGTCAGGCCGGAAAACGGTTTCGCACGACGCATAAAAGCAGTTCACATCGACCAGCGCGAACATGATCAATGTGTCGCTTTAATCACAAAAGTCACTACGCCAAACACCTCCAGCGCATCTTCGGTCTGGATAGCGATCGGTTTAAATTTGGTGTTCATCGGCATCAGTTGCAGGCAGGGATGAAGCTGAAGACGTTTAACGGTGAATTCACCATCGACGGCAGCGACCACGATATCGCCGTGTGAGGCGGTGAGCGAGCTGTCGACGACCAGCATGTCACCATCATTGATGCCCGCCTCAATCATTGATTCACCGCTGACCCGCACAAAATAGGTGGCGCTGGGATGCTGAACCATGAGCGCATTGAGATCGATACGTTGTTCGACATAATCCTGCGCCGGTGAGGGAAATCCACATGGCACACGTTCGATATAAAGCGGTAAAGACATGACGGCGCGGACGTCCGCAGGTTTAATGAATTCCACAATTTCACTCCTTTTTCAGATTACTGTATATAAATACAGTAATAGCTAATCCCCCTTTTAATCAAGTGACGTGGACCCTTTTTACGCGAAGAGATTGATGGTAATGCACTTTTTTTTAACCGTTTTTCTCTTGCTGGTGTGAGAATAAACGAAAACAGGTCACTTTCGCCGCACTGCGGTAATAGTCTCGCTTTTTACTTACAGTCACTCCTCTTATAAATTCATCCGCTGATTATTTTGACTTAAGGAAAATCCGACAACGACTCTCTGGCATGGGGTGAGGTTTGAATATTCAGCGCGGGCTGGTTATTCTGCCTTTTTAAAGCATGGAGGGGTTATGGCAGACGACGATCGCATTAAACATCTGGAAGAGGCAGTCGCACAGTTAACCGTTGAGACGACAGTATTAAAAGCGATACTCGGTCAGCAAATTGCACTGAATAATCTTAATTACAAAGGGAAGTTTGACGATGTACTGGCGGCGCTGGCGAAAGAATATGCCGAACGCGGTCTGGAGGAAGGTAATAATCAGGCCATCCATGATGCCCTGCGTGAATATATTAAATATGAACCGCCCGCAATGGAATAACCGAACGTTGGGCAACGTCCGCTTGCCGACGACGTTATCGGCTCCTGAACGCTGCCCTTCCCTGATCGGCCTGCTTCAGCAGCCGTTTCAGGCGAAGCGGTCAGAGATTAAGGCTGGCTGTCACTCTCCAGCGCATCCTGAATCGCATCGGCCAGATTACCAATTTCATTCGCCACAGCCTGCAGGTCCCAGGAGGTTTTTGAGCCGGTTGCCGACGTAGAAGCGCTGACGGACTCCTTTGCCACTGACAGCGCGGCCGCCACAGCAACTGAACGCTTATGTTGTTCCTGAGTCACGCCCGCAGGCGGAATCGCAAAATAGTCGTGAACCATGATCATTTCCTTGTGATGAATAAGAGGCCACCTTAGCTTTCTGCATCAGGCGTGGGAAGTGAATTATGCAGCCTGTGCCGTCAGAAGCACAAGATTGCAGCTGCCTGCCACCGCATCCTGACACTGCTCTCCATTTGTGGCGTAAAAAGCTGTACAGCTTTTGCTAAAATTCTCCTGAAAAACCGTTTTCACCCCGCCAGACGATCCGGGTAAAAAACGCAGAGACGGTCACCTCGAAAAACCCCGCCTGACACAAAAAAACCATAACTTATTGTATTTATTGATTTAAAAGAAAAAATCGCAGTCAACGAACTTCACCACGGCTTATACCAGGCTAAAAAAAATGAAATATTCTGTCAAAGTTTCTTGTACAACTTTTAAATTCCTGTATAACTTTATCTCGTGATGTTAAATCACTTGTAACGAGGTGCTTTGCACCGCATCTGAAGGTGTTGTGGATTTCCACCTTCAGATGCAATTTTTTTGCGTCAGCCGGCAACCGGCGATCAACCGACGCACACTCCCCAATTCTTTATGAGGCCTGACATGCAAACAACAATGAATACAGAGTCTCAGATTTCTGATTATTTTATGAACTCTGGCGCCGCGATGACCACAGAAAAACAGGTTATCGCTGCGGTTCACGCTGAACTCGCCCATTCAAAAGCCCATGTCTCAGATAAAGACATTGTGCTGGGCCTGATTCATCGCCTGGAAAGCGAACGTGACGTAGTTAAGCAGGATATTTACCGTCAGGCTCTGGAACACGTTTTGCAGCGTGCAACGGCCACCAGCGAAAGCTAAAACCGCTGCCTGTTAAGCGGGACCGCGAATCGGTACGGATGTTTTCCATTATGGAATTAGTCCCTCTTCTGAAGTGACCTCCGAAAGTTGGACACGCCCGGTTGAGGTATGAAAGCTATCTTCGCAAATCACCACATGTCGTGGATGGGCCAGAATCCCACCCACTTTCATTTAGGCGGTTGGGCGCTCATTCCAGGCGTCGGTGTACTGGATGTTTCCATCCACAATACGCCAGGTGATTTTTTCATACTGAAGACTGACGCTTTCAACATGGTTCATTTTGTCGTTCCCTGCCAGCTTCACGTTCGGTACGCCGCAGTTTACGCCAGTGATTTTCACATTTTCCATAAATACGGTGTAGTAGCACACCTCCTGCCCCGCGTCACTGATGTGATAGAAGCGGATTTCTGCGCTCTTCAGCGTCTGCCCCGTGGCAGCGGCCTTATAAAGATAGGGCGTGGAACTATCTACTTCTTTCTCAATCATCATGGATGAATGCTGACGCGTTCCGGTAATTTTACCGTTCGCACTGTCTACTGGCAGGTTGATACCGTGACTTAACCCGATAATTTCTATACTTCCCTCACGATCCTGAACGTCTACGGAACCTTTAATTTCCGAACCGCCATCATCTTTAAGCCACATATAGGGAGGAATTGGCATTTTTCACTTACTCCTTATTTTTTTAATTAACTTCATAGAAAATATGTAAATTGCAGTAGTTGTCGTGATCACTGTAAAAAAATCGATGTAAAAATAAGCGTCATAAAGTGATTCAGAATTGATGTCACCGCCGATAAGTTGAGCTATTTTTTTTGCTAATTCGTGATCAACATAACTCTCTGGATCGCCGAGCGTACGGCCCACCACTAACATAATCATGATAAAAAAAATGATTTTCGTGGCTTTACGGGCAAGTATTGTTAGTGCCACCTGCAACCACCTCAATCCAACCACGCGCCATAAGTGACTTCATGCAAGGTACTTGCATGGGTGTTGTTCTCAAAAGCGCATTTCGAATTAATGCGTAATCGGAATTATGCGCAATTGTTATGCAACCTTCTGAAAGTGTACCGGGATGCAGACGGAACAATCCTCTATATACACCATCAATCCAAATACCATCCTCAATAGTCCAGCCGTCTTTATAAAGAGCAAACCATTCATCACGACCAAACGCTGCGCCATGTCGGTACTTGTTCCAGGTATCCTGAATCTTTGCCTTTTTTTTGAAAAGAAGCCGCCAGCGCCGCGTTCTACAATCCAGTATTTACCTGGTGGTAGTGGTCCATCACCTTTAATCGCTCCACATGCACTTTTATTTCGATAAATACCGCTGCCAGAGAAGGCCATAAAAACGCCAACGCCATATAGATTGAATGGTGCATAATCCGCACCGTTCAGAATCATCTTTCCTTGTAATGCCATAATAAATTTACCGATATCCTTAAGCTGCTACTGATATTTAACAGAAAAATAACAGGGCACAATGCTCCTTGCTTTATGCTATCTGTCTCTGCTGCAACCAAAACTCAACAGGGCAGAGACCACGCACCCGCAGGCTGATTTGCTCATCGTTGTAGTCGTGGATACAGACGTTGGTGGCTTCTCTCAGCGCAGGAATGCTGCTGAATTATTCCAGAGAGAAGTATTCAGATTTGAGCGTGCCGAAAAGCTTTCTGCCATCGTGGATGCTGAGATAATAAATGACATCGGCGAGCCGTAATTAATTCGAGGGAAAACTCAGGACCGCTCACTGAACTGCACCTTAATCAGCCGGGTGTCCAACTTTTGGGGTGCAGTTTACTGTCAGGGACTTTTTTATTTCTTCTGAATAGAGCCGCATGCTCTTTTTATTGCTGATATTGCCTGCCCTGCCTGATAGCGTGACGGGCTGTCATCAGTTTGCGCGACGCTGGCCAGTAATCAAGCCAGCGACATTTAAGAGGGCTACCCTTTCCTTCGCAGATGGCGGGTCATTATTTAACGCTCACCGATTCTCTGGCGCCTTTGGTCTGAGGATCACGCATCAGCTGCTGTGCTATGGCCCACTGATAAAGCGGTTCCCGCGCCAGATTCTTCATTTTCACTTCGCACATGATATCGAAATCCTGGAACGACAGTGCCCACGCATTCAGCGTCGGATTAAAGAAGTAGTCGGAGTGCGCCCGCAGTTTGCTTTTGCTCACACCCAGCTGCTGCTGATCGGGCCAGCCCTCCTGCGGAATAATCCCCTCCTGAGAAATCGAATAGTGCAGCACCGGCCGTACACCCCGCCATGAGTCGATGACGCTGGCAACACGCGCGTCATCCGGCTGAATAAACTCACTCTCTTTTACCCAGTGATGGTGAATATCCAGCACCACCGGACAGAGGGGTGCCGCCTGCAGCACATCATCCAGCGAGCAGGAAATCTCATCATTTTCAACCGTCAGCATCCGCCGGGCTTCCGGGCTGAGCTGATTAAACGCGCGTTTAAAACCGTCGAATCCCGCCCTGCCATTCATATGAATGTTGATTTTAAAATCCTGGAAGGTCTTACCGTAGCCCATGAGACAGGCACAAAGCGCGTGATACTCCACATCTTCCAGTGCGCGCGTTACCACATCCGGATTATCGGAAGCCAGTACCGTATATTGTCCGGGATGGAATGAGAGCCGGATTTGATGCGCCCGCGCCAGCTCGCCACAGCGGGCAAAGAGTGGATAAAGCTCAGGCAGAAATTCCGCAAAGAGCGGCGTGGCTTCGGGAACCGTATAGAGTGGCAGCAGGTCGCTGCCGATACGCATCATTCTGAGTGGCGCCGGTAACGTAGCCAGATGCTCCAGTGTCAGGTAGAGATTATTAAGGTTAGTAACGGTAATCTCATGAATCAGCTGATGACGTTCAGCCTGAGGTAAACTCAGAAATCGTTTACGGGTGGTGGCGCGAAACGGGAAAAACTGTTTACCGTCGCTATTGAGATACTTACATGCAAAACCTAATTTCATGTCTGCTCCTGATTTATGCTTATCAGAAGTGTAACAGGCCTCTGGCGACCAGCCAGTCGCGGGCCACAGAGATCGGGGTTAACCATGACTGGGAGAATCACTATGCAGGGTCACAAGATCCAGCGCACCGCTATCGACGTGGCTGAACGGCTGCCCGCCGCCGAATCAGGCTATCCCTTCGGGCCGGAACATCAGGTTTATAAAGTGTGTGGAAAAGTGTTTTTACTGCTGACGGAACTGCGGGACGTGCCGATTATCACCCTGAAGTGTGAACCGCAGCAGGCAGAGCTGCACAGGGTGATCTATCCCTCGATCACCGCCGGTTATCATATGAATAAACGTCACTGGATTACGGTGTATCCGGGTGACGGCCTCTCACCCGGCCTGATTCAGCAACTGGTTGAAGAGTCGTATCAGCGAGTGGTGCGCGGCATCCCCGCCTCACGCCGTCCGGCCTGGGTGGGATAAAGGCAGTGACAGCGCGTCACAGAAACCCCGCTGTCATCAGCGGGTCTTTCGCCCTTCACTTAATGATGCAGCATCTCTTCCACGACCTGTGGATTTGTCATCTGGTAAGGGTAATAAGTTGGCCAGTTGTCCATTTCAGTCAGCAACGTCTGCTGAGACTGATTACCCATAAAGATGTGGAAGTGAGCAGACTTGCGTGGGCCGATGGTATGATCGCTGAACTGCACATATTTCGGGGCGTTGCTGCTGGCGTCCTGACACTCAAACAGGTAACGCACCCCTTTTTTACCCGAGGTATAGGTCAGGATTTTGTGGCCTGCATAGCGATAGTGGCAGGCGCTGACCCGATCACCGACATGGAACTCCATTACCCCGTCTTCAATACCGATAGTATCGACGTCGGTGGCGTAGCCTTTGCGATAATAAGCTTTAATCTCCTCTGCCGTTTTGCTCTTGTCCTGCTGCGCTTTCTTCTGCCAGACCGGATCCAGCTCACCGCTTTGCAGCAGCGGATAAACTGACTGCCAGATTCCGTCCCAGTCAGAGAGTGGGCGATCTTTCACGTCGCTGTCAGCAAAAACCCCTTCGGCTGCTTTCTGCTCCATTACTGATAGCGGTTTGCCATGTGTATGCGTGCCATGTGCCAGCGCCTGCTGGCTGATGAGCAGCGCGCCCATGATCCCCATCCATTTACCTGCATGATTCGTCAAAGCCTGATCCTCAGTCAAAATCACAAAATTAAATGTTATGATATAACATTTCCATACTCAATCAGGAATGACATCTCTCCCTATTAATTTTATTTATAGATTTTCACCCTCTCACGGAATATCACGCAGTCCGGCTGCAGGCGAATCTGACAGGGTTACAAAGCAGGTAGCCAGCATAGCGGGTGCGGGCTGACACGCCGCTAAGCCAGACGGCACAGGGCGTGGATAAGCGAAGCGATAACAGGCACTCAGACGTAAGCCTGGTTATTCTGCCGGACAAAAAAGGGACAGTGACAGCGGTTAAATGACCGATTTACCCTCAGTATTGTTCAGGTTGTTCTATATTTAGTGTCGTCGAAAGTAAAATAACAGCTGGAGCATGGATTCATGTCGAAAGAAACAGAGAAGAAACCACTGAGCGAACACGCCCCCACCACTGGTCCGGAATCATCAGAACCGGGTCTGGGATCGCTGGCACCGAAAGATGGTTCGCATCAGCCCCCAGCCGAACCGACCCCGCCAGGCAAACAGCCCACCGCCCCGGGCAGCCTGAAAGCGCCGCAGACACACAGCGCCAAACTTGACCAGCTTGAAGCCAGCCGTAAAAACGGCACTCATCAGGCTCTCACCACGAACCAGGGCACGCGCATCGCCAATGACCAAAGCTCATTGCTCGCGGGTTCGCGAGGTCCGACGCTGCTGGAAGACTTTATACTGCGTGAGAAAATCACGCATTTTGACCATGAACGTATCCCGGAGCGTATCGTTCACGCCCGTGGTTCTGCCGCACACGGCTATTTTCAGCCTTACCGCTCACTGAAAGATCTGACCAAAGCGCAGTTCCTGAGCGACCCCGAGCAGACCACGCCGGTGTTCGTGCGTTTCTCCACGGTTCAGGGTGGCGCTGGCTCTGCGGATACCGTACGTGATATCCGCGGTTTCGCCGCCAAGTTCTACACCGAAGAAGGTGTCTTTGACCTGGTCGGTAACAACACGCCGGTGTTCTTTATTCAGGATGCCCATAAATTCCCTGACTTTGTGCACGCCGTTAAGCCGGAGCCGCATAATGAAATCCCGCAGGGTCAGAGTGCCCATGACACCTTCTGGGATTACGTCTCTCTGCAGCCAGAAACCATGCACAACGTCATCTGGGCGATGTCTGACCGGGGTATTCCGCGCAGCTATCGCACCATGGAAGGTTTTGGCATTCACACCTTCCGCCTGATCAACGCCGAAGGCAAAGCGACCTTTGTCCGCTTCCACTGGAAGCCGGTGGCCGGTAAAGCTTCGCTGCTGTGGGATGAGTCGCAGAAACTGACCGGTCGCGATCCCGACTTCCATCGCCGCGATCTGTGGGAAGCGATTGAAGCTGGTGATTTCCCGGAATATGAACTGGGTCTGCAGCTGATCCCGGAAGAGGATGAATTCAAATTCGACTTCGATATTCTGGATGCCACCAAGCTGATCCCGGAAGCGCTGGTGCCGGTGGAAATTGTCGGCAAGATGGTGCTGAACCGTAACCCGGATAACTTCTTTGCGGAAACCGAGCAGGTGGCGTTCCACCCTGGCCATATCGTGCCGGGCCTGGACTTCTCCAACGATCCACTGCTGCAGGGCCGTCTGTTCTCCTATACCGACACGCAGATCAGTCGTCTGGGCGGACCGAACTTCCATGAGATCCCGATTAACCGTCCGACCTGCCCGTACCATAACTTCCAGCGTCAGGGCATGCATCGTCAGGACATCGACACCAACCCGGCGAACTACGAGCCGAACTCGATCAACGACAACTGGCCGCGCGAAACGCCACCGGCTGCGAAAGGCGGCGGTTTCGAGAGCTATCAGGAGCGGGTTGAGGGCCACAAAGTGCGCGAGCGCAGCCCGTCATTCGGTGAATATTATTCCCAGCCGCGCCTGTTCTGGAACAGCCAGACGGAAGTTGAACAGCAGCACATCATTGGTGCCTACTCATTTGAACTGAGTAAAGTGGGCCGTGCCTACATCCGTGAGCGCGTGGTGGATCTTCTGGCACGCATCGATACTAAACTGGCACAGGGCGTAGCGGATAATCTGGGCCTCGCCCTGACCGATGAGCAGCGCAATATCCAGCCTCCTGCGACGGTGAATGGCCTGACGAAAGATGACAGCCTGAGCCTCTACGCTATCCCGGATGGTGAGATTAAAGGCCGTCAGGTGGCGCTGCTGCTGAGCGATGGTGTGAAAGCAGCGGATGTGCTGGCGATTTTACAGGCGCTGAAAGCGGAAGGTGTGCACACAAAACTGCTGGCGCCGCATATGGGCCAGGTGCGCGCGGATGACGGTTCTGTGCTGCCGATCGATGCCACCTTCGCCGGCCTGCCGTCTCTGACTTTTGATGCGGTGATGGTGCCGAATGGTAATATTGATGCCCTGCTGTTAAGCGGCGATGCCCGCTACTTCCTGCTGGAAGCCTACAAGCACCTCAAGGTGATTGGTCTGGTGGGCGACGCGCGTCGCTTTAAAGCGCAGTTCGGTCTGGAAGATGCCGAGCAGGAAGAAGGCATTGTGCAGGGCGACTCGGCGGAGGACGCACTGATGTCTGATTTTACGCAGGCAATGAAGGCGCACCGCGTTTGGTCACGCAGCCAGAAGGCACAGTCCGTTCCTGCCTGATGCGTTAAGTGAATAAAAAACCGCCCCTGGGGGCGGTTTTTTTATGCTGAAACTGTAGCACGGCCGCGTGCGCAGTGATCCGTCAGATATTCCGTTATCAGAAAGTCTGCCAGTTCTCATTGTCTGTCACCGCGACAGGCTGGCGTTTGGGCACGGCAACCACCTTCGCAACCGGTGCGGCGGAGAACGCGGCGTGCAGGCTGCCGGTTTTAAAGACCGATACCGTTTTACGCAGGTAGCTCGCCTGCTCTTCCAGTGAGGCAGCAGCAGTCGCAGACTCCTCCACCAGCGCGGCGTTCTGCTGCGTCACACCATCCATCTCAGAAACCGCAATGCAGACCTGCTCAATGCCACGGGTCTGTTCAGTCGAGGAGGCAGCGATCTCTTCGATCAGCTGCGTCACCCGGCTCACCGACTTCACGATGCTCTCCATGGCGATACCCGCCTGGGAAGCGTGACCGGCACCGGTTTTAATGCGCTCCACTGAACGGTCAATCAATCCACGAATCTCCTGCGCGGCACTGGCGCTGCGTCCGGCCAGCGAGCGTACTTCACCTGCGACAACGGCAAATCCACGCCCCTGCTCACCGGCACGCGCGGCTTCAACCGCGGCGTTCAGCGCCAGAATATTGGTCTGGAAGGCGATGCTGTCGATAATGGCGATAATACCGGCGATCTGATTCGAGCTTTCGCTGATCTGATCCATGTTGGCGATAACGCGGGCAACGGTTTCGCCGCCCTGCAGGGCGGTGGCTGACGCCTCTTTCGACACCGTTGTCGCCTGCTGCGCATTGTCTGCGTTGAGCTTCACCGTTGAGGTGAGCTGCTCCATGCTGGCGGCGGTCTGTTCCAGTGCGGCAGCCTGCTGTTCAGTACGGGAAGAGAGATCGATGCTGCCAGCGGAAATTTCCGCTGCACCGGTAAAAATAGAACGGGTCGCATCATCGACCGAAGTAATGGTCACCACCAGCGCATCGCGCATCTGTTGCAGTTCCTGAATCAGCAGGCCCATCTCATTGCGGCCTTCGTGCTGAATATCAGAGGTTAAATCACCTGCCGAAATGGTGCGCATATGACCTGTCAGCCTGGCCAGCGGACTAATCAGCAATTTTTGCAGTCCCATCCAGACCGCCACGCCAATCACGCCAGTGATCAGGCCAATCGTCAGCAGCGCCCAGAGCGCATCTGTCAGACTACGCTGGTTATGTTCTGAGGTATCCTTCATCAGCTGGATGTTCACCGCACGCCAGGCCTCATAGGCACTGTCGAGCTGGTCCTGCGCCGCCTGTGCTTCGAGGTTGCCGTAGGCCGCGTAATTACCCTGCTTTAAAAAGGTAATTGAGGCCAGCATAGTCTCATGCATCTGCTGATAGGCGGTCTGAACCTGCGCCGACTGCGCTTCGCTCTGCCCCTCTTTGCGCGGCATCGCCTGCCAGGCTTTAAAGTCGGCATCGGCTCTGTCCGCAGACTGGCCCGCCTGCTCCAGCAGCGTGGCGATGGCGGCCAGTGATTTAGGATCCTGCTGGTTTTTCAGGAAACGGATAGCGACGCGGTTGATGGTCACGCGGGTTTTAATCAGCGTTTTCACCGCATCGCTCAGGTGCTGCTGCTGCAGTGTCAGCTGTTCTGCTGCCACGAAGTTTTTGTCGGCGTTTGAGACGCCGTTGTAAAACAGAAATCCGGTCAGGGTCAGTAACGTAATAAAGACGGCAAGCACCGCCAGAATACCGTGGGTTATTTTAAGATTTTTAAGCATGTCTGCAGGCTCATATCAGAGAAGTTAGAGTGGTTATCGGCTGGCTTGAGATTTATCTGAGTCTGCGAACCAAGAAGTTAACAAGACGCCACCTGCCGGGCGCAGCCAGCGCGCCGCTCAGGACATAATAAAGTTGCGGCTCTGCCTGAACGCATTTGACGCTTAACAACCGACCCTGTGCTGTGGTTGAATTCGCCCCTTACTTTTTCGCACGTGGTTAACATGCATTACATTCAGAGTCTGATGAGTTTTATAGAGGGAAACAGAGTGCTGTCGATCAGCTTTAGCCTGTTGCTGCTGATCGTGGCCGGGCTGGTCACTCACCTGATCTGCAAATTCTTCATCGTCAAAGTGATCAGGAAGGTCTTTTTCAGCAGCCATAAAAAGGGTGTGCCACTGGATAAGGACATTCGCCTCTCTCAGAAGCTGTCAAATTTTGTGCCAGTGATTGTGGTCTACAACTTTCTGCAATTTATGCCAGGCCTGCCTGAAAACCTGAAAGTGGCGATTCAGACCATCTGCGGCATCCTGTTTTTTGTCTATCTGTCGATCTTTTTCAACGAAGTGCTGGAGATTGTTAACAACTCCTATACGCGCAAATCCAAGCGCAAGAATCACTCGATCAAGGGCTATATCCAGATTGGCAAAATCCTGGTGCATATCATCGCCGCAATCATGATTCTGGCGATTATGTCCAATAAGTCACCTGCCATTATTATCTCCTCGCTGGGTGCGGTTGCCGCGGTGCTGATGCTGATCTTCCAGCATACGCTGCTGTCGCTGGTGGCGAACATTCAGCTCTCCTCCAACGATGTGCTGCAACTGGGCGACTGGATTGAGATGCCGGACAGAAACATCAGCGGCGAAGTGATCGACATTGCGCTGCATACCATCACCATCCGCAACTGGGATAACACTATTTCACGTATTCCGACCAAGAACTTCCTGACCGAAACCTACACCAACTGGCAGGCGATGTTCTCGTCGGGTGCGCGCCGCATCATGCGCAGCTTTCATCTGGATCAGAAGTCGATCACTTTTGTGAATCAGGAGATGCTGCAATCGATGAGCCAGATCCGCCTTGCAGGTGAAACGATCACTGAGCTGCTGGATGGACGCGATATCAATGCCGTCGGCGAACGCTGGTTTATGGAGAACGGCATTACTAATCTGATGGTGTTCCGTAAATACCTGTCTGCCTGGCTGGCCCAACGCGATGACATTATGAAAGAGATGTATATCGTGGTGCGGCCGCTGAAGCCGTCGCCGGATGGGCTGCCGGTGGAGATCTACTGCTTCACCTCATCGATTTTCTGGGCGGATTATGAAAATACTCAGGCGGCGATTTTTGAGTATATCTATGCAATAGCCCGCGTGTTTGAACTGCAGATCTACCAGCATCCGGCAGGTTCCGATTTCGCCCGACTGGCTCAGCCACGGCCCGAGAGCCGGGATGCGCAGCAGAGCGGCATACAGTAACCGATGATGCGCGGTGGCAATCTCCTGCCACCGCCGTAGTAAACGTTGCTAAGCCTTAGCTCTTGCTGAGCGCATAGTTCAGCACTTTGTCATTTTTCATCTGCACGGTCAGCGTCTGCCCCTCGGTGGTGTTCAGGGTGCGCGCCTCGCTGTAGGTCCATTTCAGCAGCCGCTGCCCGTCCGGGTAAGGCGTTTCACTGTCAGGCTGACCAAACAGCGCAATCAACTGAGCTTTGGTGGTCTGACCGGCATGAATGTGCTGCAGATTACTGTTGTCCAGCCGATGTCCGACCCGATTAGAACAGGCGGCGAGCAGTAAGAGCGTGGCTAACAGAACGCGTTTCCTCACGTAACATCCTTTTGAAGTGTTCAGCGCCGCAGGTCATCCAGTACGACCTGCGCGATCGCGCTTAAGCTTATAGCGAATCCGCGCTATCCGGCAGGGTTTTCTGCGCCTGCGCCGTCTCCTTTCCCCAGGCAGAGGCCGATTCAGGGTAATTAACGCAAATTAATGCCACCAGACACCTCGCCGCCCTGCGATTGCAACATCTTAGTCTATGATTACTTTCTGTATGCCGCGTGGAAGCGGTCTCACTCCCCCTTCCCGCCGCATAACGCTGAACATCAGTCCTGCGTTCTGGCTGAAGAGACGCGCCAGCCCACCTGGCATCCTGGTCTCGCTGCACGGTTTATGATTTCTGACGCTTACGTCATCGACATCCTTTTCACGCGGTGGTCGCCATCGCGTATTTCCAGGCTAAATGAGGCAACTGAATGGAATCCAAATCTTTTTTTAAAAGTTGGGGCGCTGAACGGGTTGCCATTGATGAGGTGCGTTTCCGCCTCTGGGCAACCGGTCAGCAACGCGTGACGCTGCGTCTCTCCGGCAAAGACATTGAAATGACACCGCAGGCAGATGGCTGGTTTGAAACCCAGGTCGCGGGTGTGGCAGCGAATGCCGAATATGATTTTGTGCTGGCGGATGGCACGACCGTGCCCGATCCCGCCGCCCGCGCTCAGAAAGCGGAAGTTAACGGCCCGTCGCTGGTGATCGATCCTGATGCGTATCAGTGGCAAAACACAGGCTGGAAGGGCCGTCCGTGGCAGGAGTCGGTAGTGTATGAACTGCACATCGGCACCTTTACGCCTGAAGGCACCTTCCGGGCGGCAATTGAAAAACTGCCGATGCTGGCTGAAACCGGCATCACCATGATTGAAGTGCTGCCGGTGTCGCAGTTTGGCGGTAATCGCGGCTGGGGCTACGATGGCGTGCTGCTCTATGCACCCCATGCTGCCTACGGTTCGCCCGATGATTTCAAAGCCTTTATCGATGCGGCGCACGGCCATGGTCTGTCTGTTGTGCTGGATATCGTGTTGAACCACTTCGGCCCGGAAGGTAACTATCTGCCGCTGCTCGCGCCAGACTTCTTCCACAAAGAGCGCCAGACGCCGTGGGGCGCGGGTATCGCCTATGACGTGGATGCGGTACGCCGCTATATCGTGGAAGCGCCGCTCTACTGGCTGCAGGAGTTTAATCTGGATGGCCTGCGCTTTGACGCCATCGATCAGATTGATGACCCGAGCGAAAAACATGTGCTGATTGAGATTGCTGAGCGCATCCGCGCCACTATTACCGACCGCCCTGTTCATCTCACTACCGAAGACTGCCGTAACGTTACCTTCCTGCATCCGCGTGATGAAAACGGAGAAGCGCCGCTGTTCACCGGCGAATGGAACGATGACTTCCATAACGCCGTGCATGTGCTGGCAACCGGTGAAACGCACGCTTATTACCAGGATTTCGCCGACCAGCCGGAACAGCGTGTCGCGCGGGCGCTGGCCGAAGGCTTTGTCTATCAGGGCGAGGTTTCACCGCAGTCGGGCGAGCCACGCGGCGTGAAAAGCAGCGGTCAGCCGCCTGTCGCCTTTGTCGACTTTATCCAGAACCATGATCAGACGGGTAACCGTGCACAGGGCGAAAGGCTGGTCTCGCTGGCAGGTGCAGAGCGGACGCAGGTGCTGCTGGCCATGTTACTGGTCTCGCCGCACATCCCGCTGCTGTTTATGGGTGAAGAGTATGGTGAAACCCGGCCTTTCCTGTTCTTTACCGATTTCCACGGTGATCTGGCCAAAGCGGTGCGCGAAGGCCGTGCCCGCGAGTTTGAAGGCCATGCCGGTCACGGCGAAACGGTGCCGGATCCCAATGATGTCACCACCTTTGAACAGTCGAAGCTTAACTGGCCGCGCACAGAAACGCCGGAGGGTCAGCAGTGGCTGGCGCTGACGCGTCATCTGCTGGCGCTGCGTCAGGAACATATCGTGCCACTGCTGCAGACGGCCGGGGGTGATGCCGGTCAGATGGTGGAAACGTCAGAAGGTTTCCTGGCAGTACGCTGGGACTTCCCGCTGGGCACACTGTCACTGGCGCTGAACGTCGGCGACAGCACGCAGCCGATCCCGGATTTGCCGGGCGAAACCCTGTTTGCCTGGCCGCAGACCGCCACCGAACTGATTCCCAACGCGATTGTCGTGCGTCTGGAAAAGAGAGAAGCAGAATGAATATTCCAACCGCAACGTACCGCATTCAGTTCCGCAACGGCATGACCTTTGACCGTGCGGCGGCGCTGGTGCCCTACCTGAAACAGCTGGGTATCAGCCATCTCTATGCGTCGCCGATCTTCAGCGCGACCGCAGAGTCGACTCACGGCTATGACGTGACCGACGTTAACCAGATCGAGCCGTCGATTGGCGGCCGTGAAGGCTTTGATCGCATGGCTGCCGCGCTGAAAGCCGCCGGTCTGGGGCTGATTCTCGATATCGTCCCTAACCATATGGCCGCCTCGCTGGAGAACACCTGGTGGCGCGACGTTATTGAGCATGGCGAACAGAGTCGCTATGCCCGTTATTTCGACATCGACTGGTCGCGCCGCCTGACGCTGCCGTTCCTCGGTGACACTTTTGAGGCTGTGCTGGAAAAAGGTGAGATCAGTGTGCAGCGCGATCCGCAAACCGGCAAACCGGCGCTGGCCTACTTCGATAATTTCTATCCGCTGAAGCCGGAAACCTGGCAGGATCGGGAAGAGGCCGTACTGGCCCTGCGTGATGCTGCACAGATTGCTGAACTGCATGACCAGCAGCCGTGGCGCCTGATCTCCTGGCGCGATGCGCCCAACGATCTCTCCTACCGTCGCTTCTTCGAAGTGACCGGTCTGGTGGGCGTGCGTGTGGAAGATAAAACGGTCTTTGATGCCGCACATCAGCTGATCCTCGAACTGGTCCACAGCGGCGCGGTGCAGGGATTGCGCGTTGACCACGTGGATGGTCTGGCCGACCCGCGCGGCTATCTGGAGCAGTTACGCCAGGCTGCCGGTCCCGACTGCTATCTTACCGTGGAGAAAATCCTCGGCGACAATGAACAGCTGCCTGACGAGTGGCCGGTTTCCGGCACCACCGGGTATGAGTTTATGGCTGCTCTCGCCAATCTGCTGGTCGACAGCGACCGCCTGAGCGGCCTGCGCAAGGCGTATCAGGCCGTTATCGGCAAAACCGTCGATATGAAAGCGGAGCTGCGTGCTGCCAAACTGCTGATGGCGAACCGCAACTTCGCCGGTGAATTTAACCGGTTACAACAACTGGCACTGAAGATTGCCGGTGCAGAGGGCGAACCACAGCCGGAGGCGGAACTGAAAAATGCGCTGCGTGAGCTGCTGGTTGCCTTCCCGGTTTATCGCACCTACGGCACGCCAGAAGGCCTGACATCCGCCGACACTGCGCTGCTGCAACAGGTGGTCAGCGAGGTCAAAGCCAGCGACCACGCGCCAGACACCCAGGCGCTCGACTTCCTGACGCGTATTCTGCGCGCTGACGTTGCCGACGCTGCTCGCGACGATGCCACGCAGTTCCGCACCCGCTTCCAGCAGCTGACCGGGCCGCTGATGGCGAAATCAGTCGAGGACACCCTCTTCTTCCGTCAGCATATGGCGCTGGCGCTGAATGAAGTCGGCGCTGAACCGCTGGCACGTCACTTCTCGCTGGATCAGTTTCATGCCGAGATGCAGGCGCGGCGCGAACATCAACCCGATGCGCTGTCAGGCACCTCAACGCACGATACCAAGCGCGGTGAAGATGCCCGTGCGCGTCTCTATACGCTGACCGAAGCGCCGCAGCGCTGGGCGGAGTGCGTCAGCCGCTGGCGGGAGATGAATCAGGATCATGTCGTTCGCCTGAAAGATGGTCCGGCACCGGAGCCGGCCGTCGAGTGGATGCTGTATGAAGCACTGGCCGGGGTCTGGCCTACGACGCTTCAGCCGCAGGATGCTGACGGCCTGGCGGCGCTGGAAGCCCGCTTTGTGGTCTATGTGGAGAAAGCACTGCGCGAAGCCAAACTCCGCACTGACTGGGCCGACAACAACGACGCCTATGAAGAGGCGGTGCTGGGCTATGCCCGTCACCTGCTCGCGCCCGCTAACAGCGCATTCCTCAGTGACTTCTGCCAGTCACTTCAACCCTTTATGCGTGCCGGACTGGTTAACAGTCTGACCCAGACCGTGGTGAAACTTACCGCACCTGGCGTACCCGATATTTACCAGGGCAGCGAGGCGCTGGACTTCAGCCTGGTCGATCCCGATAACCGCCGCGAGCCCGATTTCGACGCCCTGGCGGCGATGCTTACCGCGCCACAGCACGACGGCAGTGAAGCGCACTGGCTGCGTGGTCAGGTCAATCAACAGGCGATTGTGAAGCTGCTGGCGCTGCGTCAGCAGCAGCCTGAGCTGTTCCGTCGCGGCGATTATCTGGCGCTGTCGGCGGAGGGCGAGCAGCAGGATAAGGTGCTGGCTTTTGCCCGCACGCTTCAGGATCAGGCGGTGATTGTAATTGTGTCACGCCGGGTGTTTAACGCGCTGCCAGAGAATCTCGATCAGCCACCCGCCGCGCGCTGGGCTGATACGGTCATCGCCCTGCCTGCGGCACTGGGCCAGCGTGAGTATCAGGATGTCCTGAGCGGTAAAACGCTTGATGCAGGCGACCCGCTGCCGCTTACAGAGCTGGCGGCACAGTGGTGCGCTGTGCTGGTCGCAAAATGAAAACCGGCACCGAAGTTTTATACGCGTCAATCTGTTCATTGAATAACGAGGCATAAATGTCAAACAGTCAGCGTTTTGAAATTACGGCGGGTTACAGCCATTTACTGGGGGCAAACTTTGATGGTCAGGGCGTGAACTTCGCCCTGTTCAGCGCCCACGCCGAGCGGGTTGAACTCTGTCTGTACGATCCCAGCGGTAAAACGGAAATTGCCCGGCTGGAACTGCCGGAATATACCCACGAAGTATGGCACGGCTACATTCCGGGGCTGAAACCCGGCGCGCTCTATGGCTATCGCGTCTATGGCCCTTATGATCCGGAAAATGGTCATCGCTTTAACCCGAACAAGTTACTGCTCGACCCGTACGCGCGTGAACTGGCGGGTGATATCGCCTGGAACGAGGCACACTTCGCGTACGATCTCTACCACGACGATAAAGATCTGACGTTCGACACCCGCGACAGCGCACCGTTTACACCAAAGTGCCGGGTTATCGATCCTAATGAATTCGACTGGCACGATCAAAACCGCCCGAACGTGCCATGGCCGAAAACCGTCATCTATGAAACCCACGTCAAAGGCTTCACGCAGCTCAATACCGCGCTGCCGCCGGAAATGCGCGGCACCTTTGACGGCATGAGCCACAAATCGACCGTCGACTATATCAAAAGTCTGGGCATTACCTCGGTTGAACTGCTGCCGGTGCACTGGTTCCCGGATGATCAGCATCTGCTGGATAAAGGGCTGAAAAACTTCTGGGGTTACAACACGCTGGGCTTCTTTGCGCCCGCGACCCGCTATTTCGGGCCGCGCGGTATTCAGGGCTTCCGTGACATGGTGCGCGCCTTCCATGATGCCGGTATCGAAGTGATCCTCGACGTGGTCTACAACCACACCGCCGAAGGCAATGAGCTGGGCCCGACGCTGTCGTTTAAGGGCATCGATAACTTCTCCTATTACCGTACGATGCCAGACCAGCATCGTTACTACATCAACGACACCGGCACCGGCAATACCGTCAACACCTCACATCCGCGCGTGCTGCAGATGGTGCTCGACTCGCTGCGTTACTGGTCAGAGTCGATGCATATCGACGGTTTCCGTTTCGACCTCGGCACCATTCTCGGTCGTGAGCCCGATGGATTCGACCCGCGCGGCGGCTTCTTCGATGCCATAATGCAGGACCCAATCCTGTCGCAGAAAAAGCTGATTGGCGAACCCTGGGATATCGGTCCGGGCGGCTATCAGGTGGGCAGCTTCCCGCCTGGCTGGGCAGAATGGAACGATCAGTACCGCGATACCGTGCGTGATTACTGGAAAGGCAACAACGTCTCTACCGACTTTGCCGCCCGCCTGCTGGGGTCTGGCGACCTTTACGATCAGCACGGACGTCGTCCGTGGGCCAGCGTCAATTTCATTACCGCACACGATGGCTTCACCCTTAACGATCTGGTGTCGTACAACGACAAACATAACGATGAGAATGGCGAAGATAATAACGACGGTCACAACGACAACCGCTCATACAACTACGGCGTTGAAGGCCCGACCGATGACGAAGGCATTAACGCGGTGCGTGAGCGTCAGAAACGTAACTTCCTTGCTACGCTGATCTTCTCTCACGGCACGCCGATGCTGCTGGCAGGCGACGAGTTTGGTCGCAGCCAGATGGGCAACAACAACGGCTACTGTCAGGACAGCGAAATCTCCTGGGTACACTGGGATAACCTGCCTGAGTCCGCTGAGGCGCTGCGCGAGTTCACCCGTCAGATCCTGACACTGCGTGCTCAACAGCCGTTGCTGCGCCGCGAAAACTGGCGCGACGGTATGGACATCAAATGGTTTAACGCCGGTGGCGGCTTCCAGCAGTCTGAGCAGTGGGATGAAGGCTCAACGCTGGGGGTTTATATCGGCCGGCCGGATCTGCAGACCGAGGAAGGCATCTGGCATGATGTACTGATGCTGCTTAACCCGTTTGAAGGCAATGTGCCGTTCCGCATTCCGCAGTTCGGTGAAGGCGGCTGGGTGCTGGAGCTGACCACCAGCGACACCGCGAAGCGCGGTCTGGTGATCACCAAAGAGAAGGATTTCGAACTGGAAGGACGCAGTTTCGCCCTGTTCAGACGTCCCTAGCCGTTAACTCCGGTTAAAAAGCAGTCATCTGGCGCAGCGCATTTCGCGCTGCGCTTGTGTTTCTGCCAATGGGTGCCAGGCTTAACCGGTTGTTAATAGTAAGAATTGATGCTGATAAGGAGGCATAATGTCCAGATTTACGCAGAAAGTTGTGGTTGTGACAGGTGCCGGGTCCGGCATTGGCGAAGCCACCGCGAAGCGCTTCGCTGAAGAAGGGGCGTCAGTGGTGCTGGTGGGACGTACCGCACAGAAACTGGAAGAGACGCTGGCTGGGATGACACCGGGTGACCACCTGGTGGCAGCATGCGACGTCTCAGAAGCCGAACAGGTTAAACAGCTGTCAGAAACCGTGCTGAAGAAATATGGCCGTGTTGACGTGCTGGTCAATAATGCAGGCGTTATCGTGCAGGGCCGCGTTCATGAAGTCGGACTCGACGCATGGAAAACCCTGATGAAAACCGACCTTGATGGCGTTTTCCATGGTGTTCACTATTTCATGCCTGCCCTGCTAAAAAGCAAAGGCAACGTGGTCAACATCTCTTCCGTTTCCGGCTTAGGCGGCGACTGGGGCATGAGCATCTATAACGCAGCAAAAGGGGCGATTACAAACTTCACCCGTGCGCTGGCTATGGACTACGGTGCAGATGGCGTAAGGGTCAATGCAATCTGTCCTGGCTTTACCTTAACCGATCTGACTGAAGATGCCAGTCAGGACCAGGAGTTGATGGAACGCTTTTACGATCGTATTCCGCTGCAGCGCGCCGGGAAAGCCGATGATATCGCCCATGCTATTCTGTTTATTGCCAGCGAAGAAGCCAGTTATATTACAGGTGTTAATTTGCCGGTCGATGGCGGAATTACCGCATCAAATGGTCAGCCTAAGCAGGCATAAATATCAGGGCAGCGTTATTACGCTGCCTGTTTATTCTGAGCACCTGGCCTGATTAATTCGCTTTATTCTCTTTTTTATACAGCAAATTAATGTGAATACATTAATGTCTTGGCGTATGGCGGGTTGGCGTTGCCGCACGCGTCGTTTTAATGGCCGTACTGCTACTGGTCGGGCAAATAAACGTGCTCAGGCAGGCATTACAGAGCATGGCATTTGCGTGATGAACTTTTGCCACGGCCAGCGCCTGCTGCCGGGTATAAAGTGAACCAATAAAAATGCGTTTGTCGTTCTTTGACAGATTAACGCAACCTTCTTTGTGTAAAATCCATCCACCCATGGGGCGCGGGCACAGATAATAATAGCTGGCTTTGAGCATGGTAGTCATCCTGATAGTTGCTGTATGTATCTTAAAAAACGAACCAAAATTCGTAAGAGGTTTTTGTTGTAATCTGAAGTGTTATTAAACTAACTGAGAATTATCCCTAAAACCACTTTATTGCGTAACTCAAACTGACTTTGAGAATATGCCCTTTTTTGCCGTTTGCATCGCTTCAGGCATTCGACGCACTGAAACATACCTACCCGTTTTACACCCCCGATTGTATTTGTAATGCTAATGCATCAATAAATCAGCAAAACTTAAAATAATGCATTAAAAACAACAGGCTAATGATTAAACCGGCAAGCATTCCCTGTAAGTACCCACCGTTATGATTAGAGTCACAACTAACAAAGTTAACCCCCGCCGGGGTAAGTATGAGTATTGGTAAACAGAGACTGAAAAAGAAAAAAAGCAGCCTCCAGTGCCCCTTTAAGCGAAGCGCCAGTGTGCCCGCCGTCGGGGATTTATCAATACCGCCGTGTGCAAAGAATAGGAATGGGCTTGAAAAAGTAAAACGATCGGTTTACTTTTGAGTAATGAAAAAGAGAAACGATATCATTATCATTCAGGCTGCCGAGCGGCTCTTCTACACACATGGCTTTCACGCCACCAGCACCGATCAACTCTGTCGGGAAGCCGGCGTCTCTACGCGTACGCTTTATCATCATTTCGCTTCACGCGAAGCACTGACCTCTGCCGTGCTGAGTGCGCGCGAGCAGCGTTTTATGGCTGAATTGCTGCCACCGCAACAGCCAGAGGCGATAGAGCAGCTGTTTGTGGTGCTGGGCGACTGGACAAAGGCGAACGGTGCCCACGGCTGCTTTTTCCTGAAAGCCTGGGGGGAATACGCTGAGCGTGACAGTGAGCTGGCCGCTCAGGCACTGGCCTTCCGTGCCACAATGCGCCACTACATAACACAGTGTGTGACGCATCTGTACGGTGCTGAAGATCGGCAACTGAGTGATGCCATCTGGATTCTCTTCGAAGGTGCGATTACCACGGCGCTGCTCACCGGTCCCGCCGCAGCCCGACAGGCGGCTCAGGTCGCCCGTCAGTTACTGCGTCAAAACGGCGTGACCGGATGAGATCGACTACCGCTCTGGCACTCACCGGCTTCAGTCTGATCGCCGCGACTTATGGCATGGCCCGCTTCTCATGGGGATTGATGCTGCCCGCTATCTCGTCAGATATCCCGTTTACCCCACAGCAGGCGGGGTTGCTGTCGGCATGCAGCTTTGCGGCTTACTGCTTCACTATTCTCACTTCTGCCGCGCTGACAGATCGCTATGGCACACGCGTGACCGCGCTGCTGGCCTCACTCAGTGCAACAGCAGGTCTTCTTCTGCTCGCCAGTGCCTCGTCAGTACTGATGCTGGCGGCCGGACTGTTTATCGCCGGATTGAGTTCTGGTCTGGCTTCACCCGCACTGGCTGCGGTGGTCAGTCACAGAATTCCTGCAGCACGTCAGCCGCGCATAAATACCCTGATTAATGCAGGTACCAGCGCGGGCATTATCCTGACGGTAGTGATCCTGAGCATGCTGCCAGGCGGCTGGCGCGCGGCCTGCCTGCTGTTTGCCCTGCTATCACTATTCTGTGTGCTGCCGGTAATGCGCGTGTTAAAGGATCAAGCGGCGGAACGCACCTCCAGAGTGCGTCACTGGCAGCAGCGATTGTATCGCCGCGCTATGCGCCAGCTGATGGGTATCGCGCTGACGTCGGGCCTGGTCAGTGCAGCCTGGTGGAGCTTTGGGTCGGCGCTTCTGCGTCAGCATGTCAGTGTTGATGCAGAAACCGCCCGCTTGCTCTGGCTGATTGCGGGAAGTGCAGGCATTGTGGGTGCGGCAACCGGCCTGGCCGCTGCCCGTATAGGGCTAAATGGCGTTTACCGGCTGTCATTGTGTGGTATGGCACTGCCGCTGCTGGTGCTGGCCCTGAGTCATGGTGAATCTATCGGCTTAGGTATCGCGGTTGCCTGTTGCGGCGCAGGTTACGTTACCCTGTCGGGCGTGCTGTTGGTCTGGGGCGCGCGCGCCACCGCCGAAGATCCGGCGACTGGCGTCGGCATCCTGTTTTTTATGCTGGCGGTAGGTCAGGTTGTGGGATCGCTGCTGTTTGGGCAGCTCTACGCCTGCTGGGGTGCCACTACGGCCTTAACGCTCTTTGCGATCGTTGCCCTGCTGTTGCTGTTTGTTGTACCGGCAGAGAACAGCGGTGAGGCGGTTAAATAAGCAGATTCAAATGAAAGGGATAAAATCGCCGGTAAACGTAATTAATAGTCGCTAACGTGCCATGCCAGACAGCCCGAAAATAGGTATCCGAATAATGAGGCGTAATAATTTTACGTGGCGGGCTATCGCGTGATAACAATCACCCACGCTAATCAGATAGCGCGGATATTTTTAACGCGAGGATTAATTTGCTGCTGGAGCAAATCGTCTTCAGGACCCAGGTAATAAGGCACAGCGCACTGTCTACCGTCTTTAGTGAAAATAATCTGATTGTCGTGCAGAAATAGCGCCGTGAAATGGCCCAGCACCACGCCATTTAATTCAAAGCAGTGATTTCTGGCTGCATGCAGCCCCTGCTTACTATTCAGAAAATCCACAAATCGCATCACGCCACGCCTCCAGATAAATAATCGCCCCTGCCCTGATTGCAAAGATAATAACGTTAACTCTGGTCCGGATCATCTGACGAACACCGTTTTCAGAATAGGCTTAACCGCCATTGAGTCGTGGCACTAAATCCACCTGTTTTATTTAACTATACCTGCCAGGACTTTTCCTGGAGAACGGCGCTATAAAAAATCATTGAAAGGCGAAATATTTATATTGCGACCTCTTACCTCTCGCTATACCGTTGTTTTTCATCAGGTGCAGATTGTTGGGGTAAAACCAGATAATGGAAATTTTTGAGGCTGATGAGCGCCACATCACAGCGATTCAGCAAATCTACGCCTGGCATGTCATTAACGGTACCGGCTCCTTTGAGACCGTGCCGCCCGACGCTGTCGCGATTGGCGAGCGGATCGGTAAGATCCAGCAGGCGGGCCTGCCGTGGTTCGTCGCTGTCAGTGAGGGTGACGTCCGTGGATTTTGCTATCTGGCTCCCTATCGTCCACGGCACGCCTACAGGCATACGCTGGAAGACTCCATTTATGTCGATCCCGGATTTCAAAAGCGAGGAGCCGGTTCACATCTGTTAGCACATGCCATCAGATGGGCTGAGCAGGCAGGATATCGCCAGTTGATCGCTAACATTGGTGACAGCGAGAATCAGGGTTCGCTTGCCCTGCATCGCGCAGCGGGCTTTGAAATGACCGGCATTCTGCGATCGGTGGGTTTTAAACAGGGCCGCTGGCTGGATACCGTTTTTATGCAGCGCACTCTGGGCGCGGGCAATTCAGCGCTACCGATTACAGACTAAATATTGCGCTGGCGAGAAAGGCACACGGCCCCACGTTCTCCCGTGGAGAACCTTCTGGTAAAGTGCGTTAACAAAAATTAAAAATTCCGGAAAACTTTATGTTGTCGACAATCATTTATCGCAGCCACATTACAGAGAATGTGCCGCTGAAAACCCTGAATGATCTGGCGTTAAAAGCGAATAAAATCAATAAATCATCCAATGTCACCGGAATTTTGCTGTTCAATGGCACGCACTTTTTCCAACTGCTCGAAGGTCCAGAGGCGGCGGTTAAGTCGGTCTACAGCCGGATTTGCCAGGACCCGCGCCATCATAATCTGGTCGAACTGCTGCGCGACTACGCCCCTGCGCGTCGTTTTGGTCACGTCGGAATGGAGCTGTTCGATCTGCGGCTGCATGATAAAGAGACGGTGCTGGAAGCGGTGCTGGCAAAATGCACCACGAAATATCAGCTGACCTACGCTGATCGTGCCCTGCAGTTCCTGCGTACTTTTGTCGAAGCGCGGGAAAAAGAGAACTATTTTGAAATTCCAGCCGCCAGCGGCTGGACGTTTATCCGTAACGAATCAGAACAGCGCGAAGGCGACGCGGCACTGTTGGCAGAGAATGCCGTCAGTTTTGCTTTTCAGCCTATCGTCGACCCTTTTGCCTGCGAAATTGTCTCGCTTGAGGCCCTGCTGCGTGGCCCTAAGGGTGAATCCCCGCTGGCCTATTTTTCCCGATTGTCACGGGAGCAGCTCTATCAGGTTGATCTGACGTCTAAAAAGGTCGCGTTTGCCCAGGCAAAGCAGTTGGGAATCGAGGGGATGACCCTGTCGATCAATCTGCTGCCGATGACACTGGTGGAAATGCCCGACGCGGTGCCGTTTTTGCTGGCTGAGATTGCTGCCCAGGGGCTGGTACCGGAGCAGATCATGGTGGAATTCACCGAGAATGAAATCATCTCGCAACCTGAGGCATTTGAAGCCGCTATCAGGCAGCTGAAAGCAGCCGGCATCAGCCTGGCGCTGGATGATTTTGGTGCCGGCTTTGCCGGGCTTTCGCTGCTGACCCGCATTCAGCCCGACAAGATTAAGATTGATCGTGCCATCATTTCGGATGTGCATAAAAGCGGGCCCAAGCAGGCGATCATTCATGCCATTCTGAAATGCTGCTCCTCGCTGGAGATCGGCGTTATCGCCGAGGGCATTGAAAAGCCAGAAGAGTGGATGTGGCTTGAAGCGGCAGGCGTGACTCAGTTCCAGGGTTTCCTGTTCTCACAACCGCAACTTAATGGCCTTGCAGCCGTCGCCTGGCCGGAGCTGGTTTAATCCCACTGCGATTTGGATGAATTTTCAATCCCCTGCCTTGCTGGATTTCCCGGCGGCTGCTAAATAATTAACAGCGCCGGGGGATCATCTTTCTGTCATCTTCCCGCGTCACAGTCAGACATTACCCAATCAGTGATTAAATGTTTAGCAGTCAGATGTTCAGTGTTTAGGCCAGCGCTACGCGCCATGCGTGCGACGTGACTCCAGGGACAGCATTTGAGGAACTGAATGAAGCAAATCATCCGCGGTGATAAAGAGCCCTCCCATATCCTGGCAGCGACCCGTGCGCTTGAAGCGCACTACTCACGCTACGGAGAAGGTAATAAGTACCATCCCATTATCTATTCCATCGCCTACCGCAGCCGGTTTTACCAGGTTGAGGTGATTACCCGACGCGAAACCATGGTTGCTACGGTCATTACCGGGGTCCGCAATCTGACACACCTCTCCGGCGCCGCCTGACGGCCGCTTGTCATAGCGCGGGGGCAAAGTGCCCCCGCCATTCCCGCTTAACGGCGATAGAGAGAATTGGCAGGATAGATTGCGCCAATCACGCTCTTTTCCCGTGCGCCTGTAACCGCAGGCAGATTGCCCGGCAGGCCGGAGAGTGTGCGAAACGCCAGCCACGCAAATGCCAGCGCTTCCATGTCATCGCCACTGATTCCCGCCGCATCAGTAGGGGTGACTTCCGTTCCGGGAAGATGCGCCGCCAGGCGCGCCATCAGCTGGGGATTACGACTCCCGCCGCCACACACCAGCAGACGGTCGCAGCCATCATTGAGTAACACCTGCTGCGTGATAGTGATGGCGCTGAGCTCAACCAGTGTGGCCTGTACATCCTGTGGGGCCAGCCCCGGAAAATAGCGCAGATGCTGTTCAAGCCAGCCAAGGTTAAAGTGTTCGCGCCCGGTGCTTTTCGGCGGCGGCAACGCAAACCATGGCTCACGCAACAGCGCCTCCAGCAGTGGCTGAATCACGGTTCCGCTGCGCGCCCACTGCGCATCTTTGTCATAGGGCTGCCCCTGATTGCGCCAGATCCAGGCATCCAGCAGCATATTCCCCGGGCCGGTATCAAAGCCGCGCACCGGCTGACCCGGGATGAGCAGAGAGAGATTGGCAATGCCACCAATATTCAGCACCATGCGGCGTTCAGTGGCATCCATCAGCAGCGCCTGATGAAAGGCAGGCACCAGCGGCGCACCCTGCCCACCCAGCGCCATGTCACGGCGGCGGAAGTCACCCACCACCGTCACGCCGGTCGCCGCGACAATCTGATTATTGTCACCTATCTGCAGCGTATTCGGCGCGTCACTCTGGGGCTCATGCCAGACGGTCTGACCATGACAGCCAATCGCCGTGATGTCACTGGCCTCCAGCGCTTCGCGTTTCATCAATGTCACCACGGCATCAGCAAAGAGCTGGCCGAGGCGGGTATCGAGCTGGCCAAGCTGTGACAGCGTCAGAGTTTGCCCCTGACACACTCCCAGAATCGCCTGACGCAGCGCGGCTGGCATCGGATGGCAGTAGCTTGCCTGCTGTGCCACCATATTTTCATCAATGGCAGCCAGCACCACATCCACCCCATCCAGGCTGGTGCCTGACATCACACCGATATAGCGTCCTGATTTCATAGCTATTCCTTACTTCCGGCAGGAAGTGCAATTCGTCTGCGGCTAGCCTGACAAATAATGATCGCTAATTCTATGATTAAATTGTTTTTATCCAATCGTGCTCACTGATAACGTAAGGGGACTATTTTTAGACCACGATTGAATTATTGTTAATCCTGCATAGTCTATGCTTCGTTCAACCGTGTTTTATTCGGACAGGGATTAATTTGCCAGGTTTGTGTCTTATACTGTGTGCAGGATACAGCGGTAAACGTGGCGCCTTCTCGACTAAAGGAGTTTCAAATGATTAAGCGTGTAATTGTGGTCGCTCTGACCGGTGCTATGCTCGCAGGTTGTAGCAATACCAGTACGCTGTCGGGTGATACCTACAGTGCCAGTGAAGCAAAGCAAATCCAGAGCGTTTCGTACGGTACCTTAGTCTCCGTTCGTCCTGTGAAGATCCAGGGCGGCGATGAGAGCAATGTCATCGGTGCCATTGGTGGTGCGGTGTTGGGTGGCTTCCTGGGTAATACCATTGGTGGCGGCACCGGACGTAGCCTGGCGACAGCCGGTGGTGCCGTTCTGGGTGGCGTTGCGGGCCAGGGCGTTCAGGGCGCAGTGAATAAAACGGATGGCGTAGAGCTGGAAATCCGCAAGGATGATGGCAACACCATCATGGTGGTTCAGAAACAGGCTGCCTCGCGGTATTCTGTTGGCCAGCGTGTTGCAATGGCATCCAACGGCAGCCAGGTGACGGTTTCACCTCGCTGATGTTGTGAAACAAAAAACCGACGCCTGGGCGTCGGTTTTTTTATTTCTCTTTGTTCTGAAGTTCGAGAATATTTTTCTCAAGCCGGGCGATCAGCGTCACCATCTGACGGATCTCTTCCTGGCTGATGCCGGAAAGAATGTCATCCCGCGTCTCATCAATTACCGTCTCAACCTGTTCGATAATCGGCTCAGCCTGCTGCGTCAGCTTAATGCGCTTGGCACGACGATCGTTAGCGCAGGTCGAACGGGTTATAAGTCCTTTCTCTTCCAGCTGATCCAGCGTGCGAACCAGCGAAGGTTGTTCAATCCCAATTGCTTTGGCTAACTGAATCTGCGACTGTTCTGGCGGCAGTTGATGAATATTGTGCAACGTCACCCAGTGTGTCTGAGTCAGCTCAAGCGGTTTCAGCCGCTGATCAATCAACGCGCGCCAGATGCGCACCAGGCGAGATAAATCCGTTCCGAGGGGCGTATCCATTTCATCTCCTTATAATTAGCTTGCTAGCTATCAAGCCAGATTTTACACTATTCTGCGAGTTTACAGGACAAATTACAAATCCCGGGCCAGGCCACGATAACGCGGCAGCGCATCCCGTCTGCTGTTTGGGTTAACGAAGGATGTTATCACGTGCTCACTCCTGCTTTTTCAGGTGAGAACCCGCTGACCGATCTGGTGGTTGGCGCCTCACTCTTTTTCCCGCCTATGTTCAAGGCGGTGATCCTCGGTTTCTTTTTCTGGCTGCTGATTCACCCGCTGGTGCGCGGCTGGATCTACTCCGGTGATATCTGGCATCCCACCCTGTTTGATCTCTCCCTGTTTGTGCTGTGCGTCACCGCCGCTCTCTGGCTCATCGGTCATGGATAATCGATATGAAATTTAACGCGGTAAAATATTTTTCAACGCTCATTGTCTTTGCACTGGCGTTACTGGCCGGCGGCTGGCTATGGAACTACTACATGCAGTCGCCCTGGACCCGTGACGGGAAAGTGCGGGCAGAGCTGGTGGATATCACGCCTCAGGTCTCGGGCCGGGTTACGGAACTGAAGGTCAAAGACAATCAATTTGTGCACAAGGGCGAGCTGCTGGTCACGCTGGACCCGGTGCCGTGGCAGATTGCGCTCGACAACGCCGCCGCTCAGCTCAGCAAAGCGCAGGCGGACCTGGCGAAAGCGCAGCATGAATTTAACCGGCGCAGCAGCCTGCCGCGCAACATCATCTCCGCCGAGGATCTCGATGCGGCACGCTTAAGCGCCGGAGCTGCGGCGGCCAGCACTAAAGCCGCGCAGGCGGAGTGGGAACGGGCACGCTGGAATCTGCAACAGACAACGCTGACCGCACCGGCGGATGGCTGGATCACTAATCTCACGCTTCGGCCCGGCAGCTACGCCACTGCGGGTTCGCCTCTGTTTGCCCTGGTCGACAGCCACTCTTACTACGTCATGGGCTATTTCGAAGAGACCAAGCTGCGCCATATTCATCCGGGCGCAACGGCACAGGTGGTGCTTTACAGCAGTAGCATGCGGTTGCAGGGCCAGGTGGACAGCATTGGCCGCGCCATCTATGACCAGAGCATTGAGACTGACAGCGGCCTGTTGCCCGATATCAAGCCAAACGTGCCCTGGGTGCGGCTGGCGCAGCGGGTACCGGTACGCATTCGTCTCGATTCGCTTCCGGCCAATGCTGATCTGGTGGCCGGCACCAGCTGCACCATCACCATCCAGCCATGAATGTTCAGTGGCTGGCCTGGGATCAACTGCCCTGGATTAAAGCGAACAGAGGCCAGTGGCGCTATGCGTTACGTAACGCGATCGCGATGTGTCTGGCACTGAGCATCGCCTATGGACTGGATCTCGATGAACCCTACTGGGCGATGACCTCTGCCGCCGTGATCAGCTTTCCCACCGTTGGCGGCGCGATCAGTAAAAGTCTTGGCCGCATTGTCGGCAGCCTGCTGGGGGCCACCGCCGCACTGCTGATCGCCGGCCACACCCTGAACGAGCCCTGGCTGTTTACCTTTGCCATTGCCGGCTGGCTGGCGCTCTGCACCGGCATTTCGAACCACTACCAGAACAACGTCGCTTACGCGTTTTCACTGGCGGGTTACACCGCTGCCATCATCGCTTTCAGCAGCGTGAATATCACCGATATCACCACGCTGTGGACGATTGCGCAGGCACGCGTCTGCGAGGTGATCTCCGGCATTCTCTGCGCCGGATTGATGATGATGGTGCTGCCGAGCACCTCGGATGGCGAGGCGCTGATTACCTCACTGAAGCAGATGCATGCCCGTTTGCTGGAGCATGCGGTGTTACTGCTGCAGCCCTCGGCCAGTGATACCATTCGTGTCGCGCATGAAAACGTCATCAGCCAGATCCTGACCATGAATCTGCTGCGGATTCAGGCGTTCTGGAGCCACTACCGCTTTCGCCGACAGAACAACGTCCTGAACTATGTGCTGCATCAGCAGCTGCGACTCACCAGTGTGCTTTCGAGCCTGCGGCGCATGTTGCTGAACTGGCCCGACGCGCCAGAGCCGCTGTTTGACGCCTTGCAGTGCCTGCTGGCTGAGCTGGCGAAACCGGCGTGTGATAAATATCGTCTTGCGCAAATCCTGCGCAGCGTGACGCCTGCCGCGGACGGTGACTACCGGCAGCGCGCGTTTTGTCAGCGGCTGCGCTACTTCTGCTGGATGTACCTCAACGTGCTGCGCTGGATTCGTCTGCTGGATCGTGCCGATGCCGATACCCGTTTTCAACCCCCGCCGGTTCCGGCGCTGGCGCGCGACAGTGACAGTGCCGAAGCGGGCTGGAGCGCCCTGCGCACCTTCTGTGTGATCGTGCTGGGCTGCGCCTTCTGGATCAATACGCAATGGTCTTCCGGTGCTTCCGCGCTCACCCTGACCGCCATTGCCTGCGTGCTTTACGCCTCCGTGCCCTCACCCGGTGGTAGCGTCACATTGCTGCTGAAAACCCTGTTATGGCTGTTTGCGTTTAGCTTTGTGATGAAGTTTGGCCTGATGGTGCAGATCAGTCAGCTGTGGCAATTTTTACTGTTTCTGTTTCCGCTGCTGGTGACGCTACAACTCTTCAAGCTGCAGCAGAAACAGCGCGCCGGGATGTGGGGACAGTTCATCGTCTTTATGGGCTCGTTTATCGCGGTGACAAACCCACCCACCTGGGATTACCAGGACTTTTTCAACGATAACATTGCCAAGGTGTGCGGGGTATTGCTCGCCTGGCTGGCGTTCCAGATTCTGCGGCCCAGCTCTGATGCGCGGCGCAGCCGACGCCATATCCGCGCGCTGCGGCTGGAATTCCTCGATCAGCTGCGGCAGCGGCCACGACTCAGTGAGAGTCGCTTCGAATCGCAGATTTACCACCGCATCAGCCAGCTCAGCCATAGCCGGGATGAGCAGGCGCGCACCTGGCTACTTCGCTGGGGCGTAGTGCTACTCAACTGCTCACATATTGTCTGGCAACTGCGTGAATGGCGCGCCGGTTCGGCGGCCCTGACAGGTTTTCGTGATAGCAGTCTGCACAATCTGCAGCAGATCATCAGCAGCCGTGGCGTGCGCCACAGCTCGCTGGATCAGATGCTAAGGGAACTGGAGGAGAGTATCACCGCATTACTGGCGCTGGAAAACAACGAAGCCAGCGAACTGGCTGGCATTATCTGGCGTCTGCGCTGTTCGCTCGCACAACTGAAACAGGCGGTGCCGGCGTGATTACTGGCAATATTGCTGTTGCTGCCGGTTAAAATCTTCCTGCAACTGCTGCAGCGTTTTATGGCCTTCAAATCGGGTTTTATCCATTTCGGTCATCGGTTCAATGACCAGCGCTTTCTCGTCGGGTGAAAAGATGAAACGGCGTGTCAGTTCAGTGCCGGTAAAACTTTGACCATGAATGCCACCACACACCATCGTCATAGTGTGACGATAAATGGTGGTATCCGTAAAATTGGTTTCGGTTGCGCTACGAAAAACCTGATCACAACCCTGCGCTTCCAGCTTACGCACCCTGCTGCGGCTCAGCCATTCACGACCCTGAGCAATCTTTTCACAGGTGGTACGCATCGGGCTGGTATCAATGGTGCGCTGAAGTTCACGACCGGTTTCGGTCACCAGCTGCGTATCGTTGGGTTTATCGCATCCCACCAGCAGCAGACATAGCAGTAATGCGCCCTTGAATTTCATTATCCTGCTCCTTTCCCCATCACGCTTTCTTACCTGAATCAACATCATAGGGGGGAAATGTCAGGGATGGTACAACATTTCATAAACAGTCAGGAGAAAATCGGGCGGCCATTATCTGCCGCCCTGACACTCAGATTACACCGCAGGCATAACGCGCCCCGCCGCCGCCCAGCGGTTTAGGATGATCGGCGTGGTTATCCCCGCCAGCATGCACCATCAGCGCTTTTCCTTTGATCTCGTTTAAGGATTTCAGACGAGGTGCCAGCACCGGATAGGTTGCATTGCCTTTGTCATCGACATAAATCGCAGGCAAATCCCCGAGATGTCCCTCAGCGTAAGGCCCCAGATGTTTGCCACTGTTGGCAGGATCAAGGTGACCGCCCGCCGCACCGGCGGCGACCACTTTGCCTTCTGACTCGCCCGGCTCACAGCTGCCTTTAGCATGGACATGGAAACCATGAATGCCTGGCTGAAGGCTCTTCAGATCTGGCGTGAACTGCAGACCATACTGTGTCTCGTCAATTTTTACCGTGCCAACCGATTTCCCGATGCCTTCAGCGGTAACCTGATGGACCGTAACCTGCTCGCTGGCAGCCTGTGCTGCACCGCAGGCGATCAGGGCGAATAGCGCAACAGCTTTCATTTTCATGATGACTCCTTTTGCATCCCAGGGATTGAGGTAAGTCTGGTCGCTGTTGCGCTATTTTGCTGAAGATTGACGCACTTTTACGCTTCAGGGCACATCAAATCCCAGCGCCGCCTTACGAATGCGGAACCACTGCTGACGTGTCAGCATGACATTCAGTGCGCCAGCGGCTTCGCTGACCCGGGATGTTTTACCTGAACCGATAATTGGCAGCGGGCGCGACGGCAGCATCAGTATCCAGGCATAAACGACCTGATCCAGGCTGGTGGCGCCCGTTTCCTGCCGCACAGCTTCCAGTTCGTTACGCAGTGGCTGATAGTGCGGATCGTTAAACAGGCGGCCTCCTCCCAGACAGGACCAGGCCATCGGACGAATGCGCAGTTGCTGGCATTGATCCAGCGATCCATCCAGCAGCACGCTTTGCTGAACCGGTGAAATCTCCAGCTGATTGGTGACCAGCGAGAACGGCAGGCGGGATTGCAGCAGGGAGAACTGAGAAGGTGTGAAGTTTGAGACGCCAAAATGCAGAACCTTGCCGCTCTGATGCAATGCCATAAAGGCTTCAGCCACGTCGTCAGCCGCCATCAGCGGATCGGGCCGATGGATCAGGAGCAAATCAAGGCGATCGGTGTGGAGATGGCGCAGCGAGTTTTCAGCGCTCTGCAGGATATGGTTTTTATCGGTGATGTAGTGGCCAATCTGATGCTCAGGCCGGGCGCGGGTAGCAATACCGCATTTGGTCACAATCTGCAGCTGGTCGCGCAGTCCGGGTGCCAGTTTCAGCGCCTCGCCAAATGCCGCTTCACACTGGTAGTCACCGTAGATGTCGGCATGGTCAACGGTGGTAATGCCAAGCCGCAGATGGTGCTCAATAAACGCGACGCGCTCCTGAGGTGACATGCCCCACTCCATCAGGCGCCAGTACCCCATAACCAGCGGTGAAAATTCGGGCCCCTGTGAAGCGATGGCTTGCGGTTCTAACATGACGTTCTCCCTGTTGCGCATGGGCTGTAATTAGTGTGTCAGAGAGTATAACGGAAAGCGCAAAGTCGTCAGAATAACTCTGGCTGTTGTGGCTCGGGTGGCTCGTCGCCTTTCTGTTGACGCTGCAGACGCTGTCGACGCTGCTGACAAAGGCGTATCACCTCACGCTTTTGCGCATCACTAAAGCGCAGCCAGTTGAACCGCTCATCGCGGCTGCGTAAACATCCCAGGCAGTAACCGCGTGCATCCGTCTGGCAGATGCCGCGACAGGGGCTGGGAACCGGAAAAAACTCAAGCTGCTCGGCCACCACGACTCCAGATTCATTAACTAAAAAGCAAAATCAGTCCACTCAAAAGCGTAGCCTGGTTGCGCAGGAAGAAAATCCTGACCGGTCAGAATTATCCTTTTCTTTCTCTCTGGGGTGAACACTCTGTGCCAAATGCAACAGAGTGAGTTGCGTTAGACCGACTGGTCTACTAATCTCAGAGCCATGAATAAGACGCTGCAACGTAATGAAACCCGTGAACACCTGCTCCAGACAGGGGAGACACTCTGTCTCCAGCGCGGCTTTGCCGGAATGGGCCTCAGTGAGCTGCTGACGCAGGCGGCGGTGCCGAAAGGCTCCTTCTACTACTATTTCCGCTCTAAAGAAGCGTTTGGCGTGGCGTTACTGGAACGTTACTTTGCGCGTTTCCTGCAGGATGTTGAGCTGCAGCTCAACCAGACCAGCGGCACCCCGCGTGAGCGTCTGCTGAACCACTTTCGTGCGGCCGTTGAGCTGTTTGTGCAGCAGGGTCACATTATGGGTTGTCTGGGCGTTAAGGTCTCCGCTGAGGTATGCGATCTTTCAGAGCCAATGCGTGATGCACTGCAGCAGGGCGCAGCGAAAATCACGGCCCTCTACGCCCGGACGCTGATCGCTGCAGAGCAGCAGGAGTCGATGAACCTGCCACAGCCTCCCGCGCAGATGGCCGAATTACTGTCGTTGCTGTGGCTTGGCGCCAGTCTGCAGAGCAAAATTTCCCGCGAGGCGCAGCCACTGCGTCTGGCATTGAGTACCATCGAACAGTGGCTTAAGAGCCACTGATTTTTAAAAAACGCATTTGTAGACGACTGGTCTACTAATCAGGAGCTATTATGGCGAGTACCCAGCTGTTTAATCCGCTGAAAGTCGGCGCAATTACCGTCCCAAACCGCGTATTCATGGCACCGCTGACCCGTCTGCGCAGCATTGAGCCTGGCGACATCCCTACCCCGATGATGGCGGAATATTACCGTCAGCGCGCCAGCGCCGGTCTGATCATCACTGAAGCGACCCAGATCTCTTTCCAGGCGAAAGGCTATGCCGGTGCACCAGGCTTACATACGCAGCCACAGATTGCAGCGTGGAAAGCGATTAACGAAGGCGTGCATCAGGCTGGCGGCCATACCGCCGTGCAGCTTTGGCATACCGGTCGTATCTCTCATAACAGCGTGCAGCCGGAAGGCAAAGCACCGGTGGCTCCCTCGGCGATAGCTGCAGGCACCCGTACTTCACTGCGTGCGGAAGATGGCAGCGTTTATCGCGAAGATACCTCAACGCCGCGTGAACTGACCGTGCCGGAGATCAAGCAGATCGTGGCCGATTTTGGTCAGGCTGCGGCCAACGCACGTGAAGCGGACTTTGATCTGCTTGAGCTGCACTCGGCGCACGGTTATCTGATTCACCAGTTCCTGGCACCAGACTCCAACCAGCGTACCGATGAATATGGTGGCAGCATTGAAAAACGCGGTCGCTTTGCGCTTGAAGTGGTTGATGCGGTGATTGCTAACTGGTCTGCCGATCGCATTGGTATTCGCGTATCACCTATCGGTAGCTTCCAGAATCTGGATAACGGTCCGGACGAAGAAGAAGCGGCACTGTGGTACATCGGCGAGCTGGCAAAACGCAATATCGCCTATCTGCACCTCTCTGAGCCAGACTGGGCTGGTGGTCAGCCTTACACCGACGCTTTCCGCCAGAAAGTGCGTGATCTCTTCCCGGGTGCCATCATTGGTGCGGGTGCCTACACCGTTGAGAAAGCGGATGACCTGATTGGTCGTGGTCTGATCGATGCCGTTGCCTTTGGTCGCGATTACATTGCTAACCCGGACCTGGTTGAGCGTCTGCAGCAGGATGCGCCACTCAATCCACAGCGCCCGGAAAGCTTCTACGGCGGCGGCGCTGAAGGCTATATCGACTACCCGACGCTGTAATCGTTTTGGGCTGCCGTCCGGGACGATGACAGCAGCCATTATTCAATGGCGATTTTCATCGCTATACTTATCGCCTGGGTCATCCAGCGATGGCGTTTTATTTAAAAGAGGATGTTATGCGTTTACTTCATACCATGCTGCGCGTTGGCGATCTGCAACGTTCAATCGATTTCTACACTCGTGTGCTTGGCATGCGCGTGCTGCGTCAGAGCGAAAACACCGAATATAAATATACCCTGGCCTTTGTGGGCTACACCGACGAGAGCGAAGGTGCGGTAATCGAACTGACCTATAACTGGGGCGTCGATAAGTATGACCTCGGTAATGCGTATGGCCACATTGCACTGGGCGTGGATGACGCGGCAGCTGCCTGCGAACGCATCCGTAAAGATGGCGGCAACGTGACGCGTGAGGCTGGCCCGGTCAAAGGCGGCTCTACCATTATTGCCTTTGTTGAAGATCCCGATGGTTACAAAATCGAGCTGATTGAAAACAAAGATGCCGGCAACGGCCTGGGCAACTAAACCTGCCCCTCAGCCTGCCCGTTCGGGTGGGCTGAATCCCCTTCTCTGCGCTTCATCTGCTGCACCCGGCCCCGTTTTTTGCCATAATACGCGCTGCCCTTTTTCTGCAACGAGATCCTGATGTCTGAATCGAACTCCCCTAATGCACTCAATCAACGTTTCCGTGGCTTCTATCCGGTGGTGATCGACGTTGAAACCGCAGGTTTCAACGCGCAAACCGATGCGTTACTGGAGATTGCCGCCATCACGCTGAAAATGGATGAAGAGGGCTGGATTCAGATTGACCAGACGCTGCATTTCAACGTCGAACCTTTTGTCGGTTCGCTGCTGCATCCTGAAGCGCTGGCGTTTACCGGTATCGATCCCAGCAATCCGCTGCGCGGAGCAGTCAGTGAATATGAAGCGCTGCACGCCATTTTTAAAATGGTGCGCAAGGGCATTAAGGACAGTGGCTGCAATCGCGCCATTATGGTGGCGCACAATGCTACTTTTGACCTGAACTTTATGTCAGCGGCGGCGGAACGTGCCAGCCTGAAGCGCAATCCGTTTCACCCCTTTGCCACCTTTGATACCGCGGCACTCAGCGGACTGGTGCTGGGTCAGACGGTACTGGCGAAAGCCTGCATTGCGGCGGGAATGGAGTTTGACAGTACCCAGGCGCATTCGGCGCTTTATGACACGCAGCAGACAGCAACACTGTTCTGCGAGCTGGTGAACCGCTGGAAACGCTTAGGTGGCTGGCCACTGCCCTTCGCGGAAGGCGATACAGAAGCCAGTGCATCCGCATAAGGGATGCTGCAATGGAAAAGGCCGACGTGATGTCGGCCTTTTTTTATTCTGCTTCTTTAAATTTTTCTGCAGTCTCTTTGATCAGCGTCTGCAGTTCACCACGCTGTAACATCTCAACGATGATGTCGCAGCCACCGACCAGCTCGCCATCAACCCACAACTGCGGAAAGGTTGGCCAGTTAGCGAATTTCGGCATCTCGGCACGAATGTCCGGGTTCTGCAGAATATCCACGTAAGCAAAACGCTCACCACAGGCTGACAGCGCCTGTACCGCCTGTGCAGAGAAACCGCAGCTAGGCAGTTTCGGGGAACCTTTCATGTACAGCAGGATCGGATTTTCTGCGATCTGGCGCTGAATTTTTTCTACAGTACTCATAATTGCCTTCCTTAAATCGTGACTTCGTGTTTGTTTATTGTAGCGACTTCGCAGCGTGACTGAAAACGAGATTTTGTCCGCTACCGATTATACCGCCATCATTGTTAAGTCCTGCAGCGGGATGCACGACCCTCTGATTATTAACAGCGGGTAACAGTTTAATAATTCGTAATAATTTCGCTGATATAAGACGCTGAAAATGTTCATTTTCAGCGCGATTACGTGGGTTGCACAGATTAATATTAAAAGGCATTACAGTTTTTAAACGAACTGGACTAGAATGGCCTGGGCACTGATCCTGGATCAGATTAATCTCAACTTTGTCGCGGTGCGTAGTGGCCCTGACAACTTAACTAATCAACGGACTATGCGTTTAATCATTACGCTTTTCATGCTGGCCATTGCGCAACTGTTTTTCAACGTCGCTGCTGCTTCACCGCACACGCCGGTGAACGTCAGTACGCATAAAGCAGAAAAAAAGAGTGCGCGCGACGATGAACGCCGCAAACGTCGCCAGGTAAAAACGGTGACGAAAAAGACTCGCCTCAGCCCTGTTCAAAAACTCAAAACGAAAAAACAGAAAAAAGTCGAACTCACTGCCAAACAGACGCCTGCTAAGAAGACCTCGCTTAAAACCGCCCGTATAAGCAAAAGCCTGGAAAAGAACAAAGAGAAGAAACGCTATGGCCATCAGCGCCTGCTAAAAACCGCTGAGGTCACCACCAGCGAACCGGGCACAATTAAAATGAGCAAATCCCACCGTCAGCGTTATCAGAAGGCTCGCGAAACCGCGATGACCAAACTGATGGGCCAGCTGGGTAAACCTTATCAGTGGGGCGGCACTTCGCCGCATACCGGCTTCGATTGCAGCGGCCTGGTCTGGTACGCCTATAAAGATCTGGTGAAGTTTAAGATTCCGCGTACCGCTAATGAGATGTATCACCTGCGTGACGCCGCACCCATCAAGCGTGAGTCGCTGGAGAAAGGCGATCTGGTCTTCTTCCGTATTAATGGTCGTGGTACAGCGGATCACGTTGGCGTGTACCTGGGAGATGGCAAGTTTATCCAGTCACCGCGTACCGGAAAAGACATTCAGATAAGCGCATTAGGGGAAGATTACTGGCAGCGCCATTACATTGGTGCCCGTCGTGTGATGACGCCGAAAACCATACGCTAATCAGAAAACCGTCGTAAAAAGCCGGGAGATTCCCGGCTTTTTTATTAGTGCAGAATGGCGGTAAAACTAAAGGCTACAATCATCAGCAGACAGCCCGCAGTCGTCATTAAAGCCAGTTTAAGATCGGTACTCATTGCTTGCTCCTTAGTCACACAATTTGTGGGGATATCGCATTTTCCCACAGGGCCCGGTAAAAATCTCGTTTTATCCGTTCAGCCTTGTTAGAATCCCGCCTTTGTTGCGCAACGCGCGCAATCCTGATTCCGTTTGCGCCGGTTTTCAGGCGTTTTATTTTCGCCAGCGGCCTGTAAACCGGCCAGAAACGCGGCATTTTTGCGGAAAAAACCCTGAGCAGACGCAAACGTTTAACACTACGCTTATCATAGAGTTAGATAAGCACTGGAGTCCGATTTTCATGGCAACAATTAAAGATGTGGCGAAACGCGCTGGCGTCTCAACGACGACGGTTTCGCACGTCATCAATAAAACCCGCTTTGTCGCAGAAGAGACGCGCAACGCGGTCTGGCAGGCGATAAAAGAACTGCACTATTCGCCAAGCGCCGTGGCGCGCAGCCTGAAAGTGAACCACACCAGAACGCTGGGCCTGCTGGCGACCTCCAGCGAAGCCCCCTATTTCGCAGAGATTATTGAAGCGATTGAAAATCACTGTTTTGACAAAGGCTATACGCTGATTCTGGGGAATTCGCATAACGATCTGCAAAAACAGCGCGCCTATCTCAGCATGATGGCGCAGAAGCGTGTCGATGGTCTGCTGGTGATGTGCTCAGAATATCCAGACGACCTGCTGCAGATGCTGGAAGAGAACCGTAACATCCCGATGGTGGTAATGGACTGGGGCGAATCGCGCGCCGACTTCACCGACACGGTTCTGGATAATGCGTTCCAGGGTGGATATCTGGCAGGTCGCTATCTGATTGAACGCGGTCACCGCGACATTGGTGCTATCCCCGGTCAGATGGAGCGCAATACCGGTGGCGGACGTCACGCCGGTTTCCTGAAGGCGCTGGAAGAAGCCAGCATTCAGCCGCGCGCCGAGTGGATTGTCCAGGGTGACTTTGAGCCGGAATCGGGCTATCAGGCGATGCAGCAGATCCTGTCACAGAAACAGCGCCCGACGGCGGTGTTCTGCGGTGGTGATATCATGGCAATGGGTGCAATTTGCGCCGCCGACGAAATGGGTTTGCGCGTACCGCAGGATATTTCGGTGATCGGTTATGATAATGTGCGCAACGCCCGCTATTTCGCACCGGCGCTGACCACCGTGCATCAGCCTAAAGCCCAGTTAGGTGAAAAAGCGCTGGATATGCTGCTGGACCGCATCACCAGTAAGCGTGAAGTGTCACAGACGATTGAAGTCCACCCTACGCTGATTGAGCGGCGCTCGGTGGCCGACGGTCCATTCCGCGACTATCGCCGTTAATCCTCGCTTAACCACTCCTGATTAAGCGTTTGCGCATCACCCAGGTAGCTGAGCAACCAGCCAGTCGCCGGTGATGCGCGATCCTCAGCCCAGCTGACACAGCAGGGACTGTCCGGAAACGCCACCGGCAGGGTCAGTTCAACCAGATCGCCGCTGTCGAGCAGTGGCCTGGCAAGATGACCCGGCACCATCGCCACACACAATCCCGCCTGCACGCACTCCAGCCCGGTTTGCCATTCCGGCACCACCAGCCTGCGCTGGTTATCCAGCGTCCATGTCATTCGGCGCGGCAGTGCGCGTGAAGTATCTTCCAGCACCAGTGACGGCCAGCTACGCAGCGTGTCGTCATCGATCTGGCTCGCCTGCGTCAGGGGATGATCGGGCGCGACCACGCAGCGCCAGTTGAGCGTGCCCATATCGCGAAACGCAAAACGTCCGCCCACCGGGATCGCCTGGGTAGCCCCAATGGCCACTTCTACCCGGCCATCGGCCAGCGCATCCCAGACACCGTTAAAAACTTCATAGCTGATGATCAGCTCCATATCGGGGAAATGGCGATAGAAATCTTTAACCAGTTGCCGGGTGCGCTGAGGTTTAGCGATACGGTCAACCGCGATGCTGAGCTGACCGCGCCAGCCGTTGGCCAGCTGCTGACACTGTCGTCGTGTGGCTAGCATTTTTTTGATGACGCTGCGCCCTTCACGGACAAAATGCTCGCCTGCCGGAGTCAGTACCACTTCACGGTGCTGACGCTCAAACAGCGGCACGGCCAGCCAGCTCTCCAGCTGCCGCACCGTGTAACTGATGGCAGAGGGCACCCGATGTAACTCCTGCGCGGCAGCGCTAAAGCTGCCTCCACGGGCGACCGCGTCAACCACTTCTAATGCATATTCTGACCACATAATCTGCCTTCAAAATTTTTAACAGCAAGCGGCAAATATTACCGTTTCACAGCAGCAAACGCACCTTTTACACTCTGCCGCGTTTATCCTGCAAAAATGAGAATGAGATGTTGTCGAATAAAGGATTTATGCCTTACCTTGCCCTGCTGAGCATGCTCGGCTTTTTAGCCACCGATATGTACCTGCCCGCCTTTGGCGCGATGCAGCAAACGTTTAACACCTCACCCGGCCTGATTAGCGCCAGTATGAGTCTCTTTCTGGGAGGCTTCGCTGTGGGTCAGCTCTTCTGGGGACCCCTCTCCGATCGCATCGGCCGTAAACCTGTGCTGCTGACCGGGCTGGCCATGTTTGGGGTGGGTTGTGCAGGCATGCTGTGGGTCAATGATATCTATCTGATGCTGGCGCTGCGTTTTGTTCAGGCGATTGGCGTCTGTGCTGCTGCCGTTAGCTGGCAGGCACTGGTCGTGGATCGCTACCCTGCCGCACGTGCCAACAAAGTTTTCGCCACCATTATGCCGCTGGTTGCACTCTCTCCGGCACTGGCCCCGTTGCTGGGCGCCTGGCTGATTGGTCATTTCCACTGGCGTTCAATCTTCCTGGTGCTGACCCTGATTGCGGTAGCGCTAATCCTGACCACGTTGCGTCTGCCCACTGTTCGCAAAGTCGCAGGTGAAAAAAAGGCACAGCCGGGTTTCTTTACTCTGCTCAAATCGCGGGTTTATAGTGGCAACGTGCTGATTTACTCTGCCTGTTCTGCCAGCTTCTTTGCCTGGCTGACGGGCTCGCCGTTTATTCTGGCGGATTTGGGTCTCTCGCCTGCCGACATCGGCCTGAGTTATGTGCCACAGACCCTCGCGTTTCTGATAGGTGGCTTCGGCTGTCGCACCCTGCTCAACCGCTTTAACGGCGCACAATTGCTGCCCTGGTTACTGGGTATCTACAGCCTGAGCATTCTGGCGCTGTTTGCTGTTGCGCTTGCCGGCAACAGCACGCTGGTGAGCCTCATGGTTCCATTCTGCGGCATGGCGCTGGCTAACGGCGCGATCTATCCAATTGTGGTGTCCAGTGCATTAATGCCCTTCCCGAATGCCACCGGCAAAGCGGCCGCATTGCAGAACACACTGCAGTTGGGGCTGTGCTTCGCCGCAAGCCTGGCGGTATCAGCCGGATTAACTCAGGCTCTGTTTACCACCACACTCACGATGACGGCGACCATTGTGCTCGCGCTGTTCGGCTTCGCCATGCAGCGTGCCGCCAGCGCACAAAGTGTTGTTGCCTCAGCGCAACCTGCCTGCCAGGATAATCACTGACATACTGACTTCTTAGTTAGCATCCTAACAATAAGTCATTGAATATTGACCCGCGTGAGAATATACTCATTCGGGTCAACAAATCTGTAATAAATCAACAATATAATAACGTAATAATCTGATTGGCACCCTGTTGCCGGGACGGTATTCGCGCGCGTTATTCTCATCTTGCCCGTCCAGCTGCAGGCTATTCCAGTCCTCTGTATCACACAATAACCGGTGTGCGGAGTCATCCGTAACGTTTCTCAATGCCTGACGAAATTGGCTACTCTTTGTTCAGGTTCAGATTGGACAGGTGGTGGAAAAGCTATGAGTTCATCTTATGCTGAAGTAGTGAGCCCGGAAGAGAACCATTGGTATCGCATCGTTCATGAACTGCTGGAATCAGCGGATGTCGAAATCAATGGTTCACGTCCATGGGATATTCATGTCACGCATCCAGGTTTTTTTAAACGTGTTCTGCAGGAGGGTTCACTTGGGCTCGGTGAGAGCTATATGGATGGATGGTGGGAGTGTGACCGGCTGGATATGTTCTTCCATCACGTACTTAAACATAAACTCGATCAGCAATTGCCTCATCACTTTAAAGATACGTTGCGCATTGCCGCCGCTCGCTTAACGAATCTGCAATCAAAAAAACGGGCCTGGATTGTCGGTAAAGAACATTACGATCTCGGCAACGATCTTTTTTCACTGATGCTTGATCCTTATATGCAATATTCCTGTGGCTACTGGAAAGAGGCCACGACGCTGGCGACAGCACAGGAAGCCAAGCTGGATATGATCTGCCGGAAATTAGCGCTGGAACCCGGGATGTCGCTGCTGGATATTGGCTGTGGCTGGGGCGGGCTGGCGGAATTTGCTGCACGTCATTACGGCGTCAAAGTGCATGGCGTGACGATTTCCGCCGAACAGCAAAAACTGGCGCAGCAGCGCTGTAACGGATTAGACGTCACGATTCTGTTACAGGATTATCGCGATCTGAATGAGCAGTTTGATCGTATTGTTTCAGTGGGGATGTTTGAACATGTCGGGCCAAAAAATTACGCCACCTATTTCGATGTGGTCGATCGTAATTTAAAACCTGACGGTATTTTCCTGCTTCACACTATTGGTGCAATCAGGACCGATATGAGCGTCGATCCCTGGATCGATAAATATATCTTCCCCAATGGTTGTCTGCCTTCAGTGCGTCATGTGGCGGATGCCAGCGAGCCCCACTTTATTCTGGAAGACTGGCATAACTTTGGTGCCGATTACGACAAAACATTGATGGCCTGGCATGAACGCTTTGTGCAGGCCTGGCCAGAGCTGGCTGATAAATATGGTGAACGCTTTAAACGGATGTTCTCTTATTATCTCAATGCCTGTGCCGGTGCCTTCCGGGCGCGTGATATTCAGCTGTGGCAGATTGTGTTCAGTCGCGGTGTTGAGGGCGGATTACGGGTGGCGCGGTAGGGTCATAAAGATGCTGCCGCGCTAAAGGCTTTAAAATAAGGGCCTGTTCAGTTTTGAGCGTGTAACAGCACAGGAACACAGAAAGATTTGAAAGAGACAAAACCCGTTATCCGTGGCGGGGGATGCTTTCCTCTTCTGACTGTGTTCCCTGTGCTTAAGGCTATTATATCGCTGCCAGATTCACCCGGATTGGCTCTCGAGCAATCTTTGCCGCTTATTAACTCTCAGAGGCAGTCTGGCCGGTCAGCATGCTCATCGCTGCCGCGGCATCGCGCTGTGCTAATACCCGCTCAACGGTCTCTACGATTGCCTGCGTGTGCGGATCGATCTCAATATTAACCCGATCGCCAAACGTCTTCGCGCCCAGCGTGGTGCGCTCCAGCGTTTCCGGGATCAGATAGACGCAGAATTTGGTCTTCGTCACATCGCCGACTGTCAGGCTGATACCGTCGATGCCGACAAAACCTTTATGCAGAATATATTTCATCTGCGTCGGGTCCTGGATTTTAAACCAGACTTCGCGGTTATGTTCTGACTGGATAATCTTGCAGATCTCAGCGGTGGTCATAATATGACCTGACATCAGATGACCGCCTATTTCATCGCTGAATCGGGCTGCACGCTCAATATTGACCACATCACCCTGACGTAAATCACCCAGGTTAGTTACCCGCAAGGTCTCTTTAATTAAATCAAAACTGACGCAGTCGCCGTCAATTGCCGTCACGGTTAAACAGCAACCGTTGTGCGCGACAGATGCGCCCAGCGCCAGACCCGGTAAAAGCGCTTCCGGCAGTCGGACAGTGTGGGTACGAAACAGTTCTTTCTCTTCAATGGACACGATTTCTGCGGTGCCCTGCACAATACCGGTAAACATAGTCTTTGCCTCTGCGAAGTTTGCGCTAGTTTATCACAGCTCAGGTCAGGTGTTAGATTTCAGCCGACGCCCTCTATTTAATGACGGCGTAAAACGCATTGTGTGACAAAGATTGGCGAATGCTATTGCGCCAGTTACACTAGCCCGCGCAATTTCCTGGGCTTTTCTGCCCTTTTAATTCTTTCAACAAGTCAGGTGTTAACGTGCAGAAGTATTTAACAGAAGCGCGTCAATTGCTGGCCCTTGCGATTCCAGTCATCCTTGCTCAGGTGGCGCAAACCGCAATGGGATTTGTGGATACCATTATGGCCGGTGCAGTCAGCGCCACGGATATGGCCGCCGTTGCTGTCGGCACCTCTGTCTGGCTTCCGGCCATCCTGTTTGGTCATGGTCTTCTGCTTGCATTGACGCCCACCGTTGCGCAACTCAACGGTTCAGGTCGCCGCGAACGCATCGGCGAACAGATTCGCCAGGGATACTGGCTCGCTTTCTTCGTCTCGCTGCTGATTATGGTGCTGTTATGGCATGCAGGCTATCTCATCCGGGCGATGCATGACATCGATCCTGCGCTGGCGCTGAAAGCAGAAGGCTATTTGCATGCCCTGCTGTTTGGCGCGCCTGGCTACCTCTTCTTCCAGGTGCTGCGCAATCAGTGCGAGGGGCTGTCGAAAACCAAACCCGGCATGGTGCTGGGCTTTCTGGGCTTGATGTTCAACATCCCGCTCAACTATGTCTTTATTTATGGGCACTTCGGCATGCCTGCCCTGGGGGGTGTCGGCTGTGGTGTAGCGACCGCCTCTGTTTACTGGGTGATATTTATCTGTATGCGCTTCTGGGTGCGCCGGATGGGCAGCATGCGTGATATCCGGCTTGAGAGCCGCTGGTCGCCTCCTTCGCGTCCGATTCTGAGCCGCCTGATGACGCTGGGATTGCCAGTGGCATTGGCACTCTTTTTTGAGGTCACCTTGTTTGCCGTTGTTGCTCTGCTGGTCTCGCCACTGGGTATCGTCAATGTGGCGGGTCACCAGATTGCGCTGAACTTCAGTTCACTGATGTTTGTGTTGCCGCTGTCGCTGGGTGTCGCGACCACCATTCGCGTCGGTTATCGTCTGGGTCAGGGTTCCACCGAGCAGGCACGGGTCGCGGCCTGGACCGCCCAGGGCGTGGGCATCAGCATGGCCGCGCTGACCGCGATTTTTACCGTCACGTTTCGTCATCAGATCGCTCTGCTCTATAACGATAATCCCGAGGTGGTGACACTGGCGGCACAGCTGATGCTGCTGGCGGCCATTTATCAGTTTTCGGACTCAATACAGGTGATTGGCAGCGGGATCCTGCGCGGCTATAAAGATACGCGGTCGATTTTCTTTATTACCTTTATCGCTTACTGGCTGCTGGGACTGCCCGCGGGCTACCTGCTGGCACTGACCGACTGGATTGTGCCGCGGATGGGTCCGGCGGGTTTCTGGTGCGGTTTTATTATCGGTCTGACCTCAGCGGCGCTGATGATGCTCTGGCGTATCAGGCGGTTACAGCAGTTACCGGCGGACATTATCCTGACGCGTGCAGCGCGATAGCTTTAAACGCGGGTCATTCGTGGCCCGCAATGTCGAAAAAAACGACGGTTAGCACAGTTGCTGCTCAGTCATGGCGAAAAAACTATTTTCCCCTTGCCAGGCTTACACACTGCCGTTAATATTCGTCCCCGCTGTCGCCCTGACAGCATGTTGCGCTCTTAGCTCAGTTGGTTAGAGCACCACCTTGACATGGTGGGGGTCGATGGTTCGAGTCCATTAGAGCGCACCAAGTGCGTCCGTAGCTCAGTTGGTTAGAGCACCACCTTGACATGGTGGGGGTCGGTGGTTCGAGTCCACTCGGACGCACCAATATTTAGTATGCGCTCTTAGCTCAGTTGGTTAGAGCACCACCTTGACATGGTGGGGGTCGATGGTTCGAGTCCATTAGAGCGCACCACTTTCAGAATTCCTTCAGTTTGCGCAACGCCTCCTTTTATTGATCTGCATCGCTTCTCCCCTCTGCTTTTTGATTGGTTTTCGCATACTTAGCGTCTATACTGTCCCGCGTTGCTTACTTGAAAGGTTTCAGCGATCACGTGCTTACTGCGATAACTCAAATGATTTGCGCAACAACAGCGTGGTGGTTACCAACCGTAACCGCACAACTTCCCTGCACGCCTGGCCTTCGTCACCTATTCTTACTCAGTACTGCCCTTTTCAGTCTCAATCAGAAATTTCACTTCGATGCGCTGCCATCGAATTCCGCCCTTATTCATCCATCACAACTTACAGAAAATCCGTCATGAAAAAGACTAAAATCGTTTGTACAATCGGCCCGAAAACCGAATCCGAAGAGATGCTGACTCAGCTCCTTGAAGCTGGCATGAATGTCATGCGTCTTAACTTCTCTCACGGCGACTATGCCGAGCATGGTCAGCGCATCACCAATATGCGTGCCGTTATGCAAAAAACCGGTCGTCAGGCCGCGATTCTGCTGGATACCAAAGGCCCTGAAATCCGCACCATGAAGCTGGAAGGCGGTAACGATGCGGCGTTGAAAGCTGGCCAGACATTTACCTTTACGACTGATCAGAGCGTGATCGGTAACAGCGAACGCGTTGCAGTTACCTATCCAGGCTTCACGGCTGACCTGAAAATCGGCAACACAGTGCTGGTCGATGATGGCCTGATCGGCATGGAAGTCACCGAAGTCACTGAAAATACCGTGGTGTGTAAAGTCCTGAACAATGGCGATCTGGGTGAGAACAAAGGCGTTAACCTGCCAGGTGTTTCTATCCAGCTGCCCGCTCTGGCTGAAAAAGATAAGCGCGATCTGATTTTTGGTTGTGAGCAGGGCGTTGACTTTGTCGCTGCCTCTTTCATCCGTAAACGTTCAGACGTGCTGGAAATTCGTGAGCACCTGAAACAGAACGGTGGCGAACACATCCAGATCATCTCCAAAATTGAAAACCAGGAAGGTCTGAACAACTTCGACGAAATCCTCGAAGCGTCAGACGGCATCATGGTTGCACGTGGTGACCTGGGCGTTGAGATCCCGGTTGAAGAAGTGATCTTCGCGCAGAAGATGATGATCAAAAAATGTAATAAAGCACGCAAAGTGGTTATCACAGCTACCCAGATGCTTGATTCCATGATCAAGAACCCGCGCCCTACCCGCGCAGAAGCCGGTGACGTCGCCAACGCCATCCTTGATGGTACTGATGCAGTTATGCTGTCAGGTGAGAGCGCCAAAGGCCGTTATCCGCTGGAGTCAGTCACCATTATGGCGACCATCTGCGAACGTACCGATCGTGTGATGAAGTCCCGTATTGATAGCCAGAGTGATAACCGCAAGATGCGTATCACTGAAGCCGTCTGCCGTGGTGCTGTTGAGACCGCTGAGAAGCTGGAAGCTCCACTGATTGTGGTGGCTACCGAAGGCGGTAAGTCGGCGAAATCTGTACGTAAATATTTCCCGAACGCAACTATTCTGGCGCTGACCACCAATCCGACCACTGCACGTCAGCTAATCCTGAGTAAAGGCATTGAGACGCGTCTGGTGACTGAGATCGCATCAACTGACGATTTCTATCGTCTGGGTAAAGAAGCGGCGCTGGAAAGTGGCTATGGCCAGAAAGGTGATGTCGTGGTTCTGGTGTCAGGTGCATTAGTACCAAGCGGAACTACCAACACTGCTTCCGTTCACGTCCTGTAAAACTTTCTTAAGCCATTATTTTGAAGCGCCTGAGCCAGGCGCTTTTTTTATTTCTACTTAAACCAAATACCAGAAAATTCCAATCGAAAATAACTATTCAAATACTCTTAATATTAAGGTTAATCCGATTAAATCTCTCTGTTTTCCCTTAATTTTTTTATCATATTCTGTGATCCGCTGCTTCTTTGAGCGAACGATCAAATTTAAGCATCTTCTCATCAAAAATTTATTCTCAACTTAAAAAGCTTTGTGTAATACTTGTAACGCTACATGGAGATTAACTCAATCTAGAGGGTATAAATAATGAATCGTACTAAACTGGTACTGGGCGCGGTAGTTCTGGCTTCAACTATGCTGGCTGGTTGCTCAAGCAACGCTAAAATCGACCAGCTGTCTTCAGACGTTCAGACTCTGAACGCTAAAGTTGACCAGCTGAGCAACGACGTGAACGCAGTGCGTTCAGACGTTCAGGCTGCTAAAGATGACGCAGCTCGCGCTAACCAGCGTCTGGACAACCAGGCTCACTCTTACCGTAAGTAAGAGTTCTGGTTTAAAAATGGCGCCTTTATGGCGCCATTTTTTTGCCTGAATTCCCCCTTTCGGGTACATGTTGCTCAGGGTTGAACGGCTTTACCTTCAGTCTGTGAAACCGGGTTCTCCGCGCTCGCAGAGGCACTCTCCAGCCCCGCAGGCGGCACGGTATCACTCTGTACCGGATCTCCACTGCTCACCAGCACAGGCATGCCTGAGCGGCGCGTTAAGCTGGCTTTAATCAGCGCATTATCACTCTTCTCATTTTTCATGAACTTCTTCAGGTCACCGGTGATCGCAATCGGCATGGTCTGCGGATCGTCTTTGTCGTTATGCGATAGCGGCTGGTGCACTTCCACGTAGCGTTTCCCATCCGGCTCCACGGCGTACTTCACCGGCTGGTTGATAATCTGAACACGCGTGCCTTTTGGCGCAGCGTTAAACAGTGCTTCAATATCCTCTGAGCGCAGGCGGATGCAGCCTGAACTGACGCGCATGCCGATGCCAAACTTCGCATTGGTGCCGTGAATCAGGTACTGGCCAGTGCCGCGCGCCAGACGCATGGCAAACTGTCCCATCGGATTATCCGGTCCGGCTGGGACCACGCCAGGTAGCGTAATGCCCTCTTTGGCGTAACGCTTGCGGATGTTCGGAGTGGGCGTCCAGGTAGGATTAGGGATTTTCTGGCTGATTTGCGTCACCATGACGGGTGTTGCCGCGCCCAGTTGGCCAATGCCGATGGGATAGACGATGACTTTATCTTCCCCTTTGGGATAGTAGTAAAGGCGAAGCTCGGCGAGATTCACTACAATCCCTTCGCGCGGCGTATCGGGCAGGATCATCTGCAGCGGCACCGTCAGCTGGGTACCCGCTTTGGGCAGCCAGGGATCGGTACCGGGATTTGCCTCCAGCAGACCCAGCAGGCCGACCTGGTAACGGGACGCGATCGATTCCAGGGGTTGTTTATCATCGGGAACCTGTGTCAGGACGTTCTCGCCAATCAGGCGACTGTCAGGCGGTGGCAGCGGATATTCGGTGGCGAACGCGGGTGCAGAGAGCCCAAAACAGGTCAGCAGCAATGCACCGGCTAAACGTAAAGCAGGTTTCATGCAATTTTCTCGTCAGATAAAAAAACAGACGCCGGATGGCGTCTGTGAAGTGTAACTTAGCTGAGGTTCTGAGCGGTATGGCGAATAGACCGAATCATCGCCTCCAGCCCCTGCGACCGGGTGGGCGTCAGGTGCTGCATCAAGGCCAGTTCGCCAAACCAGTGGCGCACATCCAGCGCCAGAATGTCGGCGGGCTGAAGGTTCTGATAAAGACTAAATACGATAGCCATCAGTCCTTTAACGATAGCGGCATCGCTGTCGCCTTCAAACGCAATCGAACCATCTTCCTGCGGGGTCATTCTGATCCACACCTGACTCTGACAACCCGAAATCACGTTTTCCGGCTGGTGTAAAGTTTCAGAAGATTCCGGAAGCTTTGAACCCAGTTCGATAATGTAGAGGTACTTCTCTTCCCAGTTGGCGCAACGATTAAAGTTGCGAACCAGTTTCTCTTTTTCAGGCAAAGTCGCCATCACTCACTCCGTTAAAACTGTTCAGCCGCCCAGCAGACGATGAATGCGCGTCAGACCGGCAGCCAGACGATCCACTTCCTCTTCACTGTTATAGAAAGTGAAGGAGGCACGGCACATCGCCGGAACATTGTAGTGCTGCATCAGCGGCATCGCACAGTGATGTCCGGTGCGAATCGCAATACCATATTGATCCAGGAAGCTGCCGACGTCGTAGGCGTGGTGTTTGCCCAGATTAAAGGCAATCACACCGGCACGAGACTGCGGGCCGTAAATCTGAATATCGGGTACGGTGCCCAGCTTATCGAGCGCGTAGTTCATCAGTGCGGTTTCACGCTGATGAATGGTGTCCAGCCCCAGCGCCTGTACATAGTCCAGTGCCGCACCAAAGCCGATGATACCGCCGGTATTCGGCGTACCCGCTTCAAAACGCCATGGCGCACTGTTCCAGGTGGTGCCGGTGGGCAGCATGACCTGACCGATCATCGAACCGCCGCCTTCCCACGGTGGCATCTCATCCAGCAGCGCTTTGCGGCCGTAAAGAATCCCGACGCCGTTCGGGCCATAGAGTTTATGGCTGGAGAAGACATAGAAGTCGCAGCCGATATCCTGCATGTCGACCTTGTCATGCATCACCGCCTGCGCGCCATCCACCAGCGTGACGACGCCGGCAGCTTTGGCCTGGGCCACGATCGCCTTAACCGGGTTAACGGTGCCGAGTACGTTTGAAACGTGCGTGACGGCCAGTAATCGGGTGCGGCTGTCAATCAGACCCGCCAGATGCTCCAGCGCCAGCTCACCATTGTCATTTAATGGCAGCACGCGCACTTCTGCGCCCGAACGCTGTGCCAGCATTTGCCAGGGAACGATATTGGCGTGATGCTCCATCTCAGTGATGATCAGGTTGTCGCCCGCCTGGAGGTTACTGCTGCCCCAGGTGTTCGCCACCAGATTGATACCTTCGGTGGTGCCTTTGACAAAGACGATCTCTTCCTGCGACTGCGCATTAATGAAACGGGCAGCCTGTTCGCGCACATTCTCCATGTCGCTGGTTGCCTGCTGGCTCAGCGTATGGATGCCGCGATGCACGGCCGCATAGCCATGCTGGTAGAAATGACTCTCGGCGTTAATCACCGAGAGTGGACGCTGTGCGCTGGCTGCACTGTCAAGATAGGCCAGCGGATGACCGTTGACCTCACGCTTCAGGATAGGAAAATCAGCCCTGATGCGTTCGAGATCGAAGTTCATCATACGTCGCCTCCGGGAAAGCGTTCAGCAATACGCTGCAGCACGGCCTGACGCATCACACTGTTTTCCAGCGTTTCTGTCAGTTCTGCGGCAAATGCATGAATGATCATGGTCTGCGCCGCATCCTGTTCAATACCGCGCGAACGCAGGTAGAACATCTGCTCATCATCGATGCGACCAATGGTGGCACCGTGACTGCACTTCACGTCATCCGCGTAAATTTCCAGCTGCGGTTTCGTATCGACTTCAGAAAGCTTGCCCAGCAACAGGTTGTTGTTGGTCATCTGCCCGTCGGTCTTCAGCGCATGCTGAGCCACTTTGATGTGACCATTAAACACCGCACGGCCTTTATCACGCACGATGGTTTTATGCATCTGGCGGCTCATACAGTGGCCTTTGTTGTGCTCCAGGTAGGTGCGGGTGTCCGCCACTTCCTGTTTCACCGGCAGCACCAGGCTGTTAATCGCCAGCGTAGTATTTTCGCCGTTCAGCTGCGTACTGGTGTTGTGACGCGACAGGCCGGCACCCAGCAGGAAGCTGGTGCTGCTGACCTGGCCATCATTACCAATCACCAGATCGTTGTGCGCGAAGTGGTAGCTGGCACTGCTTTCAAAAGCCAGCTTAGTGTGGGTCAGCTTTGCATTGTCGCCGACCGCAAAGGTAAAGCGCGTGCCAGTGAAATGGGCGCGCTCATCCAGGGAAACGTAGTGCTCAATGACTTCCGCTTCTGCACTCTCTTCAAGCTGCAGATGATGACGATAGTGAACCGTATTCATGCCCGTCTGCTGGCCACTGGTGATATGCAGCAGGTAGATCGGACGCGCAGCGGATTTACCGCGTGCCAGACGCAGGGTCGTTACCTCTTCCGCCAGACTTTCTGTCAGATGCAGGAAAATTTCCGGCTGAACCGCAGCGGGGAGCGGACGACGCTCAGCGGCCACGCTGTGCTGAACCTCGAACAGTTCGATGTCGCGGCTACTGAATTCAGGCTGGAAGTGACCGTCAACATATACCAGACGGATCGCATCCAGCGGCAGCGCAAGCGCATCAACCTGTTCGGCACTCAGGGTCTGAGGCGCATCGGGCAGTACAAACTGCTGAGACAGCAGCGTGTCCAGCGGCGTGTACTTCCAGTTTTCATGCTTGCGTGTTGGCAGGCCAACGCGCATCAGTTGCTGCCAGTGCTGCTGAGCCTGCAGAGAACGCACGTCGCCACGTGATTCAAACAGGTGATGCCACTGTTGCAGCGCAGAATCACTCTTCGTCGGTAAGCCAGCCATAACCTTGCTCCTCCAGCTGTTTCACCAGCGAGAAGTCGCCAGATTTCACGATTTTGCCCTGATACAGCACATGAACGAAGTCTGGCTTGATGTAGTCCAGAATACGCTGGTAGTGCGTCACGATGATAAAGGCGCGCTTCTCGTCGCGCAGGCTGTTCACGCCATTCGCAACAATTTTCAGGGCATCAATATCCAGACCGGAGTCGGTCTCATCCAGGATGCAGAGCTCAGGTTCCAGCGCTGCCATCTGCAGAATATCGTTACGCTTCTTCTCACCACCGGAGAAGCCGACGTTAACTGAACGGGTCAGCAAATCTTCCGGCATCTTCAGCAGCTGAATTTTCTCTTCAATGAAGTCCTGGAAATCGAAGCGATCCAGCTCTTCCTGCTGACGATATTTGCGCACCGCGTTCACCGAGGTTTGCAGGAAAAACTGGTTACTGACGCCAGGAATCTCGACCGGATACTGGAAGGCCATAAAGATGCCTTCACCGGCACGCTCTTCAGGCGCCAGTTCCAGCAAATCTTTGCCTTTGAAGGTCACTGAACCGCCCGTGACTTCATAATCTTCGCGGCCTGCCAGCGTAGCCGACAGCGTACTTTTACCTGAGCCGTTCGGGCCCATGATGGCATGCACTTCGCCTGGTTTAATTTCGAGATTCAGGCCACGCAGAATGGCTTTATCTTCAACACTGACCTGCAAATCTTTAATGCTTAACATTCTTATTCCTTCACATTGCTTCCGGCAAGGCGTGTGACGGCATCAGCCCACACTGTGCTCAAGGCTGATGGCTAACAATTTCTGGGCTTCCACGGCAAATTCCAGTGGCAACTCCGAGAATACGTCTTTACAGAAGCCATTCACGATCATTGAGATCGCATCTTCTTCACTGATACCGCGTTGCAGACAGTAGAACATCTGATCTTCGCCGATACGTGAGGTAGTAGCTTCATGCTCCAGCTGGGCGGTATTGTTGCGGGTTTCGACATACGGGAAAGTATGTGCACCACAATCCGGACCGATCAGCATCGAGTCACACTGCGTAAAGTTACGGGCATTGGTGGCGGTTGGCATGATCTTCACCAGCCCGCGATAGGTGTTCTGACTTTTACCGGCCGAGATCCCCTTAGAGATAATGGTCGATTTGGTGTTTTTACCAATGTGGATCATCTTGGTGCCGGTGTCGGCCTGCTGACGACCGCTGGTCAATGCCACTGAATAGAATTCGCCTACCGAGTAGTCCCCGCGCAGAATGCAGCTTGGGTATTTCCAGGTGATCGCAGAACCGGTTTCAGACTGCGTCCAGGACATTTTGCTGTGGTCACCTTCACACAGCGCACGCTTGGTCACAAAGTTAAGGATACCGCCCTCACCTTCGCCGCCAGGGAACCAGTTCTGAACGGTCGAATATTTCACTTCAGCATTTTTGTGGATAATCACTTCCACCACGGCTGCGTGCAGCTGGTAAGTATCACGTACTGGCGCGGAACAGCCTTCAATGTAGCTGACGTAGCTGTCTTCATCGGCGATGAGGATGGTGCGCTCGAACTGACCGGTTTTCGCGGCGTTGATACGGAAATAGGTCGACAGCTCCATCGGGCAACGCACCCCTTTCGGGATGTAGACGAAGGTGCCGTCTGAGGCGACCGCTGAGTTCAGCGCAGCAAAGAAGTTATCATTCGCCGGAACCACCGTGCCGAGGTACTGCTTCACCAGCTCAGGATGTTCCTGAATCGCTTCGCCGAATGAACAGAAGATAATCCCCTGCTCCGCCAGCTTGCCACGATAGGTGGTCGCGACCGACACGGAGTCGAAAATGGCGTCAACCGCCACTTCACGACCTTCACGTACCGGCACACCCAGCTGATTAAACGCATTTTCCACTTCCTGCGTCAGATAGTCGCTGGCTGGCGCGCTGCCTGAAGCCTGCATGGCACCCGGCTCGGAAGCACAGCTGTCATCGCAGTTGCCGCAGGAGGGCGCGGAGTAGTAGCTGTAATCCTGGTAGTCGAGTTTTTCGTAGTGGGCTTTCAGCCAGTGTGGCTCTTCCATTTCAAGCCAGGCACGAAAAGCCTTTAGACGAAACTCCAGCATCCACTCTGGCTCGTTACGCTTGGCCGAGATCGCCCTCACCACATCTTCATTGATGCCGTTGGCAAATTCTTCGGTCTGCAGTTGGGTAAAGAAGCCCTCTTTATAGTTGAGCTTGCCTTCCCAGATTTGTACATCGTCAGATGTTTCGCTGTGTCGTGACATATTTCACTTACTCGACGCCAAAGCTTTCACCGCACCCGCAGGCGTGCTGAGCTTTAGGGTTATTGAATTTAAAAATCTGATTCAGGCCTTCGCGAACGTAATCAAGCTCGGTGCCATCAACGAATGGCATCGCCTGAAGCGGCACAAACAGCGTTGCGCCGTGGAATGAGAACTGCAGATCGTCTTCGACAGGCTCTTTAACCAGATCCATGACGTAGCCAAACCCGGCGCAACCGGATTGTTTAACGCCAAGCCGAAGACCCTTGACTTCAGGATCCTGAGCCGCCAGATTGAGAATTTGTTTTGCTGCGGTTTCAGTCAGCGTCAACCCTTTCCAGACAAAATCGTCGGGTGAGAAAGAGTCTGTATTAACGGATGCCATGTTGATACCTCTTGAGTCCGGACCTTTTCAGGCTATCCCCCTATGGTAGTGATCTACACAATCACTTCAACCTCTTGTTTTGCAGGGATAATCATCTAGTGCTGTTTTATCTGCTTATTTATTAAGCATAGTTGCTCCCGCTCACCCTGCGGTAAAAGAATCAGCGTCAATAAGCGGATGATAACCTATTAATAAATCACTCTTTTTAAAATAACCATTTTTGATAAAAGTGCTTATTGATAGGTTACGCCTTTCTTCGATGTAAACAGATTGTTATTTCCGATTATACCGACAGGCAGGATAAATCGATAAATTTTTCTGCTCACCCGTTGCAATCACGGCTCGGATGAATATGATAATTATTATCATTAACATTCAGAGCGACGCGATGACCCTTTCTGTCTCAGCCTGGCTGCAGCATAAAATCGACGAATACCAGTTTTCGATGCGGGATATCACCGTCGACTTTTATATGGCACAGGCAAAACTTGACCGGGCCGACTGCACGATCCATCAGCTACGTCAGTTCAATGATGCCTGTCAGGATATGGCAGAAGTCTGCCAGATGAACGGTGACGATCAGAGTTACCTGCACGCCATGGGTAAACTGCATCACCGACTGCTGCAGGAGATGGGAAACGACGATCGCGATCGCCTGTTTCGCCTTCAGGCTTATCAACTGGCGCGATTGTCCCTGACCCGACTCTGCCATCAACTGGCCATGGTCGGAGAATGGAACAAAGCCACCGTGCTGCAAAGTGACTTTGTGCGTCACGCAGGCTGGATATTCTAATCCAGCCACGGCGTGACGTCGCGCACAATTTTTTTACATTATCTCTAACAATGCCTGAAGCGGATGGCGCATGCCATTGCCTTCTACACGCTTGACCTGACTACGGCATGAATAACCCGTGGCCAGGCAGCGCTGACGAGGCAGTCGCTGAAGCTGTGGATGCCAGGAGAGCGCATAGATCCCTAGCGAGTTTTCGAGGTTCTGACTTTCGTGCCCATACGTGCCCGCCATGCCGCAGCAACCTACATTGATGTTCTCCAGCTTTGCGCCAAAACGGGAGAAAATCGCCTGCCACTGGGTGGGCGCTGAAGGCAGCGCGGTTACCTCGGTGCAGTGCGCAAACAGATACCAGGACTCCCCGCCCGTGGCCTGCACCTCACGTTCTGCCAGGGCACGCTCTAACCATTCATGCACCAGCAATACGCTGAAGTCGCCGCGCGATTCACCCAGCGTCTGACGATACTCATCGCGATAGCAGAGCACGGTAGCCGGATCGACGCCCACCATCGGCAGTTCCAGTTTGGCGACCCGATTAAGAAAATCGACGGTGCGAGCTGCCGTGCGTGCAAAACGCTGCAGGAAACCTTTCACATGCTGCGCTTTGCCGTTAGGCGAGAATGGCAGCAGTACCGGACGGTAGCCCAGCTTCTCAATCAGCCTGACAAAATCGTTTACCAACTGGGCTTCGTAAAAGCTGGTAAACGGATCCTGCACCACCAGCACACAGTTTGCGCGATCGGCAGCTGACAACGCCTCCAGCTGTTCCAGCGTCATGTTCATGGCGGGATGACCGCTGAGCTGCTGTTTCAGATTTGGCGCCGAGAGCAGAGGCAGATCGACCATACCGATATGCGTTTTACTTAGCTCTTTCACCCAGGGCTGACGCAGGAAGAAATTGAACACCTTCGGCGCTTTCGCCATCAGTGGTGCATAGCTCTCAACCGCCGCCACCAGATGATCGCTGACCGGACGCAGATAGCGGGTGTGATAAAGCTGGAGGAAGCGCGAACGGAACGCGGGTACGTCAATTTTGATCGGACACTGGGTCGAGCAGGCCTTACAGGCCAGGCAGCCCGACATCGCCTCCTTTACCTCGTGAGAGAAGTCATACTCCCCTTTGCTGGCGTGCCAGCTGTTGCGTGTGCGGGTAATCAAGCCGCGCAGCGACAGCGTGTTTTCCGGCAGCTGCTTTTCCAGTACCAGGGGATCGACACCCTGTTCGGCCAGCAGCCGCAGCCATTCCCGCGTCAGCGTCGCCCGTCCCTTAGGAGAGTGAATGCGGTTGCGGGTAATCTTCATGGAAGGGCACATCGGGCTGCGAACATCAAAGTTAAAACACAACCCGTTGCCGTTACACTCCATCGCCCCACGCCATTCATCGCGCACCGTGACCGGAATCTGCCGATCAAAGGTGCCGCGCTTCACTGCATCCACCTGCATCATCTCGTCGTTACGATTAAAGGGCGTGCAGATTTTGCCTGGGTTAAGACGGTTTAACGGGTCAAAGGCGGCTTTGATGCGCCGCAGTTCGTTAAACAGCGTCTCGCCAAAGAATGCCGGACTATACTGGGCGCGGAAACCTTTGCCATGTTCGCCCCACAGCAGGCCGCCGTAGCGCGCAGTCAGCGCCACCACATCGTCGGAGATCTGTTTCATCATCATCTCCTGCTGCGGATCGCACATATCCAGCGCAGGACGCACGTGCAGGACGCCTGCATCGACGTGACCAAACATACCGTAACTCAAACCGTGGCTATCAAGCAGCGCGCGAAATTCGACAATATAGTCCGCCAGTTTTTCCGGCGGAACGGCAGTGTCTTCCACAAACGGAATCGGCTTAGCGCGGCCTTTGGCATTCCCCAGCAGACCCACCGCTTTTTTACGCATGTTATAAATGCGCTCAATGCCATCCAGGTCGTTACAGAACTGATAGCCAATGACGCCGCCCTGATGCTGAGCCATCAGCGCGTCAAGGCGGGCACAAAGTTGTTCAATCTGCTGATCGATCAGCGCTGCGTTGTCACCGGCGAATTCAACAATATTGAGACCCAGCATCGCTTTATCGGGTACGTCAGTAATTAATTCACTCACCGAGTGCCAGACGATATCTTCACGAGCCAGATTCAGTACTTTAGAGTCAACAGTCTCGACTGAGAGCGCCTGCGCTTCCACCATCAATGGCGCGTTGCGCAGGGCCGAGTCAAAAGAGTCATATTTAATGTTCACCAGCCGCCGCACTTTAGGCAGCGGCGTGATATCGAGTCGCGCTTCGGTGATAAAGGCCAGCGTTCCTTCAGCGCCGCACAACAGGCGTGTCAGGTCAAAGGTCTGCATGTCGTCGCTGAACACATGGCGCAGGTCATAGCCGGTCAGGAACCGATTCAGCTTTGGAAACTTTTCCAGAATCAGCGCACGATGCTCGCGGCAACGCGTCAGCACCTGCTGATAGATCCGCCCTTCCGGGGTGGCCGTCTGTGCCAGTGTTTCTGCCAGCGCCGTCGCCATAGGCCGCGTATCAAGCATATCGCCGCCCAGCAGCACAGCCCGCAAGCCCAGAACGTGATCCGACGTTTTGCCGTAAACCAGCGAGCCCTGACCAGACGCATCGGTATTGATCATTCCGCCCAATGTCGCACGGTTACTGGTCGATAATTCTGGCGAGAAGAAAAAGCCAAATGGTTTCAGCCAGGCATTCAGCTGATCTTTAATCACACCGGCTTCAACCCGAACCCAGCCCTCATCCGTATTGATCTCCAGGATGCGGTTCATGTAGCGCGACATATCCACCACGATCCCCTGATTCAGCGACTGCCCGTTTGTGCCAGTGCCGCCACCACGTGGGGTAAAGACCAGACTGGCAAAGCGCGCTTCGCCGGCCACGCGGGCGAGCAGTGCAACATCGGCGGTTGAGCGTGGAAAGAGCGCCGCGTCGGGCAGCAGCTGATAGATGCTGTTATCGGTAGAGAGTGAAAGACGATCGGCATAGCTGGTTGCCATGTCACCGGTAAAACCCTGCTCTTTCAGTGACTCAAGGAACGTCAGCACCAGTTGAACGAGGCCCGGCGCCTGCGAAATCTGTGGGATCATGATTGTCTGACCGAAGGTGTTGTAAACGTTTGCGTTTATACGTTAGCGATTTCTCGTTTTATCATATTTTTCCTGCGTCTGCCCTTTTTTCAGAAAAGGCAAAAACCTTTCACCACGACGCTGTTTAATCCCTGGCAAATAGATCATGATAAAAACGGGCATCCGAATGCCCGAAAATGAAGGATTAAGACGAGGTTATGAGTCAATGATGAAAAGCCAGTACCGGGATATGGATTTACCGCAAATACTCTTCACCCTGATGTTCATTCTGCTGCTGATCGTCGCCTGTTTATGGGTGGTGCAGCCGTTTATTCTGGGCTTTGCCTGGGCCAGCATGGTGGTGATTGCCACCTGGCCATTGATGCTGAAATTCCAGCGACTGTTATGGGGACGCCGTTCACTGGCGGTGATCGTCATGACACTGCTGCTGCTCTTGCTGTTTATTATTCCAATCGCCCTGCTGGTCAGCAGCCTGATCGATAACAGTGCGCCTGTGATTGCCTGGGTGACCCAGGGCCACACGATGCCGAAACTGACGTGGCTCAGGGAAATCCCGATGGTGGGTAAAAAGCTGTATGTCAGTTATGACACGCTGGTGGCGAGTGGCGGTGCCGGTGTGATGGCGAAAATACAGCCTTACATCGGCCGCACCACAGGCTTTTTTGTGGCTCAGGCCGGTCATTTCGGGCGTTTTATGATCCATCTGGGCGTGATGTTACTGTTCAGCGTGCTGCTTTACTGGCGTGGCGAACAGGCTGCCCAGGGCATCCGTCACTTCGCGTTTCGCATGGCGGGACGACGCGGTGATGCTGCGGTGCTGCTGGCGGCACAATCCATTCGTGCCGTAGCGCTGGGTGTGGTGGTGACGGCGCTGGTGCAGGGTGTGCTGGGCGGTATCGGTCTGGCGATCTCCGGTATTCCTTATGCCACGCTGTTAACGGTACTGATGATCCTCTGCTGCCTGGTACAGCTCGGTCCACTGCTGGTGCTGGTTCCTGCCATCATCTATCTCTACTGGAGCGGCGATACCACCTGGGGCACCGTGTTGCTGGTCTGGAGCTGCGTGGTCGGCACGATGGATAACGTTCTGCGCCCGATGTTAATCCGTATGGGCGCAGACCTGCCGATGATTCTGATCCTCTCAGGCGTGATTGGTGGCCTGTTCGCGTTCGGCATGATTGGTCTGTTTATCGGCCCGGTGGTTCTGGCGGTTTCCTACCGTCTGGTTTCGGTCTGGGTACATGAAGCGCCCGCCCCGGATAAAGACCCGATGGCCTCGGCTGATGCACTGGCCGATCACGAGGGTACCCCACCAGCTGTATGATGCGGTGCAATGGCACTTTGCGCCAATCCCCCTGATGTACATTGATTAGTGCGGTTAATGATGATTAACCGCACCTCTCTTCATCATTCAGATAAATTCTGTTTTTCATTAGCGATTTTTAATAAAAAAGCCATCTTTGACCTAAAAACGACCATTCAGGGCTAAAAAAGATTACTTTCTGCACTGTTTCTTAAGCCAAATGACCTGGTAAAGATGACAAAAGATTATCGGCTTTAAACTAATAAGAGGATTCTTAAAGACGACAGCTAGCCGTATGAATAACATGTTTCCTATGTTCGAAATCAACCTGATGATTTTCAGACAAACTTATTCCCCTGAGTAGAGTAAAGAATTGCTGTGTGTAGTCTTTGCCCATCCCCTGTGATGGGCTTTTTTTTGCCTGAAATAAGCCAGCTATAAATAGAAAAGGCCCGCAATGCGGGCCTTTATGCTTGCTACAACCGGGGATCAGGCGGTTTTATTTAACTGCGCCAGACTCACCCAGGTTTCCACTACGGTATCCGGGTTCAGCGACAGGCTGTCGATGCCCTCTTCCATCAGCCATGCGGCAAAATCCTGATGGTCGGACGGTCCCTGCCCACAGATTCCGACATATTTACCCTGTTTTTTGGCCGCTTTGATCGCCATGGAAAGCAGCGCTTTCACGGCTTCATTACGCTCGTCAAACAGTGCAGAGACAACGCCGGAGTCGCGGTCCAGCCCCAGCGTCAGCTGGGTCATGTCGTTAGATCCAATTGAGAAGCCATCAAAGTGCTGCAGGAACTGATCCGCCAGTAGCGCATTGGACGGAATCTCGCACATCATAATGATCTTCAGCCCGTTTTCGCCGCGCTTCAGTCCCTGACGTGCCAGCTCTTCAACCACGGCCTGCGCCTGATCCACGGTACGAACAAACGGAACCATGATCTCAACGTTCGTAAGGCCCATCTCATTGCGAACACGCTTCACCGCTTCGCACTCAAGCGCGAAACAATCCCGGAAGCTGTCCGCTACATAGCGACCTGCACCACGGAATCCCAGCATCGGGTTTTCTTCTTCAGGCTCGTAGCGCTCACCGCCCACGAGATTGGCATATTCGTTCGTTTTAAAGTCGGAAAGTCGGACTATTACACGTTTCGGTGCAAATGCCGCGCCAAGTGTGGCAATTCCTTCAGTCAGGCGGCCAATGTAAAACTCGACCGGATTATCAAATCCTTTCATCATTTTACGGATCTGCTGTTGCAGTTCCGGTGTCTGTTGATCGAATTCCAGTAGCGCTTTAGGGTGGACGCCAATCATACGGTTAATGATAAATTCCAGACGCGCCAGACCGACACCTTCGTTAGGCAGACAGGCGAAATCAAAGGCACGATCGGGGTTGCCCACGTTCATCATAATTTTCAGCGGTAGTTCAGGCAGCGAATCGACCTGAGAACTGGTGACATCAAAATCAAGCAACTGATCGTAGACGTAGCCGGTGTCGCCCTCAGCACAGGAAACCGTGACCTGATGACCCTCCTTCAGACGATCGGTTGCATCGCCACAGCCAACGACAGCAGGGATACCCAGTTCACGCGCGATGATTGCCGCATGACAGGTTCGCCCGCCACGGTTAGTGACAATCGCTGACGCCTTTTTCATGATCGGTTCCCAGTCCGGATCGGTCATATCCGTCACCAGCACATCACCTTTTTCAATGCGGTGCATTTCGCTGATATCGTGGATGACCTTCACCACGCCTGCGCCAATACGATGACCGATAGCACGGCCTTCCACCACCACGCTGCCCTGACCCTGCAACGTATAACGTTCCATGACCTGACCATTTGAGCGCACAGTTTCAGGACGCGCCTGAACGATGAACAACTTACCGGTGTGCCCATCTTTGGCCCACTCAATATCCATCGGACGCTGATAATGCTGTTCAATTAAGACAGCCTGTTTAGCCAGGGCCTGCACTTCCTCATCACTTAAGCAAAAACGATCACGTTCGGCTTCAGGCACATCTTCGATCTGAACCTGCTCGCCATGCGCCTGAGAATCGGCATAGACCATGCGAACCTTTTTCGACCCCATATTGCGGCGCACGATAGCGGGACGATCCGCTGCCAGCGTGGGCTTGTGGACGTAGAATTCGTCCGGGTTAACGGCACCCTGCACCACCATTTCACCCAGTCCCAGCGCAGCAGTTATAAAGACCACCTGATCAAAGCCAGACTCCGTATCAATGGTGAACATCACACCTGAAGAGGCCAGGTCAGAGCGCACCATGCGCTGAATACCCGCAGAGAGCGCGACGCCACGGTGATCATAGCCCTGGTGCACGCGGTAAGAGATAGCGCGGTCATTAAACAGCGAAGCAAAGACATGCTTCACCGCCACCATCACGGCGTCGATACCCTGCACATTCAGGAAGGTTTCCTGCTGACCAGCAAAGGAGGCATCGGGCATATCTTCCGCGGTGGCCGAGGAGCGGACAGCAAACGACGCGGCCTCATCATCGGCAGAAAGTTGCTGATAGGCATCCAGAATGGCGGACTCCAGTTCCGGCAGAAAAGGGGTCTCCACCACCCACTGACGAATCTGCTTACCTGCTGATGCCAGCGCATTCACATCATCAATATCGGTCTCGTCCAGCAGCGCGTAAATTCGCTGATTGAGCCCGCTTTGATCAAGAAACAGGTTAAAGGCATAGGATGTCGTCGCGAATCCATTGGGTACAGAAACACCCAGCGAAGAGAGATTAGTAATCATTTCACCCAGAGAGGCATTTTTACCGCCTACCCGCTCAACATCATGCATACCAAGCTGGTTATACCAGAGCACGAGTGGCTGCTCGCCATTAATGGACATTGCGCTTATCCTTTATCAATTAACAATGAATGGACACAGGGAGTTATCTCTTTTCAGCCTGGCATATCACCCCTTCAATAACGATGTGTTGAATCGTTAAAGCAGAATTTCAGCAACAGTTTCGGAATTGTGAGCGAAATTTTTTGCTGTTGCGCAATGACACTATTTTTCGCTAAATGATTGATGCAGCAGGAAATGACAGATTCTCAGCCATTTAATCCCTCTGTTTTGTTGCGCAACAGTTGCGTGGCTATTTGCAGCGTAATAAGGGGTTAAAGCATCCCGGTGAAGCGAAACCGCGGTTAGTTTTTAATTATCCTGATGAAACAGCAGACAAAAAATCCGGACAGGCATTACAGAAACTAAAATCAGAGATGAATTATTTAAGCGCATAGCTCATGCTAACGGCTCACTCTTGTCTGAGGCTGATTACGTTATGACAACTGACAGAAGCGTTTTTTATATCTCCGATGGTACGGCCATTACGGCTGAAGTACTGGGTCATGCGGTGCTGTCACAATTTCCGGTTAATATCACCAGTCTGACACTGCCCTTCGTGGAAAATGTCCAGCGTGCGCTGGCGGTTAAAGCCCAGATTAACGCGCTTTATCAGCAGAGCGGTGTGCGGCCACTGGTGTTTTTCTCGATCGTCACCCCGGAAGTGCGCGACATCATCGTGCAGAGCGACGGCTTTTGTCAGGATATCGTGCAGGCGCTGGTGGCACCGCTGCAGCAGGAGCTGGGTTTATCACCCGCACCGGTTGCTCACCGAACTCACGGACTGGATGCCAGTAACCTGGGTAAATATGATGCGCGTATTGCGGCGATCGATTACGCACTGGCGCATGATGACGGTATCTCGCTGCGCGGACTCGAGGATGCGCAGGTTATTCTGTTGGGTGTCTCGCGCTGTGGTAAAACCCCCACCAGCCTCTATCTGGCGATGCAGTTTGGTGTGCGCGCCGCCAACTACCCGTTCATCGCAGATGACATGGATAACCTCAAACTGCCACCCGCGCTGCGCGCGCATCAGAATAAACTGTTCGGGCTGACTATCGATCCGGAACGCCTTGCAGCGATACGTCAGGAGCGTGCGGAAAATACCCGTTACGCCTCAATGCGTCAGTGCCGGCTGGAAGTAGGCGAAGTCGAAGCGCTGTTTCGCACCCATCAGATCCGCTATCTCAACAGCACCAACTACTCGGTGGAAGAGATTGCCACCAAAATTCTCGACATCATGGGTCTGACGCGCCGCATGTACTGAGAGTGTTATCGATGCTGAGTTGTAAAGCGATGCTGCCGTCGCTTTTGATTTCATTATCAAATCCCGGGTTGAATTCGCAGGCTAATGGTTTATTGTGACCACCATCACTTCCCGGTATTTCACCGCTGCGAAGAACCGTTTTCGAGAAACTCATGAACAAAACCGACGAACTGCGTACCGCACGCATTGGTAGTCTGATTACTCCCGCCAGCCTGGCGGCTGACCATCCCGTTTCACCAGCCATTGCCGACAATGTCACGGCTGCCCGTAAACGTATAGCCCGTATTCTGACCGGTGAAGATCCCCGCCTGCTGGTGGTGATTGGCCCCTGCTCACTGCACGACCCGAAAGCGGCTCTGGAGTATGCAGAGCGTCTGAACGCATTGCGCAGCCGCTATGACGATCGGCTGGAGATTGTGATGCGCGCCTACTTCGAGAAGCCGCGCACCGTGGTGGGCTGGAAAGGCTTAATCTCTGATCCGAACCTGGATGGCAGCTACGATGTAAACCGGGGCATTGGTATCGCCCGCAAACTGCTGATTGATATCAACGCGCTGGGATTGCCTACCGCCACAGAGTTTCTGGATATGGTGATCGGCCAGTTTATTGCCGACCTGATCAGCTGGGGAGCGATTGGCGCACGCACCACCGAAAGCCAGATCCACCGTGAAATGGCGTCGGCCCTCTCCTGCCCGGTCGGCTTTAAAAACGGCACCGACGGTAACGTTCAGATTGCCGTGGATGCGATTCGCGCCGCGCGCGCCCGCCATATGTTCCTGTCGCCGGACAAACTGGGACAGATGACGATCTATCAGACCAGCGGCAACCCGCATGGACATGTGATCCTGCGTGGTGGCAAGCAGCCTAACTATCATGCCAGTGATGTCGCGGCGGCGGCGGAGAGTCTGTCTGCCTTTAATCTGCCAGAGCAACTGGTAATCGACTTCAGTCACGGCAACTGCCTGAAGCAGCATCGTCGTCAGATGGATGTGGCGGCAGAGGTAGCGGAGCAGATTAAATCAGGATCGCGGGCTGTTGCCGGTGTGATGATTGAGAGCTTCCTTGAAGAGGGCAATCAGAAAGTGGTGAGTGGCGAACCGTTGGTTTACGGCAAGTCGATTACCGATCCCTGCCTCGGCTGGCAGGAGAGCGAAAAAGTGCTCGCCCTGCTGGCCGAGGCGGTTTCACACCGCCTCTGAGTTTAAATTAACTGGAGCAGCTCACCTCTAACGTTTTGCCCCAGTCTGGCGGCCGCTGACGATATTCAGCGGCCGTCTCATCGCTAAAGGGCTGCTGTAACGCCTGATGCAGACGTGCCAGCGCACCCTGCTCGCCCCGCTCCGCTTCTTCAATCGCCTGCTGTGCCAGATAGTTGCGCAGAATCACCGCCGGATTAGCGGCCTTCATCACTGCCTGACGTTCCGTATCGCTGACCTGCTCGTCCATCAGACGGTTGCGATAGCGCTGATACCAGCCATCAAACGCCTCACGATCAATAAACTCATCGCGCAACGGTGAACGGCTTTCAGCCTGTTGAGTCTCACTTAGCAGCCGGAACGTCAGCGTGTAATCACTGTGCTCCTGGGTCATGAGGGCCAGCAGATCGGTCAGAATCTCATTATCGTTGCTCTGCTGTGTCAACAGACCGAGCTTCGCCCGCATCCGCTCGCCCCAGACCCGCATCAGTTCAGGTTCATAGGCGCTCAGTGCCGTCCGCAACTGCTCCGTGGTCAGCAGACCCGAAAGCGCGTGCGCCAGCCGGTTAAGATTCCACAGACCAATCATCGGCTGATTTTCAAAGCTGTAGCGACCCTGATAGTCGCTGTGATTGCAGATAAAGTCAGGCTGATAATCATCCAGAAAACCAAAGGGGCCATAGTCGATGGTCAGGCCAAGAATCGACATGTTGTCGGTGTTCATCACCCCATGCGCAAAGCCCACGCTCTGCCACAGCGCAATCAGCCGCGCGGTACGTGACACAATGTCGGTAAACCATTGCTGATAGCGGTCAGCTTCCGCTTCCAGATGCGGCCAGTGATGACGAATCGCGTAGTCGGCCAGCTGCTGCACTTTCTCCTGCTGCTGGCTATAAAAGAAATGCTCAAAATGCCCGAACCGCAGATGGCTCGGTGAGATACGCATCAGCACTGCGCCACGCTCGGTGGTTTCGCGGTAGACCGGCTCATCGCCTATCGACAGGGTCAATGCTCGCGTGGTGGGAATGCCAAGATGGTGCAGCGCCTCCGAGGCAAGGAATTCTCGCACGCTTGAACGGATTACAGCGCGACCATCCCCCATCCTTGAGTAAGGCGTCAGGCCTGCGCCCTTGAGATGCCAGTCAAGTTTACTGCCATCATCAAGGCGCTGCTCACCCAGCAGAATGCCGCGCCCGTCGCCAAGCTGGCCCGCCCAGACGCCAAACTGATGGCCACTGTAGACCTGCGCCAGCGGCTGCATGCCGGGCAGCAGGGCCGCGCCGTGCCAGACGTCATGGCCGTTACCGGCAAAAAGTTCGCTATCCAGACCCATTGAGGTTGCAAGTGGTGCGTTGTGATACAGCAGGCGTCCGCCTGTCAGCGGTGTGGGGTTTAGCGCGGTGTAACACCCTGTCAGTTCCCGAAACCAGGTGTTGTCAAAAGTGGCCTTACCAGAAGACATTGTTTCTCCCATGCGCTGCTCAGCGGTACGTAGATCAGTCCTCTAGTGTAACGCTGATAGCGGGGATTAACAGAGGGTATCAACCAGGATGCTGAGAAGATGGCATACGATCATCGGCGCAGAGCAGTGAACGCAGTGCATCCGATTTTACTACCGGGAAGAGCGCACCCTGGAAGTCGACACCGTTCAGCTGGCTGACTTTATCGAACAACACTTCATCGTCAATGCCACAAATAATGAGTCGGTCACAATGGGCGCGAAAATTATCGATAATGCTCTGAATAAACGGCACGAATGACGCGCGTTTTGCCAGCGAATGAATAAACTCTTTATCCAGACAGATACAACTGAATAAATTATCGTAGACTGCATTAGAGGGTGTCTTACCCGCGCCGAAATGTGAAAGTGCTAAATTAAATTCAGCGTGCAGGTCAGCCAGCAAGGGATTATTTTTGCCCAGTTTCAGTTGCGGAAACGTTTCAGTGATATTCAACAGAATGAACGGCAGCTGCTTTATTTTCCGCATAACTAATTCACTGGCCAGCAGTGTCCGGGCCATCCCTTCATCAATACGGATAAATGCTGACACAGAATGCGCTTCAAATAACGCGCGATTCTGCTCCAGCAATCCAATCTGACTTTGCAGAAGGCGCAGCTGCTGCGACTCATCAAGCTGCGGCAGCAACAAATCCTGCGGCAGAGTGATGGGAGCACTTTCATGCACCAACTGCGTTACCAGCTCGACAGCGGTCAACCGTCCGTGAACATCACAGACAGGATAGAACCAGATTTCCGACTGATAGTCGGCCGAGAGATGAATTTTCATTTTGATGCCAGAATAAGCGGCGATGGAGATATCGTATAGTAATGGTTGGGTACAGGCAATAGTGCCAAATCATTGAAGAGACGAACTTCTTTGCCCTTCCACCGCCGTTTGACAACAGGCAGTCACGCTTAAGCCAAATAAAGGCGATAAAACACCGCTTATTAGTGGAATTAAAAAAGCATTTATTCTGTTTATTAAAACCAACAGTCAATAACTGTCATTTAAAATAAAGCTTTTACTCTCTGTTTCGGCTCTATTTAAAATTGGACTTAAGTCAGGTTTGGCGAACTGCGTTTAAATACGGCGCGCCTGCCAGAACACTTTCCGCCAGTAGACATTGTCGAGCGAAGAGCGGACTACGCCCTGGCTGGTTGACGCGTGAATGAAGGCATTATCGGTGTCATAGATGCCCACATGCAGGCCATTTTCGCCACGTCCGGTTTTGAAAAAGACCAGATCGCCTGGCAGCAGTTCATCTTTACTGATTCGGGTGCCGATATCGCTTTGGGCTGAGGTGGTGCGCGGCAGTTGTAGCGAAAATTTGTCGCGGAAGGTCAGATAGACAAAGCCAGAGCAGTCAACGCCGTTACGACTCATGCCGCCATAGCGATAAGGCGTGCCACGCCAGTGACCGAGCTGATCGTTCAGTTCCGCTATCACAGTGATCGAATCGGAAAGACGGCCATTAATCGGCGGAGCGTGATGGCTGCATCCCGTCAGCAGCAGAACTAAAATCAGCAAACCCAGGCGCATCGCCAAATGTCCTTATCAGAAGTTACAACCGGCTTAATGTAGCGGTAAAGCCCGCCATGTAGCAAGTGTCAGGGCAGGACGGTCAGTAGCGTGCGTCCTTCGAGTTGAATCTGCCGGAAAGTTATCTGGTAAAGCGGAGTCAGGCGCTGCGGCGTCAGGACCTTTGCCGGTTCGCCCTGCGCAACCACCTGTCCCCTGTTCATCAGCCAGACCCGATCGGCGTGTTGCAGGCTGTGGTTGAGGTCGTGACTACTGGCGATAACGCTGAGACCTGCCGCGCACAGCGCCGCAATCACATCGTCTACCGCTTTCTGCTGGCCGATATCCAGCGCCGTCATTGGCTCATCGAGAATTAACAATCGCCCGTGGGGATTGATGAGAGGATCAATCTGCGCGCAGACTGCCGCCAGCCTGACGCGCTGCCATTCACCGCCGGAGAGTCTGGTCAGGGAACGGGTTAATTTATCCTGTAGCTGCAGCTGTTGCAGCAGCGTACTGAGCCGGACATCTGACTGCGACCCCGCTTGTTTCAGATGCAGACGCAAATAGTGCCAGACCGGCATCTGGCTCAGCGGCGCCTGCTGCTGGGGCAGCCAGCCCCGAACCCTGGAGAGTGCCGCGCCGTTCCAGTAACTCAGCGGCTTTTCATCCAGCAGCACCGTCCCTGAGGCGGGTTGCAGACCCGCCATCACACTCAGTAAGGTGCTTTTACCTGCGCCATTCGGGCCTGCCACGTGCAGCAGCTGACCGGCGGCAAGCTCACCGTTCATTGGCAGCAGCCGCCCGGGAACAGCAGCCTGATGCAGGCGTAACAGCATCTATTTTGCCAGCGCCTGCTTAATGGTTTCCAGAATGATTGGATCTTCCGGCGTCATATCAGGTGCAAAACGCTGGATCACGCTGCCGTCACGGCCAATCAGGAATTTTTCGAAATTCCACAGAATGTCGCCCTGCGCTTTCGGCGCGCGGCCTTTACTCTCCATACGCTCGTAAAAGCCGCTGCCTTCCGGACGCACCGCGTCAGGACGGGCCGCGATCATCTGCGCATAAAGTGGATGACGACCTTCGCCGTTGACCTCGGTTTTGGCAAACATCGGGAACGTGATGCCATAGGTCGTGCTGCAGAAGGTTTTGATCTCCTCACTGCTGCCCGGCTCCTGCTCCAGAAACTGATTGCAGGGGAAACCGAGTACGCTGAAGCCCTGATCCTGCCAGGCTTTCTGCAGGTTTTCCAGCTCTTCATATTGCGGCGTCAGACCACATTTAGAGGCCACATTGACCACCAGCAGAACCTTGCCCTGCCACTGTGACAGCGTGGTTTTTTCCCCATCGAGCGTAACCAGTTCAGTCTCATAAATGTTCATGCTATTTCCTTTGTGGATGCTGTTGTGGATCCAGAATAACCAGCCGAAGCTAGCGCGAAGATTTCACCAGTAAAATAATAAACAGCGGCGCGCCCAGTGTCGCGGTCACGACACCTATCGGCAATTCCGCCGAGGTCAGCGCCAGACGTGCCACGATATCGGCGGCCAGAAGCACCGCCGCGCCCGCCAGCGCCGAGGCCGGCAGCAGATAACGGTGGTCGCTGATACCGCTCAGGCGCAGGAGATGCGGGATCACCAGCCCGACAAAACCAATGGCACCGGCCATTGCGACGCTGATACCCACCAGCCAGCCCATCGCCAGCACCAGCAGATTGCGCCAGTAGAAGAGTGACAGTCCGAGCTGGCGGGCAGAGGTCTCGCCCAGGGCCAGCAGATTGAGGATGGGCCCGGTCGCCCCCAGCGCCAGCATCACCGGCAGCAGGGCCAGCATCATCCAGCTATAGCGCCAGTCTATCCCGCTGAATCCTCCCATCATCCAGTACATAAGCTGACGCAGATCGAGACTGGTGCTGAAGTAGACCGCCCAGGTCATGATGGCGCTGCAGATAATCCCCAGTGCCACGCCGGTCAGTAACAGTCGGGTCACGGAGAGCTGACGATGCGCAAAATGCAGCAGAATCAGCGTAATAATCAGTGCACCGGCCATTGCCGCGAGCCCGAGGCTCCACAGTGAGCCACTGCCCAGCAGCACGCCGAGCACCAGGCCAATACCGGCGCCGTTCGAGACGCCAAGGAGGCCAGGCTCCGCCAGCGGATTGGTAAACAGCGCCTGCATCACCACACCGCATATCGCCAGAGACGCTCCCACCAGCACCACCGCCAGGCTGCGGGGCAACCGCAACTGCCAGACAAAGAGTCTGCCGCTCTCGGTGAACCACGCTGCGGGCGCGATCCAGCTGTCTCCGGCACAGAGGCTGAGACAGAGTAGTGCACAGAGCGTAAGAGCCAGCGCAATCAGCCATTTCTGGCCGCGCTGGTCGGACTGGCGCGCGAACGTGTCGAGCAGAGACATAAGCAGGATTAGCTGAGAAAACAGTGATTTGATTGTAGAGAGATTGCAGAAAAAAGAAAGGCTGATGAGGCGGTTTGCGCTGGCCTGTCGTAGCGATTAACGGCGCGGTGAGCGGTGATGTTGTATGCCGGAACCATGAAAAAAGGCCGCTTTCGCGGCCTTTTTGAAACGCTGAAATTCAGTCAGTCTCTTTGGGTGTAGCGTTCTCTACGCGGCTTTTCAGCTTCTGTCCTGGGCGGAACGTTACTACGCGACGCGCAGTAATCGGAATATCTTCACCCGTTTTCGGGTTTCTGCCAGGACGCTGGTTTTTGTCACGCAGGTCGAAATTACCAAACCCAGACAGTTTAACCTGTTCTCCATTTTCCAAAGCGCGGCGAACCTCTTCGAAAAACAGCTCCACTAACTCTTTGGCATCGCGTTTGCTTAACCCGAGTTTCTCAAACAGGTACTCTGACATCTCAGCTTTTGTAAGCGCCATAGGTTCAATCCCTCAAGGTTGCCTGGAATCGCTCTTTTAATGCCGCAACGCATTTGCCAACGGTCGCGGCAATCTCCTCTTCTTCGAGTGTCCGGCTGGTATCCTGCAAAATCAGGCTGATTGCGAGGCTCTTGTAGCCCTCAGAAACGCCCTTACCGCGGTACACGTCAAACAAGTTTACGCCAACTACCTGATTTACGCCAACTTTCTTACACTCTGCGATGATATCTGCTGCAGGGACGTTTTCAGACACCACAACAGCAATATCACGACGGTTCGCCGGGAAGCGAGAAATCTCGCGCGCGTCAGGCAGGACGCGGTCTGCGACCTTATTCCAAAGCAGTTCAAAGACTAAGGTGCGGCCATTAAGATCAAGCTTACGTTCCAGCTCAGGATGAACCACGCCGATAAAACCGATATGTTCATCATGCAAATAAATCGCCGCGCTCTGTCCTGGATGCAACGCCGGATTCACTTCAGCACGGAAGCTGATGTTATCCAGTTTGCCGGTTAAATCGAGCAGCGACTCTAAATCGCCTTTCAAATCATAGAAGTCAACGGTCTGACGCGCCAGATCCCAGTGCTCTTCAACGCGGTTACCGCTGATCACGCCAGCCAGCATAAGATCCTGACGGATACCTAAATCCGCCTGAGTATCGGGTACAAAACGTAATCCGCTCTCGAACAGGCGTACACGGCTCTGCTGACGGTTCTGGTTGTAAACCACTGCACTGAGCAGGCCAGTCCAGAGTGACAGACGCATCGTCGACATGTCGCTGGAGATCGGGCTTGGCAGTAGCAGCGCCTCTTCACCCGGATGAAGCAGCTGCTGGATTTTTGGATCAACGAAGCTGTAGGTAATCGCTTCCTGATAACCTTTATCCACCAGCATGTTTTTAGCGCGCTTCAGCGACAGGTTCGCTTCGCGGTGCTGGGTCATCACCAGCCCGGCCTGAACTGGCACATCCGGAATGTTGTTGTAGCCGTAAATACGCGCCACTTCTTCGACCAGGTCTTCTTCGATCGCCATATCGAAGCGCCAGCTCGGGGCCACAGCCTGCCACTGCCCTTCACCCACAGTGACTTCACAGCCCAGGCGGGTCAGGATGTCAGTGACCTGATCATCCGCAATGACGTGACCAATCAGACGGTCCAGTTTTTCACGGCGCAGGGTGATCGTCGCCGGTACAGGGAGTGCGGTCTGATGGGTCTGATCGATGACTGGGCCCGCTTCACCGCCGCAGATTGACAGCAGCAGCTCGGTCGCACGCTCCAGCGCGGTGTGTTGCAGCGCCGGATCAACGCCACGCTCGTAGCGATGTGACGCGTCGGTATGCAGACCGTGACGACGTGCACGACCGGTGATAGAAAGCGGGTCAAAGTATGCGCACTCAAACAGGATGTTTTGCGTTTCGCCGTTCACACCTGAATGTTCGCCACCAAAAATACCGGCCATGGCCAGCGCTTTCTGGTGATCGGCGATCACTAAGGTATCACTTTGCAGACTGGCTTCAGTGCCATCCAGCAGTGTCAGCTTTTCGCCCTCTTTCGCCATGCGCACCACGATACCGCCGTCAATGCGGTCGAGGTCGAAGGCGTGCATCGGCTGACCCAGTTCCAGCAGAACGTAGTTAGTGATGTCTACAACCGGATCGATTGAGCGAATGCCACAGCGACGCAGCTTCTCTTTCATCCACAGTGGCGTCGCCGCCGCAACGTTAATCCCTTTCACTACGCGGCCCAGATAGCGCGGACAGGCTTCTGTTGCGTCAACCTGGATCGGGAATGTTTCGTTGAGCGTAGCCGTGACCGGCTGCATCTGCGGCATATTCAGCGGTAAACCGTTCAACACAGCGACATCACGGGCGATACCGATCAGACCCAGGCAGTCGGCGCGGTTAGGCGTGACGCTGATTTCAATGGTGTTGTCATCCAGCTGCAGGTATGTGCGGATGTCGGTACCAATGGGCGCATCGGCAGGCAGTTCGATAATGCCGTTGTGGTCGTCGGAAATCCCCAACTCGGAGAACGAGCAGAGCATACCTTCAGACGGCTCGCCACGCAGTTTGGCCGCTTTGATTTTGAAATCACCTGGCAGCACGGCGCCCACGGTCGCGACGGCGACTTTCAGTCCCTGACGGCAGTTCGGCGCGCCACAGACGATATCCAGCAGACGCTCGCCGCCCACATTGATTTTGGTCACACGCAGCTTGTCGGCATTAGGGTGCTGACCGCACTCCACCACTTCACCGACTACGACGCCATGAAACGCACCGGCAACCGGCTCAACGCCGTCCACTTCCAGGCCAGCCATAGTGATTTGTTCAGACAGCGCAGCGCTGTCCAGGGCTGGATTTACCCATTCGCGTAACCAGAGTTCACTGAATTTCATTGGATATCCTGCCCTTACTTAAATTGTTTGAGGAAACGTAAATCATTTTCGAAGAAAGCACGCAGATCGGTCACGCCGTAGCGCAACATGGTCAGACGCTCCATGCCCATACCAAAGGCGAAGCCGGAATAGACTTCCGGATCGATGCCGACATTACGCAGCACGTTTGGATGTACCATGCCGCAACCCAGCACTTCGAGCCATTTACCGTTTTTACCCATCACGTCCACTTCTGCGGACGGCTCAGTAAACGGGAAGTAAGAAGGACGGAAACGGATCTGCAAATCTTCTTCGAAGAAGTTGTTCAGGAAATCGTGCAGCGTCCCTTTCAGATTGGTAAAGCTGATGTTTTTATCAACAATCAGCCCTTCCATCTGATGGAACATCGGCGTATGCGTCTGGTCGTAATCGTTACGATAGACGCGGCCTGGTGCAATAATGCGGATTGGCGGCTGCTGAGCCTGCATAGTACGGATCTGCACGCCAGAGGTCTGGGTGCGCAGCAGGCGGGTAGCGTCGAACCAGAAGGTATCATGATCGGCACGCGCCGGATGATGGGCAGGAATATTCAGCGCATCGAAGTTATGATAATCATCTTCAATTTCTGGTCCGGTCACGACAGCAAAGCCTAACTCACCGAAGAAAATCTCAATGCGATCCATGGTGCGGGTCACCGGATGCAGACCGCCATTCTCAATACGACGGCCCGGCAGAGAAACATCAATGGTCTCTTCCGCAAGACGGGCGTTCAGCACTGCGGATTCCAGCGCATCTTTGCGGGCATTGAGACGCTCGGTGACCTGCTGTTTCGCTTCGTTGATAACAGCGCCCGCTGCAGGACGCTCTTCGGCTGGCAGCTCGCGTAATGTGGTCATCTGCAGTGTCAGATGTCCTTTCTTACCCAGGTATTCGACGCGCACCGCGTCAAGGGCGGCGATATCCGTCGCCCCGTCGATGGCCGCCGTGGCGCTGGCCACCAGTTCTGCGAGTTGGGACATAATTTCCTCTTTTTCCAGTCAGGCTGGTCAGTTCTCGTTGGGACCTGCCGGTCCAATATGCTAGCGCCAGAAACAAAAAAGCCTCCACGAGGGAGGCTTTCAGCGCGATTTTTCGTTTCTTCTCTTATGCGCAAAAGCCCCCGAATGTCAGGCGCTAAAGTAAAAAAAGAAACGGAAAATAGCAGCATTCATGCTTGCGGTTACCTTGTGATGCTATACAGGGGTACTATTGAAATGCTCAGCGACTAAAATGTCAATCATTTGCGTAAGTTACAGGCAATAAAAAAGGGAGCAAGCTCCCTTTTCCATCTGACTTACGCCAGGGCTGATTTCGCTTTTTCGACCAGTGCAGAGAATGCCACTTTGTCGAATACAGCGATGTCGGCCAGGATCTTACGGTCAATCTCAATGGCTGCTTTCTTCAGACCATTGATGAAACGGCTGTATGACATGCCGTTCTGACGTGCCGCTGCGTTAATACGCGCGATCCACAGCTGACGGAACTGACGCTTACGCTGACGACGGTCACGGTAAGCATACTGACCAGCTTTGATAACAGCCTGGAAAGCAACACGGTAAACACGTGAACGTGCACCGTAATAGCCTTTAGCTTGTTTTAAGATTTTTTTGTGACGTGCGCGAGCAACTACACCACGTTTTACACGAGCCATTTAGCTCTCCTGTTTAATATTCTGAATTAAAGAAAAAAATTTACTTATGCGTACGGCAGGCAGGCAATAACCAGACCCAGATCGCCTTTAGACACCATGCCTTTCGGACGCAGGTGACGTTTACGCTTAGTAGATTTTTTAGTCAGAATATGACGCAGGTTTGCGTGTTTACGCTTGAAGCCGCCAGAAGCGGTCTTCTTGAAGCGCTTAGCCGCGCCACGTACAGTTTTAATCTTTGGCATTTTAAAAATATCCACTTCGCATTGTTAATAACATGACCCAGACAGGCGAACAGACAATCGCACAACGCAAGCGCTGCGCGATTACTGCTACTTGAAAGCCTACTGTTTCTTCTTAGGAGCGAGCACCATGATCATCTGGCGGCCTTCGATCTTCGAAGGGAAGGATTCGACAATGGCCAAATCCAGATCTTCACACAGGTCTTTACGGACGCGGTTAAGCACTTCCATACCGATCTGCTGGTGCGCCATCTCACGACCGCGGAAACGCAGCGTGATTTTGGCTTTATCGCCATCTTCCAGAAAGCGAATCAGGTTGCGTAGTTTGACCTGATAGTCGCCATCATCGGTTCCAGGACGGAATTTGATTTCCTTGACCTGAATGACTTTCTGCTTCTTCTTCTGTTCCTTAGAAGATTTGCTTTTTTCATAGAGGAACTTGCCGTAATCCATAATACGGCAAACCGGCGGTTCGGCATTCGGGCTGATTTCGACTAAGTCGCCGCCCGCTTCCTCAGCTTTTTCCAAAGCTTCGCGTAATGTGACAATGCCAATCGGCTCGCCATCCATGCCTGTTAAGCGCACTTCAGTTGCGCGAATTTCACTGTTAATCTTGTTCGGACGCGTAGGTAGTACTCGTTTTCCGCCTTTAATACTTTATTCCTCCAATTGTTGAAGATTTCGGCTGCGAACCTCTTGTTGCAATTTCGCAACAAACACATCGACATCCATCGACCCAAGGTCTTTACCACGGCGTGTGCGAACGGCAACTTTGCCAGCTTCCACCTCTTTATCACCGCAGACCAACATATAAGGGACGCGACGTAATGTGTGCTCGCGGATTTTAAAGCCTATCTTCTCATTTCTCAAGTCTGCTTTCACACGAATGCCAGCATTCTGCAGCTTACGCGTCAAAGACTCAACATATTCCGCTTGTCCATCGGTAATATTCATTACCACGACTTGCAGCGGTGCCAGCCAGGTTGGGAAGAAACCGGCAAATTCTTCGGTAAGAATACCGATGAAACGCTCCATTGATCCCAGAATCGCACGGTGAATCATCACTGGCGTCTGACGATCATTGTTTTCACCCACATACGTTGCTTCAAGGCGTTTTGGCAGGGAGAAGTCTAGCTGAACTGTGCCGCACTGCCAGGCGCGATCAAGGCAATCATACAACGTGAACTCAATTTTAGGACCGTAGAACGCACCTTCGCCAGGCTGGAACTCAAACTCAATATTGTTTTCGTTCAGCGCGGCAGCCAGGTCTTCCTCGGCACGATCCCACATATCATCTGTACCGATGCGCTTCTCAGGACGGGTGGATAACTTCACCACGATCTTTTCAAAGCCGAAGGTGCTGTACATGTCATAAACCATGCGGATACAGCTGTTTACTTCGTCACGTACCTGCTCTTCAGTACAGAAGACGTGCGCATCATCCTGGGTAAAGCCACGTACACGCATCAGACCGTGCAGCGCACCTGATGGTTCATTACGGTGACAGCTACCGAACTCCGCCATACGCAATGGCAGGTCACGGTAAGATTTCAGACCCTGATTAAAGATCTGAACATGCCCAGGACAGTTCATCGGTTTGATGCAATATTCACGGTTCTCAGACGAGGTCGTGAACATCGCTTCTTTGTAGTTTTCCCAGTGCCCGGTTTTTTCCCACAGGACACGATCCATCATGAACGGACCTTTAACTTCCTGGTACTGGTACTCTTTTAACTTGCTGCGGACAAACACTTCCAGTTCGCGGAAGATGGTCCAGCCGTCATTGTGCCAGAAGACCATGCCTGGTGCTTCTTCCTGCATGTGATAGAGATCAAGCTGCTTACCAATCTTACGATGGTCACGCTTCGCCGCCTCTTCCAGACGCTGCAGATAGGCTGCCAGCTGCTTTTTGTCTGCCCATGCGGTGCCATAAATACGCTGCAACATTTTGTTGCTGCTGTCGCCGCGCCAGTAGGCACCGGAGATCTTCTGCAGTTTAAAATGATGGCAGAACCGCATGTTCGGCACGTGCGGACCGCGGCACATGTCGACATATTCTTCGTGATGATACAGGCCAGGTTTATCGTCATGGCTGATGTTTTCATCAAGTATGGTGGTCTTGTAAATCTCGCCGCGCGCCGCAAAGACGTCGCGTGCTTCCTGCCAGCTGACCTTTTTCTTTACCACATCGTAGTTGGTTTCAGCCAACTGATGCATGCGTTTTTCCAGCAGGTCGATATCTTCCTGAGTCAGGGTACGATCGATGTCGACATCATAATAGAAGCCGTTATCAATGACCGGACCGATCGCCATTTTGGTATCCGGCCACAGCTGTTTAATCGCATGCCCTAACAGGTGCGCACAGGAGTGACGGATGATTTCCAGGCCCGCTTCATCTTTAGCGGTAATAATCGCAACGGCAGCATCTTCGGTAATGGGATCGACAGCATCAACCAGTTCACCGTTAACGCGGCCAGCGATGCAGGCTTTCGCCAGACCCGGACCGATGTCCAGCGCAATATCCATCACACTGACGGGGCGGTCAAAGACACGCTGGCTGCCATCAGGAAGCGTAATTACAGGCATTTCATATCCTTATTTGCAGTGGTAAGCCACACGAAAGCCTACATGCAATGTAATGTAGAATGAGTGACCTGGCGTGATATCAGACCCACATTGTCGGAATGTCGCCAGGATTTTAGTGCGGGGCAGATAATAGCAGTTTTCCCCGTTGAGAAAAACCCATCCCCTTTTCCCTAAGCCATGGAGAGGACAAAAAAAAGCGGCCTGACACACTGTCAGGCCGCCGGATACACCCCAGGCAAAAATGCGCTTACATGGCGTAAGAGAGCATGATTGAGGTTTTGGTATCCGTACGATCCGGCGCAGATTCAGCCGGATGGTTGTTCCAGCTCACGTTGTAAGCCAGTTTCAGCGCGAAATGGCTGTTGATCGCCACCTGCAGACCGGTTTCGGAGTTCACCGTGGTGTCTTCTCCGAAGGTACTCAGCACGGAGACACCCTGAATGAATTTAGTGGTATCGGTCAGCTGCCACTGATAGCTGACTGCGCCATAGCCCAGCGCCTTGGTCTCATGGCCACCGGCGTGGTAATCATCATAACGTACGCCCGGACCGAATTCCGCACGCAGCGAGTGTACCGGGCCATTCAGAATCTGACGACCGTAACCGGCAGTCAGGACGTCGCGTGAATCGTAACCGTTGAAACGATCGCTTAACCAGCTCGCCTGTCCAAACAGGTAGTCATACGAGTTAAGGTTGTAACGTGAACGACCACCAATGTTGTAGGTCTCTGAAGAGCGCTCATCATTTGAAGAGGTATTAGCTGCGTTACCCCACAAGCTGTATGCCATAGATGACTGATACCAGGTCATATTGGTCTGGGCCGTTGTGGATGAGCTGGTCGTGTTACCGGTTTGGGCCAGGTATCCCGCAGCAGCAGAACCTTCAAATGGCTTTTTAGCGGTAGAAGGGTCATCCATTGATGTAAATACGGCGTTATCGGCCAGTGCCTGGTGACAAAAAGCTCCGGCGGAGAGCAAAAGAACAGCAGACAGCTTGTTATAGGCTTTCATTAAATGTGATCCGTGCGACTGTTTAAAAAACGGAGAGTCTGAAGCGTTTTGCCAGGCATTCAATGCAATTTACGGTAAGTTTTGTAAAAAATTATTAACTTACACAAAATGCCTGGAATTGCCCTGACAACCCCTGTTAATTGGGACTCATCTTATTAACGTCGCGCATTATAGTGCTGCACAAATGAAAAGCCAGACGTAACGGCAGAAGAATTTTTCATCACCCTCCTGGCTCCTTACACAGATTTACGCTATGCGTCACGTCCGATACCCGGCATCTCCTTCATAATTCGCCTGATTTTTCGCCATGGTCTACGCTCAGTTCAGTTTCTTTTCCCCTGGAGGTACCGCATGAGCAGCAATGATTTAACCCGCTACATTGTGACCTTTCATTATCAGGAGTCGGGATTGAGTGACATCCTGGAACTGACCAGCGCAATGACCGCCGCCGGTTTTACCACCACGCTGACTGACAACGACGGTCACCCCCATGAGCTGGGAACGAACAGCTATGGCATTGTCAGTTCACTGGAGGCTGAAGATCTGCGACAACAGGTCACGGCGGCCGGTGAAAGCGCGTTGGGTCAGAAACCTGAAGTGACTGTCATGACCGCTGAAGAGTATCTGCACAACACGGCGAATTCTCGCCCCGCCACCTCCGCGCCAGAATAAGAGGTGCAATCGTGCGCGTTTTGGTGAATATTTAGGCAATACAATCGTTCTTACGCAGCGAATAACGAGGATAGCCCAATGTGGTCAGCCATTAGTCGTCTGTTAAGCGAGCAGTTAGGCAACGCCGAAATCACTCAACGTCACGCCCTTGCGGGTGGTGATATCCATCCTGCCTGGCATATCCGCTACGGTGAACACGACGTCTTTGTCAAAAGTAACAGCCGCGATATGCTTTCGCTTTTTACCTGGGAAGCCGATCAGCTGGCCTTGCTGGCGCGCACCGGCACAGTTCGGGTGCCGAAGGTCTATGGTGTGGGTCATCATCGTGAGGAGAGCTTTCTGCTGCTGGAATATATCCGGCCACAGCCGCTGGATGAACAGAGCGCGTTTCAGTTGGGACAACAACTGGCTCGCCTTCACCAGTGGAGCGAGCAGACCCAGTTCGGACTGGATTTCGACAATAATATTACCACCACGCCACAACCTAACAGCTGGCTGCGGCGCTGGTCGGTGTTTTTTGCCGAACAGCGCATTGGCTGGCAATTGCAGCTGGCGGCGGAAAAAGGCATTCAGTATGGCGATACTGAGTTGATTATCGCCTCCGTGCAGCGGGTGCTCGCGTCCCATCATCCGCAACCGTCGCTGTTGCATGGCGATCTCTGGCCCGCTAACTGCGCCAGCAGCGACCAGGGCCCCTGGCTGTTCGATCCCGCCTGCTACTGGGGTGACCGTGAATGTGATTTAGCGATGCTAAGCTGGTACCCCGACCTGCCTCGCCAGATTTACGACGGTTATCAGTCGGTGTGGCCGTTACCCGATGGGTTTTCACAGCGCCTGCCCGTTTATCAGCTTTACTATCTGCTGAACCGGGCTAACGTGTTTGGCGGGCACTGGCCTGGCGATGCACAGTTCGCTATTGGCGAGTTGCTGGATGAAGATGCACTCGGCAACAGTCAGGCCAGGCCGGCCTGACGAGGTTTACCGTCAGATAAAACCCAGCAGCGACAGTGCAAAATAACCGGCTATCGCAATCACCACTGGCAGCACATAAAGCGGGAAAATCTGCAGGAAGATGGTGTGGCGGGGGACGCGCACCTTCTCTTCCAGTTGCTGACGGGTGCGCCCTTCCGGGCCCTTTGCCTGTTCCAGAATCATCTGGTCCTCAATGCCCTCTTTAACGTGACGCGCCTGACGTCCCATCCGCGCGCCTGACGACTCCAGCGCCAGCCCGACAAAAATCAGAATGTAGATCAGCCAGAAGCCCAGGTTCATCTGACCGTTAAATTCGGGTACCGGCGAGTTATGCCAGAAAACGTTCAGGAACGGCGTATTGAAGCGCAGCATATCGACAATGACATGAACGAAATCAAGCATAACGGCATCAATGCCGGGCTGCTTTTCGCTGTGCTTAAACATAAAGCTCAGCACAGAAATAATGGTCGACATCAGCGCCACTAAAAAGAGCACCCAGCCCGCCACGCGCTTAAGGATGGCGATACGGCCAGCCTGTTGATAGGTCATGATATCTCCTGAACCTGGAATCCAATTTGCCGTCAGTCTACCTGCCAACGGTGAAATTTCCCAAATAAAGCGTGGTCGATCGGGCAGAGAGTGCGCCCGCAGAGAATGATGTTAAGGTAAAGCCGACTTTATAAGGAGAACTCTGATGCCGTATCACCGCCCTGTCCTCGCCGCCCTGTTTGATATGGATGGTTTACTGATCGATTCTGAGCCGCTGTGGGATCAGGCTGAGCTGGATATCTTTTCAACGCTGGATGTTGACCTGTCACGTCGCAGTGAAATGCCCGACACTCTGGGTCTGCGCATCGATCAGACTGTACGGATGTGGTACGAAACGCTGCCCTGGCAGGGTCCTTCTCAGCAGGAGGTTACTGACCGTATTATTGCCCGTGCGATGACGCTGGTGGATCAGACGCGGCCCCTGCTGCCAGGCGTGGAAACGGCGCTGCAATTGTGCCGTGATCAGGGGCTGAAAATCGGCCTTGCCTCAGCCTCACCGCTCAGGATGCTTGAGCAGGTGCTGGAGATGTTCAATCTGCGCCACTATTTCGATGTGCTCTCTTCCGCAGAAGCCCTGCCCTACAGTAAGCCTCATCCGCAGGTCTATCTCAACGCAGCCGACAGTCTGGCAATCGATCCGCTTAACTGTGTCACGCTGGAAGATTCCTTTAACGGCATGATCGCCACCAAAGCGGCGCGTATGCGGTCAATTGTGGTACCCGCCGCTGAACACCGTGACGACCCTCGCTGGGCGCTGGCGGATGTCCGGCTGGATGCGCTGACACAGCTCAGCCTGCAGCATCTGCAGGGATGAAGAACCGCCCGCCTGATGCGGGCTTTTTTTTGCCTGGCAATCTTCTCACTTGATCTCACTCGCAATAAAATAAAACAACGTTTCATTTTTATTGAATTCCAGTACCACTCTGCCTAAGATGCCCGAAGCGTCCCCATTCGGGGCATAAAAACCTGACCTGCAGAGAGGCCTGAGATGGACATTCGTCAAAGCATTCACAGCGATCACGCTAAACAACTCGACACCGATGCGCTGCGCCGTGAGTTCCTGATTGAAACGATTTTCACTGCCGATGACTATACCCTGACTTACAGCCACATCGACCGCATCATCATTGGCGGCGTCATGCCGGTAAACGCGCCCGTGACGATGGGTGATGAAATGGGAAAACAGCTGGGCGTCAGCTATTTCCTCGAGCGCCGCGAGCTGGGCATGATCAATATTGGCGGGCCGGGGCGGGTGGAAGTGGACGGTAAAGCGTGGGAAATCGGTCACGAAGAGGCGCTCTACATCGGCAAAGGTGCCCGCAACCTGCTGTTCCGCAGTCTGAATCCGTCTCAGCCCGCCAAATTCTATTTCAACAGTGCGCCCGCACACAGCACCTTCCCGGACAAGAAAATCACGCTGCAGGAGGCGGCCACTGCCACGCTGGGCGATGCCGCGACCTCGAACCGCCGCACCATTCATAAATTCATCGTGCCGGATGTGCTGCCCACCTGTCAGCTCACCATGGGCTTAACCAAACTGGATGAAGGCAGCCTGTGGAACACCATGCCCTGCCACACCCACGAACGCCGCATGGAAGTCTATTTCTACTTTGATATGAGCGAAGAGAGCGCCGTCTTCCACATGATGGGGCAACCGCAGCAGACCCGTCATCTGCTGGTACATAACGAGCAGGCGGTGATCTCACCCAGCTGGTCAATTCACGCCGGTGTCGGTACCCAGCGTTACACCTTTATCTGGGGCATGGTGGGTGAGAATCAGGTCTTTGATGACATGGATCACGTCAAAATCAGTGAACTGCGCTAAGCAGAGGAGAAATACCATGGTACTGAATACGTTTAGCCTGGAAGGTAAAGTGGCAATGGTAACCGGCTGCAACACCGGTTTAGGTCAGGGCATGGCGCTGGGTCTGGCACAGGCGGGCTGCGATATTGTCGGCGTTAACCGTAACGGCCCGGATGACACCCAAAGCAAGGTGGAGGCGCTGGGTCGCCGCTTCTGGCCGGTGCAGGCCGATCTGTTGCAGACCAGCGTAGTGGCCTCTGTGGTTGAGCAGGCGCTGGCCGCTGCAGGCAAAATTGACATTCTGGTCAATAATGCCGGTATTATTCGCCGGGAAGACGCCCTGAACTTCAGCGAGCAGGACTGGGATGACGTGATGAATATCAATAGCAAGAGCCTGTTTTTCCTGTCTCAGCATGTTGCCCGTCAATTTATCGCGCAGGGACACGGCGGCAAGATTATCAATATCGCGTCCATGCTCTCCTTCCAGGGCGGAATTCGGGTGCCCTCTTATACCGCTTCGAAAAGTGCCGTGATGGGCCTGACCCGTCTCATGGCAAACGAGTGGGCAAAGCATGGCATTAACGTCAATGCCATCGCACCCGGCTACATGGCGACCAACAATACCGAGCAGTTGAGAAATGACGCGTCCCGCAGCGAAGAGATCCTGGGCCGGATACCGGCCGGACGCTGGGGCGTGCCTGATGACATGATGGGCCCGATAGTCTTCATGGCCTCTGCTGCCTCTGATTATGTCAATGGCTATACCCTGGCCGTCGATGGCGGCTGGCTGGCGCGTTAATTTCCCCAACGGGCAGTGCCATGGCACTGTCCATTTTATTAATAAAATTCACGCTTCGTTACAGCGTCACATGTTCTCATTTACTGGATAAATCCCTATACTGGATGCATCGACAGTTTTCTTTGTAACCAGGTTCTATCATGACGGGCGAAGGCCACATCATTTTTGCCATTGCCAGCGCTATTTTTGCCAAGCGTGCTGAGCTGACACCTGTGCTGGCACAGGCCGACTGGTGGCATCTTGTTCCCTCAGCCCTGCTGACCTGTCTGCTGCCCGACATCGATCATCCTAAATCTCTGCTGGGACAGCGACTCAGCTGGCTCTCTCATCCTATTGCCAGGGCGTTCGGCCATCGGGGATTTACCCACAGTCTGCTGGCGATTGCCGCCGGTTTGTGGCTTTTTCAGATTAACCTGCCTCAGTCGTCACCGATTCCACCGGATGTGCTGCAGGGTCTGACGCTCGGCTACCTGAGCCATATAGTGGCTGATATGCTGACGCCCGCCGGGGTTCCGCTGCTGTGGCCCTGCCGCTGGCGCTTCCGCCTGCCGATTCTGCGCAGCCAGAAGGGCAATCAGCTGGAGCGGGCATTGTGTCTGGGACTGGTGGGCTATGCGCTGTGGTTTCCGGTAGGGATGCCATCTTTTGGTGCAAACGGCTGGCCATCTCAGCTGTTCGATACGCTACAAAATGGCGTCGGGCGATTAATTTCCAGTCATACTGCGCAATAAAAGCGCGCAAAACGTCATTTAGTTATAAACCATGCCATTTGGATATAAGGCACCCTCTGCACCTGCTGTTACCATTCCTGCTGTCTTAATTCGTGATTAACATTATGCGGCCTTCCCATGACAGAAGGCTGCATTACTCTGGAGTTTCAGCATGGACCTTCCTCTTACGCTTAATATCGTGGCCTTTGTGGTGCTGCTGGTATTGCTCTCCCGCTTCAGCCGTCATAACTGGAGCCTGTCGAAAAAAGTGCTGACCGGTCTGGTGATCGGCGTACTGTTCGGCCTGGTGTTGCAGTTGATCTACGGCGAAAACAGCGCAGTGGTTAAAGAGTCGATTAGCTGGTTTAACATCGTCGGTAATGGCTATGTCCAGTTGCTGCAGATGGTCGTCATGCCGCTGGTGTTCGTTTCCATTCTGAGTGCGGTCGCCCGTCTGCATAACGCCTCTTCGCTGGGAAAAATCAGCGTACTGACCATCGGCGTTCTGCTGTTTACCACCGCCATCTCAGCACTGGTCGGCGTCTTCGTCACCGGCCTGTTTGGTCTGAGCGCAGAAGGTCTGGTACAGGGCGTGCAGGAGACCGCGCGTCTCAGTGCGATCCAGAGCAACTATGTCGGCAAAGTGGCTGACCTGACCGTGCCACAGCTGGTGCTCTCCTTTATCCCGAAAAACCCGTTTGCCGATCTGACGGGCGCCAGTCCGACCTCAATCATCAGCGTCGTGATCTTTGCCGCGTTCCTGGGTGTGGCTGCACTGCAGTTGCTTAAAGATGATGAAGTGAAAGGTCAGCGCGTGCTGGTGGCGATCGATACGCTGCAGTCGTGGGTGATGAAGCTGGTGCGTTTAGTGATGAAGCTGACGCCGTATGGTGTGCTGGCGCTGATGACTAAAGTGGTTGCCGGTTCAAACCTGCAGGACATTATCAAACTGGGCAGCTTTGTGGTCGCCTCATACCTCGGTCTGGCCATCATGTTTGGTGTCCACGCCCTGCTGCTGTCGGTTAATGGTATCAACCCAATGCGCTTCTTCCGTAAAGTGTGGCCGGTTATCACCTTCGCCTTCACCAGCCGTTCCAGCGCAGCCAGCATTCCGATGAGCGTTGAAACCCAGACCCGTCGTCTTGGCGTGCCGGAGTCGATTGCCAGCTTCGCGGCATCCTTTGGTGCCACAATCGGCCAGAATGGCTGTGCCGGTCTTTATCCGACCATGCTGGCCGTGATGGTTGCGCCAACCGTCGGGATTAACCCGTTTGATCCACTGTGGATTGCCACGCTGGTTGGGATAGTCACGCTGAGCTCAGCCGGTGTTGCCGGTGTTGGTGGGGGTGCAACGTTTGCTGCACTGATTGTCCTGCCTGCGATGGGCCTGCCGGTGACCCTGGTAGCGCTGCTGATCTCCATTGAGCCGCTGATTGATATGGGCCGTACTGCGCTGAACGTCAACGGTTCAATGACCGCAGGTTCCCTGACCAGCCGCTGGTTAGGCATGACCGATAAACGCGTACTGGAAAGTGACGACAACGCCGAGCTGGCGCACCGTTAATCTGCCCTAAACCTGGCGCGCCCGCGCCAGGTTTTTTCCGTCTCTCTTCTCCATAATCTCCCCCATTGATGGCGACGCCGTTAAGAAAGCGTTAAGCATGGTAAACAGGCGAAAAATCCGCGCTTTAGTGCTTGTCTATGCCCGGTAAAAGGCGAATTCTGCATCCAGTCTTATGAGGAGAACACCTGATGAAAAAGATAATCGCCTCGCTTCTGACGCTGACGCTTCTGACACCCGTTCTGGCTTTCGCCCATCCTGGCGACTGGGGCCCGGGATGGGGTGGACATGGCGGACCCGATCCACACTGGGTCGGTCCCGGACATCACTGGGGCGGACCTGGACCGATTCGCTTTCTGCCTGAAGCCGCAACGGCGGTGCTGATCGGCGGACTGACCTACTACCTGCTGAATGGCAGTTACTATCAGCGCCACGGCGATGAATATGTGGTGGTAGAGCCGCCAGCAGAGTCGCGGGTCAGCAGTGAGATGCGGGTACTCGACTTTAACGGCAAACGCTTCTATGTGCAGGCAGGTCATTTCTACCAGCGGCAGATAGACGGTGATTATGTTGAGGTGCCGCGCCCGGCAGGATTGTAGTCAGTGCCACAACGAAAAACGGCCCGTCATTTGACGGGCCGTTAACTATTCAGAGAGACGAAAACTTACTGCTGAACCTGCGGATCGGTGTCATATTCCGCACAGCTCTGGAAGCCGTAGTTCATCACACGACCCGTATCGTTGTAGCTCACGAAGTAAGTCTGCGCTTTACCGTCGCGCTGACCCAGAACATAAGTCTGGCAGGTGCCGCGCGCGTGGACCATGGTGATTTCAGTAGAAGGTGCACCCGCGATCTGACGAACCTGATCACGTGTCATACCCTTTTTAACATCCTTTACCACTGGCTTAGTCACGTAGCTTTCCGCGCGATCGTAAGTCGTACAACCAGACAGTGCAGCCAGTGTCAGCGCCGCAGCGATACATCCCATCACTTTATTCATCTTGTTGTTCCTCATTTATTGTCCATGTGGAAACAAGCCTGGAACATAAATGCTGATTTATCAAGTTTATGAGGAACAATTAGTGGTGCATCAAATGTCAGGATTTCGTAAAGAAGGCTGTTTTGTTGTCAATGCGGCCGTATACTTTCCGCCAAAACAGGGTTTGGATAGCCCCGCCGATTCAGACACCCTCTGCCTCATGGGTATCCGCGCAGAGCGGTGAGATTATCGCCCTTCGGACGCTGTTCGCTTGTCATGCCCGCTTCTGTTCACCCATCGCTGACTATCCCGAGGAACAATGACCCCTGCTCACTCTGACCGCCTGGTTTATGCGATTACACTGGGCCTGCTGGCCGCACTGGGCCCGCTCTGTATCGACCTTTATCTGCCAGCCCTGCCACAAATGGCGCAGGAGTTGCACACCGAAACTGCGACCGCGCAATTGAGTCTGACCGCCGGTCTGTTGGGCCTGGGCTTTGGGCAGCTGCTGTTTGGCCCGATGAGTGACAAATTCGGCCGCCTGCGTCCGCTAACCCTGTCACTGATACTGCTGTTTATCGCCTCAATCGGCTGTGCGCTGGCGCAGGACATCCACCAACTGCTGGTGGCGCGGCTGTTTGAAGGATTAGCGGGGGCGGGCGGCGCAGTATTGTCGCGGGCGATTGCACGCGATATGTACAGTGGTCATGAGCTGACGCGCTTCTTCGCGCTGCTGATGCTGGTTAACGGTCTGGCTCCAGTCGGCGCGCCGGTACTGGGTGGTGTGCTGATGACGATAGTCGACTGGCGCGGCATCTTCATGGTACTGGGCGGCATTGCCATTCTGCTGATCCTGCTGGCGCGCTGGAAGCTGCATGAAACCCTGCCTGAAACCCGCCGCAACCAGGGCTCGATTTTCTCCGCCTACGCGGCACTCGGTCAGGTGGTCACCCATCGACCCTTTATGGGCTTCTGTCTGACTCAGGGCTTTATGATGTCCGGCATGTTCGCCTATATCGGTGCCTCGCCGTTTGTGCTGCAACAGCTCTATGGCCTGTCGCCCCAGGCCTTTAGCTTCTGCTTTGCGGCCAACGGGTTTGGCCTGATCATTGCTTCGCAGACCAGTGCTCGCCTCTGTCCGTTGTGGGGCGAATATCGGGTGCTGAAAGGCGGTCTGACACTAGCTTTTGTCGCCTCAGGCCTGCTGCTGCTGGCCGCGCTGCTACACGCACCGTTAGCGCTGCTGCTGCTGGCGCTGTTCTTTACCATCGCCAGTAACGGCGTGATCGCTACCACCGCCTCGTCACTGGCGATGCAGAGTCAGGGCCACCGTGCTGGCAGCGCCTCTGCGGTCATTGGCGTCACCATGTTCACGCTGGGTGCGATTACCGTGCCGGTCACCGGCATTGGCGGTACTTCGGTACTGAGCATGTGCGCCACCGTTTTTGGCTGCTTTATGATGGCGATTCTGATGTTTAACGTGCTGGCGAAAAAACCGCTGTCGTAATTAAAAACTCACTGATTTCGCAACGTTTAGCCGCAATCAGTTGCCGCTTAAGCTTGTTGTTTTCGCTTCGGCACGTTAGCTTTACTAAAACGTTCGCATCGAGCCGACTGGCCACTGACCTGAGGAGAAGTTCATGTCACTGCAGCAGGAAATTATTGAAGCACTGGGTGTAAAACCCGTTATCGACGCCGACCAGGAAGTGCGTGTCAGCGTCGATTTTCTTAAAGCCTATCTGAAACGTCACAGCGGACTGAAAACGCTGGTGCTGGGGATTAGCGGCGGTCAGGATTCAACCCTTGCGGGCAAGCTGGCGCAAACGGCGATCAGCGAGCTGCGTCAGGAGAGCGGCGATAACGACTACACCTTTATTGCGGTGCGTCTGCCGTATGGCGTGCAGGCGGATGAGCAGGATTGTCAGGACGCGCTGGCCTTTATTCAGCCCGACCGTTCGCTGGCGGTGAACATCAAAGAGTCCGTGCTGGCCAGTGAGCGCGCGTTGAAAGATGCCGGTATCACGTTGTCTGATTTCGTGCGCGGCAACGAAAAAGCGCGCGAGCGAATGAAGGCGCAATACAGCATCGCCGGCATGACCAAAGGGGTGGTGGTCGGCACCGACCACGCTGCTGAAGCGGTCACCGGGTTCTTCACCAAATATGGCGATGGCGGTACAGACATTAATCCCCTTTTCCGCCTGAATAAGCGTCAGGGCAAACAGCTGCTGAAGCATCTTGGCTGCCCGGAACATCTTTATCTGAAGAAACCGACTGCCGATCTGGAAGATGATCGTCCAGGCCTGCAGGATGAAGTGGCGCTGGGTGTCACTTACGAGATGATTGATGACTACCTGGAAGGCAAAAGCATCGATCCTGACAGCGCCCGTATTATCGAAGGCTGGTATCTGAAAACTGAGCACAAACGTCGTCCGCCGATCACTGTGTTCGACGACTTCTGGAAGTAATCCTGCGCCTCCTTTGCCCCGGCAAGGGAGGCTTCACTCATTTAATTTGTTGAACGCTGCATGCGTGCCACCGTCTCACGCGCTACCCTCATCGGGCTTATCGCCATTTTGCTCTGGAGCACCACCGTGGGCCTGCTGCGCAGCGTCAGTGAAGCCTTTGGTGCCACTGGCGGCGCGGCGCTGATCTACACCACCACGGCGATCCTGCTTTGCCTGACCCGCGGTTTGCCCAGACCTGGCGCACTGCCTCCTCTTTACCTATGGCTGGGCGGTGCCCTCTTTGTCGGTTACGAGATCTGCCTGGCGCTGGCTATCGGGCTGGCCAGCGATCGCACCCAGTCGCTGGAGCTGGGAATGATCAATTATCTCTGGCCCTGCCTGACCATCGTGCTGGCGATTCCGTTTAATCAGCAGCGCTTCCGTGTCTGGCTCTGGCCCGGACTGCTGCTGTCGCTGCTGGGGATCGTCTGGGTGATGAAAGGCAGTGGCAGCAGCTCGCCCGCGCTACTGTGGCAGAATATGCTGCGCAACCCTGTCGCCTATACACTCGCCTTTATCGCCGCCCTGACATGGGCGGTCTACAACAACCTTACCCGCCGTTTTGCCCGCGGCTCGAACGGCGTCACGCTGTTTTTTATCATGACCGCGCTGGCGCTGTGGCTGAAATATGCCTTTAGCGATCGTCCTATGCCGTTAACGTTCGATCTGGTACCGATAATGGAGGTGCTGTTTGTCGGCCTCTCCACTGCTATCGCCTATTCCGCCTGGAATCATGGGATTCAGCAGGGCAATCTGACGCTGCTGGCCACCGCGTCCTACTTCACGCCAGTGCTGTCGGCTCTGCTGGGATCGCTGTGGCTGGGTCTGACGCCGCCGCTGGCTTTCTGGCAGGGCGTTGCGATGATTACACTGGGCTCGCTGATTTGCTGGCTGGCGACACGACGCCTTTAACAGACAACTGGCGATCATTTCACCTGCCTGTTATGCTGTATGGACAACCAGTAAATGGAGTCCATTTTGGTCAGACGTGCTGCCATTCTTCGCCCCGAACCCGACGCGAATACAATTTATCAATATCCCGAACACCTGCGTGAATGGCTGGAAGGCCTGCCGAATCATCCTGGCGTCTACACCTTTCATGGCGAAAGTGAGTCACTGCCGCTTTATATCGGTAAAAGTGTCAATCTGCGTTCGCGGGTGATGTCCCATTTCCGCACGCCGGACGAGGCGAAAATGCTGCGCCAGTCACGGCGCGTAAGCTGGATCCCCACAGCAGGCGATCTCGGTGCGCTGCTGCTGGAAGCGCAGATGATCAAAACCCAGCAGCCGCTGTTCAATAAGCGACTGCGCAAAAATCGCCAGCTCTGTTCGCTGCAGATTACCGACGGCAAACCGAATGTGGTTTACGCAAAAGATCTCGATTTCAGTCAGTCACCCAACCTGTTTGGACTTTATCGCAGCCGCTTTGCGGCGCTGGAACGGCTCAAGCAACTGGCTGATGAGTATCAGCTCTGTCATGGGCTGCTGGGTCTGGAAGCGCTGAGTGCAGGCCGCGGCTGCTTCCGCTCGGCTCTGCGCCGCTGCGCCGGAGCCTGTTGCGGTAAAGAGCCGGTCAGCGACCATCAGGATCGGCTGCTGGAGGCACTGGAAAATGTGCGGGTCTTCTGCTGGCCGTGGCAGGGTGCCGTAGGTCTGGTGGAGGAAGGCAAAGAGATGACGCAGATCCATGTTATCGATCACTGGTTCTATCTCGGTTCGGTGAGCAGCATGGATGAGGCCAGAAAACTGCAGCGGCCCAAAGGCGGTTTTGATCACGACGGCTATAAAATCCTCTGCCGCCCGATTCTGTCGGGTGTCTACCCTATTCTTCCTCTATAAAAAAAACCGCCGACGCTGCCCACTCACGTTCAGTGGACAGCGTCGGCGGTCTCAGACCGTTCGCTTAACGAATATTATTCAGCCGGTTCTGCTGGCGGCGCCATTTTGCCGTCGTGCGGGGCTTTCTCAGTCAGACGCTTTTCAAAATTCGCGTTGTACTGTTTCTTCTGCTCCGGCGTCAGCACGTTATAGAGCTTGTTCTGGGTTTCCAGCATCTTCAGCGCATGCTCTTTCGCGTTGGCGGACATCTTCTCTGCCTGCGCTTCGGCTTTGCTCTGGTCAAAGCTGTCAGACGCAATAATGCTGTGAGCCGCGCGACGCTCGTCCAGTGACGGACGTTTCATCTCTTTGTGGCTCTCTTTCATGATGTCGCGCATCTGCGTTTTCTGCGCGTCGGTCAGGTTCAGACCTTTAAACATCATCTCCATGCCGTGGCGCATTGGCGGTTTGTGCATCGCCTTTTCGCTGCCCGCTGGCGGTGGAGTCAGGTTATCTGCTGCTGCATGGACGGCGCTGGCTGCACCAAACGCCAGCGAAGAAGCCAGTAAAAGGGAAGTCAGTTTGCGCATAATAGTGTCCTTATAATTCATGATAATGACGACAGCACTCTGTCGCGTCTTCGGAAACAAGCATACGACGCTGAACGTCAACTACTCAGAGCCTGAGTAAAGCCGTGAAAGCATAAAAGATAAAAAACGGGCAATCATGAAGAGAATAAGAAGAAAGGCGAGAGGAATTGAAAAAGTTTATGAATTTAAAGCGAATTTGGCAGAAATCATGGAGAAGTGTAATGGTTACGACTGGAAAGCGGAAGGCGATCTCCCGCTTTTCCTGTCGATTTTTTTAGCGCCGATGAACTGCAACACTAAGAACGGTTATCACACCGGCAGCGCCTGAGTCTGTTCACCCTCTTCAATCAGCATCAGTCCGGCACGCAGCCCGGCGGCCACGTTAGGATTGGGGAACAGCACATATTCCCGCGCCTGCTGCACGTAATAGCGCGTATTACCATCTTCCGCCAGCAACGTCCCTTGAGGAAACGCGGTAAAGTTCAGCGTTTCCGGCGACATATGCAGCGTAAAGTGCTCACTCAGTCGGGTGATCTGCTGCGCAACCCGATAGTGACGCGGTTTCACCGTCGCGGCAGGCATCGCTTCGCCATAGAGCAGAGAAGCCAGCGCCTGCTGCGCCGCGCTGAACTGGCTGAGATCGTTCTCGCCAAACGGCAGCGCCTTGCCCAGTTCAAGCGTGCAGCTGGCCGCACCGAAGTGCTCGCAGCTGAAATGCGTGAAGGTACCGCCCGGCGAGCGATGAAACACCAGCGCTTCCAGTCCCGCAGCGGCCAGCCAGTCTAAAAACGCAGGCGGCCAGGGACGCTCGTTATGCGGCATCACCCCGAACTGAGGGTGATAAGAGCCGCGAATGGCGGTATGCATGTCGAGGTGCCAGCGCGTCTCATCGCACTCACCCAACTGCCAGAAGGTTTCCAGCGCCTGCTCCAGCCGCAACACGCGGCGGGCCTCATCACCGTCATCAATCTGCTGCCAGCGTCCGCCAAATAGCCGGTTGATGTCATAACGCACATAGCGCTTACCGGCGCGTAACGCTGAGGGATTACCCAGAATGACCAGCATGCGCTGCTGTAACGGCTTTTCGCCTCGCAGCAGCGGGTTAACCAGCTGGTTTACGATTTCTACCGGAGCCGTTTCATTGCCGTGGATCCCGGCAGAGAGCACCAGCGCCTGTTTAACCGGCACCGTCGGCTCCATCAACAGTATGCCGTGATACAACCACTGCCAGCGAAGATGCGCCGTTTCACCACTACGCTTACGCGGCACCTCGCCGGAAAGCGTTTGCTGTAAAAAGTCCTGCATCATTCCTCCTTTGCGCCCTGAGCAGACGGCAGACTGTGCTGCCTTCTGCTTCACTGCTGAAATGCGTAAACATTTCCTAAGTCTAGCAGCTTCGTCAGTTCATCCAGCGCGTCACGTCCCTCACGCAGCAACTGTGGGTCGACCAGATCGGCCTGGGTCAGGCGATCGCGGTAATGACGGTCAACCCAGCTATTCAGTGTGCTGAAGAGGTTATCGTTCATCAGCACCGCCGGATTCACTGCCTGCTGCTCCTCTGGCGTCAGCACGACCCGCAAACGCAGGCAGGCTGGCCCCCCTCCGTTATACATGCTTTCGCGCAGATCAAACACCTTCAGAGCTTTCAGTGGTGTATCAGCCTCGACCTGTTCACACAGGTAGCGCCACACACCCGGATGCTGACGTGACTCTTCCGGCAATACCAGCATCATCGTGCCGTCGGGACGGCTCAGCAGCTGGCTGTTAAACAGATAAGTCTCTACCGCATCTTTCACCGAGACTCTGTCTGCCGGCACTTCCAGAGCGACAAAGCCGGGGATGCGCGCCCGAAGCTGCGCGAGCAGTTCAGGCTGATCAACAAAGGCGTGCTGATGACAGAACAGCATCTGCTGGTTGCTGACCGCAATCACATCATTATGAAATACGCCCTGATCGATCACCGCAGGATTCTGTTGGGCGAACAGTACGCTTTCGGGTGAGAGCTGATGAAGGCGGGCAATCGCCTCGCTGGCCTCACGGGTTTGCCGCGCCGGATAGCGCTGCGGCGCTTTGCCTTCGTGGCTGCTGTCGCGGCCATAGACAAACAGCTGCACGCCGCGCTCGCCATAGGCACCGCCGAGACGGTTGTGGTTAGCCGCCCCTTCATCACCAAACATCGCCACCTGCGGCAGCGCATCGTGCACGGCAAAATGGCGATCGTCACGGAAGATGGAACGCAGCAGCCAGGCGGTTTCTGGCGCTTCTATCGCCCGATGAAACTTGTTGTTCAGGTTCGCCACCGTCAGGTGAACCCGGCCATCCAGACTGTCTGCGGACGGCGAAACCGTAGCGGCATTGGCCACCCACATCGCCGACGCGGAGCTGGCGGCGGAGAGTAAACCCGGCGCGGTTTTCCCGGCTGACGCCAGCACCTGTTCATCGCTGCCGCTGAAGCCGAGCTGACGCAGCACCGCAATGTTGGGTCGCTCGTGCGGCGGGATCACGCCCTGCACGTAGCCCATATCAGCCAGCGCTTTCATCTTCAGCAACCCCTGCTTTGCCGCCAGACGGGGATTCGACGGCTGCAGCTGGTTGCGGGTCGAGGCTTCGTTCCCAAAAGAGAGCCCGGCATAGTGGTGCGTTAATCCTACCAGCCCATCAAAGTTGGCTTCGGTTGCCTTCATGAGCGCTTCTCCGGCGCGGAGAAATCGAGTCCCGGCGACAATGTGGCGGGCAGCGTCAGGTCCGGCGTCTCCAGTGAGGCCATCGGCCAGGCACAGTAATCCGCCGCATACCAGGCACTGGCGCGATGGTTGCCCGAAGCGCCGATGCCACCAAATGGCGCGGTGCTGGCTGCGCCGGTCAGCGGTTTGTTCCAGTTGACGATACCGGCACGGGCTTCCAGCAGCAGCTGATCGAACTGCTGACGTGAAGGCGAGATTAAACCACACGACAGGCCGTAACGAGTCTGGTTCGCCAGCGCTATCGCCTCGTCAAAGGTGTCATAGCGGATTACGCCGAGCAGCGGGCCAAAGACCTCTTCATCCGGGATGCCCTGCACACCGGTTAAATCGATAATGCCCGGTGTAAGAATGGCACTGTGACGATCCGGCCAGCGCATCGCCAGCAGCACCTCGCCACCCGCATCAACCCGCCGTTGCCACTCACCTATAATCTTCTCTGCCGCGCCGGTAGAGATCACGCTGCCCATAAAGGGTTGCGGTTCAGCATTCCAGGCGGCCGGCTGCAGTCGCCCCGCCACCTCTGTCAGCCGCTGCAGAAAGGCATCGCCCGCATCACCACGTTTAACCAGCAGACGCCGGGCGCAGGTGCAGCGCTGACCCGCAGTAATAAAGGCTGACTGCACGGTAATATTGACGGCGGCATCCAGGTCAGCCGGATCTTCCACTATCAGGGCGTTGTTCCCGCCCATTTCCAGCGCCAGCATCTTCTCAGGCTGACCGGCAAACTGGCGATGCAGCTGATAGCCGGTATGGGCGCTGCCGGTAAACAGCAGGCCATCGATCTGGCTGCAGGTTGCCAGCGCCTGACCGGTCTCACGACCACCCTGTAACAGCGCCAGCACACCTGCAGGCAGACCCGCAGCCAGCCAGATCTCAACCGTTTTTTCGGCGGTCAGCGGCGTCAGTTCACTGGGTTTAAAGACCACGCAGTTGCCCGCCAGCAGCGCCGGAACAATATGACCGTTTGGCAGATGGCCGGGGAAGTTGTAAGGGCCAAATACCGCCAGCACGCCGTGCGGACGATGGCGCAGCGAGCTTTCGCCCTCATGCTGCTCACCGGTGCGGCTATGGTACGCCTTCACTGAAAAGCCGATTTTGTTGATCATCGCACCGACTTCGGTCAGTGCTTCCCAGCGTGGCTTGCCGGTTTCACGGGCAATGGTTTCTGCCAGGTCTGTTTTGTGGGCCTCAAGCCCGGCCGCAAATTTCTCAATGATCGCCTGCCGTTCCGCCAGCGGGCGTCTGGCCCAGCCCGGAAAGGCAGCGCGCGCCGCGTCACAGGCTGCCGTGACCTGTGCGACTGATGCCGCTTTGCCCTGCCATAACGTCTCGCCGCTGACCGGATCCGCTTTCGTCAGGACCTCCGCGTCACCGTCTACCCATTCTCCCTTTATCAGGTGCGTCATGCTGTTTTCTCCTCTTTGCAGAGCGTCACTACGCGCAGGCTGTCGCCCGGCTGACAGTGGAGCGCCCGCATCTGTTCATCCGTCAGTTGCACGCTGTCGCTGTCGGCATGGGCCGGGATCAGCACCACACGGAACTGGCGGTAATTGTTATTAGCAACCAGACAGAGTGGCGCATCCGCCGGATTTTCACCCCGTTCAGCGCTGCGCAGACGGCTTTTACGCACGGCGCGGATGTGGTCGATATCGCACTCCAGCGTCGGGCCGCCATCAAAAATGTCGACATAGTTAAGGTAGCGGAAGCCCTCCGCTTCCAGCACAGCACGGGCAGGTGCCGTTTGTGGATGTACCTGTCCGATGACCGCCTGCGCCTCTGGCGTCAGGTAATCAATATAGAGCGGATGCTTCGGCATCAGCTCAGCAATAAAGGATTTCTGGCCGGTGCCGCTGAGGAAATCGGCTTTGCTGAATTCCATTGAGAAGAAGCGGCTGCCCACGCTCTCCCAGAATGGCGAATGCCCCTGATCATCACTGACGCCACGCATCTCAGCCACAACCCGATTCGTGAAGTGCTCACGGAAATTAGCCATAAAGAGGAAGCGGGATTTCGACAACAGGTAGCCATTTTTACCGTCACGGTAATCGGGATCGAGAAACAGCGTGCAAAGTTCACTGCTGCCAGTGTGATCGTTACTCAGTGACAGGGTTGGCAGCGCGGCATAGACATTCAGTTCTTTTGAGGCATGCACCTGCGTGCCGACACGAAAGTTATACCAGGGCTCCTGCAGGCCGACAGCCACTTCAATGGCACAGATGCCGACGGCGCGGTTATCTTCGCTGTCCGCCAGCACAAAGACATAGCCCTTTTCAGCGCGGGGCAGCGTACCCTCCCAGGTCTGCAGCGCTCGATCAATACGCGCCTGTAACGTGGCGCTATCGACGGGCAGCGAGGTCAGCCCGCCACCGGTTTTGCCGGCCAGTGCCATCAGCTGACTTAAGTCATCGCGTTCAACGGGACGGATTACCATCATGATGCGGACCCTCGGACCAGACGCTCACACACCTCGGCAAAGCGAGCCATGCCCAGCTTCACTTCCTGCTCGCTGATATTCAGTGCCGGGGCAAAACGCACCACGTTGGCACCGGCAATCAGCACCATCACGCCCATCTCAGCGGCGGCCAGGTTGATCTCTTTGGCTTTACCGGCAAAGTTGTCGCTCAGTACGGCACCAATCAGCAGCCCCAGACCGCGCACCTCTTTAAACAGATGCAGACGCTGGTTGATCTCATCCAGTGCCGCAACAATCCACGCGTGACGTTGTGTGACACCGGTCATCATTTCAGGCTGATTGATTAGCTCCATCACTTTACCGGCCACCGCACCCGCCAGCGGATTGCCGCCATAAGTGGTGCCGTGGGTGCCAACGCCCATCACCATTGCGAGATCTTCGCGAGTCAGCATCGCACCAATCGGGAAGCCGCCGCCCAGCGCTTTAGCGCTGGTGAGTACATCCGGCGTGACACCATAATGCATGTAGGCGTAAAGCGAGCCGGTGCGGCCAACGCCGCTCTGCACTTCATCAAAAATCAGCACGGCCTGATGCTTATCACAAAGTTCACGCAGTCCGCGGAGAAACGCCGGATCGGCAGGCAACACGCCGCCCTCACCCTGAATCGGTTCAACAATCACCGCACAGGTGTGGTCATTAATCAGTTCAGCCGCAGCGGCCAGATCGTTAAATGGCGCATGCTGAATCTCTGGCGGCAGCGGTGCAAAATCTTTTGAGTAAGCGGGCTGCCCTCCGGCTGACACAGTAAACAGGGTGCGTCCGTGAAACGCATTTTTGAACGCCACGATGCCACTTTTATGCGGGCCGACCCGGTCATGCGCCACTTTACGCGCCAGTTTCAGGGCTGCTTCATTCGCTTCCGCGCCAGAGTTACAGAAGAACACACGGTCAGCAAAAGTCGCGTCAATTAACTGTTTGGCCAGCCGCAGGATCGGTTCGTTGGTGTAGCCATTCCCGGTGTGCCATAACCGTGCGGCCTGGTCCTGCAACGCCTGTTGTAAAGCCGGATGCGCATGTCCTAACGCATTGACGGCAATGCCACCAGCAAAGTCGATATAATCCTTGCCGTTTTGATCCCAGACGGTGGAGCCTTCCGCGCGAACCGGTATAAAGGTCGCAGGTGCATAAACCGGCATCATCCATTGATCGAAATCGTGACGTGAAACGTGCAGTGCCATAACCCATTCTCCTGCGTGACTTTACCGGCTGGGTAAAGCTTATGTTTTAAAATTGTTAAAAGATGTTGTAATGCTGCCCTACTGTAGAGTGCAGTTAACGTGCCAGCCAGAGAATTAATGCATAAAATGGTCTTCACAACGTAATATCAATAACTTAAAAGCCAGTAATATTCACTTAATTTGCATATATAGTGAATAATTGTCTGATTGCAGCGGCATAGCCGGGTTTTAAACAGCGGAATTATGCATTCACGGGATGAAATATCGCTTTTGTGATCGCTGATAAATTATCTCTCCAGAAAACCCCCTTCGGCGCCCTGTTTTAGCGCGGTTTGCCTCACACTGGTGCAGCGCGGGATCGATGCGTCATCCGTCAAAAAGACGCTGATCGTTTAGATTTAACAAAATATTTTCATTTATCGCGACTGACGCAGAGATCCGTGCATCTGAACCTGGTTAATTAATCCGCAATCAGACGATAATTTGATCAGTGACTGGAAAGATTATTTCTGGAGTGATTATATGGAATAAAAATATTTTTCATTAAAATATGTTCAGATATTAATATGCACGCTAATGGTTAGAATAAAAACATTATAATTTTATTCTTCTACACCTGTTAATCATAATTAAAGCATTGAACGTGTTGATTTAAAAATGAACAAAATGGATTTATTAATGTCACTCGATAACTAATCAACTGTATGATTAAAAAGGGTTAAATTAAAATTGCTCATAATTTAATATAAGAAGAAAATCTTATTATCTTTTCATTTAATCTTCTTTTTCTCTCGCTTTCATGCCTGCGGAATATCTAAATAACATTTTGTTACTTATATTCCACTTTGTAAATTTATCTTTTTGTGTCATTTTCTTTTCGCCCCGTATCAGGGGAATAATAATTAATGAAGACAGGATAATAATTAAATGATGAAGCGTACTTTACTGGCGGCTGTTATGCCGTTGCTGATCGGTCTCTCCTCCGCACAGGCCGCAGAAGTTTATAACAAGGATGGCAATAAGCTGGATCTGGTCGGCAAGATTAACGTATCTCACCTTTTTTCAGATGATAATAATAACAACGGTGACACCTCCTCTTACGCCCGCTTTGGTTTTAAAGGTGAGACAAAGATTACTGATCAACTCACTGGCTATGGTTTCTGGCAGTATCAGTACAGCCTTCACAACTCCGAAGGCAGTGATGCGCAGGCGACCAACCGTACCCGTCTGGGTTATGCAGGCCTGAAGTTTGGTCAGGCGGGATCGCTGGATTATGGCCGCAACTATGGCCTGGTGTATGACGCGCTGAGCTACACGGATATGCTGCCATTCTTCGGCGGCGACTCCGGTTATACCGATGCCTTCCTCTCTGGCCGCTCAACCGGCGTGCTCACCTGGCGTAATAGTGATTTCTTTGGTCTGGTAGACGGATTAAACCTTGCCGCACAGTATCAGGGCAAAAACGACCGCAGCAATAATATCGATGGCGTGCGTCGCTCCAACGGTGATGGTTTCGCCCTCTCCGCGTCTTATGACTTTGATTTCGGTCTAAGCTTCGCTGGCGCGTTTGCCAGTCTTGATCGTACGACCGCGCAAAACAGAGCCGCACGTGGTGAAGGCGAGAAAGCCCAGCACTGGGCGACGTCGGTCAAATATGATGCGAACCAGGTTTATCTGGCCGCCATGTACGGTGAGACCCTGAATGCCACCCCAATTAGCGGTGGCTTCGCCAACAAAGCGCAGAATTTTGAAGCTGTGGCGCAGTACCAGTTCCTGAACGGTTTCCGTCCATCCCTGGGTTACGTCTCATCAAAGGGCAAGGATATTGAGAATATCGGCGATGCCGACATCATTAAATACACCGCAGTGGGTGCGACTTACTACTTCAACAAGAACATGTCGGTTTATGGTGAATACCGCATTAACCTGCTGAAAGATAAAAATCCGCTGGGTCTGGCGACCGACGACATTACCGCGCTGGGTCTGATTTACCAGTTCTGATGTCATTACGGGCCTGGCACTTCACGCCAGGCCCGTTTATTGTCTCACGCCACACTTCAGATACCGTCACGCGGCGTTACCCCAGTGCCCTGACTAAGCTGACGGCTACCGTCGCTTCCTGCATCAGTTCTTCCACATTGGCGGACGCCAGCAGCGTGGTTGCCTGTCCGGCAGGCACCGGACGACTGAAAAGATAGCCCTGACCGTAATCACAGCCGCGTTTTCTCAGCCATCTCAGCGTGGCGACATCTTCTATCCCCTCTGCCGTGATCACCACATTCAACCCCTGACAGAGCGCCAGTAGCGTTTCAACGACTTTCCGCTGCTCCGATCCGGTCACGATGCCGGCGATAAATGACTGATCAATTTTGATTTTGGTAATACCCAGCCCCAGCAATACCGACAGGTTGGAATAGCCGGTGCCAAAATCATCCAGTACCACGCCGATACCTGTCTCTTTCAGCTGACGAATCGCCTCGCGGGCATCATCGGAGATGGCCATAACATTTTGTTCGGTGATTTCGAGTTCCAGCATTACCGGTCCGGCATGCTGCATAATGCGAGACAGACAGCTGGTGAGTGACGGTCTCAGCAGCTGTTCCGGAGTGATGTTCAGCGACAGGCAGAGCCCGGCGGGCCATGCACGGGTGGCACTGACCGCATCCTGCAGTAGCGCCACGGTCATACTGTCCATAAGCCCCAGTCGCTCCACCACCGGCAGAAACTCTGCGGGTGAAACCGTCTGGCCTGACGCAGTGATCCAGCGTGCCAGTATCTCAAAACCGGTAATGTTTCCGGTGCGCAAAGAGACCAGCGGCTGGAGAAAGGGAACGATGGCGTGACCGCTGACGGCGGCCACCACCTCCTGCTCCAGCCATTCACGCTGGCGAAAGCGCAGCTCCATGTCCGGGGAGAATCGTGCCAGATGAGAGCACTTATCCTGCTTCGCTTCATATAACGCCAGATCGGCCGCCCGCATGACATCAGCCTGCCCCGTACAGGCGGAACTGGCAATGCCTGCTGAGAGGCTCAGAAAGGTGTGCGGCCCCGTCCGTATCGATGCTGCCTGTTCGCATAAACTTTCGGCGAAAGTCTGCGCCTGCTCAGCCTGTGAATCTTCGGCAACAATGGCGAATTCATCCCCGCCCACACGAAACACCTTGCTCGTGCTGCCTGCCGAAGCGGTCAGCAGATCAGCCAGTGCGATCAGGGTCGCGTCACCCTGACGATGGCCATTAAGATCATTGATACTCTTGAAGTGATTAACGTCCAGCAGAGTCAGAGTGTAGGCCGCCCCGCATGCTTTAAGCGAAGCAATGTGTGCATTGAAAGATCGGCGGTTCATGACACCGGTCAGCTCATCGGTTCCGGCTAGCCTGAGTGCGTTTTTCTCCGCCCTTCGGGTTTTGCGAATCAGCCCCGCGATAAGCAGCGCAGGAACAACCATCGCCAGCCCGGCAAACGAGGAGGAGGTGAGGATAAACCGCAATCGTTCGCTGATTTCAAAACTTGTATCGTAGCCCAGGCCAAGCAGGCGGCAAATCCGCGCTTCAAGCCCAAACTCCCACAGTGTGGAAAGTAAAATAATGGTCGCAATATTCAGCATTGCGAGCCAGAAAAGTTTCAGGCGCATGCGTTAGTTCCCGGTGATGGCAAGTATCAGAGTTTTGTTTTAATAATCAGTAAAAACCGGGGCGTACTTCTCATACCCTGTCAGTTAAGCCGTCTGCAATAAGCACGCCTCCGCTATGTCTGAACATAGCACTCGCCCGTTCTCAGCCTTACGGCAGCAAGACAAACGATCGGCTGAGCCCCGAACATGTCGGTTTCGTCATCCATCCCACTGAGTGTTCTATCGGCAGCGCTGGCAAAATTAACAGTCCAGTCCAGTTAATTTTGTGAACACGGACGGTTTTAACCGCTTATGCAGCGTGCACAGCCTGCGGATGTTGTGCGGAAAGCGCACCCTGGTATCAGACGATAAAAATAGTTTTATCAATCTATTGGCCGCTTATTTGTACCAACCCGATTACGACAGGGGGAACGCATGAGCCAGGAGGATGTGAAACCTCTCATTTCCCGGGACACTCGTGCGCGCTGGTACTTAACGGAAATAATAAAATCGCCAGCAGGTGAACGCTGCGCCCTGACGCGTTAAAAGCATAACCGTCTCCCTAAAAGGCTGGATTACACGGGCAATGTGCTCCTGTCATCCTGCTAAAACGCTTAAATTTTGCAGTCGATTTCCTCTGTATTACATCAATACGTGCGAGGTAAGCCGGAAGGTACATCCGGTTATATTGACTTCAATTTAGTTTGACTCAATACTGTGCTTTCGTTCAGTTGGGCGTGCACTGTAGCCTGTTCCCTCGGTCGCAATAGCGCCTGAACATCTGATGTCTGACACCGGGAAAGAGAGGCTGCAACAATCCATTTCTCCTGAGACACTTAGCGAGAATTCAAGGCTGGAAACTGCCCGTCATCGGGCTTTATCTTCCCCGACTCAGAATGAGTAAAAGTATGAATGACGAAACCGCGGGGAACTCTGAGACGCCTCCCGCCAGCGCAGCGCCTGAAACCATTGATCAGTTTCTCTGCTTTGCGCTCTATTCCGCCTCACTTGCTATGACAAAGCTCTATCAATCCCGGCTAAAACCGCTGGGACTCACTTATCCGCAATATCTTGTGCTGCTCGTGTTGTGGGAAAAAGATGGCCTGACCGTCTCTGAGATTGGTGCCCGCGTTCGGCTCGATTCCGGCACGCTTAGCCAGCTTCTGAAGCGGCTGGAAGGTGCGGGTATCCTCTGCCGCCAGCGTGACACCGGTAACGATGAGCGCCGGGTGTTCATCTCTCTGACAGAACAGGGCCACCAGCTTAAAATCGACGCGGCTGGCGTCCCGGCGGATATGGTCTCGGTAATGGATACTGACTGTAGTGAGCTCGGTGTGCTGACAACCCAGGTCGCCATGCTGCGCGAAAAACTGCTCAGGGCTCTGCCATGAAAAGGGCTTTTGATAAACGAATGTACAAGTTAAATAATCAGCGTATTCCGTTATGCGCTATTCAGCCAACCTGTTACCGCTGGAGTTTCTTTTGAGTAGCGATAAACCGGCGGATATGGATGACGTCCATGCCGTTGTAGGCCATGCTGTATCAAGCCTGCTGAAGTCAGGCCAGACTGCGGGTATACTGGAAATCATCGCATTTCTGCAATCTCAACAGGCACGATCGTTCAACGGCCAGAGAGAGATTTACGCCAAAGCCGTTCGCGTTGTGACAAAACTGGTTAACTGATCATCAAATCACTCTGCCTGACGGCGTTCCAGGTCGCCCATCTTCCTCTCTTTTAGCAGAACTTCCCCGCTAAAGTGCTGCACCAGCAGGCGCCATCAAATCATAGCGCTCGGTCTGCGGAGCCGTGTCCAGGGCCATGGGTGGCTCAACTTTTAAGGTGATCCAGTTAGAGGTCACATGCTGCTGCTTGCTGTCCTCCAGGGTTACCGACAGGCGGTATTCATTGCTGGCCTCTGGCGAGGGATCCCATTGCGGTAAGATGACACTCCAGCCCTGCGGATCGGCATTATTGGCCGGTGGCGTCAGGCTCAGTGCCTGCGTATCGCCCTGCCAGCTTACCGCCGTGATGTCATTGCTGGCGCGCACCTGCAGCTTCAGCGGCAGACTCTCGCCACTGCTCAGTTGCCACGGCGGCGTTGCCAGAAATACGGAGAGCGTTTTGCGCTGACGGAATGAGAGCACCGGCGTATCACTGCGGGTCACGGTATCATAACGGCTTCCGCGCAGGGAGCGCGCCTCTGCGACATTACCGGCATCAAGCTGACGGCTCAGCGCCACGCCGAAGCGATAATTGAGTTTCAGCCCCAGCTGATCCTGGCTTTCACCAGCGCTACTGGCTTTGTGAGTGGCAGAAAAGGTGACCAGCGGCACCGGCGTGTAGGAGAGGCCAAACGACATGGCGGAGGGGTTGTGATAACGGTTGCCGCTGTTAAACAGATCGACATTCTCACCCAGATATTGCTGATAGCTCACCGAGACACCCAGCTGGCGATAAAAAGGCAGATAGCTCTGGCTGGTGATGTCATAGCCGCGCGCCATGCGCTGCTGCTGTGAATCATTCAGGTTTTTCCAGCCGGAAAGCGGCTGATAATAGTTGGCAGAAAAGCGCATTGAATCGCTCCACGCCTCTGTGCCCACCGAGGCACGTTGCAGGCCGCTGCTGAAGGTGCGATCAATAAAACCGTTATAGCCCAGCAGCCAGTCACCCGCGTCCCAGCGTTGTCCAAGCCCCGCGTTGCCAACCAGACCATCATCGGTATCGTGCAGGCCAAGCTGGCTGAAGGTGAGCAGGCTGTTCTCATCGGACAGGGCGCTGAAGAGATCACCACCGGTGCCCGCGAAGTTCCCGTTCATATCGACTTTCAGGTCCAGCTGCGCGTTGCCGTATGGGGAAAGCAGTGACTGCCCTTCGCTCTCAACCCGCCCCGCCACTTCATCTCGCAGATGATTGAACGCCCAGACACCCGCCTGTTGACCAAACGTGACATTGCTGTCGCTGTTGTTACTGGCTTCACCGATACTTTTGGCCACGGCCGCCAGCTTTTTGCTCCACTCTTCATCCTGATCGCTGCCACCGCCCAGCGTCGGCAGCGATTCACTGTAGCGCGCCGGATCATCGAAGGGCGTTTCGGACACCGCTGTTTCAGTCTGGAATGCGCGGGCACTCTGCGTCGCAGTCAGCGACAGCGCAATCAAAGAGAGAACTCCTGTTTTCCGTATCATGTCACCCGGCACATTGTTCAGTTCGTTGCTGTGATTAAAGACAAATCATTAGCACTTACCTTAACATATTGTGACGGTGATGCAGGACAGCAGCGGCAAATTGTGCATATAACAGAAAAATCCGCACTCAATAAGGCCTGCATTTCACGCAGGCCCAACGCAGAAAAGCCTCTGTCAGGAGAAGATTAACCCGCCATCCACGTTAATGGTCTGCCCGGTGATATAGCGCGCATCGTCCGAGGCAAGAAAGGCCACCAGTCCCGCAACATCTTCCGGCTGACCGGCGCGCTTCAGCGGAATGTTTTTCACCCACTCCGCCATCAGCTCACCTTTGCCGTAGGTTTTCTCTTCGCTGCTAAGAATCTCGCCCCAGACGCGATCGTTGTAATCCCACATCTCACTTTCAATGATGCCGGGACAGAAAGCGTTGACGGTGATATTCCACGGCGCCAGCTCCAGCGCCAGACTCTGGGTGATGCCAATCACGCCCATTTTGCTGGCGGCATAGTGCGGCGTATAGATAAAGCCCTGGCGTCCCTGCCCCGATGACGTGTTGATCAGGCTGCCGCTGCGCTGCTGCACCATATATTTTGCCGCTTCACGACAACAGAGCCAGACGCCGGTCGTATTCACCGCCAGAATCCGTTCAAAGTCGCTCTTCGGCATGGTGTCAAAGCGGTCGATGGTGATCACACCCGCATTCTGTATTGAGACGTCAATCTGACCGAAGCGCTCAGATGCCTGCTGATAGAGCTGCTGCACCGCCGCTTCATCCGTGACATCGACCTGCAGCGCCAGAATCTCACTGCCGTATTGCTGCTGAATCTGGTCGGCGGTCGTGAAGACCCGGTCAGCATTTGACACCATCACCAGCCTGGCCCCGTCGCGGGCGAAACGCGCCGCAATCCCGGCACCAATGCCGCGACAGGCACCGGTAATCACCACTGTTTTTCCACGTTGTTCGCGGCTCATAATTGCTCCTGTTATGTGTGACGGACATCAGTGAGAGGCGCTGCCTGCTGCTTTTTTTCATGGCGACGCAGCAGCACCACTTTGCTTTGCAGACGTTGCTGGAACTGGTCGATTACCACCGCAGTCACAATCACCAGGCCTTTGATGACCATCTGCCAGAAATCGCTAACGCCCATCATCACCATGCCATCCGCCAGAAAGACGATAACGAACGCGCCAATAATCGAGCCGGAAACCCGCCCACGGCCGCCTGCCAGCGCCGTACCGCCCAGCACCGTGGCACCAATGGCGTCCATCTCAAACATATTGCCGGTCATCGGATGTGCGGTCTGTAATTGCGAGGCGACCACCAGCCCGACCAGACCGGCACAAAGGCCAGAAAAGGCGTAGACGAAGACTTTCACTTTGATAATCGGCACGCCCGCCAGACGCGCGGCGGACTCATTGCCGCCAATGGCATAGATATAACGACCCAGCGGGGTTTTGCGCGTCAGGTAGAGGCCGAGCAGTAAAAAGCCGAGCATCAGCCAGATAGGCAGATAAACACCCAGTACAGTGCCGGAGCCAAGCAGCGCAAAACCGGTGTTGCCCAGTGCGGGCAGCCCTATCAGGTTGGCGTAGGTGCCGCCGTCGTTGAACAGCAACGCCGCACCGCGCGCCACATACATCATTCCCAGGGTGCAGATAAAGGGCGCCACGCCCAGACGGGTGATCACCGTGCCGTTAATCAGTCCCACCAGCACGCCAAAGATGGCCACCACCAGAATCACTTCAGGCACGTTGAGAAATAGCGTATTGCCGCCCCACAACGGAATGCCATTGGTCAGCAGCGCACCCGCCACCATGCCGCAAATCCCCGCGACCGCGCCCACCGAAAGGTCGATACCGCCGGTGAGGATGACCAGCGTCATACCAATCGCCAGCAGTCCGGTAATCGCCACGTGCTGCGTCATGATCAACAGGTTGGAGGGCGTCAGAAAGTTTGGCACCATCACGCTGAAAAAGCCGACCACTATCAGCAATGCAATAAAAGTGCGCGCTTTAAGCAAATACATATAAAGCAGATATTTTTGGTTCATGACATTCTCCGGCCAGCTTAGAGCCTGTTCCTGTTCGCGTAATCGTTGCAGGCAGTCCGGACAGGGACAGCGCATAACAACCGAAACGTACACGCAGTACGTGAGGATGGTGAGCACTGCCCCGCTTCAGACTGACAAATAAAATAAGGCGCTTAATCCTGCGGGGTTGATGCCGCGATCAGATGTTCCCGCGTCGCCACTGCGCGCGGCAGATCGGCCGTGATCCTGCCATCGGCCATCACTAAAATGCGGTCTGCCAGCGCCATGACCTCATCCAGTTCGGATGATGAGAACATCACGGCCAGCCCCTGCTGCGCCAGGTTGCCAATCAGGTGATAGACGTCGGTTTTAGCGCCCACATCAATGCCGCGCGTTGGCTCATCGAGTAACACCACCTGCGGTCCGGTCATCAGCGCTTTCCCCAGCACCGCCTTCTGCTGATTACCGCCGCTCAGCGCCGTCACCGGCAGATCAGGATCGCTGACTTTGATCGCCAGATGGCCGATCATTTCATTCACCCGCTGATGCTCCCGGCCCGGATTCAGCAGCCCCAGCGCCCGGCGAAAACCGCGCAGACTGAAGTCAGAAAGCGTCATGTTGGCCGTCACCGACATCAGTTCAATGACCCCTTCGCCCTTGCGATCTTCAGGCACCAGCGCGATGCCACTTTTCAGCCGCTGCTGAAAACTGCGTTTCGCCAGATCTTTACCGGCCAGCCGAACCCGGCCCGACTGACAGGGCATCAGGCCAATCAGCCCCTTGAACAACTCAGTACGTCCGGCCCCCAGCAGTCCATAAATGCCAATCACCTCGCCTTTGCGCAGGGTAAAACTGACCTCATTCAGCTTGTAGCCGCCGTTCTGATGCAGCGCGGTCAGTCCCTCGACCTCCAGCACCGTTTCTCCTTGTGGCGCAGGCTGATAGTCGAACTGTTTTTTCTTATCACCCACCATCTGAGCGATGATCCAGGGCACGCTGGCGTCGCGCACCTCACGCTCACTGATGAAGCGGCCATCGCGAAAAATGGTGATGTGGTCGCCAATCTCCATCAGCTCTTCCAGCCGGTGAGAGATGTAGATGATGGTGACGCCGCGCCGCTTCAGCTGGTCGATGACGCTGAACAGCACTTTGACTTCCGACTGGCTCAGGGCGCTGGTCGGCTCATCCATGATCAACACCCGGGTATCCTTCGACAGCGCGCGGGCGATCTCCACCAGCTGCTGATGACCAATGCCCAGCTCGCCCAGCGGCGCGTAGGGATCGACATCCAGTTGGAGACGGTCCAGCAGCGACTTCGCCAGCGCGTATTGATACTTTTCATTGATTACACCGCGCTGGAAAAACTCATTGGCGATAAAAATGTTGTCCATCACGTTCATGTTCGGAAACAGGTTTAGCTCCTGAAAAATGATGCTGATACCCTGTTTTTCTGCCTGATGTGTGGAGTTGAGTGAGACCACTTTGCCATCCAGCAGAATCTCGCCCGACGACGGCGTTTCCACCCCCGCCAGCATCTTCATCATGGTGGACTTACCGGCCCCGTTTTCCCCGATCAGGACATTCACTTTGTTGCGGTAGACCCGATAGCTGACCTGATCGAGCGCGGTCACACCGGGATAGAGGCGCGACACATTGCGCGTTTCGATAATCACGTCGCCGGACGGTTGCGGTTGAGGGTTTTGCATCTGCCGCTCCTTATTGCCGGGTAATCGCAGCCGGAGTGATATCCGGCAACTGCTGCGGAATATCCCAGCTACTGAACACACCGGAAACACTCACTTTATCGCCCACTTTCGGCGCGAACTGCTGCATCAGGGTGGAAGCGTGCTGGTTGATCGCCTTACCGTAGTCACCAAACAGCACCTGGTCATTAAAGTCCTGATAGCTCGCACCTTTATAGGCATCGCGCAACGCGGTCCCGCGAATAATCGGTCCCGTCTGAATAGTGACACTGTCACCTGATTCGTCTTTAACCGTCATTTTTCCGCTGCGCGACGTTGTGTTTACCGCGGTCACCTCACCGCGAACCGAGACGCTAAAGACACAGGGATTCTCAGCCTGACTGCGATAGCCATAAGTCTGACAGGCGCTGTCAAAGTCTTTGGCAGACTGCAGCGACTTCATCAGCGTCGCCAGCGGTTTCGCCTCCGCCTGGACCTGCGGCACCAGTTTTTGCTGCCACAGCTGGTCGATGTTAGCCATTTTTGGATTGGGTGGATTTTTCAGGTCAGCCAGCTCCTGCTGCGACACAATTTTGCAGCCGCTTAACAGCAAGACCACCAGCGTCAGCCAGACTCTTCGGGACATCTTCTTCTCCCTGGCGCCCGCTTACGCAGGCGCGGCAGCGGTTAGTTACGACTTGTAGTTGAAGTCCTGGACGTTTTTAGCATTTTCCGGGGTAATCAGAATGCCGCGGAACATCACACGCTGTTTTTCCGGCTTCACGCCCTTCTGAATGAAATTATCGAGATCGGTGACGCCTTCGGCGGCAATCGCCTGGGCCTGCAACATCACGGTGGCTTTCAGCGTGCCCGCTTTCACTGCATCGCGTTCATCGTTACTGCCATCAATACCCACCACAATCACGTCGTTACGACCGGCTGCCTTGAGCGCAGCGATCGCGCCCAGCGCAACAGGGCCGTTGCCGCAGATCACCCCTTTTACATCCGGATGCGCCTGCAGAATACTGTCCATAATGCGCTTGCCGTCGATCAGCGTGCCTTTCGCATCCTGACGCGCCACGCTCTGCATATCAGGATATTGATCCAGCACCTGATGGAACGATTTTGAACGGGTGACGCAGTTATTGTCGGCCAGGTTACAGGCCAGCTCGGCGTATTTGCCCTTTTCGCCCATCTTCTCAACAAAGACGTTGGCTACATCGGAACCTGCCTGGAAGTTGTTATGGGTAATCTGCGCCAGTGCCACATCATCGACCGGGATTTCACGGTTGATCAATACCACCGGAATGCCGGCATCTTTGGCCTTTTTAATTGCCGCCACGCTGGCGGTGGAGTCGGCGTTATCCAGTACGATACCCTGCACTTTCTTACCGATAGCGGCATCAATCAGTTCACTCTGCTTCTTCACATCTTCGCCATGCGACAGCACCGTGGTCTTGTAACCCAGTTCCTGCGCTTTGAGATTGGCGCCTTTGGCTTCGGAGGCGTAGTAGGGATTATCGAGTGAGTTAACCAGAATCATAATGGTGCCTTTTTCGGCGGCAAACGCCGCCTGCGAAACCAGACAGGCAGCCACGGCAGTGCAAAGCAGGGTACGTTTTTTCATGATGTTCTCTCTTATCGTTATGGCAGGGTATGAAGTCCCGGGTGTTGGGCTGGCATTACCAGATAGTGAATCCACCATCGATCATTAAATCGGCACCGGTAATCATGTCGCTGCCGTTGCTGGCGAAGAACAGAACGGCGGCGGCAATTTCATCGGTATAGGCAAAGCGACCCAGCGGAATCAGTTTTTTCATCTGCTCGCCCTTTTCGCCGCGCCAGGCTTTCTCGCCCATAGGCGTCAGCACCACGGTGGGCGACAGGGTGTTCACGTTGATGCGATGCGGCGCAAACTCTTTGGCCATCACTTTGGTCATGCCCAGCAGACCTGCTTTGGCGGAGGTGTAGGCGACATGGTTGTCGATAGCGATGGACGCCGCCTGAGAGGCGATATTAATAATTTTGCCGCCCGCACCGGCACGAATCATCAGCTTTGCAGCTGCCTGCGAGCAGAGAAAAGGCCCGGTAAGATTCACCGCGATCTGCTTCTGCCACTCGGCAAAATCGGTTTCAATCACGGGTTGCAGCATCACGTAGCCCGCGCAGTTCACCAGGATATCGATGCGGCCATAATGTGAAACGACCGCGTCAAACGCCTCTTCCACCGATGCGGGATCGGTGACATCACAGCAGACAAACTGCACCCGATCGGCCGCAAACTCCGCCTGCAGACTGGCAACCTTCTCCGCTTCAAACGGCGGAAAGAGCAGAGCCAGACGCGCACCCTTCTCCAGCAACATGCCATTCGTCGCCATGGCGATACCGCCCAGACCACCGGTCACTACCGCCACTTTGTCAGCCAGATTCATTGCGGTATCTACGCCGTAGCGCAGGTTTACGTCATATTCGCCACTCATCCCACTTTTCCCCTCAGATTTTTGCTGATGCAGCTGATTCACTCATTTTCGAACAAAAATATATGCTATCGAAAAGAAATGATGTGTGGAGCAGATCAAATTTCGACCATCTGCCTCTCAAAGCCTTTTATCTGATTGAAAAGACGTGATCTGGCTTCCAGTCCCGAAATAAAGCCGCACTGCTGCAATCGGGAAATCCTGAGAGATTCAATAACATGCGGATTGCTAATTTTCGTTCGAAAACCAATGGCCTATCTGGCTATCTCGCATTCATAAAAATGGCGCGTTAAACTCAGCCACAGAGACCTTGTTTGCCCGACCTCTCAGGTTATTGGAAAAGGGAGCATTTCGATTGAAAAGCAAAAGTGAGCAGTTCGCTGACATGCAGCAACGCCGCGAGAAAATTCTGGAGATGATCCGTGAGGATGGCACGGTCACGGTCAAAGCACTGACGGAGACCTTTGGCCTGACCGAAGCCACATTACGCAGCGACCTGCGCATGCTGCAGAAACAGGGCTTTGTGCAGCGCTACCACGGTGGCGCAACGCTGATGACGGGCAAGCAGAATACAGGGGCGATGCTGCTGGAGCGGCAGACCCATCTGGAAGAGAAAGAAGCAATTGGCCGGCTGGCGGCGCAGCATATCGAAAATGGCGACACGGTGATTTTCGATTCCGGAACCACAACTACTGCGATTACTGACGCCATCAGCCACATCCGCCGTCTGTCAGTGGTGACCACGGCAGTCAATATCGCCCTGAAACTGGGTGGCGAGCCGGGGATCAACATCCTGCTGACCGGCGGCACCTTTAAATTTCCGACGCTCTCCACCTCAGGCGAGAAAGCGGCCAGTTTTTTTGAAAACGTGCTGGCTGAAAAACTCTTCCTGGCGACCGCCTGCATCTCGCCGCGTCTGGGCCTGAGTTTCCCCAGTGAAACGGATATCAAAGTAAAACTGGCGATGATCAAATCCGCCAGCACAGTGTATGTGGTGGCGGACTCCAGCAAAATCGACAAGGTATCCATGTTCGCGCTGCCCTGTGACTGGAGCAACATCCACTACCTGATCACCGACAGCGGCATCAGCCCCGCGCAGGTTAAAGCGTTTGAAGCCCTGGGCGTAAAAGTGCTGGTGGCCCCACTGCCGCTGAAGCGGGCGATGTAATTTAAAATTCGTACCCAGCTAAAGTGAGTGATTCCAGAGCGGTGAGAAACGAAAATGTGAGGCACAGGAAAGCGTGGACATTTCAGTTAGCCACTAAAACCCCGCACCATCGCCAGCAGTGCAGGTAAGGCCTGACTGAAGAACAACGTGTGCGAGCCAGGGAGGGCGAGCCCAATCCGCAGGGATATCCATTCACTTTTATACATCGCTGTACTCTCGGCTGTGAGCTGTAATACAGAGATAAAAGCAGAGCTCAGTGCTCCCGAACAGCGACAGGAGTATTTCCCTTGTTGAAAAGTGAGATTGTAAAGGAGTTGTTTCAACTACGATTGGGAGATAGGGCTAACGTCCGCTATGTGCCAGAAGCGGACATTGCAAAAAAGGGTTGTTTGCATCATTAAGGCGCATGTCAGCGGAAATCTTTCACACAGCCATGAGGAAATAAGAACATCTGATTCCAGACATCTTATCAGCCATTTAAAACCGAAATAATTGACAAAGCGCTTTTGAAAGCAGATCCACAGATTGGTCCTCACATGATGCGGCGCTTCGTATGAAAACGATATTATGGTCAGGAATAGCAGGCATATTCTCAAGAATTTGCATGCGGCCTGATACCTTACCCCGATCCATTAAACTTACCGCCAGTCCTGCCTCGACACACGCCCGGACCGCCTTACTCGAATGGCTCTCCAGCACTATACGCGAACGTCGACCTGAAGCTTTCAGGGAGGCGGTAATAGCCTCCCGATAAATACATGGCGCTGCGTAGACAGCCAGAGGCAAGGGATTTTCAAGCGCCACGTTACTGTTCAGAGGACCCACCCAGACGGGCGTGGTTGACATTAACAATTGCGCAGCGGGACTGATTTTTTCTTTAGGCTGGACAACCACTGCCGCATCCAGTTTTCCTCGCTCTATCCACTCTTCAAGCTCGGTACTGGGCCCCATTTTCAACTCCATTACTACGTTCGGCCATGCCGCACTAAATGAAGGAAGTATCTCCCGGATAACCTGAGCAGCATATTCATCGGGCATGCCAAGGCTGATCCGTCCGGAAAGATTCGAACCATGAAGGTCAGCCAGTATCCGATCGTGCGAGCGCAGGAGCTCTGCTGTTGAGCGCAGAAGCTTTTTCCCCAGAGCAGTCAGCATCACAGACTGATTGTCGCGGTGCAGTAACTGCCCACCTGCAACGGCCTCCAGACGCTGAATATGAATGCTGACAGCTGCAGGACTCTTGTGGAGGAGATTAGCTGCCGCGCTGAATTTTCCTGTTCGTACGACTGCATGAAAGGTGCGAAGTAGCTCGATAGAAAGTGTTGTGGTCAATGTTTACCTTCTTTAAACCAGTCCTACATATCATTTTGATTTAACAGATTACACTAATCTATTACCTTCTTTAAATGAGCAAAATAAATCAATCCCAAAGAAAAAATCCGTTAAGCCTTAACTGGCTATATACCGTTCCTTTGCCCCTGCTTGAGGTTGCCTTACTTTTTTCCTGGAGTTCAGGTTTCATCGGCGCACGCTTTTCAATTAATTACGCCCCGGCATTACTGGTCGTGTTCTGGCGCTATGTTTTGTTAACGCTGGTCCTTTTACCGTTCGTGTTCCGATCCCTGTTAAAAACACCTCCCAGGGTGCTAATGATAAATGCCGGAATCGGTCTGCTGGCCATGGTCGGATACATGATCGGTGTGACCGAAGGAATTGCATTAGGTGTCCCGGCGGGACTCGCAGCCCTGTGTGCTGATCTCCTTCCGTTGGGAATGGCGCTGCTGTCGACAGCATTTTTGAGGGAACGGTTAGCCATCCGGGTCTGGCTTGGGCTGTTCACGGGACTGCTCGGCGTGATATGGGTGACCCACAACGTGCTTACGTTTGGCAACGCCCCACTCTGGGCTTATGGTTTGCCGGTTGCGGGTATGCTGTCGCTTGCAGTTGCAACGCTTTGGCAGAAACGCAGTAATGAATCACAATCTATGGATATTCTGCCCAATCTCTGGCTACAGTGTTTCGTCGCGGTGATAGGTTTTGCGGTTATTGAAAGCTTCAACGGTAGCCTGGCGCCAATCCCCACACTGGGATTCACGCTCAGCGTCTTCTGGACTGCAACTCTGCCAACTTTTGGTGGCTACGGTCTCTACTGGATTTGTCTACGCCGGAGCTCAGCAACCCGTGTTACCACAGTGCTGTACCTCAGCCCACCTGTCACAATGATTTGGGCATGGGTTATGTTCAATGAGCCCCTTTCCTGGCAGATGGCTTTCGGTATGGCGATCTCTTCTCTCGGGATCTGGATGGTCATACGTGGCGAGGCAGCAGATAAAAAAACTCCTTCATGAGCCGACGTTTTAATCTTTATGGCTAATTAGCCTGGGATAACTCTTAGCGGGGATATCAGAATATAAGTCTGTGACCTGCTTTCTACAGATTTATACATGGCGATATCTGCAATGTCCGCTTCTCGCTCATAGCGGACATTGGGGCAGACACTGAGCCGGATAGCGTCCGCTTTGCGCCATAAGCGGATGTTGCCGGGATTTCTTTGCCTTAAAAATACGATAAAAAAATACCTGCGCCTGAGGTAGGCAGCAGGCATAAATCGCGGTGGAGATTTTGAAACTCTTAAGCGGCTTCTGAGTGTTATGACAAAAGTGCCTGGCGAGCCAGCCAGACATCATTTCAGCCAGCGGTAGGAGCGCTTGCTGTCTCACAACATGCTTCAGGTTAGAAGGAGGGGGTTAAATGACAAGCGTAAGCGGTTTAAAAGTTTCAGTTCATATTCTGTGTAAATCTGTGCAGTTGAAAACTAATCAGTAAGATCAATCTAAGAATATTGTCTTATTGTTCGGTAGTTGGCGTATCTGCTTTATGCATGGAGTGAACGTTGTTAACCCCCAGTTGAGCATCATAGTCAACTTCTGCTTTTCGCTCATATGGGACAACCATAATCACATCTCCTAACCCAAAGGAGATTGAGCATGACAACATCCCCCTGGAACAAGGGCCGTATTATTGGCCAGAAACGGCCTCTTCAGATTTCTCATATCTGGGGAATCCGTATCAGACTTGAACTGGAAGGAAAAGTACGCGATTTAGCTCTGTTTAACATGGCTCTGGACAGTAAACTTCGGGGCTGTGATCTGGTTAAGCTAAAAGTTTCTGATGTGGCCTATGGGCACTCTGTTTCGGGCAGAGCGACAGTGCTGCAGCAAAAAACGGGAAGCCCCGTTCAGTTTGAACTGACTAAGGGAACCAGAGAGGCTGTAGCAGCGTGGATCAAAATGGCTCATCTACGTAGTAGCGACTATCTATTCCAGTCCCGCGTCGGTTCTTCACGACATATCTCAACCAGGCAATATAACCGTATCTTTCATGGATGGATTGATAAGCTGGGTCTCGACGAGACTCTGTACAGTACGCATTCTATGCGAAGAACCAAGCCATATTTGATCTATAAAAAAACGAAGAATCTTCGAGTGATCCAGCTACTATTAGGTCACAAAAAACTAGAAAGTACAGTCCGTTATCTCGGTATTGAAGTGGATGATGCCCTGGAGATATCCGAGTCTATTGAAGTCTAATTTGTGAGGGCTGCAACAGCAGCCCTGTGCCAGAAGCGGACGTTTCCAACTTCTGCATGAACTAACCTGAGGAGAAACGATCTCAGTCATTAATGATTTCCCTGGCGTGAACGATATCGCTGAACGAGTGCTGATTCAGACATTCATCCTGAGATCGAACGTTAAAACTCTCAATAAATCCGTTATGCGTTGGTCTGCCCGCCTTGATTAAGCGCAACTCAACACCCTACTCAACGACCCATCGCCCCAGTGGGTGGCAGATAAATCCCGTCCCTTAATCAGTTCTTATCGTCGCCAGAAGCTGCTAAATAGCGCAATGCTGAGCCCAGTACGCTTGACCTGCACGCATGAAATCCCAAAATCTGCTCTGCTTCGAGTTCCCCCCGTCAAAACCAGGACAGGGCGTGATGCCAGAAATAGCCCGTAGTAACTCGGTATAAACAACCTTTCTAAAATTGTTCATTTGACGAACATAGATCAAGATCAAAATTTAAGAAAAATAAACAAACCTGGCATTCACTATGGTTACAAAGAATTTTCATGCCTGTTACATTCATCAATGATACTCAAATTGTATTTTATACATACATTGAACAATAAAGAGTTGAGATTGACCGGTAAGTTGTTTAAGGACTGATGAAAAAAGGAAAAGTCACTCTGCTCCCTCTGTTTTTCGGTACAGCAGTACTGAAAACCTACACAATTAGAAGGATAGTGCCATGTTAACGATCCTTGGCTTCTCAATGGTAGTCTGTTTCATGTATCTCATCATGAGTAAGCGAATGTCTGCTCTGACCGCGCTGATACTGATCCCGGTGATATTTGCCATTCTGGGTGGCTTTCTGAACGGACTAGGGGGAATGATGATGGATGGCATCAAAACCCTGGCTCCCACTGGTGTAATGTTGACGTTTTCAATTCTCTACTTTGGGATCATGATTGATGCAGGACTATTTGATCCTCTCGTCAAATTCATTCTGAAACTAGTTAAGGGTGATCCGCTTAAGGTGCTGCTTGGTACTGCCATACTGACCCTACTGGTTTCTCTTGACGGGGATAGCTCAACCACCTACATGATAGCTGTTGCCGCATTCCTGCCGCTTTATCAGAAGCTAGGAATGAATATTTTGATGATGACCTGTCTGGTAAACCTTGCCAGCGGCATCATGAATCTTTCGCCATGGGGCGGACCGACTGCGCGCGCGGCTGCAGCCCTGCGCGTTGATGCACTCGATATTTTTGTGCCAATGATCCCCGCTATGTTGATGGGGTGTGCAAGTCTGATAATGATGGCTTTCTACTTTGGCATGAAAGAGCGTAAGCGCCTCGGCACTATCCATGTTGGCGATCATTATGAAAGCAAAGTCACTCTGGGGAATGGGTCTGCAGAAGAATGTGAGGAAAATCGCCGGCCAAAAATGTTCTGGCTCAATCTGCTACTGACAACCATGCTGCTGGTTTTGCTGGTAATTGGCATTATGCCTATTCAGGTACTTTTCATGCTTGGTTTCGCATTCGCCGTACTGCTTAACTATCCCCAGCTCGACAAACAAAAAGAGCGTATAGGTGCTCACGCGGCTAACGTTTTAGCCGTTACATCACTCATTTTTGCAGCGGGTATTTTCACGGGCATTTTGTCCGGAACCGGCATGGTAGATGCTATGGCTAAGTCTCTGTTAGCCATTATCCCGCCGAGCTTTGGCCCGTACCTGGCAGTATTTACCGCCATCATCAGTCTGCCATTTACCTTCTTTATGTCCAATGACGCATTTTATTTTGGGATCCTTCCAGTCATTGCACAAACAGCAGCAAGTTTTGGTATTTCTGCTGAGGAAATTGCTCGGGCTTCAATTGTGGGGCAACCATTCCACCTGCTGAGTCCGTTGGTGCCATCTCTGTATCTGCTGGTAGGGTTGGCAAAAGTGGATATCGGGGACCATCAGAAATTTTCTATAAAGTGGGGGATCATAGCGAGTTTGGCTCTTTTGGCTGGCGGACTCCTTTTCGGCGCATTTCCCTTCTATCATTGAATCTCATGGCCGGCCAAAAGGTCGGCCTTTCATCATGATCTTAATTAAATTATAAAACAATAAAAGCTTAACTTTAAAATGGCTTTTAATACACTTATCAGTAGCGATTGCTCAATTTCTCTTTATATCTTTAGCTTTAAAAAAACCATTATATCAGAACGTTAAACGGGACGCCCTGCATTCACTAAAATTATAAATTTAGCGATCCAGTTCACAATCCGTATAGACAGGAGCCTTCAGACGGCTTGATGATTGTACTTTATAGTAATATAATTCAATTAACCCGTGTGATCGATACATAAACTAAACATGTTCAAACAGGTCGACATGAATGTCAGCTCAGGGGACATGACCGTTGATCTCATTTCAGGCGGGTCCTGAAAGTCGGCATGCACAAGGTCGGGGTTAAAGTACGATAGCGCACATAATTTTGCATATGCAGGTGTAACACTGTGGCGCTTTCAATGCTCGTGGGCATAACCATTCTGTTAGTCCATTTTACCATTGAACCCACAGTCATCCTCATCGTGCTTTCTATTGATCTAACGGGAGTCGCTTCAATAGCATCTCTTAATTTGGCATTGTTAAGTGACATGTGACCTGCCTCTAAAGATGTGGCGATGGTATTTGTAGTCGTAGGCGGAAACATTTTTTGCACGATCGCCACCGGCTATGTGGTACTGACCAAAGGTAGATATAAGTGGAAATTCGGTATTGCCGAATTTCTGCTTTTAACCGGTATTTCAGTCGTGATGACCATGACCAGAAGACCAATGGAATCGGATGCTAAATTCCTTCTCCACGAAGGAAAGGCCTAATCCGTCAGGCCAGGGCGCGGCTTCATTCACTAGTCGCACACCCACCCGGCATAAAACTGAAGATTTGCAGGAGTAAGATATGTCTAAAGTGGTTCATCCGGATGATTTAAGAAAGTTCGGGAAAAGCATTTTTCAGGCGCTTGGCGTTCCAGAACATGATGCGCTGATGATTTCTGATAGTCTGGTTGCGGCTGAGCTTTGGGGGCATTCTTCTCACGGCATGCTTCGTCTGCCGTGGTATGTGAACCGTCTGCGTCATGGCGCAATGGAACCAGCCGACATGAGCGCCATTGAATCCGATGTCGGCGCAATCGTAGTAATTGATGGTAATCACAGTATTGGCCAGGTTTTGACCATGAAAGCTGTTGATCTCGGTATGTCTCGTGCCAAAACCCATGGGATCAGTGCGGTTGCTGTGCGTAATTCTAACCACTTCGGTACTGCTGCATATTTTACACGAAAATCTGCTGAAAAAGGTTTTGTAACGTTTCTGGCAACAAACGCCAGCCCGGCAATGGCACCATGGGGTGGAAAAGAAAAGCTGATTGGAACCAATCCCTGGTCAATCGCCGCTCCTGCTGGCAAGCGTGGTGTAGCTGTAATGGACATTGCCAACACAGCCGTAGCTCGCGGCAAGATTTACCTTGCAGCTGAGCGCAGTGAGTCAATACCTGATGGCTGGGCAGCTGATGAACATGGCGTACCAACCAATATCGCAAGTGATGCAATTAATGGGCTTATCCTGCCTATGGCGGGTCACAAAGGTTATGTCATTTCCTTCATGATGGACGTGCTTGCCGGTGTCCTTACTGGTAGTAAGTTTGGTAAAGATGTAAATGGCCCATATCAGGCGAACAAGCGCAGTGGATGTGGACATCTTCTTATCACTATTGACATAGAAGCCATAATGGATAGTGAAGCGTTTAATACGCGCATTAACCAGCTAATTGATCAGGTTAAAGATGTACCGACCGCGCACGGCATTTCTGAAATCTTCTATCCGGGTGAAATTGAAGACCGTAACACCGAGAAGAACCTTGCCTCGGGCATCAGCATTGCAGAGCATACATGGGAAAGCCTCGCCAGACTGGCTGAAGAGACTTCAGTACCTTTACCTCAGCCTTTCAACACTAAATAAAAGGAAAAAATATGATCGCACTCATCGTTTCAGTACAGGTACATGAAGACAAGCTGGAAAAGTTTTTGAAAGCAATTGAGACTAATGCCAGAGCCACTTTTAATGATGAGCCAGGGTGCCAGTACTTCGATGTAACGCAGGATCTGAAAGATCCACTCCACTTCGTTTTCTACGAACTTTACAACGATGAAGCTGCAGTAGATGCACACCGTGCAGCGCCACACTTTGCCGAATGGCGTAAAGCAGCGGACGAATGCGTTGTTAAAGGCTCACAGGTCAATACGCTGAGCCATCGCCTCTTCAGCCATCAGTAAGTTATGTGGCTTTATCTTATCCGTTAAGCCATGGTGTGATGACATGGCTTTAATGCCGCTACTGCTTATCAGGTTTTAATATAAACACAGAGCCTGGGTAACAGCCTGTGTAAAAGCATTAGTTCCGGCCTGTCCGCCCAGATCGCGGGTGTGGTTAACATCATCGGCCAAAACAGCGTCGATCGCATCATGAATTGCACGTCCTGCATCGGAGAATTGAGTCTGTGTTTTTTTCTCACCAATCCATTCAAGCAACATAGCTACAGATAAAATCATAGAAGTGGGATTTGCTTTGTCCTGTCCCTGAATATCCGGAGCCGAACCGTGCTGCGCCTGAGCACAACATTGCTTATCACCCGCCATGACCGAACCCGCCAGCCCCAGGCTACCAGCCAGTTCACTCGCGAGATCGGACAAAATGTCACCATAGAAATTTTCTGTGACCAGTACATCAAATCGCTCCGGGTTACGCACCAGATGAGCGGTGGCTGCGTCGACCAGAAGTTCGTCAAGTTCAACCCATGGATACTCCCGCGCGACGGATCTTACAGCCTCCAGAAAAAGCCCGTCAGTCATATGAAAGCTATTGGCTTTGTGAATTGCCGTTACTTTGTTGCGACGCCGGGAAGCCAGTTCAAAAGCGCTTCGTGCGATACGCTCACTACAGTGACGAGTGATTTTGCGTGTGGAGAGTGCTATATCAGGAGTCGGCATATACTCACCCCAGCCTCGTGCCATGTTTCGGTCAGGGTAAAAGCCTTCTGTCGCTTCGCGCATGATCACCAGATCCATACTACGCCCCTCACGCAGGTTGCTTGTCAGGAAGGGGCGAGTGCGCGCAGGCCGGACGTTGGCATAGAGGTCGAGGCCTGTGCGAAAAGCAGCAGAGACGTTAATTCCTCCCAGTTCAGGCCGGGGATAGTCTGCATGGGAAATAGTGCCGAGGAGAATGCCGTCATAGTCACGGGCACTTTCAAGCAGCTCTGGCCGCAGTGTAGTGCCATATCGCTCAAGGCTGGTAAAACCAATCTCCTGGTAGTCATACTGGATACTCAGCCCAAAGTGCTTGTCTGCCTCCTTCAGTACACTGATTGCAGCCGCAATAATTTCCGGACCTATTCCGTCGCCTGGCAATATGAGAAATTTCATTGTTTTCCTACCCTGTTTGTTTATCCGCAGCCCATAATTTTCAGTAAAGAATGCGCGTCCTGATGGTTCCCTCGACTTGATTGAGTTCGTCAATCACCGCCGATGGATAGCTGCTATCTACATCCATTACCATGTAACCCAAGCCATTCCTGGTTTGCAGATACTGAGCAGATACGTTGACGTTATGGCAGGATAAAATGCCGTTTACGGCAGAGAGCACACCTGCGACATTGCGGTGAACGTGGAGCAGACGATGTTTTCCTTCATGCTGAGGAAGACGTACGTCCGGCAGGTTTACTGACCCGGTGGTTGCCCCGGTATCACTGTACATAATGAATTTCTGCGCCACCTCAACCCCAATGTTCTTCTGCGCCTCAATGGTTGAGCCGCCGATATGTGGGGTAAGGATAACGTTTGCCATTCCTTGTAGCGGAGAAACGAAGTGGTCGCTGTTACTGCCCGGTTCTTCAGGAAAAACGTCCAGCGCCGCGCCCAGGAGATGCCCGCTTTTGAGGGCTTCAACGAGCGGCTCAATGCAAATAACGCGGCCTCTCGAGGCATTGATCAGGATGGAGCCCGGCTTACAGGCTTGAATCTGTTTCTCACCAATCATCCATTCGGTTGTTTTATCTTCCGGTACATGAAGTGAAACGATATCACTTTGTGCCAGCAAATTTTCCAGACGGGGGATCTGTCGGGCATTACCCAGCGGCAGTTTGTTTTCCAGATCATAATAAATGACTTCAAGACCTACAGCCTCGGCGAGAACGGAAAGCTGTGCACCTATAGCGCCATAGCCTACGATCCCCAGCGTCTTACCGCGAATTTCATAGGAATTTTTCGCTGATTTCAGCCATCCACCATTATGCGCTATGCGGCTCTTATCCGGAATGCCGCGCAGCAGCATGATGGACTCAGCAATCACCAGCTCAGCCACTGACCGGGTATTAGAAAAAGGGGCGTTAAACACTGGGATCCCCTTTTCAGAAGCCACAGTCAGGTCTACCTGATTTGTTCCTATGCAGAAGCAGCCAATGCCGACCAGTTTTTCCGCTGCAGCAAGTACATCTGCAGTGAGCTTACTCTGGGAGCGGACCCCAACAAAATGGACATCTTGAATCAGCGCTTTGAGTTCCTCACCCTGAACAGCGTGCGAGATTTTGTGAACATTCGTATAACCAGCATCGTTGAGTAATTTGCCTGCTGAAGGATCGATACCTTCCAGCAGTAAAATTTTAATTTTTTCCTTAGATAAAGACAGATTGGGGCGTAGGGATAAGGTCATGGTGTGTTATCTCAGCTGCTTTTAAAAATCGGGATTATGGTCAGGCGTAGCCATTTGAGCTGTAAAAGAAGCCTCACCATCACTCAGTGATGATTGCATTATATGATAATTAAATACAATAGCGATACAGCAAGTTTTATTCAGCTCAGGACAAATATTCTGAATTTTTTGCGGGCACAGAGAGAAGGGAAATTGATGATTTGCTGGTAAGCATAGGAAAACGGCGCCTTATAGTGCGCCGTTATCTTCATGCCGTTGTCGATAGCGGAAATTCCGTTACCTGACCGCTGAAAATGTCGGACTGTACTTTGTTGGACTTCGCCCTTTCGAGATGCAATCTCAATTTATTGGCTGCAGCCAGCCTGTCACCAGATAACAGTAAGTCGATAATTTCAATATGTTCAACAGAATGGCTTTTACGCTGCTGACGTTTTTTTTGTGCCTGCCGGTATTCGACGAGGCGGCGAAGCTGATTTAAACGTTTAACTGTTTGTAACAGGAAGCGGTTTCCTGAGCAGCTGGCGAGCATTTCGTGAAAATCGGAATTAGCCTCGAAGAGCTCAAGCGGTGTCATTGTCATAAAGCCGCCTTCAGCAATGTATTGGTGCTGACGGCGGCATTCTTCGAGGCGTTCACGGTCTATATTAAATGCATCCGACATCAGCCCGGCAGGTTCGATCATAATACGCAGGGCATAGCTTTCCTGATAAGCCTCAATGGAATCAATTGCCGGGAGAGTCTTCCAGCCCTGACCCGCACGGAACTCCAGCCAGCCTTCCTGCTGTATGCGGGTAAGTACATTGCGCAACACGGCTCGCGACACGTCTAGTTCGCGCATTAACTCGATCTCCGTGAAAAGCTCCGGAAGCTGCCGCGTCAGACGGAGTTCCGCAATTTTCTGATAAATAGGATCTTCGCTTGTTGCCGAAAGGTGCTCAGCCATATGACCCAGTTCGCTGGCGTTCTGCGCCAGAAAGTAGCCTCGATTCTTGTCATAAATGAACATCCCCTGCTGAGTAAGGTATTTCAGAGCAGTCTTGACTGGTGAGCGTGAGGAATCGAGCTCACGTGCCAGTTGCGACTCAACAACATGTGTTCCGTGAGGAAGCTGCTCGCGGCGGACATAAGACACAATTTCCCGAAGGATGCGGGATTGTAAGGGAGTCAGGTTCATCTTCACTTCGCTCAGGGTTCAGTTTAGGAGCAGGGATTACTATAGACAGGATATTACAACATGAAGATCTGAGCATTCAGTTTGTGTAACGTCCAGGTGATGTTTAAAATTGGACAAGTATTCTTGTTCTCTGACTTACCTGTATTTTATCGGATTTCAGAGACGAATTGTGCCAGCGTCTGGCCCAGTTAGCTATCAGTAAGCTTGTCAAAAATGGTAGTAAATTTATCGGCAAGCATTTGGGCTTTATCACGCAATTTTCCTTCGCCTGACCGTGAAAAATGCGGATCAAGGATATCTTAACGAATACCATAAGCGATTTTTAGAATAGCGAGGTTGAACAAGCAATACCCTTAATAAAAAGGGAAATACAGCTAATAATCGTATTTCCCTTGTCAGTCAGTTTTTATGTTCAGCAGCGATTGGGCGTGTTTCGCCTGTCTCTACCAGCGTGCGGTTCGCATCTGGAGAACCGTAGATCCACATGATTTTCATTGGTTCTGTTTCAGATGCGTTACGAAAACGGTGTGCTACGCCTGCCGGGATAAAGGTTACATCCTGAGGCTTGATTGGGAACTCGTTACCATCAATATCAAAGATAGCGTTACCCTCAATTAGCAGCACGCTCTCCTCACAGTTGTGGAAGTGGAAGGGAATTTTTGCACCGCCGGCAAATTCCGTATAACCCGTAATAAACGCAGATGCACCCATACTTTTGGTTACCAGAGGGGTGGTACTGGCACCGCCACCACGATCATGTTTCTTAATTTCTTCTGGATGTAAAAGCCAGGAATCTGATTCAGTTTTACGCATGATAATCCTCGGTTAAATTGCTGGTCCGATCCACAGCGTTTTCACGTTAGTGAATTCGCGTATACCAAACTCTCCCAGCTCACGGCCATAGCCAGACTGTTTAATACCACCAAACGGAAGACGAGCGTCAGATGCTACCAGACCGTTAACAAATACGGCGCCAGCTTCAACTTTACGGGCAATTTTGTAGCCGTTTTCAACATTACTGGTCCAGACGGCAGCACCCAGTCCGAATTCTGTAGCATTTGCGACAGCAATTGCCTCTTCTTCATCGCGTACACGGATAACGGCAGCAACGGGGCCAAAAGTTTCTTCAAGTGCAGCTGTCATATTCGGTTTAACATGATCCAGTACTGTTGGCAGGTAGTAATAGCCTGGGCCTTCTTTTGCCTGCCCGCCTGTGAGCAGCACCGCCCCTTCTTTGACGCTTCGCTCCACCTGAGAGTGAAGACTGCTGCGCAGGTTTTCCCGCGCCATCGGTCCGATTTGGGTGGCGCGATCGGTTGGCTCACCGGTTTTCAGTTTTTCCACGCCCGCAACAAACAACTCAACGAAGCGATCGGCAATGTTTTCGTCTACGATGAAACGCTTGGAAGAAATGCAGCTTTGTCCGGTATTTGAGAATCGTGCTTTGACAGCCATTTTTGCAGCCAGCTCGACGTCCGCATCTGCCAGTACGATGAATGGATCTGAACCACCCAGTTCCAGTACCTGTTTTTTCATCAGGCTGCCCGCCTGCGCAGCAATAATTTTGCCCACTTCAGTAGAGCCTGTTAGCGTTACAGCGGCAACACGGTCATCTGCCAGTATGCCTGCAACATCTGAAGCGTTAACAATCAGAGTTGAAACCAGACCTTCAGGCGTACCCGCTTCGCGGAACGCTTCTTCAAGGACCTGCGCGCAACCAGCAACATTGTTTGCGTGCTTAAGCAACGCACCATTACCTGCAGCAAGTGCAGGCGCAGCAAAACGTATGAACTGCCAGAAAGGATAGTTCCAGGGCATGATGGCCAGTACAACACCAAGGGGATCAAATACAACACGGCTGTCTGTGGCATTGCTTTTGACATGAATATCGTCCAGATATTTGAGTGCTGCTTCAGCATAAAACTCACAGGTAACCGCGCACTTTTCGATTTCAGCTTCTGATTCCGCGATGGGTTTCCCCATTTCTGCGGTGATTAGGGCGGCATAGGTGGCCTTATTACGACGAAGAACACCAGCGAGACGAGGAAGAAGCCGCACACGTTCAGAAACGGATTTTTTGCCCCATGCTTTCTGTGCCTGTGCTGCAGAATCCAGAATAAGTTGAACATCCTGCCGGGTATGTAAGGGGTGCTCGGTGATATTTTCGCCAGTAGCGGGATTTACAGTAACAATCATTTTGCGACCTTTTCTTTGAGGGTTACTTCAATGAGGGTAACGCCTGGTCTCATGAACTATGCAGGCAGGCCTGAGTCACGGACGCAAGCAATGTCCTGCCAGCATGACTCAGTCAGATGGTGCGGGAGCATGAGTAAATCATTCCCGCCTCTGTACCCAATGATTAGTCACCCGAATAATTGCACTTTATATCAATTTAAATCAACACTGCAATTGTGAAGATGGTCTCAAAAATGTGATCAGGCAGATTATTGCGTAATTTTTGAGGGTTTTTTAGTAGAGGTAACATCCTAAATTGTTTTAAGTAATTATTTAAAACAATTAAGGATGTTAAGAGGCTGGTATCAAAGTGTCTAATAGATGGTCAAATCGCATAAAAGACTCATTCTGTAATCATTTAACTGACCTGCGCCCGTTGATCAACACACCGCGATGTTAGTGATGTCTTCATAAACCACATCAGGACATCCCATGAAGAAGCGTTTTTCCGACGAACAGGTCATCAGTATTCTCCGCGAGGCTGAAGCCGGGGTTACTGCCCGTGAACTCTTCCGTAAGCACGCCATTTCTGACGCCACCTTTTACACCTGGCGCAAGAAGTATGGCGGTATGCAGGTGCACGGGGTTAAGCGCCTGAAGTCGCCTGAGAAAGAGAACGCCAGACTCAGGAAGCTGCCTGTAGAAGCCATACTGGATAAGGAGGCACTTCAGGTGGCTCTGGGTCGAAAGTGCTGACGACAGGCCAGAAGCAGGAAGCCGTTGAGTTTATGTGTGATGTGACTGGTCTGTCGCAACGTCGTGCCTGCAGGCTTACATGTTTGTCCCTGTAGACCTGCCGCTACGAGGCTCAGCGTCCGGCGGCTGATGCGCAGCTATCTCTACGCATCACAGAGCTGGCACTGGAGCGCAGGCGTTTTGGCTACCGCCGCATCTGGCAGTTACTGCGCCGTGAAGGCCTTCTGGTTAATCACAAGCGCGTATACCGCCTTTATCATCTCAGCGGGCTGGGCGTAAAACGCAGATGACGTCGTAAAGGACTGGCAACGGAACGTCTGCCGCTGCTTCGCCCGGATGCGCCTAACCTGACCTGGTCGATGGATTTCGACATGGACGCGCTGGCCACCGGTCGCAGAATAAAGTGCCTGACCTGCGTGGACGACTTCACGAAGGAATGCCTGACGGTCACTGTTGCCTTTGGGATTTCAGGTGTTCAGGTCACGCGAATTCTGGACAGCATCGCGCTCTTTCGCGACTATCCGGCTACGATAAGAACTGACCATGGGCCGGAGTTTACCTGTAGAGCACTTGACCAGTGGGCCTTTAAGCATTGTGTGGAGCTGCAGCTTATTCAGACCGATAAACCTACACAGCACGGATTTATTGAGAGTTTTACTGGACGCTTTCACGATGAATGTCTGAATGAGCACTGGTTCAGTGACGTCAGTCGTGCCAGGAAAACCATCAGTGAATGACGTCAGGATTATAATGAGTGCCGCCCGTACTTTGCGCTCAATTATCAGACGCCGTCTGAATTTGCGGCAGCCTGGAGAAAGGGTAATTCTGATAGTAAAGGATCTGACATTACTAATGTGAGCGTTGTATTTAATCCTGGGGGACAGGTCAAGCTGGCCATCATTTATTTTCAGGACCAAGATTAGTGAGGAACCAATCAACAACCCTATTTATGACTACGGGTTGATACCAGTGACCATCACCGTGTTCTGCACCTTCGATAAGTAAGTAATCTGCTTTGTTTCCCGATTCTAAAAGGGCTTTGTAAAGAATTTTGCTCTGATTAGGTGATACTAGCGTATCTTTACTTCCATGCATTATCAGGAACGGAGGTGTACGTCCTTTAATACGTCCTATAGGGCTTGCATTTATCGCCTTTTCAGGTGTGGAGCAGATGGAGGAACCTTCAAAGTCCCTGAAAGCCACCCCATTAATTAGCAGTGATTCAGTGACTGCAGGCGACTGATGCACCTTTTGACGATCCTCAGGAAAACCGTCACCTATGTTACGAAGGTCTGATATTCCATAAAGCGTGGTCACAGCCTGCACATCAGCGGACTGGCTGAGAAAATTGCCGTAATCGAATGATTTATCGCCATTAGTGGTACCAAGCATCTGAGCCAGCCATCCTCCAGCTGAATCACCTAATACACCAATTCGCGAGGGGTCAATACCATAATCGGGGGCATGTTGACGAAGGTACCTTACTGCTGCTTTAGCATCTATCAATGGCGCAGGGAAAACATCCGGAATTGTCCTGTATTCTGCCGCTGCAACAACAAAGCCAGCCTCCGCTAAGGCCATGCGCATTTCCAGAAATTTATTGTATTCAGCTGTCATAAATCCTCCCCCAGGAAAATAGATGATGGCTGGTTTCAAATCACTTGTGCGAGGAACCAGAAAAGACATATGCAACTGCCTGACCGAGCGCGTCTTTTTTACTGCCTCATATACCACATCACTGATATTGTCTATAGGGGTTCGATTCAAGTTGACCTGAATGATTTCCGCCCCATGAACATAGCCTGGGATATTTTTTAACTCAGATGAATTTTCACTATTCTTTTTAGAGCACATAAAAAACACCATTCTAAAAATATCAATCATCCGCTTCACCCATTATTAATCGGCGAGCAGCCCTGTCAGATAACCTTCAATCCAGAATTAATGATAGCGAAGCTAAATTCGGTTTAACACCCAAATGTAATATATACTGGCCAACATTGAAATCAGCAATAAATAAATTATAAATACATATAATTACCGTGCTGGCCCGGTAAAATCCGCCCTGTCTCCGGATGGCTACTTTAAGCATAATTATCAGAAGATAACAAATCGCAAAACTTCAATTGTTTATGAATGATTGCACATTCATTTTTTATATTCACGGCCACTTATATCCCGGGGGTTAATGTTATTTTTTTCATATATCAACCGATTTTCACGAAAGCGCTCAGCATTATCGACAATCCAGGTCCACAGCGGGATCATCCGTACAAGCATCTCCATACCTGTATCGGACAGCTCATATTCTACACGTGGCGGAATTTCATTGAAATCATGTCGGATAACCAGTCCGTCACGCTCAAGCTGTCGTAATGTACGGGTCAGCATGCGCTGAGTCACCCCATGCATACGCCTGCCAATTTCCGCGTGACGCAGTCTGCCATAAACGCCAAGCGTGTTGATAATGCCCAGTGACCAGCGACTTCCTGCATGAGCCAGCAACTCCCGCCGCAAGCCATCATCATCGTCTCTCAGCCCCTGACAAACAGCCTGAGAATACTTAAGAATATCGTCTCTATCCACCTCATCACTTCCCGGTATCATGCATGTACCTTCTTTTTAGGCCTGTTATGAATTGCTAGAGTGGTACAACAATTCATGTGAGGCCTGATTATGAATAAAACTGATCTTAATACTACGTCTGAAAATATCCTTGTACTCGGTGCCGGTGAGCTGGGACTCCCTGTTCTGCGAAATCTTGCCTTTCGGGCAAAAGAGGTGGAAGGAGCGAAAATCAGCATACTGCTGCGCGAAAGTACCATAATGTCAGATCAACCTGGCAAACAACTCGTTATTACAGAAATCAGAAACCTCGGAATCAATATAGTTACGGGTGATCTCGTCATGAGTTCAGTCGACGAACTGGCCGCCCTTTTTTCGCAATTTGATACAGTCGTTGGCTGCACCGGGTACGCAGCCGGAATAAATACGCCGATGAAACTGGCGCAGGCTGCTCTTAAAGCACGGATTCCACGATATTTTCCATGGCAGTTTGGTGCCGATTTTGATGCCATAGGGCGCGGCAGTCCTCAAGACATTTTCGACGCGCAGATTGACGTGCGTGATTTACTACGCAGCCAGCATGAAACTGAGTGGGTCATCATTTCGACCGGCATCTTCATGAGCTATTTGTTCGAACCAGACTTCGGTGTGGTCGATCTTCAGAACGATACTGTTCACGCACTCGGCAGTATTGATAATACCATGACGCTGACAACACCTGATGATATCGGAATGCTGACGGCAGCGATCGTATTTACAACTCCGCGCATCCGGAATGAAATTGTGTATATCGCAGGAGATACACTGACCTACGCAGAGGTAGCAGGTAAGCTGCAATCAGCACTTGGCCGTCCTTTCAGCTGCACAGAATGGAGCGAAAAATATCTGATGGATAAGCTGGCGCTTTCCCCGCAGGATATGATGTCCAAGTATCGTGCTGTTTTTGCGCAAGGGCGGGGAGTCGCATGGAGTAAAGAACAAACATTTAATGAACGCCATAACATTCCTGTTACTAATGTAGACTCCTGGATTAATGCAAACCTTATCCAGAGCAACTCAATTTAGTCTTATCTGCGCTGCTATAGTCAACGACTAAACCTTTTTCCTGTGGGGGATGAAAAAGACTTTATCCCCCCTTTCACAGGCTTCGTTATCTTCAACCAGCATCAGAAAATACCGTTTAAATATCAAAATACGCTGTCGCCTTGATGGCGATGAAAGCATAAAGGTTATGGCAGGTGCGCTGAAAACCGGCTCTCAGGTAAACCGGCAGATACAGCTGAATCCGCTTTCAACAGTGCTCCATCATGCTCTGACGGTAAAGACAGGCCTACGCTGGCACTGGTGCAATAGAGCGTTTTGAATGCCTCTCCCGCGAGTGTCGGGCAGGTGCTCTGAATACCGGGAGATGGCAGGATACAGTCTGTTGTTCCATCCGGACGATAACGTACTACACGGTTTCCTCCCCACTCAGCATTCCAGACATAGCCCATTGCGTCCACGCATGAGCCATCAGGCGCGCCATCACCTTCTGTTTCAGTGAACACACGCTGATGATCTAGAGAAGGATAATCGCAGCACATTATACGGTGCTGCATGGAGTCGCAGTAATACATCGTGCCGCCGTCCGGACTGAAACAGATACTGTTCGGGATAGCTACCTCTGGCAGAGGAAGCGTCTCAATGCTGAGCGTCACCGCATTAAGCCTGTGAAATTTACCGATGACTTTCGCGGGAAAACCATCATCCATTGTTCCGAAGACGAAGTTGCCGTCTCGGTCGCATCGCCCGTCTCCTGTACGGGTTCCCGGCTCTCCCGGCGAGTCTGCTAACGGGATAAATTCACCGGTATCGATGTTACAGAAGGCCAGCCGGGAGGCCAGGGCCATCAGCAGGACGTTCTCTTTTTCAGTCAGTGCAAATGATCCAAGACGTTCAGGAAGTGCCCATCGCATGACGATATCGGTACCTTCTTCTAAAGCGAGCAGCTCACTGCCTTCAATGTCAGTCCAGTAAAGCCTGCGTGTTCTTTCGCACCAGAGGGGACACTCGCCCAGCAAATTTCTGACATTGGCCGCTGATGAAAACATGTGATTTCTCCGGAAGAGATAAAATTATCATTCTGGCTGAACTGAAGGTCACGGACGCCTGCATTCGGGCATACGTCCGCAACCGGCAGTATTGCCTTATTAATGCATAAAACGCTCAGTAAACCGGTCGCCAAAAAGCATGATGGCGAGTCCAATCAACATGACCAGCATTCCTCCCAGCTTCAGCAACGAGACTGGCCGCCTTATCGCGCCCAGCAGGCCAAAATTGTCGATCACCTGTGATGAGAGTAGCTGTCCGACAATTGCCAGACCGAGCAGGGCTGAAAAACCGATTTTGGGAGCGAGTACAACGTAGCTGAATAACGCACAGGCACCAATCAGTCCGCCCGCCAGACTCCACACAGGCTGCGAAGGAATGGCAGCAAGGGAGGTGAATAACCCTCCACGCAGCAGCGAGTAAATTCCAAGGCCGAACGCCCCGGCCGTAAAGGAAAACAACGCGGCGGTGACCGGATCCCCGCCGAGCCCTTTTGCAAGCTGACTGTTCAGGGTCGTCTGAAGGGTAATACCCAGGCCCGCTGCAAAAGCTATTACGTAATAAATCGCGCTCATGCTGTTATTCCCTGTCAGTTTGCCTGGACCAGCGGCAGGAATTTTTCCGCAAAGATGTCTGGCTCATATCCTGCAGCCGCAAACAGGTGCTCGCGTGATTCATCAATGGCGGCGCGAAGGCGCTCACTGTCCACACCCAGCACTTTGCCGTTCTGCTTGACGATGCGCCCGCCGATCATCACGGTATCGATGTTGCTGCGTTCAGCTGCATGTACCACCGTTCCGAATGCATTTCCGTTCGGGTAAAGGTTGAGGTCAGCCGCGTTAATCAGGATCAGATCAGCCTGTTTGCCCGGCGTCAGGCTGCCCACTTTATCCTGCAGACCGGCACAAAATGCACCATCGACCGTTGCCGATTTAAGCAACTGCGCTGCCGGGATCGTAGTCAATGAATGCGCTGAATCACAGCAGTGCTGCTTATGCATACCCATTACGCGCTGCAGATAAAACGCCACGCGCATTTCCATAAACATGTCGGTGCTGTAAGACGTTTCGTTATCCACGCTCAGACCCGGTGTGATGCCATGACGCTGCGCAGCCTCAATGGCAAACATCCCGCTTTCAATGCCGTAGTGCGAATCTGAGCGCGGGCAGACGTTTACCCGCACGCCGGCGTCGCGCAGGATTTCCCAGCCCTCATCAGGCAGCGCGGTACAGTGGTTAAAGATATTGTCCGGACCCAACAGGCCCTGCTGATGCAGAGATTCAAGCTCGGAGGCCATCTCAGCACCAAAGAACTCGGTCACGATCGGCAGCCCCAGCCTGCGGGCCTCAGCCCACAATTCCGGCTCCAGCTGTGCCATGACGCCCAGCGTCACAAGACTCTCAGGATTATCCCTGAAATATTTTTCCTGCAGTCGCTGCCAATTGCCAGGCCAGTGCGCTTTATCCCATTCGCCAGCTACCGGCGCGCCGGACGCATGAATAGCGCGAATACCGGCATCGAGCAGGGCTTCAACGGCGGCGTCTGAATGCGCTGCGGTACGGCTGTTGTGCGAATTATCAATCATGGTAGTGATACCCGCATCAATCGCGCCCAGCGCCGTCAGGAGATTACCGACATAGATATCGGCGGGCCGGTAATATTTCGCGAACGAGAAATGCGTGGCATTGCTGTAGTCGTCCAGACAGGTGGCGTTGGGGTTGATGCGGCGCAGCTGACCTTCCCAGGCGTGACGATGAGAATCGACCATCCCCGGCATGGCAATCATGTTTCTGGCATCAATGACGTGAGCACCCTCGGCGTTCAGGTCCTTACCAATGGCAGTGATGGTTGAACCTGTGACAAGAATATCGCCACGTTCAAGGTTACCAACATTCTCATCCATACTCAGTATGGTTGCACCGCGGATCAGTGTTACCGGCGCATTCGCCGTCTGATTATTAACAATATTTCTGATGTAATCGGTCATTTGAATTGTCTCTTTCAGGTTCAGAAGGAAAACAATACGCCTCCTGTTTAAACTGAAAAAGATGACTAACGCGTTTTCATCATTCAGGATTTGCGAATAATGAGTATTATCAACGTTACATGCTATTAAGGAGTGCAGTCAGGTGGATCGAATTCAGGCTATGCAGGTTTTTATAAGGGTGGCTGAGGCCGGAAGCTTTGTCCGGGCAGCGGAAACACTGTCCCTGCCTTCTTCTACTGTTACCAGCACCATCAAAAATCTGGAGAAGTATCTGCAGGTGCGTCTGCTGAACCGGACCACAAGACGGGTCAGCCTTACTCCGGAAGGTCTGCAGTATCTGGCGCAGTGCCGGGAAATTCTGGCCTTAATTGAACATACGGAAGCCAGCCTGGCCGATTTGAACAGGCGCCCCCGTGGCCGTTTACGCGTTGATATGCCTGGCGGTATAGCGCACTTCATCGTTATGCCAAACCTGAAAGAGTTCTACAGCCGTTATCCTGATATTTACCTGATGATCGGCGTCAGCGACCGGCAGGTTGACCTGGTTCAGGAGGGCGTGGACTGCGTGATCAGAACCGGAGAGTTACTTAACTCCACGCTTGTAGCCCGCCCGCTCGGAGAATTTCGCTGGATCACCTGCGCCTCTCCCGACTATCTCAGGGAGTACGGTACTCCGCAGTCACCTGAAGATTTATCTCATCACCGGGCTATTCATTATTTTTCCGGACAAAGCCGGCGTACAGACGAATTGCGTTTTGTAAAGGGAACAGAAACGCTGTCCGTATCCGTCAGTGGGCAGGCAGCCGTCAACGAGACGGGGCTTTATATAAAAATGTGCCTTGAAGGGTTCGGACTGGCGCAGCTTGCTGAAAATGTTGTAGCAGAACACCTGGAGAAAGGAACGCTGGTTGAAGTTCTGGCCGATTGGCAGCCGCCGTCTGTCCCAGTCACGCTACTTTATCCTCATCAACGTTTTCTTTCCCCTGCTGTACGTGCATTTGCAGACTGGATAGATGAAATATTCAGTTGATACGTCTGTCACAGCTTCCCGTTGTACATTAAAAGTCGCCCGTATTCAGGGAGCATGAACGAACGGCAGACTTTGTTTCTGCGGATCCAGGCATCCCGGAGCAGCAACTTCCCGGAGAAAGACTGTCACCAGTCCGGTTTATGGGGGACGCCGGCTAAGAGCACCATCCGCATCAGGGCCCTCTTTTAACTGAAGTGTCTGAGTAAAATATTTTCAAGAATGTGAAAAACGGTCCTGATGCGCTGCGGTACCAGGGTCTGATAGGGCCGGTAAAGATATAGCTGCCAGGTTTCCAGTTTCAGTTCCGGCAGGACATTCACCAGCCTGCCGTCTTCCAGGTATTCCTTACAGGCCAGATTACTTGACTGAATGACGGCTTTACCGGCTAACGCAGCCTGGATTTCAGACTGGGAGTCAGTGGTAAAAAACTCCAGGTTACGCGGTACAAAAGTATCGACGCCATCGAGCATATATTCGAATACTTTGCCGGTTTCAGGATTCAGCAGGCCACTGAAAGGGTAGCGCTGGCGCAGATCGTCGAAATTTTCCGGCGCACCCAGCTTCTCAATGAGTCCGGGTGATGTCATCAGCGCATGATGAACCAGCGTAATGGGCCTGACGATAAAATTCGGGTTTGGCTCCCGCTCTATACGGATCCCCATGTCAATGCGGTTCTGGACAGTATCCAGCTTCATCATGTCTAACCGCCAGTCTATAAACAGCTCAGGATAAGGATCCAGGGCGGTAAGAAGCTCGTATAACACCTGCTCGTGGCCGGGAAACCGGAATAATGTGATCCTCACAATTCCCTTCATGTCATTGTCATCTCTGGCCGTCTGAAAAAGGGCCTCTGAGTCTTCAAGCAGCCGCATGGCCTTCGGCAGGAAAAGCTCACCAAAGCTGGTCAGCACAATTGATCGGGTATTCCGCTTAAAAAGTGGCTCGCCGAGCTGATTTTCCAGTTCGGCAATAGTCCGCGTCACTACTGAAGGAGAAATGGCCAGTCTGACTGCTGCTTCACGAAAGTTCATCGTTTCTGCAGCGGCAACAAAAAATTTCAGCGCATCAAGTTTATTCATCATTGTTGTTATTTTAGCAATTCTGACTTTCAAAATTAACAATTTTTCAGCAACAAAGCCAGCCGTATACTTAACGCCTCAGAATCATAAATGCTTTAAAAAAGGGTTAAATAATCATGAAAATGAGAAGGTTAGGCAGCCAGGGACTTCATGTCTCGGAAATGGGGCTGGGGTGCATGGGCATGGACCATGGCTATGGCTATTCAGTTGAAATCCGTGAGCGAACAAAGCTGATAGACAAGGCTGTAGAACTGGGCTGCAACCTTTTCGACACTGCCCCCATTTACGGATTTGAAAACGAAGAACTGCTGGGTGTTGCGCTCAGCAAACACAGGGACAACGTTGTCATCGCGACCAAATTTGGCGTGACCGGCATGGAAAACATTGATGGACAGCTGGTGCCGGTATTAGACAGCCGTCCGGCGTCTGTCAGAGAGCAACTTGAAGGTTCACTCAGTCGCCTGCAAACCGACCATATCGACCTGTTTTATCAGCATCGTGTCGATCCAAAAGTTGAGCCGGAAGTGGTGGCGGGATTAATGAAAGAGCTGATCGCGGAGGGAAAAATAAAGTACTGGGGCTTATCCAATGCGCCTGTATCTTACATACGCCGCGCTCATGCCATCTGCCCGGTCACCGCGGTTGAAGACCAGTATTCAATGATGTGGCGTAAACCTGAGCAGGATTTGTTTAAAGTCTGCGATGAACTTGATATTGGCTTTATGGCCTACAGCCCGCTGGGTAATGGATTCCTGAGTGGTCAGGTGACCGCTGATACAACCTACGGGAAAGGCGATTACCGGGGCATGATGGGGCGCTTCAAACCTGAAGTAATGGAACATAACCAGGCGCTACTGGATTTGATTGCTCAAATCGCGAAAAAAAACAACGCAACTTCAGCGCAGATTGTTCTTGCCTGGGAGCTGGCTCAGAAGCCTTACATCGTACCGATCCCGGGAACAACGAAATTACATCGGCTCGAAGAGAATTTTCACGCCGCAAATGTTCAGCTCAGTGACGCTGAATTAAATGATATCAATGAAGCTTTATCCCGGCTTGAAATTGACGAAACATTTTTCTGAAAAATAAGAGATCGACATGAAAACAACTGTATTTGTTACCCACCCCAACATTAATCAGTCACGGGTAAACTCAGCCCTGGCAAAAGGTGCAGCATCACTGACCGACGTTGAAGTGCGTTATCTGTATGACCTGTATCCGGATGGCAAAATCGACGTGGCCGCTGAACAGGCTGCACTGGAAAAGACGGATCGTATCGTGCTGCAGTTTCCTATGCAGTGGTACAGCACGCCGCCACTTCTTAAACAGTGGCTTGACGATGTACTGACGTACGGCTGGTCACATGGTGGAGAAACACAGGCGCTGCGCGCCAAGCAACTCATGCTGGCTGTTTCGCTGGGTGGTGCAGAGTCTGCCTATCAGTCTGATGGCGCTGCCGGACATACGGTAGGCGAGTACCTGCTGTCTTTTGAAACCATCTCCGGGTATCTGGGTATGAACTACATCAAGCCGTTTATTACAGGCGGAAGCGCGACGATAACTGACGAAGAAATCGCAGCTCAGGTCGGACGATACAAAACGGTATTAGCCTGATTACCTTCGGGCGACCATCAGTGTTTTAAATGTGCCGTTGCCGTTAACGGCACATTTTTCATCTGTGGGAAGGAGAAATCCTGTGTCTTTACAGCCAGTTGAACTGAATAAAGCATACCGATTATTGCAGGTCGGCCCAACTACAATGATTTCCGCTAAACACAATGGTAATGCCAATGTAATGGCCGCCGCATGGGTAAGTCTGGTGGGGATCAATAAAGTCATGGCGTATATCAGTCCACAGGCTTACACCCGTGGATTGGTGAAAGAAAGTGGTCTGTTTGCCGTACAGATACCCGTAGTCAGCCAGATGGAAACCGTTTTGTACGCAGGTGAGCACAGCTACCGTGACAGGCCTGACAAGAATCATAAAATACCGATGTTCTATATGAAAGAGTTTGATATTCCGCTGGTAAAGGGCTGTGCTGGCTGGCTTGTATGTAAGGTAATGCCCAATGCGGCATATGAGCTGGAACATAATCTGTTTATGGGAGAAATTGCCGGCGCGTGGAGTGACGATCGGGTTTTTCGCAATGGGCACTGGATATTTGATGAAGCACCAGACGAATTACGAACCATATACTATGTCGCCGGGGGGCAGTTTTATGCCATCGGCAAAGGAACCCGCTTTGACCATGGTCCGGGCAAAGACTGATACACGAGTGCTTTTTGTACTGGTACAACAAACTGCAGGTGCTGGTTGTTAAAATGCCTTTCTGTTCCCTTATGACCAGCAGCAAGTAATGTTGCCTCTGAGCCAGCAAGGGAAGCCGCTTTCGACGCCTGCAGCCTGCCTTCCTATATGCTCCTGTCAGCCCGCAGCACTCATAAATGAACAATGGCATATCAAAGAGAAGGATCTGTGTCTTTAACCAGAAAGTGACAGTTTTGTTCTACCCACCGGTTGAGTTCATTTGCTGCCTGCCAGAGGGATGTTCCCAGCTCCGTGAGTGCATATTCGACTTTGGGCGGTACTTCACGAAAGACAGTGCGCGTAACAAGATGCCTGCTTTCAAGTTCCTTAAGATTCTGTGACAGCACCTTTTCTGATATGCCCTGAATTTTTCTTCGCAAATCACCCGGCCTCGATGCACCGTCAGAAAGGGCATGAATAATGAGCAATGTCCATTTGCTGATCAGAACCTCCAGAACTTCCCGTGCAGGACAAGCTTCTTTTAATATATCACCGGGATTTCTGTTATCAAGCGTAAAACAGGGTGTATATTTTTCCATACTTACCTTTAGGTGGGTACTTGAAGGTAAGTTAGTCTAAATCTACTATAGCGCTCAAATCAAGAGATTTGCATATGCCATGCTGCTGCGGCTTAACCATCGTAATTATTGAAATAGCCAGATAATGAGTTGGTAATGCTGAGTTTGTGACTCGATAGCGTCAAACCTTACGGACACTGATAGCCATTAGCCGCCAGCACGAAAAAAAATAATTTTTTTGTAATAACGATAGTTTTATCAAATAAGCTGGCTTGCTATATAAGCGCCTGCGCTAATAAAAATCAATCCTTATGACTCGGGTTATATCAATGAAATATCATGTACTTTCTGCTTCACTGCTATTTTCACTTCTTTTTACTACTGCTGCACAGGCGAAAACAGCGAGTTATAAGCTTGATGAATCGCATACGTCTGTGGTTATCAGCTGGAACCACCTGGGTTTTTCGAACCCGACAGCATCCGTCCATAACGTGGATGGCACAGTTGAGTTCGATCCGGCAACGAAAACTTTATCGCTGGTTGATATCAATATTCCTGTAGCCAGCATCGATACTGGCGTTCCAGCACTGAATAAAGAGTTTGTCCAGCCAGATTATTTTGATGCGGAGAAGTATCCGGTCGCAAATTTTAAAAGCACCAGTATAAAAAGTAATGGCGATAAATATGATGTGTACGGCAATCTAACTATTAAATCCATAACCCGACCGGTTATTCTTCATGCAACCCTGAATAAAGCAGGTTTCCAGGCTATGGAGAAGAAAAACGCAGTAGGGTTTAATGTCACTGGTATGATTAAGAGATCCGACTTTAAAATTGATAAATACGTTCCATATGTAAGCGACAATGTCACACTGACCGTGTCTTCGGAGGCATATTCAGATTAATTAGATGCTGAGCCGTTAACGCTTCAGAGACGTGGACTGATGAAGCATGTTTATTTACAGTCCAGACTTTTACCAGTGTTGCATCCTGTTCGCAATCCTTCGAAAAGAATGAACTAATGAGTCAGCGTGTATTACTGCATGCTGACCCTACCAGTCCGGTTAGAGGGCAAGATGGGGAAAAATATGATGTCAGACAATTCATCTGAGGGCTAATTCATGACAGGTAACTTTTTAGAACTTGCCAGAAAACGGCGCACCATTTATGAACTTGGAAAAGATATTCCTGTCCCGGAGAACGAGCTGATAGGCACTGTAATTGAAGCAGTGAAGCAGGCTCCTTCTGCTTTTAACTCGCAAAGCTCAAGGCTTCTGATTTTACTGGGTGAGCAGCATGCTCGCTTCTGGGAACTCACGCGTGAGCAGTTACGAAAAATTGTCCCTGCAGAGAGTTTTTCTGCAACTTCAGACAAAATAGATGGATTTGCAGCGGCTGCTGGCTCAATACTTTTTTTCGAGGATCAGTATGTTATTCAGGCACTTCAGGAGCAGTTTGCGGCCTATGCTGACAGTTTCCCGGTATGGTCTGAGCACAGCACTAGTATTGCACAGTATGCTGTCTGGCTGGCGCTGGCGGAAAAAGGAATCGGTGCCAACCTGCAACATTATAATCCTCTGATCGACGACGATGTTCGCATCGGGTGGAATGTTCCTTCATCCTGGAAACTCCGCGCGCATATGAATTTCGGTGCCATCCTTTCACCCGCTGCAGAAAAAGCCTTTATGAGCGACGAAAAGCGATACATCGTTGCAAGGTAGGCCGGAAGATTTGCTTCTCATTACATTTACAGCCAGCGACCGCCCCGAGTTCCGGGGCGGTCGCTTAGGCTATCCTCGTTTTAAACGGCCCATCAGCGTAAAGCCCGCTGTTTGGGATTAAGAACGGTCCCGATAGCAGTAAAATTATTCAGAGCGACAGTTATGAGCATTCATAACACAAAACCGAGCGCTCCCCTGCTGTGTCTGAGATCTCAATCCGGCTGCTGTGCAGGTTCCAGGTGCGCATTTCTTCCTGCAGCCATTCCGGTGCAGGCACCTGCGACCGCGATTGCTGCGGTCATCAGTAACGGTACCGTCCAGCCTCCGGACAGCTCCCGTACTTTACCCAGCAACAGTGGCCCCATTGCCGCCATCAGATAACCGACACTATGTGCCATGCCTGACAGCGCGGCAGCATCACCGGCATTTTTGGTACGCAGCCCGATGAAGGTCAGACCCAGCATCATGCTGGCACCAGAGCCGAAGCCGAGAAGCGCCGCCCACAGCATCGCCAGATTCGGCAAATACAGGATGCCGATATAGGACACCGCGGTTACCAGGCTGACGCCAGCAGCAGCTAATTTCTGATCGTTAAGACGGCGCAGCGTGGCGGCCAGAATCAGGCCGGGAATGGCGGTGGTCAGCTGAAGGATGCCGTGTACCTCACCAGCCTGAGCTGAGGAGAGTCCGCTGTCCGTAAGAATGGCTGGCAGCCAGCCGACAGCAACATAAAACGGCATCGCATTCAGGCCCATAAACAGGGTGACCTGCCATGCCAGAGGCGAGCGCCAGACCGCGATGGTCGCAGTTTTTTTCACACCTGCTGCTGGCAGCTGATGCTTCTTCGTTAACTGGGGCAACCATAAAAACAGCGCAAGGAGTGGTGCAATAACCAGCATGGCTAATGCGATGTTCCAGCCCCAGCGCTGCGTCAGAGGAATGATAAAGGCAGAGCCAATGGCACCAGCCGCGCCCATGGTGATGGAATATGCCCCCGTAACGGAAGCCACGTTGCCGGAAAAGTCACGCTTTATAAGGCCAGGCAGAAGGACATTGCCCAGGGCAATCCCGATACCTATCAATAGGGTTCCGCCATAAAGCGCCCAGGCACTGCCTGTGGAGCGAAGCAGAATGCCGGCTGAAATCACGGCGAGTGCACCAAAAAGGGTGCGTTCCAGACCGTACTTCCTGGATACGGAGGCGCTCAGGGGTGAAAAGGCAGCAAAGGCCAGTAAAGGCAGTGAGTTAAGCAACCCAACGGCAGTAATACTTAGCCCAAAATCATGGCGAATTGACTCTAAAACGGGTGCAACAGCGGTAAAAGGAACACGCAGGTTAATGGCGATAAAGAGGATACCGGTCACAAGTATGACTGAAGACCACTTGTTCGTAGTGTGGGACATAAACTGTGCTTTCTCTGAAAAAAAGAAAGACTTTAAAGTACGCATGAGTTACAGAATACAGATAATCTGACAACATATAACTAAATCATGCCAGCTCATAAGAAACCGGTGACCTCGCCGGAAGAATTTACAGCCGATGTATTCAGTCAGGCTGCTGTCGCCCTGCATGTATCTTCATCTGGCGAGTATGCCGGGCAGAGTCCGCATGCCCATCGTAAAGGCCAGCTTATTCTCTCTTTGCGAGGAGCAGTAAGCTGTGAGGTTGAAGACGCGCTGTGGCTTGTTCCACCTGGACATGCTGTCTGGGTACCGGGTGAAATCCCTCACAGCTGCCGGGTCACAAAGAATGCAGAGACCTGCTTTCTGTTTATCGAACCCGGCGCGGCAGCGATGCCGGAAACCTGCTGTACCCTGGCGATTAGTCCTCTGGTCCGCGAACTTGTTCTGTTTCTGGCGGAGCAGGAACATGCTTATTTGCCTGACAGTAAAACCGCGAGGCTGGCAGCGGTGCTGCTGGAACATATACCGGACGTGCCGGTTAAAGCGCTCCACCTGCCGGTATCCGGCCATCCTAAAATCCAGGCTATGGCTGAGAGACTTTTTAAGGCCCCTGAAGACCGGAGGACATTAAAAGAGTGGGCTGTACACCTGGCAACCAGCGAGCGATCGCTGGCCAGGCTGATAAAAACTGCCACAGGACTGAGCTTTGGTCGCTGGCGTCAGCAACTGCATTTAATGATTGCCCTGAGCCATCTGGCTGAAGGGCTGTCTGTGCAGCGCGTAGCCGGTATGCTGGGTTATGATTCGGTCAGTGCGTTTATCACCATGTTCAGAAAAGCGCTCGGGAAGTCACCGACGCAATATTTTTCTTCCCTCGACTGATGCAATAAAACGCAAACCGGATTTTTACAAAGACTGTCAGCGTCCGCTTTTCGCTCATAGCGGACAGCAAGCAAGCTGAAGGAGCGCCTCAGACGTTACCATATTTCCCCAGCATTGAGCCGGGGAAACCTTAAACAGTTGAATAAACTGCATCTAGTCTGATTTGCGTAATTGCAGATATTTCATCTTGTGAACTTCTGCCTTTTTTGACAGATAACGCACACGGAAAATATCATGTCGCGTAATCACACCTTTAACCTGCCCTGACCCGGTTTCGGTTACCACTACCATACCTGTTTCTTCGTTAAAGAGATGGTCTGCGATGTCGCTGCATAAGGTGTCAGCATGAGCGCTGATTTGAGGTTCCCCGCCAATCAACTCCTTCAATGTTAATTCGCTGGCACGCTGCTGCAACTGCCATTGAATCATCTCTTTGCGCGAAACCACCGAAATAAACTGGCCCTGCGCATTCACTACGGGATAATGATGATGCGCGTGTAAATCGCTCATCAAGTCAATAACCTGATACAGCGGCATAGAGTCAGGTAAGGTTGCGGGCGCGGCAGTCATAATGTGTTGTGCTTTGGTGGTTTCCAGCGTATCAGTGGCAAACTCCTGCACAATATGGTGCCCCCGGCGCGCCAGACGTTCGGTAAAGATTGAGCGTGGCATCATCAATACGCTCAGCGCATAAGACGCCACGGCTGCACCTAATGCCACAGGCAGCAGCTCAAACCGGCCCGTCACTTCCACCGCAAAAAGCGTTCCTGTCAAAGGTGCACGCATCGCACCGCTGAGAATCCCGGACATGCCTGCCATGACTAGCATGCCACCGTAGCCAGGCAGCAGATGTGCCGCCACTGCACCTACTGCGCCACCAATGATCAGCAACGGTGCCACCACCCCGCCAGAGGTGCCTGAGCCAAGTGATACCAGCCAGACTATACTTTTTACCAGCAACAGCGAAATGATGATGTTAACTGCCAGCGAGCCATCTAACAGGTTTTGAATACTGGCATAGCCTGCACCCAGCACCCGTGGCTGAATAATGCCTCCTACACCTACAACGACGGAACCCAGCGCGGGCCACCACATCCAGTGGACTGGCAGCTGATGAAACCACTCTTCCAGTCGATACAGGCTTTTTGATAACGCTACGGCAACCACGCCAGTCAGTGCGCCTATACCGATCGCCGCGAAAAGTTGCATTGGCTGCAGATGAAATTCCAGCTGTAAAGGAAATATGGCACCCGTGCCAATCAGCGCGTTGCGCCAGCACCAGGACACTAATACTGCACTGACCACGGGAATAAAACTGCGTGGTTTCCACTCGAACAACAGCACCTCAAGTGCCAGCATTACCGCCGCGAGCGGCGCATTAAAGATAGCGGTCATGCCCGCCGCCGCCCCTGCCACAAGCAGGGTTTTACGTTCGGCTGCGCTGAGATGAAATAACTGAGCAAACAAAGAACCAATCGCACCGCCGGTCATGATGATCGGTCCTTCTGCCCCAAACGGGCCGCCACTGCCAATCGACACTGCCGAGGAGAGCGGTTTGAGCACTGCAACTTTGGGCGACATCCGGCTTTCGCTGTAGAGAATGGCCTCGATCGCTTCCGGAATGCCGTGGCCGCGAATTTTTTCCGAACCAAAACGCGCCATAACACCAATAATCAGGCTGCCCAGCACGGGTGCCGCAACAATGTGTAGCGCGTCCGCGTTACCCGGCATCAGGTGCTCAGTAAATGAAAACTGATGGTACCAGAACAGATTGGTCATCAGGGCTATCAGATGCATCAGCACAATGGCACCGAACGCGCCACCCGATCCTATGAGAATGCCCATCAGTGCAAGTATAATCACGCGCCTTGTTACAGAGTGGTCAGAAAGTTTAGGGCGATGTGGGGAATCGGATAACGTGTCTCGCATCATATTGCACCTCTTTACAATGTTGAAACGCGCAATTTACATCGCAATACGATACAAATTCAATGAGGGAAGGTTTTCAACATGTCACAACCGAAAATGAAAGATGTCGATTACGCCCTTCTCGCGGATTTTCGCGCCACATTACGTGCCTTTACGGCTTTCAGTGAAACGAAGGCACGCAGCATGGGGTTGACGCCGCAGCAGCATCAGGCCCTGCTGACAATACGCGGGACTGCTACAGGCAACGCCACAGTGGGTTATGTAGCAGAACGTCTGATGTTAAAACCGCACAGTGCATCGGGCTTACTGAGCCGCTTAGAAGAGGCAGGACTGGTGATACGCGAGCAGGATAAAACCGACCAGCGCAAAACCTTTTTGCGATTGACGGAGGAAGCAGAACAACGGCTTGAGTCGCTCTCACGAGCCCATCTGGAAGAGTTAAGCAACTTAAAACCGATGTTACTCTCAATGATAAACCAGTTCTGCTGAACTGCTCCCTGTTAACTGATACACGACTTCATTGAAAAGCTTTAACCTTCTAAAGAACAAATGAGAATGTCAGTTGTTTGCTCAGAGAGAACCTTGCTCCAAGTCAGGCCGCTATGTGCCAGAAGCGGACGTCACTAAAGCTACATTGGAACTCTTGCTGACTGTTACTTAGGATTATTTATCGAACGCCTATTAGGCGCTGTTCCTCCTGTAATAGTCTCTTAGCCGTGAGTATTGCACGTCTTGCTCAAGGTTTGGAGCAGCCTGGATAATGTCATCCAGGCAAGTACCCAACTCTTCAGATAACCATTGGCGTTTCTCACCTGCAATTACGTAACCCAGTAGCAATGCTGCTTCGGCAGGAAAGCGCGTGCACAGTCCCGATTCAAGTAGCCGGTGTACGACATAATATGGATGTTCAACAGGTATCAGCCAGTTATGTACGTCATCCAAAGCAGAGGGAAATTCGTCGCCAGTAGCAATGATTAGCCGGGCCAGTGAAACAGTCATTTGAGAAGTGACCAGATCCCGGGATTTCGGCCAGATGTTTTGCCACAATGGCCGGACTCGATTTTTCCAATAATATTCTCTCTTGTCAGCCGCCCCTTCTTGCGCCTGACAGAGTGCCAGAGCACACTTTTCAAGACCTTCTGACGGAAGTGCGTTAAAAGCGGCACGAAACTCTTCGGTTGTGTAATCCGCTGTCGGGCCTAATGCTGCGTATGTTAAGAAAGTTGCGTATTGCTGACGATGATCGCCGAGTTCTGCATAGTGGTTTGCACTATCAAGGCATTGAGATTTAAAGGCCGTCATCAATGGCTGGTAAAGGCGAGGCGACCAGAGAAAGCCTTCCCAAACGGACTTCGCCTCAAACGGATTGTCCCAGTTGAAGAATGGTAAAAGATATTGTTCTGTCCAGGGGCGGTCTACACGGAAAAGTGCAATTAGCTGTGAACTCAACAACACCCGCCCATGTATAAATCGCTCGATATCAGGATCACACAGCGCACTGAAAATGGATTTGAGATAATCGGGCAGTTGCTCGTTATCATTTGGATCTTTCTTGAACCACAGGTTGACCAGAATCTGAGTAACATGTCCGATGGGGTGATTTATCGCAGCATCGACCGGACTGTATGATTTAATGCCGTTGCTGACAATATTTGCATCGGTACCAGCTTCAAGTGGTAATGCCAGTATTCTGCGACAGAGTCCGATAAGTATATCTTTGTGGTGGTTTATAACCTTAGAAGCCGTTTCCATCCACCATGCCACACTATGGATAATCTCCTTAAGAAAATGATCAGGCATGGTCTGGACCACAGGTGCAACATAATGCCACGAGAGTGACACCAGACCATCATCAGCCCAAGCCTGGAGAGCTACACGCCATCGTTCAGGGGGCCAGATATCACTTTTGGCCAGATCGCAAAGTGCATACGCACTATGAAAGAATCGAGTACGGCAAACATCTCTCCAGGTATCTTCGTAAATAGGTCGGTGTTCAGGTTCGGTTTTTTTGAGCCATATAACCAACTCCTGTCGATTTCGGGGGGCCGGTTCAATGTCCTGGCTGTCCTCATAATCCGGATCGCCTGTCCCACTCATCCAGTGAGAAAACTCGTCACGCTCGTTGTCAGCCAGCTTAAACGCTGGATACCTGTTGGATAATTCTGCCAGTCGTGCCGTTGCCGATTCTCCCAGTTCCAGATCAGAAGTTTTTAGTTTAGCCAGATGCAACCAGACAGAATGATTAGTAATAGATTGCCACCTTTCATCCTCAAGATTATCCCGATACATTCTGCGTGGTGGCCCAGCAAGGATTGCGGTTTCTAGGTTTTCCTGCGCGAGTCCGCTCAGATGCCTCCCCTGTAACACAAACAACCTGTTGACTTCCCGTTTGGTCTCAACACACCACAACCACCATGAATCATTGCTCAACAACCATTTAGCCCATTCTTCGGAAGAGATACAGTTATCATGGCTGGCAGCAAAGAGAGCCAGTCGCTTGAAGGTAGGATAAGGGAGTTCAATCCATCCTTGCGCAATGATTGCTGCACGTGGGATGTCATTAGCCCGAACTGCGAGCCATGAATCCCGCAGCAGCGCAATTAGACTAACCCAATCATGAAATCCCCGGTTCTGCCAGTGTGGGGTAATGGATGGAAGATCCCAGTATGAACGATCTCTAAACTCATCAGCCTCACCCAGCTCATGCAAAAGATCCAGCGCATCCCGTAAAAGCTGTTGAAAATCGTTCAACAGGATAGGTAAAGCTGTATTCCAGTTGCCTTTAGCCTCTTCGTCCAGAGTGGAGTACACATGGTCTGCGGCGAGTACCAGTTCCCAATCAACTAAGTGTCTGATGCTGAGTGGTTCATCAGTGTCACTTACGCCGTAATCCCAGCGAATGGGCTTCCTCAATAAAATTTTTGGAGACAGTAACTCGCGCAATTTCAAACGCATTGTAGTGGTTAAGCCGTCTCTTTTAAGCCGACTAAACCAGCTATAGAGATCAGAATTATGTCCAGCTGATTTTAGCCGCTCACTGAGTAGAAGGTTCCATAAGGTGCACATATGGGGGCCAGGAACAGCTTTAGGGGCATTTAAACGAATTTCATCCAGTTCAGCGACCTTCCCGTTTAGCTTCAGAGTAGCAAGATTGTCTAATTTTCGCTGAATCAGCCACATACAGCGTTCATGAAGTTGTCCTCCTCGCTCGGCTATCCAGATAATCAGTCGGGGGTCGTCCAGATGGCGTATCAGCCAACGGGAAATGTGAGTCATCACGTCATCCCATTGACTATCGGTCGAGCCCCATGAGGCCAGACACATATATGGTGCGCGTGTGTAAGAAGCGGGGCGTCGGACCAGACTAAATCGAAGCTTCGTATCCACCTCTTCCTGAGGAGGGACACCAAACCGGGCTAAATCTTCATGCCCAAGAGTCTCAAGACTGAATGTCTCCAGTAACCAGTCCAGTGAAGGAACGGGATCGAAATCAGCAAAGCGTTTCGCGGGTAATCCTGATTTATCCGATAACGCCCACAGCATCCGCCCGACAAAATTGTCCTGCCTCGTCGTATCCTGTGGCCGTGCGGGAGCATGTTTGACAACTATCGCTTCTTTTCCCTGGACCCCATCACGGTATGTATCTGCCCAGGCATGTAGGGTTTTATGTAAGGCAGAATGGTCTCTGCTACCGGCCGGAACATTATAGAGAACAGGGGTAACACCTTTAGCCTCCCACTCATTGGCTTTTTGCTCTTCCTGTCCAGGTTCACAATCCCCCAGAGCCCAGGCCTGCGGGGTAATTTCACCCAGCATACGGTCAGCCGCTAATGCATCCATCATGTAGCGCAATACAGGGTCATTGATACTGTACCCCACAAAACAAACCACATAGTTACGGAACAACTCACTTACAAAACGAGCAGCCCAGCGTTCAGTCAGATATGCCAGTCCGAAATCGCCACTGGTAACAACCAGCCGGTTCAGGGCTGTATCATCAGGCTTATCAGGTATCAATCCATGCAAAAAGACCAGTCCATCCCATCGGCTATTTTTCGGAATAGGTAACATAGGGGATGAATATTCGTGGAAGGTTTGGCGAGTACGTTTGGCGGCTACGTGAAAAATACGGTCAAAGTTCGTTGTGACCAGTTTTAGTGACCCTTCACGATTACGTGCCAGACGTAACAGCGCTGCCTGAGTATCTACGGCACCTTTGATGCGGGTGTTTGGTTTCAGTGCACTCACAAGTGCGCGGCGAACGGTAAGTCTCTGACCGGGCAAACGACGTTCAAGAAGATCTAATGTGGCATCATACTGCCCCCGATCCAATACAGCTTGTTCAAGTTCCGAAGGTTTTGTTCCATTCAGTCGGTAAATTTCCTTAACCAACCCTTCAAAGCCCGGCAGACGCGCAGGATATGAGATGCCCGCACCGCAGAAAAATACCACTCGACCTTCCTCATGAGCCTGCAAAAGAGACTCAGGAATGTCAGGGCCGTTTGTTATAAATTGCATTCCTTATGCTCCTAACTCGATCTGCCTTGCACTCTAGCCGAAAATTCTTTGAAACCTTATGAAGGCTGATGCAACAGAAGTAAAACAATATACATAATTGACGAGGAAGCATCTCCACTTCCACTGGTAACCGATCCTCTGACCTGCCCCCTATTAGTTCACTCAGAACGCTGTTAACAATGTCCGCAGATCGCTTATAGCGGACCTTGCACCCAAGTCAGTCCGCTACGTGCCAGAAGCGGACATTGCTAATCCCCTGACACACGCCAAACAGTTTGCAGTGCAGCTTATTTCTGTTCCTCATGTAAAAAAGAGCATTAACAGAAAGATGTCAATTAACTTCCTCATGTATATCTACATCCACACATAGTCATCTGGGAAAGGGAAGAATGAAGATGCTGAGAGGTAAAAGAGCTGTTATTACCGGTGGCGGCGGGGGATTTGGCCAGGCGTTGTGCGTGTGGCTGGCACGAGAGGGCGTCGAGGTGGATTTTTGCGCACGGCGGGCTGAAGATATTCAAAAAACCTGCAGCATCATCACTGCTGAAAGCGGCATTGCAAAAGGATATATCTGTGATTTAACCCGGCCTGAGTCCCTTTCTCAGTTTTCTTCACAGCTGTTAATTTCAGACAAGCCTATAGACATTTTAATCCTGAATGCAGCTCAGTGGTTGTCAGGGAGATTAGACGATCAGCCCGACACAGAAATTATCAATACCGTTAGTTCAGGTCTGACAGGTTCGATTCTACTGACTCAGGCTCTGCTGCCCGGGTTAAGACGTTCAGACAATGCTGATATCGTCTCAATTATATCTTCATGTGGGATCCCGAATTTTACGGATTCAATTGCGCATCCTGCTTTTTTCGCCAGCAAACATGGGCTTAGCGGGTTTATCACCAAACTGTCACAGCAGTTGTCCGAAGAAAATATACGTGTGACCGGGTTGTATCCACCTGATTTTGAACTTACAGGATTAGATACGCTTGTCGACAGTGAATTCAGAATGGGGGAACGTCTGATGAATGGGCGCTCAGTCTGGGAAACAATTCGTTTTGTGCTGACTCAGCCACGTAGTTGTCATATAAGCAGTATCTACTTTCAAGGTCCAACTCGCGAAGACCTGAGATAAGAGTGGCTAAAAGCCAATAGAGTTAAACAAACATTCATACTTCCGCTCTTAGCTCATAACGGACATTAATCACCTATAGTCACTGCGCATCTTTAGCCCCTCCCTGGTTGATATTAAACACAACTGCTCACCTGAACTAACCCGCACACTCTCCAGACCTGCTCCAGCAAAACGCCGCACCATCGCCAGCAGTGCAGGTAAGGCCTGCCTGAAGAGCAAAGTGTGCGAGCCAGGGAGGGCGAGCCCAATCCGCAGGGATGCGGGATTCCTTTGCGATCAGGCAGGCCTTTCCTGCACGGCTCACCCGCTCATCAAACCCTCCCAGCCTGCTCACCCGAACAAACCGCAGGGATGCGGGACACCTTTGCGATCAGGCAGGCCTTTCCTGTACGACGCCCCTCTCCCCAATTTCCCCACCCGTAACCTGCAAATCCGCCCGATAAAACCGCACCACCTCACCCACCACCAGCAGCGACGGCGACACCGGCTGATCCCGCGCGACCGTCTCCGCCAGCCCGCCCAATGTAGTAATCAACACCCGCTGATCCGGCCGGGTTCCCTTCTCGATAATCGCTACCGGCGTCTCCGCATCCCGTCCCTGCGCCTGCAACTGCGCACTGATCGACGCACTCCAGCTCAACCCCATATAAAACACCAGTGTCTGATTCTCTGCCGACAACGCAGCCGCATCCAGCTGCGGCTCGCCACTCCGCCCATGCCCGGTAATCAACCGCAACGACTGCGCACAATCCCGGTGCGTCAACGGAATGCCGCTGGCCGCCGCACAGCCAACCGCCGCGGTAATCCCTGGCACCACCTCACAGCGAATCCCGGCCTCCTGCAGGCTCACCATCTCCTCGCCACCCCGCCCAAAAATAAACGGGTCGCCTCCCTTCAGGCGGATCACATTGCGCCCGCTACGCGCCAGATCCACCAGCAACTGATTAATCTGCGCCTGCTTCAGCCCATGCTGCCCCGGCTGCTTACCCACATCAATGCATAACGCACTCTCCGGCACCTCTGCCATCACCGCTTCACTTACCAGCCGGTCATACACCACCACCTCAGCCCGTTGCAGTAATCGCAATGCTTTCACCGTCAGCAACTCCACATCGCCAGGGCCTGCACCCACCAGCCATACTGCACCCTGCGGCTTTGCCACACCGGCCGGAGCCAGTAACTTATCCAGAGAATCAATTGCTCGCGTCATCATTCCTCCACAACCACATCGGACAGCAACAACTGCTTCAGCTCCGGAATACAGGAGCCGCACTGTGTGCCGCACTTTAGCTTCTCGCCTAACGCCTGAGTAGTGCGACACCCCTGCGCCATCGCCTGCAAAATCGTCTGCTCACCCACCGACATACAGCTACAGATAATCCGTCCCGCCGCACGCCGCTGCATCGCCTGCCCCGCCAGCACGCTGTGCCGCCCGGCTGCATCCTGCGGCGCATCCGCAAACGCCGCCGCAACAAACGCACTATCCAGCGACGGCAAGGCGCTACCGGCATAAAAGGCCAGCTGCAATGCACCCTCGCGCCATGCCAGCAACCGGTAAACAGCACCGCTGCCAGTGGCGACCTGCACGTCACAGTCTGACAGATCAATCTGCTCTGCCAGCCACGCCTGCGGCGATCCCGGACCCGCCACGGCATAGCGCTGCACTGCCGGATAAGGCGCGCGCGACCAGTAACGTAATCCCGCGAGCGGCGCAATCTCACGCTGCCAGAGCCAGCCCTGCCAGGTCACCGCCAGCGGACGAATCCGTACCGGCGTCTGCTTCAGCGCAGGCTGCCCGGAAAACGGACAGGCCCGACCGGCGATCAGCATATCGACGTGACTCTGCTGACTGAACTGCCGGTTCCAGTGCATCGGCACAAATAGCTCGCCGCGCCGTATCCCCGCATCAATGCGCACCCGGACACTGATCCAGCCCTGCGCCGACTGCACCCGCGCCAGACCGCCCGCCGTCACGCCATACTGCGCGGCGTCAGCAGGATGCAGCGCTACAAAGGGCTCATCGCAATGCTGCATCAGACGCGGCACCAGCCCGGTGCGCGTCATGGTATGCCACTGATCGCGCACCCGACCGCTATTCATCAGCAGCGGGTAAGCTGAATCTCGCCGCGCCAGGAGAGGCGTGGCCGGGACAAGCAGACGGGCTTTACCGTCCGGATGGAAAAAGCGGCGATCGCCAAACAATCGGGCGCAACCCTGCGGAAAATTACTGTTCACCGGCCACTGCACCGGACGCAATGCATCCCATTCAGCCTGACTCAACTGCGCCAGCCCGCTGATATCAAATGCGCGCTGGCCATGATTTTCAAAGCCCGACAGCGCGGCATGTTCACGGAAAATCTCCGACGGATGCTGCCAGTTGAAGTCCTCACCAAAGCCCAGCCGCTGCGCCACCTGCGCCAGCAGCCACCAGTCAGGCCGTGTATCACCCGGCGCGGCGGCAAAAGCGCGCTGACGCGAAATACGCCGTTCTGAATTCGTTACTGTGCCGTTCTTCTCGCCCCATCCCTGAGCCGGCAGCAGAATATCGGCAAAGGCGCTGGTATCGGTCTGCGCCATCACATCCGACACAATCACCAGCGGGCAGGCCGCCAGCGCCTGCGCTACGCGATTCCCCTCCGGCATCGACACCGCCGGATTGGTGCCCATAATCCACACCGCTTTCACCTCGCCTGCCGCAATCGCCCTGAAAAGGTCCAGTGCGGTCAGCCCCGGCTCGCGGGCAATCGTCGGGCTGCGCCAGAAGCGCTGCACCCGATCGCATTCTGCTGCCGTAAAACTCATGTGCGCCGCCAGCTGATTTGCCAGGCCACCCACTTCACGTCCGCCCATCGCATTCGGCTGTCCGGTCAGCGAAAAAGGTCCGCAGCCCACGCGCCCTATTTTACCCGTCAGCAGATGCAGATTAAGAATCGCCTGGTTATTGTCGCTGCCGGTGACGGACTGATTAATCCCCATACACCACAGCGTAAGTACACGCTCATGCTGGCTGAACAGCTGGAAAAAATGCGCGACCTGCTGCTCCGTTAAATCACAGGTATCAGCCACCCGTGCCACATCCCACTGCGCAGTAGCAGCCAGCGTTTCATTCACGCCATTAAGGTGAGGCAACATGTCGCTATCAAGGCCATCGTGCTGAGCCAGCCAGTGCAGCAGACCGGAGAACAACGCCGAATCACTGCCGGGCCGGAGCGGCAGGTGGAGATCGGCCTGGTCACAACTTGCCGTGCGGCGTGGATCAACCACCACAATTTGCATTGCAGGTCGTTGCTGCTTTGCCTGCATCAGCCGCTGCCAGACCACAGGATGCGCCCAGGCAGCATTGGAGCCAACCAGCAACACCAGATCGGTCTGCTCCAGATCCTCATAGCAGCAGGGCACTGCATCGGCTCCCAGCGCCCGCTTATACCCGACCACCGCCGACGCCATACAGAGCCGTGAATTGGTGTCGATGTTGGCGGCACCGATGTAGCCTTTCATCAGCTTATTGGCGACGTAGTAATCCTCCGTCAGCAGCTGGCCGGAGCCATAAAATGCCACTGCCTGCGGACCATATTGATCGATCACCGCACGCAATCCCGCCGCCGCCGCATCCAGCGCCGCATCAAGGCTGACCGGATGGCCGTTAACTTCGGCGGTCAGCAGACGCCCCTGCGACGTCAGCGTCTCACCCAGCGCCGCCCCCTTGACGCATAACCGGCCCGCATTGGCCGGATGCTGGGGGTCGCCAGTCACGGTTGCCTGATGAGGTCCCTGCGGCGTGACGCAGACGCCACAGCCGACGCCGCAATAGGGACAGGTGCTGTTCATGATGCCTGCGCCAGCTGATTGAGCGGACGATTTGCCAGCCAGATCTGCCCCGCTTCGAGTTTCACCGGCCAGCAGCGCAGCTGGTGCTGCGGATTATCCAGACTCTGGCCGTCACGCAACCGTATCCGCTGCTTGTAAAGCGGAGAGATCACCACTGGCTCACCGCCGACATCGCCCAGGATCCCGCGCGACAGCACGCTGGCGTCGCTGCCAGGTTCGCGATCTTCCAGCGCAAACAGCGCATCCCCAAAGCGGAACAGCGCGACACGCTCGCTGCCAAGTCGCGCGCCAATTCCTGCCTCCGGCGGAATCGCCTCCAGTGCGCAGATAGCACTCCACGGCTCGGCGGGCAATTGCAGCAACGGACGCGCGGCCACGGATTCAGGCTGACGCTGACCGCGTACCCGGCTGTAGTGCAGGGTTTCATCAGCGTGGTCGCTGTTAACCGTTGGCGTAAACAGCGCACGGCGCGACGGGTCCGCCAGCGTGGTCTGCCACTCGCACTGGTATGCATCTACCACCTGCTGCATCTCCTGCTCCAGCGTCTCGCCCAGCCCGAGGCTATCCTCAATGATGACCTGCCGCAGATAATCCAGACCGCCTTCAAGATTGTCCATCCAGACGCTGGTACGCTGTAGCCGATCGGCGGTACGGATGTAGAACATCAGCAGGCGATCGACATAGCGCAGCAGCGTCGCGTCGTCGAGATCGCTGGCGAACAGATCAGCATGGCGCGGCTTCATCCCGCCATTCCCGCAGACGTAGAGGTTCCACCCTTTTTCAGTGGCGATCACCCCGATATCTTTGCTCTGCGCTTCTGCACACTCGCGGGTACAACCCGAAACCGCCATCTTGATCTTATGCGGTGCGCGCAGCCCCTTGTAGCGGTTCTCCAGCGCAATGGCGAAGGCGGTCGAATCCTGCACGCCGTAGCGACACCAGGTTGAACCCACACAGGATTTCACCGTTCGCAGCGATTTGCCGTAGGCGTGACCGGTTTCAAAACCCGCTTCCAGCAGCGTCTGCCAGATATCCGGCAACTGGTCGAGCCGCGCCCCAAACAGGTCGATGCGCTGCCCGCCGGTGATTTTGGTGTAGAGGTCGTAACGCGCCGCCACCTCGCCAATGGCGATCAGCCCCTGCGGCGTGATTTCGCCTGCCGGAACGCGCGGCACTACGGAATAGGTGCCATCTTTCTGGATGTTGGCAAAATAGCGGTCGTTGGTGTCCTGCAGCGGCAGATGCGCCGGTTTCAGCAGATAGTCATTCCAGCAGGAGGCGAGCAATGATGCCACCAGCGGCTTGCAGATCTCGCAACCCTGCCCCCGACCGTGCGATGCCAGCAGCGCATCGAAGGTTTTAAACTCGCCAGCCCGCACCAGGTGATACAGCTCCTGGCGTGAATAGCTGAAGTGGTCGCAGACATCTTTTTTCACCTCAACGCCGAGATTTTCCAGCTGAAACTCCATCACCTGCTTCACCAGCGCTGCACAGCCGCCACAGCCGGTGGCCGCTTTTGTGCAGCTCCTGATGCTGCTCATCTCACCACAGCCCCCTTTCACCGCCGCACAGATATCGCCCTTGCTGACGTTGTGGCAGGAGCAGACCTGGGCGCTGTCCGGCAACGCCGCGACGCCTGGCGCTTTGGGCGCACCGGCAAGTGCAGGCAGAATCAGGCTTTCCGGTGCGGTGGGCAGCGGTAAGTCATTGAGCATCATCTGCAGCAGCGTGGCGTAATCGCTGCTGTCACCCACCAGCACGCCGCCCAGCAGCCGGGTGCCCTCCGCAGAGACCACGATTTTCTTGTAGATGCCTTTTGGCCCGTCGGTCCAGTGATAATGCTGACTGCCCGGCGTGCGGCCGTGAGCGTCACCAAACGAAGCGACCTCCACGCCCAGCAGTTTCAGCTTAGTGCTCATGTCTGCACCGCTGAATGCGGTGGGTTCAGCCGCCAGATGTCCGGCCAGCACCCGCGCCATCTGATAACCCGGCGCGACCAGACCAAAGATCTGACCGTTCCACAGCGCGCATTCGCCGATGGCAAACACGTCGTCATCGCTGGTTTGGCAGCGATCGTTAATCTCAATGCCGCCGCGCGGTCCCAGCGTCAGACCCGCCTCACGCGCCAGTTCATCGCGCGGCCGGATACCGGCGGAAAACAGCACCAGATCGCCGGGTAAACTGCTGCCGTCGGCAAAGCGCAGCACCACGCTGCCGTCAGGCTGTCGCTCAATCAGTTCGGTCTGTTTCGAGGTGTGAACCGTCACGCCCAGCGCATCGATCTTCTGACGCAGCATCAGCGCACCGCCCTCATCAAGCTGCACCGCCATCAGGCGCGGCGCAAACTCCACCACGTGCGTTTCGAGCCCGAGCTGCCGTAACGCATTCGCCGCCTCCAGACCCAGCAGGCCGCCGCCAATCACGATGCCGCGCTGGCTGTGGCGGGCGCAGGTGGCAATGGCATCAAGGTCGTCCAGCGTGCGATAGACAAAGCAGCGATCGCCGTCGTGGCCCGGCACCGGCGGCACAAACGCGCGTGAGCCAGTCGCCAGCACCAGCTTATCCCAGGCCAGTTCACTGCCCGTGCTGTCACGCAGGCTGCGCTGCTGGCGGTCGATCGCGACAACCGAACAGCCACTCCGCAGTTCGATACCGTGCCGGGCAAAGAGGTCCCCGTCGACCAGCGACAGGTCGTCGGCCGTTTTGCCGTTGAAATAGTCCGACAGATGCACCCGATCGTAAGCCTGCTGGCGCTCCTCGCCGTAAACCACGATGTGATAGTGCTGATGCATTTCGCGGGCAACCAGCTGCTCAAGAAAATGGTGACTGACCATGCCGTGACCCACCACGGCTAAAACCGGTTTACTCATTTCAGGACTCTCTGCAGCCTGTGGCTGCGGTTCAGGTTGATCGTGATCGAACAGGGCAGCGAACGTGACAGGTTCGGCGTGCTGAAGACGCTCCATCAGCGCAGGCCCTTGCCGGGTGTCGCCAGATAGCAGCACGCCACAGAGGCGGCCCTGACGAAGAAAAAGACGGCGATAGTCGCCAGAGATCGGGTCAAAACTGCTGATAGAGGGCGCCTCACTGACGTCGCCCGCGCTGAACAGCGAAATGCCACTCACTTTGAGGCGTGTCGCCAGCGGCTCACTGACAAAATCCGCCAGCGGCGATCCGGCCAGTTGCGCCGCCAGAATCTGTGCCTGCGCCAGGCAGGGCGCGACCAGACCAAAGGTTTCGCCCGCGATTTCACAGCACTCACCCACCGCGTAAACCCCGGGAATGGCGCTGCGCAGTTGACCATCCACCAGAATGCCGCGCTGACACGGCAGACCCGCCGCCTGCGCCAGCGTTATTTCGGGCTGAACGCCGATGGCGATGACCACCTGCGTGGCGGCAACGTGGTGGCCGCTGGTCAGCGTCACGCCCGTCTCGTTAATCGCCACAAATCCGCTGTTGAGTTCACAGCGGATGCCGCGCTGCGCTAATGCCGTCAGCAAGAGTTCGCCCGCTTTTGCATCCAGCTGGCGATCCAGCAGCCAGGGTTTGTGGTGGATCAGCGTGACGTCCCGGCCACGGGCGCGGAGTGCTGCTGCCGCTTCAATGCCCAGAAAGCCGCCGCCCACCACCACCACCGGCCCCTGACCTGACAGCAGTTGCCGGACGTCAGCAATGCTGCGAAAAACCCGGACGCAATCCGCATCAATGCCTGGAATCGCGGGCAGACGAGGCTGCGAACCGGTGGCAAACACCAGTTGATCCCAGCTGAGCTGGCGCCGATCGGTCTGCACGGTTCGCACAGCCAGATCGACCTGCAGGACGGTTTCACCGTTCAGGAGCGTGACGCCGTGCCGCTGATACCAATCCTGATCATGGATCAGGGTGTCATCAAAGGACTTTTCACCGGCCAGCACCGGCGACAACAGCACGCGGTTATAGTTGCCGTGCGGCTCGCGGCCAATGACCGTGATGGCGTAACGCTGCGGCGCACGTTGCAGCAGGCTCTCCACCATCTGCATCCCCGCCATGCCATTGCCTATCACCAGCAACCGTTGCCTCATGGTCTGCTCCTTATGCCGCCGTGGTCTGTTTTTCATAGAGAAAATGCAGCACTTTCTGGCGCAGCTGGTGGTAGCGCGGCTCATCCGCCAGTGCTACCCGCGAGCGCGGACGCGGCAGATCAACAGTCAGGATTTCGCCGACCTGTGCTGCCGGGCCGTTAGTCATCATCAGTACCCGGTCGGAGAGCAGCACCGCTTCATCCACGTCATGGGTGATTAGCACGATAGTGGTATTCAGCTCCTGCTGGATGCGCATCACGCTGTCCTGCAGGTGAGCGCGGGTTAACGCATCCAGCGCGCCAAACGGCTCATCCAGCAGCAGCACACGCGGCTTCATCGCCAGGGCACGCGCAATGCCAACACGCTGCTTCATGCCACCCGAGATTTCGCCAGGCCGCTTGTGCATGGCGTGGCTCATCTGTACCCGATTGAGGTTGTGTTCGATCCAGTCGCGCATCTCCGCTTTGCTGAAACGCCCTTTAAACACCTGCTGCACCGCCAGTTCGACGTTCTGAAACGCCGTCAGCCACGGCAGCAGCGAATGGTTCTGAAACACCACCGCACGCTCCGGACCCGGTCCGGTGATTTCGCGGTTATCACACAGCAGTACGCCGCTGCTGGGACGGGTTAATCCGGCAATCAGGTTCAGCAGCGTCGATTTGCCGCAGCCCGAATGGCCAATCAGGCTCAGGGTTTCCCCTTCGTGGATATCAAAACTGACGTTGTCCAGGGCCAGGAACTCGCCGCTGGCGGTATTGAAACGCTGGCTCACCTGCTGAACGCGAATAATGTGTTGCTGCATGATGTTCTCCTTATTTTTCCCAGCTGAAACGACGCACCAGCAGCATCAGACCCTGCTCCAGCAGCAGCCCGACGACACCGATAATCAGAATGGCGATCAGAATGTTTGCCACGTTGAGGTTGTTCCACTCGTTCCAGATCCAGAAGCCGATGCCCAGACCACCGGTCAGCATTTCGGCGGCGACGATCACCAGCCACGCGATGCCGATAGAGAGACGTACGCCGGTGAGCACCGCAGGCAGCACGGCGGGCAGCAGAATCCGGCGCATCACCGTCCATTCAGAGAGCTGTAACACCCGCGCGACGTTGAGGTAATCCTGCGGAATGCGCTGCACCCCTTCGGCGGTGTTGATGATCATCGGCCAGATTGAACAGATGAAAATGGTCCAGCTGGCGGCCGGCTCGGCGCGCTGAAACAGCAGCAGTCCAATCGGCAGCCAGGCCAGCGGGCTGACCGGGCGCAGCAGAGCGATAATCGGATTGAACATCCGCGCCATAAAGGTAAAGCGTCCCAGCAGAAAACCGGCCGGAATGCCCACCAGCGCGGCCAGGCCGAAGCCGATGGCGACGCGCTGCAGCGAGGCCATCACATTCCAGCCGATACCCTGATCGTTGGGGCCATTGCTGTAGAACGGGTCAGCGAACAGAACCTGTGCAGCCTGCCAGGTCGCGTAAGGCGAAGGAAACGAGGGTTCAAACAAGGCGGCAATTTGCCACACCAGCAACATCAGCAGCAGGCCGCCCGCAGCCGGAATGCAGCGCTGCAAAAACGGACGCAGACGTGCCGGACGAACGGCGGCTTTCGGGGTGACCTGTAACGGAATCACGGTGGCACTGTCGGGGGTTTGCTCCGGCTGAGCCAGCGCGCGCGCGTCAGTTCTCATAACAACCTCTCTTAACGTTTGATAGCGAAACTGGCGGCGTAGGCGGCAGGATTGCTGCCATCCCAGACTTTGCCGTCGATCAGGGTGCTGCTGCGCATCTCACTGGCAGGCAGTGCAATCTGCCCGACTGCGCTGGCCGCCTGTTTGTAGATGTCGATGCGGTTGATCTGGCGGGCCACGGCAAGGTAGTCGGGATCGCTGGCGAGCAGACCCCAGCGTTTCATCTGCGTCAGGAACCACATGCCGTCGGAGAGCCACGGAAAACTGACGTTGCCGTTGTCGAAGAAGCGCATCGGATGCGCGTCCTGCCACGACTGCCCCAACCCGTTCTGATACTGGCCGAGCATTCGCCCCTGTAGCGTTTCCACTTTGGTGTTGATCCAGGCGCGCCCGGCTAGCACCTGCGCGGTTTCACGGCGGTTATCGTCTGAGGCATCAATCCAGCGCGCCGCCTCCAGCACCGCGGCGGTCAGCGCGCGGGCCGTATTAGGATTCTCTTTCACCCACTGCGCGCGGGTGCCGAGCACTTTTTCCGGATGCTCCGGCCAGATCTGCTGGCTGGTGGCGGCGGTGAAACCGATGTTGTCGCTGATGGCACGCTGATTCCACGGCTCACCGACACAGAAGCCGCTCATGTTGCCAATCTTCATGTTCATCACCATCTGCGGCGGCGGCACGACCACGGTGCGCACATCGTTAAACGGATGAATGCCGGCATTAGCCAGCCAGTAGTAGAGCCACATAGCGTGCGTGCTGGTGGGAAAGGTATGCGCGAAAGTCAGGCTGCCTTTGGGACTGCCATCTACGGTTTTTTTCAGGCTGGCCGCATCGGTGACGCCACTGGCTTTCAGCTGGTTCGAGAGGGTGATCGCCTGGCCGTTGTGATTGAGCGTCATCAGGTTCGCCATGTCGTGCTGCGGTCCCGCCACGCCCAACTGCAGCGCGTAGATCATGCCGTAGAGCACATGTGCCGCATCCAGTTCACCGGAGGTCAGCTTGTCGCGCACCGCCGCCCAGCTCGCCTCTTTGCTGACCGCCAGCGTCAGACCATACTTCTTGTCGAAGCCTTTGACCGACGCCATGACCACGGGCGCACAGTCGGTAAGCGGAATAAAGCCTACCCGCACCTGTGACTTTTCTGGCGCATCGGAACCTGCCGCCCAGACTGCATTTCGTAATCCCGGAACGATCCAGGCCGCACCCAGTGCAGCACCGGAGATCAGCGCCTGACGTCGTGTCAGTGAAAAAGGCGTTTTGCTCATCATGTTGCCCCTGAACAGAAATAAAAAAAGGCGTCCTCCGACAAGCCGAAGCCTGCGGATGGACGCCTTTATCCAAAGCACTGACCCCACCGCCATTGGCGGGAGCAATGCGTACTCTCTGTATGGTTAAAGCAAAGGGTGTGCCAGATCGCCGAAGCCGCGTGAATACCGCTCTGCGGAAAAATACTGGTGATAAATTAACCGTTTTTGCACGTTTCTGACGCAGATCACGCACAAACGCTGTGCAGCTACCTCATCCGGGTTAGGTGTTCAGAGTCTTCGCCACCGCCAGCACCGCCTGCGCGATCTCCAGTACCCGCTTATTCTGATTCATCGCACTTTTGCGCAGCGTCTGCCAGGCCGCCTCTTCGGTGAAACCCTGCTGCTGCATCAGCCAGTGTTTGGCCTGATCGATCACCCGACGTTCGTCGAGTGAGGCACGCATTGACGCCAGCTCATTCGTCTGCTGCTGCAAACGCTGCGACTGTTCACCAATCAGCGACAGCACCGAGCGCCCGAGCTGCGGGGCAAGGCCGTCACTGTTGAGCGCAGCTGCACCATGCAGCCAGTCAGCGCCGGAGACATAAAGCGAAAAGTTGCTGTCGCCCTGTGCCATCGTAAACATCGGCTGTTGGTGCGCCTGAGCAATCGCTTCACGACAGCGCTGCATCAGCGTAGCCGTCAGGGCATCCTCAAGGGTTTTCATCTGATCGAGCCGCCTGGAGAGCAGGGAAAACCAGTGGAGTGCGCCGGTCTCATCACAGGGCCCTCCGGTACAGGCGATGCGCCGCAGACGTTCAATGTCCCGGCTGGCCTGAGACAGCGGCTGCCAGCGTTTGCAGGTCGCGCTGTCAGCAAATTCCTGGAAAGTGGTAAAACTCTGCTCCTGGGCCGCAATCAGGGCCACCAGCTGGCTACGCTGATCGGGTGTGAAATGACGCGCCGCAAAGCCCGCAGCACCGATAGCCCGTTCCTGCCCGGCCAGCTCTTTGCCCTGCATAAAACTGAACAGCGCGATAAGCGCACGGGAAATCGCGGGATAGCTTGCCGTGTCGGCGGCCTCAAAGACCAGATTAAGTAAGGTGCGAATAACCTGATTAAAAGCGGACATCGCTGCAGCCTGATCCTGCTCTCGCTGGCTGATCTGCTCACGCAGCGCGGGTAATCCGTCCAGCGCCTGCAGCGCCGAAGCAATCAGATTGCAAAAGCGGCTAAAGCCGGGCTGCGCAACGGCGGGCGGTAGCGCCCGGTAAAAATGCTGCAGGCTGGCACTGACCTCCTGCTGACGGGCGTGACGTTCGGCGCTGAAGAGCGCGCCATTTGAGCAGATCCAGAGGTTGTTTGCGCCACGTTCCCGCTGCAGTCGATGAACCAGTTCACTGATAGCGGTTATCAACTCGCCTGTCTCAAGCAACCGTTGCAGACTGGCATTATCACTGTCACGCGATGCCTGCAGCCATGTCATGGCATTACTCATTGCTCACCTCGGTGCGGTTAAAAGCTTTGAGAAGCAAAAGGCGTGCCGCTTTCGGCAAAAACGCGGACCCGAACAGGGCGTAAATTCTGATTTTGATAATATTCTTAACGCAAATCGATAAAATTTTTCGACAACAAGTTATTAGTAAAACTTAATAGTTTCCAATCGGATTAATTGCATGTCAGAATGCGCGACACTGTTCTCAGGCAGTTTGTTGCCGCGATAATTCAGTTAGTTTTAACTATCATATCTGCTGGCGCTTTTCTGGCTTCAAAACCCGCACGTAAAGTGCCCACTATCACGCATCGGCAGTGGGTGCAATGGTTTGAATTCTCAAAAGTCTTAGGTAGACTAAAAGCGTTACTATCCCGATGTAAACTGACCTTTTTTTGAAACACAGAATTTTGGCACGATGCCGCGCGACAAACAGCGCCTCATGACATCGGGTCCGGCAACATGCAGTTACTTTGATGAGATCACGAGGAACATGGTGAAAAAGAGTCTTGCGTTAACACTGCTGGCGGTCCTTACCCTGGCAGGCTGTAAGGCCCCGCCGCCGCCCGTCACTGACGATACGCTGGTCACCAGCGAAATTAACGGCGTCAAACTGGTCCATCGACACGCTGTCGCGGCACCGACTGAATTTGAACCCGTTAACCAGACCTGGCGCGCGCTCTATGGTGCATCAGTGATGACCTCGCCTGACTACGGTGGCAAAGTCGTTCGTTATCTCGAAACGGGTAAACCCTTTGAAGTATTGGGTAATGTGGAACACAACTGGCTGGCCATTGCTGACCAGGCTGACGGTCCACTGATCGGCTATGTGCCGCTAAAAGCAGGCGTCGCGAGCGATCGTTATGATGCTACCGTGCAGAGCGACCGTCCCCGTCCCCGCAAAACCAAGCAGGTCTGCGTAGCCGTTGGCGGTGACAGCAAAGCCTGTCGGACTAACGATACCGCGACATGGATCTTAGACTGAATATGAAATCCGGCGCATATTGCCTGCAGCACCGTCCCGGGCTGTGGGTACAGGGATTAGCCATTGGCTGGAAGATCACTAATTAATGACTGTGGAATCCCCTGCGCGTGAGGCGCCCCCCTCAGGCAATGAGAATCTATTACTTCAGGCTGCGGCGCCACTACTGAACGCGGTAGTACAAATTCGTCAGGCAGCCACACATGACGACCCTGCGGGTCTGCGCCAGTCTCTGATCGATGAAATCCGCCAGTTTGAACAACGCTGTAAACAGGCAGGGCTGCCGTTTGAGATGATTATCGGCGCGCGTTACTGCATCTGCACTGCGCTGGATGAAGCCGCGGCGCAGACCCCATGGGGCACGCGCGGGGTCTGGTCTGGCAACGGCATGCTGGTCACCTTCCACAATGAAAGCTGGGGTGGTGAAAAATTCTTTCAGCTACTGTCACGCATTTCACAGAGCCCGCAGCAGCATCTCTGGCTGCTGGAAGTCGTGCAGTACTGCCTGCTACTGGGCTATGAGGGCCGCTATCGCGGCAGCGAAAATGGTCGCAACCAGTGCGACGGTATCCGTAATCGCCTGAAAAGCCTGATTGATGAAACGCGCGCTCAGCGCCAGACGCCACAACCGCCACTGGTAGAAGTTCATCCGCTGGTGAGCACTCTCGCCCGTCCTATGGTACCGCTCTGGGCTTGTGCCATGCTGGTCGCGCTGATTGGCTGCCTGATTTACAGTGGATTAAACTGGCGGCTTGGCAATGCTGCCGAACCCCTGCTGCGCGCCATCTATCAGACACCCCTGCCGCAAATTACCGCGGGCCGCCGACCCTCTTCGCCACAGGCGTTGCTGGACCTCCGTCAGCGCCTGAATGATGTGATTGCTGCCGGACAGCTTGAAGTCAGTGACGGCGCCTTTGGCAGCAAAGTGATTATTCCGGCGGACAAACTGTTTGCTGAGCAAGGTACGGTGATCAATCCGGTGGGGCGGGCGCTGCTGGCCCGCGTCTCAAACGCGATGAAAGATGTCAAAGGGACCATCCTGGTCTCGGTGTTTACCGACGATCATCCGGTGGATAACAGCCGCTTTGCCTCCAGCTATGAGTTTTCTTTTGCCCGCGCCCGCACGATCACTCAGCTGTTACAGGTTCAGCTGAACGACGGTCATACCGTTCGCTCTGAAGGCCGCGGCGATAGCGATCCGCTGCTGCCTAATGACAGCAGCGAAAACCGGACCCGCAACCGTCGCGTTGAAATTACCCTGTTTGCCGCGCCTGAAACGCTCACTAATCATCAAGGAGCACAATAATGCGCGCCTCACTTCGCCTGCTGTTAACACATCGCCTGCTGTGGAGTTTTATTGGCGTTACGGCGCTGAGCTGCCTGGTCTGGATGCTCGGCCCGTTCTGGTCATGGGGCCAGTCACGCCCCCTGGAACCGGTTCTGCCCCGCCAGCTCACCGTAGGTGCGCTCTATTTTCTCTGGATCCTGTTTCAACTCATTCCGTCGCTTTATCGTGCCTGGTTTAACAGTCGCTTACTGACCCAACTTCAGCTGTCGGATAACGACGATCCTGCCGAGCGTCAGATGACAGATGAGCGGCTCAACCAGCGCTTCAGCGAAGCCGCGTTGCAGCTGAAACGCACGCAGTTTGGACGCCGTCACAGCGGCAGTTTACTGTCTCGCTTTAACGCCAATTATCTCTACCAGCTCCCCTGGTATCTGGTGATGGGCGCGCCCGGTGCCGGTAAAACCACCGCGCTGTTTAATGCCGGTCTTGAGTTTCCGCTCACTGACACCCTGGGCCAGCAGGCGATTCGTGGCGTTGGCGGCACCCGCAACTGCGACTGGTGGTTTACTGACAGTGCAGTGCTGATCGATACCGCCGGACGGTATGCGTTGCAGGAAAGCCAGCGCGTCCGCGATGCTGCGGAGTGGCACAGCTTTATCAATCTGCTGAAACGCTATCGCACCCGTCAGCCGATCAACGGTGTCATCATGACCATCAGCGTTGCCGATCTGCTGAGTGATTCCGCCGAGGCGCGTTTCGCCCAGGCCAGCGCGCTGCGCGAGCGGATGGCGGAACTGCATCAGCAGACCGGCATTCACTTCCCGGTCTATGTGATGGTCACTAAAACCGACCTGCTGAAAGGTTTTATGAGCTACTTTGGCTCTATGGATAAAGCGCGGCGTGACGCCATCTGGGGCTTCACCTTTAACTGGGATTCGGGTAAGCCGCACAAAGATGACTGGCACCGCAATTTTGGTCAGCAGTTCCAGCGGCTGGAAGAGAATCTCCAGCAGCATCTGTCAGGACAGATGACCCAGGAGCGCGATCTGAACGCGCGTGCCGAGTGCTTCCTCTTCCCGCAGGAGTTTGCCTCACTGCGTCCACTACTGAACGAATATCTGGATATCGTTTTTTCTGAGCATCAGGATGCGGTCGCCTGGAGCCCGCGTGGCCTGTTTTTCACCAGTGGCACGCAGGAAGGCCTGCCGTTTGACCGGGTGATGGGAGAACTGAGCCGCAAACTGCAGTTACGTCAGGCGGGCGATCACTCCATTGCGGCCTGGGACAGTGTTAACCGCAACAGTCCGATTCCCGGCAACAAAGGCCAGAGCTTCTTTATTCGTGACCTGCTCAGCGATCTGATTTTCAAAGAAAGCGGTCTGGCCGGCAGTAATCGCCGCTGGGAGTACCGTAATCAGCTGTTCCACTGGATTGGCTATGGCGTACTGGCCGGTGCACTTCTGATCGCCTCCAGCCTTTGGGGCCTCAGCTACTATCAGAATCAACATTATCTGCAACAGGTTGCCGCGCGGGTACCGGCGATACGCGAGCAGAGTCAGCAGGTGATTCATCAGCCTGCTGATAATATTTTTGATCTGCTACCCTTTCTGAACAACCTGGTAAAGCTACCGCTCTCAGAACGTTTTTCTCTCGATAATCCACCGCTTACCATGCGGGCGGGTTTATATCGCGGTAGCCAGGTCAGCGATGCCGCCTGGGTGCTTTATCAAAATGCGCTTAAGTCTTTATTGCTGCCGCGGGTAGCACAGCAGATCACTAACATTCTGCGTAACGATCCCGGTGATGATAACGCTTACAGCCGCAATGCGCTGCGCGCCTATCAGATGCTTTATCAGCCGCGAAACTACGATGGCGAATTTTTGCGGGCCTGGCTGCTGCAAAATTTACAGCGTTCACTGCCCGACACAGTAAGCGCCCGCGATCTGCAGCAGCTCGACTGGCACCTGAGCCAGTTGCTGGACCAACAGATTCAGTCATCGCCTTATGCACGGGATAATGCATTAATGATGCGTAAGCTGGCGGAGAATCTGAACATTGCGGGCCAGAAAGGTGACATGCTGGCAGTTACGCCGCTGCACCAGGCCCCGCCATCACACTCGCAAAGCGAGTAACGGTGAGGTGAATATGGCTGCTTACATCGCCCCCGGCTGGTATGGCAAACTGCCATCGACCGGTGACTTTTTGCACCGTCGGCTGAGCGAGCAACAGATTAGCCCCTGGAATCACTGGTTCCAGCAGGGATTGATGCACTGGCATCAGCAGGCGTGGTCCAGTAGCGCGAACTTCCTTCACGCGCCAGTGTGGAATTTTGTCCTGCCGGTGACCGCGACCCGACCCCAGATACAGATGGGCTGTTTACTGCCCTCCTGTGACCGTGTTGGACGCGCCTGGCCGCTTCTGGCACTGCACAGCTTTTCACTGGCGCAGTGGCATCCGGCCCAACTGACCATCTCTGGTGACTGGTTTCAGGATCTGGGCGCGACGCTGTTACAGGCTGTTCAGACCCCGCTGGATGGTGAGCAGTTAGAGCAGCAGATTCAGGCATTGCCGCCGCTGCTGGTTCCCGCCAGAAAGCCTTCTGAAATTATGGATGTGCTCGGCTTTCAGGATCTGCCCTGCACGCTGAGCTGGCGTGAAGTGGCTGAACGCTTTGACCCTCAGCAGCACATGAGCTACTGGTGGAGTAATCGTAGTGATGGGTTTGTCCATGCGACCCACAAGCACAGCGGCAATCTCACTGCGCAACTGTTTTCGTTACTGTTCAACCCGGCGGCAGGTTCACTGCCGGGACGTAATGGCCTCTATCCTCCGATGTTCGAGTGAGGCCGGATGCGTTTGCTGTTTAATCTGGGATAACTCATGCAATTTACCATTGTGCAAAGCACCGCGGATTTTCCGGTCAAAAGCGTTGCGTTTCAACCGCCTGGGGGCACCATTGGCCGCAGTCAGGACAACGATCTGGTGCTGCCTGATGAGACGCGGGCTATTTCGCGTCTGCAGGCACTGGTTCACCTGTCACATGACGGAGAGTGTCGCCTGACCAATCAGGGCAGCGTGACGCCGGTAGAACATAACGGCATCGCCCTGGGGCGCGGCATGCAGGTGCTTCTGAAGCATGGCGATGCGTTGCGCATCGGTGACTATGCCCTGGAAGTGCGTGATCCCGCCTGCAATGACGCGCGAAACGATCCCCTGGCGCTGTTTGCTGGCGACAGCGCCGAGCCTGCAAACCCGCTGGGCATTCACGAACATCATGAGGTTGAGGATCGGCTGCTGGTCAACGATTCTCCTCCTTTACGCCACGAGCGCCACAACGATGCGCGTCTGGCCATCGATCCGCAGGCCAGTGAGCCGCAGAAAGCGTTCATGACACAGCCGGTGGATCAGGATCGGCTCATCGCCGCACTGTTGGACGGCATGGGGCTCAGCAATGGGCATGCCACACCGATTAACGAAGAGCAGATGCGGATTACTGGCCGGATGCTGAGCCTGTTTTCTCAGGGCACCGTGGCACTGCTCTCGTCGCGATCTATTCTCAAGCGTGGTGTAAAAGCAGACATGACGATGATCCTGAACGAAGCCAATAATCCGTTCAAGATCCTGCCCTCCGGTAAAACTGTATTGATGCAGATGTACCAGAGTCAGATGCCCGGTTTTATGCCGCCGGAACAGGCGGTACGTGATGCACTGGTCGATTTGCAGGCCCACCAGCTGGGCATGATTGCCGGTATCCGCGCCATTATTGCAGCAATGCTGCAATCCTTTAATCCACAGCGTCTGGAAGAGCAGGCGCGTGCCGATGGCGTGGTATCAAAGCTGCCATTTTCCACCGTAAAAAAGGCGGCGCTGTGGGACTACTTCATGCGTAATTACCAGCGAACTGCCGGTGAGATTGAAGATGATTTCCACACGCTGTTTGGCGAGGCCTTTCTTCATGCCTATGACATGGAGGTGAATCAGTACAAGGACTCGCAGACGCGGGTAGATGAAACATGAAAATTGTTTTTGCCAGCCGCTGCCAGCAGGGCTTACGCGATGAAAATCAGGATCGCACCGGCACAGCGCTGGATGAGCATAAAGCCTGTTTTGTGGTTTGCGATGGCGTAGCCGGTTTGCCTGGCGGCGAGATCGCGGCGCAACTGGTGCGTGACACCCTGCTCAGCCAGATTGAGGCGCATGACGACTTCACACCGGAAATCACCCGCAACGCAATTGAACAGTGCCGTCAGGCGCTGCACGAGGCACAGGGTAAAAATCCGAAATATTCACGCATGAGCACGACGCTGGCGGCCCTGTTTATTGACCGCCATAAACAACGTGCATGGTGGGCGCATGCGGGTGACAGCCGGGTTTACCACTTTCGCCGCGGTGCGCTTCATGAGGTGACTCGGGATCACAGTCTGGCCCAGCAACTGAAAGATGCAGGCTATGAAAATACCGGCATTAACAGTAATTTACTCTATAATGCGCTCGGCGCTGAGCCGTCTCGCTTAGTGAGCTTTTCAGAAGAGATTGCGCTGGAAGATGGCGATGCTTTTCTGGTCTGTACCGACGGCTTCTGGCTGAATCTGACCAGTGATGAAATGGAACAGGCGCTGCGCATGGTGAATGCGTGTGAAGAGTGGCTGGCTTTGATGGAACAGGCGGTGAGCCGCAACGTGAAGAAAGATAATCTCAGCGCACTGGCGGTCTGGATTGGTGAGCCGGAAGAAGCAACATTGCTTTATTCACTGGCTGATTCGGCGCGCTTTCTGCCGCCTCGTTTTTGATTCCAAGGATCCTTATGAAACTGTGGTTGCCCGGCATCATCACCCTGCTGATTGCCTTTAATGCCCAGGCTGAAAATTATCGGGTGGTCTACTCCCCCAGCCTGGCGCTGGAGGTCTACATCGATAATGTGGTGAGCAAAGCGCCCGACGACTGGTGTAAAGAGACGCTGCCGTTGCGCATCGTCTCTGGCAAGAGTAAGGATTCCGCCGTGCTGACCACCTTTTTACCGCGCGTCGGCACCCTGCTCGCCAATCAGTGCGGATTACTGGATGAACTGCCCTGGCAGATGACCAACAAAGAAGGTGGCGTCATGGCCAGCGGCAGCGCAAGCAAGTTGCAGAACTGGCGCCCTATTGTGATGGCGGATGCCACCGTTAGCGCCAGTGACAGCAACGCTGCACCACTTGACCTGTCACGGCCTGCCAACAGCACGCCGCTGCAACATTTTGATCTCCCCAGCGGCTGTCACTTCCGCACCGCCTGGAATGAAAATGCTCAGACGCTGTTTATACCGGACGTCAGTAAGCAGCACTGCTCGCCGGATGGCTGGGCTGAGGGCAAGAGTGAGCTGACGCTGGTGACCCCGGAACATCCCACACCGGTCGCTGTCACCTTCTATCAGGGCTATCCCATCGCCAACCTGGCGATTCCGGACAGCAAGCTTGAGGTCATCGCCGCTAATAATCAGCGCATGATTGTGACACGCCCGGACGCCTCAGATAGCTGGCTGGTCCTGCCCTTTGATGCCCGGCAACATGTCTGGCGCTTCAATGGCGCACTGTTGATTAAAATGGATAAGAATGCTGCGCAGCAGAATGCTGACGTGGTGAAATCGCGAGTCGATACCTTGCGCAGCCAGTGGGCGCCCTATTTCATGCCACAGCAAAAAGTGAATGTGTTACTTATCGACACCCTGCACGCGGATCTGGTTGATCCTGCCATTGGTGCCTGGCGTAACATCAATTAATTACCGCGCAGCCTGGCAATCAGGCCGTGTACAGAGAGTTCACTATGTCGGCAAATGATAATACGAAAACTGTTCCGAATGCCCTGCCTGACGGCTACCGTTTTAATGAGTTTGAGATCAAGGAAGTCATTGGAGGCGGTGGCTTCGGCATTGTCTATCGCGCCTGGGATCACCAGCTCGAACGCACAATTGCTATAAAAGAGTATATGCCGGTGTCGCTGGCGGTCCGTGCCGCCGATTTGTCACTGGAGCTGCGCGGAGAGCGTTTTCAGAAACTGTTTAATGCCGGACTGAACAGCTTTATTCAGGAAGCGCGTCTGCTGGCCCGATTCAATCATCCTGGGCTGCTGCACGTGCTGCGCTTCTGGGAGCAGAACGGCACGGCCTATATGGGCACGCTCTATTACAGTGGCATGACGCTCAAAGAGTGGCAGGTTACCAGCCCGGCGTCGATTTCTGAAGCCTGGATCCGCCGCCTGCTGCCGCCGCTGCTGGGTGCTATCAGCACGATTCATCAGGCTGGCTATCTGCATCGCGATATCTCACTCGACAACATACAGCTTCAGGAGAATCAGCTGCCCGTACTGCTGGACTTCGGCTCGGCGCGAAAGGAGATCGGCAACCTCTCTGACGAAACGGAGATCATGCTTAAGCCTGGCTTTGCGCCCATCGAACAGTACAGCGAAGAGGGTGAAGTTGAACAGGGACCCTGGACGGATATCTACGCGCTGGGCGCGGTGCTGCATAGCCTGATTACCGGTAATCCCCCGCCGGTGAGCGTGGTGCGCTGCATTGAAGATAATTATCAGCCGCTGGTGGAACGCCAGCCTGAAGGCTACTCGCTGCCGCTGCTGCACGCCATTGACTGCGCGCTGGCCATGAAACCTGGCGATCGCCCACAAACCATCGACGCCTTTGCAGCGCTGATTGATCTGCCGGTCAGTGATGTTGAGGCCGTGGTCAACAGTTTCCCGGTGCCGGGCGAGCCTCCGGTTATGCCGATCGAAGAAGTCGTTGAGGCGGCTCCGCCGGTTGTGATGGCGGTAAATCATGCTGCAGCCTCAGCGGAGCCTGTTACCCCGCGTGCGGTGCGCAAATTGTCACCTGTCTTGCTGAGCCTGGCGGCCGTGGCTATCCTGGCGGTGCTCGTCGCCATCTGGCTGGCTAATCGCCACACTGTAATGCCAGATGTGGTCAGCAATAGCTCAGCCGTGACGCACCCGGCACCTGCATCGACGCCGCCAGCCGCAGCGGTTCCTGCCGCGCTGGCGACGGTCTATATGAAGCTGGAAAGCGGTGAAAGCGTAGTGCTCAATGGACAGCAGATCGAGGTGAAACCTGGCAGCAGTGGATTTGCCGCGCTGAATCTGGCGGCCGGGCAGTACAAAATAGACGTTAAAAATGGCAGTGAGACGCACACCCAATCTCTGACCATTGATAAGCCTGGAACCTGGCTTATCAATCCGGGCAACTAATCCCCGGATTGATCGTAAAAGGGCGCGACAGTGTCGCGCCCTTTTCTATGCTACTTCTACGCTGCTGACCCGCCTCTGGCCTGATTCAGGCCTGTTTGAGACAGGATTGCTGGAGCGTCCGCACCTGATGCGCCAGCCGGCTCAGGCTCTCTTCCTCCATGCCACGACGGGTGAGTTCCTCTTCCAGTGCAAACAGATACTGCGCATTCGAACCCAGCGGGCCGCTGGCCGCAGCGATGAGTGGCGCAATCGCCTCCGGGCAGGAGTCCGATTCATAGAGCGGATGACGTGGGTCCATAATAAAGGTCAGCGCAGTCACGCTGCGGCCATCTTCGAGCTGTAGTTCACACCAGGTCGGTAAATAACAGCCGGTGATCATCTCACGCTTCCACAACAGCGCCAGCTCTTCATGTAAGCGCGCTTCCGGCAGACGAAATGCCAGTCCGGTTGTGCGGCCACCCTGTTTCAGCGCCAGCATGCGCCCCGGATGCGTGGCAGTGCCACGTCCCGCGATCAGCCGCAGGCAGAAAGCACGATGCCAGCCCTCCAGCGAACCGGATGCAACTTCATCCGCCTCAAAAATCGGGTTCCACATCAGTGAGCCGTAACCAAAGATCCAGACAGGGCTGTGATCGGGACGGCAGGCCAGCGTGGCGGCCAGTGAGGCGGCGCGCTGCTCGCAACTCCAGAGTAGCGTCTCATCGATATCCCCGAATGATGTTTTACAATCCGCTTTTAATAGAAATTCCCGGGTAAGCAATGCGACCTCCTCAACGTCATCGGCGTCCTGCGAAAGTGCTCCTGTAACATGATCTCCAAAACGGCGCTGCGTTTCGTTCATTAAATTGACATTAATCTATTTACGCGCGGGGTTTCAAGCGTGATTCCGGTCGCAGGTTAAAAAAAACCAGATAAACCTGATAGCGAAGTCGAAAAAAAGGGCTGGATAATCCTGGCCCTTTGACGTGAACAGACTAGCAAGGCGATTACGCTTTGGGATGCCACTTATCGTCATTCCCTTTTTCATAATCTTTTTTCACGGCTGACCAGGCGACCTTATGCGCCACTTCTTCCCGCGAATCATCGCCGCGTCGATCTTCCGCCTCTTTATATTGATCCCACGCACTGTTAAATGCCTGCTGATAGATATCCTGCGCATGCGCAGGAAGCACGTGCTTAACGTTATCGGGTAAGTCGGTTCGTTTATCGTAAGGCATAACTTTTCCTCTGCTTATCGTCGCGATTTAGTGTTTCTGGTTAAGCCTGGCGCAGCAGCAGAAAAACGCAAACCTGTACTTATCGTCACTTCAGTTTAAAAATATAAACCCATCCCTGAAATTTATATTAAAATGCCGTTTTTCTGACATATATCGTCAGGATAGATGCACACGTCAAACTTGTTGTAGCCTGATTAATATTGCAATATTTCAGATAACATCAGGTTAATATCATTTCAAAAGGTTATTGCAGTTAAGTAAAAACCAGTAAATTTCTCCCGTCAGGGCCGGTGAAAAGATAAACTGCGCCCTGCCCTAAAACTGATTATATTTCTAACAGCAGCCCCCGCTGTGTCCGGATAATCATTAACCAGAGAGGATGGTGAATGCCTTCACATGAAAAAACTCGTCACAAGGAATTCTCGCTGATATTTCCCCTTATCACGCTGGGTATACTCTATTTTTTTGGTGCTAACACCGCATTTCCCGTTGTCGTCGGTATCAACTTAGTGGCATTGATTGCCATTCTGAGCAGCGCGTTTAGCGTGGTGAGACATGCAGATGTGCTGGCCCACCGGCTGGGCGAACCTTATGGCTCACTGATTCTGAGCCTCTCTGTCGTCATTCTGGAAGTGAGTCTGATCTCGGCGCTGATGGCGACAGGCGATGCTGCACCCGGCCTGATGCGCGATACGCTTTATTCGATTGTGATGATTGTGACCGGCGGGCTGGTCGGCTTTGCGCTGCTGCTGGGCGGTAATAAGTTTGCGACGCAGTACGTCAATCTGGCGGGCGTGAAACAATATCTGATCGCTATCTTTCCCCTCGCGATTCTGGTGCTGGTATTTCCCAACGCGCTACCGGGCGGTAATTTCTCTGTCACCCAGGCCCTGCTCATCGCGGCAATTTCAGCCGCAATGTATGGCGTTTTCCTGCTAATCCAGACCAAAACCCACCAGAGCCTGTTTGTTTATGAGCATGAAGATGAGAGTGACGATGGGGATCCGCATCATGGCAAACCTTCGGCGCACAGCAGCGTCTGGCACACTATCTGGCTGATCGTGCATTTGATTGCGGTCATTGCCGTAACCAAGATGAACGCCAATACGCTGGAAAGCCTGCTGACAGACCTGAATGCACCGGCACAGTTTACCGGCTTCCTGGTGGCGTTGCTTATCCTCTCACCGGAAGGCCTCGGCGCAATTAAGGCTGTGCTGATGAATCAGGTACAGCGCGCCATGAACCTGTTCTTTGGTTCGGTGCTGGCGACTATCTCCCTGACGGTACCGGCGGTAACCATTATCGCCACCCTGACCGGCCAGGAGCTGATATTCGGTCTGGAGCCGCCACAGATGGTGATTATGATGGCGTCGCTGATTCTCTGTCAGCTCTCCTTCTCGACCGGACGCACCAATGTATTGAACGGTGCCGCCCATCTGGCGTTGTTTATCGGATATCTGATGACCATCATGCTGTAACGGCAGCGGGCTTCAGACGAAAAAAAAGAGCGAGTAATCGCTCTTTTTTTTTCAGCAAACTTATTTGCTGGTATCAAGGTCCGGGAAGCTTTTCACCAGATCGTCAATCGCTTTCATCTGCACCAGGAACGGCTCCAGCTTATCCAGCGGCAACGCGGATGGGCCATCACACAGGGCGTGTTCCGGATCCGGATGCGCTTCGATAAACAGACCGGCAATGCCGACGGCCATACCGGCACGCGCCAGCTCAGCCACCTGAGCACGACGACCGCCTGATGCTGCACCGAACGGATCGCGCGTCTGCAGCGCATGGGTCACATCGAAAATCACCGGGCTGTTTTTGGTGACTTTCTTCATCACGTTAAAGCCGAGCATATCGACAACCAGATTGTCATAGCCAAAGTTGCTGCCGCGATCGCACAGGATAACCTGCTCGTTGCCACCTTCAGCGAATTTATCAACGATGTTGCCCATCTGACCCGGGCTGACAAACTGTGGCTTCTTAACGTTGATAACCGCGCCGGTTTTCGCCATCGCTTCTACCAGATCAGTCTGACGCGCCAGGAAAGCTGGCAACTGAATCACATCCACCACTTCAGACACTGGCTGCGCCTGTGACGCTTCATGAACATCGGTGATGATCTTCACACCAAAAGCCTGCTTCAGCTCCTGGAAAATCTTCATCCCTTCTTCCAGGCCCGGGCCACGATAAGAGTGAATCGAGGAGCGGTTCGCTTTATCAAACGACGCCTTAAAGACGTAAGGGATACCGAGTTTCGTGGTGACGTTGACGTAGTGTTCGCAGATGCGCATCGCCAGGTCGCGTGACTCCAGCACGTTCATCCCGCCAAACAGTACAAATGGCAGATCGTTTGCGACGTTGATATCGCCAATACTCACGACTTTCTGTGTCATGCCCTTTCCTTTTCAGTGGGTCCGCTTAGTGCAGCGTGACCTGTTTTTGTTCGATTGCGTGAATCTGAACTTTGATCATTTCGCTGACCGGGTCTTCAGGACACTGCTCAACGAAGTAAGTTAAATCATTCAGCGCGATATGTTCGCACTCCAGCTGCGCGTAGATCAAACCGCGGTCGCGAATTTCATAGGGATCGTCCGGATCGATACGCAACAGTACCTGACTGACGTTCAGCGCCAGTTCCATCTTCTGCTCTTCCATCAACGCCGCTTTCAGCGTGTCGAGCATTTTGCGCATCACGGTGACGGTCTTCGCTTCGTCGAGGTCATCATCATACAGACGCGCGGTCGGGCTGATGTTGCCTTTGAGCCACACTTCCAGCGTGTGCCGGTCAAGGGTTTCGCCATTGAACGGGTTGATCATCCACTTGTCGCCATCAATCCAGTCAGCACGCAGAATCAACTGCGTCGGGAAAATCACCGGCATCAGCGGCAGTTCCAGCTCGGCGGCAATATGTAGCAGGATAACGCCCAGTGACACTGCCGTGCCCTGACGCGTCTTCAGCACATTGTCGATCCAGAGCGCATCAGAAAGCTTGTAGACACCGCTGGCGCCGCGAAATCCCCACTGGCGATAAAACAGCTCAAGCAGCTTTTCCAGCTGCATATCAGCATCTTCAGCGTGGCTGACATAGTCACGCGCTTCGGCGACTAACGCCGCAAGTTGCGCTTCCACCGACAACGCCGGAAAATCGGCGCGGATGGCAAGCGTAGCGCCAATCACCGCTTCACACAGCGGTGTCTGGCTGAAATCTAATTGTTCGGTCGAGGTCATACTATCCCCATAACGGCATTTTAGTCAGCGCCAGCGTAATGATGGTCACCAGGGCGAGTAACGCCACCAGAAAAGCGATCCAGCGGGTGCGATCAGTGCGTGGACGACGACTCAATGCCACAAATCCTAAGGCGATGTAGATGATAACCGCTAAAAGCTTCTCCGTCAGCCAGCTTCCTTGCGGCGTGAAGGGATAGAAGTGGGTAATCATCACCAGCGAGACGCCGGTCACCAGTAACAGCGTGTCATTAATGTGCGGCAGAATGCGGACCCAGCGTTTCGTCATCATTGCCGAACCACAGCGCAGCCAGTAAAACCGCAGCAGAAACAGTGTCACGGTCAGCACGACGGTTAAGATGTGCAGATTTTTAATCAGAGGATAAAAGGCGACCATTACAAATCCTTTTTAAAGCGCTTTTATTAGGGGAACTGACCTAAGGTGACTCGCGGATTGCCACCGTAATCGTTGACGGTTTCAACGGCGTGATAGCCATTCTGCCGCATCAGCGTAGCCACCGCCTCGCCCTGCTGCCAGCCATGCTCCAGCAACAGCCAGCCGCCGGTTAACAACCACGCGGGTGCCTGCTCGATCAGCGTGCGCAGATCCGCCAGTCCCGCCTCATCGGCCACCAGCGCGCTGCGCGGTTCGAAACGCACGTCACCCTGCTCCAGATGACTATCGCTGGCATCAATATAGGGCGGATTGCTGACGATGAGATTAAAGCACTGCGGCGTGAGTGCCTGGAACCAGTGACTGAGCAGAAAGCGAGTGTTGCTGAGGCTGAGCTGCTGCGCATTACTGCCTGCCAGCTCAACGGCAGCCTGAATGCGATCCACACCGGTCACCTGACAGTCGGGGCGCTCGCTGGCCAGTGCCAGCGCAATCGCTCCGGTGCCGGTGCCCATATCCAGAATGGTCGAAGGTGTCGCGGGCAGATGCGCCAGCGCCTGTTCAACCAGCAGTTCGGTATCCGGACGCGGAATCAGCGTGGCGTCAGTGACGCGCAAGGGCAGAGACCAGAACTCGCGCTCGCCCACCAGATGCGCCACCGGTTCACCCCGGGCACGACGCGCCAGCAGGCTATTCAGCTGCGCCAGCTGTTCATCGCTGAGCACCGTTTCATCAAAGGCAATTAACCAGCTGCGTGACTTGCCGGTCACGTAACCCAACAGGATCTCTGCGTCACGCTTCGGACTGTCACCACCACACAGCGTGGCAACCGCCTGTTTCAGCCAGTGACGAAAATCCATTAATCCTGACCAGCCAGCGCCGCCAGCTGATCCGCCTGGTATTCCTGCACAATCGGCTCGATCAGGCTATCAAGTTTGCCTTCCATCACTTCATCCAGACGGTAGATCGTCAGGTTGATACGGTGATCGGTCACGCGGCCCTGCGGGAAGTTATAGGTACGGTTGCGGTCAGAGCGATCGCCGCTGCCCAGCAGGTTGCGGCGGGTGCTGGCTTCGGCGGCGTGACGGCGGGCCATCTCTGCCGCGTGAATACGCGAACCCAGCACCGCCAGCGCTTTGGCTTTGTTTTTATGCTGTGAACGTTCGTCCTGGCACTCCACCACGATGCCGGTTGGCAGGTGGGTAATACGAATCGCGGAGTCGGTGGTGTTTACGTGCTGACCGCCTGCACCAGAGGAACGGAAAGTATCGATTTTCAGGTCACCGGCATTGATCTCCGGCAGTTCCGCTTCCGGGATTTCCGGCATCACGGCAACGGTACAAGCTGAGGTATGAATACGGCCCTGAGATTCGGTCTCCGGTACACGCTGCACGCGGTGGCCGCCTGACTCAAACTTCAGGCGCCCATAGGCACCGTCGCCGGTCACGCGAGCAATGACTTCTTTGTAACCGCCATGCTCGCCTTCGTTGGCGCTGATGATTTCAACGCGCCAGCGACGCGCTTCGGCATAGCGGCTGTACATACGGAACAAATCGCCGGCGAAGATCGCGGCTTCGTCGCCGCCGGTCCCGGCGCGGACTTCAATAAAGCAGGCGCGCTCATCATCGGGATCTTTCGGCAGTAACAGAACCTGCAACTGCTGCTCCAGCACGTCGTTTTTCTCACGCGCTTCCTGCAACTCTTCCTGCGCCATATCACGCATTTCAGGGTCGTCGAGCATCTGCTGCGCCGTTTCGATATCTTCCTGTACCTGCTGCCAGTCGCGGAAGCAACGGGTCACATCGGTCAGTTGGGCATATTCGCGTGACAGCGCACGGAAACGCTCCTGATCGGCGATCACGCCAGCATCGCCCAGCATCGCTTCCACTTCTTCGTGGCGCTCCTGCAGGGCTTCCAGTTTGGCAACTATAGAGGTCTTCATTTAAATGTGGGATTCCCGTAACAGGTGGCGACAGCGGTGTGCCTAATCGAGACCCAGGCTGTCGCGTAAAATCTGCAGGCGTTCATTATCGCCATCGCGGGCGGCCTGCTGAAGTGATTTGGTTGGAGCATGTATTAAACGGTTGGTCAGCTTGTGCGCCAGTTCCTGCATGACTTTCTGCGGATCGGCACCCTGCTGCAGCGCCTGCAGCGCACGGCCTTCCAGCTCAGCGCGGATTTCATCCGCCTGAGAACGATATTCACGGATCGTATTCACCGCGCCCTGTGAGCGCAGCCACGCCATGAATTCGCTGCTTTCCTGAACCACGATGCTTTCGGCCTGAACCGCGGCCGCTTTTCGCTGCGCCAGGTTCTGTTCGATGATCGCCTGCAGGTCATCCACGCTGTAAAGATAAGCGTTAGGCAGATCGCCCACCTCCGGCTCTACGTCGCGCGGCACCGCAATATCGACCAGCAGCATCGGTTTGTTACGGCGCGCTTTCAGGGCGCGCTCCATCATTCCCTTGCCGATAATCGGTAACGGACTGGAGGTTGACGAAATAATGATGTCGGCTTCAGCCAGACGAGCATCGATCTCCGCCAGCGTGATCACTTCCGCACCCACTTCCGCCGCCAGCGTTTCAGCGCGCTCGCGGGTACGGTTGGCGATGATGAGATTTTTGACCTGATGCTCACGCAGATGACGCGCCACCAGCTCAATGGTTTCGCCTGCGCCGACCAGCAGTACATTGACGGAAGAGAGAGATTCGAAGATCTGGCGGGCCAGCGTACAGGCGGCAAACGCCACCGAGACCGCGTTAGCACCGATATCCGTTTCTGTGCGCACGCGTTTGGCCACAGAGAAGGTTTTCTGGAACATGCGCTCCAGTTCACTGCTCAGTGCCTGGCCGCGCGAGGAGTCAGCAAACGCTTTTTTTACCTGACCGAGGATCTGGGGTTCACCGAGTACCAGAGAGTCGAGTCCGCTGGCGACGCGCATCAGGTGGCTGACCGCCTCGTTATCCTGATGCCAGTAGAGGCTGTTGCGTACATCCTCTTCATCCAGCTGATGATAATTACATAACCAGCTCACCAGACGCGCCTGTAAATCGGCCTGTTGCTCTACACTCAGGTAGAGTTCAGTCCGGTTACAGGTGGACAACACCACGCCGCTCTGCACCATTGGCTGTGATAACAGGCTGTTTAACGCCTGCTCAAGCGTCTCCGGCCCGAACGAGACGCGTTCGCGCAGAGCAATGGGGGCTGTCTTGTGATTGATTCCGAGAGCGAGCAGCGTCATGGCGGTTTTTGTTGGGATGTCCCAATAATGTCAGGGTTTTGTGATGCGCATTCTACAAGATGCGGCAGATCAAGAAAAGCCATACAAAGGCTATGACTGTAATAAGATTAACCCGATCGTGCGCAATTTGCTGCATAACAGCATTGACGGTTAAAACCGGGACGGTTAGCGTTATCCGTTACGAAAAATACATGTGTCCGAGGAGATGACCACTTGATGCTTAATACACCACGCAATCTGTTGCGCCTTTTGCCCCTTGCCAGCGTCCTGCTGGCGGCCTGTAGCGTCAACAAACCGCAAGGCCCGGGCCCCAGCGTTACCGCGCCACAGTGGCAACAGCATCAGCAGGCGGTCTCAAAGGTTACGCACTATCAGACCCGCGGTGCCTTTGCCTACCTCTCTGACAAGCAGAAAGTCTATGCCCGCTTCAACTGGCAACAGACCGCGCCTGATCGGTATCGCCTGCTGCTGACCAATCCACTGGGCAGTACCGAACTGCAGCTTGATGCACAGGGCTCGGTGGTGCAGATCGTCGACAACAAAGGCAAGCGTTACGTCAGCAATGATGCGCAGAAGATGATTTCGCAGCTGACCGGCATGAACATCCCGCTGGCAAACCTGCGCCAGTGGATGATGGGTCTGCCTGGCGATGCCACCGATTATCAGCTTAACGAGAGCTATCAGCTACGCAGCCTGAACTACAGCCGCGACGGCCAGAACTGGCAGGTGTCTATTGCGGGCTACGATAGCAAAGTTACCCCACCGCTGCCGTCCAGCCTGGAGCTGAAAGAGGGTGATCAGCGAATTAAACTGCGTATGGACGGCTGGACCGTTCAATGATCACCCACTGGCCTGCCCCGGCAAAACTGAATCTTTTTCTCTACATCACTGGCCGTCGCCCCGACGGCTATCACAACCTGCAGACGCTGTTTCAGTTTCTGGATTACGGTGACCAGTTGCAGATTACCGTTGACGACAGCGATTCCATTCAGCTGTTAACGCCGGTTGAAGGCGTCGCGGATGCAGATAACCTGATTGTGCGCGCCGCAAATAGGCTGAAACAGGCAGCCCTGAATAAACATTCCCTGCCTGATCGTGCTGGCGCACAGATCGCCATTGAGAAGCATCTGCCCATGGGGGGCGGCCTCGGTGGGGGTTCATCGGATGCTGCAACCGTACTGGTGGCGCTGAATCATCTGTGGCAAACCGGCTTCACACCGGATGAGCTGGCAGCAATTGGCGTGAAGCTGGGCGCGGATGTGCCGGTATTTGTGCACGGCTTCGCGGCCTTTGCGCAGGGAGTGGGTGAACAACTTCAGCCCGCAGAGCCGGAAGAAAAGTGGTATCTTGTCGCTCATCCCGGCGTGAACATCAGCACACCAGTGGTATTCAACGACCCCGAACTGACGCGTGATACCCCATCGCGCAGTTTATCGACGCTTTTAGCTGCACCCTTCACCAATGATTGTGAAGCAGTGGTAAGAAAACGTTTTCGTAAGGTTGATGAGCTTGTTTCCTGGCTGCTAGAATACGCGCCGTCACGCCTGACTGGCACGGGCGCTTGTGTGTTTGCTGAATTCGACACTGAGTCTGCTGCCCGTCAGGTGCTGGAGCTTGCCCCGAATGGGGTGCGCGGATTTGTAGCCCGGGGCGTAAACGTTTCGCCGCTACAGCGTACCCTGCGAGGCGATTAGCGATTGCGTGACAGTGTCACCACGTTCCAGACACTGCACGTTTCGCATCAACACACCCGTGTGAACGCACATGACTGTACGCGCCGGTTACCGTCATGCCGTTCATTCTCTGGACGCAAAGCCTGAGGTTCTTCTCGTGCCTGATATGAAGCTATTTGCTGGTAACGCCACCCCGGAACTAGCACAACGTATTGCCAACCGCCTTTACACCAGCCTGGGAGACGCCGCTGTAGGACGTTTCAGTGATGGTGAAGTGAGCGTACAGATTAACGAAAATGTACGCGGTGGTGATATTTTCATCATCCAGTCCACCTGTGCTCCCACCAACGATAATCTGATGGAACTGGTTGTGATGGTCGACGCGCTGCGTCGTGCTTCTGCTGGTCGTATTACCGCAGTCATTCCCTACTTTGGTTATGCCCGTCAGGATCGCCGCGTGCGTTCCGCGCGTGTGCCAATCACCGCAAAAGTAGTGGCAGACTTCCTTTCCAGCGTCGGTGTTGACCGTGTTCTGACGGTTGACCTGCACGCCGAGCAGATCCAGGGCTTCTTCGACGTCCCGGTTGATAACGTATTTGGCAGTCCGATCCTGCTGGAAGATATGATGCAGATCGGTCTGGAAAACCCGATTGTTGTTTCTCCCGATATTGGTGGCGTAGTACGTGCCCGTGCTATCGCTAAACTGCTGAACGACACCGATATGGCTATCATTGATAAACGCCGCCCTCGCGCGAACGTTTCTCAGGTGATGCACATTATTGGTGACGTTGCTGGCCGCGACTGTGTGCTGGTCGACGACATGATCGACACCGGCGGCACGCTGTGCAAAGCGGCTGAAGCGCTGAAAGAGCGTGGTGCTAAACGCGTGTTTGCTTACGCGACGCACCCGATCTTCTCCGGCAATGCGGTTGAAAACCTGCGTAAATCTGTTCTGGACCAGGTGATCGTCTGCGATACCATCCCACTCTCTGACGAGATTAAGTCACTGCCGAATGTGCGCACGCTGACCTTATCTGGCATGCTGGCCGAAGCGATTCGCCGCATCAGTAACGAAGAATCGATCTCGGCGATGTTCGAGCATTAATTCTTCGCGGAACCGGGCCCTGTGCCCGGTTTTTTTTAAGCCAGCCCGTCGCCCGACTAACGCGCTTCTTTTTCTGATTTTTCCGCGATAAATTTCCCCACTATCCCCTATTTTCAACGCCACTCACTCTTTTAGTAAAACGCTGCGTTCCCCGCTTCTGCCCGATGCCGTTAAGTGGTAATTTGCAACGCAATTTTCATAAGAACCCGGCCCTCATGAACCTCGATATTTATACCTTATTTATTTGCGAGCTTTATGTGCTGGGATTTCTGAGCATCATCATGGTTTTTGCCTGGATTGGATCGCAGTATGACCGCGTTCTGGGCTTCACCTGCCTGTCGCTGATATTTACCCTGATTTCCGTGTTCTTAAGTAGCCTGCGCAGCAGTGGTCTGCATTTTCTGCCAGTTGCGATGGGCAATGTTTTAGTGATGCTGGCTTATGGCGGATTGTTAAATGCGTTGCGGCGCTTGAGTGGCAAACCCATCGGTACCCACTGGCTGCTGGGCGCGCTGCTCTGGGCAATCCTCTGCTGCTTTCCGGCGTTCTATTACAGCTTACCCAGGCGAGTATTTGTGCTGTGTATCGCCTGCATGGCCTATACCGCTGCATTTATTCAACTGGTCTGGCTGGCTCACGACTCGCTAAAAGCGACTTTCTGGCCTGCACAGTTGCTGCTGTGGATTCACCTGCTGTTTCATCTGGCGCGCATTTTTCTGGATAGCGCCATCGCCAGTACGAAGCATGGCGCCATTGGCGGATCGGACTTCTCAGTTTACGTGATTCTGGAATCCATTCTGTTTGTCATTGGCCTGACGTTTACCATACTCGCCATGGTGAATGAGCGGATGCAGAGCGTGTTGAAACACACTTCCCTGCACGATCCGCTGACCAGCGCCTGGAATCGCCGTGCTTTATTTAACGAAGCAGAGAAAATTGTGGCGCGTTGCCGCCGTCAGAACTGGCCTTATAGTGCAATCCTGTTCGATCTTGATCACTTCAAGAGCATTAATGATCGGTACGGACATCAGCAGGGTGACCAGATTTTGATCCACTTTTGCGGCATTGTCAGAGAGCTGATGCCTGCTGACGGGCGCTTTGCAAGGCTGGGTGGAGAGGAGTTTGCGGCGATAATCCCGGCCGGAGCAAAGGAGACGGAAGCCTGGTGTGAAGCGACACGACTGGCGGTATGTGCGTCACAGCCCAATGAGATTACCTATTCAGTCAGCATTGGATTCGCAACGCTGACCCAACCGCATCAGGGCTTTGAGGATTTACTGGCACTGGCGGATGCGGCGCTTTATCACGCGAAGGCAAGTGGCCGGAACTGCACTGCGCAGCATCCGGTCACGGCTGAACTCACTTAATGATGTGAGTTGTGCGATCTGCGGCAGCGTTTATCATAGTGACGCAGCCAGTAATAACGATCTTCTACCTTTTCACGACCACTCAGACCGGCGCCCACCAGCCACAGCAGCGCACCAATAAAGATGCCTAAAATCGCTCCCTGAGCCAGAAGTTGTGGCAGATCAAGTGAGGGGAGCTGATTAATAATTGAGAAGCCGACGCCCAGCACCATTGTCACTAATCCCAGTACCATCAAGCTGTTACCTGCTACACGGCAGTGTTGGTATTTCATGCTGCACCCCCATCCTTATGAGAAAATGACCGCACACAATGTTAAGTGCCATAAGTTTAGGCAATGGGTAAAGATTACGTTGCGGACTGGATCACACATCAGTCATAAAGCATTCCCTGGCCCTGAGTCCAGCCTGTTGATTTAGATAGAAAATGATTAATCACTTCACTGAACCATTTCGGCTCTTGTGCTTTGTCATCCTGGCTGTGGCGAAGTAAACTAACGCCCTTTCGCAATAACAGCAGGATAATCATTGTGAGCAGCATTAAACTGATTGTGGGCCTTGCCAATCCGGGCGCTGAATATGCCGCCACGCGCCACAATGCGGGTGCCTGGTATCTGGATCTGCTGGCTGAGCGCCACAATCAGTCACTGAAAGAGGAAGGCAAATTCTACGGCTACACGGCCCGCCTGATGATCGCCGGAGAGGATGTGCGCCTGCTGGTGCCAACCACCTTTATGAACCTGAGCGGTAAAGCGGTGGCGGCGATGGCGACCTTTTATCGCATCGCGCCAGAAGAGATTCTGGTGGCACACGATGAACTTGATCTGCCACCCGGCGTGGCGAAATTCAAGCAGGGCGGCGGGCATGGCGGTCACAACGGTCTGAAAGACATCATCAGCAAACTGGGCAACAACAACAATTTTCATCGGCTCCGCATCGGCATCGGCCATCCCGGCGATCGCAATAAGGTAACCGGATTTGTGCTGGGCAAGCCGCCTGTCAGTGAGCAGAAGCTGATTGATGATGCCATTGATGAAGCGGTGCGCTGCACCGAACTGTGGCTGAAAGAGGATCGCATCAAGGCGATGAACCGGCTGCACGCCTTCAAGCCTGCTTAAACGCCCGAATCGTCGTGATTCCGTGTATAATGCGCGAAATTTTTCTATTCGTCTCCGACAGTCCGTCGCCTGACGTGCTGTCCATCCAGTTATAAAGGGTATCGAACCATGGGATTCAAATGCGGTATCGTGGGCCTGCCGAACGTCGGTAAATCCACTCTGTTCAACGCGCTGACCAAAGCGGGCATCGAAGCGGCTAACTTCCCTTTCTGCACCATTGAGCCAAACACCGGTGTGGTGCCAATGCCTGACCTGCGTCTCGACCAGCTTTCTGAGATTGTTAAGCCACAGCGCGTGGTGCCGACTACCATGGAATTCGTCGATATCGCGGGTCTGGTGAAAGGCGCGTCAAAAGGTGAAGGCCTGGGCAACCAGTTCCTGACCAACATCCGCGAAACCGAAGCGATCGGCCACGTGGTGCGTTGCTTTGAAAACGACAACATCATCCACGTGGCGGGTAAAGTGAACCCGGCTGAAGATATTGATGTGATCAACACCGAACTGGCCCTGTCCGATCTTGAGACCTGTGAACGTGCGATTCAGCGTGTGCAGAAGAAAGCCAAAGGCGGTGACAAAGATGCCAAAGCCGAGCTGGCTGCACTGGAAAAATGCCTGCCGCATCTTTCTGAAGCAGGCATGCTGCGTTCACTGGATCTGGATGCAGACGACAAAGCGGCAATCCGCTATCTGAGCTTCCTGACCCTGAAACCCACCATGTACATTGCTAACGTCAATGAAGATGGTTTCGAGAACAACCCGTACCTGGATCAGGTGCGCGCTATCGCCGAAGCAGAAGGTTCCGTGGTGGTGCCTGTGTGTGCCGCTGTTGAATCTGACATTGCTGAGCTGGAAGATGAAGATCGTGACGAGTTCATGGCCGAATTGGGACTGGAAGAGCCGGGCCTGAACCGCGTGATCCGCGCCGGTTACTCGTTGCTGAACCTGCAGACCTACTTCACCGCTGGCGTGAAAGAAGTGCGTGCATGGACCATCCCGGTTGGCGCAACAGCCCCACAGGCAGCCGGTAAAATCCATACCGACTTTGAGAAAGGCTTTATCCGCGCCCAGACCATCGCGTTTGAAGACTTTATCGCTTATAAAGGCGAGCAAGGTGCGAAAGAAGCCGGCAAGATGCGTTCAGAAGGTAAAGAGTACATCGTGAAAGATGGCGATGTGATGAACTTCCTGTTTAACGTCTGATTTTTTTCATGCGGTTTTAGCAACCCCATAAAACCTGACAGACTCGCTAAGACCCACGCACTGGCGTGGGTTTTTCTTTTTAACGCTCTTACAGTAGTGTCTGTCAGCATATTCCCGCAACGCCGGGATCATGGCCTAAAAGTTTACTGTTTTAGCTTCGCTTTTCTTCTGCAAAAGCCGCCAAAAGAATCTGAAGCTACCTGAGCGCACCCTCTTCTCCTTCTCTTCACCTGAAACGGCACCTGTTCAGCCACGGATAAACTGCGCCTCACACTGCCGGGCGATTTCCCACAGTCTGTTTCGAATAACCTGCTTAAGCTGCAGAGTGGACTGCGACTGAGGCTGGTCACGGCGGCTGATCAGCATCACTTCAAACGGCAGAGGTTGTGCTATGGGCAGCAGTTTTAACTGTTCGGCATAGCGGCAGGCGGTGAAGAGATCCACGACGCCCATGCCGCCGCCTGCCAGCACCATATCCGCAATGACAGAATAGGTTTTAATCGACAACGACACGGCGGGGTTCAGTTTTTTATCGCGCAGCGCACGATGAAGTACGCGTCCAAGCGGATCCTGCGCCTGCATCATCAGTAAATTATTGTTGCACAACCACTCCAGCGTAACGGGTTCATGCCAGTGATGAGTGAGCGGTAGCAGCGCCACCATGGAGGACTGAAACAGAGGCTCGGCCAGGAGATCCGCATCGACCTGCTGACCAAAGACCAGCGCGAAATCGAGCTGATTCTCCAGAATCATCTGGCATAAGGTACTGAAGTGCTCGGTGACCAGTTCCACACTGACCGAGGCCATCTGTTGCCGCCAGGTGACCAGCGCGGGAGCCATCACCATCTGACCAAACGCGTGAGCGGCGCCAACGCGAACGAGTTGCCCTTCGCCACGCCGCAGCTGTTCGGTGAGCTGGGTAATGGATTGCAGGCGCTGACAGAGATCTTCTATTTCAGGCAGCAGACGTCGCCCTTCTGCCGTGACACTCATTCCCTGTAGCCGTCGCTCAAACAGCGCAAATCCCAGCTGCTGTTCAGCGTGATTCAGCACACGGCTGATATTCGGCTGCGACACATTCAGCAGGCGCGCCGCTGCGCTGATGCTGCCGGTCTGTACGATGGCCTGAAAGACCTCTATATGGCGGAGCCGCATGATGATTTACCCTGGATGGAATACCGGACACGGAGGCCTCTCCAGCCAGCTGCACCGGCGGAGAGTGAGAGCAATCATTATGCTGCTGCAAAAACTGTACCGCAAAACCAGTGCAGCCCCGGCATAAAGTTGCTACGACTGCGTACTCGCCAGATAGGAGAATGCACTGAGTAAGCTGATCAACGTTTCCATTTTCTCCGCCTGATACGCCACGGTAACGGCATCAAGGCGCGTGACGCCGGGAATCAGACTGAACAGATCGGCCAGCACAGGTTTAGTGGCCTGAAGCCGCATCGTGTAAGGTGCCGTCAGGCGGGTCGTACTCACCTGAGGGCGATGTTGCAGTGCGGTACTTGCCGCGGTAGCGATCGCTCGTTGGGCCGCCTGCGGACTGACCGATTCCGCGCAGGTATGCGAAATGGCGCGCTTTACACAGACGTAATCGACCGCTGAGTAATATTCCGCTATCCAGTTCTGTAACTGATCGTCACCCGTGACCAGCAGCAATGGCGTGCCCTGTTCAGCAGCGGCGGCAGCATAAATATCGGTTTCGCCCATCACCAGACCATGAATATGGATACGCCAGAAGGCCCGACCGTTAATGGTATGCGCCAGTACGCCGGATTCACCTGCTGCGCTGTGAAATCCCACCAGAAACAGCCCGTCGAACGTCTGCTGTTCTATCCCCTCCACCATCGACAGGCAGCGGGGTTTGCCCTGCACCAGTCGGGCGCGGGGATCGATATTTTCCGCACGCAAATTGGTCATCTGAGCATGGCTGTCTGCAACCACCACTTCGGTTGCCCCACCCGCAAACGCACCCGCAATCGCGGCATTCACTTCCTGCTCCATCAGACCACGGGCGATCTGATGCTCCGGGTGGCCGGGTGAACATTGCTCCGGGCGCATGACCCCCGCGATACCTTCAATGTCGGCCGAGATAAAAATTTTCATGAGGTTAATTTATCCAGAATCTGCGTCAGTGAGGGACGATGATGACCGCGAAAGCCAGTAACAGCCTCTGCGCTCAACAAGGCATCGAGTACAGCCTGTTCCGTTGCATCCGCTGCGGCAGCAAACAGCGGCTCCAGCGTGTCGTCCTGTGGCGGCAGTGGCAGCGGTTGCGTGGAAAACGCCACGGCAATATCGCCCGAGCCGTGTCCCCAGTAACTGCCCAGCCTTCCAAGACCGGCACCGGCTCGCTTCGCGATGCGCTTTAGCTGCCGTGTGTCCAGCGGGGCATCTGTTGCCATGATGATGATGACAGAGCCGGCATCACGCTGCGGCGCCTCTCCGGCGAGCAGCGGCGCAATCATCTCGCCCGCCCGGACGCCATCCAGTGTGAGTGCCTCCAGCGCGCCGAAATTGGCCAATACCAGCACGCCAAGCGTGGCGTTCAGTGAAGGAATTACCCGTGAGGCGGTTCCGATGCCCCCTTTCAGACTGAAACAGCTCATCCCGCGTCCCGCGCCGACGCTGCCACGCGCGAAGTCTGCGGAGGCCGTCTGCAGCGCCGCCTTAGCCATATCCTCACTGATTGCCAGCGCCTGGATATCATTCAGCCAGCCATCGTTGCACTCCAGCACCAGTGGATTCACCGTGGGCAACGTCCGGGCCAGTTCCGGGTTATGACGGATGGCATCGCGCACCAGCGCGGTAAACAGCGAGCCAACCGCCAGCGTGTTACTGAGCAGAATCGGCGTCTGAAGCACGCCAAGTTCCTCTATCTGAACCAGTCCGACGGGTTTCGCAAAGCCGTTCAGCACCTCAGCCCCACACGGCAGCGGCGTGAGAAACAGATTATCGCCCGGCGGCAGGATAGCGGTGACGCCAGTCTGCTTTTCGCCTTCATTCAGCGTGTAATGTCCGACACGCACGCCCGCAACATCGCTGATGCGATTAGTAGGTCCGCAGGCGCTTCGCGGCTGCCCAAGCTGACGCAGGTCACGCCAGCGATCAAGCAGCAGGTCACGCTGCAGTTGTTGGTAATCCATCGTCAGCCTTTGAGTTTGGGATCGAGTGTATCGCGCAACGCGTCGCCAAGCAGATTGAATGCCAGCACGGTGATAAAAATCGCCAGCCCTGGAAATACGCTCATGTGCCAGGATCCGGCCATCATCATGCTGCGGCTCATCGCCAGAATATTGCCCCATTCCGGCACGTCTGGCTCCGGACCCAGTCCGATAAAACTCAGGCCCGCCGCAGTCAGAATACTGGTACCAATGCGCATGGTAAAATAGACAATTACGCTGGAGAGCGTGCCGGGCAGAATATGCCGCAGAATAATCACGCGGTCTGGCGCACCGGCACAGCGTACGGCTTCAACATAGGCAGCCTGCTTCAGAGAGAGCGTCGATGCCCGCACGATGCGGGTAAATACCGGCACGCTGAATACCGCGACCGCGATAATGACATTGTTCAGGCCCGTCCCCAGCAGCGCCACCACCGCAATGGCCAGCAACATGCCGGGAAACGCGAATAAGACGTCGGCACCGCGCATGATCAGCATATCGGCCCAGCCGCCGTAATAGCCCGCCAGTAACCCGAGCATGACCCCGACCAGCATGCCGATCGTCACCGACAGCACGCCGATATAGAGCGAGATACGCGCGCCATAAATAATACGACTGAGCAGGTCGCGCCCCAGTTCATCAGTCCCCATCCAGTGTGCCGCCGTTGGCGGTGACGATAACGCCATCCAGTCCGGGGCCATGGGATCCCAGGGCGCCAGCCAGGGTGCAAAGATCGCCACTACAATCAACAGCAGCACAAAGCCGCCTGAGACGAGTGCCAGAGGGTTACGCACGAAGGCATGCAGGAAATCGCGCCACGGCGAACGAATGATCTGAGGCGGGTTGTCAGTCAGCGATTGACTACTCATTTCGGCTCCTGTCGCAGACGAATGGCCGGATTGACCAACGCGTAAAGCAGATCGACCAGCAGATTAATCACAATAAATTCAAACACAAACAGCATCACGAGTGCCTGAATCACCGGCTGATCCTGCGCTTTGATCGACTCAATCAGTAACCAGCCTAACCCTGGCCAGTTGAAAACACTCTCGACGACGATGGATCCACCCAGCAGAAATCCGAACTGCAGACCCAGCATGGTAATCACCGGAATGAGCGCATTGCGCATTACATGTTTCCACGTTACCAGCCGGTTACGCAGTCCTTTGGCTTTGGCTGTGCGCACGTAATCTTCCTGCGCCACCTCAAGAAAGGCCGAACGGGTAAAGCGCGCCATGACCGCCGCAACCGACGCACCCAGCGTGATAGCGGGCAGTACAATATCGCTGGCCTGGTTAAAACCGCTGACCGAAAACAGCCCAAAAGGCATCGCGACGAACTGAATAAGCAACAGCCCCAGCCAGAAGGCGGGCATCGAAATACCGCCTACCGCCACGCTCATCAGCGTCCAGTCCTGCCATCTTCCCCGTTTCAGGGCCGCCATCACGCCAAATAACAACCCGAGAATAACGGACCAGGTAAAACCTGCTAAGGCCAGCCACAGCGTCGGCATAAAGCCCTGTTGGATCACCTCCCGCACCGGTTGCTGAGTGCGATAAGTGGTGCCCAGATCGCCCTGCAACAGGCTGCCGATCCAGTGGAGGTACTGCTGCGGCAGCGGATCGTTAAGCCCGAGATGCTGACGCGCCGCCTCGATAGCCTCAATGGGCGCATCCGGTCCGGCATAAGCGCGCGCCGGGTCGCCCGGCATGAGCTTGATAAAACCAAATACCAGCAACGAGACCACCAGCAAAACCGGGATCATCTCCAGTAATCGGCGAATGATGTATGCAAACATGCCATTCCCTGAAATGAGGTGTGACTAGCCTCCTCACGTCTCCGCCCCGTTCCGGAGTGGTGACGAGAGAAGAACGGTCTTATTTAAAGGACGCCTGAGTGAACAGGAAATTGCCATCAGGCAGCATTGAAACGCCGCTCAGGGTGCTGCGCTTGCCCACCAGGTTGTCTGGCGTACCAAGGAACGCCACCGGTGCTTCTTTCCACAAGACTTTTTGCGCCTGTGCATAGGCGATGCCACGCTTTGCCGGATCGGCCGTCGCCAGCCCGGCAGCAATCGCTTTGTCTGCGTCAGGATTACTGAAGTAGGAGACGTTATAGGAGGTCGGCACCCAGGATTCGGTGGCAAACAGCGGACGCAGCGCCCAGTCGGCATCACCTGTTGAGGTCGACCAGCCGCCATAATAGAGGTCAAACTCGGCCTTTTTCGGGTCCTGTACGCCCCACAACTTAGCGTTGCGCGTGCCAGAATCCATAGGCGTTACCGTGGCCCGAATCCCTGCCGTGGCCAGTTGCGCTTTCAGCACCTGAGCGGCACGGACGCTGGCCGTGGCGTTGGTCACCCAGAGCTTAAGATCCAGACCATTCGGATAGCCTGCCGCTTTCAGCAGGGCTTTTGCCTTATCCGGCGCATAACTGTACTCAGGATCGGTTTGTTTCTGATAGAACTGTACGCCTTCCGGTATAGCGGATGTGGCAGGTTTACCCAGACCGGCAAAGGCCACTTTCAGCCACAGATTACGGTCAATCGCATAGTTGATGGCCTGACGCACCCGAACATCCGCCAGCGGCTTGTGCTGCGTGTTGATCGCCATGTAATAGAGATAAATGCTCGGATCGCGCTGAATGGAGAGATGGCTGTCCTGTTTTACGGCGGCGATCAGGTCTGAAGGCAGGGGCCAGATGGCATCCACCTGCCCCGATTTTAATGCGGCGACGCGTGTCGCATCTTCCGGACTCGGCGAGAAGATGACATGGTCAACTTTAGGCCATCCCTTCTGCCAGTAACCGTCATACTTCGCCAGCGTGACTGCTTTGCCCGGTGTCCAGTTAACAAATTTAAACGGACCGGTGCCGACCGGATGCAGTCGCAACTGCGCTTCGTCCGGGTATTGCTTAAGAATGGATGGACTCCACATCACCGCCGAAGGATGCGCCAGCGTGTTGATAAAGGCCCCGAACGACTGATTCAGATCGATTTTTACCTGGTCGGGTGCCAGCACCGTGACCTTATCGATCATTTTGTAGAGGCTATTACGCTTCAGCCCTTTTTTCTGATCTGCCAGACGATCAAGGTTCGCTTTGACGGCTTCGGCATCAAACGGGGTACCGTCCTGGAAAGTGACGCCTTTGCGCAGCGTCAGCGTAAATTCGGTGGCACTGTCATTAGAGGTATAACCGGTCGCCAGCCAGGGCTGCAGCTTCATCGCGGGATCAAACTGGAACAACCGCTCGAAGATGCCGCTCTGCACCGAGTAGCTGACATTATCAGAGGTGTCATGTGGATCCAGCCCCGTGATATCGGCATACATTGAAATGCGCAGATCCTGTGCCTGCGCCGTCATGACCAGCGTCGTCGTCAATGCGAGGGCTAGCGAAGTACGGCGAAACAGCGTTTTCATAGATTCTCCTGGTCGTTGATGATAATTACAATGCAATGCCGTCAGCGACCCAGTGCTGGGGCGCAACCTGGCGATAACGGGGTTTAGTGACCGTTTCACCCACCTTACGCAACGGCGAGGGAATTTCGCTGTCATCGAAAAGACGGGGCTGACGGTTCTCTGGATCGGCAACCGGCACGGAGGCCAGCAGACGTTGGGTATAGGGATGTTGCGGCTGATTAAAGACCGACTGACGTGGTCCCAGCTCCACAATCTGGCCGAGGTACATCACCGCGACGCGATTCGCAATACGCTCCACGACCGCCATATCGTGAGAGATGAAAATCCATGCCACGCCCGTTTGCTGCTGCAGGTCCATCATCAGATTGACCACCTGCGCCTGAATTGAGACATCCAAGGCCGATACCGCCTCATCCGCAATAATGACTTTCGGTTTCAGCGCCATAGCGCGGGCAATGGCAATACGCTGACGCTGACCACCCGAAAATTCGTGCGGATAACGACGCGCGTGCTCTGGCAGGAGACCGACGCTCTTCAGCAGCGCATCAATCTGTGGGGAAGCCTGTTCCAGTGAAGAGACCATGCCATGTAACAGTAACGGCTCGGCAATGGTAAAACCCACTGTCAGGCGGGGATTCAGTGAGGCATAAGGATCCTGAAACACCATCTGGATTTCACGGCGCAGCGGCTGGAACGCGGCCTCTTTCAGGTCAGAAATTTCCTTTCCTTCAAAATGAATGCTTTCAGCGTCACTGTTGATGAGGCGCATTAGCGCCCGTCCGGTTGTCGATTTGCCGCAGCCGCTTTCACCTACGATCGCCAGGGTTTCACCTGGCCACAGGCTGAAATCAATCTGTTCCACTGCATGCACATGATGCGTAAGGCTTGAAAAGATGCCGCTGCGGATTGGGTAATAGACTTTCAGGCCGCGCACATCCAGCAGCGGCGCAACGTCATACCGAGCGGTTTGCTGTTCGCTTTGCACAGCCTCGCCCGCACCCGGCAGAGGAAAGCGTTGCGGCCACGTGTGTTCCCGCATATCGCCGAGTTTTGGCACTGCCGCCAGTAACGCCTGAGTATAAGCGTGCTTCGGGGCCGCAAAAATTTCAGATACGGTTCCCTGCTCGACCACTTCGCCACGCAGCATGACCACCACGCGATCGGCAATTTCCGCTACCACGCCCATATCATGGGTGATAAACAGCACCGCCATCTGTTTCTCGCGTTGCAGGTCACGAAGAATATGAAGAATGCGCGCCTGCACGGTGACATCCAGCGCAGTGGTCGGCTCATCAGCAATCAGGAGTTGCGGGTCACAGGCAAGGGCCTGCGCAATCATCACACGCTGCCGCATGCCGCCTGACAGCGAGTGCGGATAGCTTTTCATGACGCGATCCACATCGGCGATTCGCACCTGGCGCAGCAGTTCACGCACGCGCGCATGGGCCTGCTTTTTGTCACACAGATGGTGATCGCGTAATGCCTCCGTAAGCTGATCATCAACGCGCAGCACCGGATTCAGCGACGTCATGGGCTCCTGAAAGATCATCGCCATTTCACGGCCACGCAGTGTGCGGCGCTGAGCGTCATCCAGCGTTTCTAACGCATGCACGTTTCCGCTCCGGTCGCAAAACTGCATACTGCCGCGATCGATTCGGCCGTTATTTGCCAGCAGGCCCATCACAGCCAGCGACGTGACCGATTTACCGGAGCCGCTTTCGCCCACGACAGCGACAATTTCACCGGGATGAATGGCAAAACTGATGCCTTTGAGTGCCTGATTTTCACCGCTGCGTCCATGAAACGAGACGCTGAGATCCTGAATCGCCAGCACGGGGGATGGCAAGGCAGCGCGGGTTGCAGGGGAAGTACGTTCTGTGTCCGTCATCGTCGCCTCGCAGAGTTATAGCCAGATACGGCCTTCGGAGTAGCTCAAAAAAGGAGAACTGTCGGCGGCAAGCCAGATGGGGCCATCCAGATCGACGAACTCTGCGTTAACCGCGACGGGCAATGCCGCTTCCATGGCCAGTGACGAGCCCAGCATGCAACCGACCATGATGCGCATATTCAGCGTCCGGGCTTCATCCGCCATCGCCAGCGCTTCCGTCAGGCCACCGCACTTATCCAGCTTGATATTGATCATTTCGTAACGATCGCGTAATCCGGCAATATCCGCCCGTGTATGGCAGCTTTCATCTGCACAGACCGGTATGGGATGCTTAAAGCGTTGCAGGTCATGATCCTGTCCGGCGGGAAGCGGTTGCTCGACCATCGCAATATTGAAGGCTTTCAATGCCACCAGCAGGCTTTCAAGGTCCAGCCCCGACCAGGCTTCATTGGCATCAATAATGAGCGTGGCATGCGGTGCCGCCGCACGAATTGCCGCCACTTTTTCCAGAATCTCACTGCGGTCGAGCTTAATTTTGAGCAGGATGGCGCCACGGAACACGGCATCCGCCGCTGCAAGAGCCATATTTTCCTGCGTATCCAGGCTAAGGGTTTCTGCCGTAATGACTGACTCAGGCTGAGAGCACGTACTCATTTGCCACAGCGTCTGATTCGCCCGGGCAGAATCAAGTCGCCACAGCGCACAGTCCAGCACGTTGCGCGCTGAACCGGCGGGTAAACGGTGTTGCAGATCATGACGGCTCAGGCCCGACTCTACCTCAGTACGAACGGCTTCGAGCATAGTCTGAACGCTCTCCGGCGACTCATCGTAACGCGCCGTCGGGGTACATTCGCCCTGCCCGATGAACCCATCCTGCTCCAGTGTGACCCGGATGACCGTCACGGCGGTTCGGGTACCACGTGCGATAGCAAAAGGTCGGGCCAGCGGCAGCTCCACCACATCAATCTGCAACTGTCGCATTTCAGCCACGCTCCTGAAGCAGTGCGGCGATCCCATCAATACCAAAACGCACAGGATCCGTGGCCGGTAAGCCGAACTCAGCGCTGATTTCAGCGCAATAAGCGAGCGCCTCTTCTTCACTGTAATTGGAGGTGTTGATAGCAAAGCCAGCAAGCTGGACGGACTCACTGGTCACCTGCGCGGCACGCAGATTGGCTTCAACGCACGCCTGCAGGCTGACCATGGGCTGGTGTGGCAAATGACGCATATGAGGACGTCCCATTTCATGGCACATCACCAGCCAGTGCGGTTGCGCACCGTGCATCAGCCCCATACTCACGCCCGCATAGGACGGATGGAACAGAGAGCCCTGACCTTCAACGATATCCCAGTGGTCCTCGTCATTCGCCGGTGACAACGCTTCTGCCGCACCGGCAATAAAGTCAGCGATGACCGCATCCACAGCAATACCCTCCCCTGCAACCAGAATGCCGGTCTGCCCCGTGGCACGAAAATCGGCTTTCATACCGCGCGCGCGCATCGCCGCTTCCAGCGCCAGAGAGGTGTACATCTTGCCCACTGAGCAGTCCGTACCCACGGTCAGGATACGCTTACCTGAGCGTTTCTTACCGCTGCCAACATTAAGCGCTGGACGCATATGACGCAGGTCAAACAGCTCAACACCAGCAACCTGCGCAAGCGCGACCAGTTCCGGTTCGTCCACCAGCCGATGGTGCAGACCACTGGCCACATTCATGCCTGCCTGAATGGCACTTTTAATCGTTTCCAGCCAGTGTGCAGGCAGATAGCCGCCGGCATTCGCCGTGCCCAGCACCAGCGTTTTTGCGCCGCGTGCTTTGGCGTCGGGAATATCCAGTTCATCCAGACCCAGACTGACCGTGCAGCCCGGCAGTTTAATTTCACCAACGCACTGCTCCGGCCGCCAGATATGAACGCCGCGCGCCGTTTTTGCCGCGAGGGGATCGGTAACATCGCCAAGAAAGAGTAAATAGGGTTGTGGGATTAGCATGTTGTCTCTCGTTTCAGCCAAAAGATCAGGTTCTGAAACCACTATTTCATGCGTTCTGAAAGGTGACGAATGCTTGTTTAGCAGGAGGGTATAACGGCAGGTTATAGCCAGAGGGAATAGTGATGATGGATGAGTTTTTCAGGGGGGTTTGTCACAGGTAATGGATTAAATAAAAAGGTGAGTCATAGGAAAAAGATTGTGTTCGGGCAGGCGGGAGGGATATGGGCAAGGGGAGGAAATGGCTTATCCAGCACTTAATGCCACTGGTAGATTTGAAAAGTCGAACTCCAGAAACATAGTTTGGCCGCCTTTGTAGTTAGTGAAATCACAAAAATAATCAGCTCACTGCTGGCAGTTTATTTTATCTCTAACTTGAGTGCGAATGATTACTTCATAAGTGTCTTGTTCGCATAGCGTGGCTTTATTGAACTCTTCTTCGCTTATCTCAGATTTAACATCTTTATTAGAAATTCCACCAGCATCATAGTTGATAAAATACTTCCCATCTTCTTGGGTAATAAATATGCCGTAGCCACTAAATATAGTTTCACCCATCATTTACCCCTTTCCTTAAATTATATTAATAAACAATTTATTTGCTGGCTATGTGACCTGTAATTTCATCTGAGATTCACCCAGAAGTATATACCAGGCAACCAAAAATCATTCTCACCCGCCTCATGGCCATATAGCATACGCAGGTTGTGCTGAACTACTGACTTCCGCTGGGTGGACCCGCAATTCAGCAGGTTGCCTGCGCCATACTAGCGTCATAGTTACTTACCTGCCTGCGCACCTTCCTGTGACAATAACCAACTACCGTTATCGAAGTCGCGCCAAAGAAACCTGAATGTTGCATGGCTATCCTCATTATCGAAATCCATTAGCGACAGGTTTGAGAGAAAATAGAAGAGAGTCGCGGAATGGATATTCCGCGATAACAGCACTACAGACCCGTACGGGTTATTTCATGCGACGCTGCCGGGCGACGCTGGTTAGGCGTTGTGTCCGGCAGTAAATGGCAAACAGAACAAAACCCTGCCCATTCAATACCCAGCGAGCACCCATCAAAGCAGCGAGTGCCAGAAGCAGCCACAGGCCCGAGTGGCTAGCAGTAACAACGCTGTAGATCAGGAGTAAAACAGTCGATATAAGCAATATTGCACAGACATAAGCCAGTCCCGCCACACCCGCTGTATGGCCTCGCGCAAGCAGGTAACTGGCCGTGAGCATCGCGCCAATAACAACAATTGAGGGAACAAAAAAACTCAACGCATGCATCTGTGGACTCAGAGGAGGCAAAGCATGCAGAAACGTCAGCAGATTAAATGCAAATGCAACCAGTAATAGCATCAGCACGATTGCAACCGGGAAGCCGTTTTGCCGCGGCAGCGACTCAGAAGGCTGTTTAAAATAGCGCTCAAGCTCTGAAGTGGAATGGGCAAGTATGGAATCATCCTGCCGTGCGATTGCCTGATCTATTTCGCGCCCCTGTTGCAGGAGTTCAGTGATATTACGTCCAATAAGCCATGATAAAAATTGCATTAAATTACCGCCAGTGACTGGATTGTTCCCACGATGTAGCGTCCGGTACGCGGGACGTTACCTGGAGCAGCAATGATACCACTGACAGCACTGCCAGCCACAGCCGCTGCACTGGTGACGACCTGTGCGAGTTGCTTAACAAGTTCTTTTTGCACCGGCTCTACAGGGAAACGTTTTGGATAAAGTCCTGCACGGATGGCGGCTTTGAGCTCTTTATTAGTTATACCCGGGTTTTGTGCCTTGATGATTAATTCAGTAAGCCGCGCCCTGTCCTGCCTTGGATAGTTCCTGAGCCACTCCGTGGCTTTTAAAGAAGAGACCGATTTCATCGCTCGCCATGTTGCGAGAGCTTCTTTTAATGCACCACCCACACTGGCAAGTGAAATAAGGTCAAGAGACGTTGAAGTGGCAACGTACCACTCCTGAGAGTCCAGCCACGCGACGTTTTCACCACCGTTTTCGACGAGATCATAAACCCGGTAGATACCATTAATACACTGCACACCTGTTGCCGCAGCACCGGCATAACCAATGGCGACAAGCACGCCGCTACTGCCAGCCGTTATCGGCGTTGCTGAAGCACCGATAACCGCCACGCCAGCGGTGATAATCATTGCACCACAGGAAAGCACGGTCGAGGCAATCTCCGTGCCCATTGAGGTCGCGCTGACTGCTTCACTCAGTGACTTGCCCGTATCAGACGCTGTGGCTTGCTTAGGCGTTTTGGTCACAATAAGATGTGTGACGATACCACTTTGGCCATTAGGATGACGCTGACCAGGCCGGACAAGATATCGCTGTGCACCATCTGCATAGATGATGCCAGCCTGATAAAACTCCCGGGTACAATCCATTGCCGCACCCAGCGCTTTAAAATCAAAATCGGGTGCCCCATAACCGGTTAGTCTCGCGATGTCATAACCCGGTAAGTTATTTTCGGGATTCATTCCTGGCAGGTTCATTTTATCTCCTTATAGGCTCAACAGGGTAAAAATAGATTTCTTGAGATATTAAATTTGAAGAGAAAAACCAGTCATTATCACATCAGTTTTATATATCGTTAAGCATACAACCCACAAAAAACCCTATCATTTTTTGATTGAAAAAAATGCTAGATGCTCCATTTATTATCACTACAATAATGACATCAAATAGCAACCATAAATTCCATCAAAAAAAGATCATAACAAATTATTTAGCATCTGAAATAGAATTCACCATGCCCCTGCCATCGTGAATATATCGCTAGCAGGTCTGCTTGCCATTCCTTCCAGCAGCAAAGGAATAAAAAATCGCTATCGAACATTCGCATCCATCATATAGAGCCAACTTATAAATATTGGCAACTTGTTAATATGTCATTGCACAAAAATTATAAAATAACACCTTGATAAGACTGGTAATTTAAAATCAGCCCCACTCAATGTATATCCCACAATTAAATGATCTCTCTTCCGACTGTACCGTTATCTCTCCCCATTCAAAATTCCAAACATGACCATAAGGAGGATCTTTTAATTCACCCTTATAATTATTGGGATATCTATTAAGCATCCATTCAAACATTCTTTTTTCTTCTTCCTTTAAAGCCTTTACATTGGCTCTTTTTTCCCAATCAGATAGACTTTTATAAAAATCACCGGTTTTGCTAGTGAGGAAAACAAGCGCCTTGAAAGAAAAAACAGCCGGATTGAATTCCACAGTAAATGGTTCATCGTGCCAACTGACGTCTTCTAAAAAAAAACGATATTTTCCAACTGATGTCAGATCATCAACTGAATTAAAAAAAAAGGACTTAGTAAAAGCCTCGTAAGATGAAAGATCTATTTCACTCCCATCTATATGTAAAGCTCCACTTGACTCGTCTAAATTCATTATTTTCATATGTCAATTACTTTTCCAGGTTTCAGTTTAAGCCGAGCTTCTTCCGGAATATAGAACTGCAGCCCTCCCCCTTCTCCATGTTTAGGATTAGCTTCAGCACGCCCTCTGGCTACAAATATATCTTCTGTAACGTAATAAGCTCTCACCTTTGAACGCATTGGATATGCTGGGTTCAACTCAACTTGCAAAGCTTCATGATAGCCAAGTGGATCACCTTTATGTTGTCTGACTGTAGGATGGCTTACAGTATATGCAGGTAACTGATCTCCATTAGGATGAAGGGCATAAAGTATCGTACCTTTTTTTATTACCGTATTCTCATAAACATCGACACCTGGATAAGATTTATTCCCTGGTCCCTGCCACTGCGTTGCTTCTTTCGCAGGGTTGTTACACTTCATCAACCCCCACGGATCCACCCATCCCAGCGCATTCGGCGCATACTGGTAAAGGTTGATCCCGCCCGCCAGCCCTATCGGGTCCTGCTGGGTGAACCGGCCGCTATCCGGGTCATAATAACGAAACAGATTGTAGTGCAGTCCGGATTCCCGATCCAGGTATTGGCCCTGCATACGCAGATTCTGCTGAACGACCGGCATCCGCTGGCTGGACTCGCGCAGCAGCTTGCCCCACGGGCTGTTGATGCCTTCCCAGGCTTTTTGCCCTTCAGCGTCAGTCAGCAGTTCCGGCATCCCGTTGGCCGCGTTATGGAACCAGTAAATCTCCGGGCTTTCCACACCATCAATACGGGCCAGCGGTTCATAGCTCTGGCTGTCGCTGTAAACGTAGGTCAGCGGTGTACCGTCGTGGATTTCCTGCAGCAGACGATAACCTTCCCACACAAAGCGCGTCGTGACGGCGTTGCCAGACGGTCTTCCCTGTAACAGCGGCTGGCTGGTTTTACTGATGCGGCGTCCTAGCGGATCGTATCGAAAACTCACCTTAGTGCGCGGCTTATTACGGTCCCGTGGCTCGCTGATGACGTCCGTCAGGCGATGCTCACCATCGTAGCGATATCGCCAGCGGGTCTGACCATCATCCTTCTCAGTGGTACGGCCATGAATGTCATATTGCCAGCGGATACCGTTCAGTTCTGTGACACGGTTATGCATCACGTGCGCGGCACTATGGCGATCCAGCGGGTTGCCTGCGCCATCCCAGCACCACTGCTCATTTCCCGGCAGTGCGCCTTTTAAGAGACATCCACCAGTATTATAATTAATGTTCTTTAAATCTGATATCTACCACTTTTAACCCTTTATAAATACTATAATTTAAGATATGTAGACACTGCTTTCTCAGCATCTGACATTTTAAAAAGCAATGGGTTATCGTAATCATTATAAATTTCCAAATAAGCTTTTACTGAGTTGTGGATGTCATTGTGGTCAAGACTTTCATTCTCTATCTTTTTGATTGTCAATTCATACTTTCTAATAATATCATCAAGCTTATTTTTTCCATAATTGTTAGCTTCATATTTTATTAATAATAAAGTATCATTCAAAATTTTTATAACTTCACTCTTTTTCATATTAAAACCTATGGCATGTTAATTTTCTTAATATTTAAAATCCAACTCTGATCCCATTCTCGAGGAAGGATTATTTGATCAGCTTTACCATTAAGGATTGCACCAGATTTTGTTACTTGAGGTGCAACTTCACCAATCTGCATTATTGTACCCTTAGGTACCAATATTGTAGCTTCGTATTGTCTTGTATTTTTCCATTCAGGTAGCAACGCAGCATCAATTTTTGCTTGAATACGACTACCTGCACTTGATGTTGAGACGAATGAACCTCCCACATCAGCCCGTCCTCCATAAACACGGTATAAGACAATATCTTCTGTTGTAATAACAGTTTTGTAATCACTATTTGTAAATGTAGCAGCGAGTGATTCTGCAAGGGGCCTTTTCTCAATCTCTTTATATTTTCCTTGAATTTTTTTACAACTCAACCCCCACGGATCCACCCACCCCAGCGCATTCGGCGCATACTGGTAAAGGTTGATCCCGCCCGCCAGCCCTATCGGATCCTGCTGGGTAAACCGTCCACTGTCCGGGTCATAATAACGAAACAGATTGTAGTGCAGTCCGGTTTCCCGATCCAGGTATTGGCCCTGCATACGCAGATTCTGCTTCACCACCGGAACTCTTTCGCTGGACTCGCGCAGCAGCTTGCCCCACGGGCTGTTGATCCCTTCCCAGGCTTTTTGCCCTTCAGCGTCAGTCAGCAGTTCCGGCATCCCGTTGGCCGCATTATGGAACCAGTAAATCTCCGGGCTTTCAACACCATCAATACGGGCCAGCGGCTCATAGCTCTGGCTGTCGCTGTAAACGTAGGTCAGCGGAATGCCGTCGTGGATTTCCTGCAGCAGGCGGTAACCTTCCCAGACAAAGCGCGTCGTGACGGCGTTGCCAGACTGCCTGCCCTGCAACATTTGCTGGCTGGTTTTACTGATGCGGCGTCCTAGCGGATCGTAGCGGAAACTCACCTTTGTGCGCGGCTTATTGCGGTCCCGCGGCTCACTGATGACGTCCGTCAGGCGATGCTAACCATCGTAGCGATATCGCCAGCGGGTATGCCCGTCATCTTTCTCCGTGGTACGACCATGAACGTCATATTGCCAGCGAATACCGTTCAGTTCTGTGACACGGTTATGCATCACATGCGCGGCACTATGGCGATCCAGCGGGTTGCCTGCGCCATCCCAGCGCCACTGCTCATTACCCGGCTGTGCGCCGTCCTGTGACAACAGCCGGCCGGCATTATCGTAGTTCCATAATGTCTGGCTGAACGGATTATCGTCACGCTCTTCACGGATCAGGTTGTTGCCGTAGTCGAAGTCGCGGCGACGGGACCAGACGCGCGGTGCAGGACGCTGTGAGTCACCCTTAAACACGTCACGGCGGCGCAGCCTGCCTAACCGATCATACTCACTGCGCATGGTCAGGCCGCCCTGTGTCCGGCTCAGTTCCCGGTGTAGTGTGTCGCGGGTAAACTCGGTAACCGGCAGGTTGTCTAACGCGATGCTCAGTAAATGACCGCTACCGTAGTAAAGCTGCTTGAGATTGCGACCATCCGGCAGGGTTAAGGCTGTGCAGTTACCCAGCGCGTCATACTCCCACGCCAGTTCGCCCTGCTCTCCCTGTTCAGCAATAATGCGGCCCAGCGCATCATATTTAAAGGTGATCTCCTGCTCGGCCTGCTGGCTCCACTCGGTGTCTGAAAGCGGCAGATGCTGCGACACTTTACCCAGCTGGCCGCCACCGCTGTAGTGATAACGCGTCTGGCCTTCCGGCGTGGTCCGCGCCCGCAGTTGCCCTGCCCGGCTCCAGTGGTAGCGATGGGTGATGGACTGAGGATGCCCGGCGGCAAAGGTACGTGATACCGTGCGGCCTGCCGCGTCATAGTCATATCGCGTCGCAACGCCATCCAGCCCGACCTGAGCCAGCAACAGAGAATCTGCGCCCCACTCGAACTGGTACTGTTCTCCGTTCTCGTTTTGCAGCGCCGTCAACCGGCCGCGGCTGTCCCAGCGTCGCTGAACCGTCTCTCCCTCTGCATTGCGGCTGGCAATCAGTCGCCCGACGTTGTCGTAACGGAACTCACTGCGTTTGCCATCAGCCGACTCATAGGCCAGCGGCAGTCCGTTCTCACTCCAGTGCAACCGCTCTTCCCATCCTTCTGCGCGTTCCAGCTGAAGAGGACGGCCTGCGGCGTCATAGTGATAACGGGTTTCTTCACCATCCGGCGCGATGACACAACTGAGCCAGCCCAGCGGATGATAACGGTAGCGCGTGGTCAGCCCTGAGCAGTCGGTTTCACGGATAACCTGGCCAGCATCGTTGAACTCCCGGCGGTAGCTGTTACCCGCTGCGTCGATCTCTTCGACAACCAGTCCGAATTCATCTCGTTTATAGAGCGTGCTTTGCCCGAGCGCATCAACGACGCGCTCAAGGCCATGATGGGGATCGTAATAGTATTTCGTGGTAGAACCATCTGCTCCGGCAACCACTGTCGGCAGCGAACGGTGGGACAGCCATTGCACCGCCTGCACACCGCCGTCAGCATCTTTCTCTTCAATGCGGTTGCCCAGATCGTCATAGGTGAAGCTCACCGCGTTGCCCAGCGGATCGGTGCGGCGAGTCAGGAGTTCGTTTTCATCCCACTCGTAGCGCCACTTCTCGCCCCGCTCGTCGATAAAACAGGTGATGAGGCCCGCAGCATTCCAGTGATGTTCACGCTGCTGACCGTCATAGGTTGAAACCCGCGTGATGCCCGCCTCAAGATCGTAATGCATGTGGCAGCCATCACCGGTATTGGTGCGGTTTTCGACAACGCGCCAGTGATCCAGCTTCTGCCAGCGATATTCACTTTCCAGCCCGCCGGGCAGCTGATGCCAGACCATTAACCCGTCGTCGTTGTACCGGAAACGCCGCGACACAACGCCAGCCGCATCAGTAACGCTGGCAAGCTGGCCCTGTTCAGTGTATGTCCAGCGCGTCAGAGGCCAGTGCTGATCGCCATCAAAATGGCTGGCTGATGTCGGGCGCCGCGCGTGCTGTTTGTCGTCGTAGTGCAGCGTGACGTCAATCGCCAGCGGCGCGTCATGGATACGCACCAGACGAGCCTGTTCATCCCAGCCCATCTCCAGGGCGTTGCCGTACTCATCACTCAGTGAAGCCAGACGCAGCACCTGCGGATCAGCAGCCGTGCGCCGGTAAAGACGCCAGACTGCACCGTCGTCATCGGCAATGGCGATATCGCCAGATTCGTTGCGCCGCACCATCAACCCTTCGCTGATGCTGTAGAGCACCTCTTTTTCACCAGGAACGTCAAAGCTCAGCTCGCGCCCGTTGTCATCAAACCAGGTTGCCCGATTCCCTTCCAGCGTCAGGTAACTGTCAAACACCGTGGCCCAGCCCTGACCAAACAGGCCAGCGCGCTGAGTCAGGCTGTTATAGCTGCGCTGAAAACTGAGCGGGAAACGTCCGGGAAGGGAAAAATCGCGCTCGGCATCATCATTCAGGACTTTGACGCCGGTCGCCGCATGAACCGGGAACAGCGACGAGAAAGCCGCGTTGATGGCCATGTCCGCCGCCATACCGCCCACGGCACCGGCCAGCGCGCAGGGCATGTTTTTGAGGATCTGACTGGGGCGACCACGGATGAGGGAAAGGCCGATCATCATCACGGCCAGGCCTGGCACCTTGCCACTTTTGATCTCTCTGACCGTGACGGTTTCACCACCAATAATGACATTGGGGGACACATCGTCACTCACGGTGGCATCACAGGTGGTTTTATCCTTTGCGCGCACCGCTGGCTGGCCATTGATAAAGACACTTTTCGATCCCTGCGCCAGATATTGCGGTGCACTGTGTTTTTCACAGGCTACTTTGTCCTGCTCCAGCGGAGAGGTACCCGCATCGGCGGAGGCGACCGTGGGTTGCCACATTGCACTGCCAAACTGACCCACCGCAGAGAGCAGCATGCTGCCGTAGTCGGCAAAGCTCTTCGGTGATTGAGGTTCCGGTGGCGGTGTCTCGCCGAGCGTGAGCATCCCGGCCGCACGTACGGCTAAAAGACCATTTACGTAAACGTTGTCTGAACCGCTGGATATCACACCGGCGGGTGACGGCGGGAATATCATGTTTCCCAGCCCATCGGCCGCTTTACTGATCTCATGTGACAGACCCACGGCATTGGCCAGTATACCGCCAAGAATACCGCTGAGCAGGCAACTGTTACCCACGGCGGCTACACTCGCCGCTGCCGCCCCCGTACCCAGCAGGGGCGCTGCCGAGACGATAGCAGCACCCACTGCGGCACCAATGACGGCATACGCCGCACCTTCTGCCACAATGCTGGTGATATCAGCAAAAATGCTGGAGTGAATGATCTCATCGCCCACGCGGGCCGCAGGATTATCCATAAGTTATGCTTTCCGTGGCGTGTTCAGAGTCAGGCTTTGTTTAAAAGCACTCCAGCGCTGTCCGTCTTCTTCATTGAATGGACGCATCGCGGAGAGCGTAAAAATCATTAAGGTGTTCGAGTCCGGCACCTGCGTAGCCAGCTGTTTCTGCCACACGGCCTGCCCGTTACGGTCAAACATAGTTTCAACTTCAATTGCGTGTAGGGTGTTATCTACACCCGCCGTCACGCGTACAAACTCACTCTGCTGGATGTGACCCATCTGACTCCGCAACGTGTCCCACTGACGCTGGAATTCTTTTTCCGCATCACTGCCCTCAGAAATAACACCACGGCTTACAACCCATGCCAGCCCACTGGCTTCGTCGCGGAGAATATTCATGGTGGTGTCCTGCCAGGCAGCAGGAAAAAGCGCAAAGGCGCCCTCATTGAATTGGTAATTCATAATAGATATCCATATGGGGGAAGTAAAAATGGGATGTTATTAACAGCAGAGGGATTAATTATTTATTTTCCTCATAGTCGGGTGCGATACCAGTATGTGTTTCAACTAATCGGAATTTTTCGACCCAGCCGTTGACCTGGTTTCCGTCATTGGCCACATACATTACGCTGTAATAGTTCCCATACTCGACGTAAGCATATAATTCATTGCCAGGCACCACAAAAACATCTTTCTCTACACAGCGGCTATCAGGCGCAGAATAAAACTGCAGCCGTCCTGACCCGCCAACCTTGTAGACATTATCTGTATTGTCGAAACGCACGCCATTTGCGTTGGCAGCATCACTCAACATCTGGCATGCGTTATTGGCAAACACGGTCAGAGGCAATGAAAATACTATTAAAGGTAAAATTTTAACCATAACTACCCTGTCATTTTTAAAAATAACGATCACATCAGAGATATAACATAATTCAATTCCGCGCGACATATCACGTAGAACTCCTTTCAATCATCCGTATTAATCGTCATCATAATATGACTGACTTTTTTATGCTCTAACTGAAATGACATGCGTTTGTGATCAGCGTCATAATATAACCAGTGCTGATTATCACTGTCATCCACTGTGCCCTGACCATATTTACTGACCAGCACATCCTGACTGTCACCGATTTCTACGCCTCTGGCTGTTTTGATTGCAGGCGTATTGATGGTGATCTGTGCAATGAGATAGCTATTGATATCACGCTGTTTTTTTTGCCAAAACAAGTTGGAAGTGTAGATTTCAAAACCATCATATTTATGCTGATAGTACTTATAGCTGTTGTCACCGGCGGGCACGTCGCCAACGAAGTTTTCGCTTATCTGCGCGCCCACCTGTTTCTGAATTTCACTGTTCCAATCGTCACCTAAAGTTAAACCGTGATGATTTATTATTACCTGAAAGTCAGAGCTTTTTAGTTCATTACTGGAATCATCAGCCATTACACAACAAGAATAAAAATAAAAAACAACTGAAAGCAGCGCGCATAATTGAAAATTACGTTTATTAATGAGACATCCCATTTTATAAAATTCCATTTAAAATAATGTGCAAACATCATGTGTGACAGTGCGCACACATGGCGCACCATCACACAGAAACTTTATTACTCGGAAATATTTATCCACTTTCCGCCTTCAGATAGTACGATTTTTTCATTAACAACAACTGTAAGATTACTAATTACATTGTTGATAATATAAGTTGCATCATGATTACGGAATTTATAACTTAGCACCGTGCAGGAAGCCTGACCACAATCACTTTTCATAGCCTTTCCTCTTAACCTGACAACCGCGCCATCTGATTTTCTTACACCTTCATAACTGACGTCATTACACTCCGAATCAGTAGTGCAAAGCGACGCTATCCTAATCCTGAACTTCTGCGTCTCGAAAACTTTCTCGCCGTTTTTTTGAACTTCTTTTTTATTTATAGCCGAAATAGCTGACTGTTTTTTATCGAAACGCTTCGCCCAGATCGCAATATCTTCCTGCATTTTGTTAGTTGCACGGTCATTACTTATATAATTTATTTTATTATCTACAGGCAGTATCCATGCAGCGTAGACTTTACCGTCAGGCTGTATAACAAATGCTGAAGCCTGCTCAAGGTAAAGATCTTTTAACCAGCCCTCAACGAATATACCACCGTTCGCTGTTATATGAGGCTTACCAAAAACATCAAAGTTCTGGCTAAAGTCATTGTACTCGCTGCCTAAAACAGATTTTAAACTTGAAACGACTTCCTGGTCATTAAAAATAGTCGAAACATTACCCAGAACATCATACTGAGAGTAAGTCGATTTCGTATCAGAGGCTGTTGCAAAACCTGTTAAGCTACCAATAAAAAAAACCCAAAAAAACAACTTAATAAATAAACTCACTTTATTCACCTGAAAACTTCAAAAATTCAGCAGCTTCATTGGTATAGCGCTTTGTCAAAACGGTGGAATAATGATTCCACCAGTTATATTAAACACCGTTTTTAACCGTAGTGCTTGAACAATATATTTACTTGTCATAATTCAAACCTGCGCTGAAAAGGTCGACTCAGGCCATAGCTGAACTCAGGGCCTTGCCTGCACGTACGAAATTTTAGTTGCTTCAGGTCTCACCGGGATTGAAAGCATAGCTATTTAGCAGAACGGAAAAGTCGCTATCATTAAGAGTTGGAAAGTATAAGTTCGTTCTGGGTTCGGCCCTTGCAATGCAAGATAAAAAAATGAGGGCAGACACAAATATAAGACCATCAAAAAAACTACATTTGTTAAATTTTATCGAGATTAGCAAAAAAAACAAGAAAAAACTTTCGGTTTCTCACTAATAAATTGCAATTTAACTTACTGAATATAAATTCAAATTTAAATTCTACGTGCAGGGAGGAGATAAAAAACCACCTCCCCGAGAAATATCATATTATTAATTAAGTTTATACATATTATTCAATCCGCAGGAAAATCCTCGTATTTGAAAAATAAAAATTATCATTCCCACTTACCAGTTTGCTCTACAAGTGTTTTATTCCCCTGCATTACCTTTAACGCAAGCGGATTAAAGCGCACAATATAATCTACATCGTTATTTTTAAAAACCATTCCGTCGGCTTTATTTAAATTAACAGGCTGCGTGGTTTTACCTTCAAGAATAATTTGCTTTCCATCTTTATTTCTCAGGCCAAAGTATTTAACTTTATCACATACAGTATAAAACCCTCCACAACCATTCACTAAAGTAATGGTGAAATCAGATGTCGAAAAAACTTTCATATCTGATTTTAAATTTTCCTGATTTACTTCTTTATCGAGCGTGTAATTTTTAGGCGCATAGAACTCACCATTCTCAGGATCTTTAATTAACTTCCATATAACTTTATTATCTTTAATTTCTAAACTTGCTTTACCTTTTACACCACCAAAAGCAGAATTAAAATCAATCAAAGCATTATTTCCGTTTGCAACACCTTTGAGATTTTTTTGTTCATTATCAGGACAATCTATTTTGTTACCGCTTCTGGTAACATAGCAATAGCTACCCATTATGTTATTATTTTTCTGCTTTAACTTTAATGTTAACGTTGAGTATAATGATCCGTTATCATTTTTTTCTTGCCCACTCCATTGACCGGTGAAATCGTCTGAAGCAAACAAGGATGATGAAGAGATTGACAACAGCACCGCTAAGCTAAATCCAACTTTGTTCATTTAATTAACCTTTAAAATCCAGACAATCATTAACCCTATTAATCCAGCCGGTAAGATTGGGTAAGTTTTTAGGATCAGATATAGTGAGGTTAGTATAATATTGCTTTCTGATTTCATCAATGCTATCGGTTAGTTTACCTGAATCTTCGACACTATTCATAGCTGAAATTGTATCAGGTCCAATGACACCATCAACATTTAAACTTTTTCCATATTGACTATTTAAGAGTTTTTGAATCTGTTTTCCTGCCCCACCAGATGTAATGCTCCAGTCATAGGACATCAAAGCTAACTTAGGATCTTTTATGTCATTAAAACCACTTGGGTCCCAATATCTTTTCTTGTAAATAATCTCAGCCTGTTCTGGAGTGATTTTTTTAAGATTTTCTAGCGTCGGCTCAACACCCAGATCCTCTTTTGAATATTTTTTCCATGTATTCCAGGCAATCCCATGGTTTGTTGGACCGCCTTTATCAGATGCGCGATTTGCATAGCCCCCTTCATGTCTTAATATTATTGGAGAAATGGTTGAAAAATTGTCACCATTTTTTAGTGTTGCCACCCCTTTCGCCGGTGCCGCCGCAGCTTTTGGCGCAGCGGGCGCGGCCTGGCCTTTCTGCTTCGGCGGGAACAGGTTCTCCACCGCCTGACTGATGTTCTGTTTATGACTGGAGCCCGGTGCGCTAGTGCCCGGTTTTGCGCCATCTGTGTTCAGGTTCAATTTGCCGCCAGAGGTGGTGATATGACCATCGCCCTGCACGAAAATATTGAAGCCCATACCCACAATGTTAATCTGGCCATTCGCATTCAGTTCGATTGCACTCTCGCCACATTCCAGGCGGAGTTTAGTCCCCGAACCCACTACATAGGTATCGACCACCGCATCGAGTTTGCCCTTACCGGTCAGCCGCTCTTCGCCCCCTTTTACACCGTGGACGCGATTGGTTTCGACACGGTAGAACTCATTGCCGCCCGCATAATGACTGTGATTGTTGGCGACTGAATGACTGGAATCATTTTTAACATGGGTATCCATGTTCTTCTGTGCCTGAATCCACAGGTGTTCCTCACCCGCCTTGTCCTCAAACCTCAGCGCGTTCGCCGTATCTGCCGTGCCATCCTTTGACCGGCTCAGAAAACCCATCTGCGTCGCCGCCGCCGGCAGCGCCCACGGCGGCATGCTCGCCTCGTTGTAAACCCGGCCGATAATCAGCGGACGGTCCGGATCGCCATTAATAAAATCCACCACCACTTCGTCGTTAACACGCGGGATCTGCACGCCGCCGAACCCCTGACCGGCCCACGCGCTGGAGACGCGCACCCAGCAGGAGCTGGTGTCGTCACCCTTTGCCAGCCGGTCCCAGTGAAACTTCACCTTCACCCGGCCGTAGCGGTCGGTCCAGATCGACTCGCCTTTCGGCCCCACCACCTTCGCCGTCTGCGGACCGTGCGTTTTCGGCCACGGCGTCTCCGGCGGCGTGCGGTACGTCACCGACGACGGCAGCACCGTGAAGCTGATGTTGTGACGGCTGTCGCCGGTGTCGCCGCTGGCGTAACTGTTCTCGGCGAAGTCATAGGTGGCCGAGGTCACCAGATACTCGCCGTTGTCGCTGAAGTGCGGCGCGTTGATGATGGCGAAGGTGAAGCCCGGTGCGATGCCGGTGGCGGTGCCCGACCCGCTGACGCTGTGGTGCTCGGCCTGCCACACCTCCTGACGGATGCGCGCGTAGGACTCGCCGTGGCTGTGGTCGACAAAATGGCCCGGCCAGTCGTAGACGTCCACCGACCCCGGCACCGGCGACGCCGGGTTCTGCCGCGCCTGCAGCATCCACGCGTTCGGCTTGCGGAAGTCGTAGTCGTCGGTGCTGTAGATGCCCGGCGTCACGCTCTCCGCCAGCGACCACTGGCTGATGCCCTCTTCCGTCACCACGCCGCCCGACGGGGTGACGTGATAGGCGATGGTCTCATAGCCCGGAAACGCCTGATGCTGGTCCGGCGCGTCGCACAGCACCAGCGTATGCCTGTCCGCCTCGTGGCGGAAGAAGTAGTAAATCCCCTCCAGCTCCATCAGGCGGCTGATGAAGTCCAGGCTGCTCTCCTGATACTGCACGCAGTATTCCCACACCCGGTAGCTGCCCGCCAGGCGCGTCTCCACATTGACCCCGTACTCCTTCAGCAGCGTCTGCACTATCTGCGGCACCGTCTGGCTCTGGAAGATGCGCAGGTTGCGGTCGCGCTTCATCGGCCACAGGTCCGGCTCAACCGTCAGCTCATAGACCGCGTAGCGGGTGCCGCTCAGCTCCTGGCTGCGCACCGCCACCCGGGTGATTTTGCCGTTGAGGTAGCGCGGGCTCAGCGCGTTCATCAGGCCGTCGGTCGGCAGCGTAAAGGTCACCGGCTTGCCCAGCAGGGCGT